>NZ_RZHE01000001.1 GCF_003989825.1 Vreelandella populi
CGACCAGACCCCTTGGGTGTTATAGGGTCAAGCCTCACGGGCCATTAGTACACGTTAGCTCAACACCTTGCAGTGCGTCCACACCGTGCCTATCAACCAGCTGGTCTCGCTGGGCCCTTCAGGAGGCTCTAGGCCTCAGGGATGTCTCATCTTGAAGGGGGCTTCCCGCTTAGATGCTTTCAGCGGTTATCCCGTCCGACCATAGCTACCCGGCAATGCCACTGGCGTGACAACCGGAACACCAGAGGGTCGTCCACTCCGGTCCTCTCGTACTAGGAGCAGCTCTTCTCAAACATCCAACGCCCACGGCAGATAGGGACCGAACTGTCTCACGACGTTCTAAACCCAGCTCGCGTACCACTTTAAATGGCGAACAGCCATACCCTTGGGACCGACTTCAGCCCCAGGATGTGATGAGCCGACATCGAGGTGCCAAACACCGCCGTCGATGTGAACTCTTGGGCGGTATCAGCCTGTTATCCCCGGAGTACCTTTTATCCGTTGAGCGATGGCCCTTCCATACAGAACCACCGGATCACTAGAACCTGCTTTCGCACCTGCTCGACGTGTCTGTCTCGCAGTCAAGCACCCTTATGCTCTTGCACTCACTGCACGATGTCCGACCGTGCTGAGGGTACCTTCGTGCTCCTCCGTTACTCTTTGGGAGGAGACCGCCCCAGTCAAACTACCCACCACACACTGTCCTCGATCCGGATAACGGACCTGAGTGAGAACGCCAATGATGCCAGGCTGGTATTTCAAGGTTGGCTCCCCTCGAACTGGCGTCCGAGGTTCAAAGCCTCCCAGCTATCCTACACAGGCAACATCAGCGTCCAGTGTGAAGCTATAGTAAAGGTTCACGGGGTCTTTCCGTCTAGCCGCGGGTACACCGCATCTTCACGGCGATTTCAATTTCACTGAGTCTCGGGTGGAGACAGCGTGGCCATCATTACGCCATTCGTGCAGGTCGGAACTTACCCGACAAGGAATTTCGCTACCTTAGGACCGTTATAGTTACGGCCGCCGTTTACCGGGGCTTCAATCAAGAGCTTCGGACGAATCCTAACACCATCATTTAACCTTCCGGCACCGGGCAGGCGTCACACCCTATACGTCCGCTTGCGCGTTAGCAGAGTGCTGTGTTTTTACTAAACAGTTGCAGCCACCTGGTATCTTCGACCGGTTCGCGCTAGGGAAGCAAGTTCCTTTACGCTACGCCGGCGTGCCTTCTCCCGAAGTTACGGCACCATTTTGCCTAGTTCCTTCACCCGAGTTCTCTCAAGCGCCTTGGGATTCTCACCCTGACCACCTGTGTCGGTTTGGGGTACGGTCGCACATAATCTGAAGCTTAGAGGCTTTTCCTGGAAGCGTGGCATCAATGACTTCCTGACCGTGGTCAGTTCGTCTCGTCTCTCGGCCTTGAAGCGTCCCGGATTTACCTAAGACGCAAGCCTACTGACTTTCACCAGGACAACCAACGCCTGGCTCACCTAGCCTTCTCCGTCCCCCCATCGCAATTATGTCCGGTACGGGAATATTAGCCCGTTTCCCATCGACTACGCGTTTCCGCCTCGCCTTAGGGGCCGACTCACTCTGCTCTGATTAGCATCGAACAGAAAACCTTGGTCTTCCGGCGAGGGAGTTTTTCACTCCCTTTATCGTTACTCATGTCAGCATTCGCACTCGTGATACCTCCAGCAGACTTCTCAATCCACCTTCATCGGCTTACACGACGCTCCTCTACCGCTCATCCATAGGATGAACCCGTAGCTTCGGTACCTGGTTTAGCCCCGTTACATCTTCCGCGCAGGCCGACTCGACTAGTGAGCTATTACGCTTTCTTTAAAGGATGGCTGCTTCTAAGCCAACCTCCTAGCTGTCTGAGCCTTCCCACATCGTTTCCCACTTAACCAGGATTTCGGGACCTTAGCTGACGGTCTGGGTTGTTTCCCTTTTCACGACGGACGTTAGCACCCGCCGTGTGTCTCCCACGCGCTACTCACCGGTATTCGGAGTTTGCCTCGGGTTGGTAAGTCGGGATGACCCCCTAGCCGAAACAGTGCTCTACCCCCGGCGGTACTACGTGAGGCGCTACCTAAATAGCTTTCGAGGAGAACCAGCTATCTCCGAGCTTGATTAGCCTTTCACTCCGATCCACAAGTCATCCAAATCTTTTTCAACAGATCCTGGTTCGGGCCTCCAGTTGATGTTACTCAACCTTCACCCTGCTCATGGATAGATCGCTCGGTTTCGGGTCTATATCCAGCGACTGTGTCGCCCAGTTAAGACTCGGTTTCCCTACGGCTCCCCTAAACGGTTAACCTCGCCACTGAATATAAGTCGCTGACCCATTATACAAAAGGTACGCAGTCACAGAACAAGTCTGCTCCTACTGCTTGTACGCACACGGTTTCAGGATCTATTTCACTCCCCTCTCCGGGGTTCTTTTCGCCTTTCCCTCACGGTACTGGTTCACTATCGGTCAGCCAGGAGTATTTAGCCTTGGAGGATGGTCCCCCCGTCTTCAGTCAAGGTTTCTCGTGCCCCGACCTACTCGATTTCACATGATCAGATTTTCGACTACGGGGCTATCACCCGCTACGGCCAGGCTTCCCAACCTGTTCGTCTAATCAGTCACATGCTTAAGGGCTGGTCCCCGTTCGCTCGCCGCTACTAGGGGAATCTCGGTTGATTTCTTTTCCTCAGGGTACTTAGATGTTTCAGTTCCCCTGGTTCGCCTCGTACCCCTATGTATTCAGGGCACGATACTGACCTTATGGTCAGTGGGTTTCCCCATTCAGAGATGTCCGGGTCACAGGTTGTTGCCACCTCACCGAACCTTATCGCAGGCTACCACGTCTTTCATCGCCTCTGGCTGCCTAGGCATCCACCGTGTGCGCTTCATTGCTTGACCCTATAACCCGAAGGAGTCTGGA
>NZ_RZHE01000010.1 GCF_003989825.1 Vreelandella populi
TCGGCGCAAATGAGCAGTATCGTTAACACCATTGATGCCATTGCCTTCCAGACCAATATCCTGGCGCTCAATGCGTCCGTGGAAGCCGCGCGGGCAGGCGATCAGGGCCGGGGGTTTGCTGTCGTGGCCAACGAAGTACGCCAACTTGCCAGCCGCTCTGCTGCTGCCGCCCAAGAAATCAAAAAGCTGATTGAGAACTCAGGCGCCAAGGTTGCCAATGGCAGTCAGCAAGTGCGTAATACCGGCGAGATAATCAATAGCGTCGTGACCGATATACAGCAACTCAGCACACTGGTACAGGAAATCTCTGCAGCCACTAGTGAGCAGAGTAGCGGTATCGAACAGGTTAACTTGGCGGTCACGCAGATGGATCAGATGACCCAGCAAAATGCGAGCCTGGTACAGGAAAGTAATCACGCAACACAATCGCTGGCACAGCTGAGCACGCAGCTTCGCCAGCGCGTGGCCAACTTCCGTATTAACCAAAGCGCAGCGCCAGCGGCGGCTTTACCCTCAGCCTCATCCTCTCCGGCACGCAATTTGTACGAAAGCAGCAGTTTCTAACCCACTGATAAGGCCCCTCTGTTGTTTAGAGGGCCCATCTAATGGGTATTTATAAGAGACCCAACGCTTGTAAAAATAAAATACCCTCGCTTATTTATATAACCTATTGATTAAAGCCGCCCAATTTCTAGGCGGCTTTTTTTTGCGCAGATATTAACGAAAGTATAGGTAGGTCGTATTAACGTCCTAGCTAATCAGGCCGATATATAAGTAACACTCTCTGTTAACCTGGCTGTTATAGGAAAGATATGACGCGAATAACAACAACACAAAAACTGTGGGGCACGCTGGGCATTATTTGGGTCACCATGCTGTCGTTAGTGGGCTGGCTAGCTTGGGAGAATCGCCAAACCATTGAGAGCGAACGCCGCGACAGCATTCAGTACGTGGTCGAAAGCGTGCATAGCCAAATTGAAGCCCTACAAGAAAGGGTAGCCGCGGGCGAGCTTAGCCTTGAAGAAGCACAACAGCGCGCTATCGACAATATGGCTGACGTTAGCTTCGGCGCGGGCGAGTATATTTTCTCGTTTAACGATAGCTTGAATATCATTTCCCACCCCAGCCGAACGCCGGGCGATGATATGACTCACTATGAAGATGCCAGCGGTATGCCGCTGTATCCCGAACTGTTTCGTACGGCCCAAGATGGCGGTGGCCACGTTGGCTACTACGCTCGCCGTGCTAACGGTGACGAACAGCTACCCAAAATCAGTTATGTGGCCTACCTTCCTGAATGGCAGTGGTCACTGGCTACTGGCGTTTACGTGGACGATATTAATAAAGCGTTTATTGCCAACTTGCTTCGCTCAGTAGTGGCTCTGCTAATCATCGGCTTACCGGTTACCATTCTAATGGGCTGGGTTATTCGTGATGTTTCGCGCCGCTTAGGCGGGGACCCCCGTTACGCTGCGATGGTAGTGCGCCATATTGCCGATGGCGACTTAACCCGCAGCACTCAGCTTTCCCGTAAAGACCAAGATAGTTTGCTGTTTGATATTAACCGCATGCGCGAAACGTTAGCCGAAACGATTGGCGATATTCATCATGGCGCTGATCAGGTCAATAGCGGTGTCACGCAAATTATCGGCGTTAATGAAGAACTTTCAACGCGCACTGAGCAGCAAGCCGCATCTCTGGCTGAAACCGCTTCCAGCATGGAGGAGCTTACGGCCACGGTGAAACAGAATGCCGAACATGCCGATCATGCCCGTAAGCTGGCTACCACCACCGCCGATAATGCCCGGCGTGGCAGCGACGCCATGACCGCCGTGGTGGATACCATGGCGAACATCAATGAAAGTTCGGCGCAAATGAGCAGTATCGTTAACACCATTGATGCCATTGCCTTCCAGACCAATATCCTGGCGCTCAATGCGTCCGTGGAAGCCGCGCGGGCAGGCGATCAGGGCCGGGGGTTTGCTGTCGTGGCCAACGAAGTACGCCAACTTGCCAGCCGCTCTGCTGCTGCCGCCCAAGAAATCAAAAAGCTGATTGAGAACTCAGGCGCCAAGGTTGCCAATGGCAGTCAGCAAGTGCGTAATACCGGCGAGATAATCAATAGCGTCGTGACCGATATACAGCAACTCAGCACACTGGTACAGGAAATCTCTGCAGCCACTAGTGAGCAGAGTAGCGGTATCGAACAGGTTAACTTGGCGGTCACGCAGATGGATCAGATGACCCAGCAAAATGCGAGCCTGGTACAGGAAAGTAATCACGCAACACAATCGCTGGCACAGCTGAGCACGCAGCTTCGCCAGCGCGTGGC
>NZ_RZHE01000011.1 GCF_003989825.1 Vreelandella populi
GACTCGAACTCGCGACCTCCGGCGTGACAGGCCGGCATTCTAACCAACTGAACTACCGGTCCGCTATTACATCATGCTGATGCTACTTTGATACTGCTTTACGTTTCCAGACCATCTTGCGATGGTGGGTGGTACTGGGTTCGAACCAGTGACCCCCAGCTTGTAAGGCTGGTGCTCTCCCAACTGAGCTAACCACCCGCTGGTCACGTGGCGCTGCATTCTACAGAAGCCTGCCTGGATGTCAACACGTTACGTTTAAACTTTATGATTTAAACCAGCGCGTTGCTCACCTTCCCGAAGACGTTCCATGAGCGCGGACGAAGGATGCCGCAAGTTGGGCTGCTTCGTCAATCAAAAACTCATGTTTTAACCCGGAAGCACGCCTTGGCTTGAAATCGTGATCGCCATCGGTGAGCCATTTTAGGCAGGCATGGGGAATCAGTGAATAACGCTCTACTTCTTCACGGATGCCAAAAGGGTCGCGCTCTCCCTGCAGCACCAGTAGCGGACATTGAATATCGGGCCAATGGCTTAAGCGAAGCTTTTCAGGCGCTTTAGGCGGATGAAACGGATAGCCTGCCACAATGACACCCGGGCAGGCATGCTGGCTTGCCAGCAGTGTGGCAATTCGGCCACCCATGGATTTACCCCCTGCCCATAAGGGTAGGTCACCTAGCGGCTCAAGTAGACGGTACCACGCCATCAACGTTTCCAGCGTGCGCTCAACCGCTGGCGGCGGGCGACGCTTGCCCTGCTGCTGCATCTGCTGCATATACGGGAAATCAATTGCGAATACCTGAATGCCCTCTGCGGCGAGCGCCTTGATCATCTGCTGCATAAACGCCGACTGATGCCCCGCGCCCGCCCCGTGGGCCCATAAAAGCCGTCCAATGCGCGCCTCCCCCACCACAGCCAAAGGCCCTAACCCTTCCACCAGCAAACGTGGCGAGGCGACCTGCTTTAAGGCCCCGGCTAATGCTGCTGGCTGAATGGGGGTGTATTCCGAGTACGCGTCCTGTGTCACCGTTAGCTCTCCTGATGGCTATAACTGGCAGAAGTTTTCTGAGTATCCTGCTAGTCTTTTCAAGCTGTTAAGCATTTACTATTTATTGATTATCTGCCCATGGGCCGTTCACTCAAGGAAAGCGTCTTGCCGGATAAAGCGTTGATCATATGGCAACTTACAGCGCTGACAGCAAGGCCATGACAACGTTTGCGGCCAGTGCCTGCTATCACTGCGGCAGCTCCGTGCCCGCCAATGCGCCTTGGCACATTACGCTGAATGACACAGTGCATCCCCTGTGCTGTCCAGGCTGTGAAGCTGTGGCCCATGCCATTGTTGAGGGTGGCCTGGAAAGCTATTACCTCCAGCGTACCGAGCTACCTGAAAGGCCGGCTAATGATGCGCTGGATAGCGCTGCCTGGGCGCACTTTGACCAGCCTGAACGGCAGCGTACCTTCGTGACGCATGAAGGCGATACCGGGCAGGCAAGCGCTACGCTGGCGGTGGAAGGCATTACCTGCAATGCCTGCGCCTGGCTGATTGAACACCGCTTGAATGCGCTTGATGGACTCGTTTCAAGCGCGGTAAATATGACCCACCATCGGCTAACCGTTAGCTGGCAACCAGATCAGCTTAAAATTTCCAGACTCATGGCTGAGCTTGCGGCTATTGGCTACAACAGTCTTCCCTTTACGCCTGACCCTGACCAAACGCGTTTGCAGAATAAGAAACGCCTGACAGCCAAGCGCCTGACAATAGCGGCAACAAGCCTGGGGGGTATTGTCCTTTTGAATTTTTATCGCCCTATGGACGGGGTTGAAGCAAGCGGCGGCCGTGCTGATATTCTACTTGCCTGGCTATCGCTTGCGCTCGTCTCTGCCGTGATGTTTACCGCAAAGCCTTTTTTTCACCAGGTGTTCGTCGATCTCAAACGCGGCCGTTTTGGCCCCATGCTCCCTGCGGGAATTGCCCTGTTTGGTGCTTACCTGGCAAGCATTTATAGCGTGATATTGCATGCCGGCGAGTCCTATGCAGGGTTTATTGCCTTGTTAACCACTTTCCTACTACTAGGCCGCTACATTAAGCTTCGACACGTCCTGAAAGAGGCTCTGCATTCTAGGTTGCCCGTTTCTGCGACACGAATCGAGGGCGACGCAAGAAGTGAGCGCATACTCCCCTTAAGTGAACTGATGACCGGTGACTTGATAGTGGTGAAAGCCGGGCAGCGCCTTCCGGTTGATGGCACGATAGTTCAGGGGGAATCAAGCCTGAATGAGGCGATTCTTACCGGCGAACCGCTACCTGTCACACGTAAAGTGGGCGATCATGTATTGTGTGGCTGCCAGAATCTGGAAAACCCGTTGACCATCAAGGTAATGCAGATAGGCTCCCATACACGTATCGCGCGCATCAACGCTCAGGTGAAAGCCGCCTGGTGCGAGCAGCCCTTGGCCGAGATCGACTCTCGAAAAATACATAGGTGGGTTGTGTGTGTACTGCTGGGAACTGCCGCAATGGCGGCCATTGGATGGCGGCTTGGGCCAACCCAGACGCTGGATGGAGCACTCGCCATGCTGGTCGTGGGAAGCCCCTTCGCCCTGGCGCTGGCGGCTCCAGCAGGCCTGCTTGCCGGTTATCAACAGCTGCGCAGGCGTGGTGTAGTGGTTACCCATCCTGACGCCCTGCTTTGCCTGGCGCAGACAAACCACCCGGCTTCTGCCTCTATAGCGGCTTGCCCTGAGGTAATCGTGCTTAGCCCTCGTTCAAGCCGCCTTGAAGAAGCTGTGTATATTGCCCGCTTGGCAAAACGCTGCACCCGGCAGAATCAATGCATAGCTTTAGCCGCAAGCCTTATGCTGCTGTCCTTGGCCGCACTGGGTTATCTTCCACTCTGGGGCGCGGTTGTGGGTACTGCCGTAAGCTTGCTGGCCGTTCTAGGCAATACGCAGCGGCTTTCAGGCCTTCCCTTCTTCAAACCAGGGGCAATTTATGAATCCTAGCGGGTTTGATCTTCCACCCTTGCTGGCGGCCTTTGTGTTTGGCTTGCTGGGCGGTGCCCACTGTATCGGTATGTGCGGCGGAATCATGGGAGCGCTCACCTTTGCCGTACCGCCCAGCATGCGCAGCCCCTTGCGCATGGGCGGTCTGCTGCTGAGCTATAACCTTGGCCGTATCTCAAGCTATATGACAGCAGGAGCGCTAGTGGCCGCCTTGGGCACGCTCATTTCTCTTTCGCCGTTGGCCCGCCAGCTTCTACAGGGGTTAGCGGCAGTCATGCTGATTTTAATGGCACTTTACATCGCCAACTGGTGGAAAGGCTTGCTCGGCATAGAAGCCTTGGGAAAGCGCCTTTGGCGACACCTTGAGCCGGTGGGCCGTCGCTTGATGCCGGTGGTGCATTTTCCCCAAGCGTTCGCGCTGGGTGCCATTTGGGGCTGGCTGCCCTGCGGATTGGTCTACGCCATGCTGGCTTGGAGCCTGGCAACGGCTCAGCCGCTTCAGGGGGCGCTACTGATGGGCGCTTTCGGTCTTGGTACGCTGCCCGCTTTGCTGGCCACCGGGTTTGCGGCTCACAAGCTCGGCCGTCTGATTCGCCATCCCGCCACACGTACTTTAGCGGCACTCACTATTATTGCGTTTGCGCTATGGCAACTGTGGGCGCTTAATGCACATTCAGGTGCCCATCATGATTCACATAATCATTCACCCACGCATTCTCATTCACACTCTCACACCAATCCTTGATGTAGCTCAACACTTGGCGACGCTCTCTCGTTTAACCTTCCAGCAGGTTCTAAACGTATCAGCTACTGGAGGCGTTCTTCATGCCAGCTTGTGCCACTGTCGCCGCCCCCGCCGACCAGTCAACGGCTCACTGGAATCAGGCACTGCTACGCCGCTACGATAAAAGCGGCCCGCGGTATACGTCGTACCCAACCGCCCTGGCGTTTCATGAGCACTTTACAGCGGATAACGTTACCCAGGCGCTAGTGCGCAGCAATCAGCGCAACCGTCCGCTTTCTGTGTATGTGCACGTACCGTTTTGCCGCAAGATCTGCTTTTACTGTGCGTGTAACAAGATCGCTACCAAAGATACCTCGCTGGCCGAGCCTTACCTTTCGCGGCTTGATCGTGAAATGGTGCTGACATCACGCCATCTGGACACATCACGCCCGGTCGAGCAGCTACACTGGGGAGGTGGCACGCCAACCTTCCTATCGCTTTCGCAAATGGGCGATCTGATCGACCGACTGGATGCCCGGTTTGGGCTTTCAAGTGCCGCCGACCGCGATTACGCCATTGAAATCGACCCGCGCGAAGCGGATGTGTTTACCCTGCGCCATTTGCAGTCGCTGGGCTTCAACCGCTTGAGCCTCGGTGTTCAGGACCTGGCCCCTCAGGTTCAAAAAGCGATCAATCGCCACCAACCCCGCGTGCTGACCGAAACGCTTATGGACGAAGCTCACCGGCTAGGCTTTCGCTCTCTGAACCTGGATCTCATTTACGGGCTACCTTTTCAAACCGAAAAGAGCTTTAGCGAAACGTTGGAACAGGTGATCGAGCTGAGCCCGGCACGGCTGTCGGTGTTCAACTACGCCCATATGCCCGAACGGTTTAAACCCCAGCGGCGCATCCAGGTTAACGACCTACCCAGTGCCGAAGAGAAGCTTGCCATCCTGCGCGCGACCATCGAAAGGTTAACCGCTGCAGGCTATATACATATCGGTATGGATCATTTCGCCAAGCCTAACGACAGCCTGGCGGTTTCTCAGGCCAACGGTACGCTGCAGCGCAACTTTCAAGGCTATTCAAGCCATGCGCAGTGCGATTTGATCGGGCTAGGCGTCTCGGCCATTTCACGCATAGATGATATTTACGCCCAGAACCCGACTGACCTGGCAAGCTATGAAGCCGCTTTGGATCAAGGACGGCTAGCCACGATAAAAGGCGTGCGCTTAACTAAAGACGACTTGATAAGAGCCGACGTCATTGAACGGCTGATGTGCGATATGCAACTAGATTTGGCTGCTGTCGGCCAGCATTGGAAAATTAACGCGTTTGGCTACTTTACCGATGCGCTTGAAAAGCTGCGCACCGCCGAGCGGGATGGGCTAATCACCTGGCAGGGTGATACGCTTAGCGTAACGCCTATAGGTCGTTTACTGATTCGCCACCTGGCCATGGCGTTTGATACCTATTTGCTCGGTCACTCAAGCCCGCGCTATTCAAAGATTGTGTAGCAGGTTGACCGTACCCCCATCAGGGTACAAGACACGACACGGAGAGAGATATGTCATCACTGGCAAGCCAACGACGCTCGCTTCTTCAGGAAGCACGCTGTCAGACCTGCAGCCTAAGCTCGCTCTGCCTGCCGCTTGCGCTTGAGCTTGAAGATATGGGCCAGTTTGACGCCATTATCCGGCGCCGGACACCGCTCAAAAAAGGCGAGCCTCTGTTTCGCCAGGGCGACCGCTTTACCAGCGTTTATGCAGTACGCTCGGGCAGTCTGAAGCAGGTAACCAGCGAAGGTAACGGCAATGACCAGCTCACCAATTTCTTTTTACCCAGCGAGCTTGTCGGGTTGGACGGTATTGATGAAGAGCACTACCCGGGCAGCGTGATTGCCCTGGAAACCACGACCATTTGCGAAATCCCTTTTGACCGGCTGGACATGCTTTCAGAGGAACTGCCGGAGCTTCGCGGTCAGCTGTATCGCAGCATGAGTAAAGAACTTCGCGATGACCGGCGCATGATGCGGCTTTTATCGCGCAAAACCGCCGACCAGCGCTTGGCAAGCTTTCTACTCACGCTGTCAGAACGCTTCCGGCGCCGCGGCTACTCCCCTTACAGCTTCCGCCTCTCGATGGCTCGGGCGGATATCGGTAATTATCTGGGCCTGGCGGTCGAGACGGTCAGCCGTATTTTGAGCCGCTTTCAGCAGCAAAAGGTGATGGCCGTCTCGGGACGGGAGGTCAATATTCTCGATATGCAGCGCCTGATTGCCCTGACCGAAGAGGACGGCCATACGGTCAGTTCACGTTAAACGCCTGGATACGCCCATTCATCAGGTCGGCCTGCTTGGCTTCAAGGCCGGCAAAGTCAAACAGGTCGCGGTCAGCCAACTGGGATGGCGCCACGTTGGTGACGGCCTTGAACATGCTCTCAAGGCGGCCTGGATGTTTCTTATCCCACTCGGCCAACATTTCCTTGACGATCTGGCGCTGCATGTTGGGCTGTGAGCCGCACAGGTTGCAGGGGATAATCGGAAATTCCATCAGCCGGGAAAACTCCGCAATATCCGCCTCTTTGCAGTAGGCCAGCGGGCGAATCACGATATTCTTGCCGTCATCGGAAAGCAGTTTGGGCGGCATCGCTTTCAAGGTGCCGCCAAAGAACATATTCAGAAACATTGTTTCCAGGATATCTTCACGATGATGACCAAGGGCGATCTTGTTGGCGCCAATCTCTTCGGCAAACCCGTAAAGCGACCCGCGCCTTAACCGCGAACACAGCGCACAGGTCGTCTTGCCTTCGGGGGTTTTCTCTTTCACCACCGAGTAGGTATCGCGCTCAAGAATGTGATACTCCACGCCAAGATTATCCAGATAGCGAGGCAGTATATGCTCGGGAAAGCCGGGCTGTTTCTGATCCATATTGACAGCCACCAGTGAAAAATTCACCGGCGCATTGCGCTGCAGATTGCGCAAGATCTCAAGCATGGTATAGCTGTCTTTACCACCGGAAAGGCAAACCATGACCCGGTCGCCTTCATTAATCATTTGGTAATCGATAATCGCATTACCCACTTCACGCCGCAGTCGCTTTTGCAACTTGTTGAATTCGCGCTTTTGTTTGGCATCAGAAAGGTCTTGCTGGCTTTCAAAACCAGCTGCCGGTGCAACCGTTGCGGAGGCGGGGTCAAAATGATCAATGTGTTGCATGGTATAAGCACTGCCAATGGTAGAAGGAGCAGAGGTTATTCTAACAATACTCCTTCCATTCCCCCAACTGGCAAGCTCAGGTCATTTATTCGTCAAATGCTAACCAGATTGGGTCATATCACGCTGTAAACGCATATAAAGCAAAGCGCTGGCGGTCGCTTTACCCAATAAGCCGCGCGTGGCGATAGCGGGAATTTGCCAGCACGTCAGCGCGTCAGAAAACTGGCAGGGAGCCTCTACCAAAGGATGTCTACGGCGTAGTTGGCGCTGATGCAGTTTAGCGACATCCACCTGCGCGTTAGGCAGCCCAAAGCCCAAGTGATCGTTAAACGCATCATTTAACGTCGACAGTTGTTGATCCAGCTGCCAGCCAATCAAAGGCCGATTACCAATAAAATCGGCCAAACCTTTCAGCGTCTGAACACTAAACAGCAAGGTCGTCTCGATATTATAAAGCTCCCGATGGCGACGGAGCGTTTTTTCACAGGCTGCTTGAGGGCCTGAAAAGGTCGCCACCCAGGCTTGGCTCAGGTGAATCTGCTGCTGATCCAGAATCACCGCGGCAAGGCTTATCGTAGGCGTCTCTCCCGGCGTCACCTGACAGGCCAGGGCCACTAGCTCCTCCCCCATATAGGGCTGGAACAGCCAGGCATAGGGCGTATTCGCGTAGCGCCGACGGTCTCTTTCACGCTTGATTACCCCGCGCAGCGAGCGTCCGAATAGCGCGGCGTATTTATCGATTCCCTGCATGCTGCTCATGAGTACTCTAAGTGGTAGCGGTGGGAAAGGTGTTGCTTGAAGTCCTTGACGATGTGCAGCGACTCCCGCAGTAGATCGCGCTCAAGAGAGGACAGCTCCTGAACGATGACACGGTTGGAGTGGGTATCGTTAATCTCCTGACTACTCAGCTGTTGCTTAAGGCGCAGTTCGGTCAATAACGAAAGCGCCTCCCCCAGGTCATCGGCCATACGACGCTCAAGGCGGCCGTCATCGGCAAGCGCTTTCAACCGGCCAAGCGTTGAGGTCACGCCGATACGCCGCTCAAGCGCCATGGTCCGCACGCCGTGTACAATCGGGAAAATGCCACCCTTCTTGATATCGATACCGTGCTGGGGCTTTTTAAGCGAGCCGAACAGGGTCAGTGGCGTTGAAAAGCGCAGCGCCGTACGCGCAAGGTAGGAAAGCAGAATTTCATCACGAGCACAGCGTTCAAACAGTGCTTCGCGCACGCCTTCCAGCAGCCGCGGATTACCCGCGACCGAGTGGGCGTCAAGCATGATGGCAAGCTTCATCAGGCTATCGCCATCGCGTACATCGGCCCACCTGGCAATGCTCTTTTTCCACTCAGTGACACTGGCCACCCACTGTGGATTGGACACCATGATGTTGCCAGGGCACGGCGGGTACCCCAAGGTAATCAGGGTATTGGTCAAGGCTTGCATATTCTCTGCAACATCGGGCCACTGCGCATCGTCGGCCAGAATCAGCCCGTTATCCTGATCCGTTTTAAGAATCTGCTCACCCCGGCCTTCGCTACCCATGACCATCAGGCAGCTTTGGGAATGATGCTGCTCATCCACGGTAAATTCCCAGGCCTTATTCATGATGCGGCCGTTGAGTACTGCGAGTAGATCCATGGCAAAGCGCAGCTTGACGCCCTGCGCCATGAGCGCGCTGACCAGCTCAGGAGTGCGATGGCTGGCCGACGCCAATGTCTCCAGGTCGTTGGCCTGCTCCACCTGCAGGCTCACCACATAGCTTCTGCTGGAAAAATAGCTGAGTACGTCAGTAAGCTCGACCACCCCTTTCAGCGTTGACTGCTCCATGACCACAACCCGCGTTACCTTGTGCCGGGTCATTAATACCAGGGCTTCAAAGAGATACTGCTCGGGTGTCACGGTGACCAGTGTAAAGTGCGCCACCTGATCAATAAGGGCGTCCTGCGTGTAACCTTCAATGACCAGTCCGTTGAGCAAATCCGTTTTAGTGACCATGCCAAGCCGGCCTTGAGTCTCGACCAGCAGGCTATCGGCATGACTGTCATTGAGTTTTTTTACAGCGCCGGCAATGCTGATTGATGCATCCATCAACAATGGCTGGCGCATGCATTCGCTGACTTTGGCCAGCATGAACCCCGCCATGGTCACGCCGCCTTCGGCACGCTTTTCGGTTAGTAAGCGCGCTTTATGCGCCAGCGTCTGCCTGAAAAACTGCTCAAACGACGGATACTGCTGACATAGCTGGGTAAATAGCGTGCTGGGCATGAGATAGCATAAGCACTCCTGCTCGGCTTGAAAGCGATAGCGGCTTTTGCCGTTCAAGATACTGATAGCACCAAACAGGTCGCCTGCCGTGTAGTGGCCTATACGGGCGCTGGCGGCAGGCAAGGTGGTGTCGATCTCGGCGACTTCGCCTTTATGAATAAGAAAGACATATTCGCCCTTTTCTCCCGTTTCCAGAATGATTGTATCGGGCTCAAAGTAGGCAAGGTCCATGCCTCGACGAACGTGGTCGCGCCCTTCATCATCAAGCAGCATAAACGGCGGCTGGGACAGATCAACATCAACCATTGGGCATGCCCTCACGACAAGGCTCTTTTACTCAAGAGGAAAGCGACGGATAACGTAAAGGCGATCAGATCATCGTACGTATGAGAGCCGTTCCTGCATACGGCTTGAGTGCCATATGTCGCTTGTTATTGTTAAACGGGAAAGTATCTTGCTATTAACAGCCAGCCGACGAAAACAGCAACTAATCAAAGTTAAAAACACCTAAAAATTATTTAAAAAGCGTTATTTTAATCTTCTTCTGTATACCTTTAGCTATGCTGCTAACGTCGACTCGACGTTTGGATTAACGACTAAAGTAGTGCATTTAATAATCTAAAATAGGCATAATTGACCGTTTACTCAAAGTAGCAAACAATAGCCTAAATCAAACCCTAGACTATTGTTCTATTAACCGACAGTTATTTGTCATAAGTCAAAAACCTCTTTCATTACAGTGGCATTAAAACGTACTCATGTTTTTGAAGCGACTGTGATACCAAAGTCTGGGATTTATTTTTTAGCTATTATTGTCCAGTATTAACACTGTATGATTCAGGGTAATCTCATATGATCAACCAAAACTCGCCTTAACTCTTAAACGGCAACTCAGCCAAACTGAACCGGCCTTATAACTGACAACTAAAAGACAAGTGGTTTTTGGCGTGTAATTACCCTGATACGCCAAACGCTATTCCTGGTGAACTTTCCAAACCTTAAAAACACAAGTGGAGAGCAACACAATGGCAGACGACAAATCCAATGCTGCTGAATACTGGAAAGCCAACGTTCGCTTGATTTTCGGATGCCTGGTGGTATGGGCCTTCGTTTCTTATGGATGCGCGATCTTATTCCGTCCGATCCTGGCGAACATTCCAGTGGGGGGAACAGACCTGGGCTTCTGGTTTGCTCAGCAAGGCTCCATCCTTACCTTCATTGTCCTTATCTTCTTCTACGCCTGGAGAATGAATAAGCTCGATCAAAAATTTGGCCTTGGGGAGTAAGCCAGTATGAGCCAGTTTGCAATCAACCTACTGTTCGTTGGCGCCTCCTTTGTCCTGTATATCGGCATTGCGATCTGGGCGCGCGCGGGGTCCACCAAGGACTTCTACGTCGCGGGTGGCGGTGTCCACCCGATCACCAACGGCATGGCGACGGCCGCTGACTGGATGTCCGCGGCGTCGTTTATCTCCATGGCGGGCATCCTCGCTAGCGGCGGCTATGGCGCCTCTGGCTTCCTGATGGGCTGGACCGGTGGCTACGTTATTCTGGCGATGCTACTTGCGCCCTATCTGCGCAAGTTCGGCAAGTTCACCGTGCCTGACTTTATCGGCGACCGCTTCTACAGCAATACCGCCCGTTTTGTGGCCATCGTGTGTCTGATCATCGCCTCGGTCACCTACGTTATCGGCCAGATGACCGGCGCTGGTGTGGCCTTCTCACGCTTTCTGGAAGTCAGCAACACCTGGGGTATCTGGCTGGCGGCTTTAATTGTCTTCCTGTACGCCGTTTTCGGGGGTATGAAAGGGATTACCTATACTCAGGTGGCTCAGTACGTGGTGCTGATCGTGGCCTATACGATCCCCGCCGTATTTATCGCTTTCCAGCTGACCGGCAACCCCATCCCCATGTTCGGCATGTTCAGCACGCATACCGAATCGGGCGTTCCCCTACTGCAGAAGCTCGATGATGTGGTAAGCGCGTTAGGCTTCCAGGACTACACCGCCGATGTGGACAACAAGCTCAACATGGTGCTGTTCACGCTTTCACTGATGGTGGGTACTGCGGGCCTTCCCCACGTAATCATTCGCTTTTTCACCGTACCAAAGGTAGCCGATGCACGCTGGTCAGCCGGCTGGGCGCTGGTGTTCATCGCCTTGCTGTACCTCACCGCTCCTGCCGTAGGCTCCATGGCGCGCCTGAATCTGATGACCACGGTTTATCCAGAAATGGCTGGTCAAGTTGAAAACTATGACGAGGCCGCACAGACCCCCATTCTCTACGAAGACCGCCCTGAATGGTTCCGCACCTGGGAAGATACCGGGCTAATCACCTTCAATGATGTTAACAACGATGGTCGTATTCAGTTCTATAATGATGCAACTGACTACGCTGATCGCGGTTGGGAAGGCAACGAGCTAACGGTTAACAACGATATCCTGGTTCTTGCTAACCCGGAAATCGCTAACCTGCCAGGCTGGGTTATCGGCCTGATCGCTGCTGGCGGTATTGCCGCGGCCCTTTCCACAGCGGCCGGTCTACTGCTCGCGATCTCCTCGGCAATCAGCCACGATTTGATCAAGACCATGATCAATCCGAAGATTTCCGAGAAAGGTGAGATGCTCGCGGCTCGGATCTCCATGGGGGGTGCTATCCTACTGGCGACTTACCTGGGCTTGAACCCGCCCGGGTTTGCCGCGCAAACCGTGGCACTTGCCTTCGGGATTGCCGGCGCCTCGCTGTTCCCGGCACTCATGATGGGTATATTCTCGACCCGCATGAACAACGTGGGCGCGATTGCCGGCATGCTGGCAGGTTTGATCTGCACGCTGCTGTATATCTTCACCTACCTGGGTTGGTTCTTCATCCCTGGCACCAACACGCTGGCCAACACGCCCGATAACTGGATCCTTGGCATCTCGCCGCTCTCCTTCGGTGCGATAGGTGCGATGATCAACTTCGCGGTTGCCTTCGCGGTATCCAGCGTCACTGCCAAGCCGCCGCAGGAGATTCGCGAGCTGGTAGAAAGCGTTCGCTATCCAAAAGGGGCTGGTGTAGCGATTGATCACTAAGCCATAATCATTCCGAGCGTTTTACACGTCGGAAATCATAGAGTGACCATCGGGCCTCCTCAGGGAGGCCCGATGACTTTCAGAAAGGATGTTTTATGATATGGCACTTGATCGCCGCCGTGTTTGCCGGGCTTGCCGGTGCAGGGATCGGCCTACTACTTCGCACGTTAAGTGGCAAACGACTTCCTAAATGGATCGTGCCTGTCTTCGGCGGGCTTGGCATGTTGGCCTACCAGATCCAGGTGGAGTATATGTGGTTTGAACATAAACAGACTCAGCTACCCAACACCGCCATCGTGATTTCAAGCGACACCTCAAGCGCCGTATGGCGCCCCTGGACCTTTGCCTTTCCGATGACCACCAAGTTTAGCGTGGTCGATAGCGACAATATTGTTATCCGTGAGATTGATGACACGCCGGTGGTGGAATTCATTTTGTATCAGTTCGAGCGCCACCATACCGATATCCTCATCACCCAACCCTACGTTCTAAACTGCGAAAGCCGCGAGTTGGTACCGTTAAATAACGACACGGGAGAAGCACAGCTTAGCGAGCTTCGCCGACTGCGCGAAACATCTCCGCTATTAACCACCGTGTGCGGCCTCGCTAGCGCGTAAGCGAGACGTAAGCGTTCGTCTTCGCCTAGAATGAGGCTCTTTGTACGCGCCGCTCGCTGGGCGAGATAAACGTTGGTGGGGGAATAGGCATGTTTCACGGTGGGCTACTGGTCGCAGTATCACTACTTTATATTGCGATTCTATTCGGTATTGCCTGGTACGGTGACCGCCGTGCACGTACCCACGGCGCCAGCCGTCGGCGCCCCATCATCTATAGTCTGGCCTTGGCCATCTACTGCACCTCATGGACCTTTTACGGCGCGGTCGGCCAGGCGGCCACCGCAGGCTGGTCTTTTGCCAGTATCTTCGTAGGGCCCATCCTTACGTTTCTGCTGTTCTGGCCGGTGCTGGCCAAGATGATTCGTGTGGCCAAGCACCAGAACGTCACCTCGATTGCCGACTTTATCGCCTCACGTTACGGCAAGACCCAGTCGCTGGCGGCGTTTGCCAGCCTGGTGGCACTGGTCGGCACGCTCCCCTATATCGCCCTGCAGCTCAAAGCCGTCTCGACTACCTTCAGCGTACTCACCGATGCGGATACGTCCGGCGCCCCGCTGTTTGGCGACACCGCTTTCTACGTGGCCATTGTCATGGTGGTGTTTGCGATTCTGTTCGGCACTCGGCATACCGACGCCACCGAGCACCACGAGGGCCTGATACACGCCGTGGCGTTCGAGTCCATCGTCAAACTGCTGGCCTTCGTGGTGCTGGGCGCTTTCGTTACCTGGGGCATGTTTGACGGCTTGGGCGAGCTGATGGGGCATGCCGAGAGCCAGCTTGAACTGCATCGCCAGCTTGCCAACCAGGACTTTGGACAAAGCTTCTGGGCACAAACCCTGCTCGCCATGCTGGCGATCCTATGTCTCCCCCGCCAGTTTCACGTCGCAGTGGTCGAGAACATCCACCCCGATGATGCTACCAAGGCCCGCTGGCTGTTCCCGCTTTACCTGTTAGCCATTGCCTTTTTTGTCGTGCCGCTGGCCGCTGCCGGACTATTACTCTTTTCAGAAAGTGGTGTGGAGCCCGACACCTACGTACTGGCGCTCTCCATGCAGTCCGGCCAGCAGTGGCTGACACTGCTTACCTTTATTGGCGGCTTTTCAGCCGCCACCGGCATGGTGATAGTGGCGGCTGTGGCGGTATCCATCATGATCTCCAACGAGATTGTTATACCGGCGCTGTTCAGGTTGCGCTGGTTTGATACCAAGGCCCGCGATTATGGACGCCTGGTGCTGCGTGCTCGACGCATCACCATCGCCGTGGTGCTGACAATGGCCTACGGCTTCTACCGGTTGATTGCCGAGTTCACCTCGCTTGCCTCTATCGGCATGCTTTCTTTTGCCGCCGCCGCACAATTTGCGCCCGCGGTTATTGGCGGCCTTTACTGGAAACGCGGTAACCGGCTGGGCGTTATTGTAGGCATGAATGCAGGCTTTGCCATTTGGGCATATAGCCTGCTGATGCCCGCAATGATCAATGCCGGTGTACTGCCCCAGGAGTGGCTAAATGGCGGGCCTTTAGGTATTCGCTGGCTCTCACCTACCGGACTTTTGGGCTTGAATCTGGGCGACAGCTTTACCCACGGCGTGATGCTATCGCTTGGGGTTAACCTGTTTTGCTATATCTTCATTTCCCAGGTGACCTCACAGCGCGTGGTGGAGCGTATTCAGGCCTCGCTGTTTGTGGACAGCGTTGAAACCCGCCAGACCTCGGTTAATCGCCCCTGGACCGGCGCCACGACAGTGGGCGATCTTAAAGTGTTATGCGAACGCTTTTTGGGCGCCAGCCAGGTTGACCGCGCATTTGAGGATTACGCCCGCCGGGCCGGTAAGCCGCTGGACAACAGCACCCGGGCCTCCATCGATATTATTCAGTTTACTGAACGCTTCCTTGCCTCGGTGCTTGGCGCCTCCTCGGCGCGCATCGTGGTCAATTCCGCGCTTCAGGGGCGCGGTATCGGTATTTCCGATGTTATCTCGATTGTCGATGAAGCATCCCAAGTACTGGAATTTAACCGCGCCCTGCTGCAAGCCACGATAGAAAACATCAACCAGGGCATTAGCGTCGTCGATCAAAATTTACGCCTGGTGGTCTGGAACCAGCGCTACCTTGAGCTGTTTCGTTTTCCGGATCACCTGATTCGTGTTGGCGCGCCGATTGATCGCATCTTCCGCTATAACGCCCATAACGGTGAGTACGGTCCGGGCGACCCAGAAGAGCACGTTCAGCTGCTGCTGGATAACATTCGCGATGGCCACCCCCATCGCTATGTTCGCTACCGCCAGGATGGCAGCGTGCTGGAAGTGCAGGGCAACCCCATGCCTGGCGGCGGGTTTGTGTATACCTATCAGGATATTACCCAGCAAAAGCGCATCGAAGAAGCGCTTATTCGCTCGGAAAACAACATTCGCATTTACACCGATAACGTCCCTGCGCTGATCGCCTATTTTGATAAAGAGTGTCGTTATCTATTCACCAACCGCGCCTACGAGCAAGCGTTCAGCATTGATCGTAATGCCGTCATTGGCCGACGCTTTGAAGACGTACTCTCACTGAAGCAGTCAGAAGAACGCGGCCCTTGGGTCGAGCGCGCACTGGCCGGAGAACGGGTGAGCTTTGAGGTCGCTATGCGCGTAAACGACGCTATGCGCTATATGCTGGTTACCTACACGCCGCACTTTGGCGACAGTCAGTCGATTCTAGGGTTCTTTGCCCTGTATCAGGATATTACCGAACGGCGCCAAGCAGAGATTGCGCTTAAAGAGACCAACGAAACCCTTGAAGAGCGCGTTCGCGAGCGTACCCAGGCGCTTTCTGAGGCCAACGCAGCGCTGCGTCAGGAGAACCGCGTACGCGCCGAGGCCGAGCAGGCTCTGCGCCAGGCCAAGCAGTTGGCGGAAGATGCCAACGCGTCCAAAACACGCTTTTTAGCTGCGGCTAGCCACGATTTGTTACAGCCGTTAAACGCCGCCCGGCTGTTTACCTCCGCTCTGATGCAAAACGTTACCGCCCCCGATACCCAGCGCACCATCGGACATATCGATAATTCGTTACAGGCCGCTGAAGAGCTGCTCGGCACGCTGCTGGATATCTCCAAGCTGGATGCTGGCGCACTGACGCCTCGCCGCAACCACTTTGCCCTGGCGGATATTTTCCGGCCGCTGCGCGCTGAGTTTGAAGTGATGGCCGACAACCGCGGACTTGATCTGGTAGTGGTGCCCACCCATCAGTGGGTCGACTCAGATCCGCAAATGCTTCGTCGGATTGTGCAGAACTTTTTATCCAACGCCATTCGCTATACCCAGGATGGCCGCGTGCTGCTGGGCTGTCGCCGCCAAAGTGGCCGGCTGGTGATTGAAGTGTGGGACAGCGGCCCTGGTATTCCGGAATCCAAGCTTACGGAAATATTCCAGGAGTTTCGTCGCCTGGATCAGGTATCGCGGCATAAAGAGAGTGAAAAAGGCCTGGGGCTTGGTCTCTCGATTGCCGACCGGATGAGCCGCGTGCTCGACCACCCCATTAAGGTGCGCTCCTGGGAAGGCCGTGGCACCGTATTCTCGGTCAGCGTCCCCATTGTGGCCGCCAAGGAAATCAGCCCGGACGAACAGGAGCCGTCAAATCGACGCAGTGGTAATAAGCTTGCCGGTACCCGAATCGTGTGTATCGATAACGAAACGCTCATTTTGGAAGGCATGACAGCTATGCTGAGCGGCTGGGGATGCGAGGTGTTTACCGCGACCAGCATTGGGGGCGCTAAATCAATACTACGCAATATGGATGGCGACCCCGACGCAATTCTGGCCGATTACCATCTGGACAATGAAGTCACCGGTTTGATGGCGCTGGAGGCCCTTAGCGAGCGCTTATCCAGTGCGGTGCCCGGCATTGTGATTACGGCCGACCGAACGGAAGCCGTTGCCGAAGAGATCAAACGCGATGGGTATCAGCTGCTCTTAAAACCGGTAAAACCGGCCGCCTTGCGCGCACTTTTAACCCGCACGCTGCAAGCCAGCCGGGCGAATGTCTAAGCATTAAACGGCTGTATCAATAAAAAACCTCGCTTACGGTCAACGTAAGCGAGGTTTTTTCATAAGCGCAGGCGCTTATGACACGACTTTAGGCGGCTCAACTTCCAGCTTCTGGGCGGCAATAACCGCTTGGGTGCGAGAGTGAACACCAAGCTTACGCAGGATAGCCGTGACGTGGGCCTTGATGGTCGCTTCAGAAACATTAAGCTCGTAGGCAATCTGCTTGTTCAGCAGGCCTTCGGTCAGCATGTTAAGCACGCGAAACTGCTGGGGCGTCAAGGAGGCAATCGCCTCGGCAAAGCGCGACTCTTCCTCGCTGGTTTCTTCAAGTACGTTAGCCAACGCTTCCGGTAGCCAGACCTCGCCCTGGAGAATTTCACCTACCGCCTCGGCGATCAACTGTAGCGAGGAGGACTTGGGAATAAAGCCTGAGGCGCCGTAATCAATAGCGCGGCGGACCACGTAAGGTTCATCGCTTCCCGATACCACCGCCACCGGAATATCCGGCATCTGGCCACGTAGCTGAATTAGCCCCGAGAAGCCATGCGCGCCCGGCATATGTAGATCCAGCAAAATCAGGTCAGCATCAGGATGGCGATTAACCACTTCCGTTGTGGCTTCCATGGTGTCAGCCTCGACAATCTCAGCCTGCGGGGCCAGTTGACGCAACGCTTGGGTAAGCGCTGCGCGAAACAGCGGATGGTCGTCTGCAACGATAAACTTATGGGCTACTGCCATGGATATTCCTCCGGTTCCTCGTACAGCGGTTTTAAGCCGCCGCGACGCTAGGCTCATACGGTCACATGGTACCCCATGGGCTTATTCAAGCCCAAACATCCCATGCACATTTTGTCATCGTTATGTCACCCGTTTAAACGCAACAGTGCCGGCTCTGTGGCCGGCACTACAACGCGTAAGCGCAGTATGCTGCTATTCACGCCTTTTTGGGTTGGCGCTAAAAACAGGTATCTTAGCCGAGCTAAGATCACTGAGTGATAAGCTACTACTGATTGGCGCGATGCTCAATCAAATCATCAACTACCGAGGGGTCTGCCAGTGTACTCGTATCCCCTAGACCATCACATTCATTGGCAGCAATTTTACGCAAAATACGCCGCATGATCTTGCCCGAGCGGGTTTTGGGTAGCCCCGGCGCCCACTGAATGACATCTGGTGACGCAATAGGCCCGATATCTTTACGCACCCACTGGGTCAGCTCTTTCTTCAATTCATCGGACGGATCGATACCGTCATTAAGGGTAACGTAAATATAGATGCCCTGGCCTTTGATATCGTGAGGGAAACCGACCACTGCCGCTTCGGCAACCGCCGAGTGCGCCACCAAGGAGGACTCGATTTCTGCGGTACCCATACGGTGACCCGACACGTTAAGCACGTCATCCACGCGACCGGTAATCCAGTAATAGCCATCCTCATCGCGGCGGCAGCCGTCACCGGTAAAATACATACCATCGTAGGTAGAAAAGTACGTCTGAACGAAGCGTTCGTGATCGCCCCAGATAGAGCGCGCCTGCCCCGGCCAGGAATCGAGAATTACCAGGTTGCCTTCAGTGGCGCCTTCAAGCTGGTTACCTTCGTTATCCACCAGCGCTGGCTGTACGCCAAAGAAAGGCAGCGTTGCTGAACCGGGTTTCAAATCGGTTGCCCCAGGTAGCGGGGTAATCATGATGCCGCCAGTTTCGGTTTGCCACCAGGTATCCACAATCGGGCACTTCTCGTTGCCGATCACGCGGTAAAACCACTCCCAGGCTTCCGGGTTGATAGGCTCGCCTACTGAGCCAAGTAGGCGCAGGCTGCCCCGCGAGCTGCTATCCATGACGTTATCGCCATGAGCCATTAGCGCACGTACGGCGGTCGGGGCAGTATAGAGAATGTTGACCTTATGCTTATCAACAATTTCACCCAGGCGGCCATGGGTCGGGTAGCTCGGCACGCCTTCGAACATTAGCGTGGTGGCTCCATTGGCCAGCGGCCCATAAACGATGTAGCTATGCCCGGTAACCCAGCCGACATCGGCGCTGCACCAGTAGACTTCACCTTCCTGATAATCGAACACGTACTGGTGGGTCATGGAGGCGTAGGTAAGGTATCCGCCGGTCGTGTGCTTAAGCCCCTTGGGCGCGCCAGTGGAACCTGAGGTGTAAAGAATAAACAGCGGATCTTCCGCGCCCATCGGCTCGGCTTCGCACTCGGTTGACTGCTTGTCCACCAGCTCATCAAACCAGAGATCGCGGCCTTCATTCCACTCGATATCACCGCCGGTGCGTTTGACGACCAGCACGTTCTTGCAGACATCGGTGCCATCACGGGTCAGCGCTGAATCAACATTATCTTTGAGCGGCACATGCTTTCCACCGCGCACCGACTCATCGGCCGTAATGATCAGTTTTGAATCAGCACCGATAATACGTTGGGCTACCGCATCGGGTGAGAAGCCTCCAAATACCACCGAGTGCACCGCACCAATGCGCGCGCAGGCCAGCATCGCCATGGCCGCTTCCGGAATCATCGGCATGTACATCGTAACGGTATCGCCCTTCTTGATGCCGAGTTCTTTCAGGGCATTGGCAAGCTGACAAGTACGCGCATGCAGCTCGCGATAGGTAATATGCTTGGACTCATCAGGGTTATCACCTTCCCAGATGATCGCCGTTTGATCGCCACGTTTTTCCAGATGCCGGTCAAGGCAGTTAGCGCTTACGTTGAGCACGCCATCTTCGAACCAGCGAATATCCACGTTATCGCGTTTAAAAGAGGTGTTCTTGATTTTGGTCGGCGCTTTGATCCAATCAAGACGTTTGGCCTGTTCTGCCCAGAAACTTTCGGGGTCATCCTTGGACTGCTGGTACATGGCCGTGAATTTATCTTTGTCGGCCCAGGCATTGGCGGCGATAGCATCGCGCACCGGATAGACGTTTTGATGTTCGCTCATAGTTGCCTCTGTCCGTGGAAACACATTCTTATAGGAAATGTAGTCGGTATTCGTTCTGGCGCGCCGACACCACTAAATATTCCTCTAGCATAAACCTCCCTTAGGCGCCTTCCTCTTAGACATTGGTATTAATAATTTTTAATTTAAAAACAGCAACCTAGAACCAGCTCATGACGCATCACAGGCAGTATAGACCAACGCCTGCTGACAATGGCGGCAGCGATAGCGGCGCCCCTTCACGACCAGGGCATGGCGTCTGGCCGTTAGCTGGTGGGTACGACAGCTGCAACGATAGCCATAAGGCGCTGGCTGGGCTTTTTGAATATCAAAGCGGTGGGTCACAAGAGGAGCCACCCCAAACAGGTTGCGCATGACAGACTGCCATTCGCGTCCATGGGGTTTCAAGCGCTGCCCACCCTGGAGGTGAAAGACCAGCCAGTGGGCCATTTCATGGGGAATAACCTCATCGAAAAAAGCGGTGCGGTTATCGCTCAGCAAAATAGGGTTAAAGCGCAACCCGCCCCGCCCGAGGTGAGCTTGGCCAGCCGAGGCCCCTTTCAGATCAAACCACACACGAGGGCGTGGCAGCTGTGGATAAACTTCCAGGCAGCGCTGCCACGCCTGCTCGACCCGACTTAATGCCGCTTTTTGCAGCGCCTCTACCGAAAGTGCAGCTAGCTCATTAACTGGCCAGGAGGGCAGCGGCGATACGCCCATTGGTGATCCCCCTATTAGTGATAAACTGATCATTAATGAATGCCTGAACATTGTTACCCATTAAACGACTAAATTCATGAGGCTTGCCATGGCAGAGCGCCCCCACGACGCAAACGCGCCAGAGACCGCCCCACCACAGCCGCTGCTTACCGACGAGCAGCTTGATCGGCTGGATGATTTCCTCGACTCCGACCAAGTGGACGAGGATGCGCTGGACCTGATCTCCGCCCACGGCTTTCTGGTGGCGTTGGCGGTAGCCCCCAGCGAGGTGCCGTCTGCCCAGTGGCTTACCGAGCTGTTTCAAGGCGAGCCGCGCTATACCGATGACAGTGAGCGCGACGAGATCGTCACTCTGCTTACGTTACTGCGCGATAACGCGATGTCGGTGCTGGAACAAGGCGGCCTGCCCGAACTGCCCTTTGAGCTGACCCTTGATGGCCTGCCCGCTGAAGAAACGTCGATTGGCGATTGGTGCGCGGGCTTTATGGAAGGCGTATTCAGTGACGAAAGCGCCTGGTTCCAGGACGATGAAGAAGCCGCTGCAACGCTGCTGTTACCTTTCATGCTGCTTTCCGGGCTATTTGATGACGAGCCCGACATGGCCGAGATGGCCAGCGACACCGAGCGTCAAGAGGGGCTGGTCGCACAGCTTCCTGAGCTGGTGCTGGACCTGTATTTGCACTACCGCGTTCCGCCAGAAACGCCCAAGCCCAAACCGCGCAAGAAAACGCCTGCCAAGGGCGGCAAGCGTCGCTAGGTGACTCGCTGCCTTATCTTTACTTAAGCCGGGTAATCACTGAGTCCAGCGTACCGAATACCCATTCAAAAATACGCTGTGTCCGGGGGCGCTCGGCCCACTCTTCGGCCAGCACTTCCTTGCTGGCCGAAAAATTTCGCTCAAACATCGCCTGTACATCACAGGCCAAGCGTTCATCCATCGCTTCCTGATTGGCTTCCAGGTTCCAGTGAAGATTCCAGTGATCGAAATTGCACGAGCCAATGCTCACCCAGTTATCTGCCAATACGAACTTGGCGTGAATAAAGGTGGGCTGGAACTCATAGATACGTACACCCGCTTTGAGCATTGCTTGATAGAAGCGTTGCCCGGCATAGCGGACACTGGGATGATCATGCTTGGAGCCGGGAAGCAGCAGCCGTACATCCACACCACGCTTGGCAGCACGGGCCAAGCGGCGCCTTAAGGTAAACGTAGGCACAAAGTAAGGCGTGCATAGCCATAGGCGCTGTTGAACGCTCCCCACTTGCTGGTAAAGCGAGTGGCGAATCGCTTGATACCGATACCCCCTGCCCTGCATTGCCCGCCCTGTCGCCCCATCTTCAAACGCCAACGCCTTGCGCTGTTTGGGAAGCGGCTCAGGTCCTCGCTTATCGTCTGCCCGCGCCAGCCGCGAGCGCCATAGGCGGCGAAAAAGTATTTCCCAATCGGCAACCACCGGGCCTTCGATACGTACCGCAATCTCGTACCAGGCTTCCAGAAACTCATCGACTGCGCCAAAACCCCCGGTAAAGGCAATCTCTCCATCAATCACCAGAATCTTGCGATGGTCGCGACTCAAGTTACGCGCTAGTGAGTGCAGCCCTAGCGGATTAAAAAAACGCAGCGCGACCCCGGCTTCCAGAAGCCGCTCACGATCCTGCTTGGCAAGCCCCATGGCCCCAAAGCCATCAAGCAGCAAGTAGACACTTACACCGCGTTGAGCGGTTTTATTAAGCACCTCAATGAACTGGTCAGCAAGCTTCCCCGACTCCATCAAGTAAAGCTCTACCAAAACATATTGCTTTGCATTGTTGATGGCTTCAAACATGGCAGGCAGGAAGCGTGATGCCTCGGGCAGCAGGGTAAACCGGTTTCCCTTGCGCCATGTCAGAGGCTGATACTTCATAGATCCTGCTCCTTGTTGCGAGTCATTCGTCAGCGATGCATATCGACCTAACGATGCAACGACTGTTTGACATAAAGATCATAGCGGCTGGTCTTGCCTTCCAGCACATGCTGAGGCGCTGGTCCTGCGACAGGAGGAGCCTTGCGCGGGCGCTTTACCACTACCCGGTGCGTGGCGATGTCCAGGGCAGCTTCCAGCAGCCGTGGCGCATCATCGTCATCGCCGGCCAGTTCACGAAACAGGCGCATCTCTTTTTTAACCAACGCCGATTTTTCCCGATGCGGGAACATCGGATCCAGGTGAATGACCTGAGGATCAAACGCTGCCTCTGCGATCAGCGCTTCAAGTGACTGGGCCGAATCCCCATGGCGTAACGTCATCCGGTCGATGATATCGGCAATCTCGGCTTCTTTTGCGCCACGCCTTAAGCCGTCGTCAAGCAGAGCTGCAATGGCCTCGACACGCTCAATTAACAGCACCCGGGCGCCGAGGCTTGCCAGTACAAAGGCATCCCGGCCAAGCCCGGCGGTTGCATCCACGATACTTGGCGTTACGCCTTTAGCCAGCCCGCACGCCTTAGCCACCAATTGACCACGCCCGCCGCCAAACTGACGACGATGCGCCGCCTTGCCTGCAGCAAAATCGATGCTTAGCGGCTTACCGTAACATTTTTCATCCCCGGCCAGCACCAGCTGGCCATTCTGCATGACAAGCGACAATCCTGAAGGTAGATCAGCCGTATGAGGCAGGCTCATGCGGGCTTTTTCCAGGCCACGTCATTGCGTAAGTAAACCGGCTGCGCCAGATGGGCGGCCTGACCCAATCCAGCAGCAAAATCGTCTGCTGCAAGCCAGGCCATCTCCTCAGCACGTGGCTCAAGATCATCAAGGTGCTGAGACATGCGTACCTGCACGGTGGGCGCAAATTGCTCCCATAGGGTAAAACCCGAGCCCACGCCCACCCAATCAATTTCATCTTCCGGTAGGTGAAATGCTTCCGGAGCCAGTACGGCTTCAGCATGCTTAAGACTTACACTGTCGTTCAGACAGTACCAAGTAGCCGCATACACCTCCCCCATGCGTGCATCCAACGCGGTGACGATATGGCGAAAGTGAAAGCGTCGATGAGCCTGAAGGGCCAGCGCCTTGAGCGTTGAGATACCCAGTAGCGGGCAATCGAGCCCGAATGCCAGCCCCTGCGCCGCACCTGCCGCAATACGCAGGCCGGTGAACGACCCAGGGCCCTGCCCAAACGCGATGGCATCGAGTGCAGCAGGTGTAATCTGCGCGTCAGCCAGCAACTCATCCACCATGGGCATCAGACGCCGGGTATGGGCGCGTGGCGTCACCTCATGACGCGCCAGACATTCACTATTGCCACCATCCTGACGTAGCAGCGCAACCGAGCAGGCGCTGGATGAGGCGTCTAGCGCAAGAAGATGTAACGACATAGCAATTCAGCACTCGTGATAAGTATCCGGCCATTATACCTTTAGCGCGCCGATACGACGATGGCCCGCGAAAGGCGGGCCATCGGTTTGCACTACTTCAAGGCATGCTTAGCTAAGCGCTTCTTTAACCTGGCGGGTAATATCATTAACACTGCCTACGCCTTCTACGCGATGGTATTGCGGCGCGGCGGCCGGGTCGCTGTTTGCCCACTGCTGATAGTAATCGACCAGAGGCGCCGTTTGGTCGTGATAGACCGACAGACGATTGCGCACCGTTGATTCCTGGTCATCCTCGCGCTGAATCAGCTGCTCACCGGTCACATCGTCTTTACCCGGCTCTTTAGGCGGGTTGTGATCAACGTGATACACGCGACCCGAGGCCGGGTGAACGCGACGCCCTGCCAGACGGTTCACAATCTCTTCATCCGGTACGGCGATTTCCAGTACGTGGTCGATCTTCACACCACCTTCCTTCATGGCGTCCGCCTGGGGAATGGTGCGTGGGAAACCGTCAAACAGGAACCCGTTTTCACAGTCAGGCTGGCTAATGCGTTCTTTCACCAAATCAATGATGATCTCGTCGGACACCAGGCCGCCGCTATTCATGATCTCTTTAACTTTAAGCCCCAGCTCGGTGCCGTCTTTAATCGCCGCGCGCAGCATATCCCCGGTGGAAATCTGGGGAATCTTGAACTGCTCGCAGATATATTGAGCCTGAGTCCCCTTCCCCGCGCCGGGGGCACCCAACAGGATTAAACGCATGGCACTGCTCCTTGAATGTAAAAAATGCGACACAATGAATTAACTGACAATAACCGGGCCACTCAGGCGGCACAACTCCCCAAAAGCCTGAGAAACACATTTTTCTGAGATTTTTTTAAATAAAACAGCTAAATGACGAACGCCAAACCCCTTGGGCGCCCTTTTTACCATCCTAAACGCACGCGGCGCCCGTTATGGGCGCCGCGCGATAGACCGTATTGCCTTGCTACTAATTGATTACTGATGACGCATCATTACAGCAGCAGGCGGCGGATATCGGTCAGTACATCAGCCAGGAAGGCAGTAAAGCGTGCCGCATCGGCACCGTTGATCGCTCGGTGATCATAAGAGAGCGACAGCGGCATCATCAGCCGCGGCTGGAAGGCGCTGCCATCCCAGACGGGCTTCATCTGCGCTTTGGAAACACCCAGAATAGCCACTTCCGGCGCATTGACGATCGGTGTGAACGCCGTGCCACCAATCGAGCCCAGGCTCGAAATAGTGAAACAGCCACCGGTCATCTCTTCGCGCTTGAGCTTCTTGGTTTGCGCCTTCTTGCCAAGCTCCGCCATGTCCTTGGCAATCTCGATCAAGGATTTCTTGTCGGCATCGCGCAGTACCGGCACCATCAGGCCGTCCGGCGTGTCAACGGCGATACCGATATGGACATAATTTTTCCATACCAGAGTTTCGCCATCGCCCTTCAGGCTGACATTGAACTGCGGGAACTTACGCAGTGCAAAGGCACAGGCTTTCACCAGGAAGGGAAGCGGGGTCAGCTTGGCGCCCTGGGCTTCGGCTTCTGCCTTCATCGATTTACGGAAGTTCTCGAGCTCGGTGATATCCGCCTCATCAAACTGGGTCACGTGAGGCACGTTAAGCCAGCTACGATGCAGATTGGTCGCGCCCATCTTGAGCAGGCGGCCCATCGGCTTCTCTTCCACTTCACCAAACTGGCTGAAGTCGACTTCCGGAATTGGCGGAATACCGGCACCACTGCTGGCCGTTGCTGTACCACCGGTGGCTTGCGCCTTACCCTGGTTGGCAATGACCTGCTTCACATAGGCCTGCACATCCTCTTTGAGCACGCGCTCCTTGGGACCGCTGGGCTTAACTAGGCCAATATCGACGCCAAGCTCGCGGGCCAGCATACGTACCGCAGGGCCTGCGTGTACCAGTTTGCCATCACGCGGCTTATGGGCCGCCATTTGGGCTTCTGGACTTGGCGTGCCACCTGTATCAGGCGATGCGTCTTTCTTGGCTGTGCGCTTATCAGCAGTTTTCTCGGGTGCTTTTTGGGAAGCATCTTTTTTGGGCGCAGGCTTGGAAGCGGCTTTTTTGGTGCCAGCTACTTCGATGTAACCAATTACATCGCCTTCAGAAACGGTGTCACCCTCTTTAACGCTCAGCTCAACAAGCTTGCCTTTATAGGGGCTGGGTACGTCCATTGAAGCCTTGTCGGACTCAAGCGTGATCAGCGGGTCTTCTTCATTGATCTCATCGCCCACCGCTACACCGATCTCAATAATCGGTACGTCTGTAGAGCCCGAGATATCCGGAACGCGAATTTCCTTGCGTTCTGGTTCAGCACTTTCAGATCCAGAGCTCTCAGTTTCTTCAGTACTGTTACCTTCTTCATCAGCGGTGTCTGCAGCCGCTTCAAGGTCGTCAGATACTTTAGGGTCTTCGGTACGTGGCGGGGCGTCAGCAGATTCGCTGCCGCCTTCCCCATCCTCACCTTCGACTTCCATCTGGCCGATGACATCGCCTTCAGAAACCGTATCGCCTTCTTTCACCGTAAACGCCACGATTTTACCGGCGTAGGGGCTAGGCACATCCATGGAGGCCTTGTCAGACTCCAGGGTGATCAGCGTGTCTTCAGCGTCGACGGTATCGCCTTCGCTTACTGCGACTTCGATGATTTCAACGTTGTCCGAGCCGCCGAGATCGGGCACCTTGATATCCACGGTCTGCTTGCCACCGCTGGATTTCTTGGCGCTCTTTTGCTCAGTCTTGGGCTTCTCTTCGGTCGCTGGGGCTTCTTCCAGCTTGGGTTCAGACGCTTGCTGCTCGCCCTCACCAGCATCGCCACCACCTTCCGCTTCAAGCTCAACGATATCGTCACCTTCAGAAACGGTATCGCCTTCTTTTACCAGCACTTTAATGACTTTGCCGCCTTTCGGGGCAGGAATATCCATGCTGGCTTTATCAGATTCCAGCGTGATCAGGGTGTCTTCCGCTGCAATGACGTCGCCTTCCGACACCGCGATCTCGATGATTTCGACATCTTCGCTTCCGCCGATGTCGGGCACTTTGATGATTTCGCTACTCAAGGTCGCGCTCCTTTCAAATCGGATCGAGCCGGCGGGTACTTAACCCGCCGGGCAGCGGTTTAGCTGGTCAGCGGATTCGGCTTGTTAGCGTCAATGCCATATTTCTTCATGGCTTCGCCAACCTGCTTACGTTCAATCTCACCACGCTCAGCCAGCGCACGCAAAGCGGCTACGGTGACGAAGTAACGATCTACCTCAAAGAAGTAACGCAGCTTCTTACGCGTGTCCGAACGGCCATAGCCATCAGTACCCAGAACAGTATAGTCACCTGGCACCCAGGCACGTACCTGATCCGCATAGAGCTTCATGTAGTCAGTCGAAGCAATCACCGGGCCATCGCGACCTTCCAGACATTTCGTGACGTGGGGCTTGTCGGCCTCCGCGTCCGGATTCAGGAAGGACTCACGCTCAAGCAGCAGCGCTTCACGACGCAGCTCGTTAAAGCTGGTCACGCTCCAGATGTCGGCGCCAATGCCCCAGTCGTTTTCCAGAAGCTCAGCCGCGGCTTCCACCTCACGCAGAATGGTGCCAGAACCCAACAGCTGAACGCGGCCCTTATCGCCCTTCGTTTCGCGCAGCAGGTACATACCTTTGACGATATCGTCGACCGGTACGTTCTCAAGCTCCGGATGCTCGTAGTTCTCGTTCATGACGGTCAAGTAGTAGAAGCAGTTCTCTTTACCAGTGAACATGCGCTTCAAACCATCCTGAACGATGACGGCGACTTCGTGACCGTAAGTGGGGTCGTAGCTGCGGCAGTTGGGGATGGTAGACGCCTGGATCAGGCTGTGGCCATCCTGGTGCTGCAGACCTTCACCGTTAAGCGTGGTACGACCAGCAGTACCGCCCACCATAAAGCCACGTGCCTGCAAGTCACCCGCGGCCCATGCCAGATCGCCAATACGCTGAAAACCAAACATGGAGTAGTAAATGTAAAATGGCAGCAGCGTGACATGGTTGTTGCTGTAGGAGGTTGCCGCCGCAATCCACGCTGACATCGCGCCTGCTTCAGTAATACCTTCTTCAAGGACCTGGCCTTTCTGGTCCTCGCGGTAGTACATGATCTGGCCTTTATCCATCGGCTCATACTTCTGGCCTTCGGCGGTATAAATGCCTAGCTGACGGAACATACCTTCCATACCGAAGGTACGCGCTTCATCAGGGATAATCGGTACGACCAGCTTGCCAAGCGTCTTATCTTTTACCAAACCATTGAGCACCCGCACAAAGGACATGGTGGTAGATACTTCGCGACCTTTGGAGCCCGCCATTTGCGTGGCGAATGTCTTGTCTTCAAGCGTGGGAATTTCCAGCGCTTCGAAATCGCTTTTTCGGCTGGGCAGGTAGCCGTTCAAGCGCTCGCGCTGAAGGTGCATGTACTTGAGCTCGGGAGAATCGTCTTCCGGCTTGTAGTAAGGCACTTCCTTGAGCTGCTCATCAGTAAGCGGAATACCGAAGCGGTCGCGGAATTTCCTCAGCGCCTCGTACTCCATGCTTTTCACTTGGTGCGCTTCGTTGGCTGCTTCGCCATCACCGCTACCCATACCGTAACCTTTCACGGTATGCGCCAGGATAACCGTCGGCTTACCGTTCGAGGAATTGACGGCTTCATGATAGGCCGCGTAAACCTTGAACGGGTCGTGTCCACCGCGGTTGAGCTTCCAGATATCTTCATCGGAAAGGTCTTTAACCATCTCTTCGGTTTCAGGATACTTGCCGAAGAAGTGCTCACGCGTGTATGCGCCGCCGTTGGCCTTGTAGTTCTGGTACTCACCGTCGACCGCTTCGTCCATACGCTTTTGAAGGAAGCCTTTCTTGTCCTTCTCAAACAGCGGATCCCAGTGACGGCCCCAGACAACCTTGATGACGTTCCAGCCAGCACCTCGGAAAACGCCTTCGAACTCATCCATGACACGCGAGTTACCGCGCACCGGACCGTCCAGACGCTGCAGGTTGCAGTTGATGACGAAGATCAGGTTATCCAGGTTCTCACGACCTGCCAAAGAGATGGCGCCTAAGGACTCCGGCTCATCGCACTCACCATCACCCATGAAGCACCAGATCTTGCGATCGTACATGTCCTTCATTTCGCGATGATGCAGGTACTTCATCACGTGGGCCTGATAGATCGCCTGGATCGGGCCAAGGCCCATGGAAACAGTCGGGAACTGCCAGTAATCCGGCATCAGCCAGGGGTGCGGATAGGACGACAGGCCGTCGCCATCCACTTCCTGACGGAACTTGTCCATCTGCTCTTCAGACAGACGGCCTTCCAGGAAGGAGCGCGCGTAAATACCCGGCGCCACGTGGCCCTGGATGTAGATCAAGTCGCCGGCAAAATCGTCTTTAGGCGCGCGGAAGAAGTGGTTAAAGCCCACGTCGTAAAGGGTTGCCGATGACATGAAACTGGCAATGTGGCCGCCAAGCCCTGGGTTGGCCCGGTTATTACGAATAACCTGAGCAATCGCGTTGTAGCGGATCAAAGAGCGGATACGACGCTCCATGAACAGATCGCCAGGCATCGGGGCTTCACGATGCAGTGGAATCGTGTTGCGATGCGGGGTTGTCACCGAGAAGGGTACCTTCATACCGTCACGGCGTAAGCGATCCGCCAGGCGGGTCATCAGGTAACGGGCGCGATCTTCGCCCTCACGATCCAGTACCGATTCCAGGGATTCCAGCCACTCCGTGGTTTCGATCGGATCGAGATCTTCTCTTGTCTCCAGACTCATAGAGGTCTCTCCGAATGACGATAAATGACATGAGCCCCGCCAACCCAGTTGGGCTTGGGGCGGCTGCGATGATTGGTGGCCACCGCAGAAAAGCATTTGCGCGGTAACGCTAACGGTATTTTAGCTCTACATTCAATGAGCTACAGTAATCTGAATGTAGTAAAGCTACACAAATGTCGTAAAAGTTAGCCTTTTGTATATAGGAAGATACCGCAAAGTCGTCACGCTGCCAATTCTAGAACAGAGGAAAAGACTATCGAAAACAAACTATTGCACCGCAACATTAGCAATTTCAAAAATTGTTTCCAGACCCGCCACTAATTCATAGTGTAACTAAACTACCGTTTTATTCTCTTATTGGTGAATAACTTAACCCACATCTTTAAAGCGCATCAACGCTATTTATGTTCAATAATTGATAAAAATATGCCCAATCAAATGCAGGCCCTGGGTCCGTTTTGCGCAGCGGCGCGACACGGGCATGGCTGGTAATTCGTGAAATGTTAAGCGCTGGATAGCGGGTTCTCAGCCATGTCACGACCTCAACCAGCGTATGATACTGAGCCTTGGTAAACGGTGTGGTGTCGTCGCCTTCAAGCTCAATGCCTAGCGAAAAATCGTTGAGCGCCTGACGCCATTCCATTCGCTGCTTATCCCACCATCTTGAGCGCCCCGCGTGCCATGCGCGCTGATCTGTATCAACAAATTGCACGCATTCACCATCGCGCCGAATCAGAAAATGCGCTGAAACGCGAAGGTGCGCAATAGCGGTAAAATAGGGATGCTCATCTGCGGCTAGCTGATTGGTGAATAGCGCTTCAATAGCCGGACCGCTAAATTGGCCCGGTGGCAGACTGATCGCGTGCAGTACCAATAAGGACACTTCATCCGTGGGCCGCGGGTCGCAGTTAGGTGATGCCACCTTTCGTGCCTGCTTGTACCACCCGTCTGGCTTCTCGTTATCAATCACGCGCAAGGTCTCCTTTCGGTTGGCACGTACTTTCACTGCTCTCTTTTACTATAATGCCGGTCACACTTGACGATGCCCAGAGAACTCACTGCTATGAATGATCAGAATGCGCTTGCTGAAGAGATCCGCCTCTGCGCTGCTCGCCTGCTGGCTGAAGACGTAGGCAGTGGCGATATTACCGCCCAGCTAATCCCCGAAAACCAGTGGGCAACGGCCAAGGTTATTACTCGCGAAGCATCCGTGCTATGCGGCACGGCCTGGGTCGAAGAGATATTTCGCCAACTAAACGAGCGCGTCACCCTGCGTTGGCAGGCCGCCGACGGTGATCGACTGGATGCTGGGCAGTGTTTTCTGGAAATTGAAGGCCCTGCACGCAGCCTGCTGACCGGCGAGCGCGCCGCGCTGAACGTGCTGCAAACGCTATCGGCGACCGCCACCACAACGCGTACCTATGTGGACTTGATGGCAGGCACTGGAGCACGTTTGCTGGATACCCGGAAAACGCTTCCCGGCCTGCGCCTGGCACAAAAGTATGCGGTTACCTGCGGTGGCGGGCACAATCACCGCATTGGCCTGTGGGACGCGTTTTTGATCAAAGAGAACCATATCGCAGCCTGCGGCGGCATTCAGGCGGCTGTTGCCCAGGCGCGGACGCTTGCGCCCAAGCTACCGGTCGAGGTTGAAGTCGAAACCTTCGAAGAATTGGATCAGGCGCTTGCAGCTGGCGCCGACATCATCATGCTGGACAACTTTGCCCTGGAAGATCTACACGTGGCCGTTGAGCTCAACGGCGGCCGAGCCACCCTTGAGGCATCGGGTAACGTGGACGCCACTACGCTTAAAGCTATTGCCGATACCGGTGTTGACTGTATTTCCAGCGGCGCACTTACTAAAGATGTTAAATCAATCGATCTTTCCATGCGCATTACCCAGACGTTCAACGTTTAACATTTAGCCCAGGCTAGGTCTCAATGGCGCTTAACCGCTTTTCCAGCCGGTAACGCTTCAACGACTCACCGCTGCGCTCGACCCACTGCTCGCCCAGGCTTTCCCATCCACGGCGCAGCAGTCGGTCAAACAGCACCAGGCTTGCTTCAATCTCTACCCGGTCGACGCCTTGCTCCAGCAGTATTCGCTCGGCATGAATCAATAGGGTGGTGCCTATTCCGCGGCCATTGAGCGACGGCCAGACATACAGCGTCTCAATACGCCCTTTAGCAATATCCAACTCAAGAAAGCCAACGCAACGTCCGTCGCATACAGCAACCAGTGTTGTGTAAAGTGCTTGGCGAGCCGCCCAGGCGCTAGCCTCACGGGGGAGCGCATTGGCCCAAGCACGCCGCTGGCTCAATTCATAGTGGCTAGCCGCGCCCTGCATGACCGCATGGTAAAACACTTCGGCCTGGTCCGAGGCGTCACGCATTAGCGCCGCGCGGTAAGTCACGCGGGGGGTGGGCGCTTTAGGCGCAGAAAGCTGCTCGGTGGTTGGCATGCATCACCTCTACGCTAATGTCGAAAGGAAGGTTACCTGTGGTGCTCGGCGCATGACGCCAGGCTACTGGATACCTAGTCTGCTTTATACCTAGGTTGCTTTATACTAAGGGCACCTATCTCAGCATAAGGCAGTATGATGCGCAACGCCCGCCAATGTGCACCCTTTACATTAACGACCATTGGTTATGTTGAGAGCGACTATCCAGACAAGTTTGGCATTCCCCGCCAGCCGGGCCTGGCGCCAGCAGCTGATGCTTCTCTTGTACTGGTGCCGCCCTATAACGATCCGCTAACCGTGCGCGGCTTGGAAGACTTTAGCCACCTTTGGGTGTCTTTTATTTTTCACCAGAGCCCCGAGCGCTGGACGCCACTGGTACGCCCGCCCCGGCTGGGCGGCAATCGCAAGGTAGGTGTATTTGCCAGCCGCAGCACGCACCGCCCTAACCGGCTGGGGCTGTCGCTGGTGAAGCTTGCCGGTATTGAAGCCCGGCACGGCGTGCGCTTGAAACTTGAAGGCTGCGACCTGGTAAACGGTACGCCGGTGGTAGACATCAAACCCTACCTGCCTTGGGCGGAGGCACGCCCTGATGCCAGCGCTGGCTTTGCGCCCGAGGCGCCAGCCCTTTTGAACGTAAGCTTTAGCCAAGACGCACTGGAAACGCTGACAATGCGTGCCGACAGCACTACCCTGCACGCTTTAATCACCCAAGTGCTGGGTCAGGACCCTCGTCCCGCCTATAAGCGTGCTGAAGAGAGCGGGCGCGTCTACGGCGTGCGCCTACGCGACGTGGATGTGAAATTTTGCGCCTTGCAAAACGACGAAGCCACCACGTTGAACGTGGTGGCTATCGACTTGGCCACAGAGTAGCGCAATCAGTTTAAGCGGGGAAAGTGATGCCCAAACGGCGGCCGACTTCCTCGTAGGCTTCGATCACGCCGCCCAGGCCTTGGCGGAAGCGGTCTTTATCCAGCTTCTCGCGGGTGTTGGCATCCCACAGGCGGCAGCCATCCGGCGAAAACTCATCGCCCAGCACCACTTCGCCCTTGAAGATGCCAAACTCAAGCTTGTAGTCCACCAGCAGCATATCGCCTTCGGCAAACAGGTGCTTGAGTACATGGTTGACCTTGAAGGTGAGCGTCTTCATCTTGGTCAGTTGCTCAGGCGTTGCCCAGCCAAAGGTTTCCGCCAGCGATTCGTTGATCATCGGATCGCCCTTCTCGTCGTTCTTCAAGAACAGCTCAAAGGTCGGCGGCGTCAGTGCAATGCCTTCTTCAACACCCAGGCGCTTCACCAGACCGCCAGCGGCAATATTGCGCACCACACACTCTACCGGGATCATCTGCATTTTTTTCACGAGACTTTCAGTAGGTGAAAGCTGCTTTTCAAAATGCGTAGGAATACCCGCTTCCTGCAAGCGCTCCATAATGAACGCGTTGAAGATGTTGTTCACCATCCCTTTACGGGCAAGGGCTTCTTTCTTCTTGCCATCAAACGCGCTGGTGTCATCACGAAAATGCAGCACCAGCAGGTCCGGATCATCGGTGGTATATACAGACTTTGCCTTGCCGGCATAGAGTTCTTGGCGCTTTTCCATGAGAGCTCCGAAGGGGATCAAGTAAACGGGTTAACGTAAATAGCTTGCGACACGCTCGATCAGCTCACGCTGATCGTCGGCGGTGAACACCCGCTCGCTGGCGTTGACGGCACGCAGAACGGTCTGGTTACCATCCGGCTGCAGAATCAGGCGTATTTCTTGTGGCATCTGGCGCACGTCCCGACTGAAGACGACCTGCAGCGGATTGCGGCCGCGTTCGGTCTCAGTCATGTAATCAACCAGAAACTCGTAGTTTTCAGGGTGGGTGGCCAGTAGGTTACGCTCACCTTCCCGGGTAAAGTCCAGGGCCAGGTAGTGGTTCAGCTCGGCCCATACACGGTCGACCGGCTGAGGGATAACAGCCTCCCAGTCGTCACCTTGCTGGCGGATCTGCAGCGTTTGCTGCGTATTAAGGCGCTGCGCGTTCCAGGAAGAAGCCACGCTTTGCGATGCGCTGCGAGCGCCTAGGTACTCTTCTAGGGCGTCCAGGCAGTTCGCTACAGTCTGACCACCGCGCTCACAACGTACCTCACTGCTGCCCGCGCGCATGGCGCTTTGCAAGCGCAGGTCAGCCTGGGAAGTAGTAATCAAGCCCTGCGATACATCGCTTTGCTGCACGCCAAGCTGACGACTATGCGCAAAGGCTTCCAACTGCGGCCAAACGGCCCCTGTATTGGCGGCGATGACCAACCAGCTTTGATCACCTACCTGACGGCGCTCAACGTATTCAGACTCCAAGCCACTGCCAATGGCCAGCGACTGGGGCGGGCGTATTTCTGCCGCTTCCTTGATACGCGCGCCCTGTACGGCCGCTTGAGGAACGGGTAAGGCATCCTGATAGCGCTGAGCATTGCGGGTCTCGGGCAGCACCAGAGGCGGGGCCGGGGCAGCTTCCGTGTAGTCCAGGTTGCGGTCGTGGTAATAACCATCGCGCGCGCACCCAGCCAGGGTGACAGCCGTTACGAGTGCCAGCGGTATCCATTTTAGCGCACGTTTTTCAAGCACAGAGCTCATCAAGCCACCTTAACAGTCAACAAATCAGCTGCCCGACACACCTCGAGTGCGCCGGGCAGCAAAAGGTATCGCGCCGGGGTAATGGAAGAGCATTACTCCTCGATCACACCCGCCATTTGCATCGCTTCACTCACAGTGGCGTGGTATTTATCAGACAGCCACGTCAATGGCAAACGAATCCCCGCATCCATATAGCCCATGCGGTTAAGCGCCCATTTTACCGGGATGGGGTTCGACTCAACGCCCAGATTGGTATGTAGCGGCATTAAGCGGGTATTGATTTGATGCGCTTTATCAGCATCTCCAGCAACAGCGGCCGCACACAGTTCATGCATCGCCTTCGGGGCAACGTTTGCAGTGACGGAAATATCGCCATGCCCACCCATCAGCATAAAGTCGCAGGCGGTTGCATCATCACCTGAGTAGAGCATGAAATCGCTGCCTTTCAAGCGAGCAATTAGATCTTCTGCGCGCTCAAGGTTCCCGGTCGCATCTTTCAAGCCAATAATGTTGTCCACACCGGCTAGGCGTACCACGGTTTCATTGTACAGATCAGAGCAGGTACGGCCCGGTACGTTATACATGATGACCGGCAGCTTGCTGCCTTCTGCCACGGCTTTGAAATGCTGGTACAAGCCTTCCTGCGTCGGCTTGTTGTAATACGGGCACACTGACAAGCAGTAATCAGCGCCTACTTCGCTGGCGTAACGGGCAAGTTCCACGGCTTCCGAAGTCGCGTTGGCTCCTGTCCCGGCAATCACCGGAATACGGCCGTTAACTTCCTCGACCACGCTTCTGATCACGTCAAAGTGCTCGGCAAATGACATGGTCGTTGGCTCGCCCGTGGTGCCTGCGGCCACAATACCGTCAGTCCCGTTCTCAAGGTGGAAATTTACCAGACGACGAAGCGCCTCCCAGTCGATGTCGCCATTGACTTTCATCGGCGTCGCCAGGGCGACGATGCTGCCTGTGATCATCCGTTTATTCCTCACCTGCAAAATTATGAAATCAAGCCCAACACGGGTAGTGAGACAAGGAGTCGAACTGCTGACTAAAGCAACAGTATTATCGCCCTTTTGGGCTTACAGAGGGTAAATGGTACTCAGGCGATTCATGCCTGTACAGCGCAAACCGCTGTGAGTTTGTGACGCATGCCTCTTGCACCTTTGACATGCAGCCTCAGGTTGCGTGTAATCACCCCAACCTACTGCCAACGATAAGGAGTTTCCATGAGCCTTGAAATAGGCCAGCCTGTAGCTGATTTTTCTGCCAGCGCTACCGGTAATACCACCGTAACGCTATCGGAGCTACGCGGTAAACAGGTCGTTATCTACTTTTACCCTAAAGCCAGTACGCCGGGATGCACCACCGAGGGCGGCGACTTTCGTGACCGTAAAACCGCATTCGATGAAGCCAATACCGTTATTCTGGGTGTCTCGCGAGACAGCTTGCGTGCCCAGGAAAACTTCAAGGCCAAGCAAGATTTCAACTTTGCGTTGATTTCTGACAAGGATGAAACGGTCTGCGCACACTTTGATGTGATCAAACTCAAGAAAATGTACGGTAAAGAGCATCTGGGGATTGAGCGTAGCACTTTCTTGATCGATGCAGACGGCAAACTGGCTAATGAATGGCGTGGCGTTAAAGTACCGGGCCATGTTGATGAAGTACTGGCAGCGGCGCAAGCGCTCAACGCCAACCGCTAATCAATAACGCCCGCCGGTTTCTAACCGAGCGGGCGCAACGTCTGGCCATTAAAGCCTACCTATTTATCTGCTCTTATCTATTTATCCATAAAACGCAATAACACACCGCGCTTTCCAGCCGCCTGCATGCGGTCTATGAATCCACCCTCACAATGCCACTCGTCCTTTCCTGTTCATTGATACCTCGCGGCCACGCATAGGTAAGTGCCTTGAGTAGCGTTGCCAATGGAATAGCAAAAAACACGCCCCAAAATCCCCAGATCCCGCCAAAGAACAGTACGGCCACGATAATGGAAACCGGATGAATATTGTTGGTTTCGGAAAAGAGTACGGGAGAGAGCACATTGCCATCCAACGCCTGAATAACACCGTAGGCCACCAGTACGTAAAAGAACTGGTCGCTCAAACCAAAATAGAAGCCGGCTACCGCTGCTACAGGTAGAGTAGCTACCGCCGCCCCGATAAAAGGCACCAGCACTGAAAATCCAACCAACACGGCCAGCAGCGCTGTATAAGGCAACCCAAAGAAGGTAAAGGTAAAAAACGCGACGGTGCCCACAATCATGATTTCGATGAATTTACCGCGAATATAATTTGCGATCTGGTGATCCATCTCTTTCCAGATTCGCGTTAATAACGCGCGTTTCTGGGGCAGCAACGAAAGCGCAAAACCTACCAGCACCTCGCGGTCTTTAAGCATGAAGAACACCAGGATAGGCACTAATACCAGGTAAATGATTAACGACATCACATTACCCAGCGAAGCCAGGGAAAGCGTCAGGGCGCGCTGGCCCAACTGGCTAATTTCCCGGCTCGCCACGCCAATCCAGCTCTGCATTTGATCCGGGGTAATCAAGTTGGGGTAGCGCGCCTGCATCTCATCCAACCACAGCTGGCCGCTGGCAAACATCCGCGGCGTTTCTTGAACAAGCCCGACCAACTGGTTCCAGATAAGCGGCATCAAAATAAACGCCAGGGTTAATAGCGCACTGACAAACGCCAGAAATATGATAATAACCGCCAGCAAATGCGGCACGCCGCGACGTGTCAAAGCGCCCACAACACCTTGCAGTAGGAAGGCAACTACCAGCGCGGTAAAAAATGGTGCCAGCATGCGGCCAAACAAGATAATGGCGGCAAAACCCGCGATCAGTATCAGCAGCAAAACGAGCGCTTCTTCGTCGGAGAAATAACGCTCAACCCAGCTTTTTAAAATCGTTCGCATGGTCATGAACGCATATCCCCCGCCTTGCGTATCCAAAAAAAGTACTCATCTTCGCGTTGCTCTCGGGCTTCCATGGCATGACCACTTTGATCGGTGAAGGAGGCCATATCTCGCCAGGACCCTGCATCGGTCGCGCGCACTTCCAGCAACTGCCCGGCAGCAAGACCGGCGAGCGCCTGCTTGGCTTTCAGCAATGGCAACGGGCATGGCAACCCACGTGCATCCAGCACGTCGTCAGGTTGAAGACCTGTTGTTGGTTCAGACATACGTACTCCCAAAAAATGCCTGCATGATCACCGCATTGTTGCATAAACTGTTTACGTTGCGATGCTCGATGACTATTTGATTTAACGGCACTTCACTGCATCAATCAATGTCACAGGTTGACCGCTGCGCCTTACTCTTATAAATGAGGATGCCATGCCGCACTTACGGACTGTTTACTCGCGCGGGCTTCGCGCGCTTGTCATTGCTTGCAGCCTTAGCGTATTAAGCCCCCTAAGCTACGCGCTCAATGACTACCACCTGCCCTCGCTTGGCGGTGCTGCGTCATCGGCTACCAGCGAAGAGTTCCGGTTAGGACGCGCCTGGCTACGCCAGTTCCGTGCGCAAGCGCCTCAGTGGCAAGACCCTATCGTCAGCGACTATTTCGAAAACCTGGTGTCACGCTTGATCCCCTATAGCCAGCTAGGCGGTCTGCAGATCACTACCGTGATGGTGGATAATCGCTCCCTTAACGCCTTTGCGGTGCCTGGTGGCGTTATTGGCATCAATTCAGGGCTGTTTGCATTTGCCGAAGATGAAGGCGCGTTTGTGTCAGTTATCGCTCACGAGCTGGGCCACCTCTCTCAACGCCACTACGCACGCGGAAGCGCCCGCGCCGAACAGACGCAGCTACCCGCAATGGCCGCGATGCTGGCAGGCATGCTGGTAGCCGCTAGTGGTGGCGGCGATGCCGGCATAGCCGCTGCCATGGGCTCACAGGCGGCGCTGATCCAGGACCAGCTCACCTATTCACGACGCTTTGAGCAAGAGGCTGACCGCATCGGCCTGCAGGCCATGGCAGACGCCGGGTACGACCCGCAATCGATGGTGCGCATGTTTGCCGCCATGCAGCGAATGGCCCGCCTGCAGGGCGGCACGCCGCCCGAGTTTCTGCTGACCCACCCCGTCTCTGATAGCCGTTTGAGTGATGCCCAGGCACGCGCCTCGCAGTTAAGCGTAGCCAATGTGTACACCAGCGATACGCTTTATGACATGATGCGCGCCCGCGCGCTGCTGAGCATTTACAGCAGCTCACCGCAGCAAGCCGCCTCTCGGCTTTCCCAGGAAGGCGCCGAGGAACCTGCAAGACGCTATCTAGATGCACTGATTGCCGCACGCAATGGCCAAACCGACCGCGCCCTGCAAATGATTGACCAGCTAGCGACCGAGCTTCCCGATTACGGCATGCTGCCCGCCTCAGGTGCCAACATTGCCTTGAATGCCCAGCGTTATGATGACGCTATTACCCGCAGTCAGCGTTTGCTGAGAATAATGCCCGGCTATTTACCCACCCAACTGACACTGGCCGAAGCGCAGTTGCAGCGAGACCCAGCCGCTGCCTACGCGCTCCTCAACGATATCACGTCACGTCACCCTGAGAACCCTCAGGGCTTCAACCTGCTTGCCGAGGCGGCAGGCCGGAGTGGGCGCAATAGCTGGGGGCACTTGGCTCGCGCCGAGCACCTGCAGCTTACCGGGCGAGTGGATCAGGGCATACGCCAGCTCTCGCTAGCGCGTGACGCCGCTGAGCGGGATAACGACCAACAGGCGCTGGCACGCATTGAACAGCGCCGCGAGGCCTTTATTAAATACCGCGAGACGTTAAAGGACTTCTAAAAGCGTCGGCGCTGTCTGCTACTGCCTTACTATTGCCAATAAAAGCGCCCGGCCTGTTGGCACAGCCGGGCGCTTTATATGGAGCCTTGCTAACACGCACAATCAAGCATTGAAACTGAGCATTCGCTCCAGAGGCTTGAGTGCACGCAGGCGAAGCGACTCATCGATATAAATTTCGCCGCTACCGTGGCGTAAGGCGCCTGCCAGATTATCCAACGCGTTCATCGCCATCCACGGACAGTGGGCACAGCTACGACACGTGGCGCCGTTTCCAGCCGTGGGCGCTTCAAACAGTATTTTGCCCGGCACTGCTTGCTGCATCTTAAAGAAAATACCCCGGTCCGTGGCCACAATCAGCTTATCATTGGGCAGTGACTGGGCTGCTTTAATGAGTTGCGAGGTAGAACCAGCCACATCCGCCATGCTGACCACCGACGCTGGCGATTCTGGATGGACCAGGACCGCTGCCTCGGGGTAAAGACGCTTTAAATCCTCGATTCCCTTGGCCTTGAACTCTTCATGGACAATACAGGCACCGTCCCACATCAGCATATCGGCACCGGTCTTTTTCTGGATATAGCTACCCAAATGCTTATCCGGTGCCCACAGGATCTTTTCGCCCCGCGCCTGCAAATACTCAATCACCTCAACCGCGATGGAAGAAGTCACTACCCAGTCAGCGCGCGCTTTTACAGCCGCTGAGGTATTGGCGTAAACCACCACCGTGCGCTCAGGATGAGCATCGCAGAAAGCGCTGAATGCTTTCTCCGGGCAGCCGATATCCAGCGAGCAGGTAGCCTCGAGGGTGGGCATCAATACGCGTTTTTCAGGCGAAAGAATCTTGGCCGTTTCCCCCATGAAACGCACGCCGGCCACGACCAGAGTGGTGGCATCGTGGCGCGCACCAAAGCGGGCCATTTCAAGGGAGTCTGCCACACAGCCGCCGGTTTCTTCAGCCAGCTGTTGAATCGCATCATCTGTATAGTAATGCGCGACCAGTACCGCATTGTGCACCTTGAGTAGCTGCTTTATTTCTGCAACACGTGCCTGGTCTTCAGCAGGAATACGGGTCGGGCAATAAGGGCTAGGCAGCGGAGCATCAAGCTCAGCCTGAGAAGTCATCATAGTCATCGTGTCTACCACTGTGACGAACAGGGAATCCCCCTGTTAAACACCCGTCGCGGTCTGTGTGATCCACACCTACCGCTCGCGATTGCAACAAGCCGCTGCGTCTTTCGCGGTGGCCTGCTGCGCTACTAGCTATGTTCTCTTTACTGCTATCAAAATGACTCTTTCTTGCTAGTGAGTCAGCTGGGTCATATTGTGAGTCAGCTGGGTCATATTGTCAGCCAGCTCCCAATGATTGTGGTAGCAAAGCAATACTTGCCGCAAGCGAAATATAGTAAGGGAAATATAGTCTGCCGTTCCATGTTAACGCGCATAGCAAAACGCCCTTGGTAGCAAGCTACCAAGGGCGTGGAATTTGGTGGGTCGTGTAGGATTCGAACCTACGACCAATTGATTAAAAGTCAACTGCTCTACCAACTGAGCTAACGACCCAAATTCTTGCTTACTTAATTTTTACAGCAACACCGTTCAAAACGGCTGTTACATCATTCGAATGGTGGGTCGTGTAGGATTCGAACCTACGACCAATTGATTAAAAGTCAACTGCTCTACCAACTGAGCTAACGACCCCCTCGAACGGATGCATATAGTACAGACACACCTTATGAATAGCAAGGGCTTTTTTGCCTTCCTCCCCCTTATCTTTTGGCTAAAGGGGAGAAAGGCCATTACATACGTACAAGAAGCACAGGGGGCGTTCGCGGTCGTCCTCTCAATTTTCCGACTGATTATCGGAAGATTTTGGTCCAGCCTGAAAGCGAGGGGCAGTCAGCGGTCAAGGAGCCTATTTTTAGGCATGCTTAACTACCCTGGAAGACAAAAAATTACTCTATATGCCAAAAAAACAATCACTTAATGGCGATCAGACTTAGGCTTGGGTTTGCGCATGGTTTGTACCGGCCGGCGCTTATTCTTATCGCGGCTCCAGCGGTTCTTTTCATCAGGCGTAAGCTCAGGCACTTTGCGCGTTTCTAGATTAGCAAGCGTAGACAGGTCGTCGACCTCATCTTGAGAAAGCTCTACCCACTCCCCAGCTTTAGCGCGCTTATCAATAAAGATATTACCGTAGCGAACACGCTTTAAGCGGCTTACGGTAAGCTCTTGCGACTCCCACAAGCGACGCACTTCGCGGTTTCGGCCTTCCAGGATGACAACGTGGAACCAGGTATTGATACCTTCGCCGCCAAACTCCTGAACATCGGTAAAACGTGCCGGGCCATCTTCCAACATGACACCATCGACCATGGCAACGATGTGTTCGCGTTTTACTTCACCCATAACGCGAACCGCGTACTCACGCTCGACCTGGGTCGAGGGGTGCATCAAACGGTTGGCAAGCTCGCCGTCTGTGGTGAACAGCAGCAGGCCACTGGTGTTGATATCCAGTCGGCCAATTGCGATCCAGCGTTCACCTTTCAAGCGCGGCAAGCGATCAAATACAGTACGACGGCCTTCAGGATCTTTACGGGTGCACAACTCACCTTCTGGTTTGTTGTACATGATGACTCGACGCGGCGCTTCGTTCTCGGGACGCAGCGTTACCGGGCGATCATCAAGGCTGACCTTATCGCGAATTTCAACGCGGTCGCCTAGCTTGGCTACCTGGCCGTTGACCTTTACCCGGCCATCGGCAATCACGGTTTCCATTTCACGCCGCGAGCCAAGCCCTGCGCGAGCAAGTACTTTTTGCAGCTTTTCACTGGTGGGAGGAGTGTTATTGCTCTGAGTCATGATCGTCTGACCTCATGTCATTGGTCTGCGTACGCGCGCTGTCATCATTTGAGCGCTGCGCACGTGCCGCGAGCCGTGCTTCCAAGTCAGCAAAACTCAGCGGCTGGGTTAACGCCGTCTCGGCGTGTTCGTCGGCTATCTCAGCCGTCTCGGGTGGCGCATCCTGCACGCTTCCAGACGTTTCGTCCAGTATTTCTTCTAGGGTTTCTTCGTCATTATCAGCGTAGGATAGCGCTCTGGCTTCTTGCGGGCTGGACGCTTCTGTATCGCCCATATCTTCCCAATTGGCAAGTTCATGCATGGGCGGCAGAGCATCCAGCGTTTTGAGGCCAAAATCGTCCAGAAAGCTACGCGTGGTGGCATAAACCGCTGGCCGCCCGGGCACATCACGGTGCCCGACAACGCGGATCCAGCCGCGCTCCATCAGGGTGCGCATAATCGAGCTGCTGACACTAACCCCTCGAACTTCTTCGATATCCCCACGGGTAACGGGCTGTCGATAAGCAACCAGCGCCAGCGTTTCAAGCAGGGCCCGCGAATAGCGCTGAGGGCGCTCATCCCATAAGCGCGATACCCAGTGTGACAGTCGTGGACGGATACGCAGCTGAAACCCGGAGGCGGTCTCGACCAGCTCCAGGGCGCCCTCCTTGTGGCGCTGTGAGAGCCGCGCAAGCGCGTCACGCAGCTCACGCCGAGCGGGGCACTCATCTTCAAGAAACAGGGTTTCAAGCCGCTCCAGTGCCAACGGTTCGCCTGCAGCAAGGAGCGCCGCCTCAATAATATCGTCTAGGGTGGTATCTCTCATGGCGACTTCTCGTCAGGCTCAAAGGCGGACTCTTCGAAAGCGGACTCGCCCACATCAGACGTTTCAAAGGCACCCTCTACCCCATCAACCAGCGTAGCGCTGCGCGCGCGCACGTGAATGGGCGATAGCGGCGCGTTTTGAACAATTTCGATCATGGCCTCTTTCGCCAGTTCCAGGATTGCCATAAAGGTCACCACAACGCCTGCACGCCCTTCCTCCAAAGTAAACAGGGCTTCAAAGGGTGTATAGTGCTCGTTGGTCAGCTGCTCCATTATCTTGAGCATGCGCTCACGGGTCGAGAGCACTTCCCGGCTAATTTGGTGAGCCTTTACAAGCTCGGCACGTTTGAGAATATCGGACAGTGCGCCGAGCAGTTCATCAAGTTCCACATCGGGATGAATGACCCGTGCCTCAAGAGGCGGCAGGCCAGCCTGAACGCTAAACCAGTCGCGCCCCATGCGAGGTAGCGTATCCAACGTTTCCGCGGCGGCCTTTAAGCGCTCATACTCCTGAAGCCTGCGAATAAGCTCGGCACGCGGGTCTTCTTCGTCCTCTCCTTCGGCCTTGGGCGGCCGCGGCAGCAGCGTGCGTGACTTGATCTCAGCAAGCATCGCCGCCATCAGCAGGTACTCACCGGCAAGCTCAATCTCCATGGCCTGCATCAGCTCTACGTACTCAATGTACTGATGCGTAATAGCCGCCACGTTGATGGTCAGAATATCCAGATTCTGCCGACGGATAAGATACAGAAGAAGATCCAGCGGCCCCTCGAACGTTTCCAGAAATACGCGTAGCGCCTCAGGGGGAATGTATAAATCCTCGGGCAACTGGGTAATCGGCTCGTCAAACAGCCGCCCAAGCGCCTCCTTCACCGGCTCGAGCGTTGGGGTAATCAGTTGGTCTGGATCAACAGTGGCGCTTTGTATCTCGCTCACGCAGTAGAAGTCTCTTGATCAATGGGCTCAGGCGCGCAGTGTAACAAAGTCGGCGCATAGCGAGGTGTGGCGTTTGAAGTAGCTCCCACTTTAGCCAGCCTCGTCCGCTTTGCGGTAACGTCCTTGATAATCGAAAAGCTTGTCACGAATCTGAAAATGCCGACCTGCCTTACGCCCAACCACAAAATCCGGATGGCGTAAGCGGCGCTGTTCGTTAATCACTTCCTCGGGTGTTACCGGCTGCCAGGAAGCGCCCGGTGCACGCAGGTGGCGGCGCAGGAAAACTGCATAAAATGCCCGGCGCTGGGCCGGGGTTTCCAGAGCAAACCATTCACAGAGCGTGATGCCATCCTCATCGTGATAGGTAACTTTCAAACGCGGCAGCCCACGTCCGTTGTTAGCCGCTTCCAGCTGCATACCGCTGACCCGCAGCACCCGGGCATCCTTGAGTCTTAATGCATCCTTGAGCTTATCATCCGCATCCACCAGCAGCTGCTCGCAGCCATGGCAGCGTCGTGCGGCAATATCGTTTTCGGTGCCGCAGTTATCACACACCTTGAAGCGAAAGCGAAAATCGCACTGGGTGCGTTTCCCGGCCTCATTTTCAATCAGCCCCTGGCAGCGGCGGCCAAAGTGCTCGATCACTAGCTCGCCATCGCGCTTGCCCCAAAAAAGATTGGCGTGACCACAGGCCGGACACTCTACCTGAACAGGCTCATTGTCGCCTGGCGGTTTAGGCTCGCCCACTTCCGGGGCATATAGATCCCAAGGATTACCGGCGTAATCCAGAATCAGACAGTCTTCCTTACCTTCAGAGAGGCGCAGACCTCGCCCGGCGATCTGCTGATAAAGGCTCACCGACTCCGTGGGCCGCAGTATGGCAATCAAGTCCACATGCGGTGCGTCAAAACCAGTAGTCAGCACCGAAACATTCACCAGGTATTTAAGCCTTCGTGCCTTGAAAGCGTTTATCAGCTCAGTGCGCTCGATGGAAGGCGTTGAACCGGTAATAAGGGCCGCTTGATCAAGCGGTAAATACCCCATGACTTCTTCGGCGTGGGCAACGGTGGCAGCAAAGATCATCACACCCTGGCGTGAAGCGGCGCGCTCAATAATCTGGCTGATAATCATGGGCGTGGCGCGATTACCGGCGACCACGCGGTTAAGTTCCGCCTCACGATAATGTCCGCTTTCAGCGGGCGCCAGCAGGGAAAAGTCGTACCCTTCGATCGCCATGTCCAAACGTTTTGGCTCGGCTAGATAGCCCTGCTTGACCATCAGGCGCAGTGGCTGCTCGAACACGCAGTCGCGAAAAAAACTCTCCTCACTGCCGCGCACCATGCCGTGATAATGGCGGTGATAGATAAACCCCTGCCCCAGCCGATAAGGCGTGGCAGTCAGGCCCAGCACCTTGAGATTGGCATTTTGCTTGCGCAAGTGGTCAATCACCTGGCGGTAGCTGGCATCTTTACCCAGCGATACACGGTGGCATTCATCAATCACCAGCAGCGTGAAGCCTGCATCGTTGAATGAATCCAGATTGCGCACCACCGACTGCACTGAACCAAACACCACCTGGCGGGAAGCCTCCTTACGCTTTAGCCCCGCGCTGAAGATATCCGCTTCAAGCCCATAGGCCTGGTATTTGGCGTGATTTTGCTCGACCAGCTCGCGCACGTGGGCCAGCACCAGCACGCGCCCCCGGGCAAGCCGAGCCAGCTCGGCAATGACCAGCGATTTGCCGCTGCCGGTAGGAAGCACCACCACGGCAGGCTCGCTGGAGGCGCGAAAGTGCTCCACAACGCGTTTCACGGCATCTGTCTGGTAAGGCCGCAAGGCAGGTGACGACATAGCGCTCCTTCGGCAAGAAATTGGTTGAGCCAGGCATCCAAGCACCCGGCAGTAGTACGCTATCAGCGATAACGGCGGCCCCAGGGCCGCCGTCATGCGTTGCTACTGCCTTACAAAGTGGCGTTTAGCCTACCCATACCCGCGCATTGCGGAACAGGCGCAGCCAGGCACCATCCTCTGTCCATTCTGCTGGCCGCCAGGAGTTTGTCACTGCCCGAGTAACACGCTCCGGGTGGGGCATCATGATCGTGACGCGGCCATCCGGCGTGGTTAGTCCGGTAATGCCCGACGGTGAGCCGTTGGGGTTGGCCGGATAGCGTGTGGTTACCTGCCCGTAGTTATCAATATAGCGCAGCGCAATCTGGTTGCTGGACTGCATGCTGCGCAGGTGTGCGGTATCACGGAACTCGGCGCGACCTTCGCCATGCGCAACCGCGATAGGCAGTTGAGAGCCTTCCATACCGGCCAGCAAGATCGAGGGCGTCTTCTCAACCCGCAGCATGGCAACCCGCGCTTCAAACTGCTCAGACTCGTTGCGCACAAAGCTAGGCCAGTTTTCAGCTCCCGGAATCAGTGACTTGAGCTGCGACAGCATCTGGCAGCCGTTACACACGCCTAATGAAAAGCTGTCGTCGCGGTTAAAGAACGCCGCAAACTGATCGCGCGCCCGCTCATTGAACAGCACCGATTTCGCCCAGCCCCCGCCGGCGCCCAGCACATCGCCATAGGAGAAGCCGCCACAGGCGACCAGCCCCTTGAACTCATCGAGGCTAACGCGACCTTCCAGAATATCGCTCATGTGCACATCGACCGCGTCGAAACCAGCCTTGTCGAACGCCCAGCCCATCTCGACCTGGCCATTCACGCCCTGCTCGCGCAGTACCGCCACGGCGGGTTTTGCGGTGTTGATGAACGGTGCGCTGATGTCTTCATTGATATCGAACGTCGGTGTTGCGAAAAGACCCGGATCGCGCGCGTCGAGCAGGTTGTCGAACTCGTTCTTGGCGCATTCGGGATTATCACGCAACGCCTGCAGGCGATAGCTGGTTTCTGACCAGGTACGCTGGGTCAGCTGACGCGTGGTTTCCAGCAGCGGCTCTTCAAACAGCGTTACCCGCACCTGGTCATCGTAACGTGGCCGTGCGATCACGCCACAGGTTTCAATGCCCGCCACGGCGAACTGGGAGAGCACTTCTTCGGTGTGCTTGCGGTTGACCTGAATGACCGCGCCAAGCTCTTCAGAGAACAGCGCGTTGAGCGCTTCAACCGGCTCATCAATCATCCAGTCGAGCTTGATTTCAAGCCCGGCGTGGGCGGCAAAGGCCATCTCAAGTAGCGTGACCAGCAGGCCACCATCACTGCGGTCGTGGTAGGCCAGCAGCTTGCCGTCACGGTTAAGGCCCTGAATCACTTCAAAGAACGCCTTCAGGTCTTCCGGATCATCCAGGTCCGGGCAGGTATTGCCCACCTGGCCATAGACTTGGGCCAGCGCAGAGCCGCCCAGGCGATTCTGGCCGTTACCCAGGTCGATCAAGATCAGATCCGACTCGTCCTGTTCCAGGTTGATCTGGGGCGTCAGGGTGGCCAGGGCATCGGTCACCGGGGCAAAACCGGTAATCACGGCCGCGAGCGGCGAAGTAACGCTTTTCGCCTCCAACTCACCCTGGGCATTCTCTTCCTGCCAAGCAGTGCGCATGGACATCGAGTCCTTGCCTACCGGCACCGCAATCCCCAATTGAGGACAAAGCTCCATGCCGACCGCATACACCGCATCATACAGCGCCTGATTCTCGCCAGGATGATCGGCCGCGCTCATCCAGTTGGCGGAGAGCTTGATATCCCCCAGCTTGGCAATCGGCGCCGCCGCCAGATTGGTAATCGTCTCGGCGACCGCCAACCGTGCGCTGGCTGCGGGGTTAATCAAGGCCACCGGCGGACGCTCGCCCATGGCCATCGCTTCACCGGCATGGGTGTCGTAACTGGCGGTCGTGACCGCCACATCAGCAACCGGCACCTGCCAGGGGCCGACCATCTGGTCGCGGGCCACCTGGCCTGTGATTGAACGGTCGCCAATGGTAATCAGGAAACTCTTGGAAGCCACGGCAGGCAGACGCAGCACACGATCAAGCGCTTCACGAAGGTCCAGGTTATCCAGCATCACCCCGGAAAGCTCGGGTTCGTGGCGCTCAAAGCTGCGCTGCATTTTCGGCGCCTTGCCGAACAGCACGCTCATGGGCAGGTCAATCGGCTTGGTATTGAAATGGCCGTCGCGCACTTCCAGGTGATGATCCGCCTGGGCCTCACCCACGACCGCGTAAGGACAGCGTTCGCGCTTGCACAGCGCATCAAAGGTAGCCAGGTCTTCAGCCGCCACCGCCAGCACGTAGCGCTCCTGAGCTTCGTTACACCAGATTTCCAGCGGACTCATTCCCGGTTCGGCGTTGGGTACCGCGCGTAGATCAAAAAGCCCGCCCCGGTTGCCGTCTTTAACAAGCTCTGGAAGCGCGTTGGAAAGCCCGCCTGCACCCACATCATGAATAAAGCAGATCGGGTTTTTATCCCCCAGCGCCCAGCAGCGGTCGATAACCTCCTGGGCACGCCGTTCAATTTCCGGGTTTTCCCGCTGTACCGAAGCAAAATCCAGATCGGCGCTTGAAGTACCGGAAGACATGCTGGAGGCAGCACCACCGCCCAGGCCAATCAGCATCGCTGGGCCGCCCATCACGATCAGCTTGCCGCCAACCGGAATATCGCCCTTCTGAACGTGCTGGGCGCGGATATTGCCATAACCACCGGCAATCATGATCGGCTTATGGAAACCACGCCGTTCAATGCCGCCTTCGTTGAGCGACTCCTGCTCGTAAGTACGGAAGTAGCCGGTGAGATTCGGGCGGCCAAACTCGTTGTTGAATGCCGCACCGCCAATCGGTCCTTCCAGCATGATATTAAGCGCCGACTGCATGCGCTCGGGCTTGCCGTAATCGAACGCTTCCCAGGGCTGCACGAATTCGGGAATACGCAGGTTTGAAACGGTGAAACCTGACAGGCCAGCCTTGGGCTTGCCGCCGATACCCGTGGCACCCTCATCACGAATTTCGCCACCCGAGCCGGTCGCCGCGCCAGGAAACGGTGCAATCGCCGTGGGGTGGTTATGGGTTTCCACCTTCATCAGGATATGAATGGGCTCCTGATGCGCACCGTAAAGCGCACGCTCATCATCAGCGCTGGTCAGTGGCGTCGCGTAAAAACGCCCCGCCTGGCTACCCTTGATGACCGCCGCGTTATCGCTGTAGGCGGAAAGCACGTTATCGGGGGATGTGGCGAACGTGTTCTTGATCATCTTGAACAGCGAATGGGCCTGAGGCTCGCCATCGATCACCCAGTCGGCATTGAAGATCTTATGCCGGCAATGTTCGGAGTTGGCCTGAGCGAACATCATCAGCTCGATATCCGTCGGGTTGCGTCCCAGTTCGTTGAAGGCATCGACCAGATAATCGACTTCATCCTCAGCCAACGCCAGACCCAGCTCACGGTTGGCCGTCACCAGCGCCTCACGGCCATTGTTCAGGATATCTACGCTACCCAGCGGCGCCGGGGCGTGATGGGCAAACAGCCTTGCCGCATCAGATGCGTCATCAAGCACGGTTTCCGTCATGCGGTCGTGCAGCAGTGCCGCCACGGCCATCAGGCTCTCTTCGCTGGGCGTTGTGCTAAACCCTACCCGGTAGTCGACACCACGCTCAATGCGGCGAATTTCCGACAAGCCACAGTTATGGGCGATATCAGTGGCCTTGGATGACCAGGGCGACTGCGTGCCTAGGCGTGGCACCACCAGAAAACGCTTAGCGTTGTCCGGCGCTTCCACCTGGGAAGCGGTGCCATAATCCAAAAGCTGCGTCAGACGCTCGCCAGAGGCGTCGCTGAGTTCTTCACGGTGGTCAATAAAATGAACATAGTGGGCAGACAGCGCCTCCACCTCGGGAACACGTTCACGCAGCACCGTTAACAGCCGTGTATGACGGAAGGCAGAAAGGGCGGGCGCGCCTCGCAGTTCGAGCATATCCTGAAGCCTCTAGAGCAGGGAGAATTCGAGCAGGGAAATAGCAGGCCGCTATACGGCCCCTTAAATGACACTGATTAGACACTATGATACTGGAAAGCAGCGCCCACACGAAATCAACAAGGTGACAGCATGCCCCTGCCTGGGTATCGTGGCAGCTTGTTTCATGCCGAAAAGCCCCCATGTCAACGTTGATCCACCCACATTTCATAGCGCATTTTCGCCGCTATTTAGCGTTAATTTTCATCACATTACTGATTTTCTTCCCGACGTTTCCCAATGTGGGGCCAGGGGAGCATTTAACGCAGATTCAAACAAAAGATTTCATCACCGCGCAGACCCGTAACACCCCAACGACCTACTACGAAGGTCGCCAGGGGCCAACCGGGTTTGAGTACGAGCTGATGCACCTGTTTGCCGAGTATCTCGGCGTCAGCCTGAACTTGAATGCCAAACATAACCCTGAGAGTGTTCTGTCGGCGGTGCGGGAACAGGGTGATCTTGGCGCGGCAGCTTTGCCGCTACTGCCCGCAACGCCCGGAGTCCACTACACCCGCCCAATCATCCAGATGCAGCCACTGGTGGTTTATCGTCGTGGCCTCTATGGCATACAGGAACCGGGCGATCTGGTGGGTCTGGAGCTTGGCACGCTAAGCGAAGCAGGTACCAGCGAGGCGCTGCGCGAACTTCAGCGCGACTACGCCGCCTTAAGCTGGAAAGAGTCTTCCGAGCTGGAAGTTGCCGAACTGCTTGCCCAGGTAGAGAACGGCATGCTGGACGCCGCGGTTATCTTTGATCATCAATTCCGGCTCAACCGGCTGTTTTTTCCCAACGTTGAACGCGGCTTTCTGATTGGCGACCCGCTCTCCATGGTGTGGGCCGTGCCCCGTGGGCGCGGGCTGGGGCTGCTGGAAGCGGCCAACCAGTTTCTGCAGGACCTGGATGAGAGCGGCACCCTCGACCACCTGATCAACCGTTACTTCGGCCACGACGACTACCTGGAGTACGTGGGCACCCGCACCTTTCTTGCCCATCTGGACGCCCGCCTGCCCCAGTTTGTCGATCTGTTCCAGCTGGCAGCCAGCGAAACCGGCTTCGACTGGAAGCTGCTCGCCGCCGTAGGTTATCAGGAGTCACACTGGGATGCGGAGGCGGTATCGCCAACCGGTGTACGCGGGCTGATGATGCTGACCCACCCCACCGCCAGCGAAATGGGCGTGGATAACCGCCGCGATGCGGCCCAGAGCATTGACGGCGGGGCTCGCTACCTGCGCAGCCTCAAGAACCGTCTTCCGGAAAGCATTACGGGCAACGACCGCCTGTATATGGCCATGGCGGCTTACAACATTGGCTTGGGGCACCTTTACGATGCGCGGAAAATTGCCGGAATGCGCGGCGGCGACCCGAACCTGTGGCGCGATGTTCGCGAAGCGCTGCCGCTTTTACAGCACGAGGAGTGGCATAGCCAAACGCGCCACGGCTATGCGCGTGGTGGTGAGCCGGTGATTTATGTGCGCAATATTCGCCGCTATTACGAAATGATTGAGTACGTGGAGCGCAGCCGCCAGCAGTTTTTTCAGCTGGAGCAAGCAGGCACTGACAACATGCCGCTGCTACCATTTGAACTTATCCCACCGTTAAGCCAGTAGCGCTTTACCTCGCCGCCTTCGGCCCAACCCTGCGTGCGTACCCCATTTTTATATAAAAAATAATTACCTAAACTGGGGAATTAAAGAAAATTCGCGACATTTGGATTACGCTTTTCTAACGGCTGAATAAAATACGCTCATCATCAGCGTTAGTTGCGTTAACACCACGTCAGACGCAGATTCTGTAAAGTGCTATGAAGGAACATGCTGGCCTGTCACTCGTGGCCGCCACACACTTTCAGCGACTGACAGACATATCGCCATAATGGGAAACCAGGGATTGCTTTAATGAACGCCAGCGTCGATACACTCTCAAGCTATGAAGACGAGTTGCAGGCACTGCGCGACGCGCTTCAAACACGCCTTGCGCAGCTGCTGCCCGAAGGGCATGAGCACGACCTGGTATGCGCAGCAATGCGCGAAGGAACCTTGGTACCGGGCAAACGCATCCGTCCGCTGTTATTGATATTGGCAGCCCAGGATTTAGGCTGCAAATTAGGACAGCCAGGGCTTCTCGACTTGGCCTGTGCAATCGAAATGGTCCATGCGGCCTCTTTGATTTTGGATGATATTCCCTGCATGGACAACGCGCTGCTGCGCCGCGGCAAGCCCACCATTCACCGCCAGTTTGGTGAGAATGTCGCCATTTTAGCGGCCGTTGCACTACTCAGCCGGGCTTTTGGTGTCGTGGCAGAAGCTGAAGGCCTTCGGGATGTCTGCAAAACCGAGGCGGCCGCCGAACTGTCCCGTGCGGCTGGCCTGCAGGGCCTTGTGCAGGGCCAGTTTCGCGACTTAAGCGAGGGCAGTCAGCCACGCAGCGCCGAGGCAATTCTCTCGACCAACACGCTGAAAACCAGCACGCTATTTGAAGCGACGCTGCAAATGGCCGCCCTGGCAGCGGGCGCCTCTACGGAAGTCCGCCAAACGCTGCGCTGCTTTGCGCAGGACCTGGGGCAGGCCTTTCAATTGCTGGACGACCTTTCCGACGGCTGCAGTACCACCGGCAAGGACATCAACAAAGATAGTGGCAAATCGACACTGGTCGCCATTCTCGGCCCTGAGGAAGTACATCAGCGCCTGCAAGAGCACTTGAGCAGCGCCGATGAGCACCTTTTACATGCCTGCGGTCAAAAGGCCGTTACCCGACATTTTATGCGCCGCTGGTTTGAAAAGCAGTTGACCATGTTCAGCTGATTTCCCATACGTTATAGCGCAGCCCTTACTATCTTCGGCGAGGGAAGCCGGTAACTGGGCCGTGATGTGTCTCCATATCCAGGTTCAAAGGAGTGACAATGAAGGATACAGAGCTGACTCGGCGTAAAAACGATCATCTGGACATTGTGCTCGACCCCGCACTGGCGATGAAAAAGACTCGCACGGGGTTTGAGCGCTGGCGCTTTGAACACTGCGCTCTGCCCGAGCTTGACCTAGACAGCATCGACCTTGGCACAACGCTCTTTGGGCGGGCCATGCAGGCGCCGCTTTTGATCAGCTCCATGACGGGGGGTGCCAGCCGCGCCAACGACATCAACCGGTTTCTGGCTGAAGCGGCGCAGAACCTGGGGCTTGCCATGGGTGTTGGTTCTCAGCGAGTAGCACTTGAAAGCGACGCCAACTGGGGGCTGACCCGGGAGCTACGCTCCCTCGCCCCGGATATTCCGCTGCTGGCCAACCTGGGTGCCGCACAGCTTACCGGTCAACACGGCCTCGATTACGCCCGGCGGGCGGTGGAAATGGTCGAGGCAGACGCGCTGATCATTCATTTGAACCCCTTGCAGGAAGCCTTGCAAACCGGCGGCGACCGCGACTGGCGCGGCATTCTGGCGGCCATCGAGCGCGTCACGGCTTCACTCGGAGCCCCAGTGGTGGTCAAGGAGGTAGGCGCCGGGCTTTCCGCCACGGTTGCTCGCCAGCTCCATGAAGCGGGGGTAGCCATGCTGGATATCGCCGGCGCCGGCGGTACCAGCTGGGCTGCCGTTGAAGGTGAGCGTGCCAGCACGCCGCACAACCGTGCAGTGGCCATGGCCTTTGCCAACTGGGGCATTCCTACCGCGCAGGCACTATGTGAGGTGCGCAAAGCGCTGCCTGCCATGCCGCTGATTGCCTCCGGGGGCATCAACGACGGCATCGATGCGGCCAAAGCGTTGTGCCTAGGGGCTGACCTGGTAGGCCAGGCGGCGGCGGCCCTGTATAGCGCAACCACCTCCCTGGAGGCGGTTATCGAGCACTTTCAAATTGTGATTGACCAACTACGCGTAGCCTGCTTCTGTACCGGCAGCGCTGACCTGGTCGCGCTAAAGCATGCAGCGTTACTGCCGTTAGAGCGCGCGTCATGAGTCACTATGCGGTTATCGCGCCCCCGCTTCACAGCCACGTTAAAGCACTGCAAGCACTGGCTATCCGTTTGATTGAGCGCGGTCACCGAGTCACATTTATCCAGCAGTTCGAGGCACGCACGCTGCTGGATGACCCGCGTATTGGTTTTTATCCTCTGGGTGAAACGCGCCTCGCTCCAGGCAGCCTGGCCAATACCCTGAAGCTTGCCGCCCGCCCCTCGGGCTTTGGCCTGCTTAGGCTGATTAACGACCTGGCCGCGACTACCGATATGCTCTGCGATGAGCTCCCCGCAGTTCTTGAAGCGCTAAGTATCGACGGGCTCATTGTTGACCAAATGGAAGCCGCCGGCAGCTTGGTAGCCGATGCGCTAAAGCTGCCTTACGTATCGGTCGCCTGCGCGTTGCCGGTTAACCGCGAGCCGGGCCTGCCGCTACCCGTCATGCCGTTTGGCTACGCCACCAGTGTCCAGGCCCGCCACCGCTATCAAGCCAGTGAGAAAATCTACGACTGGCTAATGCGCCGCCATGCCCTAGTAATTGCGCGCCATGCCCAGCGCTTTGGGCTGGCACCGCGCCACTCGTTGCATGAGTGCCTGTCCACGCTTGCCCAGATCAGCCAGACGCCTGTCTCGCTGGATTTTCCTCGCCACTCCCTGCCCGCCTGTTTTCATGCGGTAGGCCCACTGCGAGAAACCAGACTAGCCGGCCGTTCATCTATCGCGCAGGCGCCCATACCGTCTGAGCCCTTTGTATTTGCCTCGTTAGGTACGCTGCAGGGTCATCGCTACGCTCTATTTCACAAGATTGCCAGGGCCTGTCAACGCCTGGACATATCATTGCTGATTGCCCACTGCGGCGGACTAAGCACAGCTCAAGCCGCCAAGCTTGCAACCTACGCCACGACGTCAGTTACCGATTTTGCCGACCAGCACGCCGTGCTTTCCAAAGCCCGCGCGGTGATTACTCACGGTGGCTTGAACACCGTTATTGATGCCATCGAAAGCACCACGCCCATGCTTGCCATACCGCTGGCCTTTGATCAGCCGGGGGTGGCGGCACGCGTTGTTCATCATGGTATTGGACAGCGCGCTTCTCGGTTTGCCAGCAGTGTTACCCTGGCCACGCGTTTAAGCGACCTGCTCAATAACGACATTTATCGACTGCGCCTGCGGGCCATGCGTGCCTCGCTTGGCAGATCAGAAAGTGCGGCTCAAGCAGACGGCGCCCTAAAGGCAGCTCTGATTACCGAGCAGGCGCTGCGTGAACAGCGCCCTGTACTGGCGGTAGCAGCATGATGAATACGCGGTGGGATCTTATTCTGGTGGGCGCGGGGTTAGCCAACGGCCTGATTGCCTGGCGCTTGAAACAGCGCCAGCCTGCGCTTAACGTACTGCTGCTGGAAGCGGGCCCGGCTCCCGGCGGCAACCATACCTGGTCATATCATCACGGCGACCTTAGCTCTGCCCAGCATGCCTGGATTGCCCCGCTGGTAGTACACCACTGGGACGATTACGACGTCTTCTTTCCAGCTATTACCCGCACTGTCGCAGGCGGCTACTACAGCGTAACGTCCGAGCGCTTTGCCGACATCATCAGCCAGGCACTCGGTGATCACTTGGTCACCCATACGCCAATTACTCAGCTAACGCCCACCGCGGTAACTCTGGAAGATGGGCGCACGCTTGAAGCAAGGGCGGTTATTGATGGCCGCGGCTACCGGCCAAGCCCACACCTTACTGTCGGGCTTCAGGCGTTTTTTGGTCAGCAGTGGCAGCTTGATCGCCCTCATGGGTTAACCCGCCCGCGGCTGATGGATGCCACCGTGGACCAGCAAGGCGGCTACCGCTTTGTCTATACCCTGCCTCTGTCAGCAACAGAGCTTTTGATTGAAGATACCTACTATATTGACCAGGCCACGCTCAAAGCCCAGCAGGCGCGTGACAATATCCAGCACTACGCGAGCACTCAGGGCTGGCAGCTCAAGACGTTGCAGCGCGAAGAGCAGGGCAATCTACCCATTACCCTGACAGGCAATCATCAGGCGTTCTGGCAAGCGGCCCAGGGTCAACCTTGCAGCGGTCTGCGCGGAGGACTGTTTCATCCCACCACGGGCTACTCATTACCACAGGCGGTGGCGCTGGCGGATGTGATCGCCACCCAAACAAGCTTTACACCTGAATTGCTTTATCGCCTTGTTCGCCAATTTGCCAAGCAGCGCTGGCGAGAGCAGCGCTTTTTTCGCATGCTCAACCGAATGTTGTTTCTGGCAGGCCCGGCAGACAAACGCTGGCAGGTAATGCAACGCTTTTACGACTTGAATGATGGCCTGATTGCGCGGTTTTATGCAGGCAAGCTGCGCCTTGCCGACCAGGCACGACTTTTGACGGGCAAACCACCGGTACCCGTGCGCGAGGCCTTACAGGCCGTTCTCAAAAAAACTCCACGGCTGCGAGCCTTTCATGATGAGTAAAGCTATCGTAATTGGGTCAGGCTTTGGCGGCTTGGCGTTGGCTATCCGTTTACAGGCAGCGGGTATTCCTACTTTGATTCTTGAACAGCGCGACAAACCGGGCGGACGCGCCTATGTCTATCAGGATCAGGGCTTTACCTTTGATGCCGGCCCCACGGTCATCACCGACCCAAGCGCTATTGAGGAGCTGTTTACCCTGGCGGGTAAGCGCCTGGCCGACTATGTCGAGCTAATGCCAGTCACGCCTTTTTATCGTTTGTGCTGGGAGTCGGGGAAGGTATTTGATTACGATAACGATCAGGCGCATCTGGAGGAGCAGATTGGTCAGTTCAATCCTTCAGATGTAGAGGGTTACCGGCGCTTTCTGGATTACTCCCAGGCGGTATTCAAGGAGGGGTATTTAAAGCTTGGCACCGTGCCGTTTCTATCGTTTCGCGATATGGTGCGCGCCGGGCCGCAGTTGGCGCGTCTGCAAGCCTGGCGCAGCGTCTACAGCATGGTTGCCAAGTTCATCGAAGACGACCACCTGCGCCAGGCGTTCTCGTTTCACTCGCTGCTGGTCGGCGGCAACCCGTTTGCCACCTCCTCCATTTACACGCTGATTCATGCGCTTGAGCGCGAATGGGGCGTATGGTTTCCGCGCGGCGGTACCGGCGCGCTGATCCAGGGCATGGTCAAGCTCTTTCAGGACCTGGGCGGCGAGATCGAGCTCAATGCGGAAGTCACGCAGCTTGAAGCCGAAGGCAACACCCTGCAGGCGGTAAAGCTGGCCGACGGCCGGCGCATTGAAGCAAGCGCCGTGGCCTCCAACGCCGACGTGGTGCACACCTATGAAAAGCTTCTCGGTCATCATCCGGTAGGCGCCAAACGCAGCACCTCACTCAAGCGCAAGCGCATGAGCAACTCGCTGTTCGTCCTCTATTTTGGCCTCAACCATCACCACGATCAGCTGGCCCACCATACCGTCTGCTTTGGGCCACGCTACAAAGAGCTGATTGACGATATCTTCAACAGCGACGCGCTGGCCGAGGATTTCTCGCTCTACCTGCATGCCCCGTGCGTTACCGACCCCTCATTGGCGCCGCCCGGCTGTGGCAGCTACTACGTACTTGCCCCCGTGCCGCACCTCGGCACCGCTGATCTTGATTGGGAGGTGGAAGGCCCGCGCCTGCGTGAGCGCATTTTTGATTACTTAGAGCAGCACTATATGCCGGGGCTTCGCGAGCAGCTGGTTACCCATCGGATGTTTACACCGTTTGATTTCCGCGACCAGCTAGGCGCGCATCATGGCTCGGCGTTTTCCATCGAACCCATCCTGACACAAAGCGCCTGGTTTCGCCCTCACAACCGCGACAGCCGCATTGCCAATCTTTATTTAGTGGGCGCGGGAACCCACCCAGGCGCGGGCGTACCGGGAGTGATTGGCTCAGCCAAGGCAACTGCCGGGTTAATGGTGGAGCAACTGGCCCCATGAACCAGCCCCTGCTTGACCATGCGACCCGCGCTATGGCCGTTGGCTCCAAGAGTTTTGATACGGCAGCCAAACTGTTCGATGCCGATACCCGACGCAGCGCTTTAATGCTATACGCTTGGTGCCGTCACTGTGATGACGTTATCGATGACCAGGAGATGGGATTCAATACCGGCGTCGCCAGTCAAACCGCCGCACAGCAGCGCCTGACCGTTCTCAAGGAGCAAACTCGGCAGGCCTACGCAGGCGAGCCGATGGAGACGCCCGCCTTTGCGGCATTTCAGGAAGTGGCCCTCAAACACGCCATTCCCCCACGACGGGCGTTTGAGCACCTGGAAGGCTTTGCCATGGACGTGCGTGAGGAACGCTACGTTACTTTTGAGGATACGTTGCGCTACTGCTATCACGTGGCAGGAGTGGTGGGTCTGATGATGGCTCAGGTCATGGGCGTGCGCGATGACAAGGTGCTGGATCGTGCCTGCGACTTGGGGTTGGCGTTTCAGCTCACCAATATTGCCCGGGATATCGTGGAAGACGCCCGCGTTGGGCGTTGCTATTTACCGGAAAGCTGGTTAGCCGAAGAACAGCTGTCCATAACCACTCTGGCTGACCCCAGCTACCGCCCGCGCTTGGCGCGGCTGGCCGGGCGCCTGATCAACGAGGCAGAACCCTACTACGCCTCTGCCCAGGCTGGGCTTTCCGGGCTTCCGCTCCGTTCGGCCTGGGCGATTGCCACGGCACACGGGGTATACCGCAAGATTGGTCTGAAAGTGGAGCGCGCTGGGGCGAATGCCTGGGATCAACGCCAGAGCACCAGCCGCCAGGAAAAGGTAGCGCTACTGACCAAAGGGAGCGCGCTGGCGCTCAGCTCTCGCGTGGCGACGCCAGTTCCTCGTCCGCCGGGGCTTTGGCAACGGCCGGCGTAGCCACTGGCTGGCGGTTTTTCAACGTCGCTTGAAGCTTTTCCACCGGCGGGGAGTACAGAAAACCAAACGACACGCACTCCTCCCGGCTCTTGACCGCATGATGCAGGCGGTGCGCCTTGTAGAGGCGCTTCAGGTAGCCGCGCCTGGGGATATAGCGAAATGGCCAGCGCTTATGTACCAGCCCATCGTGCACGATGAAATAGATCGCGCCGTAAGCCGTCATGCCCGCGCCAATCCACTGTAAGGGCCACACACCGGCAGTGCCTAGCGCAATCAGCCCAATGGCAAACAGCGCGAACACCACGGCATACAAATCGTTAAGTTCGAACCACCCCGTACGTGGCCGATGGTGCGAGCGGTGCCAGCCCCATCCCCAACCATGCATGATGTACTTATGGGCCAGCGTCGCGAAAATCTCCATGCCAGCGATCGTGAGCAGGACGATTACGGTATTCCACACTGCGAGCATATAGTCTCCATGCCACCTCAAGTGACCACTTAGTACAAAATCTACCCCGAATAGCCTAGCGCCTTGCTGCAAAAAACGCTTTTAACAATTTCCGGGACGCTGGCCCCAAAACACCTCCCGTCACCTCAACCTGGTGATTAAACCACGGTTGGGCCAGCAGATTGGCCTTGGATTCGACCATGCCGGTCCGCGGCTCGGCTGCTCCATATACCAGACGCTTCACACGAGCATGAACAATGGCGCCTGCACACATCATGCAGGGTTCCAGCGTGACATACAGCGTACAGCCCTCCAGACGATAATTGCCGCACTGCTGACCGGCTTCACGTAGGGCACGAATTTCCGCATGTCCGCTAGGATCACAGCTGGCGACAGGGGCGTTATGCGCAGTGGCTAGAATATCACCCTCGGCGTTCACTACCACGGCCCCCACCGGAACTTCGCCAGCCTCAGCCGCCAGATGCGCCTGCTCAAGGGCCCGGTGCATGTAAAATTCGTCGCTGCGTATCAAGGCAAACTCCGCTAAGGTAGCAAAATGATTGGTACGGCCAACTTGCCGTAGGCGGTAGGCTTTGTATGAAAACTGCTTGCGCTCAGCGACTTTTCGTACAAACCCTAGCTCGCCACCATGGACCGCATTGGATAGCCCAAGGATACCCAGAATGACCGACGCGCTGAACACGCTAGTAAATTTACTTGAGCTTGAAGCCCTCGAAGAGACGCTATTTCGTGGCCAGAGCCAGGATTTAGGCTTTCCTCAGCTATATGGTGGACAGGTACTTGGGCAGGCACTTTCCGCAGCCTCTCGCACGGTGCCTGCTGAACGTCGCCCGCACTCCCAGCACGGCTATTTTCTACGCCCCGGCGACCCTCACCGTCCGGTGGTTTACCAGGTGGACAACGTGCGCGATGGTGGAAGCTTTACCACCCGCCGCGTGACGGCTATCCAGAAAGGCCGGCCGATATTTTTCTGCAGCGCCTCGTTTCACAGCCCTGAGGAAGGCTTTCATCATCAGCGCGCCATGCCCGAGGTTAGCACGCCAGAATCACTGATCGAGAGCGGTGCCGCCAAGCACTCGCGCTTTCCTGGCCACCCTATCGAGTTTTTACATATCAAGGGCAATCCGGACAGCGGCGCTCCGGCCGGGCAGTGCCTGTGGTTTCGGTTTTCAGGCACGCTGCCTGATGACCCGGCGCTGCACCGGCATCTGCTTTCCTACGCCTCCGACTTCAACCTGCTGACCACCAGCCTGCTGCCCCACGGCATCGAGTTCACCGACCCGAAGCTTCGCATTGCAAGCCTGGACCATACGCTGTGGCTACATGAAGATGCCCGTTTGGATGAGTGGTTGTTATACGTGATCGACTCACCCTGGGCAGGCGGCTCGCGTGGGTTGGCGCGAGGGCACATTTATAGCCGCGATGGGCGCCTTATTGCCTCTACCGCGCAGGAAGGCCTGACCCGAATGCATGACGCGCCTATCCGTTAACCATTGAGATCAAAAGTCTGTGCTAAAAAAGCACAACGCCCGCAGCAAGTGCGGGCGTTGCTAACAGCAATCGAGCGAATCGATTAACCGCCGTAGACGTCGTTAATCGTCTTCAACGGGTAGTGGGCCGGGTAAGGCTTACGCGCCACGCCAGAATCCACTGCGGCCTGGGCAACCGCGGATGAAACACGCTCCAGCAGACGGATATCTACCGGCGTGGGGATAATGTACTCGCGGCCAAAGCTCATTTCCGTGCGCTCATAGGCGCTAAGCACTTCTTCCGGCACCGGCTCACGGGCCAGGTCCTTCAGGGCATGTACGGCGGCAAGCTTCATGGCTTCGTTGATGCGCGTTGCCCGCACATCAAGCGCGCCACGGAAAATGAACGGGAAGCCCAGCACGTTATTGACCTGATTGGGGAAGTCGGAGCGGCCGGTTGCCATGATCACATCCGGGCGTGCTTCACGGGCAACATCCGGGTGAATTTCCGGGTCCGGGTTGGTGCAGGCAAAAATCACCGGGTCTGCAGCCATTTTCTTGACCTGCTCTGCTGACAGCAGGCCAGGGCCGGAAAGACCGATAAACACATCGGCCCCGTCGATGGCGTCATCCAAGGTGCGCATCTCGGTATCGAGTGCAAACTCGGCCTTGTACTCATTGATGCCATCGCGACCGGCATGGATAACCCCACGACGATCCAGCATCACCAGATTTTCTTTTCTGGCGCCGCAAGAAACCAGCAAACGCATACAGGCGATGGCCGCCGCACCGGCGCCCATGCAAACGATCTTCACGTTTTCGATAGTCTTACCGGCGATTTCCAACGCGTTCAGCATGCCAGCGGCCGTTACAATCGCGGTGCCGTGCTGGTCATCGTGAAACACGGGGATGCTGCAGCGCTCAACCAATGCCTTTTCAATCTCAAAACACTCAGGCGCCTTGATATCTTCAAGGTTAATGCCACCCCAGGTATCGGCAATACGGGCAACGGTGTCGATAAATGCCTGCGGGCTTTCTGCGTCTACTTCAATATCCACCGAGTTGATTCCGGCAAAGCACTTAAACAGTACGCCCTTGCCTTCCATTACCGGCTTGCTGGCCAGTGGGCCAAGATTGCCCAGGCCCAAAATGGCGCTGCCATCGGTAATAACGGCTACCAAGTTACCCTTGCCCGTATAACGGTAAGCATTTTCTGGATCGCGAGCGATTTCGCGAACCGGCTCCGCGACGCCTGGACTGTATGCCAGTGCCAAGTCGCGGGCCGTTGCGGTGGGTTTGGTCAACTCCACCGACAGCTTGCCGGGAATCGGTTTTGCATGATAGTCCAGCGCTGCCTGCTTGTTTGCATCCGTCATGGTCGCGTCCAATTAGCCTAAAGTAGATAAGTCCTTTCAGAATATAGAAAAACTCAAGAAGCCTCAAGCACGCCGTCAACCCAAAAAGAAACCTATCCTTTTTAGCGAATTTCCCTCACGTTAATTACTTTTCACAGCTATTTACTGAAACTTATGCAAGTGAGCGTTAGCTATAACGCTTTGCTTATTGCTGTAATGCAGCATTTATGGAAATTTCTTCCATTCTCATAGGCAATAAAAAAACCCACGCCGGAGCGTGGGTTCTTCTACAACGCACGTGATGTGCTTGCAGTAGGCTGATCCGGTAAGGATTAGCCGCGCTTGACAGCAGCGCCGAAACGCTTGTTGAAGCGCTCTACGCGGCCACCGGTGGTCGCTTGCTTCTGCTTGCCCGTGTAGAAGGGGTGGCAGTTGGAGCATACGTCCAGCGAGAAATCCTGGCCAGAAGTAGAACCAACCTGGAAGCTAGCACCGCAAGAGCAGTTAGCGGTGACCGTGTTGTAATTCGGGTGAATACCTTGTCTCATCGTGATGACCTCATAAGCTATATGCCGCCACCTGATCCGTTGCCAGGCACCGCATACGGGTTTGGAAAAACTGCTAACCGGTTAACCACTCGATCGTTTAGATTCTGAGCGGCCGTATATTTTAGCAAAACTTATCGCCGGAGGCCAATTGCCTGACTCTGTTTCTTTGCAGGTGCTAAAAATCGCCTTGCCATCCCCACTGCGCCGCCTGTTTGACTATTTGCCGGCCAATCGGCCTCCCCCCTGCGGATGGCAGCCGGGGCTTCGCGTGCGCGTGCCTTTTGGACGGCGCGACGTGGTGGGTGTGGTTGTTGAACTTGCGAATGGCAGCGAGCTGCCACGCAGTCAGCTACGCGCCGTTACCGAGGCGCTGGACGACGCTCCTTTACCCGAAGACTGGCTATGGCTGTGCCGCTTTGCTGCGCGCTACTACCAGCACAGCCTGGGCGATACGCTCCACCACGCCATGCCGGCCAGGCTGCGTCAGGGTCACCCCATGGCCGGGCGCACGCAAACGCTATGGCTTGCCAATACGCAAGCGTCTTCGGATTTAAGCCGCGCTCCAAAACAGGCAGAGCTCTATGCGCTGCTTCGCCAGCATCCCCACGGCCTGCCCACTCGGGCAGTCAGCGCTCACGGGTTTACCCGAGAACAGCTTTCCGCGTTAATGAAAAAGGGCTTGGCAAGCCAGCGGGAAATTACCCTGACGGCTCCCGAGCCGCCCAGCGGCAGCCTGCTTGCTACACCGGCGCTGCCCCTCAACCGCGAACAAGCAACGGTGCTTTCAGCACTGCACGAAAAGCTAGATAGCTACCACCCTTGCCTGCTTGAGGGTGTGACCGGCAGTGGCAAAACAGAAGTGTATCTACAGCTTATTGAGGCGGTAGCCGCCAAGGGCAAGCAGTCGCTGGTGCTGGTGCCGGAAATCGGCCTGACCCCGCAAACCCTGGCGCGCTTTAGAAACCGCTTTCGCGTTCCCGTAGTGGCTTTGCACTCGGGTTTGACCGACCCCGAGCGGCTGGATGTCTGGGAAGCCGCGGCAAACGGGCGGGCACTGATTATCATCGGGACGCGCTCGGCAATCTTTACCCCGCTTGCCAATCCGGGTGCAATCATTGTCGATGAGGAGCACGACGGCTCTTACAAGCAGCACGACGGGCTTCGCTACCACGCCCGGGACCTGGCCGTGGCGCGCGCCCACTACCATGGCATTCCGTTGCTGCTGGGCAGCGCCACGCCCTCGCTCGAAAGTCTGCAACAGGCACTGTCCGGCAGCTACCGCCATTTGCGGCTTACCCAGCGCCCCAGCCGCCATCAGCCGGCCAAGCTCGAGTTGATCGATTTACGCCACCAGCGTCGCCAGGGCGGCTTGCTGCCTGGCGCCATCAAGGCGATCAAGTCAACGCTTGCCGCGGGTAAGCAGGTGCTGATCTTTATCAACCGGCGTGGCTTTGCGCCCACCCTTGCCTGCCACGCCTGCGGCTGGATAGCGGAGTGCGGCCAGTGTGATTCACGCATGACGCTGCACCGCCAACCGCCGTTGCTCGCCTGCCACCACTGCGATAGCCGTCGGGCGCTTCCAGATGCCTGCCCCGAGTGCGGCAGCGGCGACCTGCGTGCGCTGGGCAGCGGCACCGAGCGCACCGAAGAGACACTGCAAGGCCTCTTTCCTAAAGTGACCGTGCACCGTATCGACCGTGACAGCACGCGCAAGAAAGACAGCTTCGAGCAGATACTCAAGGAGATCCAGCGCGGCGAACCCTGCCTGCTGGTGGGGACGCAGATGCTCGCCAAAGGCCACCACCTGCCCCACGTGACGCTGGTCGTGGTCATCAATGCCGACGGCGGCTTGTATGCGGCCGATTTTCGCGCGCTTGAACATAGCGCTCAGCTTCTGGAGCAGGTTGCCGGGCGCGCCGGTCGGGCGGCCGATCGGGGCCGGGTATTGGTACAAACCCTGCATCCGGATGATCCGCACCTGGGCCAGCTCGCCGAACAGGGCTATGGGGCGCTGGCCAGAAATCTGCTTGAAGAGCGCCGTTTGGCCCAACTGCCGCCATTCACCTTCATGGCGCTTTTACGCATTGAAAGCCCCAAGGAGGAAGCCGCGCTAGCGCTTGCCCAGCAGGCCGGTCAGGCGCTTCGCCAATGGCTCAAGGAAACAGCACTTGCCACCAACTGCCTGGGTCCTGTGCCTGCGCCCATGGAGCGTCGCCAGAACCGCTACCATATTCACCTGATGCTGGCCGCCGGCAAGCGCAGTCAGCTGCACGCCGCCGCCAGTTGGCTTGTGCAATGGCTGGAAGCCAATCGCGAGGCGCGCAAGGTGCGCTGGTCGATTGATATCGACCCGCAAACGCTTGCCTGAGCGTTGCAACTGCCCTTGAAAATATAGCCAGCCCGCTGATCTGGCAGAAAGACTTGAGACATTGATCGCATCAACAACTTTGAAACTGGGCGCCAAATGCTGATAATGACCGTTTTGCCGCTGCACCTAGGCCAGGTTGATACACCTAATGTTGATGCACCTAGACAAGTGCGCGCCTGCACACGCCGCCACCGACGTTATCCGGATACCTAAATGAAAGACACGATTATTTCCCTGCTCAACGGCGCCGTAGACGCGCTAAAGCACCAAGGCGTGCTGCCCGCTGACCTTCAGCCCACTATCAAAGTCGACCCCACCAAAGACAAGGCCCACGGCGATTACGCGACCAATCTGGCGCTGATGCTGGCCAAACCTGCCGGTAAAAATCCCCGTGAGCTGGCCGGTGCGTTGATTGCCGCACTGCCCGAAAGCGACGCTATCCAGAAAACCGAGATTGCAGGCCCCGGCTTTATCAACTTTTTTGCCGCCGCCGACGCCGCTGCGCAAATTGTCGCCCAGGTGCTGGATAGCGGTGATGCCTTTGGCCGTAGCCTGGTGGGCAAAGGTGAAAAGGTGCAGGTTGAATTCGTTTCCGCCAACCCCACGGGCCCCCTGCACGTGGGCCACGGTCGGGGCGCGGCCATTGGTGACTGCTTAAGTCGCCTGCTGGAAGCCACGGGTTACGACGTTACCCGCGAGTTCTACTACAACGATGCGGGTGCCCAGATCGCCAACCTGGCGCGCTCGGTGCAGGCGCGCGCCAAGGGCCTGGGCCCGGACGACGCCAGCTGGCCGGAAGACGGCTACCGCGGCGAATACATTATTGATGTCGCCAACGACTATCTGGCCGGCAAAACCGTGACCGCAGATGATCGTGAAGTGACGGCCAAAGCTAACCCCGACGACCTGGACGCCATTCAGGAGTTTGCCGTGGCCTGGCTGCGCCGCGAACAGGACCTGGACCTCAAAGCCTTTGGCGTCGAGTTTGACGTTTACTTCCTCGAATCCTCGCTTTACGAAGATGGCAAGGTGGACGAAACGGTCGAAAAACTCGTCGCCAACGGCCATACCTATGAAGAAGACGGCGCCATGTGGCTGCGCACTACCGACTTCGGAGATGACAAGGACCGCGTCATGCGCAAGCGTGAAGGCGGCTACACCTACTTCCTGCCCGACGTGGCCTACCACCTGAACAAGTGGCAGCGCGGCTTTACCACGGTGATCAATGAACAGGGCGCCGACCACCACTCGACCGTCACCCGGGTTCGTGCAGGGCTTCAGGCGCTGGAAGTGGGCATTCCCAAGGGCTGGCCAGATTACGTGCTGCACCAGATGGTGATGGTTACACGCTCAGGCGTTGAGGTGAAACTTTCCAAGCGTGCCGGTAGCTACGTCACGGTGCGCGATTTGATCGACGAAGTAGGCCGGGATGCCACTCGCTTCTTCCTGGCGGCGCGCCGTGCCGACTCACAACTGACGTTTGATATCGACCTGGCGCGCTCGCAGTCCAACGACAACCCGGTGTACTACATCCAGTACGCACACGCCCGGGTCAGCAGCATGCTGCGCAAGGCCGAAGCTGCTGACCAGCCGTTTGACCACGCGCGGGCCATGGCTAACCTGGCCCTGCTGGATAGCGATCAGGAAAAGGCTGTACTTAACCGCCTAGCGCGCTACCCAGAGGTTGTTCAGACCGCCGCCAGAAACCGTGAACCGCAGCAAGTGGCTCAGTACCTGCTGGATCTGGCCGGCGATTTCCACACCTGCTACAACGCGGTCAAGGTAATGGTCGACGACGACACATTGCGTAATGTTCGACTGGCGCTTGGCCTGGCGACTCGTCAGGTGCTGCGCAATGGGCTGGATCTGATGGGCGTCAGCGCCCCAGAGGAGATGTAATTCATGGCTAGCCCGCGCAAAAAGCCCTCCCGCCGCGGCGCCACTTCGCAGCGCAAAGCCCCCCGCGCTGCCGGTGGCGGGTTCCGCCTGCCCGGTTGGCTCTGGGGGCTTGCCGGCATGGCGGCAGGCTTTTTCCTGGCCCAGCACCAGCACGGCACGGCACCCTGGCAGGACACATCTAATGACCAGCCCCAGGCAACAGTGCTTTCCAAACCGGAAAGCACTGAACGAGCCGCTGCACGGGATAGCGAATCAGCCAGCCAGCCCTCCATGCCTACCTTTGAGTTTTATACACTGCTGCCTGAAACCGAGGTGATTGCGCCGGGCGTTCGACTACCTTCCAACGTTACTCGCCCTGAAGTCGCCGAGCAGCCCGCCGCCGATGCTGATGATGCGCAAGCCCCAGGCGATGATCCGATTGCCCAGGTTATCGCGGCCAATACACGGCCCGAAGAGCAGGCAAGTGCCGTGCAACCGACAGCCGCCGCTAGCGCCGAGCCGAAACGCTACGTGCTCCAAGCCGCCTCTTTCCGCGAGCTAAGTGACGCCGAACAGTTGCGTGGCCGGTTACGCAACCTGAGCCTGCTGGCACAAATCAGCGAAGTACAGGCTGGCGGCGATACGTGGCACCGTGTCCAGGTAGGCCCCTATGAGGACACCCGCGAGCTAAACCGTGCCCAGGATTTAATGGCTACACAAGGCATTGAGCCCCTGTTGATTCAGCTGCAAAACTGATAAAGCGATGCGTGTTACCCGGCGGGCGGTTGATTTTTTATCAGCCGCCCGCACTTTATTGTCCATCGTCTTTGTAAGCGGTCGCTTTTTCGTTAAGCGGCCGGTCAGTTACCGGGAGCAAGCCTCCCTCAAGGAGTCATCTCCATGACCACTATCGTATCTGTACGTCGCGGTAATCAGGTTGCCCTGGCGGGCGACGGCCAAGTATCGCTTGGCAATACCGTGATGAAAGGCAACGCCAGCAAGGTGCGTCGCCTCTACCGTGGCAAGGTGCTTGCCGGTTTTGCAGGCGGCACTGCTGATGCGTTCACTCTGTTCGAGCGCTTCGAAGCCCAGCTTGAGAAGTACCAGGGCCACCTGACCAAGGCGGCCGTCGAGCTTGCCAAAGATTGGCGCACCGACCGCGCCCTGCGCCGGTTGGAAGCCTTACTTGCCGTAGCCGACCACAGCGCCTCGCTGATCATTACCGGCAACGGCGATGTGGTCGAACCTGAGCGCGGCATTATCGCCATCGGCTCAGGTGGCAACTTTGCTCAGGCGAGTGCCCGGGCGCTTCTGGAAAACACCGAACTTTCAGCGCGGGAAATTACCGAGAAATCGCTGCAAATCGCTGGTGACATCTGTGTATTCACCAATCACCACGTGACGCTCGAAGAGCTGAATATCAACGAACGTTGAGGTTGCCTTATGACTCAGATGACACCCCGCGAAATTGTTCATGCGCTTGATCAATATATCATCGGCCAGCAGGATGCCAAACGCGCCGTGGCCATTGCGCTACGTAACCGCTGGCGCCGCATGCAGCTTGATGACGACTTGCGCCCCGAAGTTACCCCAAAAAACATTTTGATGATTGGCCCCACGGGTGTGGGTAAAACTGAAATTGCCCGCCGTCTGGCCAAGCTTGCCCGCGCGCCGTTTATCAAGGTAGAGGCCACCAAATTCACTGAAGTGGGCTATGTAGGCCGCGACGTTGAGTCAATCATCCGCGACTTGATGGAAGCGGCCATCAAGATGGTGCGCGAACACGCCAAGGAAGAAGTCGGCCACCGCGCTGAAGATGCCGCCGAAGATCGCGTATTGGATGCTCTGCTGCCGCCACCCCGCGGTCAGGAAGACAAGCCCCGCGAAGATAACAGCACGCGCCAGTCGTTTCGCAAGAAGCTGCGCGAAGGCCAGCTGGACGATAAAGAGATCGATATCGAAGTATTGTCTCAGGGCCAGGGTGTCGACATCATGACCCCGCCGGGCATGGAAGAGATGACCAGCCAGCTGCAGAGCCTGTTCTCCAGCATGGGCCAGCAAAAGCGCGAGCAGCGCCGGGTAACGGTTAAAGAAGCCTTGGTGCTTCTGCGCGATGAAGAAGCGGGCAAGCTGGTCAATGAAGATGAGATCAAGGCACGCGCTGTTGAGTCCGTCGAGCAGCACGGCATCGTGTTCCTGGATGAGATCGACAAGGTCGCCAAGGGCAGCGGGCAGTCCAGCGGTGGCGAAGTCTCCCGCGAAGGCGTGCAGCGCGACCTGCTACCGCTGATCGAAGGGTCCACTGTCTCTACCAAGTACGGCATGGTGAAAACCGATCACATCCTGTTTATTGCTTCGGGTGCCTTCCACCTGTCGCGCCCGTCGGATCTAATCCCCGAGCTTCAGGGCCGCCTGCCGATTCGCGTTGAGCTCGATGCGCTCACCCCGAATGATTTCAAGCGCATCCTGACCGAGCCGTCGGCATCATTAACCAGGCAGTATCAGGCACTACTGGCAACCGAAGGATTGGATATTGAGTTTACCCCCGATGGTATCGAGCGTATTGCGGAGATCTCCTGGCAGGTAAACGAAGGCACCGAAAATATCGGCGCCCGCCGCCTCCACACCGTGATGGAGCGCCTGTTGGAAGAGGCCTCGTTCAAGGGGGGCGATATGGATAGCCCGCTGACCATCGATGCGGACTACGTGAACGCTCAGTTGGGCGAATTAGCCGTCGACGAAGATCTGTCGCGCTATATTCTGTAAATCCGCCCATCGGTATGGATGAAGACAGCTTGCCCTTGCGCATTCGCTACGGCTTAAATCGCGGGGCAAACTGCTTTTTACCGTCTATCGTCACGAGGTGATGTCATGAACGCTCCTACCCCCGCCCCCATTCCCCGCCGGGTTCACTACCACAAGCAGGCTCGTGAGCTGGAGCTTGGCTACTCAAACGGCGACAGCTATCGACTGCCGGTCGAGCTTTTACGGGTCTATTCCCCGTCTGCCGAGGTGCGCGGCCACGGTGGCGACAGCGCCGTGCTGCAGGTGGGCAAAAAGCTCGTCGGGCTTGAGAACATTACCCAGTCGGGCAACTATGCGTTAAAGCTTTCTTTTGATGATGGCCACAACAGCGGCCTTTACAGCTGGGAGTATCTGTTCGAGCTTGCCACTCACCAGCAGGCGTACTGGGATAACTACCTACAGCGTCTTGCCGACGCCGGTGCTTCACGGGAGCCCGCAAGCATTCATTTCAAGGCACTCTAATACAGCGCGCCTGCTCAGGCGCAGACAAATCGGGGCAGACAAGGCTACAATATCGTCAATCTTTTAACACGGCGACCACCTGGTCGATTGTTACCGCCTCGAACTCGGGAGCTAGAGCCCCATGCGCCCCACGGAAAAACGCACCACCGATTTTGGTTACCAAGAAGTCCCGGTCGATGAAAAAGCATCACGTGTGGCGGATGTCTTCCACTCTGTCGCCGCCCGTTACGACGTAATGAACGATTTGATGTCGATGGGTATTCACCGTATCTGGAAACGCTTCACCATCGAGCGTGCGGGCGTGCGCCCCGGCCAGCATGTACTGGATATTGCAGGGGGTACAGGCGATTTAACGCTTAAGTTTTCACGTTTAGTTGGCCCGCGAGGCAAAGTGGTTCTGGCCGATATCAACGCCTCGATGCTTAAGGTGGGCCGCGACAAGCTGATCGACAACGGCGTCGGCGGTAACGTGGAGTACGTTCAGGCCAACGCCGAATGCCTGCCGTTCCCGGACAACAGTTTTGACTGCATCACGATTGCCTTTGGCCTGCGTAACGTCACTGACAAAGACGCTGCGCTTCGCTCCATGGCACGAGTGCTGAAACCGGGTGGCCGCCTGCTGGTGCTGGAGTTCTCCAAACCCAACAACCCGCTACTCTCCAAAGCCTATGATGAGTACTCATTCCGCCTGCTGCCTAAAATGGGTGAGCTTGTTGCAGGCGATAGCGAAAGCTATCGGTACTTGGCTGAATCCATCCGTATGCACCCGGACCAGGAAACACTCAAGGCCATGATGGAAGCTGCGGGCCTTGAGCGGGTGGAGTACACCAATCTTACTGGCGGCATCGTCGCCTTGCACCGCGGCATCAAACTATGACGTTGCAGCCACTGATGATCTGGCAACGCCTCAAAGTGTCCCTTATCAAGAGGTTAGCATGCTGGTAACCCCGACCCTGCTATTGGCCGGTTGTGAACGCACGCTTAATGCCCTGCTGGCCCGTGACCCTGCGGCTCCTTCCCGCCTGGCAGCGTTGGCCGGTAGCCGTCTGCTGGTCCGCCTGGAAAAGCCTCATCTCCAGCTGGTGCTGCACTACCATCTGGCGGGGGTTGATCTGCTGCGCGGCGACGATGTAGAAGAGACTGACGTGGATGCGGTGGTAGAGCTTACTCCGGAAACGTTTTCCGAGTGGGTCAGCGGGGCATCCATTGAGAGGCTCATGTTTGACGGCAAACTTGCCGTTCGCGGCCAAATCCATCTACTGGAAGCCACGCGTGATTTGCTGTTTGATCTTGATATCGACTGGGAAGGCGAGCTTGCTCGCTGGCTGGGCGATATGCCGGCCCACTCGCTTGCCGAGGGGGTACGCCGCCTGACACGCTGGGGGCTGCGTGCCAAGGACGAGCTTCTTCAGGATGTCTCTGAATATGTGTTTGAAGAAGCCCGCCTGTTGCCAGGCCGCCAGCAGCGTGACTTGCTGCGCGACCACCTGACCGAGCTTGAAGTGGCTACCGACCGTCTGGAAGCGCGCCTTAATCGGCTGCACCGACGCTTAACCCTTGAAACATCGCCTGCCTCCCAGGAGTCGTCTTCATGAGCTTGCGCTTGTTCAAAATTCTTTGGGTGATTGCACGCCATCGGCTTGATACATTGATTCCCGTTGAGCGACTGCCCTTTTGGCTGCGCACGTTGATGTGGTTCTCACCGCTGCGGTTAATGGCCGTGGGCCGGCGTACACGCGGTGAACGACTACGTCTGGCACTGGAAGCACTCGGTCCCATTTTCATCAAATTTGGCCAGATGCTTTCCACACGGCGCGACCTTCTGCCCGAGGATATTGCGGATGAGCTTAGGCGCCTTCAGGATCAGGTGCCGCCCTTCCCTGGCGAGCTTGCCGTGGCCCGGGTTGAAAAAGAGCTTGAGATGTCGCTGACAGAGGCGTTTGCCGAATTTGAGCAGATGCCGCTCGCCTCGGCCTCCATTGCTCAGGTGCATGCTGCCAGGCTACACAGCGGCGAAGAGGTGGTGGTCAAAATCATTCGCCCGGGCATTGACCGCATCATGCGCCAGGACATGGCCCTGATGTATCAGGTCGCCAAGCTGCTTGCCAAGGTGCCCGAAGCGCGCAGGCTGCGCCCTGTGGAAGTTATCCGCGACTACGAATCAACGCTGTTCGATGAGCTCGACCTTTACAAGGAAGCGGCCAACACCTCCCAGCTCAAGCGTAATTTTAAAGACTCGCCGCTGTTGTTTGTGCCGACCATCTACTGGCCCTTTACGCGCCGTCATGTGATGGTTCAGGAGCGGATTCGCGGGATTCCCGTGGCGGATATCGATGCTTTGATGGCCAAGGGCGCCAACCTCAAGAAGCTGGCCGAGCGCGGCGTCGAGATATTCTTTACCCAGGTATTTCGCGACAACTTCTTTCACGCCGACATGCACCCTGGCAATATTTTCGTCAACTGCGACAATCCCGAAGACCCCCAGTACATCGCCATCGACTGCGGCATCGTGGGCAGCTTGACTCGCGAGGACCAGGACTATCTGGCGCGCAACCTGCTGGCCTTTTTCCATCAGGATTATTACGAAGTGGCCGCGCTGCATATCGAGTCAGGCTGGGTAGGCGAAAACACCCGTGCCAATGAGTTTGCCGCGGCCATTCGCACCGTTTGCGAGCCCATATTAGAAAAACCCTTAAAGGATATTTCCTTTGGCCAGGTGCTATTAGGGCTTTTTCAAACCGCACGCCGCTTCAATATGGAAGTACAGCCGCAGCTGGTGCTACTACAAAAGACCCTGCTCAATATTGAAGGCCTGGGCCGCCAGCTCTACCCGGAACTGGACCTGTGGAGTACCGCTAAACCGTATCTTGAGCAGTGGATGAAAGAGCGTGCGGGCGTCAGCGGCCTTTGGGAGTCGTTAAAGCGTCAGGCCCCCGAGCTTTCCCACCAGTTGCCGGAACTCCCCGTGCTTGCTCATCAGGCGCTTACCCGTATGGAAATCGAGCACCGCCAGCGCCACCAGCAGGTTGATGCCATTTACCATATGCAGCGCCATATGGCCCGCCAGGGAAAACGCCACTACCGTTTGCGCATAGGGTTTCTGCTGGTGGCCATCGCCTTGGCTTGGCAGCCGCTGAGCGGCTGGGCAAGTGCCCAGGAGTGGCCGGTGCTGGCCGCCGCGGGCCTTGGTCTGCTGCTGCTGCTGTGGCAATAGTCAATCAGGCAATAGCGATGCCTACTGTTTAAAAGGAGAGTCATGAACACGCCCCCCACACCTGAGCCTGCACCCGTGCTGGACACCCTGGCCGAGGTGCTCAGAGAGCGTCGAAACGCCTCTCCAGATAATTCTTATGTCGCTTCCTTGCATCACAAGGGTTTGAACAAGATACTCGAAAAAGTAGGCGAGGAAGCGACGGAAACGCTGCTGGCCGCCAAGGATGCCGAGCACGGCAGCGAAGAACAGCGTCAGGCGGTGATCGCAGAAACGGCTGACCTGTGGTTTCATAGTCTGGTCATGCTGTCTCACCTGGAGCTTGACCATCAGGATGTTTTAAATGAGCTGGCGCGACGCTTTGGCATTTCCGGCCATGACGAAAAAGCCGCTCGTACGCCATAATGGTCCGACGACCCGAATCAATGAGGAAATGCATATGTTAGGTGGCATCAGTATTTGGCAGTTGCTGATTGTATTAGGCATCATCATCCTGATCTTCGGCACCAAAAAATTGCGCAACGTGGGCAGCGACCTGGGTGGCGCTGTCAAGGGCTTCAAGAAAGCCGTCCATGAAGATGAAAAGGACGAGAAACCTGACGCCGACCAGCCTCACGCCAAGGTAGGCCATGAAGAGCCGGTCAATACCTACGACGTGCAGGCGGAAGAGAAACCTATGCCCCGCAGCGAAGAGCGCAAATAATCTATGCTGGATATCGGTTTTCTTGAACTGATGCTGATCGGCATCGTTGGGCTGTTGGTACTTGGCCCCGAGCGCCTCCCTCGGGCGGCGCGCACGACCGGCCTGTGGGTTGGCAAGATCAAGCGCACGATATCCGGCATGCAGCGCGAAATCAGCGCCCAGCTTGAAGCCGAAGAGCTGCGCCAGACGCTCAAGGACCAGCAGAAGTCCCTGAACAACAGCCTGAAGAAGGCCAAGCAGGAGGTGGAAAGCATTGCCGAACCCTCCTCGCCAGCAGCGTCTAAAGCCACTGCTCAGGTACCCAAGGAAACCGAGCGGCGCGTGGCTCAGGCAAGTGCGCAGCTTGATGACGCCCTGCAGGAAGTCAACGACACGCCGCCCGAGTCCGCCTCTTCAGAAACTCCGGCGACCTCTCACAAGGATAGCAATCACCCATGAGCACTCCTGGCGACTCTCGGGAGCCCCCGCAGGACCAGCAGCAGGCACCGCTGATCGAACACCTTATCGAGCTGCGCATGCGGCTGGTGCGGGCGGTCGCCGTGGTACTGGTGGTTTTTCTGGGCCTCTACGCTTTTGCCAATGATATCTACAGCTTTGTGGCCGAGCCGTTAATGGCCCTTCTGCCGCCCGGCTCACAGATGATTGCCACCGAAGTGGCCTCGCCTTTTCTAGCCCCCTTCAAGCTGACCTTGGTGGTCGCGGTCTTTATTGCGATTCCGTTCGTGCTTCACCAGGCATGGGCATTTATTGCTCCCGGACTTTATGACAATGAAAAAGCGCTGGCGGTGCCCATTCTGGTATCCAGCATCGCGCTCTTCTATGCAGGCGCTGCGTTTGCCTATTATGTGGTATTCCCACTGCTGTTTGCCTTTTTCACCCAGACAGGCCCTGAAAACGTCGCGGTGATGACTGATATCAACCAGTATTTAAACTTCGTGCTAAAGCTCTTCTTTGCTTTCGGCCTGGCGTTTGAAATACCTATCGCAACGTTTTTATTGATTCTGTCTGGGGCAACCAGCGTTGAAAGCCTTTCCAAAAAGCGGCCGTACATTTTTCTGGGTTGCTTTGTAGTGGGCATGCTGCTGACGCCACCGGATGTGGTATCACAAAGCCTGCTCGCCCTGCCCATGTATCTGCTTTATGAGGTAGGCCTGCTATTTGGCCGCCTAGTGCGCAAAAAGCGTGAGGAAAGAGAAGTAGAAGAGCAGGACCCTTAGTACTCCATTTGCCCTAGGCGTTCGCTCCAAGCTCTTTAAAGCGTTCACGATAAAAAGCCCTGTCAACCAAGATGACAGGGCTTTTGGGTTTAGCGTGCTGAGCGTTGGCGTTATTGATTTAACACTTTCTGATCCATCATCTCACCGATTCGATCCACCAGCTTGAAAATACCGGTGGCAGCTTCACTGATCCGGGTCGCCAGCATATAGGCGGGGGTTGTCACGACACGGTGTTCAAGGTCCACCACAATATCATCCACTGCGCAGCTGCGGTGCAGACCACCCATGGCGCTGATGGCTCCCGCAACGCTCGGGTCATGACCAACGGTGACTGCAATGCTGTCGCCTAAAAGGCGTGGCACTAGTACGGGAGAAATACACATCATGCCAATCGGCTTGGCGTTTTCCCAGAACGGCGTCAGAGTCTCTTTAAGAGCATCCAAAACCTGCATGCCGTCGCCTTCGCTGGCAAAGTCGGAAAGGTTTTTAGCCACGCCGAAACCGCCCGGTACGATCACCGCGTCAAATTCATCGGCTTTCAGCTCTTCAAGCGGCTGTATATCGCCGCGGGCAAGGCGCGCTGATTCCTGCAATACATTGCGGGACTCGCCTTCAACCGGCTCCTGAGTAAGGTGGTTAATTACATGATGCTGCTCTATGTCGGGCGCAAAGCAGCGGTAACCGATGCCCAACTGATCCAAACGCAGCAGCGTCAATGTGGTTTCATAGATTTCTGAACCATCAAAAACGCCACAGCCTGCCAATACGACTGCCACCTGTTTGGTCATGCCTTTCTCCTTGTCCCTGGGTTGCCTATTGTGATCAGGCAATCAACTGCTCACTTTAGTCAGTCTGGAAGAGAGCCACAAGACGGCTTTCGCCGTAAGCCATGCCTGATATACTCAAGCCAAGCCTTTGGGCACCCTCATTTTCGACCCACTTGGGAGAGAGACGTTGAGTACATTAAGCCCCCGCCAGTTTCCCGGCACGCGCATGCGCCGCATGCGCCGCGACGATTTTTCCCGCCGCCTAATGCAGGAGTCTACGTTAACGCCTTCTGACCTGATCCTGCCGGTGTTTGTGCTAGAAGGTGAAAACCAGCGCGAGGCGATCCCCTCAATGCCGGGCGTTGAGCGTTTGTCGATCGATCTGCTTATCGAGCAGGCAAGAGAAGCCCATGCACTTGGCATCCCCGCCCTGGCGCTGTTTCCCGTGGTGGGCAGCGAGCAGAAAAGCGAGTTTGCTGAAGAGGCTTACAACGCAAGCGGCCTGGTTCAGCGCAGCGTGCGAGCACTCAAGGAAGCGCTACCGGAGCTTGGTATCATTACCGATGTAGCACTCGACCCTTACACCGTTCACGGCCAGGACGGCATTCTGGATGAGCACGGCTACGTTCAAAACGATCGCACGGTCGAAACACTGCTGAAGCAGGCGCTTTCTCATGCCGAAGCGGGAGCTGATGTGCTCGCCCCATCAGACATGATGGATGGGCGTATTGGTGCGATTCGCCAGGTGCTAGAGCAGGAACTTTTACACAACGTGCGGATCATGGCCTATAGCGCCAAGTACGCGTCCAAATACTATGGCCCATTTCGCGATGCAGTCGGCTCGGCAGGCAACTTGGGCAAAGCAGATAAACGCACCTACCAGATGGACCCGGCTAATAGCGATGAAGCGCTGCACGAAGTCGCCATGGATATCACCGAAGGGGCCGATATGGTAATGGTCAAACCCGGCATGCCTTACCTGGATGTTGTTCAGCGTGTCAAAACCGAACTTAAAGTGCCTACCTTCGCCTATCAGGTCAGCGGTGAGTACGCCATGCATCGCGCCGCTTTTGATAACGGCTGGCTGGAAGCGGAGCCGGTCATTCTGGAATCGCTGATGTGCTTCAAACGAGCTGGGGCAGACGGCATTTTGACCTATTTTGCTCTTGAAGCCGCGCGCTTGCTGCAAAACCAGCGATAATTCATATGTCACTAAGATGACAAATAGGTGACGCTTATTTGTCATCTTTCTCCCCCATACTGCTTCAAGCGCTAGCGATCGCGCTATGCTAGTTAAAGCCATTACTGCGGGGAGCAATTATGGACGAGCACGTTTCAACATCCACGACGCTATCATTAAATGAATCACCTGGCGTCGAAGGTGATGGCCTGCCTTTGCGTATTAATCGTACGCTTAGCGGCGTACACGCCAGAGAGGCGCTGAGCGAAACCGACCTTGACGACCCGCAGCTTTATTTCAACCGCGAGCTTTCCCACCTTCAGTTCAATATTCGCGTGCTGGAACAGGCGTTAGACGATGCTCATCCGTTGCTTAACCGCCTGATGTTTTTATTGATTTTCTCATCCAATATGGATGAGTTCTTCGAAATCCGCGTGGCAGGTTTAAAACATCAGATGGCGCTGGGCGATGATACAACAGCCGCCGATGGCCGCCTGCCCAAGGCGGTGCTTGCTGAAATTTCAGAAATAGCCCATAAGCAGATCGCTCGGCAGTACCAGATTCTTAATGACACCCTGCTTCCCGCACTGGAGCATCAGGGGCTCCGCTTTCGCCGCCGCGACCAGTGGACCGATGAGCAGAAAGCCTGGGTGTATGAGCTGTTCAACAACGAAATTATGCCGGTCATCAGTCCGATCGGCCTTGACCCTTCACATCCCTTTCCCCGACTGGTTAACAAAAGCCTTAATTTTATTGTTGAGCTGGAAGGCAAGGATGCCTTTGGCCGAGCCGGGGGCATGGCGATTCTCCCCGCGCCGCGCTCGCTCCCCCGGCTGATGCCCCTGCCCAAAGAGCTGTGTGCCGAAGGGTTTTCTGAGTATGTTTTCCTGTCATCAATGATTCATGCCCATGCCGAGGAGCTGTTTCCTGGCATGCGTGTGCGTGGCTGCTATCAGTTCCGGCTGACCCGTAATGCGGACATGACCGTGGACCCTGAAGAGGTCTCGGACCTGGCCTCTGCGTTACGCGGCGAGCTCCTCGCTCGGCGCTACGGCCGTGGCGTGCGCCTGGAAGTCGCCGACAACTGCCCAGATGACCTGACCAACTTCTTGATGCGCCAGTTTGAGCTGGATGCAGAGGATCTATACCGCGTTCAGGGGCCGGTTAACTTAACCCGCATGATGTCAGTGTTAGGCGATGTTGACCGCCCTGAGTTGGTGTATCGCCCTTACACGCCGAGCCTTCCCAAGGCGCTGAAAAGCGGCAGTCTGTTTGATGCCATTGCTAAAAACGACGTACTTCTGCACCACCCATTCCAGTCGTTCTCACCCATCGAGGAGCTGCTGCGTGAAGCCGCCCGCGACCCCGATGTGCTGGCCATCAAGCAGACGCTTTACCGTACGGGGGCTGACTCGTCTATTGTCAGCGCCTTGGTAGAGGCGGCAAGTCAGGGTAAAGAAGTGACCGTGGTGATCGAGCTGCGCGCCCGTTTTGATGAAGCGGACAACCTGCAGCTTGCCTCACGTCTGCAGGAAGCCGGTGCTATCGTCATTTATGGCGTGATGGCGTACAAGACGCACGCCAAGATGTTGCATATCGTTCGGCGAGAGAAGGGGGAGCTGCGTCATTACGCCCACCTAGGCACGGGCAACTATCACGCCAAGACCGCCAAGCTGTATACCGATTACAGCCTTCTGACGGCCAATAAAGCGCTATGCGCCGATGTACACAAGGTGTTCCAGCAGCTTTCCGGAATGGGCCGGGCACGCAAGATTGATACGCTGTTGCATGCCCCCTTCACCCTGCATGAACGCTTGGTGGAAATGATTGATCGTGAGGCCCAACTGGCTCTTAAGGGCAAGCGCGGGCATATCATTATCAAGTGCAACTCATTGACTGAGCCCAAACTGATTAAAGCGCTTTACCGCGCCTCTCAAGCGGGCGTTGAGTGTGACCTGATCATTCGTGGCATGTGCTGCTTGAAGCCCAATCTGCCCGGCATTTCTGAAAATATCCGCGTGCGATCGATCATCGGCCGGTTTCTGGAGCATACCCGAGTCTTTCATTTCCATAACGACGGCAAGTCAGAGATCTGGTGCTCAAGTGCCGATTTCATGTCACGCAACATGTTCCACCGGGTCGAGACCTGCTTTCCGCTGCTGGATAAAAAACTCGCCACCCGGGTGCGCAAGGACCTGGAAACCTACCTGGTCGATAATTGCCAGAGCTGGCTGCTGCAAAGTGATGGCTGTTACCGCTTGCAAGACCCCAGTAACGGCGATGCTATCAGCGCTCAGGAAACCCTGCTTTACGCCTACGCGACCAAAAGCTAGCCGTGGCGTTAACGCCAAAGGCCGGCAACCACCGACCTTTGGCGTGCGTTTAGATATAGTCAGCCCCACAGCGATACGTTCATTCAAACCAGGTGAAATAGCCTGCCGACCAACTCTTTTCAGTACTTTTCTTTTCAGAAAACCTCAGCACTATTTTTAAATTCATATGAGTTATAGATACGTACATGGTTAAGCGTATGAACAACTATCACGATAAATTGTTTTTACATGAATAATTTCACATGCCTTGGTTAACCCGTTACCATTACCCGATCTAATTTTTATTATTAGTAAGGTGAATAAAACTCAACATGATTGAATTACGCCATCTACGCACGCTGCTTGCCCTGCGTGAGACGGGGTCGTTGGTGGAGGCGGCCGAACGCGTTCACCTTACCCAATCGGCGCTTTCTCATCAGTTAAAAGATCTGGAGAGCCGGGTTAACAGTGCGCTGTTTGTGCGTAAAACGCGTCCGGTTGAATTTACCCGCGCCGGTTTGCGGCTATTAACGCTGGCCGATCAAATACTGCCGGAGGTGCGCAAGGCTGAGCGCGATGTGGCGCGCCTGGCAGGCACCGAGCAGGGCCGCCTGCATATGGCCATTGAGTGCCATAGCTGCTTTCAGTGGCTGATGCCGACGGTAGATTACTTTCGTGACCACTGGCCTGAAGTAGAAATTGATATCCCCAGCGGCCACCACTTCGACCCATTGCCTGCACTGGCCCGCGAACAGCTTGATCTGGTGATTACCGCCGACCCCCAGCCGCTTGACGGCGTGCACTATGCGCCGCTGTTTCGCTATGAAGGGCTTCTGGCCGTGGCAAAACAGCACCCCTATGCTGGGCAAGGCTTCGTGGAGCCGCAGGCACTGGGAGACCAGACGCTGATCACCTACCCCGTTGAGCAGTCTCGCCTGGATATTTTCACCCAGTTCCTGGACCCGGCCAACGTACGCCCCCAAGAGATCCGTACGGCGGAGCTCACCATCATGATGATGCAGCTGGTTGCTAGCGGACGCGGCGTTTGTGCGCTGCCCAACTGGGCGCTGACGGAATACCTGGAGCGGGACTACGTCAGTGCCGTGAAACTGGGGGAAAGTGGTATCTGGAGCACGCTTTACGCCGCCGTTCGGGAAGAGACCCTGGAGGCCCCCTGGATGCAGGATTTTTTACGCACTGCCCAAGAGACCTCGTTTGCCGTGCTATCCGGGATTAAGCCAGCGGCTCACGACGAGGAATCAGCAGCGTGAAGCGGGCGCCGCCCAAGGTTGGGCTGGTATCCACCGTGACACTGCCCCCATGGCCTGCCATGATTTTCTGGACAATGGATAACCCCAGGCCATAGCCGCCCAGGCTACGCGCCCGACTATCATCCAGGCGAGTAAACGGCTTGAATATATCCACACGAGCTTCAAACGGAATGCCCGGACCATCGTCTTCAACGTCGATACGCACTAGGTGCTCCTCGCTCCAGAGCCGAATCGTGACGTGTTTTTTACCATAGCGGCAGGCGTTGCCCACCAGGTTCTGCAGCGCCCGCTGCAAGTAGCGTGGCTCGGCTAGAAGCTCGATTTCAGGGCCTTCAGCAAGTGACAGGGTAAGCTCCTTGTGCAACGGTGCCAGCGTATCAATCACCCGTTCGGCCATGGCTCGGCAGTCCACCAGCGCCATTTCAAGTTCGGCACCGTTAACCGTTTCACTGCCCAGGCGGGCATAGGTAAGAATTTCGTCCACCAGTTCGTCAAGCTCGGCAATATCGGCATCAATACCCTGTAACTGACGCCGAATAGCCGGCTGGTCGGTCATGTCCTCCACCATCTGAACGGCAAAACGGATCCGTGCCACGGGGGTGCGCAGCTCATGAGAAACGGCACGAATCATCTCCTGCTGGCCGCGTAACAGCGTTTGTACCTGACTTGCCATGCCGTTGAAGGCCATTCCCAGGCGGCCCAGAAAATCATCGCTCTCTACCTTGACGCGCGTTTCCAGCCTGCCGCTGGCGATCCGGGTGGCGGCCAGCTCCAGGCGTGCCATACGCGTTTCAAGACGGCGCATAATTAGATAGATGATTAAGCACAGTACTACCATGACCCCGATCAGCAGCGGCAGCTGCAAGTTCATGGGTAGCGTACTACTTTGAGTAACAGGCCCGGCCATGATCCAGGCCTCTTCATTGGGCACCTGGTAGAGCAAACTAATGGCCAGTTTCTCGGAGGCCAGCAGGGTAAGAACATTGCCTAGGGCCAGCTGACCTTGCTGTTGAGGTGTTAAATTATCCGGCGGGCTAGTCAACAGTAACAGCGGCCAGCTGCCGGAGCGCAACGTAGCCAGAGAGGCTTCACGCTCTTCACTTGGCAACGTTGCCAGCCACTCCCCTAGCAGTAATATACTGCCCTGCCACTGGCGCTCGCTCCAGATAGGCAGGGTTGCCTCCAGCAGCCACTGACTTTCCGGCAGCCGCTGACGAAGACGCCATGGATCTTCAGTCACGAGTACACTGCCACGCTCAATCCGCCGAGAGGCAAAGTAGCCAAGCTCAACCTCACCAATGCGCCGCAGGGTCAGCTGCATCCCCAGCCGCTCGGCAAAATGGCTGATCAGCTGTTCCCGCTCATTCTCGGCGGCGTCGGCCAGTTGACGCGTCATCAACGACATGGGTAGCGCCGCAAGCTGCTCGCGATGCTCCTCATTGCGCACCTGCTCAATAACCGAGCGGCCGCCTAACATGATCAGCAGTACGACGCACAATGCCAAACCTAACAATAAGTAGAACTTTAAAAACGAGCTGTGGCTAAGCGGCCGTTGCATGATACCTGCCCCTTACGTTCATTAGCTGTCTTTGACAAAAAGATAGCCCTTACTGCGAACGGTTTTGATCCGGTGAGGCTGGTTGGGGTCATCACCAACCTTGGGGCGGATGCGTGATACCCGCACATCAATTGAACGATCCTGACCGTCGTATTTGATACCGCGCAATTCGTTAAATATCTCTTCACGGGTGAGTACCCGGCCTGCGTTACGTGCTAATAACCATAGCAAGTCGAACTCGGCACTGGTTAGGTCGATACGCTCGTCCTCAAGCCACGCTTCACGGGTCGCATTGTCAATTTCCAGGTTATCAAACCGCAGCCGCATTTCCCCATTAGGCGCCGGGCCGTCAGCACGGCGCAGCAACGCCCGCATGCGGGCCAACAGTACGCGGGGCTGAACGGGCTTTGGCACATAATCATCTGCCCCCATCTCCAAACCAAGTATCTGGTCCAGGTCATCTGTGCGCGCGGTCATCATCATGATGGGGCCAGCAAAGTTGGGCCGCACTCTACGGCAGATCGACAGACCATCTTCACCTGGCAGCATCAAATCTAGAATAACTAGATCCGGCTGCAGAGTAAGAATGCGATCCGCTCCTTTTGCGCCATCAGCCTCAAGGGTAACTTGAAAACCATTGGCTTCCAGGTAGTCGCGCGTGAGCTCTGCAAGGCGCTGATCATCTTCAATAATCAGTATGTGGTCCTGATCAGGATAATCGGGCATTATCGTTTCTTGCGAGCCAAGCGCCTGAAACTGTTCTTCCAAGTGATTCACCATCTTACCCCTCACTCTGCTTAGGCAGTTTGTTATCCATCCGGCCACCTGTTATAAAAAAGCAGTTTATCACTTGTAACAGAATACCTTAAAATCTATAAATATCTGACTTTGTTGCTGCCTGCTTTTCCTTGCTTAATCACTCACTACCTTTCCTCTTGATTCTTGTACCGGCGAGGTCTAATGTGAAAGCGCAGACTGTCGACAATCTGACAGGAGGATTGAGCCATGGGAAATGGCAAGCCGAAAAGTATCATCAAGCGCATTTATGTTCCTACCCAAGTACGCGATCTGCCTAATGGGGAGAAACTCAAGATTCCGGGGCATTATAAAGCGCCACCGGATCAAAGAAATAATGCGTAACATTGAGTCCCAAGGGAAAAGGCAGGCGCAAGGCCTGCCTTTTTTGATTCAACCATCTGTGAAGGTAACGGGGCAGCTACCCCTTGGGCCCTAGCAGTAGCCAAGCAATCAAACCTACAAGCGGGAAAAACAGCAGCGCGAGTATCCACAACAATTTGGCAACACCGCCTGCCGAGCTTTTAGCTACCTTGACGATGGCCCAAACCAGAATGATGAGCCAGATAAGCCCTAGCAATCCACCTACTTCAATACCCATAGCAGTTCCTTAGCGTGTTGGTATCCATGAGCTTTAAGCTAAGCACATCACTGTTGTGTTCACAAGCGCAGGTTATGGATCGGGCAGGCTTAGCACCATCTCGCCGCTGCGTATTTCAATATTGAGCAGATGCAGGAAGCTCATTCCCAACAATACCGTGTTATCGTCCATGCCGGGGCTGATGGAGCCCTGCACGTTACTTGCCCGGATTCCGCCCAACACTACCTCATCAAGTTCGGTAAGACTGCCCTGCACTCGGCCATTGGCCGTGTTGAACCAGGCATTTCTTCCCCGCTCAAGACCCAGTTGACTAGCCAGCTGATCAGAGACGGCCACATAAGTGGCGCCGGTATCCAGCAAAAACGTGACCGGTTCACCGTTAATCTCGCCTGGCGCCTGATAGTGCCCTGAACGGTTACGCTTAAGTGTCACGGGGCCACCATCAGACGCTGTTTGCACAATATGAGCATTGGGGCTCAGGACTTTCTCCATCCCACCATCCAGCCACCACGTCCCCAGCCCAATGAGCAGTACCCAGAAGAGCATCATCATCACGATGCCGCCACGCTGCGCTGAATGCATTCTGTGCTCCTTGTTTTAATGTTTTAAGCGTTTTCCCAGGCAATCGCGGCCTCACGGCCGCGGCGCTCGTTAACGTTTGCACAAATAAGCATGGCAATCACAAACAGCCCTACACATAAAAGAATAGACGCCTGCAAGCCAATAATCGCCTGCAGCACGCCCAGCATTACGATACCCAGTACGCCCGCCAGTTTGTTGGCCAGCCCCCAGAAACCAAAAAACTCAGCGGATTTTTCAAGCGGTGAAAATAATCCTACCAGCGCTCGGCTTGCCGACTGGCTGGAACCCAGGCTAAGCCCCGCCAGGCAACCGACCACTAGAAAGACGTGCTGAGCCTGCCACTGCCAACCAAAACGCGTATTTGCCAGGGCCGCTATTTCCGGGGTTGCCCAGATGGCAATAATCGCCACTACCCACAGGCCAAGAGTGATCTGATAGGTACGCTTTGCCCCCAAGCGGTCCTGAAGCCAGCCAAATCCCAGCGCCCCGGCGGCAGCGGTGACCTGAACAATAATAAACATGATGTTGCGGACACTTTCATCCCAACCAATCACCTGGGCGCCGTAAATAAACGCGAACGCAATAATGATGTACACACCAGCCATGGAAAACAGCAGGGAGATCAGAAAGACCGTGAGATCTCTAAAATAACGCAGTTCGTGCATGGTCGACTGCACGCGCTGACGGGCAATACGCCAGTATGCCACGCCAGTGGGTTGTGGAGTGCCACGCTCTTTAAGCCATAAAAAGGTTGGAATAGCCGTAATCAGGAAAAAACCCGCTGCGAAAGGCCCCACCCAGCGTATACGCTCAAAGTTCTCCTCAGTAGCCTCCCCTAGCACCACAAGCGTAAAGCCCGCCGCAAACAGCCCGCCGATGTAACCAAGCGACCAGCCGAATCCGGAAATCTTGCCAAGTTTATCCGGCGGGCCAAGCTCAGGTAGAAAAGCGGCGATAAAGGATTCGCCCATGGAATAAGCATAGTTGGAGATAATAATTAATATTAGCCCCATGACGACGTAGCCGGGGGCGACAAAATAGAGCATTGCCGTAGTGCCAACCGTGGCTAGGTAACTTACCAACAAAAAGCGTTTTTTTTCGGCCCGGTAGTCCATCACAGCGCCGCACAGAGGTGCGGTTATCACCACCATCAGGTAGCTGATGGCCAAAGCCAAGCTCCATAAGAAATTGGCCAGACGAAACCCATCGCCACGATCACCCACAATCACAGTGGTAAACAGTTCACCAAAGACCACCGTAATAATCAGTAGGGTATAAGCCTGGTTGGCAAAGTCGAACATGGCCCAACCAAAGATTTCGCGGCGCGAAGCATAGGAAGGAGCGGCCTTTGCAACATCATTTAACAACATGCAAGTCTCTCTTGTAGGGGCAGCAAACAGGGACTACAAACCTGACCATAGCGATTAATAGTGATAATAAGAATACGGCTAAAGCAAACGCCCGGCCTGTAGCCGGGCGTTTTAACTAGCGTTACAACAGGTTGGCCTACAAGAGCCAATGTGCCAAGACAGCCGATAGACCCACTACTAACGCAGTGACGACGGCAACTGTCACCACCCGATCAAGCCAGCGGTCTAACCAACGGTCAAGTACAGCTCCCTTGGGCTGACGCCGTGTCGCACCGTGACGCCCCTGCCGAGCCATCAGCATCCCCGCTCCATGTGTCCGCTCCTGAAGGCCTGATTAATCCCATTTAGCTATTGATGCGCCGATTGATGACATTCGGCGCGCGGCGCAAGCGCTCCTCTTCGCCCATCTGTTCAGCCTCAAAAGCATCGGCCCCAACAGGCGTTTCGCCATGACGACGATAAAGCTGTGTCAGCATTGACTTGCGGTCAGCACGCAGCTCGCGTACCAGCACAATTACCATCATATACAGAATGAAGGTAAACGGTAGTGCCGAGAGCACCGCCGCGGACTGAAGTCCTGAAAGGCCGCCAGCAACAATCAGCGTCAAGCAGATGGCAGCAATCAGCACGCCCCAGATAATGCGTTTGTAGAGAGGCGGATTGATCGAGCCATTATCGGTCATCTGCGCCACGATATACGAGGCGGAATCAGCCGATGTCACCAAAAAGATAAAGATCAGCATCATGGCGACAACAGAGAGCACGCCAGAAAAAGGCATTAGTTCGAACATTTCAAACAGAGCAACCGTAATATTGTCCTGGGTGGCCGCCGCCAGGCCAACGTTATCACCGTTAAGCTCCATATTTAGCGCCGCACCGCCAAACACGCCGATCCACAGGCAAGCCAATAGCGGCGGCACCAGCAGTACACCAAACACATACTCTTTGATCGTACGTCCCCGCGAGACCCGTGCCACGAACGTACCCACAAAAGGTGACCAGGCAATGACCCAGGCCCAGTAGAAGATCGTCCAGCTGCTGGCCCATTCATTATCGCTATAGGGCGAAATCCGCAGACTCATGCCGATAAAGTTTTGCAGGTAGTCACCGATCCCCAGGGTAATGGTTTCGAGTATGGCAATCGTCGGCCCGGTTACCAGCACATAAAGCATCAGCCCGATACACAGCGCCATGTTCAGGTTGGAAAGACGCTTGATGCCCTTATCAAGCCCCGACCAGGTCGACAGCATATAAGCACAGAACATTACCAGCAGGATGATGAACTGCCAGAAGCCGTTTTCCGGCAGGCCAAATACGGCATTCAGGCCGCCGTTCATCTGCAGTACGCCAAGCCCCAGTGACGTTGCCACTCCCATGACGGTGGCCACCACGGCAAACACATCAAGCCAGGAAGCGTAAGGCCGCAGACGCGGCTTCTTGGCGGTTACCGATGAGAGCACCGAAGAGACAAGCCCCGCCTGGCCTTTACGAAACTGGAAGTAGGCGATGATGAGACCCACCACCGAGAACGCTGCCCACTGGTGAATACCCCAATTGAAATAGCTGTACTGAATGGCATAGCGCGCCGCTGCCTCGGTTTCGGCGGTCACGTCACCATAAGGAGGCTCGATATAGTGGGTCATAGGCTCGGCCATGCCATAAAACACCAGCCCCACGCCAAATCCTGCCGCCAGCAGCATGCTGATCCAGGAAAAGAAGCTGTAGTTGGGTGTGCTGTCCTGTGGCCCCAAGCGTACCTTTCCATATTTGCTGAACGCTAGGCCAAACAGGAATACAACAAACCCAAAAACTGAGAACAGATAAAACCAGCCAAACAGTCGTGTCACGGTTTCCAGTGCTGCCTCAGCAGCATTACCGAACCCTTCCGGAAAAGCGGCCCCTACCACCACTAAGCTAAAAATGATTACAGTCGATGCAATAAAAACCGACTTTCCTCCATGATTTGTCATATAACCACCCTGTTAGATAAGCAATCGACTAAAACTGCATATAGACGTGTATAACCCTAGCGCTTGATTAATGTTTATGTACAGTTTTCGTTATTTTGAAGGCAAATTGCGTCTTTTAAAGCGTTTATTTAACTTTAGCTATAGCGTTTGATATAAGCCCTTTTTACAAAACGGTTTCTCGGTAGCGGCACTGCTATTGAGTATGAAAGTTTAAGTAAAAGCTATTTTCCTACCGTTTACCTAAACATGATACGCGCCACCTTGGAGTGAACTTGCCCGGTTACCTGTGTTCCAATGGGGGCAAACGATGATGGAGGCTTTTATGCCACAGATGAATCGCGACCAACGTAATGCTGCCTGGCAGGCTGCTCACCAATGGCGTGCCCGTGCCACACAGACGCAACCCAGCGGACTGATGGGCAGCCTGAAGCTTTTGCTAACGTGGCTGGCGTTTGGTGCATTGATGGTGGTTGGCGTTGTGCTTGGCCTGGTATTTCTTTTAATCGGCTGGGCGATGATGCCTTTTGTGCGCCACAAGATGAAAAAGCGCATGGAACAGATGCGGGCCGATCAAGCTCAAGATATTGGCGGGGATTATGCCCATACCCAGCCGCGATCAGGTTATCAGGACGCGCTGGAAGGTAGTTATGAAGTCAAGCAGGAAACGCCCCACCGCTAACGGCTGATGATTTGAATTAGCTTGTTTTACCGATCCGATTCCTTGCGCCGCTTTCAAAGCGGTGCATACACCCACGCAAAGGTGGCCGCCAGTGTCAGCGGCATTACGATCAGGCTACCCAGGTTTCCAATCAATACCAGTGATGCCACCTTTTGAGGGGCCAGCTTGAACTGCTCGGCAACCAGGTAGTTAAGTACGGCAGGCGGCAGCGCGGAAAAGATCAGCAGCACCGCCAGTTGCAGCGGCTCTAGCGGCAGTAACCACATCAGCGGCAGGGCAATCAGCAACCCAGAAAGCGGGCAAAGTAGCGCGCCTAACAGCCCCGTGCGCCAATCGCTCAAGTCCACCTCAAGTAACCTGACGCCCAAGGCAAACAGCATCAGCGGAATACTTACGCCACCCAGCATATGCATGGCTTCAAGTAGCCAGCCAGGCAGCGCCGCCCCACTCATGTTGACTAAAAGCCCTGCCATACTCGCGGCCACAATAGGCATACGCAGGATATGCCACATGGAGGTACGCGGGTTTATCATGTAGAGCCCTACCGAGAAATGCAGCATCATTTCCACGATAAAGACCACCACGGCAGCAGGCAGTGCGGCTTCGCCAAACGCCAATACCAGTAGGGGTACGCCCATATTGCCCGTATTGTTAAACATCATGGGCGGCAGGAACGTTTTTATGTCCAGCTTTAACCAGGCCACCAGCGGCCATAACACAAGCCCTGACCCCAACACCACGGCGGCGGCGCCAAACGCAAGCCACGCGTAGTCGGCAAGCGGCGCCTGCCGGTCAGCCAGCACGGCAAACACCAGCAAGGGAACGAAAAGCTCCATATTCAGCGTGTTGAGGCTTTTAATATTGGGCGTACGAAAACGCCCGTAGAGAGCACCGCTACCCGCAATCAGGAAAACCGGCAGCAGCGTGGCCAGAATATGCGCGATCATTGACCCCGCCCAGATTCACGTTGATACATTTTTCATCCTCTTATTGTTGTGTTCGTCCCTGTAGCAATGGATTAGCGCGTTTAAGCAGGTTCTAGAAAGCGCTGCCAAAGAGCCCCCACCGCCCCACGATGCGCTTTGAAATCCTCGGCCTTGCCAACGGCTTTTACACCGGTTAGAGCCGCGCGATGGGTGCGGCTTCGATAAGCCAGATAGGCCTCTTTTAACTGCTCGGCTTCACCTGAAGGTAAGTGCCCACTTTCGGCCAAGGTATCTAAAATACGCATGTTGTCGCTGTAAACCAGCAGCTCAGGCGTTTGGTGAGCAAGCGCTAACACCGCGTATTGACATAGAAACTCGATATCGACCATGCCGCCGGCATCATGCTTCAGATTAAAATCTTTGCCGGGCTCCTTGCTGCCCAGATGGTCGCGCATCTTGTGGCGCATCTTTACGACATCTTCGCGCAAGGTGTGGGTATCGCGCTTGCGACTGAGGATGTCGCCGCGAATCTGATCAAACCGTTTGGCCAGTGCTTCGCTTCCGGCCACCACCCTGGCGCGCACCAGCGCCTGATGCTCCCAGGTCCAGGCGCTTTGCTGCTGATAGTCGGCGAAGGCATCAAGTGAGGTTACCAACAGCCCTGCATTGCCCGAGGGGCGCAGGCGCATGTCGACCTCAAACAGGCTGCCCGCAGGAGTGACGGCGGTTAATAGGTGAATAATCCGCTGACCCAGGCGGGTAAAAAATAGCGGCGTATCAATCGGGCGTGGGCCGTCGGTAGTACCTTTCCCATCGCTATCGTGAAGAAACACTAGATCCAGGTCAGAACCATAGCCAAGCTCAATGCCCCCTAGCTTGCCATAGCCGATGACCAGAAAGGCCGGCTCGTGTTCATTCAGGCCTTGGGGAACACCGTGCTTACGGGTTGCGTGCTTCCAGGCCATGGCGAGCACGGCATCCAGTATTACTTCGGCGATGTAAGTTAAGTAATCACTTACTTTCATTAAATGACGCGTACCGGCCACATCTGAAGCGGCAACGTGGAGCATTTGCGCGTGTTTGAAAACGCGTAGCGCCTCTAGCTGAGCTTCTTCATCATCTTCTGGCAAACGGTTAAGCGTCTGGCGCAGCTCGTCGGCCAGGCGTGCCTTGTCGGCGGGGGTATACAACGTTTCCGGCGTTAGCAGTTCATCCAGCAAAATGGGGTAACGTGCCAGTTGCTCGGCAATCCAGGGGCTGGCGACACATAGCCGCATCAAGTGCTCTAGCGCCTGAGGGTTTTCGCGCAGCAGCGCAAGGTAAGCTGTACGCCGCAACACAGCCTCGATAAGTGGCTGCACGCGGGCAAGTGCGGTATCCGGTTTCTCATTTTCGGCTACTGCAGCCAGCAATAAGGGCATCAACGCGTCGAGTCGCTCAAAACCGATTCGCTGCATGCCTTGCACTTGTCGCGATTGATACAGGCTTTGCAGACGCTTTAGTATTTTATCGGGTTCGGCAAATCCCGCATCGCGTAAGTAAGCAATTGCTTCGTCCTGCTCAAGCTCGTTGCGCCAGATTAATCGCCACTGAGCGGGTGCAAGGCGGTTTTCGTTATTAGCTTCCTCGGCATCCTCCTCGGGGTCAGCAATCACCGCATCGAAATGGCAGCGCACGCGCTCGCGCACCTTATCAAGCTGCTCCAGTAGCGCAGCCCAATCTTTATACCCCATGGCAAAGGCAACGCGCGCCTGATCGATCTCATCAACGGGCAGCATTTGCGTCTGACGATCTTCAAGCGCCTGAATGACGTGTTCGATATCACGCAAAAAGGCGTAATCAGGCAATAGTTCGTCGACCACCGCCTGGGGTAGCAGCCCCAGGTCGGGCAGACGTTTCAGGGCCGTTTGCAACGACGTGACCTGCAGTTCGGTATCGCGGCCGCCACGAATCAGCTGAAAGGCCTGAACCACGAACTCCACTTCACGAATACCGCCAGAGCCCAACTTGATATTGCTCTGCATACCCTTGCGCTTCACTTCGCGATTGATCATGGCCTTCAATTCACGCAGCGACTCAATCGCGCCAAAATCCAGATAGCGGCGATACACAAAGGGCTTGAGGCTGGACAGAAGTTCTCGACCTGCCTCGATATCCCCGGCAACCGGGCGTGCCTTGAGCATGGCGTAGCGCTCCCACTCGCGCCCCTGGTCCTGGTAGTAACTTGAGAGCATTGAGAAGCTGCCCACCAACGGGCCACCGTCACCCAGTGGGCGCAGGCGCATATCCACCCGAAACACAAAGCCATCGGCACTCATTGCATCAAGTGCGGCAATCAGCTTCTGGCCAAGCTTGGTGAAGTACTCCTGATGCTCTAGTGGTTTGCGCCCACCCTGTGTTTCTCCCTTTTCCGAGAAGGCAAAAATAAGATCGATATCGGAGGAAAGATTAAGCTCGCCCGCCCCAAGCTTGCCCATGCCAAGCACGACCAACCGCTGCGGCGAGCCGTCGACACGCGCGGCAGGCACCCCCCAACGCGTGGCGTAGAACTGCTCAAGCCACCCAAGCGCGGCCTCAAGACATAGCTCAGCGAGCTGAGAAACCGCCTGCGCGGTATGCCACATGGTATAGCCTGGCGGGCGGTTTAAATCGCGCCAAACAATGCCCAGCATTCGCGCCCGCCGAAAACGGCGCAGTACGCGATGCATGGCCGTCTCATCTTCTGCATCTTCCAGTGCGGCATGTAGCCACTGCTGAAGCTCGCGGCGGTTGGGCGTGGCATCCAGCTCGCCGGTGACCTCAAGCTCAGCAAGCCACTGGGGGTAGCGCGCCAGCGTGTCCACGGCAAAGATAGAGACCGCCAGAACCTTGGTCAGCGCCTCGCGGCGCGATTCCGTTAGCGCCTCCCATTGCCGGGAGGGCAACGGCTGCTTGGTCATTGAGGCAACATTGTCAGCCTGGCTAAGCGCATCGTTTAGCCGCTGGCCTGCCTTTTGCACTACATCTTTCAGCACCTCAGGCACGGTCTGTAAGGATAAAAAACCATCGTCTAGTTGCATAACCACCTCATTGCCAAGCGAAAACGCTAGCCGAAGAATTTTTCCCAGCCCAGAAGCCCCCAAGTAAGCCCGGCCATAATCAACGACAGCATGACCGCCGCCGAGCCGATATCCTTGGCGCGGCCGGAAAGCACGTGATGCTCGGTGCCAATGCGGTCAACGACATTCTCAATCGCGCTATTTAAAAGTTCGACGATCAGAACGAAAAACAGGCTGCCCACCAGCATCAGCCAACTGATCGAATCGTTACTGAGCCACCAGGCAAATGGCAGCAACACGGCAGCAATACCCACTTCCTGACGAAAGGCCGTCTCATTTCGAAACGCGGCCTTTAACCCCTTCCAGGAATAACGCGTTGAGTGCATCAAATGGAGTAAACCGGTATGCCCTGGTTTCATGCAGCTTGCCTCATCTAGGCGTAAGTGAATCAGTTAGCCAGAATCATCGCGTCCAGATCGAGCGACAATGGGTCCAGCACCTCAGACCAGCTTAAATAAGGTGTGTTACCACTTCCGTTCACAAACACACTAAATACACCCCACTGCCCGCTGACAGTACGAAAGTAGCCGGCCGCTGCGCGTACCGCAAAAGGCTGGTTCAGCGTGCCGGTCTTTAGCATGACATTGTTTTGAAACGTGGGAGAGCCACGCCGTATAAAGCGCATCACACCATTGGCGGGCGACTGAAACGCAGCCACAAAACTTGGAAACAATGCGCTCTGGCGGTACATATCTTCGAGCATGACGTTGGCACCGTGGGCCGAGGTACGGTTTTCCGTGGTCAAGCCACTGCCACTATACAGGGTAATCGGCCCGTGCCCTGGCAGCTGCTGGGCGTAGGTTTCGATAGCCGAGCCTGCCTGACGCAGCTGAGCTTGCGGTGTTTGCACCAGATTCAGTGCCAGCACATCGGCCATATAGTTGTTGGAGTAGTTCATGGTGCGCAGAAGTAACTCTTGCAGCGGCTGGCTATCTACCGCTGCCAGGCGCCGCGCACTACTGGGTGGCTGCGTTGACGTCAAACGCCAGGGATCACGCACATGAATACCAGCCTGATTCAACATGGCCAGCAGCACCTGGGCGGTCTCTTCGGCGGCATCGCCCGCGCCACGGTAGACATCCTGGGCCATGGCATTGGTTGAAACCTGACCGCTTACACGCATCACATCGCCACGCTCATCGGTAATTCGTTCAGCGCTGATCTCGGTGCCGCTATTAGCGGGACGGGTAATCACTTGGTTATCAATGGTGATAAGTGGCAGTTGGCTATCACAGAGCGCAGTGCGGGCAGGCTCTCCTGGAACGGCTGAAGGCGCCACATTAACGCACCAACTGCCGAAGTTGACTCCCGCCGAGGTCAGCGGCGCGCTGTAGGCATTGGTGACGCGAGTGCGGGCACTGCAGCGATCGTTGGTAATACATTCGACGGGCCCAAAACGCCACTGACTGATCACCAGGGCACCATCAACTTCATTGACGCCCGCCATTTGCAGACGTTGAACCAAACGCCACAGATTCTCCGTGGTAAGGCCCGGGTCGCCACCGCCCTCGAACACCAGATCGCCGCGCAGCACACCGTTATCAATGGCACCGTTGCTGACGAGCTGGCTGGTAAAGCGATGCTGGGGGCCAAAGCGATTCAATAACGCGGCCGCCATATAGGCTTTGGTCACCGAGGCGGGAGCCATCTGGCGTTCGGGGTTAAGGCTGCCCAGTAGGGCAGGCGTATCGGTATTCAACAGACGTGCTTCGGCACTGATCGAAAACCCCTTTTCCTGCAGTTGGCTCAAGCGGCTGAAGTCGGCCAGCAGCAAGGGGCTTGCCATCAGCGACACCGCCGCCGCCCCTGCCATCACTACACAGCGCCATGGGCGCACCGCTGACTTAAAGAAGTACGTCACTGTTATCGGCCTCAATACACATTCATGGTGGAAAATATCTGCAGAACACTCATGTCTGCCATCATCAAGCTAAGAATACCCATGTCATACCCGTTCTAGATCAACCTGCAGGCGCCAAAGCGTTTGCCCGCTCTGATCGTACTTGGCTTCAAACGGGGTTAAATACTCACCATCAGGTGCCCACACGCCGGTTTCAGCCTGCTTACCGGTAACGTGCGCTACCGCCAGGGCAAACTCTTCGATATACAGCTGCCAGTTGGAGCGCACCTCAAGACGCCCGCCCAGCGCCAGCAGTGTGGGTAATATTGGATGCCCTTGCCAGCGCATCTTTAAATGTGCTGCTTTGGGATATGGGTTGGGGTACAGCAGATAATGCCTCGCCGGCGCCCATTGCGCCTGATCCGCCAGCCTCCAGAAATCCACCAGATCTGCCCGCACCAGAAGCGCATTATCGGGAAGCGCGCCATGATCACGTCCTAACCGATCTTCGCTGCGATCAACTCCAATCACCAGATGATCCGGGAACTGCGTAGCCAAATGCCGTGTCGAAAGCCCAACGCCACACCCTGCATCCAGAATCAGCGGGGCCTGACGAGCTTGATACCAGCGCTGGGCCTGCTCGAACGCCTGTTGAGTGTGATCCGCAATTGGTTTACGCAGCGGTTGGGCAAGTGCGCGTTCTACCCGGCGTGCCAAATCATGATGAGGGCCTGGCTGATTGGATATGATGGGTCGAGAATTGTGCTGCATGCCATCTCTCGGATTGAAAAGAGGTGATTCTATCAGTCTCCGGTGGTTGCAGCATGACGTCGTGAGGTACCCGGTGCTATGATCACGCCCGAGATATTTATTAAGCTCAACGATACGGCCCGTTTTAGCCTGTCGTTGACAATAACTGTTATTAAAAACCACCGCACCACGAGGAACCCGGCTTGTCACACTTACCGGTGATTGTCGGCATGGGCGGCATCAATCCTGCCGGCAGAACCTCGGGCCACCAGGCCTTCCGCCGCACTGTACTTGATGCCCTTCCTGCAGACCAGCAGCGCCAGACACTGGAGGGCCTTGCGGCCCTCATGCAGCTTGTCGAGCATTCTGAAAAGGGCTGGCATGACCGTACAGGCCAGCCTGTAGACTCCCCTGCTCAGTCACTGCGCGAACAGGTGCTGAACCATACGCTGGTTCGTCGCAACGAGGACCCCAAGTTCCTCGACCCTGGGCTGCCTGCCAATCGCCAGGCGAGCCTTCAGCTTGCTGAGCCGTTGCGCTTTACGCTACGCCGTCGCCAGTTGCCCGACAGCCTGCCAGACACCTGGCAGGTACGCGAACTGGATGCCCGCGAGGTAGAGGTCACTGTGCCTGCTGGCGTTTTCGAGGCGCTGCTGCCCGACGCTCAGATTCCTAAAGTGCGCGCGGCCGCTCAGTTGCCCAGTGGCTTTGACCCGGCGAGCCTTTACCGCAGCGTGCATCATCCGCGCGGGTTATCAATGGCCGTGTTTGGCGCCAGCGACTGTTTGGGGGCCAGCGGCTTCTCCTGGGAAACGCTGCGCCAAACCCTGAACCCCGATCATATTGCGGTTTATGCCGGCAACTCTATCGGTCAGTTGGATGATTCTGGCTGGGGTGGGTTGATGAAAAGTTTGGTCAGCGGCCAGCGCGCCACTTCCAAACAAATGCCGCTGGGCTATGGGCAAATGCCTGCCGACTTCCTCAACGCCTATGTCCTAGGCAGCGTCGGCGGTACCGGTGCGGTCTTGGGTGCTTGCGCAAGTTTCCTCTATAACCTGCGCTTGGGTATCGAGGATATTCGCGCAGGTCGCCGCAGAGTGGTCATGGTGGGCACCGCTGATGCGCCGATCACCCCGGAAATTATTGAAGGGTTCCGGGCCATGGGGGCGCTTGCCGATGATGCCAGCCTGAAGGCACTGGATGCGCTTGAGCTTCTCACCGATGCGGATTATCAACGTGCCAGCCGCCCCTTTGCGCGCAACTGTGGTTTTACCATGGCGGAAGCCAGCCAGTTTGTGCTGCTGATGGATGACGCGCTGGCGCTGGAAACAGGTGCCGATATCCTGGGCGCCGTACCTGAGGTTTTTGTCAACGCCGATGGCTTCAAACGCTCGATCTCGGCTCCTGGAATCGGCAACTACCTGACGTTGGGCAAAGCGGCAGCATTGACACGTGACATATTGGGCGAGAAAGGCCTGAGAGAACGTACGTTCCTGCATGCCCACGGTACCAGCACGCCCAAAAACCGCACGACCGAATCCCATGTGCTGGATGAAATCGCCCGTGCCAACGGAATCAGCAACTGGCCAGTAGCCGCGATCAAATCCTTTATTGGCCATTCTCAGGGATCGGCCGCAGGCGATCAAATGGCAAGCGCTTTAGGCAGCTTTGCCCACGGTTTATTGCCGGGCATTCCCACCCTGGATGCCGTGGCCGATGACGTGTATGCCGATCGGCTAAGGTTTTCTCAGACCACCATGGCGTTCAAGGCAGATGCTTCCTTTATTAACGCCAAGGGCTTTGGTGGCAATAACGCCACCGGCGTGGTGCTCTCCCCTGACGTGACCGAGCAACTACTACTGCAACGCCACGGTGCGGCTGCGATCAGCGCCTGGAAAGCGCGCCGCGAAACGGTACGCGCAGAGGCAGTGGCGTACCTTGCCCAGGCAGACGCAGGCCACTACGCGCCTCGCTACCAGTTTGGCGAAGAAGTGCTCGAAGGCCCTGAGCTTGATATCCATGCTGATCGGATTCACATTCCGGGCTACGCTCAGCCGGTATCGCTTTTAAGCGACAACCCCTTTGGTCGGATTGACGAGGAGAGCTCGCAATGAGCACGCCACGCGTCAATATTGCCGTCTATCCGGGTACTTTTGATCCGATCACCAACGGGCATTTAGACCTTATCGAGCGCGCGGCCCGAATGTTCGACAAGGTGGTGATCGGCATAGCGGCAAGCCCTGGCAAACGGCCAGCGCTTGACCTGCCAGCGCGGATTGAACTGGCCCAGGCCGCCTGCTCGGCGCTGACTAATGTCGAAGCCGTAGGGTTTTCCGGCCTGCTGACCACCTTCATGCGCGAGCAGAACGCCACGATCATTCTGCGTGGTCTGCGGGGGGCGTCGGATTTCGAATATGAGCTTCAGCTTGCCAATATGAACCGCGTCCAGAATCCCGAGCTTGAAAGCGTCTTTCTGACACCGGCGGTGGAAAACTCGTATATTTCTTCCACCATCGTGCGTGAAATTGCCAAGCTGGGCGGCGATATTTCACCACTGGTGCCTTCCCAGGTCGCAGAAGCGTTGCGTAAGCACTACAATACGTAACCACCCACATTGTTGAGTAAAACACTCGGGTATCCTGTTGGGTGATACCCCGATGTGCCAGCCATTCGCGAGGTATGCCCATGGCCCTGATGATTACCGATGAATGCATTAACTGCGATGTCTGCGAACCTGAATGTCCTAACGATGCGATTTCTCCCGGCGAGGAGATTTATGTCATCGACCCGAACCTGTGTACCGAGTGCGTGGGCCACTATGATGAGCCGCAATGCCAGCAGGTTTGTCCGGTAGATTGCATTCCGCTTGATCCAGCACGTCCAGAAACGCAGCAGCAGCTGCTGGAGAAGTACCGCATCATCACCGCCGCCTGACGCCCAGCGGTCGCGTGCGTATATGGGCCATTGCCTGGCCAATCATCCTTTCCAATATTACCGTTCCCCTGCTGGGACTGGTGGATACTGCCGTGGTCGGGCACCTGCCCGACTCGCGCTATCTGGCAGCGGTTACCTTGGGTGCTACGCTTTTCAGCTTTCTTTACTGGGGCTTTGGTTTCTTGCGGATGGGCACCACGGGCCTGGTGGCCCAGGCAATGGGCCGGGAAAGCGATAGCGACGTACAGAACCTGCTAGGCCAATCGCTGATCATCGCCGCCGTGATTGGCGTTTTACTGATTACCTTTTCCACTCCGCTGATTAATCTAGGCCTTTGGCTTTTAGATGGAAGTGAGGCCGCCACGCCGCTGGCCCGCGAATACGCGGAGATACGCCTGTGGTCGGCGCCCGCCGTACTGGCCAATTACGCCATTCTGGGCTGGTTTCTGGGCCAACAGAACTCCCGCGTTACGCTGATGATTCTGGTGCTGACCAACGCGATCAATATCGTGCTCGATCTATGGTTTGTTGTGGGCCTGGGCATGACCAGCAATGGGGTTGCCTGGGCAAGCGTTATTGCCGATTACAGTGCATTGGGGTTTGGCGGCTATCTGGTGCTTCATCAGCTCAAACGACTAACCGGACGCTTTTCACGGGCGCGTTTACTGGCCCTTTCCGCTTATGCCGCGCTTTTCAACATCAACGCCAATTTGTTTGTACGCACGCTTGGCCTGCTCTTTGTAATGGCATTTTTTACCGCTCAGGGCGCTCGCCAGGGCGACACCGTACTGGCTGCCAATGCCGTTCTGTTGCAGTTCATCATGCTTACAAGCTACGCACTGGATGGTTTTGCCCACGCGGCAGAGTCGTTGGTGGGCCGGGCCTATGGGCGACGTGACTGGCAGGAGCTGGCCTCGATTGTCCGCCGAACTGCACTGTTCTCCTTCTGGACGGCGGGCAGCGCATCACTGCTTTTTGCTCTTGGCGGCAATCAGCTGGTAGCGTTATTAACCGGTCTTGAAGAGGTGCAGGCAACGGCTGCCCTGTACCTACCCTGGATGGTGGCGATGCCTTTGATTGCCGTTTGGAGCTACCTGTTTGATGGCGTCTTTATTGGCGCAACCGCCGTACGCGAAATGCGTAACAGCATCTTTATCGCCATGGCCATTTATCTACCCGCCTGGTGGTTTACCCAAGGCCTGGGTAACCATGGGCTTTGGCTTGCCTTTACGCTGTTTATTACGGTGCGCTCCGGGGTGCTTGTCTATTACTATCGTCGATACCGGAACGCCTACTGGCGCTAGACGCTCAGCCCAAGCCTTCTCTTCTTCGATCATGGCTCAAGCTGTTAGCTTTTAAACGTGAAAACCCTCACGCTCCGCCGTATATTAGCAGCGCACTTCCTATAAAAAACAAGAGAATCCGCCATGCTTAAAATGATATCCAAACCGGCCGTCAAGCTGGTCGAGCGTTATCTTCCCGACCCATATATCTTTGTGCTGCTGTTGACCATCGTGGCGGCGGTAGCGGCCATTGCCGTGGAGCGTCAGACGCCGCTTGCTGTCATGCGCATGTGGGGCGATGGCTTCTGGGGGTTATTAACCTTCTCCATGCAGATGCTTTTAGTGCTGGTCACGGGCTTTATGCTGGCAAGCTCGCCACCGGTGAAGCGTATTCTGCAAAAGCTTGCCGGCACGGCCAAAAGCCCGGGCGGCGCGATTATCCTGGTTACTCTGGTATCGCTTGCCGCCAGCTGGATCAACTGGGGGTTTGGCCTGGTAGTGGGCGCGCTGTTTGCCAAGGAGCTTGCCCGGCTGGTGCGGGTCGATTATCGCCTGCTGGTCGCCAGCGCCTACTCAGGCTTTATCGTCTGGCACGGCGGCCTGGCCGGCTCGGTACCGCTGACGATTGCCACCGAAGGTCACTTCACCGCCGACCAGATCGGCGTGATCGGCACGGGCTCGACCATCTTCGCGTTCTTCAATCTGGCGATTGTGGTGTGTCTGTTTATCGCAGTGCCGCTGGTCAACCGCCTGATGCTGCCCGATGAAAAGGATAGCGTGTATGTCGACCGCCAACTGCTAGACGATGAGCCCGTGCCCTTGGGTCGTATTACCCGCCCGGCCGAGAAACTTGAAAACAGCCTGGCACTATCACTTCTGGTAGGCGTCCCCGGGCTTTTGTATCTGCTTGATCACTTTATTCTGCGGGACGGCAGCCTCAACCTGAATATCGTCAACTTCCTGTTTCTGTTTTTAGCGATTGTGCTGCACCGCACGCCGCGCAACCTGCTGACCAGCCTGAATGAAGCCATCAAGGGCGGCGCGGGTATTGTTATTCAGTTTCCTTTTTATGCAGGCATCATGGCGATCATGGTGCAGTCGGGCTTGGCCCAGAGCATGTCGGAGTGGCTGATCTCCTTTGCCACGGCAACGTCGCTGCCGTTCTGGTCGTTTATTAGCGCTGGCATTGTTAACCTATTCGTCCCATCAGGCGGGGGGCAATGGGCCGTACAGGCGCCGGTTATGCTGCCTGCTGCGCAGGCGCTAGGAGCAGACATCTCACGTGTGGCGATGGCCGTTGCCTGGGGTGATGCCTGGACCAACCTGCTGCAGCCTTTCTGGGCACTGCCGGTATTGGCCATTGCAGGTCTGAAGGCCAAGGATATTATGGGCTTCTGCCTTGTTCAGCTGTTTATTACCGGCATTATTATCTCTATGGGCTTAGTCTGGTTCTAAGCTCTTGAATGCTCTGCCCGCCGTTCATGCGGGCAGAGGCCTAACCAAGGACTCACTATGTCAGACGCAGCACAAACGGCCCTGCCAGGACAGCACGAGCTGTCAATGACCGTACTCATGACTCCCGACATGGCCAACTTTAGCGGTAAAGTACACGGCGGGGCCATCCTCAAGAAGCTGGATGAAGTCGCCTATGCGTGTGCCAGCCGCTACTCTGGTCACTACGTGGTGACGCTTTCGGTCGACCAGGTACTCTTCAAGCAGCCCATTCACGTCGGTGAGCTGGTCACGTTTCTTGCCTGTGTGAACCATGTGGGCCGCTCTTCCATGGAAATTGGCATCAAGGTGGTAGCTGAGGATATTCGCAACAAGCTTATTCGCCATACCAACAGCTGCTACCTGACCATGGTGGCCGTTGACCCGGAGGGTAAGCCGGCCAGTGTGCCCCCACTGACACTGACTACCCCCATTCAGAAACTTCGCTTTGAGAAGGCGGCACTGCGCAAGAAGCACCGCAAGCAGGCCGAGCAGGAAGAAAAAATCACCCAGCAGCACTACCAAACGCAAGCTTAACCTAACCAGCGCAGGCCGTTGACTGGCTGACGCTTCAATGCCCATGACAAGGAGGTTGCATGCCTATCAGGCGGCGCTACCCACAACTCCCCAGGCCCGTTGAGTACGCGCATATTGGCTGGGATTTACTGATTCTTGTCGCGGTGGTGCTTAATCTAGGACTGTTGCTCTTTGACTCCCTATTTCTGATCGGGCCTCTTAACCAGGCTCTGGCAAGCGTAGCCCCCAGCTTTCACGGGTTCTACGATAGCGAAATCCATAGCCGTTTCTTTACGATCGACCTTTTCTTTGTCGGCTTTTTTGTGGCTGACATTGCGTTGGGCTGGGCGGTCGCCATTGCAGAGCGGCGCTATCATCGTTGGTTTTTCTACCCCTTTGTACACTGGTACGACGTACTTGGCTGTATCCCGCTAAGTGGTTTTCGCCTACTGCGGGTACTGCGTGTGGTGTCGCTGCTTCATCGGCTGCACCGCTTGCGTATTATCAACGTTACGCACTGGTCGATGTATCGGTTCTTCTTCAAGTACTACGATATTTTGTTGGAAGAGCTTTCCGACCGGATTGCCCTGCGGCTTCTGGGCAATGTACAGCAGCAGATTCTTGCCAGCGATTCGCTCACCGAACGGGTGATCGACCGCGTAATCATGCCCCGCAAGGCGGCGCTGATCAGCGAGATAGTACAGCGCCTGGAGAGTACCGTTGGCGAGGCGTACCAGCTTAATCGCGTCTCGGCCATGAAGGCCATTGATGACCTGGTCAGTCGCACGCTGCGCGAAAGCCCGGAAATTCAACGCCTGCACCGCCTACCCATGGGCCAGACTGCAGCCAACGCTATGCAGGCCTCCATCAGCGGCGTGGCTCAACGGCTGGTGGACGAGCTGGCACTGGGCATTCACTCGCCTGAATTCAAGCAGCTGGTCGAGCGTACCGCGGAAAGCAGCTTTGACAGCTGGCTGACCGTGGATAAGGAAAGCAACCGAATTACCGAACTGGTGCTTTACGACATTCTCGAAATGCTTAAAGAGCAGGTTAACCGCCAACGTTGGAAAGACCGCTATGAATAGCCAGTGGATGATTCTTGGCCCCGCAACCCTCTACATGATGTCGATGACCCTAACACCTGGGCCTAATAACATCATGCTGACCGCCTCAGGAGCCAACTTTGGATTTAAGCGCACTTTGCCGCATATGGCGGGGATTGTTGGCGGCTGTTTCTTGCTGTTTTCCGCGATTGCACTAGGCCTGGGTACGCTATTCGAGCGTTTCCCTTCTATACAAATCGCTTTGCGCTGGCTGGGGAGCGCCTATTTGCTGTACCTGGCCTGGAAAATTGCCAGTGCGCCACCGCCTGATTTAAAGCGTCAAGCACACAGCGTGCCCCTTACCTTCTGGCAGGCCGCCGCTTTTCAGTTCGCAAATCCCAAGGCCTGGGTGATGGGGCTTGCGCTGATCGCGGGATTTATTCCCGAGCAAGGCTCGGTAATTGTGAATGCGCTAATCTTGGTAGGCTTTGTGGAGCTGATGGCATTCCCCTGCCTAGCGCTCTGGGCCGGGTTTGGCATGGCGATTGGCCACTGGATCAAAAGCGACGGGGCTTGGCGGCTATTCAACGTCACCATGGGGCTGCTCACCGCCGCTTGCGTGGTGCTGATCTTACGTTAGCCACAGCGCAGGGCTTCAATGTTCTCGCTGCTATCAATATGGATATTCAAACGGTCGGGTCGATGATCCATGGTCGCTGCATCACCTGGCCGCAATACCCGAACCTGACGTGATTGGCTTTCACTCTGCAGCTGGGGCACATTAGCCTCGTCAAAGGTTTCGCCAATCGCATAGCTGATCGCCGCCGTATCGCAGCTATCCATGGGTATCGGCTGAGCATCCTCCGGCTCATCAGCGGCCTGATTTTGCGTACCGGAACCAGTCGCGCAGGCCGAAAGCAGCGTCATCGCGCCGCTGACGATCACCATTTTCGAGTACCGCACAGCGTTATATCGCCACGTTTTCATAGGCCTACTCTTGTTCTGGTTATTGACAGATTACCCGCATACAAAACGGGCCGGGCAAACGCCCAGCCCGCTGACATCGTCAAGGTGTTGCTAATTTAATCTGCAGCATCCTGAACGGCCTGGCCGCCTCGCTCTACATCCTTGCCGGCACCGGAAATCGTATTGCAGCCGGCTAATGTGCCTGCCGCCATCAGTAGGATAAGGCTCGTCGCTAAAAGTTTTTTCATGGGTGTTCTCCTTAACGTGTCAATCAACAACGGAAATCCCCTCTAGCATTGGCTGCCTTTCTGAGGAGTATTTTCAGCGTAACAGCGTTTTGGCTTTTTCGCCTGTTTTCCATGGCTTAAGTTTCCACGCAATGCCTTCACCGACTATGATGCACAGCATCCTGTGAACGCCTGGAGGGCGCCCTCGTGAACGATTTCAATCTTGATCAACGCCTGGATGCCGACACTTTTCCCTTGGCGGACCTGCCACTTTGCCGGGTGCTGCTGATGAACGACGCACGCTACCCCTGGGTGATTCTGGTGCCTCGCCAGAACCATATCAGCGAGGTAGCCGAGCTCTCTGAGGCCGATCAAGCCCAGCTGTGGCGAGAAGCAACGCAGCTGGGCAGCGTCATGAAAACGCTATTCGAGGGTGACAAGCTCAATATTGCAACACTTGGCAACGTGGTGAAGCAGCTGCACGTGCACGTTGTGGTGCGTAAACACGAGGACGCCACCTGGCCTGCGCCGGTATGGGGTAACGGTAGTGCCGAGCCTTACGCGCTTGAGCCGCTTGCCAACCTGCGCGATCAGCTTATCGCCCATATTGATCGTCTAACGTTTGATTGATCCACGATCAACGCATCAACGGGTTGCCCTGCCTGGCTGGCGGCTCACCTAGCAGCGGCGTACTGGCAGGCTGGGAAACGCTGGCAATGGAAAGCGTTACCCCCAGCAGGATAATCAGCAAGCCACCGGCTAATGCTACCCAGCCAACCGCCTTATGGATATGTTGAGATGCCTGCTGCTTGGCTAGACGCCGTGTTGCCCAGCGCCGTGCAAAAACGCTGGCCAGCGCCAGTGCGGATACCGTGATGCCCGTCCCTAGCGACATGGCCACTACCGATAACACGCCCACGTAGAACTGGCCCAAGAGGCTGGCTGCCCCAAGTAAAAGCACGGCGCCGCTACAGGGTCGCATACCAATGGCAAACACCGTCATGATCGCCGTGCGCCAGTCCAGCGCCTGCTGCGGTTCCACATGATGGGCACCGCCACAGCAGTGATGATGCCCATGACCGGGTGCATGACCTGCTGCGTAGTGGTGAACATGGCTTGGCGAGTGACCTTGAGCAACAGGCTGAAACACCGCCGGACGATAAGCGTGGCGTAGCTGCTTAGCGGCGCGAACGCATAACCAGATACCTAGCAGCGTTACCAGTAAAAAGCTTGCCTGCTCCACCCAGACAACGCTCCCCATGGCCTGACGTGTTAGCCACCCCAGGCCATGAACTAAAACGGCCACCATCACAATGGCGGTTACCCCTTGCAACAGCGAGGCGGCAAACGAGAGACCCAACGCTCGCCGGGTGGCACCACCATGAGACGCCAAATACGTCGCTAGCACGGCTTTTCCGTGGCCAGGCCCAGCTGCATGAAAGACGCCATAACCAAAGCTTACGCTTAACAGCACCCACCAGGTGGCGCGTGTGGGCTCCCGGGCAAGCTCGGTAATCGCCAGAGTAAGCGCCCGGTGAAGGTCTCTCTGCCAGGCCAGCAACTGATAGCTTACCCCTTGCAGGTTACCTTGAAGTAACCACACCAACATTAAAACGGCCAATACCAATAGCCCAGCCAGCACAAAGGGCTTACGTATAACCAGAGATTGCATAGCGCAAAACACCCTATTTCCGTTAGCGGCAATCAACATGCCCGGTTTCGGCAAAATGTCTGCCAAGCCCCGGTTCCCCTTCCTCGTCTACATCCAAGAGCGCCGCCTGCATGACAAGTTCAGGGTCGGGATCTGCGCTCAGAATGCTCAGCTCACAGACAGGTTCGCCGTGGAGTACCAGTGCATCCGCGTCAGGCTGATTGTTCTCCGCTTCATGAACCATTTCGATGTAATAGGTCGGGTCGAAAATCTGATAATCGAGGGAATGCCCCGCCAGTGGATGGGGCGTTTCTAAAGGCAGGATAAAGCTGAAGGTAAGCCGTCCATCCTTTTCCATTGCCGTGTACTCGCTCACCTCGCCCAGCGTCAGTGGCTTGCCATCCAGGCGCACTTCCGTAAAGTAGTGCTGCTGGGCAAGGTTATTGCGTATTTCATGGCCAAGCTGGTCAAGCCCTTCTTCAAGGCTAACGCCATCCACCTGGGTCAACTCCTCAAACACCACTAGGCTGTAAAATGGATCCATCCGCCAGGTTTGATGCAGCCCACGGACAACGCCCTCGTCATTGGTCATTACCCTGATACTGAAATCGATCCAGCCATGAGGGTGAGCCGAAGCCCACATGCTAAGCATCAGACTAACAACGCCTACCCCCATCGCCCAGCGCCTGGCATTACACGGGCCTTTGTTTACCTTATAACTGCGTTGCTTCACGGTGCTAATCCCAATTTTGCTTGTAAACTCACGAGCCAAGGGTCCAGTAGATAAGGCGGCAAGGGCTGGCTGCCCCGCCAGGCCGCCACGCTTACCCGGCTGCCACCGCCTGCTTCACTTACCTGAAGCTGCAGGCGATATTCAGGCCAGCGGGCCAATGAAGCTTCTGCACGGCCTAACGCCAAGTCTGCATGGCGTATGACATAGCCCTGCTCCATCATCAGCTCAACTGCGCTGCGCAGCGTCGTCTCCACTGGAGCAGCGTACACCAGTTCACGTGGCGCTGAAGGTGAGGTGGTCGCACAGCCTGCCAATATCGCCAGCAAGGCGCTGATGCCCACCCACTTGATCCACTGCCCACCGTATCGCCTCATGGCGCGTTCCCCGCTGGTGTGCTGGTTTGTTGAAGTACTGCTTGAAAACGCCGGCAGAAATCATCGTTGCTTGCGCTATAGGACTCGCGTAAATCGCCCGAATGATCATAGCGGCGTAGATCACGCGAGATTCGCACGTCACGATCACCTACCAGCAGCGACACCCGCTCGACTTCGATCGGCTGATGATTAAGCCCGCCCCCAAAACCCAGCCCAATGCCAATGCCACTGCCGCGCCCGATGCCAAACCCACCAAACATGCGCATGCCCCGACCATAGCCGTAGGCGTTATCATAGGGGTCGTAGTAGCCATGCAAGGCCTTCTCACGACTGGCACTGACCAGACCTAACGATGTGTCGGTAGAATCAAGTTCAAAGCCCCATTCGGTCAACACCGCTACACTTTGTCGCAGCACGGCCTGCGTATTGGCCGAGCTGCTGGGAAAGTAGCACGTGGCTGAAGGGGCAGGCTCGGCCTGGGGCAAGCGGTCTGGCGTTGCCTGACAACCCGCCAGTGCCAACAGGCAGGTTAGCGTAACTGATATCGGCTTCATGTTAGGTCCTCTAACGGTCGTCACGGCTGGTCTACCACCGAGCAGCGCGTTAAGCTCGCTCTCTTATCACGATAGATCAAAGACAATCATTCGCGGAGGTCGTGCATTGAATATCCTGCTTTGCCCCGACAGTTTTAAAGATGCCTTAAGCGCGGAACAGGCAGCCAAGGCCATGGCCCAGGGCGTTCTCGCTGCCGCCCCTCATGCGCAGACATGCTGCTGCCCACTGGCCGATGGCGGGGAAGGAAGCCTGGATGCCCTAATTGCAGCAGCCGGCGCCGAGCGCTACGAGATAACGGTTCAGGATGCACTTGGCCGCCCCCGCAAGGCAGCCTGGGGCTGGCTCGGCGAACAGCGTACCGCGTTTATCGAGCTGGCAGAAGCCAGCGGCTTACAACACTTGAGCACGCAGGAGCGCGATGCCCTGCATACCTCCACCTTCGGCGTAGGCGAGCTGTTTCTGGCCGCTCTGGGCAAAGGCGCTAAGAAAGCCCTACTGCTGCTAGGCGGCAGCGCGACCAATGACGGTGGCGCTGGCATGCTTAAGGCGCTGGGCGCCAAGTTACACGATGTCCAGGGTAACCCGCTTCCGCCAGGCGGCGCAGCACTGACATCGCTTGAGATGCTGGACCTCTCAGGCCTGGACCCACGGCTTGCATCACTAAGCGTGGAAGCCGCGGTGGATGTGGATAACCCACTTCTAGGCGAGCGTGGGGCGAGCGCTGTCTTCGGCCCGCAGAAAGGCGCCACACCTGAGCAGGTTGCCACACTTGACCAGGCGCTCGGCCGTTTGGCCGAGATCAGCGCCCGCGTACTGGGTGAAGATTATCGTGATTTGCCCGGCGCAGGAGCAGCGGGCGGCATGGGCTTTGCCGCGCGTGCATTTCTAGGCGCAACATTAAAGCCCGGCATTGAAATGATCATGCAGCAGGCCAACATGCCTGAGCTGTTGAATAACGCCGATTTGGTGATTACCGGTGAAGGCCGCCTGGATGGGCAAAGCTTGGCGGGTAAAACACCCATTGGCGTTGCCCGCGCCGCGCAGCGCCTGGGTAAGCCGGTGATTATTCTCGCCGGAAGCCTAGGCGACGGTTGGCAGGCCTGCCTTGACGAAGGCGTCACGGCCGCGTTCGCCCTGGCCGATGGCCCAATGACGCTTGAACAGGCGCTGCCCCGGACAGCTGAACTGCTGGCCGCACGCTGCGAGAATATTATCCGGGTGTGGATAAACCGGCCCGCCCCTTGAAAAATCACTCTGCCATCAGCATTACTGATAGAGAAGTGCAACGCCAATACAAACGCTGCACGTAAGGTTTAGCGGCAGTAACGATGTCATGACGCTATAGGCACGATGTAGAAAACCTGTTTTGCAACATCGCTGCGACGTTTTATGCTGATCAAATGATTTGATAGCCGTTTTTCACGGCTCCAACATGGAGAGACGATATGACTGATACCAATAGCATCGGCTTACACGAAAGCAGTGCCAGCCAGCTCGCAGAAAAGCTGAACCATCTGTTGGCCAACTATCAAGTTTTTTACATGAACGTGCGTGGCTACCACTGGAATATCAAAGGTAGCGATTTCTTTGAGCTGCACGTCAAGTTTGAAGAGTTCTACACAGACCTGCTGACCAAGGTCGATGAGGTCGCCGAGCGTATCCTGACCCTGGGCCACAAGCCGGTACACGCTTACAGCGACTACGCCCAGCTCTCCCATATTCAAGAAGACAAGGACGTTCATGATGGCCAGGCCTGCGTCAACGGCGTGGTCAAAGGGTACCAAACCCTGATCGAGCTTCAGCGCGAATTGCTGTCGCTGGCATCTGACGCCGACGATGAAGGCACCGCTTCACTGGCTAGCGACTACATTCGCGAGCAGGAGAAAACCATCTGGATGCTGAACGCCTACCTCGGCAAGTAAAGCGTTTTCGTTCAGTAAAAACGGCACCCTTGTGGTGCCGTTTTTTATGCGTCTGAGAGTTGGCTAGCCTTTCTTAGCCAAATCCTCCATCAGCGCGCGCAGCATTTTCCAGAACTCCTCCACCGATTCAAGCTCAACGCGCTCATCCGGTGAGTGGGCGCCGCGGATAAGCGGACCAAACGAGATCATATCCAGGTGTGGGTATTTGCTGCCTATAATGCCGCACTCAAGCCCGGCGTGAATGACCTTGACGGCGGGTTCTTGCTCAAACAGAGCGGCATGGCGCTTGTTAAAGATGGCAAGTAACGCACTGCCTGGGTGAGGCACCCAACCGGGATAGCTGTTCTCCACACGCACGCGCGCGCCAATTAATCCAAACAGCGCCTGAAAGCGGTCGGCCAAGGCGGCGGTTGCCGTATCGTGCAGGGAGCGTACTAACGCACATAGGTGCAGACGCCCTGCTTTAAGGCTTAATACGCCTAGATTATTGGACGTTTCCACAACGCCGGGCACATCGGCGCTCATGCGCTCAACCCCGCACGGCGCGGCATGCAGCGCCGCCACCAGCATAGTGCTGGCATCCAGGGTTAGCGGCTCAACAGCCTCATGATTTACGCTTCGAGTGGCGCTCAAGACCAAACCGCTATCGCCCGTGCTTAGCTCGGCACGCAGGGTATTTTCCAGCGCCTTCAGCGCTTCAAAAGCGGCATCCACTTCGTCAGCGGGCAGGGCAAGCTGAGCAAACGCTTCGCGGGGAATGGCGTTACGCAGCGTGCCACCCTGGTAGCTCACCAGGCGCGCATCAAACGCTTCCAGGATGCGCAGTGCCCGCACTAACAGGCGGTTGGCGTTACCCAGCGGCTTATGAATATCAATCCCCGAATGGCCGCCTTTCAAACCCGTTAGGGAGATTTCGATCAGCTGTTCACCGTCACGCAATGCGATACCCGGTAGGAGGGCGTCAACTACCACGTCAGCACCACCCGCACAGCCGATATACACTTCGCCGCGGTCTTCACTATCCAGATTGAGCAGCAGTGAGCCTTTCAGCCAGTTTTCGGCCAGGTTCAGCGCACCGCCCATGGAGGTTTCTTCTTCAAGGGTAAACAGGGCTTCAAGCGGGCCATGGGTAAGCTCTGTATCCTCAAGCACGGCAAGAATAGCCGCCACGCCCATTCCGTTATCGGCCCCAAGCGTTGTGCCCTCGGCGTGCAGCCAGCCATCAGCTACATAGGTGCTGATCGGGTCGCGGGAAAAATCATGGGTGCTGTCGGAATTGGCTTGGGCCACCATATCCAAATGGCCCTGCAGAATAACCCCCGGCGCCTGCTCACAGCCAGGCGAGGCAGGTTTACAAATACGTAAATTGCCAAAGCTATCGCGGTCGTGGGCAAGCCCCTGAGCATCGGCCCAGGCTTCGAGTATCGCGACCAGCTCGGCTTCCTGCCCAGACGGGCGCGGGGTATTACACAGCGTACGAAAGTGGCGCCAAACGATGGACGGCGTCAACGCGTCTAAATGTGCGTTCATAAAAACTCTTCATTATCGACAATGGGAACACTTTACTCCTCCACGCCGTGAGGGAAAAGCATACCGTGAGCCGTTAGCTGTTCGATGGCCTGACGTAGTGCGCGAACGGCATCACCATGCGCGACGGCCAACGGGCGATTCTGGAAGGCCCAGGCCGCCAGCTGCTGATGGGCAATCAACGCCGCCTGTGTGACGCTGGTTTCCCGTGCCAGGGCCTGCAGTGCCGGGCGCGCCAGCACCGGGTCGCGATGCGCGTAAGCTACGTCGTTTACCGCTTGGCGCTCGTCTGCCGTCAACGGTGCCCTGGGCAGTACCTGTAGCAGCAGTGAGACAACCTCTGCCGGCAAGGTGGGCAGCTCAAACGCCAACAGACCGGGCAACGCGGCCGCAAAGGTTGTCTTCAAAGTGCTCAAGACAGCCTGCCCTTCGGCGTTCAGCGCTTTGGCGGCCATGACCGCAAACTCGCCCGTGGCTGTTTCTCGGGTAATACCCAGGCGTACGGGGGTAAACCCCTGCGCCAGCCAAAAGCGGAGCAGTGAAGCTTCGGCGCCAAACGTGGCGCCATACAGGGCGATGCCTTGGCGCGCGGCCTCTCTGCTGTCGTCATCAATAAGCTTTCGGCCCAACCCTTCCCGGCGACGTTCAGGATGAGTCGCAATACGCACCACACGGCGCCAGCTAGCGGTCAGCGCAGCGCGACTTCCCATATGCGCCGCCAGGGACTGAGCCATCAAGTGGCCTTGGGGGCGTCGCTTGCCAAGCGCTACCTGCTCGGCAAGCGACGCGTCGAAACCGCCCTCCTCCCGCGCGACAAGCACCGCCTGGGGTGCATTTGTCTGCCCCACCAGGCGTAGCGTGGTGCCGGGCCCGTCCAACAGCTGACGCAAATCACTGGGTGAGGTTCGATAATGTGACTGCACCAACAGGCCAAACACGGCCTCAAGTGCATTCTCGTTATGCGCAAGCTCACCACGTATTATCACCTGCGATGTTAGCGGGCCATTAAAGCGCTGCCCCGCCGGTAGCGGTGCCTTAAGCATCAGCAACTGGTTAACCGTAGCCTCGAGCGGGTCACCTACCGCCCAGCGAATGGGCGTATTCGGCGTTAGCGCTTTCCACTGCGGCGTAAGCCGATCAAGCACGCTGCGAAAGCGCAGTGCAAAACCGCGCCCGGAGCCTTCGTAGCCATCAATGGTGGTGGCAAACGCGATCCGCGGAAATGCAGAAAGCCACTGGCCCAGTAGGAAAGCCGGAATCGCCGCCGCTTCATCAACCATCAAATAGCTGCCGTCGCCTCCCAGCTTTTGGGCCGCCACCTGCTCGGTGAGCACATCGGGGGGCAAAAAGCATAGCTCGCTTTTATTAGCGAGCTGAAAGCGGCTGGGAGTGATACGCGCCCCCTCCGGGCAGAGAGCTTCCAGACGCGTAAACAGGCTTTCCACCGCGTCCAAGCGCGGAGCCGTGACGATAATAATCGGCATGCCGCTTTCCAGAAGCCGTGCACAGGCAATTCCCAGGGCGGCGCTTTTGCCCCGCCCTCGATCCGCGGTAATGACCAGCGGACGGCGGCGCTTTAAGTTCATCAGTTGGGTAACGGTAGCTGCCTGATCGGCCGTGGCGCATGCGCTATCGTTAACGCTCTCTAGATGCGCTGAGCGTGCGGTTAAGCGAGGTAGCTGCGGCCACCCGGGCGCGTGCCAGGTGACGATATCCGTGCGCTCATCAAGCAGGCGAGCCAGACGCGCTAAATAGTGGGCGGTTAACTGCTCCCACTGCCAGGGGTGATCAGCAAACCGGGCATAATCAGGGTCTGGGCGCTCACCCCAAGGGTAAGGCGTTATCAGCACCAGCAAGCCGCCTGCCGTCAGCGTACCTGCTAGCGCTCCTAACGCTTCAGGATCAAAGCCTGCGCTGCCGCTGGCATCCATGATAACAAGCTGATGCTCGGTACCCAAACGCGTACGCGCTTTGCGCGGCGTGATCCAAGGTTCAACCGGCGCATTATCTGCCTGATGGGCAACCCATAAAGGCGCTAGCCAATAAGCGCCCTGCCAAAGTTCGAGAGCTTGAGCACGACACTCGGCGGGCTCTCCCGTTAGCCATACCAGCTGCCGCCATCGGCGCCTGTGTAAGCGTTTGGCATGGGCCAATAACGCTGGCACGGGCGACTTACCGGGCATACTTAACGTTTTCGTCAACCCTTCGTGTGGCAACGCTGGCATTAAGACTCCTAAGATCCACTATTTCTTTAAAACTTCTTTAGAACTTTGGTTGAACAAAAAGGCGTTTTTCAACGTTACTTGTTCTGACCAAGCATGTAAAAAACTCATAATGAAAATGTAAGCCACTGATTAAAATAAATATAAAACTTTTAAAAAAACTATAAGTAGCGCTTTTTACTTATCTTACTCAGGTTGCACCGCAGCAGTAAGAGTGTGCTAATTTAGCGGTGCAGCCCGGTGCTTTCTCTACTTTACGTAAACGTTAGCTCCTTTATTGCACTTTCCTGCATTGCGGTAACAAACACTAATAATGCCTTAAGCCAACCAGGAAAATAACATGAAAACGATCGCTCGATTCAGCCTCACTACGCTGGCGGCTAGCATCACGTTCGCCGCGCTCACCACTACTGCACAAGCCCAAGAACAGTGGACAATGACCTCTACCTGGCCGGATAACCTTGATCTGGTTCAGATTGATCAACACTGGGTAGAACTGGTTAATAAACTTGCCGGCGACGAAGTACAGATCAACTTTCGGTCTGGCGGTACACTGATGCCCGGTACAGAAGTGTTTGATGCCACGGAAACCGGCAGTATCGAAGCCGCCGGTGACTGGCCCGGCTACTGGGCTGGTTTAAACCCCGCTTTCTCTCCACTGGCAACCACTACCAGTCTGTTTAACGGCGTCGACTATCTTAACTGGATTCAGCAGTGGGGTGGCCGTGAACTCTACGAAGAGATTTATGGCCAGTACAACATGATGTACCTGCCCTACGGGATTACTAATAACGAGTCTGGCTTTATGGGCCGCACGCCGATCGCGAGCATTGCAGATCTTGAAGGCAAGCGCCTGCGTCTTTCAGGACGTGACCAGGGGCGTGTTCTGGAGCAGTTAGGCGGCTCACAGGTAACGCTTGCCGGTGGTGAGGTGTATCAGGCAATTGAGCGCGGCGTGATTGATGCCGGCGAGTTTTCAACCCCGGGCGTGGATTTCAAGGCAGGCTTTGCCGAAGTCGCCGACAACTGGGCAACGCCGGGCTGGCACCAGTCTGCCAGTGTGTTTGGCGTCATGATCAACATGGATGCCTGGAACGCGCTTTCTGAAGAGACCCAGGAGAAGCTGCGTATTGCTGCCGACGCCACCATGGCTTGGTCGCTGGCCTGGTCTGAGTACGAATCCAACGCCGCCACCCAGCAATTTATCGATGCGGGAGTGACGATCAACCAGTTCTCTGAAGAGGATTTGGCGCGAATTCAAGACGTCACTAACCAGGTCATCGTACAGGGCGCCTGTGAAAACCCCGATCACGCCAAGGTTTATCACTCCATGATTACGTACCTGCAGGAGTACGCGACGTGGCGTGATGTTTCAGTGCCTTTCAATATGAGCCGCACCATGAACAATCTGCCTTCTCTGGAAGAGATCGAAGCTTGCCTGTAAGGCGCTCATGTTTCGCCCCGGCATCGCCGGGGCGGTTGTTGTGCTGACCGGAGATCTCCCATGAATGCAGTTGCCCAAGCCATTGATGCGCTCAATGAAGCGTTTGGACGCCTGATTGCGCCGCTGATTGCCATCATTACTCTGATTGTACTGTTCGATATTATTTCCCGTTTTGTGTTCGGCCGCCCAAGCGACTGGGCATTTGATATCACCAAGATGCTGTTTGGCGCGCACTTCATGCTGATGGCCGCTTACGGGCTACGTCACCATGTTCATGTAGAAGTGGATGTTTTAAAACGCCTGTTATCGCGCAAAAAACAGGCACTGCTTGAACTGGTGGGTTATGTGGTTTTTTTCGTGCCGTTTATCTGGATGCTGCTCAAGTACGGGTGGCTGTTTTTCGATCGCGCGTTTAGCCGGGGTGAAACCACCTACGGCATGATGTCGATTCCGGTCTACCCCATTAAGGGCGTGATTGTGCTGGCAGCAGCTCTCCTCCTGCTACAAGCCATTGCCATTGTCCTGCGGGCCATTATGCAGCTGTGCGAGGAGATACCGGCATGAACTTAAGTCCCGAATTGCTCGCATTAGTCATGTTTGGCGGCCTGCTGGTTGGGCTGTTCATGGGCCATCCGCTTGCCTTTGTGCTGGGCGGGGTGGCAGTGTTCGGTGCGTTTTTAGGCCCTGGTGAGCGGGTGCTGGGCACCCTGATCAACAATATCTACGGTAACGCCATGGATAACTACGTACTTGTGGCGATACCGCTTTTTGTACTCATGGCGCGCTTTCTCAACGACTCTGGCGTTACCGAGCGAATGTTCGACGCCATGCGCCTGCTGCTGGCCAACCTACGCGGCGGGCTGGCCCTAACGGTGGTCATCGTCTCGGTGCTGCTGGCCGCCACGACCGGCATTGTCGGCGCCTCCATTGCCGTGATGGGCATGATCGCCCTGGTGCCCATGCTCAAATATGGCTACAACAAGGAGCTAAGTGCGGGCGTGATCATGGCCAGCGGCTGCCTGGGCATTCTGATTCCGCCCAGCATCATGCTGATCCTGATGGCCAGCTACTCACCGGTTTCGGTGGGTGCACTGTTTGCGGGTGCCATGGTTCCAGGGTTAATGCTAGGCGTGATGTATGCGCTTTACGTCCTGCTGATCTGCCACTTCAAACCCTCTTACGGTCCGCCAGTGCCTAAAGAGGAGCGCGCAGAAGTTAGCACCAAGCAACTTTTAATTATGCTGGGCAAGTATGTGGTGCCGCCCATGTCGTTGATCCTTGGGGTACTTGGCGCCCTGTTTACCGGGATTGCCACCGCGACAGAAGCCTCTGCGATTGGCGTTTTTATCGCGTTTATTCTGTTTCTGATCTTTGGTGACCGAAAGCTTTCCACTTGTTTTAGAACGCTGATTGAGGCGGGCAAAACCACCACCATGGTAATGCTGGTGCTAGTGGGTGCTACGGCATTTACCGGTGTTTTCTCGCGCGGTGGCGGCATGCAGGTCATCCAGGATCTATTGTTGGCAATGCCGGGCGGCACGACTGGCGCGCTTATCATGATGCTGTTATTGGTGTTTGTATTAGGCATGTTCCTAGATTGGACCGGCATCGTGCTGTTGAGCTTTCCGATCATGCTGCCGATCATTCAGCAGATGGGTATCGACCCGCTGTGGTTTGTGGTCATGGTGGCCGTGGTGCTGCAGACCTCATTTCTCACCCCGCCGTTTGGCTACGCGCTGTTCTACTTGAAAGGCGTGGCTCCGCCTGGGGTCGAGATTGTCGATCTGTATAAAGCCGTGGTGCCGTTTGTGGCGCTTATCCTGTTGGCCTGTGTATTGATGGCCTTCTTCCCCTGGTTGGTCACGGGTCTGCCCAGTTTGCTGATCGGCTACTAACCAGCCAACACGTTCAGCCTCCCCTTCTGTCGTTACTCCCCCGCTCTTAGGCGGGGGTTTTTATATGGGTATTTTTATATGGATAGTGGGTTAGCTGCAGCCGTGGTGCCCAAGTGATACTATTTGCAGCCGTTACTTTTTCGCATTGACGAGTCAGCGCTGCCAGCCTCGTCCCAGGAGACAACGACGTGCCGATTCCCGCTCGCCGTTCAAGATTGGCGCTACTTCCAGACTATATATCCCGCTTTACGCTATCGCTCACGCCGTGGTCATGTGCGCTGTTCTTGATTGCGCTGACGGTAGCACTGCCGATTCTGGTCGTCTTGAGCTATATATTCGTGCCGACCGAAGGCGTCTGGCAGCACCTGGCGAGCACCGTATTGAGCCGCTATTTGTCGAATACCTTTTGGCTCGTGCTCTGGGTTGGGCTGGGCACGTTAATTATAGGCGCCGGTAGCGCCTGGCTGGTGGTGATGTGTCGCTTCCCAGGCAAACGAATCTTCGAGTGGGCGCTGTTATTACCACTGGCGGTGCCAACCTATGTCATCGCCTACGCTTATACGGATTTCTTGCAGGTGGCGGGGCCATTGCAGAGTGCGCTTCGAGGGTGGTTTAACTGGCAGTACGGTGACTACTACTTCCCCAATGTGCGCTCGCTAGGCGGCGCCGCTACGCTGATCACGTTTGTGCTGTATCCCTACGTTTATCTGCTTGCCCGCGCGTCTTTTCTTGAGCAATCAGTGTGCGTGCTTGATGTAGGGCGCACGCTGGGCCGCGGGCCCTGGCACCTGTTTGCAAGCGTTGCCCTACCGCTGGCACGCCCGGCCCTGGTGGGCGGCGTTTCGTTGGTACTGATGGAAACCCTCAACGAGTTTGGCGCGGTGCAGTTTTTTGGCGTGGATACCTTTACCACCGGCATCTATCGCACCTGGTTTGGGCTAGGCGAGCCAGTGGCAGCAGCACAGCTAGCTGCCTGCTTGCTGACGTTTGTGATTGTGCTGGTGCTGCTGGAGCGCTTCTCGCGCGGGAAGCGGCGCTATTTTCATACCACAAACCGATACCAACAGTTGCCCGAGTACCGCCTGCACGGCTGGCGCGCCTTCGGCGCAACACTCGCCTGCTTGCTGCCTATTGTGATCGGCTTTTTATTGCCTAGCGGTATTTTGCTGAACCTCGCCATCCATCAAGGTGATGCCCTTCTGGGCACGCGCTTTATCCGCTTCGCTACCAACAGCCTTAGCCTTGCCACGGTGGCGGCGTTGATCGCCGTGGGTCTTGCCGTGCTGTTGAGCTATGGCGTCAGGCTACATAACTCGCCCGGTGCCCGGCTATTTACCCGAGTAGCCGCGATGGGCTATGCCATTCCCGGCTCGGTGGTCGCGGTGGGTATCTTGATTCCCTTCGCGTGGCTGGATAGCACCCTGAACACGTGGCTACACGCCCACTACGGAAAAATTATTGGCCTGGTGTTTAGCGGCTCGGCGTTTATTTTAATCTACGCCTACATCGTGCGCTTTTTGGCCGTGTCGTTTAATGCAGTTGAAGCAAGCCTTGGCAAAGTTACTCCTAATATGGACGCCGCCTCTCGCACCCTGGGCCAAACCGCGGGCGGCACACTACGCCGTATTCATACACCGCTGATGCGCAGTAGCCTATTGGCCGCCGGTATATTAGTGTTTGTGGATGTAATGAAAGAACTGCCCGCAACGATTATATTGCGGCCGTTTAACTTCGATACCCTGGCGGTGCGTGCTTATAGCCTAGCGTCTGATGAGCGCCTGGCCGAGGCTTCCACCGCGTCGCTGGCCATTGTGGTGGTCGGCATCTTGCCGGTGATTCTGCTTAGCCTGGCCATGCGCCGGGCTCGGCCCGGCAGCCATGCTCAGTAGAGCCAGCAGGTAGGCCTACGCTGGGTGCTAAAAGGTCGTGTCTTGAAAGACAAACACCTGAGAGTGGTCCAGGTCGATATCAATCGGCTGGCCCTCCTGGGGTAGAAAGACACCGGGCACACGGGCATGTAAATGCGCCTCCTGGCCATCAGTCCCGTGGGCGCACAGGTGAATCAGGCTGGAACGGCCCAGTAACTTTGCCATGACGACATGGCTATGGCGGTGAGCATCCGCGGGCAAGTCGCGCTCCTGAAGCCGCAGCGCCTCAGGGCGAATCATCACCCGTGCATTACTGCCTTCGGGCAGCCAGCTGGCATCTATCTCGCCTACCGGGGTCTGCACACGGCCATGCTTAACCGTGCCGCTGAGTTCATTTACTTCGCCAAAAAAGGTCACTACAAACGGATCAACCGGCGTACAGTAAAGCTCGCGCGGCGTGCCCGTTTGAATAATCCGGCCGTCGCGCATGAGGGCAATTCGGTCGGCCATAAACATGGCCTCTTCCGGGTCGTGGGTCACCAGTAACGTGGCTGACCCAAGCTTCTTCAGCACGTGCAGCGTATCGTCGCGAATACGATCACGAAGGCGTGCATCCAGACTTGAAAAGGGCTCGTCGAGCAGCATCAGCTTGGGTGTTGGCGCCAGTGCCCGGGCCAAGGCAACGCGCTGTTGTTGACCGCCAGACAGCATGTGCGGATAGGTATTGATGTAGTCCGCCATCCCCAACTGAGCCAACAGCTCAACCGCGCGCTCACGGCGCTGACGCGCGGGCATCTGCTTAAGACCAAAGGTGACGTTTTCCAGCACGCTCAAGTGAGGAAAAAGCGCCGAGTCCTGAAACGCCAGCCCGACGTTACGCTTCTCGGGCGGCAGGTGGCGCTGACTGGGCGTTGCGACAGTCTGCCCTTCCAGGCTAACGCTGCCTTGTTGGAGGACTTCCAGCCCCGCGGCAATACGTAACAGTGTGGTTTTACCGCACCCCGATGGCCCCAGCAGGCAAACGACTTCCCCCGGGGCAATCTCTAACGAAACGCCTTTCACCACTTGGTTTGCCGCATACGTATGATGGACATCCTTTAGCGACAGCGCCATGAGCGTGGTGTTATCGGGAGATAAAACGGTTACCGCCATAATGTCACCATGTCCTCGTTGAACCAGCGTCTTATTTAACCAGCGTCTCACTTAGCCAGCACTTTTGGCGTGCGGCTTGGCAGGCTACGTTGAATAACATGCCATTGTATTTTTCATTGACCCGATATGCACGCAAGGTTGCACAACAACGAACGCGTTGTTGTTATTTTTCTTGACCCGGTACTTTTTCTTGACCCCGACACTGCGAAAGGCTTCAATAGGAAAACCTTAATGCAACTTATTATCATAATCATTTAGGATGCTAACTATATGAAAGTAACACGCCTTTCAGCGTCTATCGCGGCTTTTTTTGCGGGCGCAGCCGTATCAAGCACGGCGCTTGCTGATGCGGTCAACATTTACTCCGCCCGCCACTACGATTCGGATGAAATCCTGTATAAAGCGTTCACCGACGAGACGGGCATCGAAGTGAATGTTCTGGAAGGCGATTCCGACCAACTGATGGAGCGCATGCAGCGTGAAGGTATTGCCAGCCCCGCGGATGTCATGCTAACCGTCGATGCGGGCCGTTTATGGCGCGCCGAGCAGGATGGCCTGTTCCAAAGCGTAGACTCTGAAGTGCTCAACGAGCGCTTACCGGAATCAATGCGCCAGCCTGACGGCTTATGGTTTGGCTTTAGCCAGCGCGCACGAGTCATTTTCTATAACCGTGAAAACTTCGACTCCAGCCAAATCGAAAGCTACGAAGATTTAGCGGATTCGCAGTTTGAAGGTCAGCTGTGCATTCGCTCCTCCAACAATATCTATAACCAGTCGCTGCTTGCATCAATGATCGAGCACCACGGTGAAGAGGGTGCCGAAGAGTGGGCCCAGGGCGTAGTCAACAACCTAGCGCGTAACCCGGAAGGTGGCGATACCGACCAAATCCTCGGCGTTGCCAGCGGCGAGTGTGATCTGGCCGTTGCCAACCACTATTACTACGTGCGCATGCTTCATTCCGACAACGAATCTGAGCGTGAAGCAGCCCGCAAAGTGGGGGTAATTTTCCCCAACCAAGATGATCGCGGCACCCACGTTAACGTTGGCGGCGCGGGCCTGGTTGCTAATGCACAAAACCCTGAAAACGGCATCAAGTTCCTGGAGTTCCTGTCGTCTGACGGCGCCCAGGAAATTCTCGCCGAGCGTAACTATGAGTTCCCGGTCGTCGCCGGTATCAAGAAAGACCCGGTGTTGGAATCATGGGGTGATTTCAAAAAGGATGATTTGAATATCAATGTGCTGGGTGAGAACAACCCCGAGGCCATTCGTATTTTTGACCGCGTGGGCTGGCGCTAAGCTCTCACCCACGCAAACAAAACGGCCCGCCATTTGGCGGGCCGTTTTCATCTGAGCACTGTTTACTTTTTAGTGGGCTTCATCCCAGTTGGCGCCGCTTTCAGCCTCCACGATTAACGGCACTTTCAGCTCGGCCGCTCCCTGCATACGCTTTTGTACCTCACCAATAAATTTCTCCACCTGGCTCTCTTTCACCTCGAACACCAGTTCATCGTGCACCTGCATGACCATCAACGCATCAAACGTGCCTTCTGCAAGCCATGCATCCACATCAATCATGGCCTGCTTGATGATATCGGCCGCGGTGCCCTGCATGGGCGCGTTGATAGCAGTGCGCTCGGCGCCCTGGCGACGGTTGCGGTTTTGCGAGTGGATTTCTGGCAGGTATAGGCGCCTCCCCAGCACGGTTTCAACGAACCCATCTTCCGCCGCCTGGGTGCGAATCCGGTCCATATAGCGGGCTACACCCGGGTAGCGGTCAAAGTAGCGATCAATATAGGTTTGCGCCTGATTGCGCTCGATACGCAGCTGTCGCGCCAGCCCCCAGGCGCTCATGCCATAGATCAGCCCAAAGTTGATCGCCTTGGCACTGCGGCGCTGCTCATTGCTCACTTTATCAAGCGCGGTGCCAAATACTTCTGCCGCGGTGGCCGTGTGAATGTCTCGACCTTCCGCAAAGGCCTCCAACAGGCCCTTGTCTTCAGAAAGGTGCGCCATGATGCGCAGCTCAATCTGCGAATAGTCGGCCGCGACTATGCGATACCCAGGGCGGGCGATAAATGCCTGGCGAATCTTGCGGCCCTCTTCGGTGCGGATCGGGATATTCTGCAGGTTCGGGTCAGAGGACGATAAACGCCCCGTCGCCGTCACCGCCTGATGATAGCTGGTATGCACCCGCCCGCTTACCTTGTTAAGCAAACGCGGCAGTTTATCGGTGTAGGTGGATTTGAGCTTGGCGAGCCCGCGGTGTTGCATGATCACTTTAGGCAGCGGGTAATCCAGCGCCAGCTCCTCAAGCACCGCTTCTGCGGTAGACGGCGCGCCTTTCGGGGTTTTCTTGATTACCGGAATTTTCTGCTCGTTAAACAGAATCTCCCCTAGCTGCTTGGGCGAGCCCAGGTTGAACTCGCGCCCGGCCAGATCAAACGCTTCAATCTCCAGCTCACGAATGCGCTTATCCAACTGCTGGCTCTGCTCGTGCAGGCGCTCGGCGTCAATGGCCACGCCGTTACGCTCGATGCGTGAGATCACCTTGATCAGCGGCAGCTCCAAGTGATCCAGCACCTCAGCCAGACGCCCCTCTTTTTCTACCAGCGGGCGCAGCGTGTCGTACAGGCGCAAAGTGATATCCACGTCTTCACAGGCATAAGGCACCGCCTGCTCCAAGGCAATCTGGTTAAAAGTCAGCTGTTTGGCGCCTTTACCGGCGATCTCCTCAAACGAGATGGTTTTTTCACCCAGGTATTTAAGCGCCAGCGAATCCATATCATGACGGGTAGCCGTGGAGTTGAGTACGTAAGAGGCCAGCATGGTATCGGCAAAGGGGCCTGCGACCTGGATATCGTAGTTTGCCAGCACGGAAATGTCGTATTTGAGGTTCTGGCCAATCTTGATGATCTTTTGATCTTCAAGCAGCGGTTTAAGGGCTTTTAATACCGTGGCTCTATCCAGCTGGGCGGGGGCATCCAGGTAGTCGTGGGCCAGCGGAATATAGGCGGCTTCACCGGCTTCAAGCGCCAGGCCGATCCCCACGATCTCGGCGTCCATATAGTTAAGGCTGGTGGTTTCCAGATCAAAGCAGAACCGCTTGGCGCTTTTCATCCGCGCAAGCCATGTATCCAGCTCGGCCTGCCCGACGATAACGTGATCCTGGCGGTCCTGGCTGCTGGATGGCAGTGCGTCACTGTTTTCCTCAGCATCGGCATCTGCCGGTACCGGCTCGCCGCCTTTGACGTCGTCAACGCCTTCATCTTTGCCTTCGAGAAGCTCAGCCAGCCACTGCTTGAATTCCAGCTGTTTATAGAGTTCAAGGAGCTGTTCGCGGTCCGGGTGGGCGATATCCAGGTCATCGAGCCCGACCGGCAAATCACAATCGACTTTAATGGTTGCCAGCTCATAAGAGAGGTAAGCCTGTTCGCGATGCTCTTCAAGCTTTTTGGGCATCGTCTTGGCACCCCGGAAGGTCAGCGTTTTTACCCGCTCCAGATCAGCGTAGATCGCATCCAGTCCGCCACCCATTCCCTGGAGCAGGCCAAGAGCGGTTTTCTCACCCACCCCGGGCACGCCGGGAATGTTATCGACCTTGTCGCCCATCAGGGCAAGAAAATCGATAATCAGCGAAGGTGGCAGGCCGAATTTCTCTTCCACGCCGGCTTCATCCAGAGTTTCACCTTTCATGGTATTCACCAGCGTGATATGAGCATTGACCAACTGCGCCATATCCTTGTCGCCGGTGGATATCACTGCGTCGCGCCCAGCCTGGGTGGCGAGATGGGCCAAGGTGCCGATCACGTCGTCCGCTTCCACACCATCAATGCACAGTAGCGGCAGGCCCAGCGCTTTTACACAGGCATGCAAGGGGGCAACTTGGCTACGCAAATCATCCGGCATCGGCGGTCGATGGGCCTTGTACTGGGTATAAATTTCATCGCGAAAGGTCTTACCCGGGGCATCAAACACCACCGCCATGGGGCTTTCCGGGTAATCCTTGATGAGCCGTTTGAGCATATTGATCACACCCTTCACGGCTCCTGTCGGCTGGCCATTGGAGGCCGTTAGCGGCGGCAGCGCGTGAAAAGCACGGTACAAGTACGAAGAACCATCGACGAGCACGATAGGAGCACGGGCCATAACCAATATCCATTGCAAAAAAAGTATAAAGACATGATACGCGTTAAGCGCTGCGGGCAGAAACAAACCTGCTGGGCAAATCGGCACAGACAGTTAACAACGCTGCCAACTGTAGCTGCAAGCCGCTACAATAATGGGCTTAGCAACCTGGGCGAGATTCTCATGGCTGTATTTACCCCGCTTAGCGACGCACAGGTCGCAGCATTTTTAAAAAGATTTGATGTTGGCCACTTCGTTTCCCTGCAAGGGGTTGCAGGCGGCACGGAAAATTCGACATTCTTTGTTACCACCGATCGCTGTGAACTGGTGCTGACCCTGTTTGAACAGGGTGAACACGATGAGCTTCCGTTCTTTGTGGACCTGCTTGATTACCTGGATGAGCACCGCTTGCCAGTGCCCGGACCTGTTCACGACCATGAGGGTATTGCGCTGCACAGCCTGTCGAACAAGCCGGCCTTGCTCTTCCCACGCATGCCAGGTCGCCACCCGGAAGCCCCTAATCTGGCGCAGTGCCAGGCGCTGGGCGATACTCTGGGGCGTTTGCATGGGGTATCTCAACATTTTTCCGGCCACCGCCCAAACCCGCGGGATCTGCACTGGCTACAGGCCATGCATCATAAGGTGTTGACCTATTTAAGCCCCGATGACCAGACCTTGATGAAAAACGAGGTCGATGATTTTGAAAGTGCCTTTAGCCAGTACGCTGAGCTGCCCCAAGGCGCAATTCATGGCGACCTGTTCCGCGATAACACCCTGTTTGACGGTGATGCGCTTGGCGGCATTATTGATTTTTACAACGGCTGCACCGGCGACCTGCTGTTTGACCTGGCCATTGTGATCAACGACTGGGCCTCCAATGAAGACGGCACGCTGAATGCCGAGCGTTATGACACGTTGCTGAGTGCCTACCAGGCGCGCCGCCCACTTACTCAGGATGAGCGCGATGTCTGGCCGGTCATGCTGCGCATGACCGCGCTGCGTTACTGGTTATCACGCTTGTTGGTGGTCTACGTTGATCCACCGGCTCACGACTTGACGCCCCACGATCCCGAGCGTTTTCATACCATTTTAAACGCGCGTATCGCGCACGGTGCCTTACCACTACCTGAGGCTGATTTATGAATGAAACGCAGACAAGCGGATCGGCGCTGAGTGCCCGCCGCACCTGGAATATCGATCAGTGGGGAAGCGGCTACTTTGATGTAGACGATCACGGCCAAGCGCTGGTGCGCCCTTTAGGCAACGATACCGAAGGCCCTGCCCTGCCCCTGCGTGAACTGGTATACCAGCTGCAGGATGCCGGTCTGCGTTTGCCTGTTCTGGTTCGCTTTAGCGACATCCTTCATGACCGGGTAGAGCAGCTATGTGGCGCTTTTGATGCCGCCATGAGCGATATTGATTATAAAGGTGGTTACACGGCGGTTTACCCCATCAAGGTTAACCAACAGCGCCGCGTAGTGGAGGAAATTCTGGCCACTTCCGAGCGTGGCAATGGCCGTGTGGGCCTGGAAGCAGGCAGCAAGCCCGAACTACTTGCCGTGCTCGCCCTCTCTGGTGGTGGCTCCTCATTAATTGTGTGTAACGGCTATAAGGACCGCGAGTACGTACGCCTTGCCCTGCTGGGCGAGAAACTTGGTCATCGCGTTTACCTAGTGGTGGAAAAGCTCTCAGAGCTTGCGATGATCATGGAAGAAGCGCGAGAGCTGGAGGTTACACCGCGTATTGGCTTGCGTGCGCGTCTGGCCTCGGTCGGGAAAGGCAAGTGGCAAAATACTGGCGGCGAAAAGTCCAAATTCGGCCTGACCGCCAGCCAGATTCTCGAAGTGGTGGAAACGCTGCGCGCCCAGAACGCCTTGGCAAGCCTGCAGCTAGTACATTTCCACTTGGGCTCGCAGATCGCCAATATTCGCGACATTCAGCGGGGCCTGCGCGAGTGCGCACGCTTTTATGAAAACCTCATCACACTGGGTGCGCCCATTGATACAGTGGACGTCGGCGGCGGCCTGGGCATTGACTATGAAGGCACCCGTTCGCGCAGCTACTGCTCGGCCAACTACTCCATGCGCGAATACGCCCGCAACGTGGTAAGCGCCTTCGCCCAGCTGTGTGAAGAGGCCAGCCTGCCCCAGCCCCACCTGATCAGTGAATCAGGCCGAGCGCTGACCGCGCACCACGCGGTGCTTATTACCAACGTGATCGGCGAGGAGCGCATTGACGATACGCCACCGGAAAAATCGTCCACGAAAGACCCGCAGGTGGATGACCTGTGGCGCGTCTTCGAGCAGCTGGAAATCCCTCAGGAGCCGCGCATGCTGGTCGAGGCCTGGCACGACCTGCTTCAGGCCGTGAGCGAGCTTCAAGACCGCTTCGTACTAGGGCTAAGCGATATCAACGCCCGTGCTGAAGGCGAGCGCCTTTATCTGGCCGCCTGCGCCCGTCTACGCAGTTTGCTGGATACTCGCAATCGTGCGCACCGCGAAATCATGGACGAGCTGGCCGAAAAGTTGGCTGACAAGCTGTTCGTGAACTTTTCGCTGTTCCAGTCGGTACCTGATGTATGGGGTATTGAGCAGATATTCCCGGTGCTGCCGCTAAGCGGGCTAAATCAAACTCCAACGCGCCGGGCAGTGATTCAGGATATTACCTGCGATTCCGATGGGCGTATCGATAGCTATGTGGATGGCCAAGGCGTGGAAAGCACTCTACCGCTACCTGAGTGGCCATCTGAAGATGAGCGGTGGCTGGGTTTCTTCCTGGTCGGCGCTTATCAGGAAATTCTGGGCGATTTGCACAACCTGTTTGGCGACACCGACTCGGTTGATGCGGCGCTAAACGAACATGGCGAATGGGTGCTTTCCAACCCGCTGGCTGGCGATACCGTCGCTGCAGTACTGGCATACGTTAATTTCGATGCCAGTGTACTCAAGCAAAAGCTGACCGAGCAGATCGTTAACAGCGGTTTTTCAGAGCAGGAACAGGAAAGCTTCGCGGCAAGCTTAAATGAGGGGCTGGAAGGCTATACCTATTTAGAGTAACGCCTTCACCTCACTCTGTAGCAAAAAGCGCCCCTTGATAAGACAGGGGCGCTTTTTATAGAGGAATGCTCGCTTATTCAGTAACGGAGGTATTGATTTCCAGACCGCCGGTCAGCGTCAAGCGTAATGCTATGCCTCGGGTTAACTCGCCAACGCCTGCAGGGGTGCCGGTTAAAATGACATCGCCAGGTTCGAGGGTGAAATGTCGGCTCATTTCCGCGACTAGGGAGGGAATCGCAAAAATCATATCCGAGCCTTCTCCATGCTGGCGCTCTTCGCCATCAATTTCTAACGTGAACGCCAGTGCATTCCAGTTAGGTACGCGACTCAGAGGCAAGAACTTGGAGAGCGGGCAAGACCCGTCAAACCCCTTGGCAATTTCCCAGGGGTGGCCTTTCTCTTTTAACTTCGTTTGCACATCGCGTAGCGTTAAATCGAGTGCCAAGCCAATACCTACAATGGCGCGCTCGGCTTCATCAGGCGTGGCGTGAGCCAACGTTTCACCCACCAAGAGCGCAAGTTCTGCCTCATAGTGGACATCACCGCGTGAAAAAGGCGGGTTAAGCGGCTGTTCAATATCAACAACACTAGTGGCGGGCTTGATAAAGAGTAGCGGTTCGCTAGGAACTGGGTTGTCCAACTCTTTCGCGTGGTCTGCATAGTTGCGGCCAACGCATACCACTTTTCCCAACGCGTGGGGGAATTCCTGACCATCGGTAAATTGTGGAACAAGACGCATGGGGGGTATTCTCCTTCTCATTGTGCGTATCGCCTTCTCAACGACAGACGCAACAGTCTACCTTACCTATGCGAATGTTCCACAACCTAATACGCGTATTACATTTACTCAGGAAATCACTACCCTAGCGGTCACTTTCGTCTGGCGCATGGGCGAGAAAATCCGGGCGGTGCTTAGCCGCTGCATAAGGCTCACGACAGCGATTGTCCGGGCGGTTGAACACAAAGAACACATTACTGCGCGGGTCAGGCGACAAGTTGGCGTTGGAGGCATGCAAGGTATTGCAATCGAACAGTAAGAGTCCGCCTGCTTTCCCTTTAGGTGCTTCAATACCATGTTCAGCGACGAGTTGCGTCAATGCTTCAGCGCTGGGTACACCGACTTCCTGCGCTTTCAGTGAACTCTTGTGGTTATCCTCTGGTGTTTGCCCAAGGCACGGCACAAACTTCATATGCGAACCCGGGATCAGCATGAGGGGTCCATTGAACTCGTGGTTATCAGTCAGTATCAATGAGGCACTTACTGCATGCATACCCGGCATACCGTCCTCTGCATGCCAGGTTTCAAAATCTGAATGCCAGTTGAAACCCTTGCCTGCAAACCCAGGCTTATAGTTGATACGCGACTGGTGCACATAGGGGTCATCACCAATAATCTGGCGAGCCGCACCGGCCACGCGCTCATCATGTGCCAGGGCACCCAAGCGCTCTGATAGCTTATGCACTGCAAATAATGAACGAATTTCATTACTTTCAGGTTCGGTAATACTGAAATCCTTATTGCGGTATTCATCAGTGCTCATCAAAGACTGCATTTCTTCACGCAGCTCATCAAGCTCATTACCGGTAATAAGGTTTGGGATAAATAAAAATCCCTTCCGCTCAAACTCATCAAGCTGAGCTTCACTCAAGGGGCCCGACAGGTGTCGCCCCTTGATGACAGCATCGTGGCGCGGCTGCCAGAGCGTTTCTGGAGGATTGGTCAAACGTGACGGATAGGCATCCTGAACGTTTGCAGATTGTGAAGAAGGAATATCGGCTAATTCACTATACTGTTTGTGCGCTGTTACGTTATTGAGAGATAGATTGCTGACTGTCATCTAATCCACTCCTTGTATGATTAAATTTCAGATCAATGTCATGCTCTAACAAGGTAGACAACACACGCATGAGTGCAAGCCATCAAACAGCCTTAATAAACACCCTCATTAAAAAGCCTTTTTTATCAAGGGTATACCTAAATAAAATTCTTCATAATGGCTATAACCCCCTTGTTCTATAACCCTACTGAACCCTTTAAAATGCCGTTAGGTTAAATTTCTCCAAAAACATAAATTTAAAAAAACATTATTTTAATTGAATCTTAAAAAGTTATTTATTAGCTTTAAAGCATAACGAACTTACTTAAAACTTCAGCCTGTTTTACATGGATGCCAAGTAGTAGACTTGGCTTTTATATTTCACTTGTAATTCATATGCTACACAAACCTACTTACATTAAAGCTATTAGCAATAGTTTAATTAAAAAATTTATTAACAACAAAACTTACGAATAAACTATTTCGCTGAGTTAAAAACGCAGCCTATAAATATAGTTACTTAAACGTAGAAAGCTCTTTCATATGGGAAAGAGCTACTAAATTACCAATTTAATCAAGACGGATATGGCCATAAATAAAATCACTATCAAATCCTGTCGACCTGGCCATTTCTTCAGGCTTTAAAAGCTTTATACTGCTTCTCGTTTTACGAATAAACTTCTTTTGTTCCAGAGCAGTCATACAGCGACTAACATGGACACTAGTAATCCCTAAAAGCTCTCCCACCACATCTTGCGTAATAGGAAACGAATAAATGTTGGTTTTTAGCAAACCTTTAAAACAAAAACGCGAATAAATTTCTAATAAAAAATGGGCAACACGTTCTTCAGAACGATGGTGTGTGCAGCTTCGTAAACGTTCAATCGTGATGTTATCGTTAACCATGATATAAGACATCACGGCTTTTCTTATTTCCAGATTTGTCTTGAAAAGTTCGTGTACATCTTCAACAGATATTTTCTCTAGTTTACAATTAGTTAATGCTAGAATAACGATATCATGGTTTTCAAAGAAACTCTCGCGTACACCAATAATATCGCCGGGCATAAATACGTTACATATATCTTGGCCGCGTTTACTAGTGGCATGACTTAAGCTTGCCCAACCTTCTTTAACTAGAAATATATCTGCTCGCCCATCGGAAAGGGAAAACATCTTTTGATTTCTTTTTAATTCAACCGGTTTTTTACGTACTTCATTTAAAGAAGTTATTGTTTCGTCGCTCAATTCTTCATATAAGCCCAGTACACCTTCCAGCGTTATATCGAAACTTTTAGTCTCGAAGTTATTAACGCAATTACTAAAACTTTTCTTATCCATAAGCTCATGATTTCCAACAATTACCTGATCCATTTCTACACTCCTTTGTAGTTAGACACAAGCTGTACATAACATATTAAATGTAAAATCTTAATATAACTAAAAGAGACAAGGGGCGAGAAAAATATAGTCAACTACGAAAATATAAACAAGGACTATTTGTATTAACAGGCTGGGTACAAAAGCACTAGCGAAGGATAAGCAAGATAAAAATTTAACAATTATTAAAATTATCCGCTTACTTCCCCTCAATCCTCAATTAATCCATTCCCTGACCATACCTATTGCCAACTTAATTTAGCAATCAGTGTTACATTCATAAACATTATGAAACCTCAGCTCTCTTCTAATGATAGAAAACTGTTATTTACAAAACTAATTACAACATAGATTAGATTATTGCAATTCAGGAACTTATAAAAATTACATATATCAAGGCAAGCTATTAATCATTTATCGTACACTTAACTTGCTGTACTAGGTGTAGTCTTTTCTAGATTCAAGGAGAGAATGATGAAGCGTAATATCTTTGTTATTGCTTTAGAAGATAAACAGCGTCATGCAATGGAAACATTACGTGAAGCGAAATCATTAGAAATTCATGAGTTACTTAGTGTTGACACGGCAGTCGAAGCTGAAAAAATATCTTTTAATCAACTTTTAAAAGAAGCAAAAGCTCACCTAGATAACTTCTCTGGTTCAATCGATGGCATTATTGCTCAATGGGACTTTCCAACGAGTGTATTAGTCCCCCTTCTCTGCAAGCAGTACCATATTCCTTCGCCTACTATTACCAGTGTTCTAACCTGCGAACATAAATTCTGGAGTCGTATTGAACAGGAAAAGGTAATTCCCGACGTTGTCCCTGACTTCTGTGGCGTGGATCCCTTCAAAGAAAATCCGATTGAGCAGGTAACTCTTGATTTTCCTTTTTGGATAAAGCCGGTAAAAGCATTTTCTTCCCACCTTGGCTTCAAGGTGGAGAATCAGGTGCAATTTGATCAAGCCATTGAAGAAATACGTAAAGGTATTCGACAGCTTGGCGATCCTTTCAATGAAGCGCTTGAGTACGCTGACTTACCGGAAGAGATTAAAGAGCTGGATGGTAATTCCTGTATTGCTGAAGAGATCGTAAAGGGTGTTCAGGCAGCTCCTGAGGGTACGGTTTTTCAGGGAGAGTTCAATGTGCACGGTATTATTTCCCAGCCTAGGGCGGATGATTCATTAACGCTTTATGACCGTCTGGAATACCCAAGCAATTTGCCAGAGCATGTACACCATAAAATGGTAGAAACCGCTAAAACGTTTCTTACTCATATTGGCTACGATAATGGCTGCTTTAATGCTGAATTCATGTGGGACGAAGCGACTGACAAACTCTGGCTCATTGAAGTCAATACGCGTATTTCGCAGTCGCATAGCGAGATATTTGTCTTAGTTGATGGAATGTCCAACCACGAAGTGGCTATCGATATCGCCTTAGGCCAACGGCCTTCGCTTTTAAACCGTCAGGGGGTGGCACCTGTAGCGGCAAAATGCTTTATCCCTTACGTCCATGAAGATGGCTTCGTTACACGGGTGCCCAGCAAAGAGAACATACAGGCGTTGCAACAACGCTTGCCACACACTGATGTGTGTCTTGATGTTGCCCCAGGCCAGCGTCTTAGCGATTTACTTCACCAGGATAGCTTTTGCTATCGCTTAGGTACGCTTTATATCACCGGCAATAACCACGAGGAGATCGAAGAACGCTATAAATTCTGTTTAGACTTTCTAGATTTTGAAATCGAAAAAGTGGATCTTTGAAGGGGGTAGAATGGAAGTTATTAACGACTTTCCTTATAACGTCCGCGAGATAGAAAATGTCTTTATCCCCATGCGCGATGGCAAACAATTAGCGGCGCGCATTTGGTTGCCTGAAGCTACTCAGGATACTCCAATGCCCGCCATCATGGAGTATATCCCTTATCGTAAGCGTGATATTACGCGTGGCCGTGATGCGGCGAATCATCCTTACCTGGCCGGCCATGGCTACGTATGTGTTCGGGTGGATATGCGCGGCAGTGGCGACTCCGATGGAGTACTCACTGACGAATATACCCAGCAAGAGCAATTAGATGCAGTGGATGCCATCGAGTGGATTGCCAACCAGTCTTGGTGTGATGGCAGTGTCGGCATGATGGGTATTTCATGGGGTGGTTTTAACAGCCTGCAAGTTGCCGCCAAGCAGCCCCCGGCACTAAAAGCGATCATCAGCTTATGTTCAAGCGATGACCTTTATGCCGACAATATGCACTATATGGGTGGCTGTCTGCTCGGGGATAACTTATCCGAAGCGACCGTTATGCTCGCCTTTAATGCCTTACCTCCAGATCCTCTTATTGTTGGTGACCGCTGGCGGGATATGTGGCACGAGCGCATGGAAGATAGCGGCCTGTGGATTGATAAATGGCTGCGCCACCAGCGCCGCAGCGAATACTGGTCGGCTAGTTCCGTTTGCGAATACTACGACGCTGTACGCTGCCCAGTGTATGCCATTGGGGGCTGGGCGGATGGCTTTACCAATACCGTTTTCAGATTAATGGAGCATTTGGAGGTCCCACGCAAGGGGCTTATTGGCCCCTGGGGCCATAAGTATCCTCATCAGGGTATTCCAGGGCCTGCCATTGGCTTTCTTCAGGAAGCGCTGCGCTGGTGGGACTACTGGTTGAAAGGCAAAGAAAACGGAATTATGGATGAACCCATGCTGCGCGCCTGGGAGCAAGACAGCGTACCTCCGGATAATTCCTATGAAGACAGGCCCGGCCGCTGGATTGCAGAGCCTTTATGGCCTTCCAGCAACATCCAGCAGCAGTGCTATTTATTGTCCCCTTATCGGTTAACTCCTCTGCCCTCGAATAGCGAGCCTGAATATAACCCTGAGCCTACTACCATGGGGCTACAGTCACCATTAAGTGTAGGCCTGGCAGCTGGTAAATGGTGTTCTTATGCTGCTACGCCGGATTTGCCTGGTGATCAGCGCGAGGAGGATGGTGGCTCTCTTATTTTCAGTACCGATGCTTTAGCCGAACCGTTAAATATTTTCGGTACGCCCTCTCTGGAACTGGAGGTTTCCAGCAATCAGCCGCAAGCGATGCTGGCAGTGCGTCTTTCTGATGTAGCGCCAGACGGTAAAGCCACCCGAGTGACTTACGGTCTGCTCAACCTTACACACCGCGATAGCGATGCAGAACCAACGCCACTTGAGCCGCACCGCACTTATCGGGTCACGATTGATATGAACGGTATCGCGCAAAAATTTCCGGCAGGGCATCAATTACGGGTTTCTATCTCAACCTCCTACTGGCCACTTGCCTGGTTGCCCCCAAAACCTGCCCAGGTGGATATTTCCTTTAATCACTGTGTGCTTAAGCTGCCTGTTCGCACAGCTGAACATCACGAGGATGGCTTAACACACTTTGAGGCGCCTCAGTCTGCTCAACCTCTAGATATCACTAACCTAGCACCCAGCCAGCATAACTGGCTACTGCACCGAGACTTGGCTACTAAGGAGTCCACCTTGGAGGTCGTTAATGACCAAGGGTGTTTTCGCATTAACGATATAGGCACCGAGATTCATAGAAGTGCCCATGAGTATTACACTACCGTCGATAATGACTTCACCTCGGCTTGCGGGGAGACCCAAACTGAAAGCTCGTTTAAACGCGGCGATTGGCATACGGAGGTTTACACGCGTACCGTGCTGAGCTGCACTGAAACCGACTTTATCATCCATGCTCAGATGGATGCTTATGAAGGACAGTACAGGGTATTCTCGAAAAACTGGGAGTCGACTATTCCACGGGATCTTCTGTAGAGCAGTCTCTATAGGGGTTAGGTAGTCATTAGACCCAATAAAGCCGCCCAAGTTGGGCGGCTTTTTTATGAATCAACAAGATATAACGCATGAGATAAAACTAGCTAGAAAAAACCTCGGTAACTCATTACCGAGGAAAGGGCTTAACTAGTGAAGAGCGTGACGAAGGCGCCTAACGCTTGGCGCGCAGGTTGTCATCATCCGCGCGATGTAAAAATTGTGTGGTGGTCGATTCAAGGTGATCGGACAACCAGGCAGCCATAGCCTCTTCTTCCTTGAGGATCTCTCTGCATACCTGAGCAACTCCAGTCTGGCCCGCGCTTTCAGCAGCCTGGATTAATGCCTTGTAGTTGGCAATTTCAAAATGCTCAAAGGCATAGCAGGCAATACTACCTTTCATAACTTCGTCGCCTGCCATCATACCGCCCATCGCCTGACCAAAAGCGGTTAACTTGCCGCCTAAATCTTTTAGCGCAGAAGTATCAATATCTATTCCGGCCATTGCCTGTTCCAGACGATCAGACTGATGGCGAGTTTCATTTAAGTGCTGCTCAATTCGCGCTTGCAGCTCTGGGTAATCGACCAAGCGCTCTGCTTGAGATTTCAGCATTTTCTCAGCTTGCTGCTCCATAGCATGTGCATCGCGCAACCAGTTTTCTAGATACTTGGTTTCCATCGTGCTTACTCCTTTTTAAAAAAATACTGAGTTATCTACAATCGCTTATTTAGAAGGATCAATCTGCTCCTTTTGAGCGCCTGATTTTTCCTTTGCCATACCTAGCGTCGGTTCCTGACCTTCAGGTTCTGGCTGGTTACGAACCGAGAACTGGCTACGGCCATCAAAGGATGGGCCTTCACCCCAGCGACCTTTGGGTGCTTCCTTATCTAGCAAGGTATTAAGGTAGTAATAGGAGTGCTGCGTTGCTTCATGATCTTCAGGCGTAGAGTTAGGTACTGGAAGATGCGCACCAAGGCCACCCAGCTCTTCAATGACTGCCAGCCACTGCTGCTGGTGATAGGTATCGCGTGCAATCAGGAAAGAAAGGAAATCTTTCATGCCATGATCATCAGTCCAGTTATATAGACGTGATGCCAGTACCCGGCCGCTTGCCTCAGCGGTCACGTTCGCTAGCATATCTGCCGCCACATTCCCCGTGGCATAGATATGGCTCATATCAAACGGTACGCCATTGGCATTTACCGGCATGGCAGAAAGCCCAGATGATAATATGTGGCGTGGGTTCGCACCGCCTAGAATGGCGTTCATGACAGGATCTTTCGCAGTAGCCTCTTGGTAGGAGACAGGAGCGCCTTCCAAATTAAGGGCAACCGCATGGCCCAACATTTCAACATGCGCAAGCTCTTCTGTAGCCGTCGACATAAGCAGGTCACGAATGCGATCATCACCGCGTGTACCCATGGCTTGGAAGAAGTACTGCATCGCTACCCGGATTTCGCCTTCCACACCGCCAATAGCTTGCTGCAGCAGCATAGCAAATTCAGGATTAGGTTTATCGACTTTGACCGGATATTGCAGTTTCGCTGAGTGGTGAAACATATCATAGCCTCTTCATTTAATTGCCACAAAAATGCTATGGCAATATTCGTAAAGTTAACGCCGGCAATCGGCAAAACCGGACCATTCAGTTAACTCGATTAACCCATCAATGGCACTCGATCAATTAATCGAGTTATTTGAGAGTAGTCAAGGCAAGAGGCTTTTCAAGAAAGATAAAGAAAGTATAAAAATTTTTAACTTATATTATTAAACGATTAAAAATTTAATCATTACCACACAACAATATAAGGGCGCACTTCAAACTCTTGAAGTACAGGTTAAAAATAAGCTTACTATTGCTCGCAACGGTTTACTGATCATATGAGAAACATTCCTTTAACTTAACCCGAAAAGCCAATTCCTTATTTTCAATTCACAAGACTAACGAGCTTATCTTAAATAGCACTACTTAAATAATTTATTATGTATCTTACGTATATTAAAAAAGACGTTAAATAATATTTTATCTTTTAACTTTAACTTCAATTTTTTAAATAACAGCTTCACACTAAAAGATTAACTCGTTCTAATTCGCTTCAACAAGTTATAATGAAACAGTATTACGCGATAAATTTATTGGCTATGTGCCTCCTTTACGATAGCTGATTGACATATTCAGGTCGGCGCCGATTAATATTCAAGGTGATAAAGCGTACCGTTATCTGCATGGCAGTTGCAGTTATGGGCAACGTTGCTTCAACCAAAAGCAACAAGATGCTAATGGTCAGGAAGCTTCGTAAGCTATCAGCTTAGAGATAGCTTGGAAAAACCTGCATTCAGGTTTTTGTGCGACAGGATATTTACCGTGTGATGAAACCGTCCCATCCCGGAATTTTCTATCAGGTGGGCGCTATTACTGCAGTGCCAAGCGGTTTTTTGAACAGATGGCCTGCCCATAAGAGGAAAAATACAAATACTGGTACAATTTTTTTCAATAATTACTTGTGCGCATATTATACATGATCTAGTATGAAGTTGTCGGCGGCAGGAAGCCACCAACAAAAAGGAATTTCCACTCAGGATGAGTGGCTACACGCCAGGAAGGCATGAGTACATCAAACGCCCCTTAACCGGGGCGTTGTTGTTTGTACCCCCCCCTGCATTATTTTCATACCCCCGTTTGCGCTCGCCACATGCTGGTCTTTAAAGGATTCAGGTCAGCGTGACCGTATTGAGCTACCTACTTGGAATATTACCCATATTGAATTTAAGAGCACTTAATGTGGCATACCTTGCATGATTGAAATTTATGTAATTATTTTATAAATGTAAGAAAATGCTTACAAAAATTATCGTCAATTGACTACATTTTTTTCTATCAAAGTAGCTACACTTCTAAAGGCTACAAATCGCAGTAGCCCGCTTGAGTCGCGCTAGCCCATGGAAGAGCAATGGAAAGCAGTATGCGAAAGGATCAAGGAAGCGCGACAGGCCAGGGAGGGCCATTCTACTCCTGCCCAGGCTAGTAAACAGCCAACCACTTAACAGTTCATTCTATCGGGCTATCACTTGTAACGTTGTCTCGATAGCCTTATATACGCTTAGCGTTTGCCAATAGTGCCCTTTCGTGAAATCCTGCCTTACCAACTAGCTCGCTGGTCCAGCATTATTCCTTTATACGCGTAAGAGATAACGCTAGTTATGAAGGGGATGCTCAATATCTAAATAGTGCGGGAAGGAGGTAAACACATTAGTTTGCCTGGCGTACTTTTCAAACAAGCACGAAAAAGCCGCCCTTTCGGACGGCTTAATCTAATTCTCTAATATGCTGCTTTTAACCATCTTTTGATGGTGCCGACACCAGGAGTCGAACCCGGGACCTACTGATTACAAGTCAGTTGCTCTACCAACTGAGCTATGTCGGCGCTTCACATTTTCTTGAGAAAATGACTGAGTTGCGGTTAAGCTAGTCAGTCAACAAGAAATCTTGTTGGCAATGGCTGGGGTACCAGGATTCGAACCTGGGAATGCCGATACCAAAAACCGGTGCCTTACCACTTGGCGATACCCCAACTGTTTGGTGGCCAGAGACGGAATCGAACCGCCGACACGGGGATTTTCAATCCCCTGCTCTACCAACTGAGCTATCTGGCCGCTGCCAACGGTGCGTATTAAACTAAAAACTCTGCTTTTCGTCAACACCTTTGTGAAACTTTCTTTTCTAACCGTTGCTTAGGCAACGGCTACGACTAACGTTGCAACGCTGGAACGCCCGAAATATGGGGCGTTCTGGCCTAGCTAGGGCGCTCGTCTACGCCTGCGTCGGCGGTACGTAACCTTCCGCCTGGTCGGTTTGTTCGTTATCCATGAAGCGCTGCATCTGCTCCATCAGATAAGCACGGTCTTCCGGGTTGAGCATATTCAGATGCTTTTCATTGATCAGGCGGGTTTGCAGCGCCTGCCACTCTCCCCATGCCTGCTTGGAAACGCTAGCCTGAATCTCCTGGCCCTGCTTGCCGGGTAGCGGTGGAAACGGGAGTGCGGGCAGTTCCTTTTGATATTTACGACAAAAAACCGTGTTACTCATGAGAGGCTCCTTTATGGGCACTAGGCACTCACTACCTATACATGCCCTGGCGTTAAGTTGAGGGTAAAGGGCGTGAGCTGGTTAAGCAGGGCTTTTACCGGCGCGGCTAGACCAAGCTCGCGAGGGTTATTTACGTCATACCATACGCCGCTTTCTCTTACCTCGCCCAGCCTAGCGCAGGAAACCGGCTGAGGGGTAATTTCCAGACGGAAATGGCTGAAGGTGTGGTGAAAAGTGGGCATCGCTGGTTCACGTCTGGGGGCGACAGCATGGGTTTCCAGCCAGTCGTTAAGCTCACTATGTCTTTCAAACTGAGGCAAGCTCCATAATCCACCCCACAAACCGCTGGGCGGGCGCTGCTCCAGCCATACTCGCCCTTCAGGATCGCGTAGCAGCAGCATGATCGTACTGCGAGTGGGTAAAACCTTTTTGGGCTTGGATTCCGGATAGCGCTGCGGCTCTCCCTGGGCATATGCCAAACATACATCGTTAAATGGGCAAATCTTGCAATCAGGCCTGCTGCGTTTACATAGGGTTGCGCCAAAATCCATCACTGCCTGGGTGAAGTCAGCCAGACGGGTAGACGGCGTATAGTATTCGGCAAGCGCCCAGAGCTTACGCTCCACGACAGGCTTGCCTGGCCAACCAGGAATGGCGTGCAGGCGCGTCAGCGAGCGTTTGACGTTGCCATCTAAAATGGCGGCTCGTCTGCCGGTACTCTGAGCAATAATCGCACCTGCCGTTGAGCGTCCAATACCTGGCAGGACCATCAGGGTCTCTACATTTTCGGTGGGCAGCTCGCCACCATACTCCTCAAGCGCCAGCTGAGCAGCTTTATGCAGATTACGTGCCCTTGCGTAGTAGCCAAGCCCTGTCCACAGGTGAAGCACTTCATCTTGAGGCGCACGGGCAAGGGCTTCAAGTGTCGGGAAGCGCGCCATGAAACGCTCAAAATACGGAATGACGGTCGCGACCTGGGTTTGTTGAAGCATGATTTCCGACACCCATACGCGATAAGCGCTGCGTGGCGACTGCCAGGGCAGGTCATGACGGCCATACTGGTCAAACCAGGTGAGCAAGCGATGGCAAAACTCGTCTGCCGTAAGCCGTGGGGTTGGCATATCAGCCATGAACGTTCCTTCAAAAACGGATAGAAGTAAAAGCCGTAGCGGTGCCGTTGACCTATGGCACCAATAAAAAAAGCGCCGGCGTTGAGGCCGGCGCAGACTGACTTACTTGAATGCTCAGTTAAATAGACGCCGGATACCTTCGCGAAGTTCCTGACCGGCACCTTTGCCCAGATGCTCATCCAGTTGTTCCAGCGAGCCGCCCACGCGCTCCTCAATTTCTTCGGTTACACGACTGCCGGCTTCATTGCGCAGCAGATCAACCACCGCTGTCTGGAAAGCAGAGCGGTCAAAACGGCACCATTGGCCCTGATCATCACTGAGGTTGCCTTCACAGTGCACGGGCAGCGGTAGCTGTTCCAGGCGCGGGTTGACGCTACACGCCGCGTCCGCTGTATCGACCAGGCGAGCATTGGCACGAGTATCAAAGTTGCGGCTGTTGAAATTAAGTTCCCCTTCACCTTTTACATCGATACCCGGTAGGGTAATCAGCAGGTCGTTACTGGTGAGCACGCCGTTACGCACCTGAAAAGTCGCATCAAAGCGCTCAAAGCGCGTATCGGCATGCCAGTCACGTAGCGTGCCTTCGCCTTCTAGCTGCGCGACCAGCTCGCACATCTGCTGGGAAATATTGATATCCAGAATCGCACCTTCATTAAGGCGGGCGTTAACCTGCCCATTCAGGTTACCAATCAATGCCTCGCGACTATTGCCACGTGACGTGAATTCACCATCGGCGTTAAGGCGCCCGCGCAGAGGTGACGTTTCTTCACCGAGCGCTTCAATCAGCGCAGCTACCTGAATATTGCTGACGCTGGGTGAAAGCTCCCACTCCATGATACGTTCGCGTGAATCCAGACGGCCGCTGGCGTTAAGCTCGCCACCGTAAAAGCGCGATTCAAAAGCAGTGAGCCGATGTTCGCCCTCTTCACCCTGCAGCCTAAGATGAGTATTGTCGAAATTAAGTCCACCCAGCAGCAGTTGATCAACGCTGAGTTCGCCGTCCAGCGACAGCTCACTGAGCCATGCCTGAGGGAGTAGTGTTTCGCTACTTTGGGCAATGGCTTGGCGCAAGAAGCCGAGGCTTGCCTGCTGCGCGGTTGTGGGGCCGGAAAGGTAGTGATCAAGATTCAGCTGATCGCCTTCTAGGTCAAACCCCAGCTGCGTGCCATCCATTGCGGCCGAAAGCCGTCCTGTAAAGGTACTGTCATCGACCACCAGAGAAAGCCGGGGAAGCGATACCTGCTGGGCATTACCTTCAATAGGGCTGGTCATGGCAATATCGCTTAGCGCCGCCTCGCTTGCCGTATTAAGTTTAACCCCTGCGCGCGAAAGCCAAGGGCGCAACGTGAAGGGTGCTGCGGTAAACTGACCACGGTACTGGGGGGCATCCAGCATTTGCTCGATATTAAGATGGCCGCTCATACGCAGACCATCAGGCCCGGTCAGCTGTAAATCCTTCAGCTGTGCCGTTTGTGCCTGCCAATCACTCTCCAGGCCAAAGGCAAGCGCCAGCGCCAGGCTGCCCTGCCACTGCTCGGGGTTTTGCAACCCGGCTTCAAGTACGCCTTGGGTAATGCTCAGCTGTTTTTCTTCCAAAAGCGCGACAATTTCAGCAGCTCTCAGGCTCAGTTGCTGTGGTTCGCTCTCGGGGTTCATTCGTGTGCGTGTGGTTAGGCGCGTATTTTCCAGCACGACCCGGTCTTCGCCGAGCTTAAGCCGCATGCGTGTCTCAAGATCAACATCGCTGGTCAAGTTGGGCGTTCGCTCCAATGCCTCGGCATCCAGACGGTTATGCCTGGTCAGCGTAAACATGGTCTTTAATGGGAAAGGGCTGACTGGATTGACGTTACTGCCGGAAATATTCAGCGACTGCATGCGCCACAGTGCCTGGCTTTGCGCATCACGGAAACGAATATCAGCGCCCCGCACTTCGACGCTGGCAATATTGAGCACGACAGAAAGACTGCCCGCATCGGCGTTCGGCCCGGCGCTTGCCGGCGCCAGCACCGTTTGTGCTTTTTCATCGCTTTCTTCAGCCAGGCGCTCGACCAGCGGCTCCCAGTTGCCTCGGCCTTCGGCATCGCGCTCCAGATTCAAACGCATGCCATCCAGCGTCAGGCCGTCAATGGCAATCTCGCCACGCAGCAATGGGGCAAAGGCAATGCTAACCTCGGCGCGATTGATCGCGGCAAACGAAGTATCTTCTCCTGTCTGTTCCGGCAGCCAGGCCCGGGCTTGCTCCACGCTCACCCCAAGGCGAGGATAGAACGACCAGGTAATCGGGCCTTCCAGCGCCAGATGCAGCCCGGTGTGCTCCTCCACCACGGCGGTCAAGCGGGGCTTAAAGTCTTCCGGATCCAGAAAGGTGGTCACATAAACCACCGCAGCCACCGCCACGATGGCAAGAATGCCAATGGCGGCCAGCAAAATACGTAATAACTGTTTCATTACCCTTTCCCTTGTGGGTCTAACTCAACAAAATTACTGGTAAGCGGCCTGTCTAACAGAGCCTCTTCGCTACAGCTGCCTGGGCGGTAGCCAAGCTTGGACAGCAGCACCTGATCGGCCAGCGATAGAGCTGAAATTTCAATGCGCAGTTTACGCCCTTCCTGTTTGGCCTGTTCGCCAAGTAGGGCCATCAACCGCGAGCCCACACCGCGCCGGCGCGTAGCCTTACGCACGCATAACTCAGAAAGCCACCAAGCTCGGTCCGGCGCCTCTTGAATGGCAGCCGCGCCTAGCAAGTGGTCGTTAAAGTGCGCACAAGCAAAAAAGTGAGCGGCATTTAAATGCTGTTCGATAAACGGCAGAACCGCCTGGGTAGGCACCCGCTCTTTTGGCGCATCCTCATAAATACGCGTAAGGTCGAGGCGCACCTGCTCATCCGCGTCCCAACGCGCTTTGTCGACATGCTCCAGTGTCACCGGCATGGTGAAATCCTCTTCGCCAAAGCAGCTCAGCTGCTATTTTTAATGCCCTGAAGGGCGGCTACCTTTCGCGCATTGTAGCGGATGGGTGCGCCGATTCTCTATAATGGTTGTTTTGCCGCCGATTTATGCCCTGATTAACTGGTGGTGAGCCTACTCAACTGGTGGTGAGACAGGGCGGCCCATCGCCTTCCCCTCAGAATGCGCAAGAGCGCAGGAGATGCAACATGTCAGCGCGTATTGCCACGGTTAGCCGTGATACGAATGAAACCCAGATTAAAGTCAGCGTCAACCTGGATGGCGAAGGCCATCTTCGCTGTGAAACTGGCGTTCCCTTTCTGGATCATATGCTTGATCAGGTTGCACGGCATGGAATGATCGACCTTGATATCCATGCCTCAGGCGATTTGCACATTGACGACCACCATACGGTCGAGGACCTGGGGATTACCCTGGGCCAGGCATTTAACGAGGCCATTGGCGACAAACGCGGTATCTACCGTTATGGCCATGCCTATGTGCCGCTTGATGAAGCACTCTCACGCGTGGTGATCGACTTCTCCGGCCGCCCCGGTCTTTACATGGATGTGGAGTTTACTCGCGCGACCATCGGCCGTATGGATACCCAACTGTTTTGGGAATTCTTCCAGGGTTTTGTCAACCATGCCCGTGTGACACTGCATATCGACAACATAAAAGGCTTTAATGCTCACCATCAGGCTGAAACGATTTTCAAAGCCTTTGGACGTGCCCTGCGCATGGCTGTCGCCGAAGACCCACGCATGGCAGGGCAGATGCCTTCCACCAAAGGGAGCCTATAATGGCGTGCTGTAGTATAGGCAACAGTGCAAGCAACTGTTCGTTCACTCGCTTAAGGAGCGCTTCATGACCATTGCTGTGATCGACTATGGGATGGGAAACCTACATTCTGTCGCGAAGGCGCTCGAACACGTTACCCATGAAAATGTCATTATTACCCGTGACCCGCGGCGCATTTTAGGTGCCACGCGCTTGGTGCTGCCCGGCCAAGGCGCCATACGCGACTGCGTGGGTGAGCTTGAGCGCACTGAACTGCGTGGGCTGGTCGACGACGTGCTGACTCGTCAGGCCAAACCCTTGCTCGGAATCTGCGTAGGCCAGCAAATGCTTCTGGAGCGCAGCGAAGAGAACGGTGGCGTTGATTGCCTGGGCTTTTTCAAAGGCAGCGTTGATAAGTTCCCCACCGACATGCGCGATGAGCACGACCAGCGCCTGAAAGTGCCACACATGGGCTGGAACCTGGTCGAGCAGCATCACGATCACCCGCTGTGGGCCGGCATCGATAATAACGAACACTTCTACTTCGTACACAGCTACTACGTGAACGCGGCCGACGATGCCCAGGTATTTGGCACCACGCACTATGGCAAGGTAGGCGCTCACGTGGCGATTGGCCGTGACGCCACCTTTGCCGTACAGTTTCACCCGGAAAAAAGCTCCCGTGCGGGCCTGCGCCTGCTTGAAAACTTTGTCACCTGGACGCCTTAAGAGGTTTAGTTATGTTGGTAATTCCTGCGATCGATCTCAAAGATGGCCAGTGTGTACGGTTGAAACAAGGGCGTATGGACGATGCGACCTCTTACGGCGATGACCCAGTTGCGATGGCCGCGCGCTGGGTTGAAGCCGGTGCGCGTCGCCTTCATCTGGTCGATCTGAACGGCGCCTTTGAAGGCAAGCCAGTGAATGGCGAGGCTGTAACGGCCATTGCACGCGCCTACCCCAACCTGCCTATTCAAATTGGCGGCGGTATTCGCACTCCCGAGACCATCGAGCACTACCTGAATGCAGGCGTGTCTTACGTGATTATTGGCACCAAGGCCGTTAAAGAGCCCGCGTTTGTGGGCGAAATGTGCCGCGCATTCCCCGGCCATGTGATTGTCGGGCTGGATGCTAAAGACGGCTTTGTAGCCACCGACGGCTGGGCGGAAGTTTCAAGTGTCAAAGCGGTCGATCTGGCCAAGCGGTTTGCCGATGATGGCGTATCCAGCATCGTGTATACCGACATAGCGCGCGACGGTATGATGCAAGGGGTTAACGTTGAAGCGACGGCTCAACTGGCGCGAGAAGGCGGCCTGCCGGTGATTGCATCTGGCGGCGTGACCAACCTGAACGATATTAAAGCTCTGTGCGATGTCGCCGATAGCGGTATTTTAGGCGCCATTACCGGCCGGGCGATTTACGAAGGCAGCCTGGATGTGGCCGAAGCCCAGCGGCTGAGCGACCAGTTAACCGGAGGCGGCGCGTGAGTTTATCCAAGCGTATTATTCCCTGCCTGGATGTTGATGCCGGTCGGGTTGTTAAAGGTGTCAACTTTGTCGGCATTCGCGATGCAGGCGACCCGGTGGAGATTGCCCAGCGCTATAACCAGCAGGGTGCCGATGAAATCACCTTTCTGGATATTACCGCAAGCCACGAAGACCGTGACACCACGGTGGAAATGGTCGAACGCATTGCGGGGCAGGTGTTCATTCCGCTGACCGTCGGCGGCGGGATTCGTACCTGCGATGATATTCGTACCATGCTGAATGCGGGCGCGGATAAGGTGTCGATCAATACCGCAGCGGTCACCAACCCCGAGTTCGTGCGTGAAGCGGCCGAGCGCTTTGGCAGCCAGTGCATTGTGGTGGCGATCGATGCCAAGCGAGTATCAGGTGAAGGCGAGCCACCACGTTGGGAGATTTTCACCCATGGCGGCCGCCGCCCAACAGGGCTTGATGCCGTTGAGTGGGCGAAGAAGATGGTGGAATTCGGCGCCGGCGAACTGCTGCTCACCAGCATGGACCGCGACGGCACCAAGATTGGGTTTGATCTCGGTGTAACCCACGCGATTTCAGAAGCCGTGAGCGTTCCCGTCATTGCCTCCGGAGGGGTCGGCAACCTGGACCACCTGGTGGATGGCGTGCTCAAGGGCGGCGCCGACGCCGTGCTGGCGGCCAGCATTTTCCATTTCGGCGAGCACACTATCCCTGAAGCAAAACGTTATATGGCCGAACGCGGTATCGAAATGCGCCTTTAATGGGCGCATTGACTGCACGCCCCTCCCATCCAGGAACTTCAAATGTCACGTTTCACTCCATGGCTAGGAGGGCTTATGGGTATCTGGCTGAGCGCTTCGACCTCAGCCTTTGCCTTACCCGATTGGCCACCAACGCTCGCGTTGGACCATGCCCTGGTACAAACCAGCTTGCTAACCCGCCACTTTGATCCGCAGCCGGATCATAACAACCAACAGCACCTGATGGGCATTGAGCTGCATAATCCAGACCGCTGGCTGACGGGGGTGGGATGGTTCAAGAATTCCTATGAGCAGCCCACCTGGTATGTATATGCTGGGCGCGAATTCCCCCTCTGGCAGTTTGCCGAAGAAATTAACGTTCGAGCCAAGCTGACCGGCGGTTTGCTGCGTGGCTATAAGGATGAGTATCGCGACAAGATTCCACTCAACCACCTGGAGGTCGCCCCGGTTCTACTGCCCAGTATCGGCGTGCAGTGGGAGCGGTTTGAATCCGATTTAATCATCTTTGGCACCGCAGGCATGATGTTCACCGCAGGCCTGCGCCTGTAGCAGGCATCGCCTTACTCGGCGTCTTCTTCAAGGCTCAGACCCAGGTTACTGATACCATTATTGCGGCCTAACTGGCGTATTTCCTTGAGTGCGGCTTTGTTTAGCGGTTCACTTACTGCTTCCAACACCGCGTCTTGGAAATCGTTTTCGTCTTCCATTAGTGGATGATCACGAATCAGCAACGCAAGCTTTTGGGCATCCTCTTCGCCTTCGGTGAGCTCAATAAAAGCGCGTACCCCGGCGCGCGAAGTACGGCTGACATCCAGCACTGCTTCAGGGGAGTCACCCTGCAATGTGTCCAGCAGTGCCGAGATGGAGACAACGGCATCCAGCGCACGTCGGGCGCCAAAGCTTTCATCCTCAGCAGGGGGTTCGCATTCAGCCAGCTTTTCAGCCTGGCGGGCAAAATCGATGCTCGCCCCGGGTACACTTAACCTTTCCCAGACCAGATTAAGCACGGTGCGCAGCGTATGGCCATCGCCATGGCCGGTGGTTTGCTCATACAGGGCGTAGTTGGGCAGCAGGCGCTCGCACAGCGCGGCCATAAATGCTTGCTGAGCCGATAGCGGGAGCAACTGCAACTGCTGGTAAAATCCTAAGGGCTTGGACGCCATACTGATTTCCTAACGCGCGATATTGGTGAAATGGGGGTAATACGTTATGGTCGCAACAGCGCTGTCATAAACCTGACAGCCTTGACTGTGTACGGCCGGCGAGGAGATTATCATGCATATTCATCTGCTACAGCACGGCTCTGATCATGACCCTGCCCGCTTGACCGATTGGTTGAGCAGTATGGGGCATAGTTACACCGTTTTTCATCTTTATGCGGGCGAACTCACCCCGCGCCCGGCGGAAAGCGATGCGCTGATTGTTCTGGACGGACCAGAAGCGTTTCTCAATCAGCCGCCTGCGTGGTTCAAAGCTGAAAACAAGTTGATCAATCGCTATCTGGACGGCCAAAAGCCCATCCTGGGCATCGGCCTGGGCGCACTTTGGATTGCCCAGGTGCTGGATGCCGTGGTAGCCCCTGGCACGTATCCAGAGCGAGGCTGGCATACCGTGTCGATGGCCCCAAAAAGCCCGTTTGACTTACCCGAGCAGTTTGAAGCCTTCATGTGGCATCGCCATGTATTCAGCCTGCCGGATAATGCCCTACCGCTCGGGGGAAGCCCTGCGGCGCCTTTACAGGGGTTTAGCTGGGACAGCGGCCGCGTCATGGGTCTGCTTTGCCACCTGGAGATGACGCTTGGCAGCGCTACTCAACTGATAAATGGTAGCGAGGACACGATACCCGCTACGCCTGCAGCTAAACGCTTTGTACAGGACAACAGCGAGATCCTGGAGCAGGCGACCCGTTTTCAGCAGCTGGCCCCTCTGCTCGACCGGGTCATGACCCAGTGGCTTAAAGTGGCCTGACCCCCAACGGCTGCCCGGCACTCCACTGCCTGGCAGCCTCCAAGCAGCTGTCCCAATCGCCCACGTGAATATCCGGTGCCGCAGTGGCACGCTGTTTTTCAAGATGATAGCGATAAAGCGGATCGTAATACTCCGTCAAGAGCGGAGCAAGCCACGCCTCGTGGGCTTGAGGATTACCTTCACTATGGGCGTTAAAGGCCATTGCCTGTAGGCGTTGTAATCGCTGTAGACGAGCATTGCCCAAGCGTTTTCCCAAACGGATTAACGCATTGCCCAACTGGCGCTGCATCAGTTCCCAGCCCTGCTGGGGCCCAAAGTGAGCAACATAATCCTTTTCCAGCTGAATAATATAGTCGTGCTGAAGCTGGTTAAGCCGCCAATCAAGCGGCATTTCTATTCGTACACGGGGCGCCTTCTGCATAGTGTGGTAAAAGGAGAGCGGTATATTGGCGTTGCCGATCTGCCGGGATTCGTCTTCAACCACAAGGCGCTCCGGCAAAGCGAGCAGCCTTGCTCCCAACGAGTGCTCAAAATCAATCTGCGTGGCAGGAGCTTTGGGCTTGCGGCCAAAGGCGGAGCCTTTATGATTGGCACAGGCCTCAAGATCAACACCATTTTCCAATCGGTTGATCAACGTGGTTTTAGCACAGCCGGTTAGCCCGGCAACCACCAGCATGGGCTGCTCGGCCGCTTCCTCAATACGCTGGCACAACGCGTGGCGCATAGCCTTCCAGCCGCCTTCAATACGTGGTCTTTCAACCCCCACTTCTTGAAGCCATTGCTGGACAATTTGCGAACGCAGCCCGCCGCGAAAACAGTAGATGACCGTGTTAGGATGCTCGGCAATATACGCCTGCCAAGCGGCAATACGCGCCTGCTTGATTTCACCGCTGACGAGCCGTTCCCCCAGCGCAATCGCCGCTTCCTGGCCCTGCTGTTTGTAAGCAATGCCCACATGACTGCGTTCTTCATCCGTCATCAAGGGAAGATTGACCGCGCCCGGCAGGCTACCTTGGGCAAACTCTACCGGGGCACGTACATCAATCAGGGGCCGCGCTTCGCTGATCAAGCGTAGGGATGAAGGTAGCGCTTCAGGCATTATCCCACCATCTCAATCAACGCTTCACCTGCACGAGCCTTCATGACACCAAACGGCTCAAGAGATAAACCAAACTCCCGGCCAATACGCTCAACATCGTCTTCCCAGGCAGGATCTACGCTTAGCAATAAGCCGCCTGAGGTTTGCGGGTCGCATAGCCATTGCCAGTGGGCCTCATCCATATTAGGCAAACTTTTGCCTAACGCGTCGCGATTACGCAGCGTGCCACCGGGAACCGCACCCTGCCGGCGATACGCTTCGGCTTCCGCTAGCCGCGGCAGGCGACGGAAATCAATCTGGGCCATAACGTTACTGGCGCTGCAAATTTCCGAAAGATGTCCTGCCAGCCCAAAGCCGGTAACATCGGTCATGGCATTCAGGCCTGTTACATTGGCAAGCGCGACCCCGATGCGGTTGGATTTCAGCATCGTTTCACGGGCCAGCCCATGATGCCCGTCTTCCAGCAGGCCACGTTTTTCTGCAGTGGTAAGTAACCCAACGCCCAAAGGCTTGGTCAAGAACAGCAGATCGCCCGGTTTGGCACGACTATTGAGCTTGAGTTTATCCAGATCGACCAGCCCGTTTACCGCCAGACCGAAAATGGGCTCAGGGGCATCTATAGAATGCCCACCTGCCAAAGCGATACCCAACTCTCGGCACACGGCTTGGGCACCGGCCACCACATCGCCGGCAATATCCGCACCTAGTTTATCCAGCGGCCAGCCAAGAATACTGAGTGCCATGACCGGCGTGCCGCCCATGGCATAGATATCACTGATCGCATTGGTCGCAGCAATCCGCCCAAAATCAAATGGATCATCGACAATTGGCATAAAGAAGTCGGTGGTCGAGATCATGCCCCGACCATCGCCCAGGTCGTAAACGGCGGCATCTTCGCGGCCCTGGTTGCCCACGATCAGCTGCTTGTGCCCGGCGGGCGGCCCTGCCTTGGCAAGGATGCTATCCAGCACGTCAGGGGCAATCTTGCAGCCACATCCGGCGCCGTGACTGTACTGGGTTAAACGAATCGAACTCATGGCGTCTTTCCTTGGCAAGTAGATGTTTTTTTTCATGATGACTTAATAGCGTAGCCTACTTACAGTGCCTCCAAGGCATCGCTGAGCTTATCCACGGCTATCACTTCCATGCCCTTGGGCGACTGTTTGGGCGCGTTGGCGCGCGGCACAATAGCGCGCAAAAAACCGTGTTTGGCGGCCTCGGCAATACGCTCCTGACCGCTGGGCACCGGGCGTATCTCGCCGGAAAGCCCCACTTCGCCAAACACGACCAACTCCTTGGGAAGCGCACGGTTCTGCAAGCTGGATACCACGGCAAGCAGCACGGCGAGATCCGCGCTGGTTTCCAATACCTTCACCCCTCCAACGACATTCAAGAATACATCTTGGTCGCCGGTAAACAACCCGCCATGACGGTTTAAAACGGCTAGCAACATAGCCAGACGATTTTGGTCCACACCTACGGCCACACGGCGCGGATTGCCCAACGCAGACTCGTCCACCAGCGCCTGTACTTCCACCAGAATGGGCCGGGTGCCTTCCCATACCACCATAACCAGACTCCCCGGCGCCTGCTCCTCCTGGCGCGAAAGAAAGATGGCGCTGGGATTCTTGACCTCTTTGAGGCCCTGCTCAAGCATGGCGAAAACACCCAGCTCGTTGACTGCGCCAAAACGGTTCTTCTGGCCACGCAACGTGCGAAAGCGTGAGTCGGCGCCGCCTTCAAGTAACAGCGAGGCATCGATCATGTGCTCAAGCACCTTGGGGCCTGCCAGGGTGCCGTCCTTGGTGACGTGGCCAACCAGCAGCAGCACCGTATTGGTCTGCTTGGCAAAGCGAGTCAACGCTGCTGCAGACTCGCGCACCTGGGCAACTCCGCCCGGCGCTGAGCTGATATCTTCAAGATGCATGGTCTGAATAGAATCAATGACCAGTATTTCTGGTTTCTCACGCTCAGCCACGGCGAGAATTGTTTCCACACTGGTTTCTGCAAGCATTTTCAAGCCGCTGGTAGGCAACTGCAGGCGGTGAGCGCGCATGGCTACCTGAGAGAGAGACTCTTCACCTGTGACATAGAGGATGCGCCGTTGCTGGGCTAGCTTACAGGCCGTTTGCAGCAGAAGAGTTGATTTACCTGCCCCTGGATTGCCACCGAGCAGTACCGCTGAACCGGGTACAAGGCCACCGCCCAATACGCGGTCAAACTCGCTGAAGGTAGAACTGAGCCTGGGCACCTCGCTTAGGTCGACATTGCTTAGGTCAACCACATCCCGGGAAAGATCACCCGCGTAGCCCGCCCTACCCGTGGCGGTAGTACCCCCGCCGGGGCGGGCGCTTGCCAGACGGACTTCACTTAGCGTATTCCACTCGTTACAACTGGAGCACTGACCCTGCCACTTACGATACTCCGCGCCGCACTCGGTACATACAAAGGCACTCTTGGCTTTTGCCACTGCGTTCACACTCCCCTTACTGTTAGGTCATAAGTACTTCTTATGACCTCATGTCAGGCTCTAAAATACAAAAGGCGGCCAATGGCCGCCTTTTGTTGCTACCACTAACTTACTGACGCTGTAGCTGTAGCTGTAACATTTCGCCATTTTCAAAGCGACGGCGCTCAGGGTCGATCAACTCAAGCGTACGCTCATTAATACGCTGGAAGTAGTAAATCTGGCCATCCCCATTAGGTGTTAGCTCATAAACGGTGGCGTCTGGATCAGATGGTGTACCATTTAGCACTTCCCAGTTGCCTGCATAGTTTTCAGGCGGTGGCGTTTGAGGATGGTTACGATAAGTGGCATCCAGCGTAAAAGTACGTTCTTCCGCCGCGCCTGTCTCCTCACCCACCATGGTGACATCCAGATCAATCCCGTCACAATTACGGCAAGGCAGCGTTCCTTGATAGTGCTGTTCTGATGCGCTCACGCCTGCATCACTTTCCTGGCCTGAAGGGCCGCCGGTTGCACAACCAGCCAACAATGCCAACATAGCCGAACCGGCTAGCAAACTCCTGAATTGCATTGGGTCTCTCCTTATCGTGTTGGACATACATTTCTTACGTGCGATTATGACAGCATAACCGTTACAAGGTGCGACGCCCACCCCCTAGCCGCATGCGAATGCTTGCTCTTGAGCGATCATCAAGCGACCATGGCCTATTATGCAAGGATAATCAGGTTACCCTCATGAGCCAATACTGGAGTCCCGCTGTCAAGGCGCTTACCCCTTATGTTCCAGGCGAGCAGCCGCGTGAGCGTGTTATCAAATTAAATACCAATGAAAACCCTTATCCCCCGGCGCCGGGTGTAGGCCAGGCCCTGCGTGATTACGCAACGGACCACCTACGCCTTTACCCAGACCCGACCTCGGCCGCCCTGCGCGCAACGCTTGCCAAGACGTTTAGCATAGAAAGCCAGCAGGTGTTTGTAGGCAATGGGTCAGATGAGGTGTTAGCGCTGGCATTCCAAGCGTTCTTTTGCCACGGCGCGCCGCTTGATGTCCCGACCATCACTTATAGTTTCTATCCGGTGTATGCCAATCTCTATAATGTCGAGCTGCGTTCTCACCCGCTCAACGCAAGCTGGGAAGTCGATATCGAAGCATTAGGTTCGGCTGCAGAGCGTAGCGGCGTTATTTTTGCCAACCCCAACGCGCCTACCGGGCATGCCCACTCATTGGAAAGCATTGAGAAGCTTTTAAAGCGAGTGACTGATCGCGTAGTACTGGTTGATGAAGCCTACGTCGATTTTGGGGCTGAAAGCGCGACTGCGCTGATTGATCGTTATCCGAATTTGCTGGTAACCGGCACGTTCTCCAAATCACGTAGCCTGGCTGGCTTACGCCTAGGCTATGCCATTGGCTCAGCGGAGCTGATAGACGGCCTGCAACGCGTTAAGGACTCGTTTAACTCCTACCCGGTTGATAGTCTGGCAAGCCTTGTGGGTATCGCAGCGCTTAACGATGAAGCACACTTTGATGCGTGTAGGGAGCGGGTAATTACTACGCGTGAGCGTACCTGTCAGCGCCTTGAAGCATTGGGATTTAAGGTACTGCCCTCTAAGGCCAATTTTTTGCTTGCTCAACATCCTGATTATGCAGGAGCTCAGCTATTTGCCGGGCTGCGTGAGCGCGGCATTTTGGTACGCCACTTTAACACCGCCGAACTCAACAACTTCCTGCGTATCACTATCGGCACTGACGATGAGATGGATAGCCTGATTGAAGCGTTGGAAACGATTTGCGGCTAAGTATCAGCATTTGTTTCAGGGCGGCTTCTGCCGCCCTTTTTAGTGTCCGCTTTTCTTTCACGCACAACAAAAAGCCCCGAACACAGTGTGCTCGGGGCTTTTCTTAATAAGTGCCTGACGATGACCTACTCTCGCATGGGGAGACCCCACACTACCATCGGCGCTAAGCGGTTTCACTACTGAGTTCGGCAAGGGATCAGGTGGTTCACGCTCGCTATGGTCGTCAGGCGTAACTTTCAATGTATATCGGCTGACTGTTTTGTGTGCGTCTCTCGTGCCCAGCGTTCTCTTCGCTTGGCGCGCGTATCCGGTGTTCTTTCGA
>NZ_RZHE01000012.1 GCF_003989825.1 Vreelandella populi
GTCGCGGTTAAACGCGTCATCGATTACAACGTCAAGATTCGCGTCAAGGCGGATCACTCCGACGTTGACCTTACCAACGTCAAAATGGCCATGAACCCCTTCTGCGAAATCGCCGTGGAAGAAGCGGTGCGCTTGAAAGAGAAAGGTGTGGCCACCGAAGTAGTAGCGGTCACCATCGGCCCCAAGGCGTCTCAGGAGCAGCTGCGCACCGCGTTGGCGCTGGGCGCCGACCGCGCCATCCAGATCGAAACCGACGAGCGGGCAGAATCGCTGGCGGTCGCCAAGCTCTTGGCCAAAGTGGTCGAGCAAGAGCAGCCGGGTCTCGTGATCCTGGGCAAACAGGCCATCGACACCGACAACAACCAGACCGGCCAGATGCTCGCCGCGCTCACCAACCTGCCGCAGGGAACCTTCGCCTCGGAAGTGGTCGTGGAAGGCGACCAGGTCCATGTCACGCGTGAAATCGACGGTGGCCTGCAGACAATCGCACTGACTTTACCCGCCATCGTGACCACCGATCTGCGCCTGAACGAGCCCCGCTACGCCAAGCTGCCGGACATCATGAAGGCCAAGAAAAAGCCGCTGGACGTCAAAACCCCCGCCGATTTCGGGGTGGACGTGGCGTCCAAGGTCAGCCTGCTCAAGGTGGAGTCCCCGGCCGAGCGTAAAGGTGGCATCAAAGTCGCCTCCGTGGACGAACTAATCGATAAACTCAAAAACGAAGCCAAGGTGCTTTAAGAGGAGTGGAACGCATGAGCATTCTGGTACTTGCCGACCTCCATGAAGGCCAGCTGGCGGGCGCGACCGCCCACGTTGTCGCTGCTGCACAAGCGATTGGGGGCGATATTGACGTACTGGTCGCCGGTGAAGGCGTCCAGGCGGCAGCGGATGCGGCCGCCAAGCTTGAAGGCGTACGCACGGTGCGCGTTGCGGACAACGCGGTCTACGCCCACCAGCTCGCCGAGCCCCTGGGCGCCTTGCTGGTGGAGCTGGCAGGCGATTACACCCACGTGCTGGCCAGCGCCTCCACGACGGGTAAAAACGTGCTGCCACGTCTGGCGGCGCTGAAAGATGTCAGCCAGCTGTCTGACGTTATCGGGGTGGAAAGCGCGGATACCTTCCAGCGCTCCATCTATGCGGGCAACGCCATTGCCACGGTGAAAAGCGACGACACCCTCAAGGTGCTGACGGTCCGTACCACCGCGTTTGATGCCGTCAGCGACACGGGCAGCGCCACGGTGGAAGCCGTGGACGTGGTGGTCGAGAACACCCAGTCGCGCTTTGTGAAGGAAGAGCTGGCGCAGTCTGACCGCCCCGAACTCGGCGGTGCCAAGGTGGTGATTTCCGGTGGCCGCGGCATGGGCAACGGTGACAATTTCAAGCTGCTCAACGGGATTGCCGACAAGCTGGGCGCGGCGGTAGGTGCCTCGCGCGCCGCGGTGGATGCAGGCTTTGTGCCCAACGATATGCAGGTCGGTCAGACGGGCAAGATCGTCGCGCCGGATCTGTACATCGCGGTGGGGATCTCCGGTGCCATCCAGCACCTGGCGGGCATGAAGGACTCCAAGGTGATCGTGGCGATCAACAAGGACGACGAGGCGCCGATCTTCCAGGTAGCCGACTACGGTCTGGTGGGCGATCTGTTCGAGATTCTGCCCGAGCTTGAGAGCAAGCTGTAAATCGACTTGCCTGATGACACTGTAGGGCAGTGATTTTAAGCCGGCTCGCTTGTGGGCTGGCTTTTTCATGTGTGGGCATTAGATAAACACGCTGTTGTTAGCTAAAGTACGGGCACGATATGAGAAAAAGCCGCTTAGGCGGTTGAAAAGGGTGTTGGCTGGCCGCACCTAATGTAGTGAACGCAACAAAAGCCACTCAAGGAGATGATCAAATGGCACATACACTTCCCGAGCTGCCGTACGCATATGACGCTCTCGAACCGAATATCGATGCGATGACGATGGAAATTCACCATTCACGTCACCATCAGACGTATGTCAACAATCTCAATGCAGCACTTGAAGGCACCGGCCTTGAAGATGTAAGTATTGAAGAGTTGGTTTCCAATCTGGATCGCGTTCCAGAAGCCAAGCGTCAGGCGGTTATCAACAACGGCGGCGGCCATGCCAACCACTCCATGTTCTGGCAGATGATGTCGCCAAACGGCGGTGGCAAGCCTCAGGGCGATGTGGCAAACGCCATCGAAAGCGAACTGGGCGGCTTGGAAGCCTTCCAGGAAGAATTCAAGAAAGCGGCTGTTGGCCGTTTTGGCAGCGGCTGGGCGTGGCTAAGCGTCACACCCGAGAAAAAGCTAGTGGTTGAAAATACCCTCAACCAGGACAGCCCACTGATGCACGGCAATACGCCGCTGCTGGGTCTGGACGTGTGGGAGCACGCTTACTACCTGAAGTATCAGAATAAGCGTCCTGATTACATTTCAGCATTTTTCAACGTTGTAAACTGGGAAGACGTAGAGCGTCGTTACCAGGCAGCTATCGCTTAATCACGCATTATATAAGGCAAGATGCCGCCCTGCGGCGTCTGCATAAAAGCCGCCCCCATTGTGGGGCGGTTTTTTTATTTTCAGGAGTAATGCTGGGTATGAGTTGTCAATAACCTGTGGATGAAAAAATACCACATATGCTTGAATTGATTTTCTCATGGGCTATATATAGTATGCGTGGTGTCTTCAGAGGGGGTAGGGTACTAGATATCCACTACCTCAAAAATGCTGCTATGGAAAGGGGAAAATAGCCATGGAAATTCAAATTTATAGCAAGCCCGCCTGTGTTCAGTGCACCGCTACCTACCGTGCCTTGGATAAGCAAGGTTTAGAGTATACCGTTATTGATATCACCGCCGAATCGGGTGCCCAACAAGAAGTAGAAGCCCTGGGCTACCGTCAGCTTCCAGTTGTGGTGGCAGGCGACGATCACTGGTCAGGTTTTCGTCCAGACCGCATTCAAGCGCTGGCGTAAGACACATTTATGTTGGTGGACGCCGCCGCTGAAACATTAATCACTGGCAGCATTATCTATTTTTCCACCAAATCAGGTAACACTCATCGTTTTGTACAAAAGCTTGGCCTGACTGCCCAACGCCTTCCGCTTGGGCGCGATGAGCCGACGCTGCAAGCCACTACGCCCTATATATTGATTACGCCCACTTATGGGGGCGGTGAAGCAAAGGGCGCAGTGCCAGCACAGGTCATTCGGTTTCTGAACGATGAGCACAATCGACGCCTTATTCGTGGCGTCATTGCTGCTGGTAACACCAATTTTGGTGATGCGTATGGCCTCGCTGGTCGCGTCATTTCAGAAAAGTGTCGTGTGCCACTGCTATATCGATTTGAATTATTTGGCACCGACGATGACGTGGCCAAGGTCCGCAAAGGAGTAGAAGAGTTTTGGAAACGACAAATCTAGTCACGAAAAACTTGGCTGAAGCAAAACGACCTGCTTCGGGGGCGACCGAGACGCGCACGCTGGACTACCATGCACTGAACGCCATGCTTAACCTGTACGGTGCCAATGGTGAGCTACAGCTGGACAAAGACCGCGAAGCAGCACGTCAGTACTTCCTGCAGCACGTCAACCAGAACACGGTTTTCTTCCATTCGCTGGAAGAGAAACTCGACTATCTGGTTGAAGAGAGCTACTACGAAGCAAAAGTGCTGGATCAGTACAGCTTTGCCTTTGTGAAGGCGCTGTTTGAGCAGGCCTACGCTTACAAGTTTCGCTTTCCAAGCTTTCTGGGCGCTTTCAAGTACTACACCAGCTATACGCTGAAAACGTTTGATGGCAAACGCTATCTGGAACGCTACGAAGACCGTGTGTGCATGGTAGCGCTGACCCTGGCGCGCGGTGACGAAGCGCTTGCCAAATCGTTGGTTGATGAAATCATTAGCGGCCGGTTCCAGCCTGCAACACCAACCTTTCTTAACTGCGGCAAGCAGCAGCGCGGTGAGTTGGTTTCGTGCTTCTTGCTACGTATTGAAGACAACATGGAATCGATTGGTCGCTCGATCAACTCAGCGCTCCAGCTTTCCAAGCGTGGCGGTGGCGTTGCCTTCCTGTTGACTAATATTCGTGAGTCCGGCGCGCCTATCAAGCGTATAGAGAACCAGTCATCGGGCATTATCCCGATCATGAAATTGCTGGAAGACGCTTTCTCCTATGCCAACCAGCTGGGTGCTCGTCAGGGCGCAGGTGCGGTGTATCTCAACGCGCACCACCCGGATATTCTGAGCTTCCTGGATACCAAGCGCGAAAATGCGGACGAGAAAATCCGCATCAAGACGCTTTCGCTGGGCGTTACCATTCCGGATATCACGTTTGAGCTTGCCAAGCGTAACGATGATATGTACCTGTTCTCGCCCTACGATGTCGAGCGCGTATATGGCGTGCCGTTTGGCGATATCAGCGTGACCGAGAAGTACCACGAAATGGTTGCGGATGCGCGCATTCGCAAGCAGAAGATCAACGCGCGTGCCTTCTTCCAGACGCTTGCTGAGCTGCAGTTTGAATCGGGCTACCCGTACATCATGTTTGAAGATACGGTCAACCGGGCGAACCCGATTGCCGGACGTATCAACATGAGCAACCTCTGCTCGGAAATTCTGCAGGTCAACACGCCGACAGAATACGACGATGATCTTGGCTACCGTGAGATGGGGCAGGATATTTCCTGTAACCTGGGCTCAATGAATATCGCCAAGGTAATGGATGCGGGCAATATCGGTACCAGCGTCGAGATTGCCATTCGCGGCCTGACTGCGGTTTCCGAGATGAGCAATCTGAGCAGCGTACCTTCTATTGCCGAAGGTAACGCCAAGTCGCGGGCCATTGGCCTAGGGCAGATGAACCTGCACGGTTACCTGGCACGTGAGCATATCTACTACGGCTCTGAGGAAGGGTTGGACTTCACCAACCTCTATTTCTACTGTGTCGCGTTTCATGCGCTTCGCGCCTCCAATCGTCTGGCAATTGAGAACAACAACACCTTTGCGGGCTTTGAAGACTCCAAGTACGCAACGGGTGAATTTTTCGATAAGTACCTTGAGCAAGAGTGGCTGCCGCGTACCGAGAAAGTGCGTGGACTGTTTGAGCGTAGCGGTATTGAACTGCCTACCCAGCAGGATTGGCAGGAACTCAAGGCGTCGGTAATGGAACACGGGCTTTACAACCGTAACCTGCAGGCCGTGCCGCCTACAGGGTCCATTTCCTACATTAACCACTCGACGTCGAGCATCCACCCGGTAGCGGCCAGGATCGAGATTCGTAAAGAAGGCAAACTGGGTCGCGTTTACTACCCGGCGCCGTTTTTGAACGAAGAGAATTTTGACTACTTCCAGGATGCCTACGAAATTGGCCCTGAGAAGATTATCGATACCTACGCCGAGGCGTCCAAACACGTTGACCAGGGCTTGTCATTAACCCTGTTCTTCCCGGATACCGCTACCACGCGTGATATCAATAAGGCGCAAATTTATGCCTGGCGTAAAGGTATTAAAACGCTCTATTACATTCGCCTGCGCCAAAGCGCGCTGGAAGGTACGGAAATTGAAGGTTGCGTTTCCTGCACGCTTTGATTCTTGTGCCTGAGATAACTGCCAACCTCTAAGATCCCGTATTTTATGCGCCGTAGATAATACGGCGCTTTTTGATGAGAATTATGTCATGACCACCACGCAACGCTTATCGCGGGTTAATGCGATTAACTGGAACCGTCTTCAGGATGACAAGGATCTTGAAGTATGGAACCGCTTGACCAGCAACTTCTGGCTGCCGGAAAAGGTGCCGCTGTCCAACGATATCCAATCGTGGAATACGCTCACTCAGCAGGAAAAACAGCTGACTATCCGCGTGTTTACAGGACTGACGCTGCTGGATACCATTCAAAGTAGCGTGGGCGCGCCGGTACTGATGGAAGATGCCCGTACGCCCCATGAAGAAGCGGTATATACCAATATTGCCTTCATGGAGTCGGTGCATGCACGTTCGTACAGCTCGATTTTCTCAACGCTGTGCGCCACGCGCGATGTGGACGATGCGTTTCGCTGGAGTGAAGAAAACCCCACGCTCCAGGCCAAGTCAGAGCTGATTCTGGAGCGCTACCGCTCTGATGATCCGCTGATGCGTAAAGTGGCCAGCGTTTTCCTGGAATCGTTCCTGTTCTACTCGGGCTTCTATCTGCCCATGTATTGGTCAAGCCATGCTAAGCTGACCAACACCGCTGACCTTATTCGTTTGATCATTCGCGATGAAGCGGTACACGGCTATTACATTGGTTATAAATTCCAGCAGGCCCTGGCGGAGGCCACGCCCGAGCGCCAGCAGGAAGTCAAAGATTATGCGTATGAGCTGCTGCTTGAGCTCTACGATAACGAAGTGCGCTACACTGAGTCCTTGTATGACGAAGTGGGCCTGTCTGAAGATGTGAAGAAGTTCCTTCACTACAACGCCAACAAGGCGCTGATGAACCTGGGCTATGAACCGTTGTTCCCAAGCAGCGTTACCGACGTTGATCCGACGATTATGGCGGCGCTATCACCGAGCGCAAATGAAAACCACGACTTCTTCTCCGGCTCTGGTTCGTCGTATGTCATTGGTAAAGCCATTGCCACGGAAGATGATGACTGGGCGTTTTAATAGCGTCACTCGGTCAGCGGTAAACGTTAGGGCAAGCAGTAAGCGTGAAAAGAGGGAAGGATCATGCCAAATGTAACGCCAACAGCCAGCGTGATGAAAATTGTAGCGGCCGTTGTGAGTGACCCCGACGGTCGCCTGCTTCTGGTGCGTAAACAGGATACGGCTTTCTTTATGCAGCCGGGCGGCAAGATCGACCCGGGTGAAACGGCGTTGGCGGCGCTTTGTCGTGAGCTTCAAGAAGAGCTGGGTTTGCATATCACTGAAGACCGGCTACTTCCTTTGGGCGTGCAAATGGCACCGGCGGCAAATGAGCCTGGCGTGACTATTGAAGCGCAGCTTTATGGGCTGGTGATTGATGAGCCGGTAGAAGCGGCAGCTGAAATAGCGGAAGCTATATGGGTAAGCCGTGAGCAGGCGTGGGAGCTTCCTCTGGCTCCGCTAACCAAAGACTATGTAATGCTGAAAATTTAAAGACATTAGCATTAGTCACTAGCTTAGCATTATAACCAAGGGTGCCGAATGGCGCCCTTTTTTATGCCTAAAAAAGCAAAAAGCGCCTTGATGTGAATGATAAATATTGTCATTGACCGTGATAGTGGTAGGCTGGGTACGCAGAATTTAAACGCAAATCGTTCTTATACCTAATTAGTTTCTAGCGCGGCTATATGAAAGCCCGCTAGGCAGTAACGGAGAGTCGACGTGCTGAACAGGCCTTTCTTTGTCTTGCGTGGGTGCTGCTTAGCCTGCGTGCTAGTCAGCGGTACGCTAATGGCAAGCGATGAAACAGCGGGCCAGGCGGCCCAGAGTGTAGAAGCTCAGCAAACCCAAGCGGCCCTACAGCAGCAAATTGACGCAGCCGATGAAGAAACCCGGGAAGCGCTGGAAGAGCTGCGCCGCTTGGAGCGCGAGACTCGCCAGATGAACGCAGGTAACGCAGCCCTGAGTGCACGTCTGGCAGAAGAGGCTGAACGCCAGCAGCGCTTGGGGATGGCGCTCGATACGCTAGAAGAGACGCGCGCTGCATTGCCGCTGATCGAGCAGGACATGACCGCCCAGCTAACTCGCTGGATTGAGCAAGACCTGCCGTTTTTGCGCAATGAGCGCCTGGCACGGGTAGCGCGCACGGATGGACAGGCTGGTGCTGATAGCGTCGAGCGGATCAACAGTTTGCTGGAGACATGGCGAGCTGAGCTTGATTATGGTCGTGTTATCGATCATTGGCGTGGGCGCCTTGAGAGCGCTGAAGGCAGCGTCCGTGAAGTCGACTACCTGCGAGTGGGACGCATCGGTTTTTATTACCTGACGCCGGATGAAAGGGAAGGTGGCGTCTGGGACGTAGCCAGTAATGAATGGCAGCCGCTGGATGAAAGAGCACGGCGTGAAGTGCGTAACGGCCTGCGTATTGCCGCTGATCAGCGCACACCAGATTTGCTGCAGCTGCCGCTTTCGATTACCGCGTCTAATCAACAGGGAGGTCAGCCATGAGCCTGAATCGTTTACAGCGTCTGGGTGGCGCCTGCCTGTTGATGGGTATTTTCACGTTTACTTCCACGGCCTTCGCCCAAGACGATAGCTTGTCATCGCTGCGCGAAGCGCGCCAGGCAGCTGAAGCACGGGATCAGCAGCGCCTGGAAAGTTTTCTGAACGATCAGCAGGCGCTATCGGCAGCCCTTGATGAAGCTCGTGCAGAGCACCAAGCTGCTGAAGAGCAGAGCGAGGCGCTACAAGCACAACAGCAAGCCCAGGCCGAACAGGCAAGCGAGTTGACTGAGCGCCAGAGCGAGCAGGGTCAAGCCCTTACCGAGCTCTTGGCCAACCTTGCAAGGCACAGTACCGAAGTACGCAACGCGCTGGGTGAGCATAGTTGGTTGACTCTGCATGAAGACGCGCTGCCGCCACGCTTGGATAATGCAGAAGTGCTTGAGCGAACCCAGCTGGAAGAGGTGGTGGATAGCTTGGCGGCATTGACAGCTCAAACGGGGCAGGCCGAACGGCTAACGCTTCCCGTGGCGGATGCTAGCGGCAATATCGAACCGCGCGAGGTGATTCGTCTGGGTGACTTTGTCGCCTTTACCGAATCGGCGCTGCTGCGTCAGGGAGAAGGCAGCGATCAGCTGGCCGAGATACCGCGCACGCCCGCTGATATTCAAGGCGTTCTGCATGACTATCATCAGGGCGAAAGCCGCGAGTTTATTATCGATCCTGCCCAAGGGCGCGTTTTACAAGCACTTTCCCAGCGGCCCAGCCTTTGGGAGCGCTTCCAGCAAGGTGGTTATGTCGGCTACGTGATTGTGGCGCTAGGAGCGTTAGGCCTGTTGGTAGCACTGGTTCAATACGCCTACCTCGTGTTAGTAAGCCTGCGCGTGCGACGTCAGCGTCAGTCGCTGGATCACCTGCACACGCATAACCCGCTGGGGCGTGTGCTGCTGCGCTTCAAGGAAATGGACAAACACCAAACGCCGGAAGCGCTGGAAGCCCGCCTGGACGAAGCGGTGCTGGCGGAGCTGCCGCGCATTGAGCGGGGGCAGCCCATCGTGAAACTGCTGGCTGCGATTGCGCCGCTGCTTGGCCTGCTGGGGACGGTAACGGGCATGATTGTTACTTTCCAGGCGATTACCGTTTTCGGTACCGGTGACCCGCAATTGATGGCCGGTGGTATTAGCCAGGCATTGGTCACCACCGTGCTGGGGCTTATTACGGCAGTGCCGCTGCTGTTTGCCCAGACGTTGTTGGCCAGCCGCAGCCGTCACTTGAGTCAGGTGATTGAAGGCGAGGCAAGCGCGACACTCGCAGACCACCTTGAAGCCCAATCTACCGCACATGCCGCATCGGTGAATTGACATGCCCACGCTACCTCTTTGGCTAGAGCCGGTTGAACGGTTGGTTGACGCAGGTGGTGCGGTGCTGGTCGTGCTCGCATTTGTTGCCGTGCTGGTATTTGGCATGGCAATAGAGCGCTGGTGGTACTACCGCATTACCTGGCGGTCCGCCCGTCGGCAGTTAATTCGCCGCTGGGCGGACCGCCGCGACCATCGCAGCTGGAGTGCGCGTACGCTGCGCCATGTGTGGACAGAGGCACTGGTCGCAAGGCTGCGCCGCCCGCTGCCCTGGTTAAAACTGCTGGTGGCGCTATGTCCGTTATTGGGCCTGCTGGGAACCGTCACCGGCATGATTACCGTCTTTGATAGCCTCTCCATGAGTGACACGCATCAGGCGCGTGCCATGGCCGATGGCGTGGCGCGTGCAACGTTGCCCACGTTAACCGGCATGGCCATTGCAGTGGTGGGGCTATTATTTATCAGTCGTTTAGAGCACGTGATTCGTCGCGAAGATCAACGCTTGCACGATCGCTTGGCGCGTGCCTTGGAGGAGAATGATGCGTAGACGCCGTTCGATGGACGCGACTGCCGAGAACAACGAGGTCAACCTGACACCCATGCTGGATGTGGTGTTCATCATGTTGATCTTCTTTATTGTCACGACCAGCTTTATCAAGGAAAGCGGGATCGAAATCGAGCGTCCGGAGTCGAGTGCGGCAAGTCCGCGCCCAGAGGCTCAGGTGCTGGTCGCTATTACCCCGGAAGGCGCTGTATGGGTTGATGGCAAGCCTGTTGATGTGCATCAGGTCGGCCAGGAAGTGGCTGGTATGTTAACCGAGCAGGGGTCGGCCGTTATCCAGGCAGACCGCAACTCCACGACAGGACTTTTGATTGAGGTCATGGACCGCCTGCAGGAGGCCGGTGTAGAGCAGGTAGCCGTGGCGGCGAGTCGGAGTGCCCCATGATACGTCATGCCGTGTCGTTGCTGGTCGGAAGCACGCTGGCGATTGGTCTGTTCTGGCTGCTGGCGTTACTTGTAGCACCGCCCGAAAGGGAGCCTGAAGTGCTGGAGATGCCTATGACGCTGAACATGGTCGAGGCACCCGAAGTCGCCCTTGAACAGGAAGCGGTCGCACCGCCACCTGCACAGGCGGCCCCACAGCAGGCGCCGCCTCCGATGCCTACGCCAGAACCGCCACCGGCCACGGATAGCGCGATTAGCTTGCCCAATGTTGAGTTGCCGGATACACCTGCCGAGCCGGTCGAGATGGATAGCGAGCTGCCTGAACTAACCGAAATAACCCCAGAGCCTCAGCCCGAACCAACGCCCCAGCCAGCATCGACGCCAGAACCGACGCCGGCGCCTTCGCCACAACCGGCACCTGTGCAGACACCAACCGAGGCTCCGGCTGAACGCCAGGCCGCACCGGTTGCCGAGGCGCCGCCATCAGACGAGCCGGTAAGCGTAGGGCAGGTGGCACCCACCAACCGGGTTAACCCCACCTATCCATCCCGTGCTCAGCGCCGAGGCATGGAAGGGTTTGTGGAGGTGGAGTTTATTATTCGCCGTGACGGCAGTGTTGATCGTTCATCTATTCGGGTCATCAATGCCCAGCCACGGCGCGTGTTCGAAGATGCCGCACAGCAGGCTATCGCGCAATGGCAGTTTGCCAGCAGCCAGCAGGTACGGCGTGCCACACAACGCATTGAGTTCCAATTGAGGTAGGGTATGCAGCGTTTAGGAGGGATTTTACTGTTCAGCCTGTGGGCCTCTGTGGCCCAGGCCAATGTGCCGCTGCCCGGTGATATTATTCGCGACCTGACCGCGCTGCAGGAGCAACTGGCGGGTGGCTCGTTTGATGCTGTCGCCGAACGCGGCGCTGTCCAGGCAGAGCGCCTGGCAGGTGGCAATGCTTCTGACCGCTGGGCAAGCGCGCTTTATCATCAGCTGGCGGCAGGTGCGTTGGCGCGCATGGAACAGCCGGAAAAAGCTGCCGGTCACCTGGCTCAGGCACGCCAAACCCGTGGCGTTGGCGCCGAGCAGGCTGCAAGGTGGCTGCGTGAAGAGGCTTCGCTACGCCGCGCCGCAGGCCAGAATGGACAGGCCATCAGGTTGTTAAGTGAGTGGCTTGATAGCGAGCAGGATACCAATACGCTATGGCAGTTAGTCCGCCTGATGGCGCAAGAAGCGCAGTGGGAGGCAGCCGCTAAGCGTCTGGAACAGGCGATCGCACAAACCGAAAACCTGAATGAAAATCAGCAGGCTCTGGCGCTTGCCATACTGCGCCATTCCGGGCAGAACGCCCAGGCGTTGAATTGGCTGGTAGAGGGCTTAAGTTCGGCCAGCAATGCTGAAGATTGGCGCCAGGCTGCGGCGCTTGCCCAGCAGGCGGGGCAGGCAGGCATGGCGGCAGGCTTGTGGGACATGGCCTGGCAGTTGGGCAAGCTTGAAGAACCCGAGGATTTTTGGTTATTGATTGAGCTGCACCGTGCCGGGGGCACGCCCGCAAGAGCTGCCGAGCGTCTAGAGCAGGCCCTTGAGCGTGGCGATATTGAGCGCGATGAGAAAGTGTTAAGGCTGCTGGCTACCTCCTGGCAGCAGGCCCGGCATATCGAAAACGCCCTAAGCGTCTGGAAGGCAGTGGCTGTGCAGACTCAAAACGCGGCAGACTGGCGGCAATATGGTCAGCTCGCCTATGCCTGGGGAAAGGAGGAGCAGGCTGAACAAGCGCTTACCCAGGCCGCCCAGCTCGGAGATGAAGAGGCCAGCCAGTGGCTGGCCAATTTCGAGTAGATGCAGTCATGCCGGAAGGCGCAAAGAGGCTTACGCAGATGCCTTGAGCGTCAGTGCAAAGTCGCTCCAGACAGGCGCATGATCGGAAGGCCGTTCCATGCCGCGCAGGTCATAATCAATTCCGGCGGCCTTTACACACTGGGCAAGTGGCTGCGTTACCAGAATATAGTCAATACGCAGGCCGCGCTTGGGCTCACGGTCAAAGCCCTTGGAGCGGTAGTCAAACCAGCTAAACCACTCGCTGTTATCCGGGTGGCAGAGGCGATAGCTGTCGGTCAGCCCCCAGGCTTTAATGCCGGCAAGCCATTCACGCTCAATCGGCTGGAAGCTTGTTTTACCTTCGCGCAGCCAGCGCTTTCGGCTTGGCTCGCCGATACCGATATCCTGGTCTTCAGGTGAAATGTTAAAATCACCCATTACTGCCAGACGCTCGTCAGGGCGGTGCTGTTCGTCAAGCATCCGCTTCAGCTGGCGATAGAACTGCGCCTTGTGCGGGAATTTGGTCGGGTGCTCAACGTTTTCACCCTGGGGGAAATAGCCGTTCCAGACGGTGACTGGCTCACCGTCATCGGCCAGCAGGCGTACCCCAATCATGCGCCGCTGAGCTTCTTCATCATCGTCAGAGAAGCCGTAAAAAACTTTCTGAGGTTCCTGGCGGCACATCAATGCCACGCCGTAATGACCTTTCTGACCATAGTAATACACGTGGTAACCCATGGCCTGTACCTCGGCCAAAGGGAACTCGCTGTCCTGTACTTTGGTTTCCTGCAGACCGATAACATCTGGCTGCTGGGTATCAATCAAGGCCTGTAGCTGGTGAAGCCGAGCGCGAATGCCGTTGATATTGAATGAAACCAGACGCATTACGATTGGCCCTCAGGCGATGGGTCAGACTCCTTGTTCGGGTGAATAGCGATGTTCTGCCCACTTTGCTGGCGAGCCAGTTTTTTAACCGCCTGCAATTTACGCTGCTGCTGCTTTTTTGCTACAAAGCGGCGTGACGGCGCTACCTGATCGGGGTTATCGTGGCGCCACTTTTTGTAATCCTTGCGTCGCCCCGTGCGGATCGTCACCTTGTCGGCCAGCGAACGTGTCTTTTTCTTACGCGTCATGTCGCGCTCCTTACGTCGATTTAAGCCACATTCTAACAGGCTCTGGCATCGCTTCGACAGCAGGACGCGCTCTTAACGCCAACCCCTGATACAATGCGCACTTCGTGATGCCTAATATTCACAGCAATGGACAGATACATAGCCTATGAGCGAGTCGGAACAGACCACAGCATCGGCCCAGAACCGCAAGCCGAAACGCCGCCGTCGGAAACCGCGTCGTCGTCAGTCGAACTGGGATCTTCGTCAGTTTCAGGTGCCTGCCGTGGCCGGCAAATGGCGCTTTCATGACTTTGATCTGCCGCTACCGCTGATGCGCGCCATTCATGCCCAAGGGTTTGAATACTGCACGCCTATTCAGGCCGAAGCGTTACGCCAGACCCTGCTGGGTGGCGATATCGTCGGTAAGGCACAAACGGGTACTGGTAAAACCGCCGCCTTTTTAATCTCGGTATTGGCCTACTTCATGGAAGAGCCAGCACCTGACGGTCAAAAGCCGGGGGCGCCGCGCGCGCTGATTATTGCGCCTACCCGCGAACTTGCCCTACAGATCGAAAAAGACGCCAAGGCGCTTGCCCGCTTCACGCAGCTGAATGTGGCAAGCGTGGTCGGCGGTATGGACTATCAAAAGCAGCGCGAAAGCCTGGGCAAGAAGATCGATATTCTGGTGGCAACGCCAGGGCGCCTTTTGGACTTTCACCAAAAGCGCGATATCGATTTATCAGAGGTGGAAGTGCTGGTACTGGATGAAGCCGACCGGATGTTGTCGATGGGCTTTATTCCTGATGTGAAGCGGATCATTCGCTACACGCCGAAGAAAGAAGAGCGCCAGACGTTCCTGTTCTCGGCAACCTTTACCGACGATATTCTCAGCCTGGCAAGTCAATGGACGCTGAGCCCGGCACATGTCGAGATCGAAGTCACGGTTGAAAACCAGGCCGATATCGACCAGCGCGTCTACCTCGTGTCTGATGACGACAAACCGCGTTTACTGGTCAATCTGCTGGAGCAGGAAAGCTTTGAGCGCGTAATGGTGTTTGGTAACCGTCGCGACCTGGTGCGCAAGCTCGATGAGCTGCTCAAAAAGGCCGGCATCAGCGCCGCCATGCTCTCCGGTGACGTGCCGCAGAACCAGCGTATCACTACGCTTGAGCGTTTTCGTGAAGGCGAGATCCAGGTGCTGGTAGCAACTGACGTAGCTGGCCGTGGGATTCACATCGAAGATGTCAGTCACGTGATCAACTACACGCTACCGGAAGACCCGGAAGATTACGTTCATCGTATCGGTCGTACCGGCCGAGCAGGCGCGAAAGGTGTTTCAATCAGCTTTGTGGGCGAAGAAGATGCGTTCTCACTGCCGGAAATTGAGCGCTATATCAACGACAAGCTGCCCTGCGAACACCCGCCTGAAGGCATGCTGTAAAGCACATGCTGGATAATGCCCTGAAAAGCGACATACAGGACGCCTACCGTCGCGTGGTGGAGAAGCTTGAGCTGACACCACGTTACGGGCAGCGCCTGATGATTGCCGAAATCGCCCGCACGCTTGGCGATATCGAAAGCGATAGCGAAGGCAAACGCACAAGCGACAGCCACGTGTGCGTGCTTGAGGCGGGTACCGGTACGGGAAAGACGTTAGCCTACCTGATTGCCGCGCTACCCATCGCCAAGGCGCGCGGCAAACGGCTGGTTATCTCGACGGCGACGGTCGCGCTACAGGAGCAGGTGCTCAATCAGGATCTACCTGCCCTGGCCAGCCATAGTGGTATTGCCTTTCGTTACGCCCTGGCTAAAGGGCGCGGGCGCTATGTATGCGTGGCTAAGCTTGACCAGGTACTGGAAGGCGCTGAACCCAACCCGACGCTGTCGCTATTTGAGCAGTCGCTGCAAACTCAAAGCAGCGATTTCAACGTGCTGGCCACCGATATGGCAGAAGCCTATGGGCAAGGCGAGTGGCAAGGCGATCGTGACAACTGGCCGGTGTCGATCGACGATACCCATTGGCGGCGGTTGACGGTGGATCATCGTCAGTGCACCGGCAGACGCTGTGGCCACTTTGGCGCCTGCGCCTTTTTCCGTTCGCGCCGCGAGCTTGAAAATGCCGATATTATCGTGGCCAACCATGATCTAGTGCTGGCGGATCTGGCCTTGGGTGGTGGGGCCATCCTGCCAGATCCGGCAGACTGCATTTTCGTATTTGATGAAGGCCATCACCTGCCTGACAAGGCGCTTTCGCACTTTGCGCACCGGTTTGCCGTACACGGCTGCTTGCGCTGGCTTAAAACCCTCAAAAGCAGTTTGACCGATCTGCATCAGGCGCTGGCCGTGCAGCCTACGATTGCACGATTGCTGGCCAGCCTGCCTGAGGTTATCCAGACCCTAGAGCCGGCCCTAGGGGATGTGTTCAGCGTGGGCCATCAGATCGCCGGGCGGCCAAACGGCCTGGCAGATGAGGAGAACACGCTACAGTCACGCTTCGAGAAGGGCGAGATACCCGATGCGCTGCGCGAGCAGGCCCAGCAGCTGCTGGTCATGTTTGCCACGCTTTCCCGCTGCCTGGAAAGCATCAGCGATATCCTGCGCGAAAGCCTGGATCCGGATAAACAGACCGGGCTTGACCGCGAACAGGCCGAAACCTGGCTGCCGCTGGTGGCGCTGCTGCACGGGCGGGCGCTGGAAGCCCACGCGCTGTGGCAGGCGTTCAGCGAGCAGGACGCCGCCAACGCCCCACCCAGCGCGCGCTGGATAACGCTAAGCCGGGTAGCCGGTGAGCCGGAGGTCGAGTTCTCGGCAAGCCCGGTATCGGCGGCGCATACGTTGGCCAAGCATTTGTGGGGGCGTTGCTATGGCGCGGTGGTGACCTCGGCCACGCTGACCGCGCTGGGCCGCTTCGAGCGAATTCAGGAGCGTGCAGGGCTTGCCAACCGCTATCGCTACCAGGCGCTGCCCAGTCCGTTCGATTACGCCAACGCCGTGCTGCGCGTACCCCGGGAAGCCACGGACCCAAGCGACCGCGACGCCCATGAAAGCGCGATTGCCCGGTTTGTAACCCAGCTGACCGATAAAGAGGCTGCCCTGGTGCTGTTCTCCTCGCGCGCGCAGCTTCGCGCCGTGGAAAAAAGCCTGCCTGAAGCAACCAAAGCACGGGTGCTGGCACAGGACGCGCTACCCAAGCGCGAACTGATCGAGCGCCACCGCGCCGCAGTAGATCGGGGAGAGGGCAGCATCATTTTCGGGCTGGCAAGTTTTGCCGAAGGAATCGATCTGCCCGGCGACTATCTGACGCACGTAGTGATTACCCGGCTGCCGTTCGCGGTGCCCGACGATCCGGTGGGCGCCACACTTGCCGAATGGATCGAAAGCCAGGGCGGGAATTCGTTCATGCGCATCAGCGTACCGGATGCCTCCATCAAACTGGTCCAGGCCTGTGGGCGGTTGATCCGCAAGGAGAGTGATCGGGGGACCATTACGCTGCTGGACAGGCGCGTGATTACTCGGCGCTACGGCCAGGCGCTGCTGGATGCGCTGCCCCCGTTTCGTCGGGAAATTCAGTAGACAACCCCCACGGCAGAACCGCCGTGGGGATTTGAGTTTAGCGGCCGATGCGCTTGGCGAGCACGCTTGCCAGTTTGTCGTTCATGTGTGTGAAGGCGTCTACCGTGGTATCCCAATCGATACACGCATCGGTGATGGAAACGCCGTACTGAAGATCGTTCAGGTCAGCAGGCACCTTCTGGCTGCCCCAGCCAATATTGGATTCAACCATCAGGCCGATAATGGACGTGTTGCCTTCCAGGATCTGGTTGGTCACGTTCTCAAGCACCAGTGGCTGAAGCGCCGGGTCCTTATTGGAGTTGGCGTGGGAGCAGTCGATCATGATGTTGGCGGAGAGATTGGCTTTCTTGAGCTCCTTCTCGGCCAGGGTGACGCTCACGCTGTCGTAGTTGGGCTTGCCATTGCCACCGCGTAGCACTACGTGGCCGTAAGCGTTGCCACGGGTGCGGATGATGGCTACCTGGCCTGCTTGATTGATGCCCAGGAAGTTGTGCGGGTTGGCAACAGACTGCAGCGCGTTGATGGCCACGTCCAGGCTGCCGTCGGTGCCGTTCTTGAAACCGACCGGCGAGGAGAGGCCTGAGGCCATTTCGCGGTGGGTCTGGGACTCGGTAGTCCGTGCGCCGATGGCCGACCAGCTGATACAGTCTTGAATGTACTGCGGTGAAATAGGGTCAAGCGCCTCGGTGGCCAGCGGCAGACCAATTTCTGCCAGGTCGACCAGCAGCTTGCGGGCGATATGCAGACCTTCATCGATCTCGAAAGAGTCGTTGAGATGCGGATCGTTGATAAGCCCCTTCCAGCCTACGGTTGTGCGCGGTTTTTCAAAGTAGACGCGCATCACGATATATAGGCTGTCGCTAACCTGATCGGCCAGGGTGCGTAGGCGACGGGCATAATCCAGAGCGGCTTCTACATCGTGGATAGAGCAGGGGCCCACCACGACTAGTAGACGTGGATCCTTGCCATCCAGAATGTTCTGGATAGTGTTACGCCCTTCGATAACCGTATGCTCGGCGGCGTCGGTCAAGGGGACCGCCTGTTTGAGAGCGTCGGGAGTGGTAAGTACGTCCTGAGCCAGGACATTAAGATTGTGGACCTGCTGTTCTGACATCTTGCTACCTATGCTTGCGCGATGAGCGAAAATTGGCACCTACTATGGCGTGACTTGGCACTAAAAATCAATTATTGAGAAACTTGGGAGCGTTGAATAGTGTCAGCCCCAAGGTTTTGCAAGTACGCTTTGTCAAGTGCAGCTAAGCGCTTGATGCGTCGCGCAGAACGCGTAACACTTAGCGTTCTGAACTTTTTAACGGGGCAACGTGTTCGTAGCTCCAGTCATCAATGTCATTAATTATGCCCAAGGGACGCTATGCTGCTTGCTGTTAAGGCCCGCTTAAAAGGACTAATAGGAATTGGGCTCAACGCCAGTCGATTGAGCTGGGGGAGCGTGTGAATGGGCACTCGTGAAACGGACCAACAGCTTGTCGAACGTGCCCAGAAAGGCGATACGCGCGCTTTTGACCTGCTAGTAAAAAAGTACCAGCATAAAATTATCGGTTTGATTGGCCGCTACGTGCATGACCATTCTGAAGTGCAGGACGTAGCACAGGAAGCATTTATCAAAGCCTATCGCGCACTGGGTAAATTTCGTGCCGAAAGCGCTTTTTATACCTGGATGTATCGTATTGCCATCAATACGGCAAAAAATCATTTGGTATCGCGAGGCCGTCGGCCACCAGGAAGTGATCTGGATATTGTTGATGCTGAAATTCTCGATCAAAGCGGCCGATTAGCCGATGCGGAATCACCAGAAGCTGCCATCGCGCGTGATCAGCTTGAAGCTGCCGTGTTTGAAGCGATTGAAAAACTGCCGGATGACTTGCGGACTGCAATTACGCTGCGCGAACTCGACGGGCTCGCTTATGAAGATATTGCTCAAGTCATGCAGTGCCCGGTGGGTACGGTGCGTTCACGAATTTTCCGTGCACGTGAAGCCGTGGATGAACATATCCGGCCTCTGGTTACCACTGCGCGGAACAGTCGTGACGAGTAATGGTCGATAGCTTGAGTCAACGATTGTGCTATAGCAGTATCTAACGACTGGTCATAAATCATTACCTTTTTGCATTTTTTGTGAACTGTCTGGAAAGTGAAGCGTCATACAACCTGAATGCTTCCGGTAAGTGGAAGCGAGTTGTCAGCCGTGACGCAATGTACAACGCCATAGGATGTACAGCGCGTATTAAAGAGTAATTTGCTCAAGCGTTTGACGCTGCACAAGGTGCGTTGTCATCAGGTCTTAGCCTGTGAAGTATTACAGTGGTCACTGCTTATGTGCGTACTGCGGTAGGACTTCATTTAACACAGTGTGAGGGTGTGAAGTATGAGTCAAAACACACGGGAATCGCTTTCAGCATTAATGGATAGCGAAAGCGATGAGCTGGAATTACGCCGAGTGTTGAAGGCACTACCAAATGACGCTGATGCGGCAGATAGGTGGCGACGTTATCACTTGGCGCGCAGCATGATGCAGCGTGAGCAGGGTGTCGATGTCAGCGTCGATCTGTCCGCTGGCATTATGGCACGCTTACAAAATGAGCCTGCGCCAATCTCCCTTGATAGCCAGGAGAATGCTGCACCACGCACAAATAATATCTCCTTTGCACGAGGTGCAGGGGTCGCAGCAGCGGTATCACTGATGGTGATCACCGGCGTACAGTTTTTTGGCAACAGCGGTTCAACCTCGCAGCCGGGTGGCGATCTTGCCGCGACGACGCAAGATAACGCTTTGTCAGGTCAAGTGCAGCCAGTAAGCCTTGGGGCTCAGCCAGCCTCTTTAGCATCTTCCGGTATGCCCATGTTTGAGCCGACACCTTTCCGTCTTAATGGACAGGCGCAAAGTGGGCTAATGAACGTCAGCGAGTCAGGTTTTTCTTCGGTGGCTATACCGCAAAGCGCTACCATGCAGCAGACCAATACCATTGATGTTGACCAGATAAGGCTTCTTCAATCATATCTTGAGCAGCACTCTCAAGGGGCTGCCTACGGTAATGGCGACAGCTGGATGCCCTTGATGCGCTCGTCTTCCGTCACTGAACCGTTAGGTCAGCGCTAAACGCGGTTGTCCTGTATTAAAACGGTATCTTTAAGTGAAGGAATGAACGGCATGATGGTGACCTGGCGAAACAGGCTAATCGCATGGGGCGCGGTAATGAGCGTAAGCCTGTTGCCTTTAAGCGTATATGCTCAAAACGCTACCCCTAACATATGCTTGGAAGGCGCTTCTTTTGAGGCGCCGCAAATTCCACAGCAATGGTTAGAACTTAGTTTACAGGCCAGCCACTGCTACACCTTTCAAGCCAGGGCAGTCGTTATCAATTCTATTGACGTACGCACGCTGGCGCTTTCCCACCGCATTCAAGAAGGCGTTCGCCAACAGGTAGTGCAACAGCTCGATGGTCCTTCAATCAGCGTTGAACGCCGCTCTAGGGTGGGGCAGTTGGCATGGGAATCAACAGGTGAAGGCGGTGCCTTTCCATCACTGAAAGGTTGGGCTGAGCATGCTTCCCGGTTTTATGATATTGCCTTGGAAGAAGGGGCGCGGGTCGCTGGCCGCGATGCAGTCAAGCTGCGTTTTGAGCCTAAGGATCACCAGCGCTACACTCACGAGTGGTGGCTGGATAACACGACCGGGCTATTGCTTAAGCATGTATTAAGTGATTCTGCAGACCGCATTCTGGAGACATTTCAGGTCACCCAGCTAAATGAGCCTGAGCGCTATACGGGCGAAATCACGGTAGATGTCATACCTAGCCCCCCTGCGCCGGAATGGCATGCCACGTGGCTACCTGAAGGATTTATGCCTCAGCCGGTAGCCTCCTCGGATGGCAAACCCCATCAGCGTCTGTACAGCGACGGTCTGGCAACTATCAGTATATTTGCTGAGCCTCAGGGCAGCGCGCTGATGCCTGAGCAGGGGCTGAAGAGTGGCGTTCATCAAATTGGCGTTTCATCCATCGCTGTTGAAGAACATGTTGAAAACGATCAGCGCTGGCAACTAGTGGGCATTGGCGAGCTTCCGCCCTCAATGTTGCAGCGTATTGTTCACTCGGTTGAGTTTGAATAAACGTTGCCAGTATCCAAAGATACCTAATAATGACTCAATCAACTCAAGACAATAACACGGTTGCGCGTCCTCATTGTGATGCCATTCAACGTATGGGTTATGTGGTGGGATATACCGCTGATGGATTGCTGGTTGATGTATCCATCAAAGAGGCTTGCCGGCAGTGCGCCCAAGGCCGCGGTTGCGGTATGGGTGTGCTGGCTCGAAAATCGCGGCAGCGTGTTGAAGTCAGTTCTTCTTATAATTCTTCCCAATGTCGTGAGCGATACCCGCTGGGTTCTAGCGTCGCCTTGGTGCTGGAGCGCTCGGAAATAACCCTATTGGCAGTTCTGGTTTACGCTTTTCCGCTTCTGCTGGCGCTGCTGTTAGCCGGTGGTGTAACGATGTTGAACGTCTCTCCATGGCTTGCACCGGCCAGCTTTTTTATAACGTTATTACTTGGTTTGATAGGTTTGAGACATTTGCTTAGCGGGCGAACGGAACGCTTTCGCCCTCGGTTGGTCAGTTAATTGCCTTGCAGCTTGCATAAGCTGCATTCCTTCGTTTGATGTCTGCTTTACTAGGAGCTCTAGCATGAAGCGCTTGGTTCTTCCTTCCACACTATGGCTATGTCTAACGGCGTTATTACTCGTCGGGCAAACTGCCTATGCTTATGATTTGCCGGATTTTACTGAGCTGGTTGAAGAGGCGGCCCCAGGGGTTGTCAATATTTCTACCAGCCGTACCATTCAGCGCGGTAATGCCCCTTCTATAGACGGGTTTGGCGGCCAGGAAATACCAGAAATCTTCCGGCATTTTTTTGGTGACAGCTTCCCCATGCCACCTGGTAGAGGACAAGGGCGTAGTGAAGAACGCCAGTCGCTGGGATCCGGTTTCGTGATCAGCAATGACGGCTACATCATGACGAACGCACACGTGGTACAAGACGCTGATGAGATTCTGGTGCGTTTGAACGACCGCCGAGAGCTGCCTGCAGAACTGATTGGCAGCGATACCCAGACGGACGTTGCCCTGTTAAAGATTGATGCCACCGATCTGCCTGTTTTGAATATGGGTAACTCCGACAATCTAAAAGTGGGCGAGTGGGTTGCCGCGATTGGTTCTCCGTTTGGTTTCGACCATTCGGTCACCGCCGGCATTGTGAGTGCGATTAACCGAACGCTTCCGCGTGACGCTTACGTCCCGTTTATTCAAACAGATGTTGCGATTAATCCCGGTAACTCGGGCGGTCCGCTGTTTAACTTGGATGGCGAAGTGGTCGGAATTAACTCTCAAATCTTTACCCGCAGTGGCGGCTTCATGGGGCTGTCGTTTGCGATTCCCATTAATGTGGCCATGGACGTTGCCGACCAGCTACGCGAAGGCGGCCATGTTGACCGCGGCTGGCTTGGCGTCATGATTCAGCCGGTATCACGTGATCTGGCTGAATCTTTTGGTATGGACAACGCCAGTGGTGCACTAATTGCGGATCTAGACCCTGAAGGTCCCGCGGCTCAAGGCGGCTTACGCGCAGGCGATGTGATTATTAGCGTAAATGGAGATGAGGTTGATCGTTCAAGCACACTGCCGCGCCTGATTGGCCGCGTTGCGCCAGGTAGCGATGTCGAACTCACCCTGATGCGCGATGGCGAACAGGTGACCGAAACTGTTGAACTTGGCCACTGGCCCGACTCAGAAGCCGCGAAGCAAGGCGAAGGCAGCAATAACCAAGTGCGTTTGGGCATTTCAGTCGCTGAATTGGATGACGCTACCCGCGAACGCTTGAATATCGACGGCGGTATTGAAGTGCGTCAGGTTGAGCCTGGTAGCGTGGCGGCGCAGGCGGGTCTGCTGGCAGGCGATGTGCTGGTAAGCATTGACCACCGTGGCGTCTCTTCCGCGGATGAGCTTTTGAGTATCGTTGAAGACTTACCCAGCGACCGCGCTATCCCACTACGAATTTACCGCGACGGCCGTTCACTTTTTATTGCTCTGCGCCTCGAATAATCCCTTCTGCACCTATCCAGTCCGGCGGCTCTCGCCGGACTGCTGTTCCTATCCCGCGCATATACAATATCGCCTATCTCTTTAATGAACATAGCTAAAGCGGCTACGGCGTTGAGTCGTGCTAGCATAAAAGCGATATACAGGCTTAACAGGAGCGGCAATTAGCTGCTTGATGTTGGGTGCGTCGTGTTCGATAGCACGCGACAACATTGAACGGTACAATGGTCGAAAATTGCCATTGAGCGCAGCCATGCAAAATCATTTAACGTGCATGGCTGCGTACATACCCCGGAATAAGCCATCTAATGACCACCGAAAAACCTAGCCAGCTCAGCAAGATACGGAACTTCTCAATTATCGCTCACATTGACCACGGGAAATCGACGCTTTCAGATCGTCTGATCCAAACCTGTGGTGGCCTGACCCAGCGTGAGTTGAAAGAGCAAGTGCTCGACTCCATGGACATCGAGCGCGAGCGCGGTATTACCATTAAAGCGCAATCGGTGACGCTCGATTATACGGCGGCCGATGGCGAGGTTTATCAGCTCAATTTCATCGACACCCCCGGGCACGTAGATTTCTCCTACGAAGTATCGCGCTCGCTGTATGCCTGTGAAGGAGCACTGCTGGTCGTGGATGCCGCCCAAGGGGTCGAGGCGCAGTCGGTGGCAAACTGCTATACCGCCATTGAGCAGGGCCTGGAAGTATTGCCCGTACTCAATAAAATCGATTTGCCCCAGGCCGACCCGGACAAGGTAGCGCAAGAGATCGAAGAAATCATCGGTCTTGACGCCACTGACGCCTGCCAGGTGTCAGCCAAAAGCGGTATCGGTATTGATGCTTTGCTTGAGCGTTTAGTGCGTGATATTCCGCCGCCCAAGGGCGACCGGGATGCACCTCTGCAGGCACTGATCATTGACTCCTGGTTTGATAACTATTTGGGCGTTGTCTCGCTGGTGCGCTTGTTTGATGGCACGCTGCGCAAGGGCGAAAAAATCCGCATCAAGTCAACAGGCCGCGACTGGAACACCACCGAAGTGGGCATTTTCACTCCGCTGCGTAAAGAGACCAACATTCTGCGCGCCGGTGAAGTGGGCTTTATTGTCGCCGGTATTAAAGAGATTCACGGCGCGCCGGTGGGTGACACCATCACCCATACCAAAACGCCTGATGTACCGCGTCTGCCGGGTTTCCAGAAGGTGAAACCTCAGGTGTATGCTGGGATGTTCCCGGTCAGCGCCGATGATTACGAAGACTTCCGGGATGCTCTTGAAAAACTCGCGCTTAACGATGCCTCTCTCGAGTATGAGCCGGAAAACTCGGATGCCCTGGGCTTTGGTTTCCGCGTTGGTTTCCTGGGCACGCTGCATATGGAAATCATCCAGGAGCGGCTTGAGCGCGAATACGATATTGATCTCATTACCACCGCACCTACCGTGGTATACGAACTCGCCATGAAAAATGGCGACGTCACCTACGTCTCCAACCCCTCCAAACTACCGGATATGGCGGACGTAGATGAAATGCGTGAGCCCATTGTGCGGGCCAGTATCCTGGTGCCGCAGGAGTTCGTGGGCAACGTGATCACCGAGTGTGAACAGCGCCGCGGCACCCAGAAGGACATGCAGTTCCTGGGTAACCAGATTCAGCTGGCCTATGAGCTGCCGATGTCGGAAGTGGTCATGGACTTCTTCGACCGCCTGAAATCCATCTCTCGCGGCTACGCGTCGCTCGAGTACAATTTCGAGCGTTTCGAAGCGGCCAAGCTGGTGCGTCTGGACGTGCTGATCAACGGCGAAAAGGTAGACGCTCTCGCGGTGATCATTCACCGTGATCACGCCCATAGCCGTGGCCGGTTGCTGGTCGAGAAAATGAAAGAGCTGATTCCGCGCCAGATGTTTGACGTGGCCATTCAGGCGGCCATTGGTGGTCAGGTTGTAGCGCGTTCCACCGTGAAGGCGCTGCGCAAGAACGTGACCGCGAAGTGTTACGGCGGCGACGTAAGCCGTAAGAAGAAACTGCTCGAGAAACAAAAGGCCGGTAAGAAACGGATGAAGCAGGTGGGGCGTGTTGAAATTCCCCAGGATGCCTTCCTTGCTGTGCTCAAGGTTAACGACTAGGGAAGCTATCCTCCATGGATTTTTCATTACTGCTGGTACTGGCCGTTGTCATTTCAGGGGTCATCTATTTAATTGATGCGGTCTGGCTGCGTCGCAAGCGGCGCGCGCGCCTGGCCAAGGCGGAAGCGGCAACGACTGATGGCGTGGATGCGCCCACCCGGGACAAGTTGCTCAAGGAGCCTTGGCCTGTGGATTATGCGCGCTCATTTTTCCCGGTACTGCTGGTGGTGCTGGTGGTGCGCAGCTTTATTGTCGAGCCGTTTCAGATTCCATCTGGCTCAATGCGCCCAACTCTTGAAGTGGGCGACTTCATACTGGTGAACAAGTTTGCCTATGGGCTGCGCCTGCCGGTCGTGCATGATCGTATTCTCGAAGTCGATGACCCGGAGCGCGGCGATGTAATGGTGTTTCGCTTTCCCGATGAGCCCTCGGTCAACTTTATCAAGCGTGTGGTAGGCCTGCCGGGCGATCGTATTCGTTACGAAGACAAGCAGCTTTACATCAATGGTGAGCCGGTCGCCAAGACGCTGCTGGAAGAGGGGCCGGAAACGGCGCCACAAGAGCTATTATTGCAAGAGCAGCTGGGCAGCGCGAACCATGCGATTTACAACAACCCGCGTGCGCCTGGCCCGCAAATGGGGGAAGTGGAAGTCCCTGAAGGTCACTACTTCATGATGGGTGACAACCGCGACCACTCCAACGACAGCCGCTACTGGGGCTTTGTGCCTGAAGAGAATATTGTGGGGCGGGCATTTGCCGTCTGGATGCACTGGGATGGCGGGCTGCCAAGCTTTAACAGCGTGCGGCGAATTAAATGAGTTGCTATAAATTAGTTCTGGTTAGTCATGTCACTTTAGTTAACGTCAATGACGTAGGAGCCCTGTGAGTAATTCCTTAAACGCTTTTTGCCGACGAATCGGCCACACCTTTGGCGACGAGTCGCTTTTGGAGCTGGCCATGACGCACCGAAGCTACGGTGGTCGCAACAATGAGCGCCTGGAATTTCTGGGTGACTCGATTGTTAATTTCGTTATCGCGGAAGCCCTGTTTCAGCGTTTTCCCCAGGCGAGAGAAGGCCAGCTGTCGCGCCTCCGGGCGCGGTTGGTGAAAGGCCAGACGCTAGCTGAGCTTGCCCGAGAAATGACCTTTGGCGAATGTCTGCGCTTAGGGTCTGGAGAAATGAAAAGCGGTGGCCACCGCCGCGAGTCGATTCTGGCGGATGCAGTCGAGGCGATTATCGGTGCGATTTATCTGGACGCTGGTATGGATGTTGTCCGGGAAAAGGTGTTGTCCTGGTATGCCGAACGACTTGAGAGTATTTCGCTGCAAGATACCCAGAAAGACCCCAAAACACGCTTACAAGAGTTTTTGCAGTCGCGCCAGGCGGCGCTACCGCGTTATGAAGTGGTCTCTGTAAAGGGCGAGGCGCATGCCCAGACCTTTACCGTGGAGTGCTACATTGATCTACTAAGCGAGCATACCACCGGTAAAGGCCCTAGCCGCCGCCATGCTGAGCAGCAGGCGGCCGAAGAAGCGCTTTCGTACCTTGAGAAAAAACCAGGAGACAAATCATGAGCCAATCCTGCGGCTTTGTGGCCATCGTTGGACGGCCAAACGTAGGCAAGTCAACCCTCATGAATCGAATTCTGGGGCAGAAAATCTCAATTACTTCACGGCGCCCGCAAACAACGCGCCACCAGGTAATGGGCATTAAGACGGTCGATGACACGCAGTTTATCTACGTGGATACGCCCGGCATGCACATCATGTCGAAAGACCGCAACAAAGCGATCAACCGCTTTATGAACCAGGCGGCGACCCAGGCCCTGCGTGATGTTGACTGTGTGGTGTTTATTATTGACCGCACCCGCTGGACTGACGAAGACCAGGCGGTACTTAAGCGTCTTGAGCACGTCAAAGCGCCGGTGATTCTTGCGGTCAACAAGGTTGATCGCTTGCAGGACAAGGGGGATCTACTGCCCTGGCTTGCTGACGTGGGCGCGCGGCGTGAATTTGCAGCCGTTGTACCTATTTCAGCCAAGCACGGCACTCAGGTTGATACGCTGGAAGAGGAAGTCGCCAAGTACCTGCCGGAAAGCGTCCACTTCTTCCCCGAAGACCAGATTACCGACAAGAGCCTGCGCTTCATGGCCGCGGAGCTGGTGCGTGAAAAAGTCATGCGTCAGCTGGGTGACGAGCTGCCGTACCAAATGACGGTAGAAATTGAAGAGTTCCGCGAAACCGAACGGGTCACCCATATCAGCGCCCTGATTCTGGTGGAACGCCAGGGGCAGAAGGTGATCCTGATCGGTGAAAACGGTGACCGGATCAAGAGTATTGGTCGCGAAGCGCGTCTGGATATGGAGCGTGCGCTGGGCACCAAGGTAATGCTTAACCTGTGGGTTAAGGTGAAACGCGGCTGGTCGGATGACGAGCGCGCATTGAAAAGCTTGGGTTACGATCTCGATTGAGCACCGCCATGTCAGCGGAGCCAGCATTCCTACTACACCGCAAGCCTTACCGTGAAACCAGCGCGTTAGTGGATCTGTTAACGCTCAATAATGGCCGTATACGCGCCGTTGCCCATGGCGGGCAGCGGCCGGGGTCCAAGTCGCGCCAACGTCTGCAGCCATTTACACCGTTGTTTGTCAGCTGGCGCGGTGATCGTGAGTTGAAGCGGCTTACCCTGATGGAGTCGCGTGGGCAAACGGCGCTTTTAGCGGGTGAAGGGTTATTGTGCGGTCTTTACGCCAATGAAATCGCCACGCGGCTACTGCCGCTGGAGCTCCCTGCGGCGGATGTTTTCGCCTTTTATACCGCTCTTCTGGAGGCATTGCCTAAGCCTGCCGAGCGCGCCTTAGGCCTGCGTCGTTACGAGTGGGCGCTGCTTGAGTCGCTTGAAGCCACCCCGCGTTTTTGCACGCCCGAGGGTCACATGCTTGATCCACAGACTCGCTACCGGTTCGATTCTCAAAGCCGCGCTTTTTTACCTTCAGGCCAAGGGCTTGAGGGGCGTACGCTGCGTTATATTGAACAGGGTGATTGGGACCATGTGGGTTTGGCGAACGCGCTGAAATCCGTTATGCGGGCTGCGCTTGCGCCGCATTTAGGCTCTACTGCTTTGCGTTCCCGGGAACTCATGCTGGCCATGGCCCATCGGCGTCAGCCATAGTTTACGTTTACGACTTTTTGGATTGGAGACCGCTATGCATCCTCCTCGTATTTTACTTGGCGTTAATATTGACCACATTGCTACCCTGCGCCAAGCCCGTGGCACCCGTTACCCAGACCCCGTGCAGGCGGCGCTGGTTGCCGAAGAAGCGGGCGCTGACGGTATTACCGTACATCTGCGCGAAGACCGTCGCCATATTCAGCCCCGGGATGTGCGGCTGCTCGCAGAAGTGCTCAATACGCGTATGAATCTTGAAATGGCGGTGACCGAGGAAATGCTGGCGCTGGCCGAAGAAATCCGTCCAGCTCACGTTTGCCTGGTACCTGAAAAGCGCGAGGAGTTGACCACCGAAGGGGGGCTGGACGTCGTAAGCGGCTTTGCAGATATTGCCAAGGCATGTGAACGGCTCAAGAACGCTGGGTGTGACGTATCGCTGTTTATTGATCCTGATGAAACGCAAATTGAGGCTGCCGAGCGTGCGGGTGCCCCGACCATTGAGCTTCATACGGGGGCTTATGCTGAAGCAAAACCGGGCAGCCCGGCTGCCAACACCGAGTACGAACGCCTGACGGCGGCTGCCACGCAGGCAGTGTCGCTTGGGTTGGTGGTTAACGCAGGTCACGGGCTTCACTACCATAATGTGGAAGCCATTGCGGCACTGCCTGGTGTCAACGAATTGAACATTGGCCATGCGATTATTGCGCGTGCGCTGTTTGTGGGTCTTAAAGAAGCCGTGCAAGAGATGAAACGCCTGATTATTGCCGGTCAGGAAGCCGGGTTAATGGCCGCACTGGATGCTCACGATCATGAACACGATCACGAGGATGGCCATGTCCACCACAACTGCTGCGGTCACTAGGCAGTGATTGTAGGAATCGGTTCGGATATCGCCCGGGTTGCACGTTTTGTTCAAGCGGTTGAACGCCATGGCCCTCGCTTTGCCAAACGTATTCTGGGTGCCGATGAGTATGCCGTATGGCAGCTAAAGGGCGAGCCTACGGCCTACCTGGCAAAGCGCTTTGCAGCCAAAGAAGCCTTTGTCAAAGCGCTGGGGCTTGGTCTTCGGGGGGGAATGCAGTGGGGCGATATTCAGGTGCTCAATGATGCGCTGGGCAAACCCTATCTGAAGCTAAGCCAGGAAGCCGAGCGGCTCATGCAGGCATCCGGCGCCACTGCCAGCCATATCACGTTAAGCGATGAAGCTGAGTACGCCGTAGCCTTTGTCGTTATAGAGCGCTGAGCGCTTAGGGCGCTTGGTTGCCAAGACCATCAAGCAGCCTTGAGCGCTCGGCACGCAGACGCTGCATGGCCCTATAAAGTTCTTTAAGCAGGCCGTCGGCATGGTTCAAGCCGCTGGTGCGTAGCCGGGTTTCTAGTGCTTCCACCAGCAAGGCAAGTTCAGGGGCGCCACAGTAGCGACTGGCGCCATTCAGCCCATGTACCTCGTCAATCAGGGCCTCTAGGTTCTGTTCATCAAAAGCCGAGACTATTTTCTGCTCCGTTTCATCCAGGCTATCAATCAAGCGTAGAAGCTGCCGGTACGCCAGGCTTTCCTTGCCTCCGGCAAGCCGTGTGCCCAAGACTAGGTCAGTGGTGGGCAGTGCTTCAGTGATAGGCAGTGCGTTTGAAGGCTTTTGAGCCTGAAGGGCTGTGCGGGGTCCGGGTGAAGCTACCACGCCTAAAAAGCGCTGCAGCAGTTGTTGAAGCTGGTCTTCATCGATTGGTTTTATGAGTACGTCATCAAGCCCAGCGGCCAGCCATTGCTGGCGTTCATTGCTTAATGCATGAGCGGTAACGGCAATAATCGGGCAGCGTGACCATTGGTTATTGATACGCCGAAGCGCCTGAGCCGTTTCAACGCCATCCATACTTGGCATGCGAATATCCATTAGCACGATATCTGCTGTATGGTTCATCGCAAACGTCAGCGCCTCCTGGCCACTGCCTGCCAGGGTAACGTGAAGCTGCTCTGTTTCAAGCATGGCCTTGAGCAGTTCACGGTTCGAGGCATTGTCATCCACGATCAGGATATTGATGGCACCAGCAATAGCCGGTTTGGAGGAGGGCGCATCTATGGAAACAGGCTCTTTTTGCACTGGCTGAAACAAATGGCGCAATGCCGTGGCTAGCTGAACACGGGTGAAGGGTTTACACAGCATTTCACCGCCATAAGGCAGTTTCCATGGGGGTAAATCATAGCTGGTCGTATTGGCTAGTATCAGGGCGGGGCAGCCAGCCTGTTCAATCAGCTGCTGCCAATAGGCGCATTGCTCTTCTGTAAACTCCTCTTCCTCCAGGCCTAGCACCAGCAGGTCTTCCTGGCCATTGGCAGTAAAGGCCATGGGAATGGCGCCCCAGCGCTCTAATAGATACTCCAGTGCATGCCGGGTAGGGAGGTGTTGTTCGTATAAACGGACCAAGGGGGTTTCCAGGGTAAGCTCGGGGGCGCGCTCTCCGCTCTGATTTGCCAGAAGTGGCAGGGTGAAAGAGAACGTCGAGCCTTGGCCAAGCTCACTTTCAACGCCAATTTCCCCGCCCATGCGCTCAATCAACTGACGACAGATGGTCAGCCCAAGGCCACTACCGCCAAATTGGCGCGAATGGCTAGGTTCGGCTTGGGCAAAGGCGCTGAATAGCTGCTTTTGCTGTTCTTCGCTCAAGCCAATACCTGTGTCGCTGACGCTAATACGTAGCACTACATGCTGGCCTTCCTGAGTGTCCAGCATCACGCGGACAATAACTTCCCCCGCGGGGGTAAATTTCAGTGCATTGCCTACCAGGTTGCTCAGAACCTGATGAATGCGCAGCGGGTCGCCGGTCAGCGGTGTAGGGACGTCATCGTAAACCATGGCGACCAGGTGCAGGCGTTTGCGCTGAGCCTCGGGTGCGTGCAGGCCGACCACTTCATCCAGCAGCGATACAATATCAATATCCGCCTCTTCAAGAGTAAGGCGGTTCGCCTCCAGCTTTGAAAAATCGAGGACATCATTGACCAGCATTAACAGGTTATCGCAGGCGCGATGGACGTGCTCTAGCCACTCCTGCTGACGAGTATTCAGCGTTGAACGGCCCAGAAGACGACAAAAACCGATAATGCCGTTAAGCGGCGTGCGAATCTCATGGCTCATATTGGCCAAAAATTCCGACTTGACAGCATTGGCGCGCAGGGCACTGCGGTGAGCCAGGTCCAGCTTGATATTTTGCTCCTCAATGGTTTCCATTGATTCCTGCAATTCGCTGGTTGCCTGCTCAATCTGGTTTTGCATATCGCGCTGGGCCTGTTGAAAATGCTCGGCTAGGCTGTTGACATGCACCGCCAGCTGACGAAGCTCGGTCGGCTTGGCTGGCGTCAAATGAAGCCGATAGTCGCCACGGGACAGTCGGTACAGAGCCTGGTTGGCATCCTCAATCGGCCGGGTGATATAGCGACTTACGGCAAACGCCACGAGAAAGAGCAGCAGCCCCAGCAGCATGCCGCCAAGGCTCAGGCTGGCAAGAAGTTTATAACGTTCAAGCGTAAGCTGGCGGGTGTCTACCTCAGCCTCCAGCCAGCCCGTGCCGGAAACGCTTGGGGTTTCGATCAGAACACTGTTGAGTGGTACCAGCAACCGCCACAAGTTGTCTTCTTCTTCTACATGCGATGAAAGGGGCGGCGTCAGGCGTTGGGAGGGCGCGCCAGCGCGCCCCAGTACCAGCAAGCGGTTGCCCTGTTCGTCGAAAAGGCTCACCGCGTTAAGCCCGTGGTGATCAAGTAGCTCGCGGGCGAGTCTTTCCAAGCGCTGCGGGTTGGCATCGGCCATGGCAATCTGAAGGCTCGGCGCCAACAGTTGGCCCGCATCCTCAAGACGCTCCTTAAGGGCGTCTCGCTCGGCGGACGCGCTTTGAACCATCAGTAAGATGGCCATCATGGTGTAAACCAAAAGCGGAAAACCGAGTAGCGCGAATAGCAAACGCGTGTTTAAAGACATGAAAGAAGCTCGCTGATTCAATGTGGTTGCCTGTCCAGCGTAAGGCAGCACCGATATAATGCAGCATAACGGTAATGATAAGGAACGTGCGATGAATTATCCCATGCTAGAGGATGTGGTTGGTAATACGCCACTGGTGCGCTTGAAGCGGATTACGGCCGGGCGTAACAACACATTGCTTGCCAAGCTTGAAGGCAATAACCCTGCCGGTTCAGTAAAAGATCGCCCTGCACTGTCCATGCTCAACGAAGCCGAAGCGCGTGGCGATATCAAGCCAGGCGATACGCTGATTGAAGCAACATCGGGAAATACAGGCATTGCGCTCGCCATGGCAGCGGCGATCAAAGGCTACAAAATGGTGTTGGTGATGCCGGAAAATGCCTCTGAAGAGCGGAAGCAGGCAATGGTGGCTTACGGCGCCACGTTGATTTCAGCCAGTAAGGCCGGTGGCATGGAAGAGGCACGTGATATTGCCGATGCCATGATTGCTAAGGGCGAAGGCAAGCCGCTGAATCAGTTTTCCAACCCGGACAACCCCTTGGCACACTACCGTACTACTGGTCCTGAAGTATGGCGGCAAACCAATGGGGAAGTGACTCATTTTGTAAGCTCCATGGGTACCACGGGCACCATCATGGGTGTCTCGCGTTACCTCAAGGAGCAGAACGCCGCGATTCAGATCGTCGGTCTGCAGCCTTCCGATGGCGCCAGCATTCCGGGGATCCGCCGCTGGCCCCAAGAGTACCTGCCGGCTATTTTTGAAGCCCCGCGTGTGGATGTCATACTGGATATTGGCCAGCAAGAGGCGGAAGACAACATGCGCCGTCTGGCCCGCGAAGAAGGTATTCTTGCCGGGGTATCGTCGGGTGGCAGCCTGGCGGGCGCACTGCGTATTGCTGAGCAAGTCGAAAACGCGGTGATCGTGTTTATTGTCTGTGACCGAGGTGATCGCTACCTCTCAATGGGCCTGTTTGGCCCGGAGCTATAAATGGCCATGCTGGGTAAGCGGCGTCCTTCGCGCGCTGCATCAGGCAAATCGGGACTGACGCGCAAGCCAGCCGCTAAACCGGCATCCGCTGCAGAACATAGCGGTACGCTGGTGATTGAACGATTGGCCCACGACGGCCGGGGCGTTTCCCATGACGCGGCAGGCAAGACGGTGTTTATTGATCGGGCGCTGCCCGGTGAGCGCGCTGAGGTCGCCGTACACATTAACCGCAAGCGGTTTGATGAAGCTCATGTAAAAACGCTGCTACACCGCTCGGAACAGCGTGTTGAGCCTCCTTGCGGTTATTTTGGTCAATGTGGTGGCTGTCAGTTACAGCATATGAATATTGAAGCCCAGCGTGCCCACAAGCTAGAAGTGCTGCGTGAGCTGTTTGCCCGCCAGGGCATTCACCTGGATACCATCGGTTTGCTGGCAGGTAGCACCGAACACTACCGGCGCCGTGCACGGTTGGGCGTCAAGGTTGATGGGCAGGGTAGTGTACTGCTGGGTTTTCGCGCCGCCCATAGCCATCGCCTGGTAGATATTGAGCAGTGCCATGTACTGGTCACCCCGTTACAAAAACTTTTGCCTTTTTTACGGGAGTTTATAACCACTCTTGAGGCACCGAAGCTTGTCGGTCATATTGAACTATTGGCCAACGATTCTGAAAGCATGCTGCTGGTGCGCCAGCTTAAAGAGCATGCCGGGGATGCCAGGCGCTGGCAGACGTTTGCTGAGCAGCAGTCGATCTCACTGGGTGCCTGGGCGGGGCGTGAAACCACCGAGCTTAACTGGTACAGCGCCGTACCGGCTTTGCAGGAAACGCTATGCATAGAGGGGCAGGCGCCGCTCGTGCTTACTTTTGCGCCCGGCGACTTCCTGCAGGTTAACGCTGAAGTCAACCAGCTGATGGTGGCCAGGGTTGTCGAATGGCTTTCGCCCGAACCTGACCAGCACATTCTGGATCTGTTTGCCGGGATGGGGAATTTCAGTCTGCCGCTGGCAGGCAAAGGGGCCAAAGTGCATGCCGTTGAAGGTAGCTCAACAATGGTCTCGCGGATCAAGACTAACGCTGCGCGTAATCAGGTGGAGGTCAACGCTCAGCAGGCCGATTTGAGCGATAGCGATACGGTCAAGGCGTTGTTGAAGGCGCAGACCCCGTTTGATGCGCTGGTGCTTGACCCGCCTAGAAACGGTGCCGAAATTGTCTGCCAGGCGCTTGGCCGCTACCCAGTGCCCCGGCTTGCCTATGTGTCCTGTGATCCCGCAACGCTTGCCCGTGATGCGGCGCATCTTGTGAATGCTGGGTATCGTATCAAGCAAGTGGCGGTTGCCGATATGTTCCTGCACACTGCACATATGGAAACGCTGATGCTGTTTGAGTACGAGGGCTAGCCTGCCCATCGCATCAAGCCACGGAGTTAGCCGTAACGGGCTAATTCCTTGAACGGATGAATTATAGTCATGGTGAAAGTGCGTGAAGACCAACCGCTGACGGACGGCGGCGAGGTAGACATACAACAATGGTTAACGCGCCTGCAGGAAGATGTGCGCTTACGCGAGCCCGAGCGTCTAATCGAAGCTTGTGAGCTGGCTAGACAGCTGGAGCGAGAGGCACCTCGAACGCATCGTGTGTGGCTATCGCCGGGAGCAAGCTTTCGTATGGGGCTTGAAATGGCGGACATTCTGGCCGAGCTAAAGCTTGACCAGCCCACCCTGGAAGCAGCAGTACTCTACCGTGCTGTACGCGAAGGGCTGTTAAGCCTTGAGGCCGTAAGCAAACGCTTTGGTAGCGAAGTGGCCAACTTGATTGACGGCGTCTTGCAGATGGCTGCCATCAGCTACCCTCTGGCCCCCAATCATGGCATGGCTCAGCACAATCAGCAGGAAAACCTGCGTAAGATGCTGGTCAATATGGTGGGCGACGTTCGCGTTGCACTGATCAAGATTGCCGAACGCACCTGTGCACTGCGTCAGGTCAAAGACGCCCCGCTTGAAAAATGCCTTCAGGTCGCCCGGGAAGTGGCCGATATTTATGCGCCGCTTGCCCACCGCCTGGGTATTGGTCAAATCAAGTGGGAACTAGAGGACCTGTCGTTTCGCTACCTCCATGAAGACGAGTACAAGGCGATTGCCAAGCTACTCGCCGAGAAACGCCTCGACCGCGAGCGCTATATCCATGATGTGGTGGAAACGCTCAAAGCGTTGATGGAAGCCCAGCATATTACCCATCATGATGTGAGCGGCCGGGCCAAGCATATCTACTCGATCTGGCGCAAGATGAAGCGCAAGGGGATCGATTTCTCTGAAGTTCACGACGTCCGCGCGGTGCGTATTCTGGTACCCGAAGTGACGGACTGCTATACCGTTTTAGGTATTGTGCATTCCCGCTGGCACCACGTGCCGGACGAATTTGACGACTACATCGCCAATCCCAAGAAGAATGGTTATCAGTCGCTGCATACCGCCGTGGTCGGGCCGGAGAACAAGGTGCTCGAGATCCAGATCCGCACCTTTGCCATGCACGACGATGCGGAGCTTGGTGTGTGCGCACACTGGCGCTACAAGGGCCACGACACCAACGCCAAGAGCCGTAGCTACGAAGAGAAGATTGCCTGGCTGCGTCAGGTGCTTGAGTGGCAGGACGAAGTGGGTGGCTTTGGCGACCTGCGCGAAGGCCTTTCAAGCGACGTGGCGCCGGATCGCAACTACGTGTTTACCCCGGATGGCCACGTGATCGACCTGCCGCGTGTCGCCACCCCGATTGATTTTGCCTACCGGGTGCATACCGAAATCGGGCATCTCTGCCGGGGTGCCAAGATCAACGGACGCATCGTGCCGTTGACCTATCAGCTTAAAACCGGCCAGCAAGTTGAAATTCTGACGGCCACCAAAGGTGGGCCAAGCCGTGACTGGTTGAACCCAAGCCTTGGCTATGTGCGCACGTCACGCGCGCGCGCCAAGATCCAGGCATGGTTCAAGCACCAGGCGCGGGATCAAAACCTGGAAGAGGGGCGCTCGCTTTTTGAACGCGAAATGCGCCGTCTTGATGTCGATGGACTGGATCTCCCCAAGCTGGCGGCGGCGGTCAATTACCAGAACGCCGATGATATGTACGCCGCCATCGGCGCGGGCGATCTGCGTATTGGTCAGGTGCTTCACCAGGCGCAGCAGCTGTTTGGGGAAACCGATGACCAGGAGCAGTTGGACCGGCTGCTTGCCAAACCTCGGCGACTACCCAGCAAAACGCCTAAAAGTGATATTACCGTTTTGGGCGTGGGCAACCTTAAAACCAGCATGGCCAATTGCTGTCGGCCAGTGCCGGGCGAGCCGATTGTGGGTTTTATTACCCAGGGGCGCGGCGTGACCGTACACCGCCAGGATTGCAGCAATATTCTTCAGCTGCGCATGGAAGAACCCCAACGCATTATTGAAGTGGAGTGGGGCGAGCGAGCGTATACACGCTACCCGGTGACCATCGAAATTCAGGCCTGGGACCGCTCGGGGCTGCTGCGTGATGTAACGGGGCTTCTAGGTAATGAAAAGGTAAACGTTCTCGCGGTAAATACCCTCACTGATACCGATGAAGGTATTGCCCGTTTACGCATCACTCTGGAGGTGGACGGCCTTGAATCGCTGGGACGGCTCTTCTCGCGTATTCAGCAGCTGCCGAACGTGACCGAAGTGCGCCGCCTGCGAAACGCAGACCCCGAAAAAGATACGGGCCGGGGGGGTGGATAATGCGCTATGAGTTGGATGATCTGCTGACCCTGATGCAGGTCTTGCGCGACCCGGAACAAGGCTGCCCGTGGGATATCCAGCAGGGCTGGGACAGTATCGTGCCACATACCTTGGAAGAGGCCTATGAGGTCGCCGATGCCATTGAGCGGCGCGCTTTTGACGAACTGCCCGGAGAGCTTGGCGACCTGCTGTTTCAAGTGGTGTATTACGCCCAGTTTGGCGCAGAAGAGCAGCGGTTCGATTTTCACGATATCGTGCATACGCTGACGGCCAAGATGCTGCGCCGCCATCCCCATGTGTTTCCAGAGGGCACGCTTGGCTCGCGCAGGCCACCAGGGGTTAGCGCTGAAGAACTACAAACCCAGCAGGTTAACCGCCGTTGGGAGTCACTGAAGGCGGAAGAGCGCGCCGAGCGTGCTGCTGATGCACCTTCCGTGCTGGATGACGTGCCCCGTACGCTGCCCGCATTGAGCCGTGCCGCCAAGCTCTCCAAACGTGCCGCCCGGGTTGGCTTTGACTGGCCCGATGCTGAGGGTGTTGTAGATAAAATTCGTGAAGAGCTTGCCGAGGTAGAGCAGGCCCTGGCCGCCGGTGATACGCGACATGCCCAGGAAGAGGTGGGCGACCTGCTGTTTGCAGTGACCAACCTGGCCCGTAAGCTGAAAGCCGACCCGGAGCAATGCCTGCGCGGCACCAACGACAAGTTTGAACGCCGCTTTCGTTATGTCGAGCACGCGCTAAATACTGCGCATCGCCCGCTGGGAAAGGCCTCACTGGAGGAAATGGAGACCCACTGGCAGGCGGCCAAAGACCAAGAATAATATTTCTCATATTAACCTAATAAAGATGCGAACCCGCTAGGAGGCCATGCCGATGAGTCACGACCTACACGAATCGCTGCGCGATAATGTACGTATTTTGGGTGATAGCCTGGGCCGCACGATTGCGGACGACTTGGGTCAGGCATTTGTCGATAAGATTGAGACAATTCGTGCGCACGCCAAGCGGGGGCGCCAAGGGGATTCACTGCAACAGCGTGAACTGATCGAGTATTTGCGCAAACTACCTGAGCGGGATCTGTTGCCCGTTACCCGTGCCTTCAACCAGTTCTTGAACCTTGCCAATATTGCCGAGCAGCATTACCGAGCGCGTTTTCGCCGAGTGGAGGATTATAAGCCCGGCTCTCAGCCGGCGCTGGGTGAGCTTTTGGAACGCGCCCAACAGACGGGCAGTTCGCCGCGCAAGCTGGTCGAAACCCTGGCAAAAATGCGTGTCGAGCTGGTACTGACGGCGCACCCCACGGAAGTTATTCGCCGCACGCTGATTCAAAAATACGATGCCATTGACGAATGCCTGACCGCTATTGAAGGCTCCAGCGACTACCCGGAGCGGGGCATACGTGCCCAGGGCCGGTTAGAAGAGCTGATTAGCCAGGCCTGGCACACCGATGAAATTCGCCATGAACGGCCAACGCCGGTAGATGAAGCCAAGTGGGGCTTCGCGGTGATTGAAAACTCGCTCTGGCAGGCGGTACCCGACTTCCATCGCGACCTGGATAACCTGTTGCTGGAAACCGCTGGTGAACGTCTGCCGCTGGATGCCGCGCCTATTCGCTATGCCTCATGGATGGGCGGTGACCGCGACGGTAATCCCAACGTCACGGCAAAAGTGACCCGGGAAGTGCTGCTGTTAGGGCGCTGGATGGCGGCTGACCTTTACCTGCGTGATCTTGAGCAGCTCAAGACCGAGCTTTCCATGTGGAAGGCCAACAGCGCATTGAAAGCCGAAGTGGGCGATGTGGCCGAACCCTACCGTGAGCTGCTTAAACGGCTGTTGTTCAAGATGGAAGCGACCCGCGACTGGGCCAAGGCCGCGCTGGATGGCCGCAATTATGATGGCGGGCCCATTATTGAAACTCGCGACCAGCTCTACGCGCCGCTGTTGGCCTGCTACCGCTCCTTGTGCGATGTGGGGCTGGATACCATTGCCAATGGCTCGTTGCTGGATACGTTGCGCCGTGTGGCGGTGTTTGGCGTTTCCCTGACCAAGCTGGACCTGCGCCAGGAAGCCAGCCGCCACGCCCAGGTGATCGAAGAGCTGACCGACGCGTTGGGCATCGGACACTACCAAGAGTGGGATGAAACCAAGCGTCAGGAGTTTCTGCTTGAAGAGCTTGCCTCAAAACGCCCGCTGATCCCACGCCACTGGGAGTGCTCCGCCGAGTCCCGTGAGGTGCTGGATACCTTCAAGGTGATTGCCCAAGAACATACTGAGGCGCTAGGCACCTATATCATCTCCATGGCGGGCGAACCTTCGGATGTGTTGACCGTGGCGCTGCTCATGAAAGAGGTGGGCGGGCAGGCCACACTGCCCATTGCTCCGCTATTTGAAACGCTTAATGATCTTGATCACGCCGGCAGCGTCATTGAACAGCTGCTGTCACTGCCGGGGTACCGCGCGCTGATTCACGATCGCCAGGAGGTCATGATCGGCTACTCGGACTCCGCCAAGGATGCGGGCCAGCTCGCCGCCGCCTGGGCGCAGTACCGGGCCCAGGAGGCGCTGGTTGACGTATGCGAGCGCCATGGCGTGGATCTGACCCTGTTCCACGGTCGTGGCGGTACGGTTGGCCGTGGTGGCGGCCCCGCTCACGCCGCGATTCTTTCCCAGCCGCCGGGTTCGGTAAACGGAAGCCTCAGGGTAACCGAGCAGGGCGAGATGATTCGCTTCAAGTTCGGCCAGCCGGATATCGCACTGCGCTCCATGGAGATCTACGCCTGTGCGGTGCTTGAAGCCACACTTTTGCCGCCCCCGGCGCCTGAGCCCCGGTGGCGCGAAGAGATGGACAACCTTGCCAGCATTGCCCATGCAGGTTATGTCGGCGTGGTGCGTGAAAACCCGGACTTCGTACCCTATTTCCGCGCGGTAACCCCGGAGGGCGCGCTTGGCCGCCTGCCGCTGGGCTCAAGGCCCGCCAAGCGGCGCCAGGATGGCGGGGTCGAGACGCTGCGTGCCATTCCCTGGATTTTTGCCTGGACACAGATCCGCCTGATGCTTCCCGCCTGGCTAGGCAGCGGTGAAGCCTTTGCCCGCCGCCTGGAAGAGCCCGGCGGTCTGGAAGTTCTTCAGGAAATGCGCAATCGCTGGCCGTTTTTCGGCACTTATCTGGACATGCTGGAGATGCTGCTTGCCAAAGCCGATACTGCGATTGCCGCTTACTATGAGCACCGCCTGGTGGATGAGCCTTCGTTAAAGGCGCTGGGCAAGGAACTGCGCGAGCGCTTCGCGCGGTTGGAAAGCGCACTTTTGGATATTCTCCAGCAGGAAGAGCTTCTTGAGAATACACCTCTGATTCGCCAGGCCATTGATGTACGCAACCCCTACATTGATCCGCTGCACGGCCTACAGGCCGAGCTTTTACAGCGTAACCGCGACGCTGACGGGGCGATTAGCGCCGACCTTTCCCGGGCGTTAATGGTGACAATGGCGGGCATTGCCGCCGGGCTACGCAATACAGGCTAAATGCCTGGCCATTGAAGTTATGGTACTGCCAGCCACTGCTGGCAGTATCCATTCACGCGTAAGGAGCTGGCTAATGCACCCAGATGCCCAAGCAGTACTGAACTTCTGGTTTGAAGAACTAACGCCTGCCCAGTGGTTCAAGAAAGACCCCGAGATGGACCGTACCATTGTGTCACGGTTTGGAACACTGCATGCCCAGGTTGCCCGGTGTGAGTGCTACCATTGGCGGGATACCCCAAGGGGCCGCTTGGCTGAAGTCATTGTGCTCGATCAATTTTCGCGCAACATGTACCGTGGTGAAGCGCGCGCTTTTGCCTGGGATGCGCTGGCGCTTGGGTTGGCCCAGGAGGCGCTTGCTGCAAAAGCAGATGCAACGCTAAGCCCTGAGGAGCGCAACTTCTTGTATATGCCCTATATGCACAGTGAATCCAAAGCGATTCATGCCTTGGCGCTTGAACTGTTTGATCAGCCAGGGTTGGAAGACAACCTGACGTTTGAAATTCGCCATAAGGCGATTATCGACCGTTTTGGCCGCTATCCGCATCGCAATGCGCTGCTGGGGCGAACATCAACCGACGAAGAAGTCTCCTTTTTAAAACAGCCGGGCTCCTCTTTTTAACGGCACCTTTAACCACTTTTAGCCTTACGGCGAGTTATGTCATTACGAAAATCGACCCGAATCAATAAATACATCAGTGAAAGCGGCCTGTGCTCGCGCCGGGAGGCCGACCGGTTTGTGGAACAGGGCAATGTGTGGATCAACGGCCGCCGGGCAACTACAGGCGACCAGGTCGTTGCGGGTGATCGGGTAAAGGTAAACGGCCAGGAAATTGAGCCTCAGGAAGAAGAAGATTTGATCCTGATTGCACTCAATAAGCCCGTGGGCATCGTGAGCACCACGGAATCCAGCGAAAAAGACAATATCGTTGAGTTCGTAAAGCACGGCGCGCGCATCTTTCCCATCGGCCGACTGGACAAAGACTCTCAGGGGCTGATTTTTTTAACCAATAACGGTGACCTGGTTAACAAGATCCTGCGCGCCAACAACAATCACGAAAAAGAATACCAGGTGACGGTGAATAAGCCGATCACCGATGAGTTCGTCGAGGGAATGCAGAAGGGCGTACCGATCCTGGGTCAAGTGACCAAGAAGTGCAAAGTGGAAAAGGTATCCACCTTTGTATTTACGATTACTCTGGTACAAGGCCTGAACCGCCAGATTCGCCGCATGTGCGAGTACTTTGGTTACGAGGTTACCCAACTGATTCGTACCCGGATCATGAACGTAGCGCTTAAAGGGCTGGCGTTGGGTGACTGGCGTGATTTGACGCCCAAAGAGATCGACACCATTGTCGCGCTGACCGAGAGCTCAGAGGCAGCTCCAGCACCGCAAAAGCCCGCCAGGCAGAAAGCCAAGCCGCGTGTGCAAAGTGACCAGAATGCACGTAAGGGCTCCTCGGGCGGGAATGCGAAAACCAGTGGCTCGGGCAAGGCAGCTTCTGGTAAACCGCGTGCAGGTAGCAAAGGTAAACCGACCGCTGTCGGTAAGGCATCCCCCAAGGCGAAAACCGCAACAACTGGGAAGCCCGCCAGTCAGAGCAAACGCGGCAGCAAGCAAGCAGGGAAAGGGCGGCCAGGGCCGGGCAAGCCGTCTGCCCGTGGCAATGCTTCCAGGCCCAAATCAAAGCGCTAAGTGAATCATATTGTATAATCAGAATGTTGCGATAAGGTAAAATTGCCTCAACGACCTTGCCCAATCGGTAAGATGCCAACTAAGGTGTTGATACTTGTCTATCAATGGAGGATCTTCAGATGGCGCAAAGTGAGCTTCAGGATGCCACTATCTATACCCAGGATGGGAGCACGTTAGGTACCGTTTCAGATGCAAGTGCTGAAACAAAAGTCGAGTTAAAAAAAGCAGACGGTAGCTGTATCTGGCTTGAAAGGCATGACCTGAAAGAGGTTGATGGTCAGTGGCAAATTGCCGATAACTATACGGTTTACTCAGCGGATCAAATGAACGGCGGAAAGACGGAAAGCGATATCGATGAGATGGTTGATGACACCTTTCCAGCAAGCGACCCGCCCTCGTTTACCTTGGGTGATGAGGGCAAGGGCCGTTAAGCCAGTCGTACGTTAAGCCAGAAGTAAAATAGATGTGCTATATGCTGAATATTGCCTCAAGGCGATATTCAGCATTTTTTATGGTTTAAATAGCATTAACCATCAGGGGGTGAGAAGAAAGTTGGCAATCAGCTCCTTGCCGCCTTCTGTGGCGAAGGATTCCGGATGAAACTGAATGCCATGAATCGGGTAGTCGCGATGCTTGACTCCCATTAGCTCAAACTCGCCTGATGCGCCCCACTGGGTGCGCTGTTCAAACGCATCGACATTTAGAGTGCCTACGGCGGCGGTAACCTGCAGGCAGTCGGGCAATGAGTCGGCGTGAGCAATCAGCGAGTGGTAGCGCATGACCTCAAGCTGGTCGGGCACGCCCATGAATACTGACTGTTGGTCATGGGTAACCGGACTGATCTTGCCATGCATGGGTAACGGCGCTTTTACCACCTTGCCACCAAACACATGCACAATGCCCTGCATGCCTAAGCAAACGCCCAGTAGGGGTGTGGTTTTACCCAGCTCTTTAATCACCTCGGCACATACGCCAAAGTAACGCGGATCATCCGGTGAACCAGGGCCAGGGGAGATAATGATGCGGTCCGGTGCCATCGCGACAATATCGGCAAATTCAATCTGGTCGTTGCGCTCCACGATAATGTCAAAGTCGCTAAGCGAGCCACGGTTTTTTTCCGTGGTGAGAATCTCGCCAATAAACTGATACAGGTTGTAGGTAAATGAATCGTAGTTATCGATGATCAACACTTTCATGCTGGGTTCTCCGATTCCATAAAGGGGGCCAAGGCTTTGCGCGTGCCGGCAAATTTACGCCGAATCTCTTCATACTCATCGTCAGCGTTACTATCAAACACGTTGCCGCCGCAGGTTTGTACATAAGCCCGCTCGCCGTTCACAAACACGGTACGGATAGGAATGGCAAAGGTGCAGTCGCCGTTAAACGAGAACTGGCCCACCGCACCGCCGTAAGGGCCTCGGCCGTCGGTTTCCAGATCATCGATAATTTTCATGGCTTCAATCTTGGGTGCGCCGGTGAGCGTTCCAGCAGGGAAATTGCTGGCCAGGGCGCTAAACATGTCTTCGCCCTCGGCAATAATGCCCACAATTTCGCTGGAAATATGCTGAACGTGGCTAAAGCGCTTGATATCCATGAGGCTGCGCACCTTTACCGTGCCAAACTGGGCAACCCGTCCAATATCATTGCGGTGTAGATCGACGATCATGTTGTGCTCGGCAATCTCTTTAGGATCATTCAATAGCGCCCTGGCCAATTGGGTGTCTTCTTGAGCATCACGGCCACGTGTGGTGGTGCCGGCCAGAGGAAATGTTTCCATTTCTCCCTGGCGCAGGCGGAAAAGAAGCTCAGGGCTTGCGCCGATCAGCTTTTGTTCGCCAAACTTCATGTAGTACATCTGGGGTGAAGGGTTAATGGTTCGAAGCTGGTCGTACAGAGCGACCGTATCGCCCTCAACACGAAAGCGCTTTTTAAAGCCCACCTCACACTGAAACACTTTTCCGTCAATAATATCCTGCTTAACCTTCGCGACCGCCGCGGCGTGCTCTGCCTGGCTCATGGTGTCGCCAAGGGCAGTGATTTTCAGCTCACCGTTTGGCTCGTTGTCGGCGTCGATCAGCGATTGCAGAAACTCAAAGCGGCTGTGGTCGTAATAGAAGTAGGTCACCTCGCCGGTCATCTTGTCGAGAATCAAGCCGTCCTTGTAGAGCCCGAATCGAAACGTATCGAAGTCGGCACTGGCTTTTAGCGAAAGCGTGGGTTCGAAATACTGCATGGCATCGTAGCCCAGATAGCCGCTTAGCCCGCCGGCATATTTCCGCGAGATAATATTCTGGGGTATCAGGCTACGCAGCAGCTCATAAGGGTTGTCGCTTGGGTAATGCTCGACGCTACCTTTACGGTCTTCAATACTTAGCGTTTGGCCGTTGGCGTAAATCGTGTATTCAGGGTCAAAGCCAATGATGGAGTGACGGGCGATATGGCTATCTTCGCCAAGCGACTCCAGCATATAGCAGGTGTCGAACTGCCTCTCTATTTTCTTGAACAGCGCAAAAAAATCGCAGTCTGCAGCCAGCGTGACATAGTGGGGCTTACGCGGCAGAGTAAAAGGACGCGGACCGGTAGCGGATTGGGTCGTTGTCTGGTTCATCATGATTCAGCGCTCCAGTGTCGAGGGTGAAGTACCGAGCGCACGTGAACCGCGGGAGACGGTAGCAATTCCCACGCCTAGGATTTCCGCAATCCTGCGGTGAGGTACGCCGTCACGCAGCAAGTTAAAAATTTGCAGTCGCTTGCTAATTTCCTGATATTCCGCAGGTGTCAGCAGGCGGTTAAGCGTCTCATGCATAGCGTCCGGGCTATCCATTGCCAATAGGTAATCAATTAACTCAGCCTGATAGGTATCAGGCGAAGAGAGAGCATTTAATGACGAGTAATCGGTAGACATGAACATGGACCGTTAACGTAATGGTGTACTAGCGTACTAGTACAGTATATTGAATGATGGAAAAGTCAAGCACTTGAAGATGTTGAGATTAAAACGAAGTGGATTATTCGAAAGCGGTAATAGACTACTATACGGCTATCTGGATCTAAGGAGCGGGGCATGACGGCCTATTTTATTCAAGCATTTGTCTACCTTTTGGCGGCAGTCATCGCGGTGCCACTGGCCAAACGCTTTGGGCTGGGGTCAGTGTTGGGCTATCTCGTGGCAGGTGTTGCCATCGGTCCGGTATTTGGCCTGGTAGGGCAGGAGACCAATACCATTCAGCACTTTGCTGAATTTGGTGTGGTAATGATGCTCTTTTTGGTAGGCATGGAGCTTGATCCTAAAAGTCTATGGGCCATGCGGGTACGGCTGGTGGGGCTTGGTGGCCTGCAGGTGGTCGTTACCGCCGTCGCCGGTTCCCTTATCGCCTTCTGGCTGGGTCTGGTCTGGCAGACGGCGCTAGCAGTAGGGCTGATATTTGCGCTTTCCTCTACAGCGATTGTGCTGCAAACCCTCAACGAGAAGGGGCTCGCCAAGACCGAAGGTGGTCGCAGCGCCTTTTCCGTTCTGTTATTTCAGGATATCGCCGTTATTCCCATGCTGGCGCTGATTCCGCTGCTGGCGCTACCTGAGTTAATGGGGGCTGGCGGCGTAGATGACCACAGCAGCTTCAATCTGGTGGCGCACCTGTCCGGCTGGGTCCATGCCCTGGTGGTGATCGGTGCCGTGGCGGCCGTTATTGCCGGTGGCTATTACCTTGGGCCGCCGCTTTTTCGTTATGTGGTCGGGGCCGGGCTGCGGGAAATATTTACCGCTACCGCGCTTATGATCGTGATCGGCATTGCCGCATTGATGAGCCTGGTGAATCTGTCACCTGCATTAGGAGCGTTTTTAGCTGGCGTGGTACTTGCCAATAGCGAGTTCAAGCATGAGCTGGAAGCCAATATCGAGCCATTTAAAGGGCTTTTGTTAGGGCTTTTCTTTATTACCGTGGGCGCCGGAATTAATTTTGAAGTATTGGCGGCTGAGTGGGTCACCGTCGTTGCCTTGGGTATAACGGTCATCGCGGTTAAAGCCATCGTATTGTTGGTGCTTGCCTGGCTGTTTAAGATCCGTGGGAGTAACTTCTGGCTGTTTGCGCTGAGCCTGGCTCAAGCCGGGGAATTTGGGTTTGTGTTGCTAACCTACAGTGTACAAAGCAGCGTCATCCCATCCGATACTGCGCAAATTCTCTCCCTGGTGGTGGCGCTTTCGATGTTTTTAACGCCGCTTTTATTTATCGCTTATGACCGCCTGGTGTTGCCACGTTATCGTAGCGATAAAGAGAATGACCGCGACGCCGATGACATTGAAGAACAGGCGCCGGTTATCGTGGCCGGGGTCGGGCGATTTGGGCAAATTGTCTGCCGCCTGCTACGGGCGAATAACATCCCAATGGTGGTGCTGGACCTGGAAAATGAACAGATCGAAAACTCTCGGCGCATCAATATCAAAAGCTATTTTGGCGATGCCAGCCGCTCAGACTTTCTAGAGCAGGCAGGTATCGAGAATGCCCGGCTGCTGGTAGTTGCCATTGATGATCGTGAGCGCGCAGTACAAATGATCCGACATGTAAAACATTACTACCCCAATGTGTGGATACTGGCCCGCGCCTTTGACCGTGGCCATGGTTATCAGCTGCGCGACGCCGGAGCCGATGATGTGGTCAGCGAGACCTACCATTCAGCACTGGAACTTGGCGGCCACGCACTGACTGCCATGGGCGTGCATCCCATGCGCGCAAAACAGATGACCTGGTCGTTTGTTCAAAACGAAGAAGCCCACGAAGATGAGCTGTTTGAGGCCTGGAAAGAGATCGAAGGCGGTATCAGCTTTAGCCCGCGCTATGGCGAGCTGTTTATGAAGCTCGAGGAGTCGTTGAATATTGCCATGAGCCAGGAGTGGCACGAACCCAGGCGTGAGGATGTGCCGGTGTGGACGCCGCCTGAAGAAGGCCAGCGGTAAGCTTTGAAGAGGCTAAATTAAAACGGCAGATGCAGCGATGCGCTTACATGGTTGAGGTGACTTAACGTTGGCGCATCGACGCGTTCGTACTCCAGCCGGGTGATCAGGCGGTTGATGGTGACAGTGGCACCAAAGCCTTGCAGCCAGGCAGTGCCGCCTTCATCAGCGCCTTGCGGTTGGTCGGTATCGCCACGCCATTCAGTAAGGCCTGATTTGGCGTACACGCTAAAGGCGCCCAAGCGAATCCCGGCGATGATGGCGCCACCCAGACTCAAGGTATCCATGATTAAAGGTGACATACTGGAGGCAATGGGGACTTCTTCGCTTTCGCGGTAAGCGATTTCAGCACCGATATCAAGACGAGGAAGCTGCCAGGGGCTAAAACCCGCCGTGAGGCGAAACCCCGACGTGTAGGTATCAAGACTGCTTAAATCGCTGCCTTCGAGTATGACGCCGTTATCCAATTGCATCATTTCGCCATCAGGCGCGGCATAAGAGACAGTCGGCCCCGTGTCGTTGGCAGTGGCTACCACATTAAGTAGAGAAGAGCCGATAACACTGAACAGTATAACGCCAGCCAAGCGTTTCATGGGTATTCCTCATCCTTGGCCTTAATTATTATCCCCACTAGCTTAGCAACAGGCGCGTATTTCTACCAAGTTAATTGCACCTGATTTGAGATTAAGTACGAGGTTTTTCCCCATTTCCAGAAAACGATCACCGAATACCCACCTTGGGGAGAGTATGGGAGCCTGGGTGGTTTGCTCCTTACCCCGCTGACGCTCGCGCCATTCAAGGGCGATGTCGCTCCAATCCACGTCATGTTCCAGGGTAAAGCCGCTCTCATCCAATAGCGCTTTCAAAGCAAAATGGTCGTTCAGATGGGAATGCTCAGACGTGGCCGCCCAGGGGACCGGGTAACGCAGTGTGCCTGGGTTAGGCCCACTCACTACTTCATGCATGACCAGTTTCCCGCCGGGGCGCAATACCCGGTGGCTCTCGCTCAGCACTCTGGATACGTCGGGCATATTCAAAAGGCTATGTTGAAAGAGCAGCGCATCGAAAGTGTTATTAGCAAACGGCATAGTGCAAGCATCACCGGTTATCCAATAAAGCGGCGAACCCGATGACGCGGTCAGTGCGCTTATTGCCTTATTAAGCGTGCTAAAGCGATGAGTAATATCCAGGCCGGTCATCTGAAAGCCCATTGCCGCGCCCTGGCGCATCAGCCCCCCAAGGCCTGCGCCAATATCCAGCACGCGCGGGTGAGTCGCCGGTTCAAGTAAGCCAAGTAACCGTTTAGAAGCGCTCAACCCGCCAATATGTAGCTGATCCAGTGGGGCAAGCTGGTGCAGCGTAGGGCCCGCCGGGTAGTGGCTTTGAATCTGCGCCAGCACCTCGGCATCGCGAAGCCCTTGTTGGTAATGCGCCGCCAGTTGCGCCGAGGTCATGAAGAAGACTCTTGGCCCAGACCCAGCTCCTGAATCGAGATTTCACGCATCTTGAACTTCTGAATTTTACCGGTCACGGTCATGGGGAATTCATCAACGAATTTGAAATAGCGAGGGATCTTGAAATGAGTGATCTTGCCCTTGCAAAATTCCCGCAGATCCTCGCCGGTGATCTCTCCCGCCGTGCTGCTCAGTTTTACCCAGGCCACCAGCTCTTCGCCATATTTCTTGTCCGGCACGCCGGTTACCTGAACATCGGAAATTGCCGGATGGGTATACAGGAACTCTTCGATTTCTTTGGGGTAGACGTTCTCGCCTCCACGAATCACCATATCCTTGATGCGCCCAACGATCTGCACGTAGCCTTCGTCATCCATAGTGGCCAGGTCGCCGGTATGCATCCAGCCTGCGTTATCAATGGCATCCAATGTCGCCTGCTCATTGTTCCAGTATTTGAGCATCACGCTGTACCCTCGGGTGCACAGCTCCCCAATCTCGCCACGGGGCAGAATGCCGCCGTTGCCGGGGTCGACAATCTTGGTTTCCAGGTGCGGCTGAGTGCGGCCTACAGTAGAAACCCGTTTTTCAATGCTGTCATTTGCGCCGGTTTGGGTGGAAACCGGGCTGGTTTCGGTCATGCCGTAGGCGATCTGCACGCCCTTCATGTTCATCTTGTTAATGACCTGCTTCATGATCTCGGCCGGACAAATGGAGCCTGCCATGATGCCGGTACGCAGCGTGGAGAGGTCGGTTGCGGCAAAATCGGGGTGATCCAGCTCGGCGATAAACATGGTAGGTACACCATAAAGCGCCGTGGCTTTCTGTTCGTGCACCGCCTTGAGCACCTTGCCGGGGTCGAAGCCTTCATCGGGGTAAATCATCACCGCCCCATGGGTCATGCAACCCAGGTTGCCCATCACCATGCCAAAGCAGTGGTAAAGCGGTACCGGAATGACCAGACGATCCTGGCTGGTAAACCCCATACTCTCGGCGACAAAAAAACCGTTATTGAGAATATTATGGTGAGAAAGCGTGGCGCCCTTGGGAAAGCCGGTGGTACCCGAGGTGTATTGAATATTGATCGCGTCATCAAACTGTAGCGTGGCCTGAAGGTCGTTGACATCGGTTTGGCTAACCTTGCTTGCCTCCTGCATAAGATCGCTCCAGCGCCACATGCCGCTGTGTTTGTCCGCGCTTAAGTTGATCACACACTCAAGCTGAGGCAGTTTTTGCGATTTAAGCTGGCCTTCGGTGCTAGTTTGAAGCTCCGGCGCCAATTCATAAAGCATGCCGCGGTAGTCTGAACTCTTGAATTTATCCGCGCAGACCAGAAAACGCGCCCCGGATTGGTTGAGCGCGTACTCGAGCTCATGGGTGCGGTAGGCCGGGTTGATATTCACTAAAATGGCACCGATTTTGGCCGTTGCGAACTGGGTCAATGTCCATTCTGCGCAGTTAGGCGCCCACATGCCGACCCGATCGCCATGCTGTACGCCTATGGCCAGCAGGGCACGTGCGCAGCGGTTCACCTCTTCATGGAGCTCGCGGTAGTTCCAGTGAATATTTTGATGCAGCACAATCAACGCATCGTTATCAGGATACTGGGCGGCAATCTGGTCAAATTTATCGCCAATGGTCATGCCGAGAAGCGGTTTATCCGCCGTGCTGCTGGTATAGCTGGGCAGGGGTTGGGTAGATACGGTTTGAGTAGATAGTGCTTGGGTAGATAGGTCGGGTGCCTGTAGCGCCATGATGTCTCTCCGAATGTTTTTATTGTCTGATCGAATGGACTGCATTTAGAAATTTATTGTGGGCAGTTGCCTCTGGCCAGGGCCACTTTCGAGCCGGGTTTGCGGCCTAACTGACTCGTCATCCAATAGCCGGTTTCCAGCACAGCCTCAAGGTTGATGCCTGTTTCAATACCCAGCCCTTCAAGAAGATAGAGTACGTCTTCGGTGGCCACATTACCCGAGGCGCCCTTGGCATAAGGGCAGCCACCCAAGCCTGCGGTTGCCGCATCAATCACGCTAACGCCTTCTTCCATCACCGCGTAAAGATTGGCGATCGCCATGCCATAGGTATCGTGAAAGTGCGCGGCCAGTTGATCAACGGGCACCTGTTGACCAACCGCATCAATCATCCGCTTGGCGGCCAGCGGCGTGCCCACCCCAATCGTGTCGCCCAGCGATATTTCATAGCAGCCCATGTCATGCAGGGCACGGGCAACCTGGGCTACGCTCTGGGGGGCAATATCGCCTTCATAGGGGCAGCCCAGCACGCAGGAAACGTAGCCGCGTACGCGCACGCCGGCATCCAAGGCGCGGTTCAGCACAGGCTCAAAGCGCTTGAGGGATTCGGCAATCGAGCAATTGATGTTCTTTTGCGAGAAAGAGTCCGAGGCGGCACCAAACACCGCGACCTCTTCAACGCCTGCGGCCAGGGCGTTTTCAAACCCTTGAAGATTGGGCGTCAGTGCTGAATACACCACGCCGGGCTCGCGACTGATACCGCGCATGACCTCAACGGCATCCCCCATTTGCGGTACCCATTTGGGCGAGACGAAGCTTGCCGCCTCGATATAGCGGATACCTGCATTGGCAAGCCGATGAATCAGCTCGATCTTGGTTTCGGTAGGTACCATAGCCCCCGGTTCGTTCTGCAAGCCGTCTCTGGGGGCCATTTCAAACAGGCGTACGCGCTGGGGGAGGTTAGAGTGGCGCAGTGGCATGGTTAGGCTCCTTATTCGCTGGGGGCAAAGTCGAGCAGCACATCACCCTGGCTGACAGTGTCGCCTGCCTTGAAGTGAAAGTTTTCCACCTGGCCATTGGCTGGGGCGGACATGGTGTGCTCCATTTTCATGGCCTCCATCACCATTAGCGGCATGCCTTTTTCAACGCTTGCCCCGGCTTCAACCAGCAGCGCCACCACGGTGCCATGCATCGGCGCGGTAAAGCTCGCCTGAACTTCATGCTGGCCATGGTCAACGGCGTCCATACGTTGCCAAACCAGGCGTGTTTCGCCATCAGGATCGACCAGAATTAATACATTGCCGTCTCGCTGGACCTGCAAGCGGCGACGATGCCCATCAAGCGTGATAGCCACCGCATCACCGGTTAAGGACGTCAGGCTGGCACTAAAGGTTTGCCCATTAACGGTTAAGCGCCAACTCTGCTCACCGGGGTTACGCTGGCCTTCCACGACCACCAGGGGGCTCTCATTCTCGGATGACTGAGAAGACTTGGGGTCACTCAAGGCGATACGCACCGTATGGGGTGCATTAAGGCGAAAGCCGTCGTGGCGATCCCAGGGGGAGGCGCTTTCCCTCTCTTGAGTAAGCTGGTGCAGGCCCACCAGCGCGGCACTGGCGTAATCTTCCGGCGCGTAGTTGTGCGAGGCAAACAGCGTTGCCTCATGGCGCTCGATAAATCGCGTATCCAACTCCAGATTCTTGAAGGCGGGGTGTGTCGCCAGGCGCTGCAAAAAGGCCCGGTTGGTGATCACACCCTGTACATCCAGCGCGGCGAGCGCCCGGTTAAGGGTGGCCAGCGCCGCGTTACGATCCACGCCGTGCACAATCAGCTTGGCGAGCATGGGGTCGTAATGCATGGACACCGTATCACCGCTCTCGACGCCGCTATCCAGGCGTACCTGATCACTCTGCAAACCTGCTCCCGCTAAATCCAGCGTAAAGCGAGTGAGCTGCCCGGTGGCGGGCAGAAAATCCTGATCCGGGTCTTCAGCATAAATCCGAGCCTCAAAGCTGTGCCCGGTAATGGTCAGCTCGTCCTGAGTGCAGGGCAGTGGCTCACCCATGGCCACGCGTAGCTGCCATTCGACCAGGTCCTGCCCGGTAATCATTTCGGTCACCGGGTGCTCGACCTGCAGGCGAGTGTTCATCTCCATAAAGTAGAACGAACCATCGGCATCGAGAAGAAACTCGACAGTACCCGCGCCTACATAGCCGATCTCTTGGGCGGCACGCACGGCCGCATTACCCATGGCCTGGCGCAGTTCAAGCGTCATGCCGGGGGCGGGGGCCTCTTCGAGAACCTTTTGATGGCGGCGCTGAACGCTACAGTCGCGCTCGAACAGATAAACCCCGTTGCCGTGGGCATCACAAAATACCTGTACTTCCACATGGCGGGGCTGGACCAGATATTTTTCAATCAACATACGGTCATCGCCGAACGCCGCCCTGGATTCACGTCGGCAGCCTTCGAGTGCGGCTTGAAAGGCTGCGCTTTTCTCGACGACGCGCATGCCTTTGCCACCACCACCGGCGCTGGCTTTCAGCATGACCGGGTAGCCAATCTTGTCGGCCTCCTCAAAAAGCAGGGCATCATCCTGATTATCGCCATGGTAGCCCGGCACTAGCGGCACATCCGCATTGGCCATGCGTGCCTTGGCCGCAGATTTATCACCCATGGCAGCAATGGCCGAGGCGGGCGGGCCGACAAAGATGATGCCCGCCTGCTCCAAGGCACTAACGAAGCTGCCATTCTCGGAGAGAAAGCCGTAGCCTGGGTGGATAGCGCCACTGCCGGTGCGTTTGGCGGCCTCAATGACCGCGTCGATATTCAAATAACTTTCTCGCGCGGCGGCGGGGCCTAAGCGGATGGCCTCATCGGCTTCGCGTACGTGGTGGGCGTTGACATCGGCATCAGAATAAACCGCAACGGTTTTAAGCCCCATCCGGCGGGCGGTGCGCATTACTCGGCAGGCAATCTCGCCGCGGTTAGCCACCAGTAGAGTGTCGAACTTGTTCATTTCAGAAGTCATAAACGGGGCTCCGCGGCACTATTGTTGTTGGGTATCGGAACGTTGATTCCAGGCAGGGCGACGTTTTTCAAAAAAACTTGCCAACCCTTCCTGACCTTCCTGACTCACCCGCAGCTTGGCAATCACCTGACAGGTTTGTTCCCGCGTGGCGTCACTATCTGGCGACTGGCTAACGGTCGCCAATAGTGCTTTGGTGGCCCGCTGCGCCTGGGGAGAGCCTGCCAGCAGAGTATCGAGCATTGCCTTCACCGCGCTATCGAGTGAGTCGTGCTCCACGACCTGATGAGCCAGACCCAGCTCAAGCGCCGTTGGGGCATTCATCACTTCAGCGCTTAGCGCATAGCGGCGCATCTGGCGTACGCCCAGTGCGCGTTGTACGTAAGGGCTGATGACGGCAGGCGAAAGCCCGATCTTGACTTCCGAGAGGCAGAATTTGGCCTGCTGGGAGGCAATGACAATATCGCAGCAAGCGGCAAGCCCCACCGCGCCGCCAAACGCCGCGCCTTGCACCCGGCACAGTGTGGGACAGGGCAGCGTATCCAGGCAGTGCATCAGTTGGGCAAGCTTGCGCGAATCGGCAAGATTGTCTTTCAGATCGTAATCGACCATGCGCTTCATCCAGTTCAAATCCGCACCGGCCGAGAAGCTTTTGCCTTCAGAACTCAATACGACGACCCGTACATCGCCCGCTTCAGCAAGTAGATGCAGCTTTGTTAAATGCTCGTTTAGCTCAGCGATCAAACTATCGTCAAAGGCGTTATGAACCTCTGGACGGTTTAGCGTGAGCCGCGCAACGCCGTTCTCAATCGTCAGTGTCGAATAAGTCATGGTGTGCCCTCTACATCCGGAACACGCCAAAGCGCGTCTCTTCAATCTCGGCATTCATCGCCGCGGCTAACGAAAGGCCGAGCACATCGCGAGTTTGCAGCGGGTCAATCACGCCGTCGTCCCACAGCCGAGCGCTGGCGTAGTAAGGGTGGCCCTGATGCTCGTACTGTTCCCGAGTAGGTTGCTTGAAGGCCTCTTCTTCCTCTTTGCTCCATTCGCGACCTTCGCGCTCATACTGTTCGCGCTTAACCTGAGCGAGGACGCCTGCGGCCTGCTCTCCGCCCATCACGGAAATACGCGCGTTGGGCCACATGAATAAGAGGTTAGGATCATAAGCCCGCCCGCACATGCCGTAGTTGCCGGCCCCGAAGCTTCCGCCGATCAACACGGTGAACTTGGGCACCTTGGCGCACGCCACGGCGGTGACCAACTTGGCACCATGCTTGGCAATGCCTTCGTGCTCGTACTTGGAGCCCACCATAAAGCCGGTAATGTTCTGCAGGAAAACCAGTGGAATTTTGCGCTGCGCACATAGCTCAATAAAGTGGGCGCCTTTTACCGCGCTTTCTGAAAACAGCACGCCATTATTGGCCACGATGCCTACCGGATGGCCATGAATATGCGCAAAGCCGGTGATCAGGGTATCGCCGTAGTAGCGCTTGAATTCGTCAAAGTTGGAGGCATCGACAATCCGGCCGATCACTTCGCGAACATCAAAGGGCTTTTTAAGATCGGTGCCCACAATGCCGTAAAGCTCAGATGGGTCGAGCTTGGGCGGCTCTGGTGCCTGCATAGCAAGCCTCCCACGCTTTTGCCAGTTCAGGCGTGAAACGCAGGCACGTGCCAGCTGCAGGGCATGCAGGTCGTTTTCGGCGTAGTGATCAGCCACGCCGCTTACCTTGGCATGCACATCGGCGCCGCCTAGCGCTTCTGCGCTAATGCTCTCGCCGGTAGCGGCTTTCACCAGCGGCGGGCCACCCAGAAAGATCGTGCCTTGCTCTTTAACGATGATCGATTCGTCGGCCATGGCCGGCACATAGGCGCCGCCTGCGGTGCACGAGCCCATCACCACGGCAATTTGCGGGATGCCCTCGGCAGACATCGTGGCCTGGTTATAGAAGATACGCCCGAAGTGGTCGCGGTCGGGGAACACCTCATCCTGGCGGGGAAGAAAGGCGCCACCTGAATCCACCAAGTAAATGCACGGCAAACGATGCTTGCGGGCGATATCCTGAGCGCGAATATGCTTTTTAACGGTGAGCGGAAAGTAGGTGCCGCCCTTGACCGTGGCATCGTTGGCTACAATCACGCACTCAACGCCGGTTACCCGGCCAATACCGGTAATCACGCCCGCCGCCGGTACCTCGGTTTCATATACCTGGTGGGCGGCAAGAGCCGAAAATTCCAGAAAGGGCGAGCCTTCGTCAATCAAGTGGTCGATCCGGTCGCGGGCAAACAGCTTGCCCCGGCTTTCATGGCGCTCGCGGGCCTTGATGCCGCCGCCCTGGGCGATTGTGGCATTTAGCTCACGCAGCTTGCTCACTTCACGAAGCATCGCGTCCGCGTTGGCCTGGAACAGATCGCTTCTAGGATTAACCTGGCTGTTAATCATGCTCATGGCGCGCCCCTACTTGCTTTCGGTGAAGAGTTCACGGCCAATCAGCATTCGCCGAATCTCGCTGGTGCCTGCACCAATTTCATACAGCTTGGCATCGCGCAGCAGCCGCCCGGTGGGGTATTCGTTGATATACCCATTACCGCCAAGTAGCTGAATGGAATCCAGCGCCACCTGCGTGGCTTTTTCAGCACAGTAAAGGATGACGCCCGCGGCATCCTTGCGTGATGTCTGGTCGCGGTCGCAGGCGGCGGCAACGGCATAAAGGTAGGCGCGGCAGGCATTGAGCGTGGTGTACATATCCGCGACTTTGCCCTGCACCAGCTGGAACTCACCAATTGACTGATTGAACTGTTTGCGTTCATGGATATAAGGCATCACGACATCCATGGCAGCCTGCATGATGCCCACTGGCCCCGCGGCCAGTACGGTTCGCTCGTAATCCAGGCCGCTCATCAGTACACGCACCCCTTTGCCTTCCTCGCCCAGTACGTTCTCAGCAGGCACTTCGCAATCCTGAAATACCAGCTCACAGGTGTTGGAGCCCCGCATGCCCAGCTTGTCGAGCTTCTGCGCCGTAGAGAACCCCGGAATGCCTTTTTCGATTAAAAAAGTGGTAATGCCTTTGGAACCCGCTTCCGGGTCGGTCTTAGCATAGACCACCAACACATCCGCATCCGGGCCGTTGGTAATCCACATTTTGTTGCCGTTAAGGATGTATTTGTCGCCCGCTTTCTTGGCGCGCAGCTGCATGGAGACCACGTCCGAGCCCGCACCGGGTTCTGACATGGCAAGCGCGCCCACGTGCTCGCCGCTGATTAACTTGGGCAGGTATTTGGCTTTCTGCTCGGGTGAAGCGTTGCGCTTGATCTGGTTCACGCACAGGTTGGAGTGCGCGCCATAAGACAGCGCCACAGACGCGCTGGCCCGGGAGATTTCTTCCATGGCGATGCAGTGGGCAAGATAACCCATACCGCTGCCGCCATCCTCTTCAGAAACGGTAATCCCCAGCAGTCCCATATCACCAAACTTGCGCCAGAGGTCGTTAGGGAACTCGTTGTTTCGATCGATTTCTGCGGCACGCGGGGCAATTTCGCTGGCGGCAAAGGCGTTGACCTGCTCGCGCAGCATGTTCATTTCGTCATCCAGGCCGAAATTGAGTTCTGAGTAGAGAGAAAACATGATCAATCACCTGTTTATTGAGACATTGTTAGAGAGGTAATGAGAGCGTTAGTTAAATAGTTAGTAAGACAGTTAATGGGATAGTTACTGGGACAGTTAATGAAATAGCTAATGCGCGTCTGAAATATTAAGAGGCAGACGAAGGGGTCTTGGCGCGCTCTTCGTCACTCTGTTTTTCGTGTAGCTCTTCAAGCGCTTGGCGGCAGCGGATCTCGGCGCTTTCCAGCTCCAGCTGCACCATGGTGATATCTTTCATTTGCTGTTCAAGGGCCGCCTGGCGCTCAGTAATTTTGCTCAGCATGAGATGTAGCTGCTTTTCGCTGCCGCTTCTGGTTTCATCCCAAAGCTCGAAGAGTTCGCGAATTTCTGCCAGAGACAGGCCCAGCCGCTTGCCGCGCAGGGTGAGCTTTAGCCGTACACGATCCTTGCTGCTGTAGATGCGCGTTTGGCCCCGGCGAGCCGGGTGCAGCAGCTCCTGATCTTCATAAAAACGGATGCTGCGCGTGGTCACGTCAAACTCGCTGGCCAGTTCGCTGATCGAGTAGGTTTTGCTCATTAGCCTGATTCTCTTGAAAGGGACTGTTCCATGGAACACAGCTCATGAGGCTAAAACAAGTTGACGTTAACGTAAAGAATTCATTGTTTCGCGCTACTTATAGATATTAATTTATAGGCTGTTGTTAAATAAAACATTTAGATCAACTTCAAATTGAACGTTACGTTTTGTAGACCAAAGTTGTAATTGTAATTGCACGCCAGAGGTTGCTAGTTTGCACTTAAGCTTTACGTAAAGGTAAAGATAGGTTGCCAGCTAACAATAATAACAACGTTGACTCAATAACTTTATAAAAGCAGCTGGGGTTGAGGAAACGTCAGCCCATAATCGATCAGCACCATTACGATAAGAACAATAAGAGGCCTGTCACTAAATGAGTGCACCCACTATCTCTACAGGACCAGTTCTCGAAACGCGAGGGCTGACCAAAGAGTTCCGCGGCTTTACGGCAGTGGATGATGTCAATCTAAGCGTGCAGGAAGGGCATATCCATGCCCTGATTGGCCCCAACGGCGCTGGTAAAACTACGGTATTCAATTTACTTACCAAGTTTCTTCCCCCTACGCGGGGCGAAATTATGTATCGCGGTAAGCCGATCACCTCGCTTAAATCCAACCAGATTGCCCGTCTTGGACTGGTGCGTTCGTTTCAAATCTCCGCCGTGTTTGCCCATATGACCGCGCTTGAAAATGTTCGCGTCGCTTTGCAGCGCCAGTTGGGCACCTCCTTCCACTTCTGGAAATCGGAAAAGTCGCTTGATCATCTTAATGAGCGTGCCTTGGCGCTGCTTGAGGAAGTGGGCCTGCGGGAGTACGCCGACACGCTGACCGTGGAAATGCCTTATGGCCGCAAGCGCGCACTGGAAGTGGCCACAACGCTGGCGCTGGACCCGGTGATGATGCTGCTCGATGAACCCACCCAAGGAATGGGTGCGGAAGATGTTGATCGCATTGTGGCGCTGATCAAACGGGTATCCGCCGGGCGTACGGTCCTGATGGTAGAGCACAACCTGAGCGTGGTGAGCCGTTTGTGCGATCAGATCACCGTGCTTGCCCGTGGCGCGGTGCTGGCAGAAGGCGACTATCAGAGCGTTTCGAATAACCCGCTGGTGCGTGAGGCCTACATGGGCAGTGACGCCGCTGAAGAGAGGGCGAGCGCATGATGACTGCCAACGCCGTAGCCACCGAACCCACCGCCCGGTATCAATCCCGGGAAATGCTCAGAGTCAAAGACCTGCACGCCTTTTACGGCGAGTCGCACATTCTTCACGGGGTCAATTTTGATGTAAGGCAGGGCGAGCTGGTGACGCTGCTGGGCCGCAACGGTGCAGGACGTAGCACTACGCTGAAAGCCATGATGAACATGGTGGGGCGGCGCACCGGCTCCATTGTCATTAGCGGCCAGGAAACGCTTTCCATGAAGCCGCACCATATTCCACGGCTGGGCATTGGCTACTGCCCCGAAGAGCGCGGCATTTTCGCAAGCCTGGATGTGCATGAAAACCTGTTGCTGCCGCCCACAGTAAGCTCCGGCGGGATGAGTCTGGATGAGATCTACGCCATGTTTCCCAACCTGTATGAGCGGCGCAAAAGCCAGGGCACACGGCTTTCCGGCGGCGAGCAGCAGATGCTGGCCATGGCGCGCATTCTGCGTACCGGGGCGCGTATCTTGCTACTCGATGAGATCACCGAAGGTCTGGCGCCCGTTATCGTGCAAAAGCTTGGCGAGGTGCTGATGTTGTTGAAGGCACGTGGCATGACCATCGTGCTGGTAGAGCAGAATTTCCGCTTTGCCGCGCCATTGGCTGACCGCCACTTCGTGATGGATCATGGGCAGATCGTCGAGGAAATCAGCGCCGTACAGCTGCCTACTCGGCGCGAGCATCTCAATTCCATGCTGGGGGTTTAACGCACAGCGCAGCAATATCGCTACAAATTAAATCATTACAAGACCTGGTCACAGCACTACAACGTCGCACCACAACAACAGTCGCACTACAACAACAAAGGCCATCGCGCCAGGAGACGAACATGACGTTAATCAAGAAATCACTCGCGGCAGGTATTGCCGTGGCAGCCGCTTCCAGCATGGCCGCCTCAACTGCCCATGCCGACATAAGCGATAACGAGGTACGCATTGGCTACTTGGCGGATATGTCCGGTACGTACCGCGATCTGGCCGGCCCTGGCGGCCTGACCGCACTTGAAATGGCCATTGCCGATTTCGGCGGCAGCGTGAATGGTTCGCCTATCGTGGTGTTTAGCGCTGACGATAGAAACAGTGCCGACGTGGGTGCCAACACGGTGCGCGAATGGATCGACCAGCGCAATGTGGATATGGTCGCAGGACTGGTGGCGTCATCGGTAACTATCGCAGTGACCAAGGTGCTTGAAGAGAATAATAGCCTGGGCTTGGTATCTGGGTCGGCGGCTTCAAGCGTGACCAACGAGCACTGCACTCCCAACCATATTCACTGGGTATACGATACCTATCCGCTCGCCAACGGCACTGCCAAAGCGGTGGTTGAGCAGGGCGGCGACAGCTGGTTCCTGCTGACTGCCGATTACGCCTTCGGCCATGCGCTTGAAGCCGATGTGACCAGCGTAGTGGAAGCCAGCGGCGGTGAAATTGTCGGTGGCGTTCGCCATCCGTTTCCTACCAGCGACTTCTCCTCTTACATTCTTCAGGCCCAAGGCTCGGGCGCGAAAATTGTAGGCCTAGCCAATGCCGGGGCCGATACGGTGAACGCGATTACCACCGCCAGCCAGTTTGGGCTCACTCAATCCGGCCAGCAGTTGGCGGGCTTGCTGATTTTCTTGAACGACGTACACGCCCTTGGTCTTGAAGCCACCCAGAACCTGCTGCTCACCACCGGCTGGTACTGGGATATGGACGATCAGGCCCGCGAGTGGTCTGAGCGTTACTTTGAAAAAGTTGGTCGCATGCCCACTATGGTGCAGGCGGGTATCTATTCAAGCACCATGCATTACCTGAAAGCGGTTGAAGCGGCGGGTACCGACGACCCTGAAATTGTGCGTGCCCAGATGGCTGAAGAGCCCATTAATGATTTCTTTGCCCGCAACGGTCGCATTCGTGAAGATGGCCGCATGGTTCACGATATGTACTTGGCGCAGGTGAAAACCCCGGAAGAGTCCACCGGTGAATGGGATCTTTATGAAATTCTGAGCACGATTCCTGCTGAAGAAGCCTATCGTCCGCTCTCCGAGAGCCAGTGCAAACTGGTGCAAAACTAGGCGATCCCTGGCTTTTATCACGTATTACCGCTCGGGCAGTGGCTGTAAGGCAGCTGCCCAGCCGGCGGCGAGGAGAGTCGTAGCATGACGATGATATTCGGAGTACCCATGGCCGTGTTCATGGGCCAGCTGACGCTGGGGCTGGTCAACGGTGCGTTCTACGCGCTGTTGAGCCTGGGGCTTGCGGTCATCTTTGGCCTTTTGAAAATCGTCAATTTTGCCCACGGGGCCCAGTACATGCTGGGTGCTTTTGCAGCGCTTCTGGGCTTTCGCTATCTGGGTATCAACTACTGGCTGGCGCTGGTGCTTGTGCCATTGGTAATTGGCGGGCTGGGTATGCTGGTCGAGCGTTTTCTGTTGCGCCGTATTGCCCATCTGGATCACCTCTACGGGCTTTTATTGACCTTTGGGCTGGCACTTATTTTCGAAGGCACGCTGGTCAATCTTTTCGGCGTTTCCGGGGCGCGTTACGCCACCCCGGAAATTCTGCAGGGCGGGCTGAACCTTGGCTTTATGTTCCTGCCCACTTACCGGGCCTGGGTGCTGGTGGCTGCTCTTACCATGTGCCTGTTTACCTGGTTCATGATCGAGCGCACCCGCCTGGGGGCGTATCTACGCGCAGGTACCGAAAACTCTCAGCTTATGCAGGCGTTTGGGGTAAATGTACCGCTAATGATTACCCTGACCTATGGCTTTGGGGTAGGGCTTGCGGCGTTTGCGGGTGTGCTGGCTGCACCGCTTTATCCCGTATCGCCCACCATGGGCTCAAGTCTCTTGATCGTGGTATTTGCGGTGGTAGTAATTGGCGGGATGGGCTCGATTCTTGGTGCCATTCTTACCGGCCTGGGCATGGGCATTATTGAGGGGCTGACCAAGGTGTACTACCCGGAAGCAGCCAACACGGTGATTTTCCTGGTCATGATTTTGGTACTTATGTTGCGCCCCGCCGGGCTGTTCGGGAAGGAGGCATAGCCATGACAGACTCCCATGTACTCAAGGCGCCCTCGGTCGTGGCCAAGCGCCAGCGCCGGGCCAACCTGCGCCGCAACGCGTTTTATTTGGCGCTGATTGCTCTGGGGCTGGTGGCGCCGTTTATTGCCTACCCCGTATTTTTAATGAAAATACTTTGCTTTGCGCTCTTTGCCTGCGCCTTCAACCTGCTATTGGGCTATGCCGGGTTGCTGTCGTTTGGCCATGCGGCATTTCTGGCGACCGGCGGCTATACCACAGGCTACCTGCTGGCAAGCTATCCAGGGCTTACGCCTGAGCTGGGAATAATCGCGGGTACGCTGGTAGCCACATTGCTTGGTGTGCTGTTTGGCGTGCTCTCGATCCGACGCCAGGGTATCTACTTTGCCATGGTCACGCTGGCGCTGGCGCAGTTGATGTTCTTCGTGTTTATCCAATCGCCGTTTACCGGCGGGGAAGACGGCCTGCACGGGGTGCCCAGGGGCGAGCTGTTTGGGTTTATCAGCCTGCGCAGCAATATGGCCATGTACTACTTCGTGTTCACGATTTTTCTTTTCGGCTATGCGCTTATTCAGCGCACCGTGCATTCACCCTTTGGCCAGGTGCTGAAAGCCATTCGGGAAAACGAACCCAGGGCGATTTCGCTGGGCTACAACGTGGATGCCTACAAGCTGGTGGCGTTTGTAATCTCGGCGGCATTAGCCGGGCTTGCCGGTTCCACCAAGACGGTGGTGTTTCAGCTGGCATCCCTCACCGATGCACACTGGCATATGTCGGGTGAGGTGATACTGATGACGCTACTGGGCGGTGTGGGTACGCTGTTGGGGCCGATTATGGGCGCAGGGCTGGTAGTCAGCCTTCAGCACATCCTCTCGCAGTCGCCGCTGGGCAACTGGGTCAGCGTGATGTTGGGGCTTATCTTTGTGGTCTGCGTGCTGAGTTTTCGAAGTGGCATTGTGGGCGAACTGGGTGCGATATACCGAAAAAATTTCAAATAGATTTCATTCCTTCCTTGCTGGCGCCCTTGGGCGCCTTTTTTATATGCAGAAGGCCATTTCTACGCCCAAGGTAGAGGGGGTAATACGTTGCGCGGTGAAGGTTTAGGCGATAAGTTAACGTAAACGTCAATTAACCCACTATGGCTTTTACGGCACTGGTTGACCATCAATAACGACAATAGTGAACGCCCGCACGGAGCGTGTGACCCAAGCGCTACGTGCCCATGCTTTGCGCGGAGATTCATCATGAATTTTGAGCTGAGTGAAGACCAGGTAGCCTTTGCCGATATGGCAAAAGCCTTTGCCCAGAAGGAGCTTGAACCCCACGCGGCACAGTGGGACGCCGAGGCCTTCTTTCCGGTGGACGTGATCAAAAAAGCGGGCGAATTGGGATTCTGTTCGCTTTACGCGCCGGAGAGCGTAGGTGGCCTTGGTCTTTCGCGGCTGGACGCCAGTATCATCTTCGAGCAGCTCTCCATGGGTTGCACATCGACCACGGCGTATCTCACCATTCACAACATGGTGACCTGGATGCTGGCTGATTTCGGTACCTCGGAGGCGGTCGAGCAGTGGGGCGCCAGGCTTGCCACCGGTGAGCTGCTGGGTTCTTACTGCCTGACCGAGCCGGGGGCAGGTTCAGACGCCGCGTCGCTTAAAACCACCGCCAAGCGTGATGGCGAATATTACGTGCTCAACGGCAGCAAGATGTTTATTTCCGGGGCGGGCAGCACCGATTTTCTAGTGGTGATGGCGCGCACCGGGAGCGAAGGCGCAGGCGGCGTCTCCGCGTTTGCGGTGGATGCCAAGGCGGAAGGCATCAGCTACGGGCGTAAGGAAGACAAGATGGGCTGGAATAGTCAGCCCACGCGCATGGTGACGTTTGAAGACGTGCGCGTACCCGCCAATCAACTGCTGGGTGTTGAGGGCGATGGCTTCAAAATCGCCATGAAAGGCTTGGACGGCGGGCGGATTAATATTGCCACCTGTTCTATCGGCACGGCCCAGCAGGCGATCAACAAGGCGCGGGAATATATGCTGGAGCGCAAGCAGTTCGGCAAACGCCTGGCGGATTTCCAGGCTCTGCAGTTTCGCTTGGCCGATATGGTGACCGAGCTGGTCGCCGCCCGCCAGCTGGTAAGAATGGCCGCGACCAAGCTGGATGCCGGCCACGCCGATGCCACGACTTATTGCGCCATGGCGAAGCGCTTTGCTACCGATGTAGGCTTCAAGGTATGCGACGAAGCGCTTCAGCTTTACGGCGGCAATGGTTATATCAAGGAGTACCCCATGGAGCGTTACGTGCGCGACACCCGGGTACACCGCATTCTGGAAGGCACCAACGAAATCATGCGCCTGATCATTTCTCGCCGCATGCTTGCCGATGGCGCTGCCGAGCTGTAGTGCGAGCTATAGTGATAGCCCCTTAGAGTCATCACATATCGCCCATAAAGGATGATGCAATGAGTAGCGTACTGTTTACCGAGCACGCCACCCGGGATGGCCACGCCATTGGCGAGATCAAACTCAACGCCGAGCGCTCGCTCAATGCGTTAACCCTGGAAATGATCGAGGCCATACTGCCGCAAATAGACGCCTGGGAAGGCGACCCGCGTATTGTCGCGATACTGCTGGATAGCGCGGGCGACAAAGCCTTTTGTGCCGGTGGCGATGTGGTCAACCTTTACAAGGCGATCACCGGCCAGGGCGACCCGGATTTTCCCGAGCGCTTTTTCGAGACCGAGTACCGGCTGGACTACCGGCTGCATACCTATTCAAAGCCGATCATTTGCTGGGGCAGCGGGATTGTCATGGGTGGCGGCATGGGGCTTTTAAGCGCCAGCAGCCACCGTGTGGTAACCGAAACCTCACGGCTGGCCATGCCGGAAGTCACCATCGGCCTTTACCCGGATGTAGGCGCGAGCTGGTTTTTAAACCGCCTGCCGGGTGGTACGGGGCGTTTTCTGGCCATCACAGGTAGCCAGATCAACGCGCTGGATGCGCTGTATCTAGGCCTGGCCGACCGCACGATTGCCAGTCACCACCGCGACGAGCTTCTGCAAAAGCTGCACCAAGCCACCTGGGGAACAGGGAAAAACGCCGATGCCCACGGCGTGGTTAACCGCACGTTACGTGAGCTTGAGCAGGCCTCCAAAGCTGATTTCAAAGCACTGGAAACTCCCGTGCAGGACTTCCTGCCGCAAATTCGCGAACTGATCGACCATGACACCGTTGAGCAAATGGTGGCCGCTATCCTCGCCGTTGAAAGTGAGGATAAATGGTTTAGCAAAGCACAGAAGACGCTGGCACACGGCAGCCCGGTTTCCATCAAGTTAATTGATGAGCAGTTAGCCCGCGCCAAGTATATGTCGCTTGCCGAGGTGTTCCAGGCAGAGCTGGCGCTTTCGGTTCAGTGCTGCCGCCACCGGGAATTTCCTGAAGGCGTGCGCGCGCTGCTGGTAGATAAAGATGGCCAACCTGCCTGGACTTACTCGGATGTGGCCTCGGTAGAGCATTCCTTTATAAATGAACTGCTGGCGTCGCCTTGGGAGAACAGTCCGCTTTCTGATCTCAGGTAACGTTCTAGCAGAGATTACTTCAACGACCCCTATTTCCAACGAGCTATTAATAAGGATAAAAAGATGACGACCGTTGCGTTTATTGGTTTAGGCAATATGGGTGGCCCCATGGCGGCCAATCTGGCAAAAGCGGGCTTTAATGTACGCGCTTTTGATCTTTCCAGAGATACTCTAGAGGCCGCCCGGTCACACGGCTGTGAAGTGGCCGCATCGGCTTCTGATGCCGCCACGGATGCCGATTTTATTATCTCCATGCTGCCCGCAGGCCAGCACGTTCGCGGGCTCTTCGTGGAAGGCGATGCGCCGCTTTTTGACGTCATCAAGCAGGGCGCGCTGGTGATAGATTCATCGACCATTGATGCCGATACCGCACGCAGCGTAGCCGCCGCCGGGGCGGAAAAGGGTATTGGTTTTATTGATGCGCCGGTGTCCGGCGGCGTAGGCGGCGCCCAGGCGGGCACACTGACCTTTATCGTGGGCGGCAGTGCAGAACAGTTCGAGCAGGCGAGGCCCTTGCTCGATGTGATGGGCAAGAACATCTTCCACGCCGGCGACCACGGGGCGGGCCAGGTGGCCAAAGCGTGCAACAACATGCTGCTTTCCATTCTGATGGCGGGTACGTGTGAAGCGATCAACATGGGCGTCAAGAACGGCCTCGACCCCGCCGTGCTTTCCGACATCATGAAGCAAAGCTCCGGCGGCAACTGGGCGCTCAACGTGTATAACCCCTACCCGGGCGTGATGGAAAATGCTCCGGCTTCCAAAGGGTATCAGGGAGGTTTTCTAGTCGACCTGATGGTCAAAGACCTGGGCCTTGCCATGGATGTCAGCCAGCAAAGCGCATCCCCCGTGCCCATGGGCTCGGCCGCGCGCGCGCTGTTTACCCAGCACAAGGCGAACGGCAACGGCCGTTTCGATTTCTCAAGCCTGATGCAGTTCTATCAGGATAAAGAAGGTAGGGCGTGAATGGTGTTGTAGCGCGTGGTAACGAATCTTGCGAGGAATGAGCCGGAGGCTCCCGCGAATGTCTGCCTTGCCACCCAACCATGCCCAAGGCACACTTTATGCCTTTGAAACCCACCAACAATAAGGATTGCCATGATTACCCTTTGGGGCCGCGATAACTCCACTAACGTCAAAAAAGTGCGCTGGGTGCTGGATGAGCTAAGTATTCCCTACGAGCAGATCCAGGCGGGCCTTCAGCACGGCGTCAACAACACGCCGGAGTACAAGGCCATGAACCCCAACGCCCTGGTGCCGCTACTCAAGGATGACGCCACCGAAAGCGTATTGTGGGAATCCAACACCATAATCCGCTACCTGGCGGCTCAGTACGGGGAAGGCAAACTGTGGATTGAAGACCCCGCCAAACGCGCCCAGGCAGAAAAGTGGATGGACTGGGCCAACAGCACGCTTTCCCCCGCGCACCGGGTGATCTTGATGGGCTATGTAAGAACCCCCGAAGCGCAGCGCGACACCGCTGCCATCGAAGCCGGCATGCAAACCTGCGAAAAACTGTTTGAACTACTGGATGAAACGCTCGCCAAGCAACCCCACTTCTCCGGCAACGCGTTTGGCCTGGGCGACATTGCCGTAGCCCCCTTCATCTACAACCTATGGAACATAGGCCTGACGTGGCAACCCCGCCCCAATCTGGAGCGCTGGTATCAACAGCTAACCGAACGCCCCAGCTTCCAGAAAATCGTGATGATTCCCGTTACCTGATCTAGTGGTGGGTACATTTCCGAGCCGCTCTAGGCACGAACAAGTAGCGCGCGGTAACGAGCACCGCGAGGCACCCGCGAAAGGGCAGCGCCCAGCTGCCCCAAGCCCGATAAAAGCTAGCCTCCAGCCAGCGCTATGCTATTTAGGAAGATCGCTAACCAAGTAGCGCGTGGTAACGAGCGCCAGCGAGGCACCCGCGAAAGGGCAGCGCCTAGCTGCCCCAAGCCCGATCAAAACTAAAAGCTCTCCTCCAACACAGCCAACTCACCATCCAACCCCCGCAACACCTCACAACCCACCCCATGCCGCTTCGCACTCTCAATCAGCGGCCCCAAAATCGCCCCACGCTCGGTAAGCCGCTTGGCCTCCACATCCTGCAACATCGATGCCTTATTGTTCGCTGTCTTCTCAATAACGCCCCAAACCAATGCCAGCCACGCATCCAAACCGCTGCCACCATTGGGCGCTTGGCCACATTCGCGACTATGGTGAGCTATGTAAGCCAACATATGCCTCAAGGAGGAAGCAATGAATCGCTACTTGGCCGGAGCCATCGGCGGCCTGCTCGCCACCGTTCCCATGACCCTTGCCATGGGGGCGCTATATCGGCGGCTCCCCCGGGAAGAGCGCTACCCGTTGCCGCCGCGTGAGATTACCCAGAACCTTCTGCAGAAAGTGGAGGCGGATGCGCTATTGGACGAAGAGCAGCACGTCGAACTAAGCCTTGTCAGCCACTTTGGCTATGGTGCCTTCGCAGGGGCGCTGTACCCCGCTACATGCCAACGAGTCGCGCATCCTTTGGTCTACGGCAGCGGCTACGGCGTGGCGATATGGGCAGCGAGCTATTTCGGCTGGATCCCGGCGCTGCATATCCTCTCGCCGCCCCACCGTCATCCGGCCAATCGTCGCCAGCTAATGATTGCCGTTCATCTGGTGTGGGGGGCCGGCACCGTATGGATCGGCGAATGTCTGGCGAACCAGCGGTACGCCCCCTCGGCACGACTGAACTAGCCACGCACCACTTGCAGGCTCGGAGTGCTATGCCTCAGGTTCTCCTGCATCCGCTCGCTGTACCAGTTGATGAAGTTGATTACCCCGAACTTTTTTACAGCGAATAGCTCCCTACGTTGAGGCCGAGTTGGCGAATGCCATGCGGGCAAAATCAGTTGGTAATATTCAGCAAGAGTTTTCCCATCTGGAGCGGGCGCATGTCATTGGGCAGGAATCAACATACTGGCATGTAAAGGTTCATGTATTGATGCTGGTCTAGGCCTCCCGCAACCACTCATTTAACTAAATATTAGGCCAGGTTTTCCGGATTGTGGGCGCTGCGACTAAAACAGCATTTGGGTTGGTGCCACAAGGTAATACGGGCGGCGTCAATGTCAGCCCGTTCAAGAAATGGCAATTGCGCCGGAGTTGGCCACTTTGATTGAAAAGGCCAAGTCTGGTGTATAACCAGGCTCGTCACACGGGCATCCTTAACTACGCCGCACCGTTTTGTAAAGGCCATCGGTGCGCTCTGCGTTAAATTAGAACCCCTTAAAACACCGCTTCTGAGAGACTACCGGACTGGTCTTAAATGGATTTTGGCTTCATCGCATACAGGGAAAACTGAAATGGAAGAGTCTGCCACGTTAGATTGCGTGATCATTGGTGCTGGCCCCGCTGGGTTGGCTGCTGGTATCTATCTGCAGCGTTTCCTGCGAGACATCCGCATTATCGATGCGGAGGCCAGCCGTGCCACGCTTATTCCTCGCACCTTCAACTATCCCGGCTTCGGTGAAGGCATCAGTGGTAATGACCTGTTGGAGCAGTTCAGGGCGCAGCTCCAGGCAAACGGAGGGCGGGTGATGCCTGGGCGGGTAGCGCGAATTGAGCGCACCGAGGATGGCCTGTTCAACGTCGTGACCGAATCAGAAATACTACGATCACGGACGGTACTGCTTGCCACCGGTGTCGTTGATGTCGATCCCGAGATCGAAGGCTTCCAGGCAGTAAAGCAGGAGGGGTTGATTCACTATTGTCCCATCTGTGATGGCTTTGAATTCACCAACGAGCGTATCGGAGTGATCGCCCGAGAAGAACATGGCGTTGACGAAGCTATATTCATCAAGCGATTTAGCGCCGACCTGACGCTGATCGACATCGAAGACGGTGCTTATCTGAATAACGTGTCGGTGGAGCGGCTGGCGCACTCGGACATTGCACTAGTGCAGGGGAAAGTAAGCGCTATGTACACCGATGAAAGCAAACGCATCCACTTACGCATGGATGACGGCACAGAGCATTCGTTCGCAGCGATTTATTGCGCGCTAGGTACCGAAGTGCGCAGTGAATTAGGCACGAATATGGGGGCTCTGAGGAATTCGCAGGGGTATCTTGTGGTGAATCCACACATGCAAACTGGAATCGAAGGACTGTACGCCGCGGGCGATATAACCAATCATCTGAGTCAGATTACCGTGGCCACCGGGCAGGCCTCTATTGCTGCCACCGCTATTCATAACCGGCTTCAGGATCGCTGATTTCGTTGGATCCTTCGACTAATGCGTGTCAAGCAAGAGTGGCGGGCTTAAAGGGAATATCTATACTCCAAGAGCATTGATATCACAGGAGGCAGGGATGCCACGTACTATTGAAGTCAGCGCGCCAGCGAAAACCATCGACGCTATCCTTGAACGGATCGAGCCAGGGCAGGGTGTCGTGAGTATATCCCTACAGAAGGGCGCTTCCCTATCTCCGCCAGGGGACGTACTGATCATTCATGCCACGGACGAGGCAACCCGTTTACTATTGGGTACACTGACGGATCTCAACGCCTCGGTGGACGGAACGGTCAGTCTGAGCGAGCCCACCAGCCTGCTCTCTTCGGAACATCAGCGGCTGATCAATAAAGAGTCGAATGAAACGATCTGGGACGACATGGCTTTCCTTCTACGCAGGGATACCAACCTGTCGGCCAATTACCTCATGCTAATGGCGCTGGCTGGGGCCATTACAGCGGCAGGCCTATGGTCCGATACGTTACACCTGATTGTGGGATCCATGATCATTGCTCCGGCTTTTGAACCCCTGCTACGGCTACCGCTAGGCCTGATCACACGTGCCAAGGAACTAATTCCCAGCGGTCTAATTTCGACAGGTGCCGGTTATCTTGCGCTAGCCACGGGGGCAGCATTTGCCACAATGATACTCATGCTCTGGGAATCTGGAGACAAGCCGGGTCTGGCCGATCAGCAATGGATTAATTATTGGTCTTCGCTGAGTTTTTCCGGGGTGCTTATCTCCTGCTTCGGTGCAATCGCAGGGCCCATTATTGTCACTGCCCAGCGCTCGGTAATGACGGTGGGGGTGATGATTACGCTCGCCTTGATTCCAAGCATGGGAATAGTGGGTATGGGGCTGGTTATCGGCGATCTGACGCTAGCTGGGCAAGGCTTTATGCGGTGGTGCGTGGATGCCGCTCTTGTAACAACCATGAGTGCGATAGTGTTCGGCCTCAAAAAACATTTTCTGCACTCTCGTCTGCACGCTTTGAGTTAATGGTCAAACGGGTACAGCCTCACAGCTTGGCCTCCACGTATAAAGAAAATCACTCTTTATTAACTTAAAAACATGGGCCTATGTTAGCCATCGCCCAGTCAGTGGCTAATATCACCACCTACTTTAGTCCGAGTGTGGCAATGGATATGCCTAAAGTTGATAGCGTGTTCCACGCCTTTCGCACTGAATCCAGACACATGCCCGTTGCGCCACAACATTTTGCAATTCTTGTAGAGCTACTATCCTGAGAGAACGGTTCGAACTGGTAATCAGGGCTCAACAACCCCTTCCCGAAAACCGCATGTACAGCAAGGAGCGCGAAATGGCACTGCATTTGAAAAACTTGGAAAAACAGACAGTGATCATCACAGGCGCAACCTCGGGCATTGGCCTGGCAACTGCGCGTATGGCCGCCGAGCATGGCGCACGCCTGGTTTTGGCAGCACGTGACGAGAATACGTTGCGCAAGCTTTGTGACGAAATCAACCTCGCCGGTGGCGAAGCCGTCCACGTCGCGGTGGATGTCGGCGATAAAGCGCAAGTTCAAAGGATAACGCAAACCGCCATCGATACTTTCGGCGGCTTCGATACCTGGATCAACAATGCCGGTGTATCCCTTTTCGGCAACCTGCTCGATGTCGATGAGGAGGATTGTCGTCGTCTGTTCGACACGACTTACTGGGGCGTTGTGTACGGTTCGTTGGAAGCGGCACGCCACCTGGGCAAGCGCCGCGACGGCTATGCCGGTGCGATCATCAACCTCGGCTCGATCGCCTCGGATCAAGCCATGCCCTATCAGGGCATGTATTCAGCCGCCAAGCATGCCGTCAAGGGCTTCACCGACGCGCTGCGCATGGAACTCGAGCATGTCGGCGCGCCCATTTCGGTCACGTTGATCAAGCCGGCCACCATCGCCACGCCCTTCCCCGAACACGCTGGCAACGTCATGGACACGGAGCCGACCCTGCCGCCACCGCTTTACGAACCCCGCATCGTCGCGCGCAGCATTCTTTACTGCTCCGAGCATCCCCGCCGGGACATGTACGTCGGTGGTGGCGGGCGGCTCATGGCCGCGCTGGGACACTGCGCACCACGGTTGATGGATAAGATCATGTCGGCGAAGATCGTCGGACTGCAGAAGACCGACAAGCCGGAGCATCGGCGCCACTTCGCACTGCAAGAGCCGGCCACCGATATGCGCGAACGCGCTCCATACTCCCGCCACGTTGCCAAGACCAGCCTGTACACCAATGCCTCAATGCACCCGGTACTGACCACGACCGTACTAGCCGGCGCATTGATCGGTTTCGTTGCCCTGACCGGGCGGCGCTCGAAGAACTGACGCCCGATAGCGCTTCGCTCATAATGTAGCGCTACTCAAGCAGAAAATGACGTCGCATCACCTGCAGGTGGTTGGGCAACACGCATTAGTGTTGCCCAACCTCTGCTTAAGCCAGGTTATTCGGTGCCCGACCAGCTCTCTTCTGACTCTACCTGCCCGCGCCGCTGCATCCAGCGCATCACTATCCAGCATAGCGCTGCCCAGCTAGCCCCGGCCGTCCAGCCAGCAAGCACATCGGTCGGCCAATGGACGCCGAGATAGACGCGGCTTATGCCCACTAGAAGTGTCAGCAATATCGCCAGTATCAAAAGATAAGCCTTCAGCCTCAGTGCGGGCTGTACGCGGATGAGTAACGCGGCCAGGGTGAGATAAGTCACGGCAGACATCATTGAGTGGCCGCTAGGAAAGCTCGCCGTGTAGACCATGGCTTCGTGAGGCACGAGGTCCGGGCGAGGGCGGTCAAAGCCCATCTTCATCACCGTGCTGAGTAGTATGCCGCCGGGCACCGCAATCGAGGCAAAGAGTGCCGCGCGATAGCGTCTGGCAAGTAGCAGGTAACCCAAGGCGCCCAACATGATAAGTACCAGTACGCCGACACCGCCAAGCGCGGTAAAGTCCCGTCCCATTTCCTCGACCCAGCCCGGCCCGATCGGGTCGCTAAGATCAGCGGGGTTGCGAAGGGCGAGCAGCAGGCTCTCATCGATGCTCTGGGTACCCCCATCGATGACCTCATCAGCCAGCGCGATGAACCCCCAAATTCCGCCCGAAAGTACCGCAATGCCTAGCAGCGTTACTAGTTCTTGGCGGCCGAGCCGAGCCAGCATGGAAAGGCTTTGGCGCCCAACGCGTCCAATTTTTTCATGGTGTTTCATTTGCAACTCCTTTGCTTTGATAAGTCACACGCAATTGTAGCTGGCGCACGTTGACGTAAGGGAGGTGATCGGGGGATAAACCAATTGCTGGCTATAAAGGCACTGTCGACCAACTGAAAGCCCAGGAGGGAGAGCACACCGATGGCCATGGGCCAGGTTTGGCGCTACAGGGTCAGTCCCAGCGATTGAGGGGCATTGGGGTCGTTCACAAGGTCTCCAGGGTATGGCAACCCCGGGGATTGTACGTCAAATCACGCGAGGCTTAGCTCGACAGCCCTTCGTGACTAGGCACGAAGCCGCCCAGCAGGCGGTCGATTTCCTTGGCAGGCATCGGACGGTAAAAGAAGAACCCCTGGACGAGGTCGCAATGCATTTCGCGAAGCAATGACAACTGTTCGGCGTTCTCGACGCCCTCGGCCACCACCTCCAATCCCAACCGATGACCGATGAAGATGGCACCCTCCATGATGGCCCTATCCTTCGGCTGTGTGGGAGCGTCGTGGATGAAGGAGCGATCGATCTTCAGGGCGGTGACTGGAAAGTGCTTGAGATAGCTCAGGGAGGAATAACCGGTCCCGAAGTCGTCGATAGCAATGCGAATACCGCGATGATAGAGGCGCCGCAGGTCCTCAAGAACGGTCTCGTCAGCTTCGATCAGGACATTCTCGGTCAATTCGATGCCGATATCCCGCGGACCTAAGCCATGACGCTGCAGCGAGTCCTCGAAGCTCTTGAGGGCATCTGGACGCACCAGTTGACGCCCCGAGACATTGATGTCGATGCGGTGCTCATGAAATCCCTTGGCACGCCATTCCACCTGCTGGCGGCAAGCCTCTTCGATGACCCAGTCGCCCAGACGATGGATCACACCGGAACGCTCGGCCAGTGGGATAAACTCGGCAGGCGAGATCGGCGGGCCTTCGGCAGGCTCCCAGCGTATCAAGGCCTCGAGATTCTCTATTCGCCCACTGGCCGTCGAGACCTGGGGCTGGTAGTGGAGGGAGAATTCACCGTTATCTAGGGCTTCCTCGAGTCGCGCCGAGAGATAGTGCTGGCGAACCAGCTCATCATGGAGCTTCTGTTGGAAGAAACGTACAACACCCCGACCATCCAGTTTGGCATGATTCTTGGCAACATCGGCATTACGGATCAATTCGCGTGACGATTCACCATTCTCGGGAAAGAGCGCCACACCCAGGCAGGCCGTGACCTGACGCTCCCGACCATCCAGGATGAAAGGTTCCCGAAAGACATTCTGGACATGATGAACGACCCGTCTGACATCGGGGTCCAAGTGGGCGCCGGGAAAGGCCAGCACGAATTCATCGCTAGAGACACGGGAGACTAGGTCAGTGACTAGCTGGCACTCTTTCAGTCGCCGAGTCAGCTCAATGAGCAGGCGATCGCCCTGATCATAGCCAAGGGCATCATTGATCTCGACGAAGTGATCGATGTCCAGGTAGATGGTTGCCAGGCCATTGCCCTGGCGTCGACAGGAATCCAACAGACTGTCAAGGTCGACCTCGAAGGTCTGGCGGTTAGGGAGATGGGTGAGTCTGTCGAAACGGGTGGCGAATTCCAGGTCACGGTGGGCGCGCTTTTGGTCGGAAAGATCGACATCCACGCAGAACATCAAGGGTGAGTCGGTATGCTCATTGAGCATCAGATGCTGCGAAAAGACCGATACCAGCTCACCGGTTTTGTGCTTGAGCTCGATTTCATCAGCGGGTATAGCGACGCCTTCTTTGATCCAGGTACCATGCGCCTGGATCACCCCGTCACGCATGAAGGCAGGAATGATCAGATCTTCCAGTAATTGTCCCTGGGCTTCCTCAGCGGTATAGCCATAGAGACGAGTGCTACCCTCATTCCAGTAAATCACTCGCCGATCGCGATCATAACCCTGAACCGCCACCTTCGGCAGACTCTCCAGCAGGGCGCGGAATCGCTGCTCACTCTCCAGATACTGGCGGCGTACTAACTCGACTTCTTCTCTGCCGGCATCATGCGAATCGATGCTATCAGTTGAAGGTGTCTTTGACACCTTCAACACGAGCGCACCGGAAAACTCCCTGCGGTTCTCCTTCAGGCGTTTCGGATCTCTGTGATGTCGGGAATCGCTGGCAGTCATGGGATCCACTAAAAGAAAAAACCCTGTCAAGTGCCATCATAATGGCAACAGTAGGCACTTTGTTGTGATTATCCTACACCTATTAGTAGGAGATAACCTACATATCCGTCATCAACGGTCTAATCCTATTTTAAAAAAATAACTCTTTTTGTTACATTTCTTGACATATTCTTTCAAATCTTTTCATTTACCTCCTGTTGACCGCGTGTTTGCACCGGCAACACCGGGCAATTCCGCCCAGTTAACAGGAGAATACCAACATGAAACTCGATACTCTCAAGCACGGTTTCGACCCCATCTCTATGCCTGCCGATTCACTCGCCAATTATTGGAATCCGGGAGTGACCGAGGCGCTGAGGCATCAAGATTGGGCGAAAACCGATATTCGGGAGCGAATCGATCTGGCCGCCTGGCAAGGATTTACCGCTGACCTGCCGCGCGATCCTTATGTTGACCAGCGATGGAAGCGGATGTCATGGCTCGCCCTGAATGATCAGGGAGATGTCGAGGATATGGGCCAATGCCCCATGGCCCAGGGGGGGGCCTTCAACGACGCGGAAAGCATGGCGGATCGTCTGCGGTACTATGATCCGCTGACTCGGGAATTCATGGCACGCCCCGATGTTAAGGGCTTCGTTCGCGCCTGGGCAAAGCTGTGGAGTATCGGTGCGCACGAACCTATTCTGATGCAGATCACCGGGGTTCGCGGGGAGGGCAGCATCGACCCCCTTCAGGGACAGGGAATTCATGCCGATGGCTGCAAGGCCCTGAGCATTTTGGTGCTCAATCGAGAAAACGTGGCAGGGGGTGAAAACCACCTCTACGCAGACAAGGCTGGCACGCAACCCTTGGTTGATATCACGCTGGATCCAGGTGATATCCTTCATCTGAGCGATGATCGGCTATTCCACAGTGTCGACGGGATCGAACAGCTCGACAGCGAGGCACCCTTCGAGCGGTTCATCATCATCATCAACAGCCGCTTCGTGGACGACTTCCAGAACCGGATGTTGCGTCGCCACTTCCCGGAAGCGGTCTTAAATGAGGGCTACTGACACTCTCGGTAAATTGAGAACTTAGCACAGCCAAGACGCCCCTGGAACTCCGGGGGCGTCTTGGCTGTGGCTAGGCAATCAGTGTTGCCAATAGCACTGACGGCATAATCAGCAGACCAATTTTCATACAATGGCCCCAGCTAATTTTGTATCCTTTACCCACTCATACATGAAGCCAGAGCAGAGTCGCGAGACTGCCTGGGCTTCACAGGGAGTTGGTGAGGATTAGCGATATGTTTGAACTGCTGGGCAGTATTGGCATTCTGATTCCCTGAACTAGGTAGCTAGCTAGGCGGGGCGGAGGGGACGGTCTTTCCTACCAATATTCATATGGCGTTGCACCCCGTGCAGTTTTCGGCCGTACCCGTATGGGTTATTGCATCTTCGCTTGCCTCTGCAGCTTTTGTTTATATGGCTTATCTGGTGAGCTATCAACAGTAGAGCCGTTACTTCTTATTTAGCCATCGAACAGATAGAAAGTTAATATGTATAACTGAGGGCTTATTTCGGACCGTCACTAATCGGCTAATATGAACAATTGCTAATAGTCTGTATTGGCACAGAAAGAAAGCCTGCTTTAACTGATAAAATCAGAATTGGTTTAATTCAGTGAGATGGAAAAGCCGAGTTTGAATTTGAGGTGTGCTGCGGATATTCGCCTTATGTATATGTACCCCTGTCTGATGCTATTTCTGCAAAATAAAAGTTAAAATGGTAGAATTTTCTAATCAATAATTAATATCTATTAAAATAACTTCAGTGGGCAATCTAAATGGCTTTTGGTAGCACCGAATCTCATCAAAATGCTTTGAATTTGCTAGTCAAGGCGGCAGCTTACTCGGCAGATTGCCCAAACGGATTCCTGATTGGCAGTGTAGAGGCTAACTGGAGCCTTCTAGCCAGCTACGGAGGTGAGCCCCCACTTCCGTTTGATACCTCAATCGAATGGTGGCTGAAGTCAAACCTGACTGATAGGCAACCCATCATCATCAATGATGCATTAGGCCAATCTCTTCCCGTTTATTTTCACCAGCTACGAAGCCTTGGGCATAAATTTGTCGTCGGCGTAGCTATATGGGGTGAAGAAGAGGAAATGATAGGGGTATTATTGGTAAGCAGCCCTTGGCCACAGCAAAGATTGAGCACTGCACAAGTGTATGCTCTGCAGACGCATGCTGCACTCGTCGGGCAAACCCTCCAGTTACAAGCAGGGTTATATCTCCCGAAACAAAAAACGTTTCTGGAACGCCTTCGGCTGCTTGAATCAGTAGTGGTGAATGCGAAAGACGCGATCCTGATTACAGAAGCGGAGCCCATTGACCAGCCCGGACCAAGGATCGTTTATTGCAATCCGGCTTTTTTGACTACGACGGGATATACGTTATCCGAAGTCATCGGTCAGACGCCGCGAATACTTCAATGTGATGACACCAGCCGTGCAACGCTGGATCTCATCCGGAAAGCGCTCTCAAGCTGGCAACCCATAGAAGTCGAACTCATCAATACTCGCCGCGACGGAAGCCAATTTTGGGTCGAGTTAAGCATTGTACCCGTCGCCAACGAGAAAGGTTGGTTCACACATTGGGTATCCGTGCAGCGGGATATTACTGAGCGCAAGAAATCTGAGCATTTAGCTTTACAGGCGCTTGCGGATCGAGAAGAAAAGGTTGCACTGGAAAGCCGTTTGAAGGAGCGGGAACGTATTGAGGAAGAGCTGTCATATGCCGCTTACCATGATGATTTAACAGCGCTGCATAATCGGGCATACCTGATGGCACTCCTTTCGGACCTTCTCAACAATAGTGGCCAAGAACAGGCACCTGACGCCACGGTACTTTTTCTGGATCTTGATCGATTTAAATTTGTAAATGACAGTTTGGGCCACGGGGCAGGTGACATCCTTCTCGAAGTGGTCGCTCGCCGACTAGAAAACTGTATCCGAGAAGAAGATATATTGGCTCGGGTTGGTGGAGATGAGTTTGCTATCCTGCTTATGGGTGGGAATCAGTCATCCTTGGCAATCGAGCTTGCTCAGCGCGTTGTGGATCAATTGAGTTTGCCGATTGTCATTGAGGGACATGACATTTTTACCTCTTGCAGTATCGGTATAGTGACCGCGGATATGACGCATACCTCTCCGGAAGATCTGCTTCGAGATGCCGACATCGCCATGTATGCAGCCAAAAAACAGGGGCGAGGGCGATGGGCTGTGTTTGATGTATCCATGCGTGAAGTGGCTATCAACGCGTTGGTGATGCAGAATGCTCTTAAGCAGGCTCTGGTGAATAATGAGTTTTCTATTGCCTATCAGCCCATTTACAGCATCTTTACAGGTGAGATATCAGGTGTAGAGGCATTAGTGAGATGGCATCATCCAGTGCTCGGTCAAGTACCGTCAGACCGTTTCATTGCTGTCGCTGAAGATATCGGTGTCATACATGAACTAGGCCACTGGGTCATGCAAAAAGGGTGTGCTGAACTGCAACGTTGGAAGACTGAGTTTCCCAAACTGAAATTGCATCTGAACGTGAACGTGTCGGGTGTAGAGCTTAATCGACCGGGGTATCTTAACCAGATAAAAGAAATCCTCGCTCAGTCGGGTATCAACGCCCGTGACCTTCAGGTCGAAATTACTGAATCTATTTTCCTTTATCAGCCGGATAAAATAGCGCAAGTATTAGAGAGCATACGAGAGCTTGGTGTTCGTATAGCATTGGATGACTTTGGAACCGGGTACAGCGCACTCGGCTACATCGATCGTTACCCCATTGACGCCATCAAGATCGACCAGTCATTTGTATCCAGAATGATGACCTTCCAGCGCAGCGACGCGATCGTCAGAAGTATCTTATCTTTGGGCCGCGCGTTGGATATCGATATCACCGCAGAGGGCGTCGAGACTCAGCCTCAATTACAGCGCTTAAGAGAAATGGAGTGCCCGTTTGTTCAAGGCTATTTGTTAAGCTACCCAGTAAAGGCTGAAGAAATTTTGCCTCTTTTGAAGTTAACGATGACCTGAAAGGATCAATTTCTTGAGCATCCAAGGGCTGCATTAAGAAGAAAGAGTGAGGCAGAATAGCCACTAATGTATTTTGTCATCTTTACTAATTTCAGGCAGCATAGAATTTAACTGCCTTTATTAGGGTTGGCTGTTCTGCCAGTTTGAGTACGGCATAATAATTAGCATACCAAAATATAGCTAAGCTCGTTTAGCGCCCTAGTATATTGGTCTCGGTTTTCTTAGATGATTTTGCAGCTTTCTTTTCCTTGGGAGTTAAAAGAGGTTTCTTTTTGGTATTTTTCTTACTGTCTTGTCCTTTGCTCATGATATTTGCCTATATAGGTCGATTAAACTGTATGAAAACAGCTTATGGTAATTGATAGTAGCTCACCAAGTGTCATCGCGCATTTTATATAATTATTGACCTGCTAAAAATTTTTAAAAAGCCGTTAAGCTTTATCAGATCTTGAAGCCCTGAAGGCTGAAATTGAAAAGGCCAATAGCCGGCTTGCCGAGGCCAGTAGTCAACGCGACGCTGTCGCTTACGAGGTAAGGGCGTTGGAAGAAACGCGTAAGGCGCTCACTATTGAAATTATCGCTTAACGTAATGCGTAACCAGGCACAAACGCTTTAAGAAATTTTTGCAGTACAGCGAGCTAGACGTACCTCCCCGCTAATGAAGCGGGGAGTCGTCCGCAGTTAAACTGTTCTGTCATGTAGCCACTTCTCAAATGCCCCGGGTAATAGCGGTTTAGCGATAAAATATCCCTGGGCCTCGTCGCAACCTAGTTCCATGAGGCGGCGGTAGGAAGTATCGTTTTCTATTCCTTCGGCCACCACTCGGTAGCCCAGGTCATGGGCCATTGAGATCATGGAATTAACCAGCGTCTCGGTGCGCGCGTCCTCACCAAGTTCGGTGATAAAGCGGCGGTCTATTTTTACGGTGTGGGCAGGAATCTCGTGCAGATAAGAGAGGCTGCTATAACCGGTACCAAAATCATCGATAGCGACTCGCAGGCCTGCCGCGATCAGCGTCTTAAGCTGGTTAGCTGCCACTTCCCCCTGGCTGATCAGAGCGCTTTCGGTAAGTTCCACTTCTATAGCGGTGCTCGGTAGCGCCATGCACGCCATTTCATCCAGGAGCCGTATGGCAAAATCCTCTTCCTCGAGATTGGTTGCTGATACATTGACCGAAATCTGGAGTGTTTTCCCTTCTCGATGCCAAGCTGCCGCCTGTCGAATGGCATGACGCAACACCCACTGCGTTAGTGGTTTTGCCATGGGCGTATTTTCGATCAATGGAATAAATTCGCCAGGCGATATTTCACCCAGAGTGGGGTGTTGCCAGCGCAACAGCGCTTCTGCCCCTAAACACTCTCCGTTCGTCAGGGAGACTCGCGGCTGGAAGACCAGATAAAGCTCATTCATGTTTTCAAGTGCCGGGCCGATGCCACCCAATATGGTAAAGCGTCGTTGGTAATGGGCATCTAGATCCAATGAAAAGAGCCCGGCAGATTTTCCTGCCTGGCGAGCATCCAGGCAAGCAGCATGAGCGGTTCGCAAGACATCTTCGGGCGTAACTTCGCTCAGGCTAAAAGGAGCGATGCCCATGGTGGGTCGTAACAATACGGGTGCGGCTCGGGTGGACTCAAGCACGAGCAGCGCTTGGCGTAAGCGAGTCGCTTCTTCCAGCAGGTCGGCATCACTCGTTTGATCCACCAAATGCACAAATTGACATCCGCCCAGGTGATAGAGCTTCGATTTTGAGTCGATGGCCTGCTGCAGGCAACGGGCAGTAACGCGTGCCAGCTCATCAAGAAAAGCGGGCCCCATGGTACGGTGAAGCGTACTTAATTCACTGGCATCGACCACCTCGGTAAATAAGGCAACTTTCTGTCCATTCGGTGCATTTCGCTCCATGTCTTGCAAGTCTTCGGCAAACTGATGACGGTTGGAAAGGCCTGTCAACGGGTCAATCCGGCCGAAAGCATGCTGCAATTCAATCTGAGCCATTACCATGGCAGCCAGATCGTAAAGCGTCTTCTGTTCCTGTTCAGACACCTCACGAGGTTGAGTGCCCAGAACGCACATCGCGCCAAAGGTATGGCCCTCTCGCGTCACTAGCGGTGCGCCCGCGTAGAAACGAATGCCCGAGTTCGCTAAATTGCTATTCCGGTAGCGATCCGAGGCGAGAAGATCCGGGATAATAAGGATTTGAGAGGAGTCACAGACGTCCGCGCAGGGCGCCGTTTCACGAGGTATCTCCCAATGGTCAACGCCCACTCTAGACTTAAACCACTGACGGTTCTCATCAGTAAGCGACACGGCTGCGATCGGCAAACCGAAAAGCTGACTGGCCATTCGTGTGATCCGGTCAAAACTTTCACTGGGCGAGGTATCCAGCAGATTTAACTGGCGGAGTGCGAATAAACGGTCCTGTTCTTGGGTATTCATTAAGCGTTGTTCTACCCTGTGGAGAATATTGATCCTTGAGTAATGATTATACTCGTCAAATGTGAATGTTATTGATTGATAAAATACACTTTCTTATGCTTTTTACATTAAAGGGACATTAATGGCTCCGACATCGTCAGGCGCAGAATTACTATGCCACTACAGTTTGAAGGAGTTATTGAATCAGCAAAATAATGAGGAGGTCGCCATCATCGCCGCAATGAGCCATATGTGCATCGATGCAACTACCGCGCAGCTTCGGATTTGGGTTACAAGACAACGATTATCCATGATGCCTGCGCCACGCTGGATCTTGAATTCGATGGCAGGAAGGTGCCAGCGTCTCAGGTTCACGCAACGATAATGGCAGCCTTGGCATTCGCTTACGGCACGGTAACTACAACGCAGCAATATGTCGGCTAATGCCATATCAAGCCATTCCACCCGGGTTTCGGTCAGGCGCTGGCTGAGCAGTATCAATACCAGGGCGCAGGGCTTGTTATGTAAATCGCTGAAAACGTATGTCCACGCCCCGCATGCACCACACCATTATCGCTGGTCAGATAAGCGCCTTCCGTAGAGGTGTTGCCCAGCATCGCTCCTACCTATGACAGAGTAAGACGTGGCTGGCCCAAAATACCGTTCTGCCACCGTACCAGTGAGATTGCAGAGGGCATGACATCAGCCATGCTTTCTTGGGGTGCCTCATCGGCCAATGGCGCCGGGACCGATAATCCGGATACTTCTTGGAATTAATACCGGTTTCCGATTCGGGTATCTGAACCAGTCAGGTCACGCCGGAACGACTAGCGTATTCCTATCTATTAGCTATCCTCTAGTCAATCATGGAGCGTCACATAATCGGGAGGCACTGCCTGTGCCCAGGAATCTGCTGATAGCGGAAATCGGTGTCGAAGGGGCCAAGCGGTTGCTCTGGCTGCGCTATGTCATTGAACTTGCCGATCAGCAGGCACGTCTCAAGGCGTTATTCACTTCCCACCCGCAGATGGCCGACGCCACCCTATGACATATTCCACAACAAAGGGAGATGTCGCCTCACTTGCATTGCGGCCTTTGCCCCATCGGCCGGTCGCCTTTTTGATGCGCTACGTGCGCATTCGCTCCTGGCAATTCGGCCTGCTGGCGACCGTCGTCATCAGCGCGGCGGCCTGCGCGGTCGCCGTGCAGTATGGCATGAAGCTGTTGGTCGATGGCATGGCGGACCAGGAACGTACCTTCGACAGCGTCCTGACCCCGTTTCTCCTCTTCATCGGCCTGATCGGATTCGAAAACGTGTTGTGGCGAGGCAGTGGCTGGCTGGGTAGCCGCTCGATCGTGAAGACCTGCGCCGATATGCGCGTCGACCTATTCACGCATCTGACCGGTCACTCGATGCGCTACTTCGGTCGGCATCATACCGGCGCGCTGGGGACACGCATCTCGGCGACCGGTGGCTCGGCAGGGTCTATCATGACCACGCTCACCTGGAACATCACGCCACCGTGCGTCGACTTCATCGGTGCCGTGATAATCTTCTCAACCATCGACTGGCGCATGGCCGCGGCGCTGGTCGCCTTCGTTGCCATTGTCGCCGTCATCATTATCGGCTTCGGCATTCGTGGCCGCCATCTGCATCAGGAATTCGCCCGCCAATCTTCACAGATTGGTGGCGAGGTTGTCGATCTGGTCTCCAACGTGTGGACCATCAAGGCCTTTTCCGCGCGCCAGCAGGAGCGTGACCGCTTGGCCCACGTGATAGGAAACGAAGCGCGCGCTCAGCGACGTAGCTGGATGTATGTCGAGAAGGCCCGCGTACTACACGATATCTGCCTATGGGTGATGGCCGGTTCGATGCTGCTGTGGGCGCTCTGGCTATGGACCGAGGGAAGCGTCACCTCGGGCGACGTGGTCGTAGTCAGTGCACTGACGTTCCGCATCCTGCACGGTTCGCGAGACCTGGCGCTGGCGCTGGTGAATATCTCACAGGAGTTTGGTGCCATCGCCGATACGCTTAACATCATCGCCCGCCCCCATGATCTTGAGGACCCACAGGACGATCGACCTCTGGAAGCGAAGGCCGGCACGATCAATTTCGACCAGATAACCTACGCCTACCCCAACGGCCAGCAGGTATTCAAGAATTTCTCGCTGCATATCCCGGCGGGCCAGAAGGTGGGCATCGTCGGCGCCTCGGGGGCCGGGAAGTCGACGCTGGTATCGCTGATCCAACGCCTCGATGATGTGCAGGAGGGGCGTATCTTAATCGATGGTCAGCCGATAGACGCCGTCAACCAAGACAGCCTGCGTATGGCCATCGCTGTCGTCCCGCAGGAGAGTGCACTGTTCCACCGCAGCATCATGGAAAACATCCGCTATGGGCGCCCCGATGCTTCGGATGCCGAGGTTATTGCCGCCGCCAAGCATGCTTATTGCGACGAGTTCATACGCGAACTGCCACTGGGCTACGACACTCAGGTGGGCGAGCGCGGCATCCGGCTCTCTGGGGGCCAGCGTCAACGTCTAGGGATTGCGCGCGCCTTTCTCAAGGATGCGCCGATTCTGATTCTCGACGAGCCTACCTCGGCGCTAGACACCCACTCCGAGCGCGAGATCCAGATGGCACTCACCCAATTGGTACAGGGGCGTACCGTCCTCGCCGTGGCGCACCGGCTCTCAACCGTATCAACCTTTGACCGCATCGTGGTGATGCGCAGCGGCGAAGTTGTCGAGGATGGGCCGCCCGATGAACTGCGTCGCCAGGAAGGCATCTTTGCATCACTGTGGCGCATCCAGGCCGATGGCTTTGCTACCGAAACGACGACTCCGGGCAATGCAACGAGTTGACCTTCCGGCAACTTGGCTGCGCCCTGTAACCCTGTCAACCTGTGTGTAAGCTTGGATCTCTATGACCGCTTTTGGCCGAATACTGCTAATCACTCTATCCTGAGAGATAGCAAACGATACGAAAGTGATCTGCCGGAAATGTAATCAGCATGGCCGTTTGTTTTATACATTGGCAAGACTAGTAGTTTTATGCGCAAGGCAATTCTTGGGTTCAAGAATTTAGTAGATTAATAATGATAGTTACGTTTGGGATAGTCTCGTTGTGACTTAGCTAAGGTTGGGAATATGGAACAGTTATATAATTCATTTGCCAATACACCATTATGGATTGTTTTAGCTTTAATTTGCATTGGATTTGGTATTGCCGGCTGGCGCAAATGGAAATCGGTAAATGATAGACATAGGGCGACTAGCCTTGAAGCAAGTTCTAGTAGTTCCAAGCCCCAAAAATTATTGGGAAAAGTTGAGGTTTATGTAGGTATTGCAGCTGGAATAGTGGGTAGCATAAGCGGATTAATTCAAATAGGCGTTTTCTTTGGCTGGTGGCCAGAGGTATTGGGGTAAGAGGGGGGCTAGGACTTTGCTAAAAATAATACCGAATTGTTTCCTGATAACGTAATAATGGCCAATATAATGCCGTTTTTTATGTCGGTGCACTTTCGCCGTTATGCAAAACAAAATTTCTCCGTTTCGCATACTGCTAGGTAACTTAGGCTAAAAGGAGATCATTACAATGCTCAAACAGGTAGGCGAAGTTGAAATTCAGCCCAAACACAGAGCTACGTGCCACTGTGGCATGGTGGAACTAGAAATTGGCCTGCCTGATGGTCTTGTTGATCCGAAAAGGTGTAACTGCTCTATTTGTGTGCGAAAAGGAGCGGTTATGGCCTATGTGCCAGTAAGTGGCCTGCGCGTTATTAAAGGTGCTGAGCACCTTAAGCTTTATCAGTTTAATACGCAGGTCGCAAAGCACTATTTTTGTTCGAACTGCGGTATCTACACGCATCATCAAACACGCTCTCATCCTGATATGTATGGATTCAATGTTGGGTGTTTGGTGGGCGTATACCCACATGATATTGGCAATGTTCCGATCAGTGATGGCATAAACCATGAATCGGATTTGTAGTATAGAGCCTAATCAAGTGTTCCAATTCGTTCAGGTCAAACCACCCTCCAAGACAGCCTTGTCTCCGCTTCGCTACAGTTGTCAATGAACAACGGCATTAATCAAGTTTTAGTGCGAGTATCTGGCATGAATAAACATATTCTGCTGAAGGTCAAAGAAGCGGCCGACTAGCAAGCTCAAGCCCCAGCAATATCAAGAAGAGCAAAAAGCACTGGCGGAACCGCTTAGGGCTAATCCGCATCCGTACATATTGACCCGCCCACATTCCGATCAGTGCAGGAATAATCGCCACGGCGGACGTGCCTAACTGCGTGGCCTGGAAAGCATCATGGGCGAACAGCCCGAATGCCAGTGCGACTGTGGAAACAGTGAATGATAAGCCTAGGGCTTGTACGAATTCTTCCCGATTCATATTTAGCGAGGCCAGATACGGCACGGCCGGCATCACGAACACGCCCGTGGCGCCCGTGACTATTCCCGTTATCAGGCCGATCACCGGGGAAAGCCACCGCTCCAAGAACATGGAAACAGAGAAAGTGGGGGCGATAAGCGCATAACCTGCGTAGACCATCAAAGCAATGCCGAGTCCAAAACCGGACCAGAGCGGATCTACGCGCACCAGCAACGCGGAGCCTGCAATCGTGCCTAGGCAGATGCACAGCATCATTGGCCATAAACGTCTTATCAACTGCGTGATCGATGGACCGGAAAACAGCTGCCAGACATTGGTCACGAAAGAGGGGAGAACGAGAAGGGCAGCAGCGCTCGCCGGTGGCATTGCCATGCCAAGTAACCCCATCGCGACGGTAGGCAGGCCCATGCCGGTGACGCCTTTTACAACGCCAGCCACCAGGAAGGTGCCCACCAGAAACAGAAGATACACCATGGAGTCGTGCATAGAAGGCCCGAGTTGAGGAACGGCTGCGAGCTCAATTGAAGCGCAGGATAATGCCCGACACAATACGGAATTATCAGCTCACCCTTCGGGTAATCCGAAGACAGGCGCGAGGCACTTTCATGCGACTCGACTTGGTAGATCTTCATCTATTTCTTTGTATTGTGGATGCGGGAAGCATCACCGCTGGGGCAAATCGTGCCCATCTGGCGTTGGCGTCAGCCAGCGAGCGGGTTCGCAAGATCGAAAGTGCCGCTGGCGTCGCCTTGCTGGAACGGCGGCCTAAGGGCGTGGTCACCACAGAAGCTGGAGAGGCGTTGGCCCATCATGCACGCCATATACTTCGCCAGCAGGAAATGCTTAAAGGTGAGCTGCAAGACTTCGCGATGGGCGCACGCGGCACCCTTCACCTCTACGCCAATTCGTAGGCCTGGCCCAGGGGAGTGCCCTACAGGATCATATTAATGATCAGGCACGCACAGCAGGCCGCCTTCTTGATCTGCGAATTCGCATGAAAACATATGAAGGTGTGTGCGAGATGGTGTCTCACGGGGTAGGTATCGGCATTTTGCCGCAAAGTGTCGCTAAGCGTTATAGGCGACGGCATTCCTATGCAACGCTTTTGTTAACCGACGCCTGGGCGCGTCGGCAGCTATGCCTGTGTTTCAGGGAATGGAAAGTACTGTCTGCGCCTATGCAACGCTTGCTTACGCATTTGGGAACTAGCCAAGGTAAGCCGAACGTTAGTTCTTAACCGTAAGATCATGGTCGCCACTTATGGCTTACAATAATGATCGGTACCTTAGATTAGGCAGCGTCGACTAGCGCGATGAAGACACGCCTGCGAAGCCCCCGATACCTTGCCGCACGTTTCCTGACCACAGGTGAAACCATTGATGTACCCACGATTTATTTTACGCCTGCTGGTCTTGGTGCCGCTGCTACTGCTGGCAGGCTGTGATGAGACGCCGACCGGGCGCTCCCAGCTGGCGTTAGTGCCTCATAACATGATGGCGCAAATGGGCGAAGATGCTTTCGAGCAACTGCTAAGCAATCAGCCTGTATCGCGCGATGCGGGTGCCAATCGACTGGTGCAGTGTGTGGCCCAAAAGGTGGTCGCCGCCGCTGAAGCAAGCTATCCCGCCCTCGAGTTTCCTGAAGCCTGGGAAGTCGTTGTGTTTGAAGAATCTTCTCCCAATGCCTTCGCGCTGCCGGGTGGGCGCATCGGTGTGCATAGCGGTTTATTGGATGTGGCCGAGACGCCCGCCCAGCTGGCAGCGGTGATCGGGCACGAGGTGAGCCATGTGCTGGCTGATCATGGCAATGAACGGCTTACCCAGCAGCTCGGCATTAAAGCCGTATTAATGCTTGTGGGTTTGTTAGGGGAAGGGGATATGGGGCATCATCAATTGATGCAGGCGTTGGGCATCGGTGCCCAGCTCGGCATCAGCCTGCCGTTCAGCCGCACCCATGAGGAAGAAGCCGATTTGATGGGCTTAGCCATCATGGCTCGTGCCGGGTTCGATCCGCAACAGAGCGTGGCGCTATGGCGCAATATGGCCGCTGTCGGCGGCGGCCAGCCGCCAGAGTTCCTGTCTACTCACCCGGCTCATGCCTCCCGCATCAAGGCATTACAGCAAGGCTTGGAAGAGGCCACGGCCACCTATCGCACGGTTGCCCCTGCTAACTGTTCAGGTTAGTTGAAGGTCAGCCATGCAGTAGTGGTATCGTTTGGTGAAATTCTGGCAGCTTGCTGCCCGTCTATACGCTAATATATGATCCATATGCGTTTCATATATAAAGGGCATTCCATGGGCATCGTAAAAATCAACGACCAGCTACACGAAGACATTCGTAAAGCCAGCTCGGTCATGGTGCGCTCGATCAACGCGCAGGCGGAATACTGGATTAAGGTAGGCATGCTGGCGGAGGCCAATCCGGGTATGACCTTCTCTGACATCATGCGCGAGCAGATGAAGCAGGCGGACGTTGAGGTAAGGAAGGTGATCGGTGGCTAACGTAGTGCTCAAAAATGAAGAAGAGTTGAAGCTGATGCGCGAAGCTGGGCGTTTGCTCGCGTCGGTATTCAGCTATCTCGATACGCTGATCGTGCCGGGTGCGACCACCATGCAGATCAATGACTGGGCCGAGCGCTATATCGTTGATGAGTTAAAAGCCCGCCCGGCCAGTAAAGGGCAATACGATTATCAGTATGTGCTGAATGCCTCTGTGAATCATGTGGTGTGTCATGGCATTCCTTCTGAAGCGCAGGCGCTTAAATCCGGCGATATCGTTAACGTCGATATCACGCTTGAGAAGAACGGGTTAATTGCTGATTCGAGCAAGATGTACCTAGTGGGGGATGTAAAACCCATTGCAAAACGCTTGGTCGATAAAACCTATGAGGCCCTGTGGGAAGGCATCCGCGCCGTTAAGCCGGGGGCAACGCTCGGTGATGTGGGCCACGCGATTCAACGGCATGCGGAACAGAACGGCTACTCGGTGGTGCGTGACTACTGTGGCCACGGCATTGGCCGGGAAATGCATGAAGAGCCCGAAGTATTGCACTACGGCAAGCCGGGGAAAGGGTTGGTATTAAAAGAAGGTATGGTGTTTACCATTGAGCCCATGATTAACCAGGGCAAAGCCAAAATAAAAACCAAGAAAGATGGCTGGACGGTAGTGACCAGTGACAAAACATTATCCGCGCAGTGGGAGCATACGGTAGCGGTTACTGCTGATGGTGTTGAGGTGCTGACACTTCGTGATGAGGAACGTATTCAACCTGAAATTCATCAGTAAATAGTGCCCTCTTCTAGCCTCATATCACAAAAGCCTAAATCACTCTGGCGAAGTTGATTGAGTACGTTACGCTGAAAATATCCTGTTTGCGCATGGATGCAGCTGACCTTCCGTGCTGACCCCCTGATAGGACCCATACGTTGTTTCTTTGGCCGCGGGATGCGTTTACGCGCTGGCGGCCGGTACCGTAAGAACCAGACGAAGAGGAACCAGGATGGCGACAAAACCAAAAGGTAACGGCGGCGGCAAGTCTTCTGATACGGGTAAGCCGATCAATTCAGTCTCGTGCGGGGCTGAGCAGCTTCTTTTGACGGCGCTGGAGCGGGGTAGCCACTGCCTGGAAACTGGGCGCTTTCTGATCAGTTATCGGGAAGGGTTGTTGGAAGAGGGGATTAAATCCCTGAAGGATCGCAAGTTTCGGGTAGCGGATGCGCGTGACTTTGCAGACCAGGCGGTGAGCCTTGAAGATGCCGGCGATGCCGAGGCCATGGTGTTCCCGGAACTGGGCGTGGCGCTTGTAGGGGGCGACGCCTTGCAGCAGCACGGCATGAGCATTTACGACGACGTATTCACCCAGGGCCCGATCGAAATCATCGAGCCTGAGTATTTTGCCTTCGCGGAAAACTCGGAGTACCTGCGGGGCTTTCTGCGCGCGGCGAGTACTATTGCGCAGGATCTTGGCGTTGACCGGGGGATGGACGAGGGCGAAGAAGAGAATCCGGCGGATACGAATGGCGTTACCTGGGGGCTTGCCCGGTGCAAGGTGGCGCAAAGCCGCTGGAGCGGCGCCGGTATCAAGGTCGCCGTGCTGGATTCAGGCATGGACCTGGGGCACCCCGATTTTGCAGGCAGGCCATTTGATAGCCGCTCATTTGTCGGGCAGCCGGTTCAGGATATCAACGGGCACGGCACGCACTGTATCGGCACGGCCTGCGGCCCCCGGGTGGCGTCTGGAAGTACGCCGGGGTATGGCGTCGCGTTTGATGCCGAAGTGCTGGTAGGCAAAGTGCTGACCAACTCCGGAAGCAGTACCGGGGCAAGCGTGCTGGCCGGATTGAACTGGGCCGTGGCCAACCGTTGCGAAGTGATCTCGATGTCTCTGGGTAGCCAAAGCCCTGTGCAGGCGGCGTTTACCAACGCGGGCGCGGCTGCGCTACGCAACGGCTGCCTGGTGATTGCCGCAGCGGGCAACGAGGGAATGAATACCGGCTCGCCTGCCAATTCACCCACCATGCTATCGGTGGCCTCGCTTGACCCCAACTTGCGGCCTTCGAGCTTTTCCAATTACGGTAAGATTGATATATCCGCCCCCGGGCGGGATGTCTTCTCATCTTGGCCGCGGCCGATCAACTACCGCACGATCAGCGGTACCAGCATGGCAACGCCCCACGTGGCAGGCTGTGCCGCGCTCTGGGCGCAGTCGGATGCATCGCTCAGAGGTATGAACCTGTGGCGGCGGTTGGTGGATTCTGCGCAGAGCCTGTCTTTCCCCGAGGCTCGCGTAGGCGCGGGGCTGGTACAGGCGCCTTAATGCGCTGATAATCTCTGGGTAGCAGCGTTTGGCTGCCCAGGGAAACCACCTCGGAGACACAACGATGCAGAAGATTGAGCTGTGGATCATCACTATCTCAAGTGATCAGTCGATCACCGATATCGCGGCACGCCTGAAAGCGGAAGGTCTAACGATCAGGGATCTGCTTGAAGATATCGGCTGTATTACCGGTGCGGCCGATAATGCCACGGCCGAGCGCTTGAAATATATCGAGGGCGTAGTGGATATTGCCCCGGATATGCCGTTCGGGATAGGTCAGCCCGGTTCAAATGAGACCTGGTAAGCGCCATGCTTAAGGGCTGGCGCGCCTTCTAGGTTAGGTAAAATGTATGTCCCCACCGTTGCTACTGTTACTAGCCGATATCATTTTGGTTATTCACGTGCTCTTCGTGGCGTTTGTCGTGTTTGGCCTGCTTGCCATTTACGCGGGCTATTTTCTGAAGTGGCAGTGGGTACGGCATAAAGTCTTCCGTGTTATCCACCTGTGCGCCATTGGCTATGTGGTGGGGCAGACATGGCTGGGGGTGATTTGCCCTTTAACCACCTGGGAAATGGCGCTGCGTGAGCAGGCAGGAGCCGCTACCTATTCAGGCTCTTTTATTCAGCACTGGCTACAGGGTCTGCTTTACTACAGCGCGCCGGAATGGGTATTTGTCGCGCTGTATACGGTGTTTGGCAGTCTGGTGCTTGCTAGTTGGTGGGTGGTGCGGCCTGGTCGTTAAAGCTGCCATCAATCCTTATAGATAATCCAGCACGTCAAAGTGATCGCATGCCGGTAAATCAAGCAGCTCTGCCTTCACGTTGGCGGCGCGAAGGGCGGTGACAAAGTCGTGCCCCTGTTTACGAAAAGTGGGTGGGTCGTTTTCAGCGATCACCACTTGGCAGGGCGGCAGCTGTGCTAGCTCGCCAAACAGCGGACTTAATGCGCGTGCCTGGGCCAGGTTGAGGCCTAGCGGCTCGTTAACGTAGGTGTCCACCAGCGGGGTCAGGTCGTAAACGCCGCTGACCAGCACCAGCTTATCAATCGGCACTCTGCCGCTGGTGGCTACCCAGTAAGCCAGTTGGGCACCTGCGCTATGGCCGCTTAGACGTATCGACCACACGCCACCGCTGTCTGTAAGCGCGTGGTAGGCTTCTTCAAGCCCCTCAATACACTGAGCCACCATGGTTTCAATAGAGGTTGTTGGGGCCAGGCCGTAGCCCAATGAAGCAAAAGCCATGCCGCGTGCCAGGTAGCGCTCGGCCAAAAAGTCGGTGGCGGTGTTAGAAAGCTCCTGCCAATAGCCACCGTGGATAAATACCATCAGCGGCCAGGGACCTTCGCCTTTAGGTATAAACAGGTTGAAACAAGCCGCCGGGGCGTCGCCTGCGTTAAGTGCTATCGGCGGGTGGCGTTCAGCCAGCTCGCGTCCGGCAGCGGCCTGGCGGGCGAGCGTGGCTTCAAAATCCCGAGCGAAATGGCTGGGCGAGTAGGCGAGATCCTGGCTCGTTTCCATGCTGTTGTCTCCTTAGGTCACGGCACTGCGCACATGAAACTGCGCGTCTTGATACTCACCACTTTCCACCACCTCGCGAAAGTGCTTGGCGGCCTGCCATACGTCTTCAAAGCTGAGATAAAGCGGCGTAAAACCAAAGCGCATCAGCCCAGGCTCCCGGTAGTCGCCAATCACGCCGCGCGCAATCAGCGCCTGAACGATGGCGTAACCGTTTTGTGTGTCGATCAGTGATACCTGGCTGCCGCGCTCGCTGGCTGCGGGCGTAATATCCTCAATGCCATGGGAATCATAAAGATCGCTTAAGCATTCACGAAACAGGTCGCTCATAGCCAGGCTTTTCTCACGCAGGGCTTGCATGTCCACCTCAGTCCACATGGTAAGCGAAGCTTCTAGGGCCGAGTAGATAAGCGCCGAGTGCGTGCCGGTACGAAAGCGGGAAATGTCGCCTGCCGGAGAGTAGTCGGCATCAAACGCAAAGGGCGAGGCGTGGCCGTGCCAACCGGAAAGGGGCTGCCAGCCGCCGTCTTGATAGTCGCTGTGCACATACAGAAAAGCCGGCGCGCCGGGGCCACCGTTCAGGTACTTGTAGGTGCAGCCCACTGCATAGCGTGCATCGCTGCCGTTCAAGTCGATAGGCAGGGCGCCTGCCGAGTGGGCCAAATCCCAGATCACTTCGGCGCCGTGGGCATGTACCAGCTGGGTGGTTTCGGCCATATTGCGTAGTTTGCCGGTGCGGTAGTTCACCTGACTAAGCACGACAACCGCCACGCCTTCCAGGTGTTCAGCAAGGTTTGCGTCTTCGGGCAGAAAACGGTGCTCGGCGCCGCTTAACCGGCAAAAACCTTGGGCAATGTAGCCATCGGTCGGGAAGTTGCCACCTTCGGAAAGCACGGCCCGGCGGTCGTTCTGGCATTGACCCAGGATATATCCTAAAAGCTTGAAAATATTCAGGGTGATATTGTCGGTCACGCAGACTTCACCACTTTGCGCGCCAATCACCGGGGCCAATAAATTGCCGAGGCGCTCCGGAGCATCGAACCAGCCTTGGTTCCAGCCCTTGATCAGCTCATCGCGCCACTGGTCCAGCGTATCATCAACGGCTTGTTTGGCCGCACTGGGTTGGGCACCCAAGGAGTTGCCATCCAGGTAAAGTACGCCTTCCGGCAGGGCGAAGCGGTGTTTGAAATCGGCCAGCGGGTCTTGCTGATCGCGTTCACGAACGTAGGCTAGGGTGACACCGTTGAGGCTTGCGCTCATATCAATACTCCTGACAATCGAAGGCCATCATTTTCAACGCGGGCCAGAGGAACCGGGCCCGTACCAGCACTAGGCGTTAAACAGTTGTTCTAACGCTCCAAAGCTCGGGGAAAAACTGCAGATCAAGTGCCTTGACCAGGTAGTTGACCCCCGCCGTTCCACCGGTGCCGCGCCGGTAGCCAATGATGCGCTCGACGGTTTTCATGTGATTGAAACGCCAGCGCTGGAAATTGAATTCGACATCTACCAGCTTTTCGGCAAGCTCGTACAGATCCCAGTGCTTGTCGCTGTTGCGGTAAATCTCGGTCCAGGCTGCTTCCACCTCAGGACTGGCCGTATAGGGAACGCTCCAGTCACGCTCGATTTTATCTTGTGGAATTGCAAACCCACGCCGGGCGAGCAGCTGCAGCACGATGTCGTAAAGGCTGGGGGCATTGAGGCATTCCTGAAGCTTTTGGTAGTGCTTGGGTTTTGCGCGATGCGCTTCAATCAGCTTGGCGTTCTTGTTGCCCAGCAGGAATTCGATTTCACGGTATTGATAAGACTGAAACCCGGAGCTCTGGCCCAGGCTATCGCGAAAGCTTGCATAATCCGCCGGGGTCATGGTGACCAGCACTTCCCAGGCTTTGATCAATTGCTCCTGAATCCGGGCCACCCGGCTGAGCATCTTGAAAGCCGGGGAGAGGTTATCCTGCTGAATATTCGCAGCTGCCCCGTGAGCCTCGTGCAGGCAGAGCTTTATCCAGAGTTCTGACACCTGATGGATGACGATAAACAGTAGCTCGTCGTGCTCTTTTGATGCCGGGTTCTGGCAGGCAAGCAAGGGTTCCAGATCCAGATACTGACCGTAGCTGATGTCCTGATCCCAGTGGATGGCTTCGTTGTCGACGGTGTTTTTGGGAGTCGTCATTATTAGCAAGCCTGATTAGTTGTTAGTGTTTGCGCCCGTGGTTCGCCTAAATCCCAGAATACGCCAGCGGCAAGCTTTAGTCCCTGCTCAACAATACTCTCAAGCAGGTGCTCGTCGGGCGCATGCTGATTGCACGAGGGGTAGGAGTGGGGCAGCCAGACCGTGGGTAGGTTGAGTGCCTCGGAAAAACAGTGATTGGGAATGGTGCCACCCAGGTTAGGTAGAATATATGCCGCTTCCTTCAGGCTCCTTTCTGCTGAATCTGCCACAAAATTGACCCAGGGGTGGTTTGGGTCAAGCCTTGTTGCCGCGTATCCGCCCAGCATCTCGATCTGAATATCATGGAAGCTGTGGGCATCCAGGTGCTGGCGCAGGTTGCTTTGTATTGCCTGCCAGTCGGTGCCTTTCACAAATCGCAGCTGTAGCACCGCTTCGGCGTGTTCCGGAATCGCGCCGACCGGCTTTTGCGTATTGCCTGCGCTAATGGCCAGCACTTCCAGCGTATTGGAGCCATACAGGCGTTCGCCGGCGGTCAACTCCTTTTCACCCCAGTTGGGGTTGAGGGCCGGGTCGGTATCGCCACCGCCGACCGGCAGATCGCGAATCAGGCGGGAAACGTCTTCAGAAATAGCGGGGGCTTTAAGAAAATCGACCTGGATTCTGCCTTCAGGCGAGAGCAGTGTGGCAATGGCATTACTCAGTACAACGGCTGGGTTGGTGATGACACCGCCCCAGTTGCCTGAGTGGCGGCCGCCGTTACCAGTGTTCAGGGTAAGCTTTAACTGAACGACGCCGCGCGAACCCAGAAAAAGCGTGGGCATATCGTGGCGAATTCGCGGGCCATCCGAGGCCAGAAAAAAATCAGCTTCAAGCGCTTCTTTATAGGCTATGCAGGCTTCCTCTAACCCGGGCGAGCCAATCTCTTCGCTCATCTCAAAGAGTATCTTGATGTTGTAGCCCAGCTTGCCCTGGCGCGCCTTGATGGCTGCCTCAAGCGCGGTGAGATTGATACTATGCTGGCCCTTGTTATCGGCCGTGCCGCGCCCGTAAACGCGTCCTTCCACAAACGTCAGCGCCCATGGGTTAAGATTATTGGTCCACTTGTCTTCCTGTCCATCGGTGACATCACCATGGCCGTAAAGCAGAAGGGTGGACAGCGCCGGGTCTTCAATGCGCTGGCCGATCAGCAGGGGCGGAAAGCCCGGCTTGGGGTTGTCGACTATCTGGCAGGTAAACCCAAGCGCCTCCAGCAGCGGCGATATTTCTTGGGTCAGGTACTCAAGCAGGGTGTCGCTGCAGGCAGGGTCCTGGCTAACTGTTTTAAGCGTCACACGCCGTGCCAGCGTGTCATAAAAAGTGCCGTCGGCTAGAGCGTTAATCGCCAGTTTTAAGGCGGCTTCTCGTTCTGAATGTTGCGGTGACTCCATGGTCTGCCTCTGTCGTTGTGATTTTTAGAGAATGCAAAATAGGTAGTGGTCAACTCATACCCAAAGAGTAATTCTTGCCTGACTTTGCGGCTATCATTAATATTTCAAACAATCTTTCTAATCGTTAGAAACCACGGTGGCGATTTCATATACGGTGATACCTGGTTTTGTATAAAAGCCAGGCGGTTGCAGATAAACTTGGAGGCTCTATGCAGGAACTGAACTTGCGCTACTTTCACAGCGTGGCAAAAACGGGTTCGCTTTCCGCTGCCGCTGAAGAGCTGCATGTGGCTGTCTCGGCTGTCAGTCGCCAAGTGACCAATCTTGAACAGCGCCTAGGTATCAAGCTATTTAATCGCCAACCTCGCGGCATGCAGTTAACCGAGGCGGGTAAGCTGCTTCAAGCCTATGCGCTGCGTAACCAGCTTGAAGTGGGTAACGTCATTGCCCAAATGCAGGAGGTGATGACACGCCAACAGCAGAAAATTACCGTGGCCTGTCCGGATGGCATGGCCTGGCACTTTCTACCCAGCGTCATATCCAGCTTTATCAGCCAAAGCCCCGATACGCGTTTTGATCTACACGTGGTGGATTCCGTTCGCGCCTCCGAGCTGGTCAAAACGGGAGAGGCGGATATTGCCCTGACTTTCAGCCTTTCGCCGGATATCGGCATCAAGATTATCTCAAGCCATAGCGCAGCCATCAGCGCGCTGATGACTCAGGATCATCCGCTGGCAAATAAGACGGTGCTGTATGTGGAGGATCTGAGCCACTACCCGCTGACAATGTCGTTGAATGGCTCAACCATGCGGTATTTATTCGATGTGGCGTGCAGCCTTTCGGGCATCAAAGTGCAACCCAGTTTTTCCTGTGATTCATTGGGCGCCACTTACACGATGGTGTGTGAGCACCACAATATGATTGGTCTGTGCAGCGCTGTGGCGGTCAGCGGCAAGACCCAGCAAGAGGGTCTGGTATTAAAACCGCTGCAGGAACCGCAGCTGTCGTTGCGAAGCCTTCAGGTTCAAGTCATGGCAGAGCGCCATATGCCTGAACATATCGACGCTTTTCTGACATTTCTGGAAGGCGAGCTGGTTGCTGCCAGTCAGTAAGTGCATGCTCGCCTATATTTGGTACTCGCTAGAACGGGCCGTAATTGATCGCCACGGCCACGCCTACAAACACCGCCCCGGTTACCACCCAGATCAACACCAGCGGAAGCGCGAACTTGAACCACTCCACGTAAGAAATGCGGGCAATGGCTAAGCAAGCCATCAGTGTGCCCGAAAGCGGAGTAATGATATTGGTGACCGCATCGCCCAGCTTGAAGGTGATAAACGTGGCCTGACGGGTCACGTCCAGCATATCGCCAATAGGCACCATGATCGGCATGACGATTGCCGCTTGGCCGGTGCCCGAGGTGATCAGCCCGTTGAAGATCAGGTTGAACACGTAGAGAAGCTCCATCGCGATAATCCTGCCGTGGCCATCCAGCGAGGTAGCCACGCTGTGCACTAAGGTGTCGATGAGCTGAGCCTGCTTCAACAGCACGATGACCGCCGCCGCCACGCCGACAACCAGCGCCCCGTACATTACCTCGCCCGCACCATTCATCAGGCGTTTGATAAAGGCGTTGGGCGAAATCCGACCGATGAACGCTGTTGCGATACCCAGCATGATAAAAGTGGCGGAAAGCTGAGGAATGCCCCAGTCCCGGTTGAAGGCACCGAACAGGAAAAAGCCAATGGCCAGGGGAAATAGTGCCAGCACTACCTTATGGGTAAGGGTAAAGGTGGGATGGGCATCCGGCTGGCTATCGTAGCCCGCGCTTTCGAACGCCTCAGCACCCATTACGCTTAACCTGGGATCCTGCTTGATACGCTTGGCGTAGCGGCAGATATAGGCGGCGGTAATGGCCAAGAAGACCACAAAGATCGCGCCGCGGTACATGAAGCCTGAAAACAGCGGAAGCTCGGCAATAGTCTGGCCGGTGACGGTCACGGTGGGGTCGAACACGCCAGCGCCAAAACCGGCGTAGGAACCCAGGAAAATGATGGCGACTCCGACGATAGGGTCAAGCTTCATCGAGCGGGCAAGAATCAGGCCGATAGGAATAAACGCGATCGCCAGGTTGGCGCCCACACCCACCGAAGCAAGCGTTGCAAAGGTGGCGCAGTAGACGCAGATAAGCACGTTCTGTCGGCCTTGCGCCAGATTGAGCAAACGGTAAATACCGGCGCTGATCGCCCCGGTTGACTCGATAACCTTCAATACGCCGCCAACAATCAGGATAAGGAAGATTAGCGTAGATGCTGCCACCAGCCCGTTGTGGATAGCGGTGAAGAGATCCATGACGTTAAGGGGCGCGGCCTCGATATAACGAAAGCTGTCGGTGGCCACCTGGGTGAGGCCATTGGCGGTGCTGCGCTCATAGGTACCGGCAGGAATGATATAGGAGGCCAATAAAACCAGGATCATGAAGCCGAAAAGGATAATGAAGACATCCGGCATGGGCAGCTTTTTCTTGACTCGCGCAGCGCCTGCCTCGCCTGGGGTGGTCTTTGAGGACATGAGGATCTCCACTTTCAGAGGATTGTCGTTTTAATAGTTAAGGCTTGCGTAGAGAGGCGTACTTAGGGCGCATCTTGGCCGGTCATATTGCCAGATCTTGTGTTGTTAACATGGATCGTTAACCGCTTTGCCGTTGTATCGTTGTTTGAAAATCAACCTACCAAGGAAGCCAAAGACGAACAATTGTAAATAAAACAAACGAGCTTTCTATTTTCGGCAAGCAATAAGACGCTAGATGACGACAGTTGGTTAAGAGTCGTTTTAATAAAAAGACAGCTGCGTATGAAGCATGAAAGACGCACCTAGCCAGTTCAGAGCGCTTGTATGATCGCGTAGCAAAATGTAGGGGGGCACTACGTCGTCACTAGTGGGTTATTGGCGGCTAGTCTCCCTACGGTAACGCTTGCCTACACTGCATATTCGTTATGGAAGGTGCATGTAGGCAAGGTGATTAAATACAGGTTGTATTCGGCATCCGCGAGGGGGAGCAAGGCTAGGGATTCAACACTGCAGCACAAGCTGGTGGAACGGTACGCCCAGGACTTGGATAAACCTCAGGACGCGGTGTTGGTGGAAATACATGGCAACCTTCACCAGGCGGTGGTTCGGGCTGATCAACACACTCGGTAGCCCCGGGTGGGCAGCGTAACCGCACATGCAGGTGCTCGTCATGCGAATGCCAGGGGCGGATTCGGCGCAACCACGAGCGGTCGTCCCATTCTCGCTCGCACAGATCGTGCTTGACCGCGCCATCCACGAAGATGCGCGCCACCCGCGGATCCTCCGCTGCAAGGCGAATCAATGTGGCGTGATCGTCACTCCAGCGCTCATCAAGCTGATTGGTGACAGGATCGACTAAAATCGGCTGTTCGAGCCCTTCGCGCTCGCTGCGTTCCAGCAGAGGCAGGTCGAGCCGGAACCAGATATCCACGTCCAGCCCACTTTGATGGCTCACATGCCCATACGGCACCGGGCCACCACGCGGTTGAGACATGTCACCCACCAGCATAGGGCCAAAGCCGGCTGCGCTGACACGCTGTCCAAGCATCTGGACATAGTTGATCAGGGTAGGGTGGCCGTAGTGGCGATTGAGGTCCAGATCCACCGCCTGGTAACCTTCCCCTTCAAGGGGAAGCTGCTCAGCCCCGACTATACAGCCGCCACCATGATGACCCATGATGCGCGGTTCGCCGGGCAATGGCTCGACGATATCCGCCCAATCATCTGCCGCGATGGCGCTGATACTCCAAAAGCCACAGGCGGCGGCAAGGGCAGATAGCCTTGCTGTCATGCTTGACCTGCGTCGTAGGGAGCGAAAATAAAGCATAGCTAAAGCATCCTTGTCGTTGATGTATTCTCAATCAGCGTTGTTGGCGAGCAAGCCACTCAAGCCCTGGGCGGTAAAGCATTTCATGCTCGCCATCAAAGAGCACAAGCTCGGCAGGGCCCGACTGAAGATAGAGCAGCACCGCTGAATCAGCGTCATCGAAATCCTTGAAATTGCGCTCCTCATGAGTCGAGCGCTCGGCCAGTTCTTCAGGCACTTCGCGGTTCTCTTCAAGCTGATCGATGAGATCCTGCGAGATTCTGTCCTCTTCGGCGGCCAGGTCGTTAAAAGCGTGCAGTGCCTGTTCTGGTGGCACGGTATTATCATTTATACCGTGAGCCAGGAGCACTCGAAGCTCTCCCGCCACATCAGGAAGGTGGGCACTGGCACTACGTTGGATACATTCTTCCCTGGCTTCGCTACCTTCAGTGGGCTCGCCACCGCAAGCACTGGCTATCTCCTCGGCATACTCTTCACCGCGTTCGGCATTCCATTGATACCAGGTCACCAGATCATAGACGGGTACCCATGCAGCAACACCGGCAAATACCTCCGGGTGACGACTGGCAAAATGCAGCGCATTCATGGCGCCGCCAGAGTAGCCAAGCAGATAAATTCTCGACTCGTCGATGTTGGCATTGTCACGCGCATATTCAAGCGCATCTTCCATATCAGATATAACTAAATCAGAAGCCGTCGACTCGGGGCGTCCATCATTCTCGCCACGGAAGTCGGGGTGTATAAAGACCCAATCATTGGCTACGGCGAACTCACCCAATGGAATATCGATGTTCTGCAGGTAATGGGTGCTCCAGCTGTGCAGCACAATCAAAAGAGGCTTCTCTTCATCAGAGCCGGAGTCATAGTAAAGAGCTGGCTGACTGGCTTCATCAGCTGAAGACGTGATCTCTATATCCTGAATGTCGGGAATATATTCCTGCCAAACTGCCAGATCGGCATCCCTGGAAGTGCCAGGAAAGTCGCTGACGAGAAGATGCTCGCTAGGGTGTTCGAGTGTCATCTCCATTGGGTCCTCAGCGCCTGCCAAGCGGTCCGGCTCTGGTTGTTCCTGAGCGGCACTAAGGTAAGGTGTCCCCATAACAGCGATGCCAAGCGCCAGTGCCAACGGCGCATGCCGATGAAGGCGCTTGGGCGGCTGATCGGTAACAGCTAATAAGTAACAAGATGAAATGGTTTTCTTTGTTGTCTCCATGACTGCTTCTCCTTGGTATGTCTTTATTCTTTACCCCGCGGCCATTGATATTCCTGACACTGATGTCGCGGCCTATTTTCTTCGACAAACGTATTCAGCACTCTGCTAACAAGGTAGTAGAAAGCGCGGAGCTTGGCCTATCTTATGATTATCACAAGGCTATCAAGATGTTTGCATACCCATGAGGTGCCCATGTTTTTAATTCAACATGGACGTGTGTGAGCAAACGTCATATACAGCCTGGGAGGTGTCCTTAATGACACCATTTTGATGGGTTCCTTCAACATCCTGTTCTTTGTCGGGTAGCACGGATGCTTTTGACTACCTTGCAACTTGCTTGAAAAGAATACCTTTTCATAACGCCGCTTGGGTTATCTATAACGGCGGAGTTTGAATAAGTTGACTACAGGGGAGAAGCAATGGAAGTGATACGTAGTGTCATTATGTCTGAATTTTCCGATTTTAATGACTTGAGTGAATTTATTGTTGTGATCATTCGGTTGCTGATGGCCGCTTTTCTTGGGGGACTGCTGGGGCTTGAGCGTGAACAAAGTGGCAAACCGGCTGGAATACGTACTCACATGCTTGTGTGTATGGGGGCGGCGGTATTTGTATTAATTCCCCAGCAAGCAGGCATTTCCGAGGCGGACATGAGTCGGGTTATCCAAGGGGTTGTTAGCGGGATTGGGTTTTTGTGTGCTGGCAGTATTATCACTCGTAAGGATGACCTGTTTGCTACAGGGCTTACCACAGCGGCCGGCATCTGGTTTACAGCGGCCATAGGGATGGCCGTTGGTCTTGGGCGTGAGCAAACGGCGGTTGTGTGTGCGTTGTTGGCTTGGGTGGTGCTTTACGTGGTCCCTATCTTCTCGCGCTCACTCACCAAGAAAAAGCCTATACATCCAGCGTCGAATAAAGAAGATTAGGGTATGAATGAGGTGGGGTCACTGCTAAGTATATCGGTGATATTCCACGGCTTATATCCAACCAATAATATCAATTCAGCCACTATCATTTATTGGATAGCCTAAGACTTATCTTAGGCTGAATAAGCAGTAGGTTTTTATTTTTAAATACAGGATAATTAATAATTATTGTTATTAAGGATTCTGATATGCCTGCTGGTAAAACGTTAATGTTGACTGCTACTGGCGTTATAGTGCTCGGGGTAGGGGGATATGTAGGCGCACAGGCGGTCGTGGGTAATGAGGTTAAAAAAGCACTTTCCCAAACCTTTGCGCAACTGGATGACTCACTTTCCTGGTACGCAAGCGATGTAACGATTGATAAATCGCTGTTCAAGACAACGGCGAGTGCCACGATTGGCATGGAGAGCGTTGAAAATGCCAACGCCCAAGTAAACTTGCTGGTGGACCATGGCGTTATCAATAGCCCGATTACCGGCACGATTCATCCTAACGAGCAGTTTCTACGCGGGGATATAGACGTTGATCTGGTCGCTACTCGCAGTTCCGTCACCGGCCAACTCACGGCCGATTCGTTAAGTGGTGTTGAACTCGATGGCAACCTTCAGGACCTGATCGTGGATCTTGACCTTGAAGATCAAGACGTTTGGCGGGTAGATGGCCAGGCCCGCGAGATTGTCATCAATAACGAGAATGATTCGGTGCGGATTGTCTCGCCGCGCTTTGCAAACCACTCACAGGAAGCGTCCAGCCTAATACATCAATACCTTGAAATACCCAGAGTTGAGTTTTTGGCGCAGGGTATCAGTGTTTATATGGATGGCGTTGAGCTTGAAGCCGAGTCTGAATCCGTGGGTGACAGCCAGATTGTCAACTCTGGCGGGCATTTCAGTGTGGCCGATATAGGAGCCGACGACACTTCAATAGGCAGTCTTTCATTGGATATGGATGCAAAAAACTGGGATATGTCAGCATTCCAGGCATTCCAGGAAGCCTATGCGCCGCTCACAGCCATGCGTGCTGAATATGAAGAGAGCGAGGTGCGCGGCGATGAGCTGGAAGAACGTGCCCTGCTGATTCAGGCCATCGAAAGTGGCTATGATGTTCTGGTGGCGAATCCTTCAATCGCATTTCAGCCGCTTCAGGCACACGTTGTGCTGCCCATGCTGGGTATCGATTTCAATCCTCGCCTTTCGGCGGATATACGCTTTGATGGTGAAGCGCTTTCAAAGGACGCGCTATACATCGCTTTATGGGATAGCCGTTTACCGTTACCCGAGCAGCTCCACGCATCGCAAGACGTAATGAGCACTGAAGAGGCGCAGGCGTACCTGCAAAACCGCGTGAGCCTGGATATTAGCGTAACAACGCCGCCACAGATGGTTCTCTCTCTAATTCCCATGCCATTTTCTTTGTTGATCGATCCAGACTTTGAAGAGCAGAGGTTGATCTGGCAAGACGGCAGCTTGACCGTTAATGGTGAAGAGGTAATGTAAGCAAAGCTTATAGAGTAAGCACTACGCCGTATGGGCTGGCGTAGTGCTTAATAAACCGTGTTTAACAAACCGCGCTACGCCAGTCGTGCTAATCCGGTCGTGCTATAAAAATCGTGCCAAACACGTCGTGCTAAGTAATCTGGAACTAGCGAATATATTTTATTATAAAACCAATAAGGCCCCTTGAGTGATGTATTAAGATAAATCCTCAGGCCGTGATACGTTATATTTTCTTTTATTGACCACAGAAAGGATTAATTATGGTTTTAACTATCATCATAGTGGCGGTAATAGCGGTTATCGCTTTCTATATTATCGGTGTTTACAACCGCCTAGTCTCCCTGCGAAATCGTTTTCAAAACGCCTTTGCGCAAATTGAAGTGCAGCTAAAGCGCCGTCATGACTTGATTCCCAACCTGGTGGAAACCGCCAAAGGTTACCTTAGCCACGAGCGGGAAACGCTGCAGTCGGTCATTGAGGCGCGCAATACGGCAGTGGCCGGGCTCAAGGCGGCCGCCGCAAATCCTGGCAGCGCCAAGGCGATAGCAGAGTTGGGCGGCGCCGAAGGCGCGCTGACTCAGGCAATGGGGCGGCTCAACGTGGTGATGGAAGCCTACCCGGACCTGAAGGCCTCCCAGAACATGCAGCAGCTCTCGGAAGAGCTGACCAGTACCGAGAACAAGGTGGCCTTTGCCCGCCAATCCTTCAACGATGCTGTGATGCAGTACAACACCTACCGCCAGAGTTTCCCGCCGGTAGCAGTGGCACCCCTAGTAGGGCACGGGGAAGATGCTTCCTTTCTGGAATTCGAGGACAGCGCGCAGATTCAGGCAGCGCCCAAGGTATCGTTTTAAGGCGTACTATTTAAGGCGTACTACTAGGGAAGTGGCGCATGGATTTCTTTACCGCACAGGATAACGCCCGGCGCAAGACCGGGCGGCTGGTTGTTCTACTGATCGCGGCGGTGGTGGCGCTGATCGCAGTAACCACTCTGGTGATCACTATCGTCGTGTACTTCATGAGCGACCAGCAGGGCGAGGTAATGGTGAGCAGTCTGCTGGCCGGGCTGACGCCTGAGCTGATGGGCGCCGTGGCTCTTGGGGTGGTGGGGCTTGTGGTTATCGGCGGGCTTTACAAGCGCTTTCAGCTGCGCCGCGGCGGTGGAAGAGTGGTGGCCGAAACCCTGGGCGGGCGAGAAATTGCCACGGGCACCGAAAATCCCGGCGAGCGGCGCATTCTCAACGTAGTTGAAGAGATGGCGATTGCCTCGGGCATGCCGGTGCCGCCGGTCTATCTGCTCGACGAGGCGGGTATCAACGCCTTTGCCGCCGGGTTCGATACCCGGGATGCGGTGATCGGCATTACCCGGGGCGCGATCGATAATCTCAGCCGTGACGAGCTGCAGGGCGTGGTAGCCCACGAGTTCAGCCATATCCTGCATGGCGACATGCGCTTGAACATGCGTCTGATCAGCGTGCTTCACGGCGTGCTGCTGATCGGTCTTCTCGGCTATATCCTGCTGCGCAGCACGGCCTTTCGCGGTCGCTCCGTACGGCGCAGCAACAACCAGAATGGCAAAGGCGTTGTCGTGGTGCTGGCGCTGGGTATAGCCCTGGCCGTCATCGGCTATGCGGGCACGTTTTTCGGCAACTGGATCAAAGCAGCGGTAAGCCGCCAGCGGGAATACCTGGCTGATGCGTCCGCCGTGCAGTACACCCGTAACCCCGATGGTATCGGTCAGGCGCTGATCAAGATTGGCTCTCACTCCCAAGGAGCGAGGCTAGAGGCTTCCCAGGCCAGCGAGTATAGCCATCTGTTCTTCGGTCAGGGCATGAAGGTTGGCTTCAACCGTCTGCTGGCGACCCACCCGCCTCTGGACAAGCGCATCAAGCGCGTTATGCCAAGCTGGAACGGCGAGTTTGACGCAGCGCTCAATGCGCCTACCGCAGGCGAGGTAGCCAGTGAATCGGTCGCTGGCTTCAGCGGTAGTGTATCTGCCTATGCAAGTACCACTATGACCGGCGCCTCTGCCCAGGCCGCAATTGCTTCCATAGGGCAGCCCGGCCCACGCCATTTAGCCAATGCAAAAGCCACACTTGATGCGCTACCGGCCCGAATCAGGCAAGCGGCTCAGGATCCTTACGCAGTGCGCGCATTAATATACGCGCTGCTGCTAAGCCAGAATACCCAGGTGCGCGAGCGGCAGCTGGCATCACTTCAGCAGGCAGCCTTACCCGATGTGTACCGTGAGGTGATGAGCCATGCAGGGGATGTGTTAATGCTCAGAGATCAGCTTCGTTTGCCGCTAATGGAGCTTGCGTTACCGGCGTTAAAAAACCTGTCGGTGGATCAGGCCATGCATTTTCGCCAGTGCATAGTAGAGCTAATCAATGCCGATAATAATGTCAGCCTGTTTGAGTGGACCCTATATCACTGGCTTATTCATCACATGGGCCTGGACAGTAAAGGTAGTGGCCCTGCTGTTCGTAAGTTGAACAATGTACAGCAAGAGTGCCAAGTACTACTGAATGTGCTGGCCAGGGCAGGGCAGGACGACCCTGACAAAGTAAGCGCCGCGCTCAATGCCGCTGAAAAGGAGCTACCTTTTGCATTAAGCGTAAAGAATGAGGCCCCCGATATGAAGGCGTTAGGTCCGGCGGTAAGCCGTTTACGCCGCTTACGACCCCAGCAAAAGCCTGCTGTCCTGCAGGCCATGGCACGCTGTATTGAGCATAGTGGGCAAATAAAGCCCGCAGAGGCCGAGCTGTTTCGCGTCATCGCCGATATGCTGGAGTGCCCCATGCCGCCGCTGTTGATAGAGGAGTGATTAACGAAGTGGCGCTCTATCTTTTGGCAAGCGCTGAATGGTCAGCGCAAATAGTACCTTGAAGAACGTCATTAAGGTGCGGATATCCACAGTGAATGGTTTCCGCACCTGGCCCTAACGCTGATTACGGTAAGATGGTTCTCTCCTTTATTTACGCCGGTTCGTGAATGGGAGTGGCATTCAGCGCCACCTGCAACTCACCAACGAGCCGTTCGACTTTTTGCAGCGCTTCAGCAACTGACTTAGCCAATACCTCCCCACCCACTTCCTGTCCCTCAATGGCGATGTAGTGAAGTCGGGTAATGCCGACAAACTCAAGGGCCAGAGCGAGATTGGGCTCTAAGTGATTCATATGCGCCATCTCTTCACCTGGTGCCATATTCACGCCGCCTCTGGCCGTGAGTACGACCGCATGCCTTTCCCGGTCTGTGAGCTTGGGGGTGTAAGAATCATGGAGGTTGGTCTTATCGACACCTACCGTTCGTTCGGCTCTGATTATCTGGTCAACCCACGCTTTGAGGGCGGCAGGCATACCGAAGTTATATAGCGGCGTGCCAATGACCACGATATCCGAGGCAATCAATTCATCAACCAGTTGGTCGCTTTCTGCTAGTGCATCCTTCATCCAGGGTTCTCGTTGCTCTTCAAGCGTGAAGGCAGACGCAATCCAGTCGTGGTTGATAAAGGATGGCGGGTGTTGGCCTATATCTCGATAGGTGACCGTGTCTTGCAGGAGGCGTGATTGCCACTGACTGACGAAGTGGTGGGATAGACGACGGCTGTGAGAACCGTGGTGATCTGTTCCCGAAATACCGGGGCGGGCGCTGGCATCTATATGCAGAATATGTGGCATGGTTAGCTTCCTGTTCTGAGTTAAACTCATCTATGATTAACGACAGGGTTAGCGTAAGCCGTGCCTATGTGCCGTCGCAAACGATCATTTCTTGCGGTTATAGATGAGTAAAATTCATTCATGAGCTCCCGACGATTACCCTCGCTTTCGGCACTTCGCGCGTTTGAAGCGGCTGCTCGCCATGAAAGTGCCAAACAGGCGGCGCTGGAACTTGCCGTTACCGCCACCGCCATTAGCCATCAGATTCGTGGGCTTGAAGAGGCGCTGGGTATTACGCTGTTTGTGCGCAAGCCCAGGCAGCTGGAATTGACGCCGCAGGGCCGCGAGTTGCAACAGGTGTTGGAATCCTCGTTCGACAATATCAGTAGTACCATCGCGCGCCTGAGCGCTATGCCGAAGCGCCGAAGCGTTACCCTGACAACTACACCCGTAGTGGCAGTTCGCTGGCTACTGCCTTGGGTTTGCCTACTGCGTGAGTCCCACCCTGACATTGATCTGCGTATTCATGCTTCCCACGAGCCCGTCGCGATAGATGGGATAACCGCCGATCTTGCCATTCGCCACGGTGATGGGCGCTGGTCGGGATTGGTAGCGGAGAAGCTATTTGATACCACCTTGATTCCGGTTTGCAGTCCACAGCTTGCTCAGCAGGCTGGCAAGGATGCGTTGAAATACCCGCTGATTCACTTTCGGCCACAGGGCGTATTTATATCACCCACGGATTGGCCGGGTTACCAGAAAATCGCCCAGGTTCCAGGATTGGTTGTCAGCGCCGGACTGGCGTTCTCTGATGAAAGCCACGCCATTGCAGCGGCAGTGGGTGGCCAGGGAGTCATGCTGATGAGTCGCCAGCTTATCGAAGATGAATTGGCTGACGGGCGCCTGATACAACCTTTTGGCCCCGAGCTTGAAGACCGCGCCTTCTTTTTGGTCTACCCGGAAAGCCGCCGCAACGATCCAACGATTTTGGCTACCCGGGATTGGGTGATGGCAGTCCCTGGCAGGCTATTAACGTCTAACTGATAACTCCAAACTTATACCGTTATCTTAATTAGATTTTCAAAGGTTACACAGCTGTGCTGGCTTATAGCTATCAAACAGGTGTTTCCTCATAACCGCTAACTAAAGTTTTGCGTGACCTGATGCTCCATCGATCGTGCGTTCCACGATGGAGTCTGAGTCGGCTCGAATAGCGAGGCTGAGGTTGGGCGAAGGGGGCAAGATCAAAAAGAGTGGCGGAAGAGCGTGGGAGTCGAACCCACCAAAGACTGCTGGCAGCCCCTGCCAGATTTGAAGTCTGGCCGCCCCACCGGGGGTCGATCCTCTTCCTTGAGCGTAAACCTTTTGCCTAGTTCCAAAGGGCAGTACGGCGAATGCAGCGTTCATCCTGCACTCGGCGCGTAAAGCCTATCCTATCAAAGAATTCGAGAATATGAATGGCCAATTTGCGTCCCGTGCCGATGCGATTGCGAAATTCTGCGACGCGAATGGTGCCGTGTTCGTCCATCAGCTCACGTGCGATATTTGCCAGCTCATGTGTCGTAGAGGCGAGGTAGAAGTGGTCCTTGCGTACTTGATAGAGCCTACCGAGGCGAGCGCAGGCGGTCAGTACCTGGCGGACACGCTGTTCATCAAGCCCACTGCTTGCTGCCAGATCGCGAACCCGGGGTGGCTGGTAGGGCGCCTTATCCAGCAGGGGCTCGAACTGTTGCCAGAGCGCCTCGTCGTGCTCATTGAGTGCTGCGCGATGGCCAGGCAGAGAAATGAAGGGTCCATTGCTATCAAGCTGACCCGTCTTGAACAGTTGTTTGAGCAGGCTGCGGAAGAGAGGAGCCGGTAGTCGGGGAGCGGCCTGGCGATTTAGTCGCTCGCGCTCGGTACCCAGCATGGCGGGTTCGTTCTGGTGGTTATCGGCGACCACTTGGATAATCCGCTCTCTAAGCGATTCGATGGCTTTCCGGGAGAAAGCTCTAACTTCGCCTTCGGCAGTGAGGACTTGACCTACGGATGCCTCAACCAGCGGTACTAGGCCCTGAACGCTGATATTAAGGTTGCGCGCTATGCTATTAAGATCCTGGCCTTCGGGATGGAGATCGAGCGCGGCACGTAGCGGTTCATGGAGGTCGTAAGGTGGGCTGACGCTTGCGCATTCTGCGAGCGCCGCCAGCCAGGCCAGACGCCCGGGCGAACGCTGACCGCGGCGGGGTGGTTCGCCGTCCAGTGCGATCCCTCCACCGAGGGTAATATGCCCGCCATGATCACGGATGACGAAGCGATCCCCCAGGCAGGCGTGTACCGGGCTGTCACAGACCAGTTGGCCAAGCATGCTTTTGCCTGGTTCGAGTCGTTGCCCTTCGAGGAGCGAGACCCGCCCCATGAGATGGGCTGCCCCCAGGTGTATATGGACTGGCGTCCAGTGCTTGAGCGGTGGGGCAGAGTCGAGCAACCTTAGCTGGACGTCGAGTCGTTTGATGGGAGGAGTTTCCAGCGACTCGGCGACAACCCAGTCGCCGCGACTGATGCGATCCCGTTCCACACCAGTGCCTGAAAGGTTAAGCGCTACGCGGTCACCCTGTTGAGCCTGCTCGCTCTCGTGGTTTTGACGACGCAGCTGGCGGACTCTGGCCTTATGTCCATTGGGTACCAGGCGCACCATGTCACCCTTGGCGATGCAGCCGCTGAGTGCGGTGCCGGTCACTACCAAGCCTGCACCTGGCAGAGCGAAAACGCGGTCCACACTAAGGCGGAAATACCCATAAGGAGAGGACGCCTGCTGTTGGGCCGCCTGAGACCATAGCGTGTCACGCAGTGCTGCCACGCCTTCACCGCTATGGCTCGATACGTCATACAGCGGCGCCTTGGCGAGCTGGGTGCCTGCCAGCAGTTGGGCGATCTCTCGCCTGACTTCCTGACGCCTTGACTCGTCGACTCGATCAATCTTGGTCAGCGCCACCACGCCGCGGTCGACGCCAAGAAGGTCAAGGATTTGGACATGTTCTATCGTCTGGGGCATCACGCCATCGTCGGCGGCCACCACCAGCAAGGCCGTGTCGATGCCAGCACTGCCCGCAAGCATGTTGTGCAGGAACCGATGATGCCCGGGCACGTCGACAAAGCCGAGCTCGATGCCCGGCGCGACTTCGGGGTAAGCGAAACCAGCTTCGATGGTCAACCCGCGTGCTTTCTCCTCTTTGAGGCGGTCTGTATCGATACCGGTCAGCTGCTGGATCAACGCGGTCTTGCCATGATCGACATGGCCGGCAGTGCCGACGATCATGGTGGACCCTCTTGGTGCAAGTCATGGTGGCTCTCGTAGCGCTGCTTCAATATCGAGAATTGGGAAGCGAAGGCTTCCACGTCTTCAGGACGGTATAGACACCGCAGATCGAGATAGAGCGCGCCTTCGTTAAGGCGACCAATAACCGGACGGGGGAGTTGACGAAACGCTGTCTCGATGCGTTTGAGGCACCGCTCCCTGGCGCGGCGGTCACCGTTTAACGGGCGCCAGACCAACGCGTAGCTCGGCAATCGGTCGATGGGTAGCGAGCCGCTGCCAAGCTGACTTACACAGGGGGCCAGGGAAACGTCGATGTCGTCGAGCAGGGCCTGGGCGGAAGAACGCAGACGTTCGCCGGTCGCTGCAATGTCGACGTCAGTTCGCGTCAACATTGCCAGTGTGGGAATGTCTCGCTGCGGTGCGTCACTGTCACGATAGAGGCGCAGGGTGGCTTCCAGAGCGGCCAGGGTCAGCTTGTCCAGGCGCAAGACACGTTTTAGTGGGTGGCGCTTGATCGTATCGATAAGTTCACGGCGGCCGACAATGATGCCTGCTTGCGGGCCGCCCAGCAGTTTATCGCCACTGAAGGTGACGACATCGGCTCCGGCGGCGATTGCCTCGCGAGGTTGCTCTTCATGGGGCAGTCCAAGCGCAGAGAAGTCGGCTAGTGCGCCGCTGCCCAGATCAACCATGAAGGGGACACCATGCGCGTGTGCAATAGACGCCAGTTCGCGCTCGGGCACGCTTTTGGTAAAACCGGTGATGGCGTAGTTGGAGGTGTGTGCCTTGACGATCAACCCAGTGCTATCGCCCATGGCGGCCTGAAAATCTTTGGCATGGGTGCGGTTGGTAGCGCCTACCTCATGGAGCCGGCAACCCGCCGCGACCATGATGTCGGGCATGCGAAAAGCACCGCCTATCTCAATCAGCTCGCCGCGTGAAATGACCGCCTCGCGGCCACTGGCCAAGGCGCTTAGCGCCAGGAGTACTGCGCCGGCATTGTTGTTGACCACGGTGGCCGCCTCGGCGCCGGTCAGTTCGCAGAGCAGAGGCTCCACCAGGCGGTCACGGTCGCCGCGGCCGCCGTTCTCCAGGTCATACTCAAGCGCCATGGGGTGGCGGGCGGCCTGGACCATGGCCTCAATGGCGGACTCGGCGAGCGGCGAGCGGCCGAGGTTGGTATGGATCACCGTACCGGTCAGGTTAAACACGCTGCGGCTATTGGGGAGTGCCAGCTGTTCCAGACGTTCAATCACTCGGGCAGTGAGTGTATCGAGAGAGAGGGCGGCGGGCTGATGCTCGGCAAGCTCGGAACTACCCGCAAGGCGCGAGCGCTCGCTCTCGAGGGTCAGGCGAATGGCCTGCCTTACCAGGCGCCCACCATGGCGCTGCTGAGCTTGCTGTAGGGTGGGATGGGCCAGCAGGGTATCTACGGCGGGCAGACTGCGTCGAACGTCCATTGTCGTTTTAAAATCCATGCCGAGTTTCAAATCCCAAGATATAGCATGGCTTGGCGCGAGCCGTCCATGGCCGCTCGCGGATAGCCTCATTCACCAACGATCAGCAGTGGGTTGAAGCCGCTGCGACGATACTGTTTTTCCTCGGCGAGCAGGAGATCCAGCGCTAGGCTCGCAAGATCGTCGGCGAGGGGCTCAGCATGCGCGTCGAATTCACGTGGCATGATCTTAAGGTAGGAGTCACAGTCGCCACAGGTCTCGGCCTGAGTAGGGAGCAGGCGCTCGCCGCTCTCGTCCTCGAGACTCAGGTAGTCAAGCTTGCCGCTCTGATCGCAGACACTGCACTTGGAGCGCTCCAGATACCACTGTGTCGCGCATAACCCGCACTGCAGGTAACGCACCCCGCTGCGTTTAGAATCGATCTGGATGACGCTTGCCACCGGCAGCGAGCCGCAACAGGGGCAGATCGAACGGGCCTCGGCGGTGGGGCGCTTTGGCGGCTGGGGCAGGGTGCGCGCCAAGCGCAGCCAGGCCACTTGTAACGCTGCCGCTACCAAGGGCATCAGCCCCCGGCTTGCTTCGGGGCCGGGGCGCGCCTCGAGCACTTCCTGGGCAAGGCAGTCGATTTCCTCCTTGGGCAACTTGCGCAGGGTGTCGAGTAATGGCCGCTGCGCCTCACCAACATGCAAGTCGAGGCCATCGAGAAGTGCGGTGAGCTCACTATGAAAATCGATGTCGCGGCAAAGCGCCTGAGTCCCCAGCGGCGGCATGCCGTGCTCCAATGCCAGCACAAAGGCGTCCGGCTCGGGCCGCCACGCGGGGGTATTGCACTCCAGTGCTCGCTGCTGTGCTTGAGACAGCTGTGCCATGAAGGCCAAAAAATCGTGCAGCGGTTCGATACGCTCGGAGAGGTCGCGCAGGCGCTGCGCGCGCTGGGCAAAGTGCTCCTGCTCGGGCAGCACCACGGAGGGGGGATCCATGACGCCCATCGGGGCATTGCCATATGCGTGATTCACTGAGACTTCTCTCCTGTCATAATCTGGTGCTGTCGCTTGGACTTCTCACGCTTCTTGCGTTCCTTCTCCATTTCTTCCTCGTACCATAAATCATGGTGATGTTTCGCCCACGGCTTGCTGACCCGGCCGCGGATCATAGCGGTGAACGAACCCTTTACCCAGATACCCGAGTAGATGTGGATGATCAGGGTGATGATCGCCAGGAAGGCCACATAAGCGTGTCCAAAGGCGGCCAGCCGACGTAGTGTAATGGGGATGGCATCGGCGAAGTAGGGCTGCCAGATGAGCAGACCTGTCACCAGCAACAGTGGTACGCAGAGCACCATGATCCAGTAGACCAATTTCTGCCCGGCATTGTTCTTGCCCACTGGCGGTAGGCGCTCGTCATGATTACTCAACACATCCTTGATCTGCTTGAGCCACTGAATGTCATGGCGCTTGATCAGGCTAACCTTGAAGAAGCGGATCGCCATGATCACGAAAAATAGCGACATGAACAGCCCGATATACGGGTGCAGGATACGCGTCATGGTCGGGCCGCCGAACAGGCCAGTCAACGACCAGAAGAAGGGGTGGAATAAAGGCAACCCACTGAGCACCAACATCACGAAGCTGATCGCGATGAGCCAGTGATTGATGCGCGAAAACGCGTCATATCGCAGGATGCCCGGATCGGATTTGGCATGTGGTTTCGGCTCGTTCATGGCCGTTTCTCCTCGGACTCTTGGTCACGCTCCTCGTCCGTGCGCACCTCCTCCTCCTCTTCCGGTGTCTCCTTGGGACCAGCGGTGAGGTAGTGGAAGAACCCGGCAAATGCCGCAAGCCCGATAGCCACTGAGGCCAGCGGCTTGGGAATTCCTTTCCAGCCCTCGACCAGCGGGCTGATACGCGGGTCCTTTGGCAAACCGTTGTAGATCTCCGGTTTGTCGGCATGTTGCAGCACGTAGATCACATGGGTGCCGCCCACCCCTTGAGGGTCGTAGATACCGGCATTCTCGTAGCCGCGCCCCTTGAGAAAGTCGGTGCGCGTCTCAGCGAGATCGAGCATGTCCTCCTTGGTGCCAAACATGATCGATCCGGTGGGGCACGATTTCACACAGGCCGGCTCCAGGCCATGAGAGACACGATCGGAACACAGTGTGCATTTATAGGCCTTGGAATCCTTTTTCGAAATCCGCGGAACATCGAAAGGACAGCCAGTGACACAGTAGCCGCAGCCGATGCAATGCTCGGAGTTGAAGTCAACAATACCGTTGGCGTACTGGACGATAGCGCCGGGTGCCGGGCATGCCGCAAGGCAACCCGGTTCGGCGCAATGCATGCAGTTGTCCTTACGGATCAGCCACTCCAGGTTGCCTTGCTCGTTCTCGTGCTCGTTGAAGCGCATCACCTGCCAGGTGTTGGGCGTCAGGTCGGTCGGGTTGTCGTATTCGCCCACGCATTCACCCACCTCGTCACGCAAGTCGTTCCACTCGGAGCATGCTACTTGGCACGCCTTGCAACCAATGCATCGCGACACGTCGATCAGCTTGGTGACCGTTTCGACCCCACCGTCACGCTCCTGGGGCGATGGCACCTGAGTCGCTGAGCGTTTGACTATATTCTGTAGATTGATCTGATCGCCTCTCATCTCGCCTCCTTAAAGCTTGTCCACACGTACCAGGAACGACTTGAACTCCGGCGTTTGGGTGTTTGCGTCACCCACGGATGGCGTCAAGGTATTGGTCAGGTGAGCTCGTTTGGTTTCCCCCAGATAGCCCCAGTGAATCGGGATGCCTATCTGGTGCACTGTCCGTCCCGCTACCTGCAACGGACGGATGCGCTTGGTCACTACCGCCACCGCTTCGATATGGCCGCGCTTGGAGCTGACACGGACCCGATCGCCTTTGACAATGCCCAGTTCGTTGGCCAGGGTTTCGCCAATCTCCACGAATTTTTCCGGCTGGGCGATGGCATTCAAGCGGTTGTGCATCGTCCAGTAGTGGAAATGCTCGGTGAGGCGATAGGTGGTCGCTGCATGCGGAAACTCCTCGAAGCTGCCGAAATTGGCCCGATCCTGCTCGAATACCCGCGCCCCTGGATTGTTCTTGGCCAGTGGGTTATTGGGGTGCATCGGATTGTTGGCGATCGGTGTTTCAAACGGTTCGTAGTGTTCCGGGAAAGGCCCTTCGACCATACGGTTACGGGCAAAGAACTGCCCTCGACCCGTCTGGTTCATGATGAAGGGGCCTTGAGCTACCGCCGGTGCAGATTCCACCGGGAAGTCGGGAACGTCATTACCCACCCAGCGATTGCCGTTCCACCAGACGACTGCCTTGCGCTCGGCCCACGGCGTGCCGTCGGGACGCGCGCTTGCCCGGTTGTAGAGGATTCGCCGGTTGGCCGGCCACGACCAGGACCATCCCAGTGTCTGGCCGACGCCATAGGGGTCTGAGTTATCGCGGCGGATCATCTGGTTGCCTTCTTCGGTCCAGCAGCCGGCAAAGATCCAGCAACCGCTCGCCGTGCTGCCATCAGCACGCAACATACCGAAATCTTCGACCTGCTCGCCCGCCCGACAGACAATATTGCGCTGCTCATCAACCACGTCCTCAAGTGCCCAACCGTTGTACTCCCGGGCTATTTCGTTGGCGCTTGGCTCTGCCGGGTAACGATAGGGCCAGCTCAGATTGAGCAGTGCATCTGAAAAGGCGCCGCCTTCGTCGCGATACATCTGCTGCATTCGCAAGAAGATGCCAGCCAGAATGGCGGTATCGGGAAGCGCCTCGCCCGGCGGTGGCGCTGCTGCCCAGAACCACTGCAGCCAGCGCGAGCTGTTGACGATCGTGCCGTCTTCCTCGGCGAAGCTGGTGGTGGGCAGCCGGAATACCTCGGTGTCAATCTCGGCAGTGTTCACGTCGTTAAATTCGCCATGGTTCTTCCAGAACTCGGCGGTCTCGGTTCTCAGCGGGTCGATGACTACCAGATACTTCAAGCGGGAAAGCGCCGCACTGGTCTTGGCCTTGTGCGGAAAGGCGGCCAGCGGATTGAACCCTTGGCAAATGTAGCCAGTGATTTCGCCATGGCTCATCCGCTCGAAGGTATGAATCACGTCATACATGCTCTCGCTTAGCTTGGGCAGCCAGTCATAGCACCAGTTGTTCGCTTCGGTGGCCGCATCGGCGAACCATGCCTTCATCAGGCTGACATGAAAACGCTCGTAATAGCGCCAGTAGGAAATTTCACCAGGCAGCAGGTCGGGACGTGAGCGATCAAGAATATAGGCTTCGTAATCCTGCTCATCGGCCTCGGGTAGCGTCATGTACCCAGGTAGCAAGTCCGAGAGCAGTCCAAGGTCGGTCAACCCCTGGATATTGGAGTGGCCGCGTAAGGCATTGATGCCGCCCCCGCGCATGCCCATGTTGCCAAGCAGCAGTTGGAGCATCGCCGCGGTGCGGATGATTTGTGAGCCGATCGAGTGCTGCGTCCACCCCAGTGCGTAGAGAATCGTCATGGTCTTATCGTCCACGACGGTCGCGGCGACCATGTCCCAGACGTGCTGGATCTTGTCACGGGGTGTGCCGCACACCGAGGAGACCACATCAGGGGTATAACGGCTGAAGTGCGCACGCATCAATTGGAACACGCAGCGGGGGTGCTGGAGCGTATCGTCACGCAGGGCATGGCCTTCTTCGTTGTACTCGTACTGCCAGGTTTCTTTGTTGTACTCGCTATTCTCGGCGTCGTAGCCAGTGAACAGGCCATCCTCGAAGTCGAATTCCTCGCGGACAATCAGGCTCGCGTCGGTATAGGCGCGCACATACTCATGATGGATCTGATCGGTTTCAATCAAGTAGCTGATCAGGCCACCCAGAAAAGCGATATCGGTGCCGGTACGAATTTCCGCGTAGTAGTCCGCCACCGCCGCCGTGCGGTTGAAGCGGGGGTCGACCACCACCAGACGGGCATCGTTATGCTCCCTGGCTTCCATCACCCAGCGAAAACCGACGGGGTGCGCCTCAGCGGCGTTGCCACCCATGACGAGAATGAGATCAGCATTGCGGATGTCGACCCAGTGGTTGGTCATGGCACCGCGACCGAATGTTGGGGCAAGACCTGCCACCGTCGGTCCGTGTCAGACGCGTGCCTGGTTGTCGAGTACCACCATGCCAAGGCTACGGGCTATCTTCTGTGTCAGGTAAGCCGTCTCGTTGGTCGAGGCGGACGCCGCCAGCATCCCGGTCGTGGTCCAGTGGTTGACCGTATTGCCTTCAGCGTCCTGGTCGACAAAGTTGGCATCGCGATCATCCTTCATGTGTCGGGCGATACGTGTCAGCGCCTCGTCCCAGCTGATGCGTTTCCACTCATCGGTGCCGGGTTCGCGTACCTGAGGATACTTCAGGCGCGATTCGCTCTGGATGTAGTCGAGCAGTCCCGCCCCTTTGGGACACAGTGAGCCGCGACTGACCGGATGGTCCGGGTCGCCCTCGACATGGTAGATGCTATCAATACTGTTGATCGCCCCATCGCCGCGGCTATAGATCAGTACGCCACAGCCCACCGAGCAGTAGGTACAGTTGCTTCGGGTTATCTTGGCACCGGTAAGCTTGAAGTGGCGGATCGATGCGACCGCAGGCTCAGGGGCAAAGCCCATCATGGCCATACTGGATGTGGCCATGCCGACTGCACCGAGTTTGAAGAACTGTCTTCGCGTAACCTTCAGAGTCATCACGGCCTCCTGTCGATTTGTTCTGAATGTCGTTAGTCCCGGAAAATGACATATCCGTTAAGCATAGTAAGTCTGTTCTTATTTAGCGATGCGTCGCGGTGCCATTTAGTAAATGACAAGGTTGTCATCAGGGTTTGCTGTCAATGGCTTATTCGGGCGAATCAGACGTGCTGGCCTGAGGTTCGCCATCTTCCCGGCGCCCACTGTCGTCGGCACCTAACGGTTCATCCGGCAATAGCGCCTCTTCGCGCTCAGGTGATTCGGTTTCGTAGACGGCCCCAGCATCGGACTGGGAGGCAGGGGTCTGGAACATGGCGTCGCCTCGTGATTGACCACCGCCGGTGGTCTCATCCTCCTGATCCATATCCGCACCGGTAATGCCGCTTGTGGTGCCGGCTGTTCCGGTATCTACATTCGGCGCATCGGGCATTGCGTGGGGAGCCAGTACGCCAGTTTCATTCTGGGGAGCTGCCGGCTCGGCGGCCTGGAGCGTAGTCATGGAGCCAGCGCCTAGCAGGGCAATAAGGAGGGGGAGTGTCCGTCGTGTCATGCTTGAACTCCTCGAATGGGCTAAGTCGAATGGGTTAAGGCCTCTGCGACTGAACACTCCACGTTGGCTGCAACATGCTCAAGCAGTCGCTCCATGCTGACCTCCATGTACGGGCAACTTTGGCGTATCCTACTTTCTGTATAGACAGTAGCGACGCTTGGCGCAAGCTCATGCGTAAAGCGGTATTCATCCCGTCACCGTTATTCTACTTCTTCCTTCCACCGGTACTTTTCCTCTTTGTAAAGCTCTTCCTTGCCTTACTCGTACGCTTGGCTGGGCTACCGGTTTCGCCTTGAGCCGTTTGCAAACTCTGCCTGAGCTTGTTCGCGTCACTCTGGTTGAGCAGGGCGCGAAGGTCATCTAGTAGCGCATGCTGAAAGGCGCTCGGGTCGTCCTGCTGTTCGGAAATGGCGCGCAAGCGCTGTTCCCAAAGGGCCGTGCGTTCCGGCGTACTGACCGCGCGGGGTAGGGCCGCTATCAACGCGCTACCCAGTTTGGTAGCACGCAGGGCCTTTTGCTGGCGTACCAGGTAGCCGCGCTGTACCAGGGTTTCGATGATACCTGCACGGGTTGCTTCGGTGCCCAGGCCATCGGTATCTCGCAGGGTTTTGCGTACGTTCGGGTCATCCACGTAGCGGCCAATGTTCATCATTGCTTTGATTAAACTGGCATCGGTAAACGGCTCAGGCGGGCGAGTTTCCTTCTCCTCTACGCCTACATCCTGAGCTTGGCAGCGCTCATTCTGGGTGAGCGATGGCAGCGGCGGAGCCTCTTCCTTGGTGGTGAAGAGCGGTTTCCAGCCAGGGTCGAGAATGCTTTGGCCTCGGGCACGAAAGGCCTCATTTAGCAGGGTGAACTCGGCTTTGACTTCAAAGGTGCGCAGCGGGCGATAGAACTGGGCCATCACGTTGCGCACCACCAACCGAAACACGTGTCCTTCGGTGGCCGAGAGCTGGCTGAAATCTGCGGGCTTGCCGGTAGGTGCCAATGCATGGTGGGCGCCTACCTGCTTGTCATTCCACGCCTTGGAGCGCAGCGTGAAGTCAGCACCGTTTAGCCACTGCCTGAGCGTATCATCGTTTTGACAGGCGCCGGTTAAGCTGCGCTGGGCAAGCGCCAGATGTTCTTCGGGCAGATAGCGGCAGTCGGAGCGTGGGTAAGTGATGAGCTTGTGCTGCTCATAAAGGCGCTGGCAAATATCCAGCACCATTTGCGCGGAAAGCCCAAAGCGCCGGGCTGCGTCTACCTGAAGTGCGGAAAGCGAGTAGGGCAGCGGCGGCGCCTGACGTTTTTCCTGCTGGTCGAGCTTGGTGAGCTGGCCGGTAGCACCCGGCAATTGGACGGACAGTGCATCGGCAGGCGTGCGGTCGATCAGTCGGCCTTGATCGTCTAGCGGTTGGTTTTCCTTGGGTGCCCACCAGGCGCGTAGCTGGCCTTTTTCAACCCGCAGATCCACCCAGAGCGGGTAGAACGGGTGGGGTTTGAAGTCGCGGATAGCGTTATCGCGGCGCACAATCAGCCCGAGTACCGGCGTTTGCACGCGGCCAACGGAAAGCACGCCGTCAAAGCCTGCCTGGCGGCCAGTCAGCGTCCAGGCGCGGGTCAAGTTAATGCCATACAGCCAGTCAGCGCGCGAACGGGCCTGGGCTGCCTGAAAAAGTGGCTGGAATTCTTGATTGGAGCGCAGCTTGGCAAGTGCGCGGCTGACCGCCGGACGGTTGAGGTCGCTGATCAACAGGCGCGTGACCGGGCCGCGGTACTTCAAGTGCTCGATGACTTCCTGCACCAAAAGCTGGCCTTCGCGATCGGGGTCGCCGGCATGCACCACGCTGGTAGCTTGCTTGATCAGCTTGCGAATAACTGCCAATTGGCCACGCGCCTTGGCGCGCGGGGCCAGTTTCCAGGTGCCGGGTACGATGGGCAGGCGGTCCAACCGCCACTGTTTATCGGCGGGATCGTAGGCCTCAGGTGGGGACTGCTCGAGCAGGTGGCCCAAACACCAGGTCACGGTGGTGTCACCGCACACGATGGCGCCTTCCTGGCGTTTGGGGCTTCCCGGCAGCGCGTCGGCAATGGCCCGGGCAAGGCTAGGTTTTTCGGCAATAATCAAGCGCATGCGAAGCGTGGCCTTAACGTCTGTTCGAGATGCCCTATAGTAGCAGAGGCGCGCAGGGCATCAGAAGTTAGGCCACCCAGGCATTTAGAACTTGACCTCTATCCCCATGCCGTAAAGATCGTCGCGGCGCTGGCCGTCAAGGCGCACGCGGTCGACGTTGTACTCGGCGTATACCTTGGCCCGCGGCATCAGTTGATAGGATACCCCGAAGACGTATTCATCGACCCGAGTGCCCTGATCGGCCAGATCGTCTTCGCCTTTTTCATTGTTGTAACCCACCATGAAAAGCGCTCTGCCCAGTTCGTAGGCGGCGGCCAGTTCATAGAAGTGCGAGGAAAATTCCTGGTCGTCGGCGGCCGTCATGCTCTTGTAGCCGTTGATGGCGCCCACGTAGAACGGATCGAAGCGCCATCCCACGCCGAGCCCCCAGCTGGTCATGTCGCCCAGCGTATCGGTGCTGCCTTGAAAGCTCTGACGCTCGTAGGCGCCCACGAAATCGATCTCCGACTCGGTGGTGTAGCGCGCCGAGAAGCTGTATTGGTAGTCGCGGTCACCTGCGCTGGTTTCCCGCGGGCGGCGCTCATCTTCGAAGACGTAGCTGGCGCGTAGATCCCAGTTGCCAATATCGTAGCCGATGGTCAGCTGGTCGTCCTTCTTGCTGTCGAAGGGCTTGATGCCATTGATCTTGTTGTCGTTGGCGGAGGAGCCAAACAGCTCGAAGATATCGGTGACATCGACCAGCTGACTCGTCGAACTCTTGGTCCGGCCGATAGCCATTTCCAACTGGTCAAGGTAGCGAAACCCCAGCCAGGCGTAGCGCACGTCGAGGCTGTCGGTCTTGGCATCGTTTTCATCTTCGGCATTGAGCTGCCACTCAAGTTTACCCAGCAGGTCGATTTCATCGGTAAAATGGTAGCGAAACTGGGTACCCAGACGTGCTTTGCCGTCACCGCCAAAGTTGAGGCGTTGTGTCGGGCTCTGCTTGTCGTATTTAAACGCGCCCGCTTCATACTGAATCTTGCCGGTCAGGTCTATCCGCACTTCCTCGTTTTTAAACACGGCGGCGGCTTGTGCCGTTTGAAAAGCGGCCATGGAAAGCGCGGTAACAAGCATCAATTTCTTCATTTTTTCGATCCTCAAAATAAGTTCAGGCAGTAGCTGGCCGCTCCTTTAATCGAAGGATTAAAAGAGGGCGTGTTTTCAATGTGTTAAAAGAGTGAAGGGCGTTTACGACCTAGAAATCGTTTTCAAGCGCCTCGATGTCTTGTTCGAGGGTGTTGCTTAACGCAATACCGCTCTCGTTGACCTTGTCGGTGTAGTACGCCTTGACGCTTTCCCAGTCGTAGTAGGGGTATTGCTCGGTCGGGAGAGGAAACGCTATCTCGCGTTCGTTATGCAGCATCTTGACCAGCGTATCGTCGCCGTTGCTGTAGAGAATCCACTGAATGTTGGCGGCCATTGCCGTGATGTCCTTGCCGTTCCAGGTGGCGCTGACCTGGGCGGGGTCGTCCTGGCTCTCATCGGCGCCTTCGATCTCCAGATACGCGGCGAGAGGCATGAGCAATTCCGCATGGCTGAAGTTGAAGATGCCGCTTACGCCATCCTCCTCGAGCGCTTCGTCGGTCGAGATGATCAGTTCCTTGACCATGGGGGCGGCGATTTCCCGGGGCAGGTCGCTGCTCGTAAGCGAAGGGCCCTTGGCGTAGAAGGTCTCCATCAGATCGAGGTCTTCGTACCAGGCCAGCTGCTCTTCGCTGAAGTAGCGGCCGAAATCGAACTCCCCCTCACGCACGATGTTGGGCGAGATGATATAGAGCTGGTAAAGATTGTTGGCAGCATCCGTGGGTGTGGCGAGAGCGACGCGCCCCTTGGCGTCTTCCAATGCCAGCTCGCCGCGCTCGAGCTCGGCGTAGAGTCCATCACCGATGAACTGGGTGACGATATCCCGAGCAAAGGTATCGGTTTTGTTGTGCTGGTCAAGGTAGGCATCAATGACCGCCTGCCACTCGCCGTCGCTCTTGTAGTCACCATAGCGGGTGGCCAGATCATAAGGGCGCAGGTACGGGTCGCCTCCCTTGGCGTACTGGCGGGCGTCGATGGGTGGCGTCGCCTCGCCCAGCGCACTTTGTAAGCCGCTAAGGAAATGGTCGCGGCTTTGGGGTGTGCGGTCCTTATAGGTAGCGTGGGCGATGATCGGCCGGCCGTCCTCGAAGACCTCGGGAAAACGCTCGACCAGTCGTTCGCCGATAGCGTGAAGCTCTTCGCCACCGAGTATTGAAAGCTCGCCGTAGACGTCTTCCTGAATCGCGATCAGCTGCGCTATTTCCTGCTTCAGGGTGTGGCCGGCTTCGGTGAGCTGACCGCGCGACTCGGCGATGCTCAGTAGCTCGAAAAGCGTCTTGTCGTACTTGGCGCTGGAAAGGTGTCGCGAGCCGTGCCGGCCCACGTACTGGACCAGTACAGGGCGATACCCCAGCGGGGCGGGCGTGAACTGGGTGGGGACGTAGCGATAGGGTGTTTTCGTACTGTAGTGCGTATCGTCTGGCGCTACGGCATCGGTGGCAAGGGCCGGCGTGGCGGCTAACCAGCCGGCGGCGGCAAAAGCAGCAGCGCCAAGATAGCGGTTCGTTGTGGCTTGCATCGATGTTCTCCTTGATGTTTGGACCATATCGCGTTTAAAAGGCACAAAGAGGCCCCTTCGCCCGAAATTATGCGAATAAAATCAGTATGTTGCTGTATTAAGTACGTTGTCTGGTGACGTTTCAGCCCGGGCGAATGGTGCTCCGCCATACGGGCTGGGCAGGTAGCTGAATCGTCTGGCTGATATCACTTTCATCTGCCAGCTGTTTAGCGATGCAGGCAGCAATTTCCTCAACCGGGTGATGAAAGGTGGTCAGGTCATAGCTTTGCCAGCTGGCCTGCTCGATATTGTCGAAGCCCATCACGCACAGGTCTTGCGGAATATCGAGCTTGAACGTTTGACGGGCCGTATCTAGAAATCCGCATGCCAGCAGGTCGGTGGTACAGAGCACGGCGTCGGGCCGTTGCGAGCGGGCCAGTAACTGCCGGGCGGCTTCCTGTCCCGTGGCGTAGTGGGTAGGGCCTGCCCGCATGATAGTGATGGGCAGCCCCGCCTCATTGACTGCCTGGCTAAAGGCTTGCTCACGCGCGACGAGGCTTGGGGTGCAGGCAGTGGATGTCACTAGCCCAAAGGAGCGGCACCCCGCTCGATAAAACAGATCGAAGGCTTCCTGCATCGCCGCTTCATGATCAAGCGTGATATGCACCGGGCCCATAAACTCCTGGCCACGGTTGACCAGCACTACGCGAAGCCCGCTTTGAATACAGGTTTGAACCAGGGATTCAGCCGGAGTGCCAGACAGAACCACGATAGCGCTTGCCCGGTACTTCAGTGCCTGATGCAAGGCGCTTTCTACGGCTTCTGCTTCACCCGAAGTGTTAATCAGCATGACCGCACGGCCCAATGCCTGGATATGGCGGCTAACGGCCTCCAGAAGGCTGGATAAAAACGGCGATGACAGGTGATCACCCACCAAGCACACCGGGCGTGAGCTCTCCTGGGAGAGGCCACGGGCCAGGTGGTTGACGTGATAGTTAAGTTCTTTGGCAGCCGCGAGCACCTTTCGTCTCGTTTCCTCGGAAACGCTGGCGCCGTCGGTGAAGGTGCGCGACACGGCGGAACGCGATACCCCGGCTAAACGGGCTACTTCTTCTGCACTAGCAAACTTGCGTGAGCTGCTCATCAGGCGCCTCTTGCAACAGCTGTTTTATTTGTCTCGCCGCAATGCGGGCCGCTTCAAATAGCTCCGGTTTGGGCGTTTCAAACCACTCATCCGGGTGCAGCTGCCGTTCCTTGTGAACATGAGCAACCGCGCTTTCAAGCGTAGGGTAACGGTTAGGCAATTCCAGGTGTAAAAACAGGGATACCAGCGTGACCGAACGACTACGCCCTCCGCGACAGTGAACCAGCACGTTGCCTTTTTCACGAAGCGGGTAGGAAGGCTTATCAGGCATAATCTGATCCAGCGCCGCCCTTAAAATGAAATAGGCGGCCAGCATCTGTTCGTGTGGGTTGCCCGGGCCGTCGATCATGCCGATCTTGTAGTACCGAAACTTGCCCGGACCCTGAATCAACCCGTTGGGCGTAGGGGGAACACTCGTATCCACCAGATTGATATCCAGGTTGACGGCGCAGTTGATCACCGTCGTAATACCGTTTTCTTCAAGTAGCGCCGGGCTGCTGGCGGCCTGACTATCGCCAATATAAAGCGCCACGTTACGCCCCGGCAGGCACGGCTCAATGAGGCTCATTGGAGGGCGCGGATAGTGTTTTGTCATGCGATTTCAAGCTCTTCAAGTTGGCTGTAATGGGTAAGGGCATCCGCGATGTGCGGTGCCGCTGCGAGCACTGCGCCGCCCGTGTTCAGCGTACCGGAAAGTGAAAGATAGGGGCGTGTCACGCCGCCCGCTTCACGCACCAGTAAAAGTCCGGCCAGGCTGTCCCAGGGGTGCATATGATGTTCGAGATACCCGTCGATGCGGCCTTCGGCCACCCAGGCCAGGGCCAGCGCGCCGGATGCCCCGCGGCGAACGTTGGCGCCATGGGATAACAGCGCGGCCTGGGCATTCAGATAGGTCTGAAGCTCGGTTCGAGTGGACCAGCCCATTTCAATGGTAGCGGTGGTGAAGTCGTGGGTGGCGGCTACATGAATGGCCTCGGCGTTTTTATAGGCGCCCTTGCCGCGCTGTGTGAAATAAAGCTCATCAGTGCAAGGGTTGAAAATGGCGCCCAACTGGGTTTTACCGCGGTCGATAAACGCGATGCAGACACAGAAGTGGGGAATGCCTCTGGCGTAGTTGGCAGTGCCATCGATCGGGTCGACGACCCAGATGGCATTACCGTTCACCTGCCCGCCGCTTTCCTCACCCAGGAATGCATCGATGGGGAAGTGCTGCTGGATGGCGTCTTGAATCTCCTGCTCGATAAAGGTATCGGCCTCGGTCAGGAAGTCCTGGTGGCCCTTGAGCGTGTAAAGCCCCGGCTTGCGCGTTTCGAAAAGGTGGCGTGCTTTCAGGCCAGTGCGTTGAATCATGTCCTTCAAGAACTCAGCGCGGACTTCCAGCTCATGGGGCAGAATCGGCATATCTATCCTTATATAATGCAGCGTGAACGCAGGTGTTGTTGTTAACGGCTGTTGTTAGTAGCGATAGTTAACGCCGATAGTTCAGCATCCAAAGATCCTGCCAATCCTGGCGGTTTTCCCAGTCATCGATGGCCGTGCTGGGGGAATAGTCAAATAACTGGGCCTTGAGGGCGCCAATGCCGGAAGGCTCTGTCTCGGGCAGTGAAATATCTGAGCGGGTGGAAATTTTGCCATCCTGAGCTTGAGGCGCGATGCCTTCTTCGGTCAGCAGGTAATACAAGAAGAGCTTGGCAGCATTCGGGCTTTGGGTGCCACTGGCAATAAGGCCAATGGAGGGGTAGGTCCAGCCAAGCCAGGGGTCCAGGTCTTCGCAAATACCCAACTTCATCCCGTCAGCATTATCACGAAATTTGGCGGTGCTGGTTAAGCCGAGAAAACTGTCCTGCTGATCCGGGGAGGCAACGGCTTCGGCTGCATTGGAATCTGAATCGGTCAGCAGCGGTGCGTTAGCAGCAAGTGCTTTTACCCAGGCGGCGGTGGCACTCTCTTCGGTGTCGGGTAATGGGTGGCCGTATCGCGCCTCAAAGGCTGCCGCCATTGCTTCATCCCCATGCTGGGCCATCTGATTAAACCAGTCCACGTAGGAGGGTTTGCCCAGCGGGTCCTGCAGCGCCACCCGGCGCTCCCACTCGGGTTCGGTCAATTCCCAGATATTATCGATAGGGCAGTGATTGTGAAGCGCGGTATTGTAGGTCCAGACATTGGGTGCCATCACAATGGCTAATGGATCGCGGTAGCGCTCATCAACCATGGCGGCTAAATCGGCAGGGAACCAGTTAACCGCAAAGCCCGTGTCCAGCAGCTGGGCAACGGCCGCCGGTGCGTCTGCCAGAATAGCCACGTCCGTCTGAATATTATTGGCTTGCGCTTCGCGGATGATTCTTTCCAGGGTATGGGGCGCTTTTGATTTAACCCCTTCGGCCTGAACGCCATATCTGGCGGAAAAGTTAGCCGCCTGCTCCACAATCTTACCGGTTGAGTCGTACACCGTAATGGCCGGCTCCTGCCGGGCGGCAGCAATTAAATCATCAAGCGCGGTTGATTCGCTGGCCCATGCCAATGGGGTTGAGGCTAGGCTAATGGCAACGGTGATTTTTGATAAAAGACGCATAACAAACCCTTTTAAACGGCGTGCATATAAGTGGTGGTAGAGACGTTGTTACGGATTATTCGCGCCTGGCCATAACGGGTGTTTTCCAGACGATGGCCATCGGTATTAAATAAGTGCAAATGCTCAGGCTGTATCTGGCAAAAAGTGTGCTCGCCCGCTTGTACCTGCGGTCTGATCTGTGTAGAAAGCTGCAAACACTGGCCTTCCGTTTCAAGATCCAGGACCCAGCTGCCACCTGTCGGCATGATGCCTTGCACTTTGGCGGGCAAAGCGTAGGGTGTGGCCGCTTGTGTGAGGTGAATGTCTTCAGGCCGGATGCCCAGCATATGTGTATCAGGCTGGCTATTGAGACGGCTTCCCAGCGTAGAGTCAGCGGCAATCTGGTTGATCGGCGGGTTGCCAATAAACTCGGCGACAAAGCGGTTAGCGGGGCGGGCATAGATATCGTCCGGGCTGCCTACCTGCTGCAACTGCCCTTCGCTCATGACGGCAATTGTGGTGGCCAGTGTCATGGCTTCCCACTGGTCGTGGGTAACGAACAGGATGGTGGTATCGAACGCCTGGTGAAGCCGCTTCAGCTCAGCGCGCATTTCCAGGCGCAGTGAAGCGTCTAAATTGGATAGCGGCTCATCCAGCAGCAGCACTTTGGGCTTTAAGACCATCATGCGGGCAAGTGCCACACGCTGCTGCTGCCCGCCTGATAGCTGAGAAGGGTAGCGCTTGGCATAGCTGGCAATGCCCAGTTTATCCATCACTTCGCCGGTCCGGGTGCGCCGTTCACGTTCAGGTAACTTGCGCAGACGCAATCCAAACTCGATGTTCTGCTCAACCGTCATGTGGGGCCACAGCGCGTAGCTTTGAAACACCAGCCCTAGCCCACGTTTTTCAGGAGACACAAAACAACCGTCTGCCGGTGAGTCCATTAGCTGATCGCCGATAAACAGGCGCCCCTGGCTAAGATGCTCAAGGCCCGCGATCATGCGCAGCATAGTGGTTTTGCCGCACCCCGAGGGGCCCAACAAACACATGAAATCACCACTTTTGATGTGCAGGTCAATATTTTGAACAGCGGTGGCCTGACGGCTGTACTGCTTGGAAATCGCGTCTAATGTGATGGTCGGCATAATTAGCTCTCCAGGCCTTGGGCAAGGCCCGTTTTGGTTAATTTTTGAGTCAGAATCGTGCCGCCCCAGGCGAGCATGGCGATCATGAGTACAACGGCGTTGGCGGCTTGTGTGTAGTTGTAATCAACCAGGCGCAGAGAGTAGGTAGTAAGTACTTCGGTAGCCGGCACCGCCAGAATGATGAACAGGCTTACGCCCTTGATGCCCGAGATAAACGGCAAGACGATACCCACTACCAGCGCGCCTTTCTGAATGGGCACAATGATGCTCCACATGCGCCGTAGCCACGAAGCGCCTGAAATCTGCGCCGCCTCTTCGGGCTCTTTACCCAGCTGCGTCATGGCCGAGATGCCTGCCCGTGACGCAAAGGGCATTTGGTCGGCAATTAGTGCGAGCATCAGAATCATCGACGTGCCATATAGCGCAGGAACAGGGCCACGCTGCACGGCAAAAAGAGAAAGCGTGGCGGCGGCAAAGGCAATTCCAGGCACCAGGTAGGGCATAAACGTGAGCTGGCGCAGCGAGCTTGCCAGCCACCGCCAGGGCGTACGCGTTACCACATAGCCCACTAGTAGGCCTAGCAAACCGGCGCACACAGACGCGGTACCCACAATACGCAGGCTGTTCCAGGTGGCGGACCAGAATTCAGGGGTCAGTAAGATGCCGTTTTTTAAGGCGATCGTATTGAGGTTGGTACCAATCCAGTAATCCAGGGTGAAGTTACTTAAATGAAAACGGCCCGGAATACGCATGATGGTTGAAAGAAAGAGCGTTAAAAGGGGGAGAACGACGCCAATGATAAACAGGGTCGCGGCTAATAAAGTGGCAGGAAGCCGCCAAATGCCGAGTGGGCGACGACGTTCCATGGCGCCTTTGCCGCCTAGGGTGACAAAGCGGCGCGCTTCGCGCATCAGGTAAAGATCAATCGTAAGCGTGATACAGCCCAGCACCATTATGGCCCCCGCCAGTACAGAAGCGACACCCGTCTGGCGCGATGAAATGGCTCTGAAAAGCGAGGTGGAAAGCGTGTCGTACTGCACTGGCAAGCCGAGGATATAGGGCACGGCAAACTCACCTAGCGCATCGGCCAGAATCAACACCATCGCTGACATCAGCGCAGGCCGCATCAGCGGTAAAATGATACGAAAGGCAACGGTTGAGCGGCTGGCGCCCAGAATGCGCGCCGAGTCTTCAAGCTGGGAATCCAGCCGGCGCAAGGCGTTACCGAACAGCAGTATGACGAGGGGAATATAGTGCAGCGCCAGAATAAAGATCATCGGCACTGGGCCATACGCCAGCCAATCGGGCGAGGAGTAGCCCATTGACTCCAGCCAGCCCGGTTGGCCACCCATCGAACGGTTCTTGAATAACGTGGTCCAGGCTAGCGCGAACGTCCACGTAGGGAGCATAAACGGCACTATCAGGGCGGTGGCAAACCAGCCTCGGCCCCACAGATTGGTGCGGCTTAAAAGCCACGCCATGATGCCACCCACCACCATGGCGATACACATTGCGCCGATGGCCACGCTAAGGGTGTTGAGTAATGGCTGCCAGAACAGCCGCTGGGAAATGGGGGAGGTAAACACGCGCTCAAGATAATAGAGCGTAAAGCTGCCCTGTTCTGCGCCAATGCGCGTTGAGTCGCCAAAGTTAACGTTAACCGCATCCATTAAAATGGAAATAACGGGCGCCAGAATCAGGTAGCTGAATGTGGTTAATAAGCCTAAGCCAAGTAACGTCGCTGGGTCTTTGAGACTGAGCTGTAGCCCCCTTTTATTGGGGAGTGCCGTAGTGATCCACCCAACCATTGTTTTTCCTCGTTAGCACTAGATAGCCGAAAGCTCGACTGGATTTCAGGGGTATTCTAGAGAGGAAAGATGACAGAACGTTGACATTTGCACATAAGTGCAAAATGAAATAATAATATTTTTATTATTTATATTAGTAACTTAATTTTAAAATCCATTTTTTAATGAAACTGTAACTAAGTTTTTTTGCACTTAATTACATTCGTTAATTTTTCCTTGCTTTAGTGCTATCAACATTATTGGCAAGCTAAGCCACTGTTACGAGCAATGAATAAGCAGGGAATAGGCTACTTTAAAGATCTATTCATTTTAAAAGGCAGCCATATGCGCGAACGCGGTAGAACTCGGAGGTTAATGGGCTTGGGCGCGCGTACGGGCGGTGCGATGCTTAAAACACGCCTTGGCGGCCAGGCCGACTGGCGCGCGCTGGGCGAGGCGCTGTTTGAAGGACTCTCCGAGCTGAAAGGCCCGGCCATGAAAATGGCGCAGATGATGTCCCAATGGGACGACCTGCTGCCGCCGGATTTAGCCGATGAGCTTGCTCGCCTGCAACGCCAGGCCGAACCCATGCCCTGGCCACGCATACGCGAAGCGCTGGAGTTGCAGTACGGTGATATTCATACGTACTTTACTAAGGTTGAAGAAACGCCATTTGCCAGCGCCTCTATGGGGCAAGTGCATAAAGCGGCGACCCGTGAAGGCGAAACAGTAGTACTGAAAGTTCAGTACCCGGGCCTGGCCGATGTGCTGGAAAGTGACCTAAAACAGTTACGGCGCATTATGAGCCTGGGCCGCTGGTTCAAAGTGCCTCAGGCGCGCCTGGATGCACTGTTTGAGGAACTGGCAGCGGGGCTTCGTGATGAATTGGATTATCAGGCCGAGGCAAACGCTCTGGCACGTTATCGAGAGCGCTATCAGAGTGATCCGCGACTCGTAATACCCGAGCCGCTGTTTGAGCTCTCAGGTAAGCATGTTCTGGCCATGTCTTATGTGCCCGGTACCCCGCTACGTGAGCTGGAAAGTGCTGAAGATGCACTACGCCAGCGGGTAGCCGCAACGCTTGCCGATTGGATTACCCAAGAGCTCTTCACCTTTGGAGAGCTACACGCCGATCCGCACGCGGGCAACTTTGCCGCTGATGAGCAGGGGCGTTTGATTATTTACGATTTTGGCGCCGTAATTCCGGTACCGGAAGGTCGGCTGAGCGCCATGATGCAGTTGCTGGATGCCACCTTGGCCCACGACCCAATGGCCATGGATGAGGCGATGGTCAATATGGGCGGGCGCCAGGGGCAGGGTGCGCCGCTTTCACTGTATCGTGAGGCGGCCGAGTGCATTGCCCCACTATTTGAGCCCGGCGAGCAGGATTTTAGCGATGTGCGAGTGCACCGCCGCCTTCGCGAACTCTCGCCCAAGGTATGGGCGGCAATGGATCGATTGCAGCCACCGGCCGATACGCTACTGCTTTCTCGGGCGCTTAACGGGCACTACTGGAACCTGGTGCGCTTGAAAGCGCGGCTGGATATGCATGAACGCGCCCAGCCCCTTTTAACCTGGGCACGAACGTAACAGATTGCCGCTGTGGGAGCGCCGCGCCGCGTGATAGACTATGGCGCTTTTAAAACGCGCTTTTCAAAGACAGTGGAGACGGCAATGCTAGCGGTATGGGTCGATCAGCTGCTGGGATTTGCCTCCGGGGCACTCTCGGCAATCAGGCAGCAAGAGCACTATCCAGATTTTATGACCTGGGTGCGCGCAGAAGGCGCCAAGTCGTTTAACGGTAATGTCGCCACCGCCCAGGCGCTGGCCCCTATTTTATGGTCACAAACACCCTTGGCGCGCCTGGATTTCGCCAGTGAGCCGCTGGCGACACCGGGGCGTAACGAACCCTGCTGGTGCGATTCTGGCCGCAAGTACAAGCAGTGCTGTTACAAAGTTGATTTCCCGACGGATATCCCTGAGCAGATGATGTGGATGCTGTCACTGCGTGAGTGGAAAGGCGCCACGCTAAAAGCTGCGTTGGACAGCCGTCAGGCGCCACCTCAGGCGCTGCTGGAAGCGGGCCTGATTGCCGCGGAAAGTGGGCAGACCGGGCGTGCCATGCAGATACTGGAATCGCTGTTTGACGGTAGCGACTGGTCGCGCCTGCCTGAGCAGGCCGAGCCTGCGTTTGAAATCCTGCTGGATATCTACCAGGAGCGCGGCTTTACCCGCAAGCGGGCTGATCTGCTGGATGACGTGATGGAGCGTGGGCCGCTCTTTTTACGCGGCGTAGCCCTTGAGCGGCTATGTTTGATGCACTTGGATAATGATGACCTGGACAGCGCGCGGGCCGCTTTTGTCAAAGCCCAGCAGGCGCTGCCTGATTCGCCGACGCTTGCCTATATAGAAGCCATGCTGCTGCTTCATGAAGGCCATGAAGAAGAAGCCAAAGAGCGTGCCAACTTCTGGTATCGGCGTCTGGTCCGCCAGGGCGACCTGGATCAAGAGCAGCTTGATTTTCTGGCAGCCCTTGCCGATAACCCCGGTGCGACCCTGGCCGACCAGCTGCTGAGTGCAGAGGAGGACCTGGCCACGCCGCTGGTGGCCTTGCAGGCATTGCTTGCCGCATTGCCTACTGCGCCAAAGCTCAATATCACCGTTGATTCTGAAAGTGGCCATCTGCTCTATGCCACCACTGCCCGTGAAGAAACGCTGTTTGCCGACTGGCATGAGCAGTTTCAAGTCATGGTCGACGAAGATGTGGCGTTGGGGTTTCGCGATGATCCGTGGGGCAATGCGGTTGAATGGATGTCCGCACTATGCGCAAACCCTGAGTGGTTGGATGCACCCCAAGTTGTTCAGGATCTAACTCTGGCGCTGACCAGCCGCTTTGGCAGCCTGCCGTGGATGGCGCCCAGCCTGCTGGAGCCCTTGGCGCTGCGACTTTCGCGCTGGTTGGAGCAGGCCCGAGCTGCAGGCGAGGGTAGCCTGTGCTGGGACGATGCCGATAATGCCATGCTGCTACGTACCGGCCTTGCACTGGTCGTGGGCATGGAGCGTGGTGCTCGCCAGCACTCCCGCGAGCTTGCCGAAGAGCTACTCGCCATTGACCAGGAAGACAGCCTGGGCCTTAAAGAGCTGGTGCTTGACCAGCTGTTACGTGACGACCGAAATCAGGAGGCGCTCGCGCTTGCTGATCAGCAAAATGATGATGGCTCGCTGGTATTGGGCCTGTTGATGGGGCGCACGCTGGCGCTTTATCGTCTGGGTCGGCAGGAAGACGCCGAAAAAGCACTGGCCGAGGTAATGGCCCATAGCCGTCACGCGCTGGAAATGATTTGTGCCGAGAATCCGCGTCCGGCCATGCCGCATGCCGATGGCCAGGTAGACCCGGGCTCGCGGGCTGAAGCGTGGCAATACCGTACGCTAATGCGTGATCAGTGGCGCACTACGTCGGGTGCGCTTGAATGGTTAAGCCAGCACCGCTAACGGTTTACTGCGTACTTCCCTCAGCCGCTTAACGCGGCTGAGGAGTAGGCACCAGCTGCTTGTCCTTGCTGATCCAGATGGCCAGAAGTATGGCCGGGAGGCCCAGCAGCGTCGCAATCACAAAGAACGTGGCATAGCCCTGTGCCGCGACGACCAGCCCTCCGAAGCCGCTCAAGAGTTTTCCCGGTAACGTCATTAACGAAGAAAACAGCGCATATTGGGTAGCGGTATAGGCCCGCGATGTCAGGCTGGATAAAAAGGCGATAAATACCGCGCTTGCCAGGCCATTGGCGAGATTATCACCGATGATGGTAATGACCAGCATGGGTACCTGGTTGCCAACCATTGCCAGGACTGCAAACAGCAGATTGGTCAGCATGACAAAGCCTGCGCCAAACACCAGCAGTGGCCCTATGCCATAGCGTGCCACTAAAAGCCCGCCTAAAAGCCCGCCCAGAATACTCATGGCGATACCGAAAATATTGGTAACGCTGGCAATGGTGGCCAGAGAAAAGCCCACATCGATATACAGCGGGTTCGCCATGGATGCCATGGTGAGATCGCTGATTCGGAAAACGGCAATGAACACCAGGATGCCTAACGCTTTAACGCCGTAGCGGCTAAAGAAATCGGTAAACGGGCAGACAATCGCTCCGATTGCCCAGGCGCCAAACCGGCGAAGTATTTTGGGTTTGCCTCGGCTTGCCCGAATAAACGCCCGAACTTTAGGCTCATGAATCAATTGAACGCTCAGTGAGGCGCGCTTGGGCTCAGGACGCAGAAGCACGGTGATAACGCCCACACCGACCAGGGCTGCCATGGTCAGGTAAGCCATATCCCAGGAGGCCGCCGCAGCGATGTATAAAGCGCCTGCGCCGGCAGCCAAAAGCCCACCGCGATAGCCAATGATATAGGTGGAGGCCATCGCTGCCTGGACATCATCATCTGCCGATTCGATGCGGTAAGCATCAATGGCAATATCTTGGGTTGCGGCACCAAACGCCACCAGCAGAGCAAAACCGGCAACTAACCCCAGGTTGCCGAGCGGGTCGGCACCAGCCAGCCCCACCAACCCTGCCGCGATCATTGCCTGAGCCAGAAGCATCCAGCCTCGGCGTTGGCCGAATGCGCGCGTAAGAACTGGCAGGGCAAGGCGATCCACTACAGGTGCCCAGAAAAACTTGATCGAGTACAGGATGCCAATCCAGGAAAAAAAGCCGATGGCGGCCACTTCGACGCCGTCGCTGCGTAGCCAGGCAGAAAGCGTGGAGAACACCAGTAGAAAGGGCAAGCCAGCAGAAAACCCCAAAAACAGCATGGTAATAACGGGCGCGCGAAAATAAATCGCCAGCGCGCCAAGCCAGCTGCGCTGGGGCAAAGGGGTGGGCATGTCGTTCAACTCCAAAAGACGTTGGCTTTGGCCAAGTGGTAAACTGCATCAAACGTTTAGGATAAAGCAGATAGCTTACGCAGAGGAGTTTTCCATGTCGATTACGGCGCACCAGGTCGTCACGCTGCACTATGTGTTGAGCGATATTTTAAGTGACAAAAGCGAGCAGATTCTGGATGACTCGCAGGCGCGTAACAAGCCACTTGAGTACCTGCACGGCCACGACAATATTGTACCGGGCCTGGAGCAGGCATTAGCCGGTTTGAGCGTGGGCGATGAGCTGACAGTGACCCTTGCACCGGAGCAAGCTTATGGCCTGCGCAATGAAGCGCTGGTGCAGGAGGTCGGTCGCGGCTCGTTTGGCAATGCCGAGCTTACCCCCGGTAGCCGCTTTCAAACCGAAGGCGAAGCCGGCCCGCAGATTGTCACCGTGATCGAGGTGGCGGGTGATCGCGTAACGGTGGATACCAACCACCCGCTTGCCGGACGTACGCTAAGTTATCAGGTGCGTATTCTTGACGTGCGCGAAGCGACCCGCGCCGAGCTTGCCAAAGGGCATCCACTGCCGCCGGGTACCGAGCACAGCAAGGTTGAAGATCGCAAGGTGCTGTAATGGAGGGCAGTCAGCACTTAACAAAGCGAAGGTTTATTGAAGTACTTGATAGATAACATTGATCCAGGTCAGCTCTTGCCTTTCATGATCGCGTTAGGATGTTTGCATATCGCAAGGGCAGCAAAACACTCGCAATTGGAGGGTTTTGTTAGATGGAGGGCCTTCGTGATGATCGCCTTATAGTGAGTAGGCTGGTTTATCGCCTGCTGGCTTTGATGTCAGGGGAGGGGGCTTGCGTTAATGCAGTAAGCTTCCTTATTGCCGGCCCACTGGGCCGGTTTTTTTTGTCTAAACGCTTTAATGGTCAGTTTCTAGGTTCTGTCTGAAAAGCCGCGAGCGAAGGCAAGACAAGGCAAAAATCGGCGAAGAAACGGACCGGGCTCGCGTGCGAGTTTACTCGTGTAAATGAGCATTTTGATCGGACTCGCGCACGAGCCGATTTTTAACGCCGTATTGCCGAGCGTAGGCACTTTTCAGACAGGACCTAACGCACTACCTTGAGTATCAGGTAAAGGGGAGTGATGAGTTAAAACCTTTGCTCAAGGCGGGTTTTAAATCCACCACCGTGCCTGTTCAGTTGAAGCACGGCGGTGGACTAACAGCTTACTGCGGTGTATGACTCAGGCTGGCTTTCTCAAGCAGAAAATCAACGATCTGCTCGGCGGGCACCATGGTCGCTTCGCTATCACGGCGGCCTTTGTACTCAAGCTCGCCATTATCCAGGCTGCGGTCACCGATCACCAGACGATGGGGAACGCCCATCAGTTCCAGGTCGGCAAACTTGACGCCAGGACGCGTATCACGATCATCCAGCAACACGTCCAGGCCAGCGGCGGTCAGGGCCTGATACAACCGCTCGGATTCTTCACGTACGCGCTGGGACTTGTGCGCATTCATAGGCACAAGCGCTACCTGGAACGGCGCAATCGCGTTAGACCAGATAATACCGGCGTCGTCGTGGTTCTGCTCAATTGCCGCCGCCACCACACGAGTTATACCGATGCCGTAACAGCCCATCCACGGATGGCTGGTTTTGCCGTTATCGCCCAGAACGCTCGCGTTCATGGCCTCGGAGTATTTCTGGCCAAGCTGGAACACATGGCCCACTTCGATACCACGCTTGATGGAGAGCGTGCCTTTACCGTCCGGCGATGGATCACCTTCGACCACCTTGCGCAAATCGGCTATTTCGGGCAGGGCTACATCACGTTCCCAGTTAATACCGAAGTAGTGCTTACCTTCGATGTTGGCACCGGCGCCAAAATCGCTCATCAGGGCAACGCTGCGGTCAGCAATGATGGGCATATCAAGGTTCACCGGGCCAAGAGAGCCAAATCCAGCGCCAGCTGCCGCACGAATTTCCTCTTCGCTACCCATGGTCAGCGGAGCCGCCACCTGAGGTAGGTTTTCCGCTTTAACCTCGTTCAACTCATGATCGCCGCGCACCAGAAGTGCCACAAGGCCGCCTTCGGCGCCTTGTACAATCAGCGTCTTGACCGTTTTCTCGATAGGCAGGTCAAACTGCTCCACCAGCGCGGCAATAGTCTTGGCGTTAGGCGTATCGACCAGATGCATTTCTTGCGTGGGCGCTTCACGCTGAACGTTGCTACCCAGCGGCGCGGGCAGGGCTTCCGCTTTTTCCATATTGGCCGCGTAGTCAGAGGCGTTCGAGAACACAATGTCGTCTTCGCCTGAGCTTGCCAACACGTGAAACTCATGCGACCCAGTGCCACCGATAGAGCCGTTGTCGGCAATAACCGGGCGGAAGTTGAGACCCAGGCGCGTGAAGATACGCGTGTAGGCGTCGTACATGCTCTGATAGGTCTCTTTCAGTGACGCTTCATCCAGATGGAAGGAGTAAGCATCCTTCATGATAAATTCGCGTGAGCGCATCACGCCAAAGCGCGGGCGGATTTCGTCACGGAACTTGGTCTGGATCTGGTAGAAGTTGACCGGCAGCTGCTTGTAGCTGGCAATCTCTTTACGCACAAGGTCAGTAATCACTTCCTCGTGGGTCGGGCCTACGCAGTAGTCGCGCTCATGGCGGTCCTTCACACGTAGAAGCTCAGGGCCATACTGTTCCCAGCGGCCGGACTCCTGCCAAAGCTCGGCGGGTTGAACGGCCGGCATGAGCACTTCCTGGGCGCCCGCGCGGTTCATTTCTTCACGTACAATGGCTTCCACCTTGCGAAGCGTGCGCAGGCCAAGCGGGAGCCAGGTGTATAGGCCAGACGTCAGGCGCCGGATCATCCCTGCACGCAACATTAACTGGTGGCTGATGACTTCGGCATCGGCCGGGGTTTCTTTTAATGTGGCAATTAATAATTGGCTGGCGCGCATGGGCGAAAACATTCCTTGATGGTAAAAAAGCCGCTGGTTTAACGTTGAATGTGGGCATTGTACGACTTAGCGGGTAACGCGGCAAAATCATGCTGTCACCAGAAGGCCTTTGCACGTCGCCATTTGTGCTAGTATGTGCGGGTTTTTGCGAGCGGTAGCAACGCTGACATTACTAACAGAACACCATTGTCCGCTACCGTTTTCCATGTTTTCCGAGGGAACTTTTATGCAGCAAACTGTACGCCGTTGGCTAACGGGGGCCGTAGTCGGCGCTTCCATCGTTGCTTTGAGTGGTTGCGGTACTCTATTTCACCCAGAGCGAAAAGGGCAGCTTAGCGGCCAGATTGACCCGGTAGTTGCCGTAGCCAACGGTGTAGGGCTTCTGTTTTTTATCGTGCCGGGCGTGATTGCCTACGCGGTCGACTTTTCAAATGGCACTATCTACTTGCCAAGCAATAACAGCGCTTCCATTGATGTACTTCATCTGGATGGTGCGCTGGATGTGGCGTCACTTGAAAAGTTGCTGTCTGATAAAGCGGGCCAGCCGGTCAGCCTTGAAAGCGAGCTGGTAAAGATTGAAGAGATGACCAATCTTGAAGAAGCGTTAGCCATGGTGCGCATGTCGGGCGTGCTGGACGAAGAGCGTCTGGCTACCATGTAGCTTTAAGGCTAGCCAGATTGAGCATGACCCCAGGCGGTGCGAACTTGCCTGGGGTCATGTCGTTTTGGGGCATATCGTTTTTAGAAAGTAGGTCTTTACGCAAACTAAACGCCCTGTTTGGCGGCCGTCAGCTTAAGGGTCACCAAGCCTGCCACCAGCCCCCAGAAAGGCCCGCCGATACCCAGCAGCGTAATTCCCGACCCGGTCAGCAGAAAGGTAACAATGGCTGCATCACGGTGCTGGCTTTCCATAAAAGCACTCGCCAAACCGCCTGCAAGCGTACTGAACAAGGCGATTCCCGCCAGAGAAATCACCAATACGTTAGGCAGCGCATTAAATACGCCGGTTACCGTGGCGCCAAAAATTCCCATAATGATGTAGAAGATACCAGCGGCCATGCCCGCAGTATAGCGGCGGCGCGGGTCGGCGTGGGCGTCTGTTCCCATGCAGACAGCCGCGCTAATCGCGGCCATGTTGAGAGCAAAACCACCGAACGGCGCAAGCAGTAGCGTGGCACCGCCGGTCCAGCCGATCAGTGGCGAACTGTTGGGCTGATAGCCCGCAGCACGCAGTACCGCCACGCCGGGCAGGTTTTGAGTGGCCATAGTAATCACAAATAATGGAATACCCACGCCGATTAGCGTGGCCAATGAGAACGAGGGTGTCATGAACACCGGTGTCGTGGGGGCAAGCGGAATGCCCTGTAAAACGATTTGACCCTGAAGGAGCGCCACGCCCAATCCGGTTAACAGCACGCCGGGTACGGCAAGCGTTGGCCATAGGCGTCGGCCAGCTACCCAGGCGGCCAGCATCACAAGCGGCAACAGCCACTGACTTTCCATCACTTCAAACAGCTCCAGCCCGAAACGCAGCAGAATACCGGCCAGCATGGCGGCGGCAATGGCGCTTGGAATATAGCGCATGAGGCGTTCAAAGAGCCCGGTAAGACCGCACAAGGTGATGAGCAGGGCAGAAAAAAGGAACGCGCCAATGGCTTCATCAAGGGGAATGCCCGGAAGGCTGGTGGCAAGAAACACAGCGCCAGGCGTTGACCATGCGGTAAGCAGCGGCATACGGTAGCGCAGCGAAAGCCCAAACGAGGTTACCCCCATGCCGATCCCCAGCGCCCAGAGCCACGAACTGATTTGCGCCGCGGAAGCACCGCTGGCCGCCGCTGCCTGAAAAATGATCGCCGCGGAGCTTGTATAGCCGATGGTAACGGCTACAAACCCAGCTGTGACGGTAGAAAGGCTGACGTCCTTCCAGAACGCCGCCTGTCTGGCAGGTGACTGAACTGGGTTTTCAGTAGAATGATTGACGGCCATACCGCTCTCCTTGGCAGTGCCTGAGTTATCATGTGCGCTATAGCGCACAGATGGCACACTACCATCGTGCGTAATAGCGCACAATAAGTCGTTGAGCGTAGTTTGCTGTAAAGTAGCGTGTTGTAAATCAGTTACTGTTGATTAGTACGGTTCATATTCTGCTGGCAGAAAAGACGCGGCCTGCAGACATTGAAGCTGGATAAAACAGCATGCCAGGTTCCAAGGAGACATTATGCCTGCACAACCGCCGGCCATTGCCGAACACATCGCCAGCACCGTCAGATGCCTGCGCAAAGAAAGGAGCTGGAGCCTTGACCGAGCGGCAGTCGAAACCGGGGTAAGCAAAGCCATGCTGGGCCAGATCGAACGCGGCGAATCAAGCCCCACGGTGTCCACGCTTTGGAAGATTGCCAGCGGTTTTCGGGTGTCGTTTTCCACCCTGTTCGATAGCCAGAAGCCCGAGCTTGGTGAATTGCGTCGCGATAGTTGGGAGTCGGTGTGGGGGGATGACGCCGCGGGTATGCAGGCTCGGCTGCTGTTTCCCTATGACCCGCTGCTGGGTTTTGAAATGTTCATGATTGAGCTGGCGCCTGGCGCGATCAGTGAATCGTCACCCCATGCCGAGGGAGTAGTGGAGCACATTGTGGTGGTTGAGGGCGAGATGGAGCTGCGCATTGATGAGCGTTGGCAGACGCTTAAAGCGGGCGAGGGGCTGCGCTTTTTTGCTGATCGGCCCCACGCCATGCGTAATAACACGACGACACGCTTACGCTTTCACGATGTGATTCACTATTTACCCGGTGCCGCCTCTGACGCCTGAGCGCGCAGCCAACTGATTTCGTCACGCCAGATGTCAGGCTCAACGGTCTCCAGAATCAACGGAATGCCGCTGATCCGCGCATCCTGCATGATGGCGGTAAACGCGGGTAGACCAATATTGCCCTGACCCAAGCTGTGATGGCGATCCACCCGGCTGGCGAAGGCGCTTTTGGCATCGTTTAAATGCATGCCGCGAAGGTACTCAAACCCTACCACGCTACCCAGTTCATCCAGGGTTGCCTGAGTAGCCTCAGTGGTGCGCAAATCATAGCCTGCGGCGAAGGCGTGGCAGGTATCAATGCACACACCTATGCGTGACTTTTCATCAACATGGCGAATGATTTCCGCCAGATGTTCAAAACGCCAGCCAAGGTTAGTGCCCTGGCCTGCAGTATTTTCAATCACTGCGGTAACGCCACGTGTTTGGCTAAGCGCTTCATTAACCGATTCCGCGATACGCTTTAAGCAGTCGCCTTCACTTATTTTGTTGAGATGGCTGCCAGGGTGAAAGTTGAGCAGGGTCAGGCCAAGCTGCTCGCAGCGCTGCATTTCGTCTAAAAAGGCGGCGCGGGATTTCGTAAGCCCTTCCGTTTCAGGGTGACCCAAGTTAATCAGGTAGCTGTCGTGAGGAAGAATCTGTTCTGGCTTGAAGCCATGTTGTCGACAGGCCGCTTTAAAATTTTTAATCGATTTGTCAGTCAGGGGCTTACCCTGCCACTGACGCTGATTCTTGGTAAATAGCGCAAATGCATCCGCGCCAATATCAACCGCTCGCTGCACAGCCTGATCCGCACCGCCAGCGGCACTGACGTGTGCTCCTACATACTTCATTGCAATCCTTAATGGGTGGCCAAACGCTGATTATCCAGGAAGCGTTGAAAAATAGCAGGCTCGTCGGTAATGGCGCTAGCGATACCCCATGCCCAGCGGCTGTTAAAAGCGCCCGGGTCGTTGGCGGTGTAGCAGAGCAGTTGATACCCCGCTTCATGCATGGCATCGGCCTGTGGGCGCTTCAGGCGCGGCCAGTGGGGGTGAATACTGAAGGCATCTACAGCCTCGCACTGAGCGCGCCAGTCTTTTGGCGTACTGCCAAACAGTACGCCAAGCGCCAGCTCTTCTTTGGGGGCAAACGTCCGGCAGCGATGGAGGGCGGCTGGGTCGAAGGAGGAGATAATCAACCGCTCAGCCGGTAGGGCATCCAGTACCTCAGGCATCACGCGGTTAACCAGTGTGATTGAGTCGCGCCCTTTATTGACCTTGATTTCCAGATTGACGCCCATTTCCAGCTCGTTAAGCAGGGCGAGCATGGCTTCCAGGCTAGCCATTTTTTCGCCTGCAAAAACATCGCTAAACCAACTGCCAGCATCCAGTGATTGCACTTGCGCCCAGGTGAGCTTGTCGAGCCCACCGCGGCCGTCTGAGCAGCGTGCTACATCCGCATCATGCCAAATCACCGGCGTACCGTCGCCGAGTAGCTGAACATCCAGTTCAACCCACTGGGCCCCGGCTTCGTGGGCTGCACGAACAGCGGCCAGGGTATTTTCAGGGGCAGCAGCTGAGTAGCCGCGGTGGGCAATCAGGGAAGGCAACGCGATAGCAGGGTGGGTCATGGACAGTCCAGAAAGCTTTCACCAATGAAATTTTCCTGAGTTTAGCATGGGTGTATGACACCGGTGTGGCATAGTGTTCTCCATGTAAAACGAGTAGCTTGATTTCTTTGCCATGAAGCGGTTGGATAGCACGCGTGAAACTCAACTAATAAAGTACAAGGAGTGTGTATGTCTCAGCGTATCCAGTTTGCCCAGACCGGCGGTTCAGAGGTGCTTGAGCTGGTCACCACTACCGCCGATGAACCGGCAGCCGGGGAAGTACGTATTGCCAATAAGGCCGTTGGGCTTAATTTTATTGATATCTATTTCCGCACCGGCCTTTATCCGGCGCCTGCCTTGCCCTCTGGCCTAGGTACGGAAGGTGCGGGCGTGGTCGACGCTGTGGGCGAAAATGTCACCCACCTGAGCGTGGGCGACCGGGTAGCTTACGCCCAGGGCCCCTTGGGTGCTTACGCAGAGCACCACGTCCTGCCTGCTGCCAAAGTGGTCAAGCTGCCCGACTTTATTGATTTTGAAACGGCCGCTGCCAGCATGCTCAAAGGCTTGACCGTGCAGTACCTGCTGCGCCAGACCTATGAGCTCAAAGGCGGCGAAACCATTTTGTTTCATGCCGCGGCGGGTGGGGTTGGATCTATCGCCTGCCAGTGGGCAAAAGCGCTAGGCGTGAAGCTGATTGGCACGGTCAGTTCACAGGAGAAAGCGGACCTTGCAATGCAAAACGGTGCTTGGGCGACGATCAACTATACCGAAGAAGATGTGGCTGAGCGGGTACGCGAACTGACCAACGGCGAAATGTGCGATGTGGTGTACGACTCCGTGGGCAAGGATACCTGGGAGGTATCGTTGAACTGCCTGAAACCGCGCGCGCTCATGGTAAGCTTTGGTAACGCCTCGGGCCCGGTGGACGGCGTGAACATCGGTATTCTTAACCAGAAGGGTTCGCTGTTTGTTACCCGCCCAAGCCTCAACGGCTACGCCGACACGCGAGAGCGGTTGGAAATGATGTGCGAAGAATTTTTTGGCATGATCGAAAGCGGCAAGATCAAGATTGATGTTGCCAACCGCTATCCGCTGGCTGATGCCGGCAAGGCGCAGGACGCTCTACAGAGCCGTAAAACAACGGGGTCGACCGTATTGCTTCCCTGATCCTTAGCGCTTTCAGCCCAAGCCGCCCTGATGTGGCTTGGGCTGTTTTTGTCTAGGGTCTTGTAGTTATCAGCGCTGCGTCTATAACAGGTAACGCTGAGCCTACCTGAACCGAAGCCCGCTCTAAAAAACGTCCAGCGTCTCTGCCTGGATAAATTCAACGTTGGCATCTGCATACCCTATACGTTTGTATAGATATCGTCTAATGTGTGGAGGTTTAATGCACGGTTAATCTGTGGGATTGACCAAGTCGATAGAGCTGCAAGAACATCTGATATGTCAGGTGGCTCAGGGAGTTTATTAAGCATGGAGATGGATACTGTCGGCTTGGCGCCCAGTACATTGATATTTATTGTGCTCGGCCTGACACTACTGGCGTTTATCTGGGGGCGCTTTCGTTATGATCTGGTAGCGTTGACGGCGCTTTTAGCGTCGGTAATGCTTGGCCTGGTACCGGCGGAAGCTGCATTTGCCGGGTTTGGCCACCCGGCCGTCATTACCGTTGCTGCCGTGCTTGTGCTAAGCCGTGGGTTTGAGCGTTCCGGCGTGGTAGATGTCATTGCTAATCAAGTACTCAAGGTGGGGGAGCGTCTGGTCTTACAGCTTCTCGTCCTGGTTGGCACGGTAGTGGTGCTCTCGGGCGTCATGAACAACGTCGGGGCGCTCGCGCTGCTACTACCGGTGGCTATGCGCCTGGCTCGAGAACACAATACTTCACCTTCCTTGCTGTTGATGCCTCTGGCATTTGGGTCATTACTGGGTGGCTTGACTACGCTGATCGGCACGCCACCCAACATCATTATTTCCAGTTACCGGGGTAGCATCACCGGTGAAAATTTTGGCATGTTCAGCTTCTCGCCGGTAGGGGTTGCCGTTGCAGCTGCAGGTCTTGTTTTTATCATATTAATTGGCTGGCGCTTGACGCCCAGGCGTAACAGTCAAGCGTCTACCGAGGGCATGTTTGATACTGCCAATTATCTGGTTGAGTTAAAGGTAACCGAAGACTCTAAAGCCAATGGTCTGACGCTGCCTCAACTGCGCGATGAGCTTGAAGAAGCCATTCCTGTGCTGGCGGTGGTTCGCGATGATAACCGCCGGGCGGGCTACTCGTTTCACGGTATCCTGCAGGAGGGCGATATTCTACTGCTTGAAGCCGGGCCGGATGAGTTGAAACTACTGGAAGACAAGGTGGGGTTGAGCGCTATCGCTGAACCCGAAGCTGACAGAATAGAGAACGAAAACGCTACCTCCGAAAATAACACGGAGGAGAAGCCGGAAGAAGACACGGAAACGCGTCAGCCTATTGATACCGAAGGATTGCAGTTGATTGAAGCTGTCGTGCGTAATGATTCGATGATGAACAATCGCAGCGTCAAGCAACTGCGTCTAAACCAGCAGTTTGGCTTGCATCTGGTAGCGGTGGCCCGGGACGGCAGCCGTCTTAAACAGCGTTTGCGTGATATCCGCTTTCAAACCGGTGATGTTCTGCTTCTGCAGGGGAGTGAGAAAGAGATAAGTGACAGCCTCTCAACATTAGGCTGTCTGCCTCTGGCCAATCGCGAACTGCATCTAGGGAAGCCTCGCAAACTTGTCATGTCCGTCGGGATTTTTGCCTTGGCCATTTTGGCAATGATGTTCGATTTACTGCCAGCGGCGGTCGCAATGAGCACGGCGGCGCTGGTGTCACTGCTGATAGGCGTACTCCCGCTGCGCGACGGTTATCAGGCCATTGATGGTCCTGTCATTGTCCTGCTGGCGGCCATGCTTCCCGTTGGCGAGGCACTGGAAACCAGTGGTGGTGCGGAAATCGTTGCCGATGCACTGCTCACCTTCGGCGCCGAATGGCCTATTTTTATCTCGTTGATCGGCTTGTTCATTCTTACCATGCTGCTATCCAACGTCGTGAATAACGCTGCCGCCGCCTTGTTAATGGCACCCATTGCCGCAAGTCTTGCCCAAGGGTTTAAAGTGTCCTTGGATCCTTTTTTGATGATTGTGGCGGTCAGCGCATCGTGTGCTTTTTTAACCCCTATTGGCCACCAGTCGAATACGCTGGTGCTGGGTCCTGGCGGATACCGTTTTGGTGACTACTGGAAACTGGGCTTGCCGCTTTCCATTGTTGTTTTGGTAGTCGCCTTGCCGGTTATTCTTTTGGTATGGCCGCTATAAGCAAGTGGGTACTGATCAGGTGAAGGCTCGAAACTATCAGATTTCGAAAATCTTGATACCCTGTTACGCTTAGCGACAAACAAAAGTGAACAGGCCGGGCCTATGAATCAACAATACCGTCAGGACGCGATTGTCGAGCTGGTACGCCAGCACGGTTACATGAGTATCGAGCAGCTGACTGAACATTTTGCGGTAACGCCGCAAACCATTCGGCGCGATTTGAATACTCTGGCAGACGAGGGCCGTGTACGGCGAGTGCATGGCGGTGTGGGTATTGAGTCGAGTACGGTCAATACTGCCTATAGCACGCGTAAAACGTTGCACCTGGAAGAAAAGGAGCGCATTGCGCATTGCCTGGCGCAGCACATTCCCAACCACTCCTCGCTGTTTATTAATATTGGTACCAGCAACGAAGTCATCGCCCAGGCGCTACTCGAGCATCAGGGGTTGGAAATCATTACCAATAATCTAAACGTCGCGGCCATTTTGCAGCACAAAGAAGACTTTAACGTGATTATTGCCGGCGGCCAGGTGCGCTCCCGGGACGGTGGTATCATTGGTGAGGCGACCATTGATTTCATTAACCAGTTCAAGGTTGACTACGGCATTATTGGTATTAGCGGGATCGATGAAGACGGTTCGCTGCTGGAGTTTGACTATCAGGAAGTGCGCGTGGCGCAAGCCATTATTGCCAACTCCCGGCGGGTCTATCTAGCTGCGGATTACTCCAAATTTCATCGCAACCCGGTGGTGCGCCAGGGCAACCTTGCCCAGCTTGACGCGCTGTTTACTGACCGTAAGCCCCCTGAGCCTATCCAACAGTTACTCTTGCAGCACGGGGTAGCGCTGCATGTCGCTTGATTATCAGCTAAATCCTAATATTATTTAAGGGATCGAGGGTGGCCAAGGCTTTGCGCGGCCTTTTAATGATTCAAACAGCTCATATTCAGCTATTTAGTCGCCGGCACACCCGCTTATGCGCCTTTCACTATTCCTAGTCAGCTGTAGGCCTTTAACACGTTAAGCCGCCAAGGGCAGGTGATGTAGTCATGCTACAACCTGCCATGCGGCCAATGATGCATTGTGGGTTTTGCTGCGGTGAAGCATAGTCAATTCATGGATCAGCGAGTGGCTTGCTACCCCAGGTTACTTATCTGCTCCCTGCTACACAGCATAGCGCTTCAGTATTACCCATGCGCTAGAGGCGAAGGTCTTGTAACGCTTGTGACCGTTTCGCAGTTACCGAACTGGGCACTTATCCGGCTCAGCATGCGTAGCAACGTCACCATAAGACGCCTGCCGGCAAGCGGGTCATGTCGGTAGCGGATGACCATACCATGAGGTACTGACCATGAACTGCATTGAACTCAGCCAACAGGCCGACCAGATTGCCAGTACGTTCAGCAAGCAAGACCTGGCCAAGCTGGTGTTAGCCCTAAAAAATAACCGGGAGTCGCTTCAACACGCTGTAGAGGTTATCGATACGCTCGACAGCCGCTCAGGCTGTACACTGGAAGAAGCCTGGGATGAAGTCTTGACCGGCGATTCGCAGCTGCAAATCATCAGCGAAGAGTAAAACAATGAGCCCCCTCATTTACCTGAGGGGGCTTCTTTATCAGAGGGCAAATCAAACTTCGGCGGCAGTTTCAGAAAGTCGCGTATTCGTGTGTCGATCAAAATAAGCCGCAAACCGCGCATCAGCCTGGTCACCAAAAAGAACGCGGCATGCCTCCTTCAAACCCTCTGAATGGCGCAGCTGCTCATGGTGCACGACCAGCGATATCTTCGCCCGACGCCGCAAAAAATCCTCAAGCTCGGTGATCATTTCATGATCGCGGGCGTGTTCAAGCTCCACGCGGATATACTCGGTTTCTTCAATCAACAGCTCGGCCTGACGCGAGTCGGCTTCGATCTTCTCCAGCATGGCAAACGCCTTGTCTGCATAGCGTCGCCAGAGGCGAGTGGAAAGCAGCTCGGAAGACGTTTCAGGCGTTAGTGCATCCAGCTTGATGCGCTTTGCCTGGGCCATGAACTGTTGCTTGACGCTCTCTGCGGGTTCGCCGTACCAGTGAAAGTCCACTTTGGGCAGCGTTACGCCCAGCTCAGTCAGCGCATCGGCAATTTCATTGCCCACGTTGACGCAGTCAGTCAGCTTGCCACCAAAGATGCTGATATGCGCAGTGTCACGGTTGGTGTCCACCACGTGCTTACGAGACATCTGAAAAAAGTCGCGGTCGCTGCCCTGGTCTGCTTCTACGGCGAGCGGGCGAACGCCGCAGCGCGTGGAAATGATATCGGCAGGAGTCAGCGGCTTTTCAAGCGTCAGGCGCGCGTTGATGTTGTCCAGCACAAAGCGAATATCCTCATCAGTCACCACGGCGTCCGGGTTATCCATGTGGGTGTCTGTGGTACCAATGCAGGTACGATTGCCCATGGGGATGACGAAAAACAGTCGGCCATCATCGGCAAAAAATGCCAGCACCCGCTTGGATGCCGTCAACTGCGGCACGATCAGGTGAATACCCTTGGAGTAGAGATGCTGATGCGACGTCTGCTCGCCGGTCAAGCTGTTATGTTGATCGACCCACGGTCCTGCTGCATTGATGAGTACCTTGGCGCGTATCTCAAACGTATTGCCATTAGTTGTGTCTCGCGCGTTGGTCACCCATACGCCGTCTTGACGTTCAGCACCCAGGGATTCGACATAGTTGGCGGCAGTGGCGCCGTAATCGAGCGCGTGACGGATAAAATTGAATACGAATCGCGCATCGTTATCGTGCAGGTAGGCGTCCGAATACTCGAACCCGCCCACCGCTTTACTGACATCGATGATCGATTCTTCCTGCTTGATGTTCGTTGGCGAAAGCAGGCGCGGGCGTTTGGTAAATCCGTTGCCCATTAACCAGTAGAGCCATGTACCTGCCCACAGGTAGTGGGGTGAATGCCTAAACCCCTTGGTAATGGTAGTGAGAAAGCGAATTTCCTGAACGGTAGAAGGGTAGCTCTTGATCAGGTGATTTCGACTCTTGCATAGCTTACGCACCAGGCCAAAATCATTGCTCTCCATGTATTTGATGCCACCCCACACCAGGTTGGAGGAGTGCATGCTGGTGCTGCCGGCAAAGTCGCCACGGTCAATCAGGGCGACCTTGGCTCCCTTGCCAGCCAGGGCAGCGGCGCTTGCTGCACCATTGATACCGCCTCCAATCACCAGCGCGTCAAAGGTGGTGCTCGTTAATTGACTCACGTTTTGTTCGCGCAGCGTCATGGTGGCCTCTTCAGATGATCAGGTAAGCGTAACAAGCCGGGCAACATTGATTTTCATTTATGAAAGAATATGTGATCGTTTATGAACTTTCAAGTTTGAAAGTGAACATTTGAGGATCATAAAAGCCAGCTTCATGATGGAACCTGTCAATGAATGTTGTTTTACACTCGACGCTTACTTGTCGATTTGTGGCGGGTGCAGGGCGGTTTGCCCGCCCTGCAAGCGTTGCGTGTGGTTACTCTTGACGTGAGCCGGCTTCCATCCAGGCTTCCATCATTTCTTCGTAAGGAACAGTAGTGCCCTGGGGCATTTCATTGTCCAGCTTGGGTTTCGGGGCGCCTTCACGGTCTAGCCAGACTTGGGGATCTTCCTCCTCGTTGAGTACAGGTGCGTAGCTATCGAAAACATTGGCACGCGCCAGGCGGTTCATGGTGTTGTCCAGTTCCGCTGCCAGCTTGTCCAGGCCTTCCTGGGGTGAGACTTCACCGCTCATTACCGGTGCCAGGTTTTGCCACCAGAGCGGTGCCATGCGCGGATAGTCAGGTACGTTGGTTCCGGTGGGTGTCCAGTTGGACTCGTTGGGGCTGCGGTAGAATTCCACCAGGCCACCCAGCTTGGGTGCCATTTCGCTCATCTGTTCGGAGAAGATGTCAGACTCGCGAATGGGCGTTAAACCGTGCATGAGCTTTTCAAGCGATACTGTTTTTGCCACGGTAAACTGGGCAAAAAGCCAGGCAGCTGTGCGGCGGTCTTCAGGCGTTGAGTCGAAGAAAGTCCATGCCCCGACGTCCTGGTAGCCTACTTTCATGCCCTCTTCCCAGTATGGGCCAGTGGGAGAAGGTGCCATACGCCATAGTGGATTGCCTTCGTCATCGGTCACCGCCACTGCCGGGTCGACCATGTCGGCCGTAAAGGTGGTGTACCAGAATATCTGCTGAGCAATATGCCCCTGCGCGGGTACCGGCCCTGCTTCACCAAAGGTCATGCCCTGAGCTTCGGGTGGGGCGAAATCGCGTAGCCAATCGACCGCTTTTTGCATCGCAAATACCGATGCTGGCGAGTTGGTAGCGCCGCCGCGACTGACGCTGGCGCCTACCGGCTGACTATCTTCATTGACGCGAATACCCCAATCGTCCACCGGGTTGCCTGAAGGTATGCCAGGGCTGCCCATACCTGCCATGGAGAGCCAGGAATCGTGGAAGCGCCAGCCCAGTGACGGGTCGCGGCGGCCGTAGTCCATATGGCCGTATACCTTGACGCCATCGATTTCACCCACGTGTTCTGAGAAAAACTCGGCAATGTCTTCGTAGGCGGTCCAGTTGGTGGGCACTCCCAGGTCGTAGTCGTAAATTTCCCGGAACTGCTCCTGCAGATCCTCGCGCTGGAACCAGTCATGGCGGAACCAGTAGAGGTTGGCGAACTGCTGGGTGGGCAGTTGGAACAAACTGCCGTCCGGCCCGGTGCCATACTGCAAACCAATGAAATCGTCTAAATCCAGCGTGGGCAGAGTGTAATCAGCCCACTCATTCTCCATCGCTTCAGTCAGATTGACCGTAGTGCCATAACGAATGTGCGTACCGATGGAGTCGGTATCGTTCACAAAGCCATCGTAGATGCTGTTACCTGACTGCATCTGGTTTTGCATGGTGTCCACCACATCGCCCTCACCAATGATGTTGTGGGTCACGTTGATACCGGTCAGTTCTTGAAAGACTTCTGCCAGAACCTCACTTTCATATACGTGGGTCGTGAGGCCTTCGGCTACGGTCTGAATATCCATACCCCGGAAAGGCTCTGAGGCGTTGGCAAACCACATCAGCTCCTCGATCTGCTCTTCACGACTTAGCGTTGAGTTTTGAAAGTGCTCATCGACCAGTCGCTCGGCGAGGGCGCGGGCGTCGTTTTCCTGAGCTGACAGCGTGCCCGATGCTAGCAGCAGGCTGGCGGCGAGAGTGGTCAGTCTGAATTTATTGTAATGCTTTTGCATGGTGACCTCGTTTTGTTGTGTTCTTCCCTGATGGCTTGGCCGTCCCTGATACCGATTAAACGCTGGCGGCTAGCCCCAGCGCATTAATATCAACAGCCATATGGCTGATACCGCTAGTGCAATCCAGATGGATAATGAGGTGAAGCCAATCACACCCAGGTGGATAAACGCAGCCGAGAGCAGACCGATGAACAGCCTGTCCCCGCGCGTGGTGGAAATGGGTAAAAACCCTTTGCGCTCAATGGTGGGCGACAGGATTTCCCATATCGTCATCCCTGCCAGCATGGCCGCAATGGATGAAAAGAATATGGCGGTGGGCATGGTCCATACCATCCAGGACATGGCGAGTCTCCTCAGGTACGGCCCAGGGCAAAGCCCTTGGCGATATGGTTACGAACGAAGTAGACGACCAATATGCCGGGGATAATGGTGAGAACCCCGGCGGCGGCCAGGGTGCCCCAGTCAATTCCGGAGGCGGTAGAGGTGCGCGTCATGATCATGCCGATAGGCTGGGCGTTAGTGGCAGTCAGCGTACGGGCCAGCAGAAGCTCCACCCAGGAGAACATGAATAGAAAGAACAGCGTGACGCCGATACCTGAACGAATCATGGGGATGAAAATCTTAATGAAAAAGCGCGGAAAGCTGTAGCCATCAATATATGCCGTTTCATCAATCTCCTTGGGCACGCTACTCATGAAACCCTCAAGAATCCAGATCGCCAGCGGGATATTGAACAGACAGTGGGCCAGTGCCACGGCGATATGGGTATCGAACAGGCCTACCGAGTAGTAAAGCTGGAAGTAGGGCAGCAAAAATACCGCAGGCGGGGCCATCAGGTTGGTCAGCAGCCAGAAAAACAGATGCTTGTCGCCAATAAAGGTGAAGCGGCTGAAGGCGTAAGCAGCCGGCAGGGCCACACAGATGGTGATGAGCATGTTCATCACCACGTAAAGCATCGAGTTGATGTAGCCCATGTACCAACTTGAATTGGTAAAGATGCCGATATAGTTATCGAAGGTCAGGTTTTGTGGCCACAGCGTCATTGAGCCGAGAATTTCGCTATTGGTCTGTAGCGACATATTGATCAGCCAGTAGATGGGCAAAATCATCAATATCAAGTAGAGGCCGAGCAGGAAATTCGCACGCCAGCGCGAGCGAGCAGTTCGGTTACGCCGCTGAGCGGGGGACACCTTGCTGAAAACCGTCTTGTACTTTTCTCCGCGCTGGGTGTTTTCGAGTCGATAGCTCATGCTAGGCACCTCCGTGCGGGGGCTTATCTTTCTGCATATGCATGATGGTGGTATAGAACACCCAGCTCACCAGCAGAATGACTAGAAAATAGATCAGCGAGAACGCCGCCGAAGGGCCTAGGTCCTGCTGCCCGACCGCCATGGTCGTCAGTGATTGGCTCAGAAAGGTAGTAGCGCTGCCCGGCCCGCCGCCGGTCAATACGAAGGGCTCGGCATAGATCATGAACGAGTGCATGAAGCGCAGCAGGACGGCAATCACCAGCACGTTGGTCAGCTTGGGCAGCTGGATATAGCGGAACACGGCCCATTTGGATGCGCGGTCAATGCGCGCAGCCTGGTAGTAGGCTTCAGGAATCGAGCGCAGGCCACTGTAGCAGAGCATCGCGACCAGCGGCGTCCAGTGCCAGACGTCCATCAGAACGATCGTCACCCAGGCATCGCCTGCATTGCGGGTGATGTTGTAGTCAACGCCCAGCTCGCGCAGGCCCCAGCCCATCAGGCCGATATCTCCCCGGGTAAAGATTTGCCAGATACTGCCTACTACGTTCCAGGGGATGAGCAGTGGTAGGGTAATCAAAATCAGTACCGCTGAGGCCTGCCAGCCGCGTTTGGGCATGATCAGCGCAATGCCGATTCCCAATGGAATTTGAATGGCGAGAATAATCAGCGAGAAGGAAATCTGGCGAAGAAATGCTGCCTGCAGAGCATTGTCATTGAGCATGCTTTCAAACCACTCGGTGCCGGTAAAAAATCTCGCGTTGGGGCCAAGTACGTCCTGCACCGAGTAGTTGACCACGGTCATCAGCGGGATGATGGCGGAAAACGCTACCAGTACCAGCATGGGAAGCACCAGAAGCCAAGCTCGGTTATTGGGTACCTTGTTATTCATGGTCCGCCTCCACCAGATATTCATCGATATACAGCGCAACATGGGCATTATCGAAGTGCGCAAACGCCGTTTCACCGACCGGCGGATGGCCTTCAGGCAGGCGTGCCTTGAAAGGCTGTCCGTTGAGCATAAAGGTCAGCAGCGAATGAGTGCCAAGATCCTGCAAGTTGGCCACTTCGATGGGTATGCTTTCGGTCGTCTGGTGAGAGCTGATAGTGATAAATTCGGGGCGGATACCCAACTTGATATTGCTGGCGTTCGCGCTTGCTATAGCGCGCTTGAGCGGCGTGCTAACCGGTAGGGGCTGTGAGCCGAACATTACCTGATCGCCTTGATATTCTACCGCCATGAAGTTCATGCCAGGACTGCCAATAAAGTAGCCTACAAAGGTATGCGTGGGACGTTCAAACAGCTCTCGTGGGGTGCCAAATTGAACCACTTGCCCCTCGTACATCACGGCAATTTTATCCGCGAAAGTAGAGGCTTCGAGCTGGTCGTGGGTCACGTAGATCATGGTGATGTTGAAGCGCTCGTGAATTTCCTTGAGCTTGCGGCGCAGCTTCCACTTCAACTGCGGGTCGATCACGGTCAGCGGCTCATCAAACAGGATGGCTGTAACATCATCGCGTACCAGCCCGCGCCCCATGGAGACCTTCTGCTTCTCATCGGCCGTCAGGTTCTTGGCTTTACGTTTTAACAGCAGGGTAAGATCAAGAATCTCGGCGACTTCGAGCACTTTGGGTGTCACACGGTACTCGGGAGTGTTCATGTTGCGCAGCGGAAAGGCGAGGTTATCGAACACCGTCATGGTGTCGTAGATCACTGGGAACTGGAACACCTGGGCAATATTGCGCTCTTCTGGGGGGAGCTCATTTACCCGCTGGCCATCAAACAGCACCTCACCTTCAGAGGGTTCAAGCAACCCTGAAATGATATTAAGCAGCGTCGACTTGCCACATCCCGATGGCCCCAACAGCGCGTAGGCGCCACCCTGGTGCCATATATGATCCATCTGCCGAATGGCGTAGTCCGCTGCATGGGTAGGCGTTTTTTCATAGGAATGTGCAAGGCCTTTAAGGGTAATTTCAGCCATGGGCAACCCCTCTCTGACGCGCAGGGATATGAACCGTATGACCCTGTTTGTTGAAGGCGTAAAGTTGATGGGTAGGGAAGTAAACTTTCAGTGGCTCATTGACGCTGAACGGGTGGATACCTGCCAGATGCAGTACCAGTGGGAAGCGCTCGTGGTGAACATGCAGAAAGGTTTCGGAACCGCTTATTTCAGCAACGTCCACATGTACATCTAACGTCAGATCATCAGCCCGTTGTGGCACCAAGGTGAGGTGTGACGCGCGCACGCCAAAATCGTAGTCGCCCGGCTCAAGGCGTTTGAGATTATCGTCGCAGGGAAAATGCAGCGTTTGATCAAAGGTAATTTCGGTATCGGTAAGCTGACCGGGCACAATATTGATGGGGGGCTCAGAAAACATCTCGGCACTGAAGCGAGTGTTGGGTTCTCGATAGACCTGCTCGGTAGGGCCGTACTGGAGCAGCCTGCCCTCGTGCAGCACCGCCGTGTTGCCACCCAGCGCCAGCGCCTCGTTGGGTTCGGTTGTGGCGTATACCGCAATGCAGTTGCGCGCCTTGAACAGTTCGCGCAGCTCGTCACGTAGCTCTTCACGAAGCTTGTAGTCGAGATTGACCAGCGGCTCATCGAAAAGGATTAGATCGGCATCCTTGACTAGCGCGCGTCCCATGGCGGTGCGCTGTTGCTGGCCGCCGGAAAGCTCCTGAGGATAGCGGTTAAGCAGGTGCTCGATGTGCAGCATTTCGGCTATTTCGCCCACTCGTTTATCAATTTCGCTTTTAGGATGTTTAGCAAGCCTGAGCGGAGAAGCAATATTGTCGTAAACGGTAAGGCTGGGGTAGTTGATAAACTGCTGATACACCATAGAGACATTGCGCTTGCGCACGGAGACGTGGGTCACGTCTTTGCCATCCAGAATGATTTTGCCTTGAGAAGGGGGCTCGAGCCCCGCCATCAGGCGCATCAGGGTAGTTTTACCTGCGAGCGTACGGCCCAAGAGCACATTGAAGGAGCCCGGCTCAAGAACCAGGTCTATTCCACTGATATGCGCCACATCGTTAACGATGTGATCAATCTTTTGTAAATGTAAGGACATGCCGATCTCGCAAGCGTCATTGTTATTGGAATGATCATTCGATCGTGCGTGCTGTTGAAAATCGATTAAACGACGTTTGTTATAAGGTTTTTAACTTTCGTTTTCGAAAGGCTAGTTGACCGTTTACGAACTCGCAACGCGTTTTTGGTTAATGGAGATACGCTTTTAGGCGTAGATAAAGATTAAAAAAAACCGGCTCCATGATGGAGCCGGTTGATGGCCGTTACTTTAACACTCAATGTTTATTTGGCGCTTTCCGTCAGCTCTTGGTGAACGGGTGAGGCTTGTTTAGCATTATGGTCAATAAGGGTGTCCTTATTGCTGGCAAACGCGTCGTAGGCAAAATCATCCACCGTTAACATCTCAAGCACCCGGGTTTCGAATTCACGCATGAAAACGGTTTCTTCTTCGCTGATCAACCCTTTTTCAAAGGCGGCTTCTACCCGCGCTTCAGGATGAAGGGCGGTTTGTGGCAGCTCACCCTTCGCATAGGCTTTGTTAACCGTGCGATAGATGACCTCTGCGCGGTCGTAATCCACTAAAAGCGCGTTATAGCGGGCAAGCGGATTGGGTTGCTCGCCGTCGTCGGTATCCCAGGTGTTGTAAAGCAGCTTGGTGCGCAGCGCGCTGTGGGTAGACACTCGCTTGGCGATATCCCGCGCCAGGTCATCGTGAGGTTTGTCCCAGCGGCGGCCCGTGGGCATCACTACCGCGTTTAGCACTTTGCCTAGTGCCCGGTTCGGCAGGTTGTCAAAAATTTCCACAAACGCCTGTTCAGCACGGTGCAGCAGGAAGCGACAGCTGTAGTGAAGCAAGGCGTCTTCGCCTTCCACCTTTTCACTCGTCTGCCACTGTTTGAGTACCATGGAGGCCAGGTAAAGGTTGGAAAGCACGTCACCTAGACGGGCGGACAGCATTTCGCGCTTTTTCAGTGCAGAGCCAAGGCTTGCCATGGCGGCATCCGCACACAGGCCAAACCCCGCAGAAAGCCGTGCAATATCCTGCGCGTAGGCGGCAGCCGGGGCGTCAAACGGAACGCTTTCCTTGCCAAAACCCAGGCCCATGGTGAAAGCACGCGCCGCGTTGCCGAAAATAAGCCCGGCATGACTGAAAAATGCCTTATCAAACGCCTTGATATCATTGGCATCTTTCGCGGCCAATTCATCAAGCACATAAGGGTGGCAGCGAATGGCACCCTGACCAAAGATCATCAGGTTGCGGGTCATGATATTGGCACCTTCCACGGTAATTGCCACCGGGTTAGCGCTATAGCCAATGCCCAGATAATTACGTGGGCCAAGCGTCACGGCCTTGCCGCCATGTACATCCATGGCATCGCTTAGCAATACGCGCTGGAACTCAGTCAGCTGGCTTTTCAGGATGGCAGAGGGCACGGCAGGCCTTTCGCCATGATCAATCAGGTTGGCTGTTTGATAGACCGTCGCCTGGGAGATATACGCCAAGGAGGCCATGCGCGCCAGCGGTTCTTGAACACCTTCCATTTCCGCGACCGGCACATTGAACTGGCGACGTACGCGAGTGAAACCACCGCTCCAGCCCAGTGCATAGCGTGCGGTGCCGGTAGCGCCTGACGGTAGGGTAATGCAGCGCCCGATGGAGAGGCACTCCACCAGCATGCGCCAGCCCTGACCAATCATGTCCTGCCCGCCAATAATCGTATCCAGTGGAACAAAGACATCGACCCCTTTAACCGGGCCATTCATGAAGGGGCTGCCGATCGGATGGTGGCGACGGCCAATTTCCATGCCGTCGGTATCGCGGGGAATCAGCGCCAGGGTAATGCCGCGGTCTTCTTCTTCACCAAGGAGCTTGTCCGGGTCGAACAGGCGGAAGGCAAGGCCTACCACTGTGGCAATCGGTGCCAGAGTGATCCAGCGCTTCTCAAAGGTCAGGCGAACGCCAAGTGTTTCCTTGCCACCCATTACCTGCTTGCATACCACGCCGGTATCAGGGAGGGAGGTAGCATCTGAACCAGCGCGGGGGCCCGTCAGACCAAAACAGGGAATTTCACGGCCATCGGCCAAGCGTGGCAGATAGTGATCCTTTTGCTCTTGAGTGCCGTATTTAAGCAGCAGCTCGCCTGGACCCAGCGAGTTGGGTACACCAACGGTTACCATCAGCGTTTCATTGGCCGAAAGTTTTTGCAGTACCATGGATTGCGCTTTTGCTGAGAACCCAAGACCGCCATACTCCTTGGGAATAATCATCCCAAAGAACCCTTCTTTTTTCAGGTAATCCCACAGCTGCTGGGGCAGGTCGGCACGCTCGTAAGTGATATCCCAAGCATTGCACATGCCGGCGGCCTTGGCGCACTGGTTGTCCAGAAAGGCTTGCTCGTCTTCCGTTAGCCCTTCATCTTTATAGTTGAGAAGTTTGTTCCACTGAGGTTTGCCGGAAAACAGCTCGCCATCCCAGGAGACGCTACCGGCTTCAAGTGCGGTGCGCTCTGTTGCAGATACCTTAGGCGCTACTTTCTTGAAGATGTTGAAAATGCGTGGCGTAAGCCACTGGCGACGAAAAGCTGGCAGGCCGGTCACTGCAACGGCAATAGCGGCCAGCAACAATACAAAGCCGATAAACGGGGCATCAAACAGCAGGCCGACCAAGCCTAATACGCCTAGTAAGGTTAAAGCGGATACCGCACCGGCTTCGCGGCGCATGATAATCAGCAGTCCGACCACGGTAAGAACAATCAGTAGTAGGGTGAGCATAGAACGTCTCCATGTATTATTAGGCGCTGTCCGATAACTTTCTGTGTTCAGTCTAGCGTAAAAAACGGTGGCTCTGATGCGTAACGCATTCACCGAGTTAACAACTGGGGGCCCGGTAACGGCAATTGCCGGTTGACCATTCTGCCAGTGAAGCGCCACATTATCAGGGTATTCGAACAGATGTTTGAATAGTGGCAGACCAGCGCTATTCAGCGCAAGCGCCATAACATTTTATATAGGCTGTCAGGTACAAAACGCCACGGCGCTAGGCCGTGGCATTGAGGAAGGGAAAAGCGCTGCCGTTTGGCGCGTTACTGCCTAGGCGGCTCGAATGGCGGCGCGTTTGGCAGGAGTGCCATCCGCCACGTAATAGTCGACCTGGGTGCGAGCTAGTGGCTCAAGGCCACGAATGCGGTCGGCAATCTTTTCGGCCAGCATAATGGTGGGTGCATTAAGGTTGCCGGTAGGAATCAAGGGAAACAATGACGCGTCCACCACGCGCAATCCTTCAAGACCGTGTACGCGGCCCTGGCCATCTGTTACGGCCATTTCATCACTGCCCATGCGGCAGCTGCCGCAGGGGTGGTAGGCGGTTTCAGCATGCTGTTTAACGAAAGCATCCAGTTCGGCATCGGATTGCACGTCAGGCCCTGGGGCTATTTCGCGGCCGCGGTATTTATCAAACGCCGGCTGGGCAATGATCTCGCGGGTCAGCCGGATAGCGTCACGAAACTCCTGCCAGTCCTTATCCTTGGACATATAGTTGAACAAAATGCTGGGAGCTGCGTGCGGGTCTTTGGAGGACAGTTGAATGCGACCTCGGCTTTCTGAGCGCATGGAACCAACGTGGGCCTGAAAACCGTGGGCCTGCACCGCGCTTTTGCCGTTATAACTGATGGCAATGGGCAAGAAGTGATACTGCAGATTGGGCCACGCTTCTTCATCGCGGCTGCGAACAAAGGCGCAAGATTCAAATTGGTTGCTGGCGCCTACTCCGGTGCCCTTGAGCAACCACTCGGCACCGATCTTGGGTTGGTTGTACCACTTGAGCGCAGGGTAGAGCGATATGGGCTCCTTGCACTCATATTGAATGTACATCTCCAGGTGGTCTTGTAGGTTTTCACCGACGCCTGGCAGTGCATGAACAGTCTTGATACCTAGCGGTTCGAGTAGTTCGGGATTGCCTACGCCTGAGCGCTGCAGGATTTGTGGAGAAGCAATGGCACCCCCGCAAAGTAGAACTTCCCGCCGGGCACGGACTCTCTGCGTTTGCCCTTTACGCTCGTAACGCACGCCCACCGCACGTTTATCTTCAAACTCGATGATGTCGGTCACTGCGTGGGTTTCAATGGTCAGATTGTCGCGCTGCCTGGCAGCACCCAGGTAACCGCGTGCGGTTGACGCGCGACGCCCCTTGGGCGTGACGAACCGGTCCATGGGGCCAAAGCCTTCTTGCTGGTAGCCGTTAACATCCTGAGTTTCCGGGTAGCCCGCCTGTTTGCCCGCTTCAATAAAAATGCGGTATAGCGGATTGTTGCTTTCTTTTGGGGTGGTGACGCTGACCGGGCCTCCGCCACCGTGGTAGTCGTTAGGACCAATATCGCGGGTTTCCGACTTTTTAAAGTAGGGCAGGCAGCTTAAATAATCCCAATCTTCCAGGCCGAGCTGCTTGGCCCAGTTGTCGTAATCCAGCGCATTGCCGCGGATGTAGCACATGCCGTTGATCAGAGAGGAACCGCCCAATCCTTTGCCGCGACCACACTCCATACGACGGCCATCCATATAGGGCTCAGGGTCGGTTTCAAACGCCCAATTGTAGCGCTTGCCTTGGAGTGGAAAGGCAAGTGCTGCGGGCATCTGGGTACGAAAATCGAATCGATAGTCCGGGCCACCGGCTTCTAATAACAGGACGCTGACATCGCGGTCCTCGGTCAGGCGAGTAGCCAGCACATTGCCCGCCGAGCCTGCGCCGACAATGATGTAGTCAAATTCGCGTGGTTGAGACATGATTTCACCTTGGCAGAGTCGAATAATGAGCCTGAAGGCATATAAAGAGGCGCGTCACTTCTTTATGCCTACCGGCGAAGTTCCATTACTTCGGCTTAAAACACCGACTCAAAGGGGCCCATCTCGATCTGTACGGACTTGGTCTGGGTATAGTGGTTAAGCGTCTCGATGCCGTTCTCCCGCCCGATGCCTGAGGCTTTATAGCCGCCTACCGGCATTTGCGAAGGTGACTCTCCCCAGGTATTGATCCAGCAAATGCCTGCTTCCAGCTGATGAATCACTCGGTGGGCACGGCTCAGGCTTTCACTGAATACCCCGGCGGCTAGCCCGTAGCTTGTGTCATTGGCGCGACGAATGACCTCCGCTTCATTCTCAAAGGCGAGTACTGACATGACAGGGCCAAAAATTTCGTCCTTCACAATACGCATATCGTCCGTGCAATCGGTAAAGACGGTAGGGGCCGCCCAGGCGCCGTTGGCTCTGTCGCCACGCTTCCAGTCCTCACCGCCAATCAGCACTCGTGCACCTTGCTGTTTACCCAGCGCAATGTAGGAAAGCACTTTCTCCTGGTGCTCGAAGCTTACCAGCGGGCCAAAATTGACGCTGGGATCCATAGGGTCGCCCGCCTTGATACGCTTGACGCGCTCGACCAGCTTGGCTTCAAAGTCGTCTTGAGCGCTGCGTTCAATAAACACGCGGGTGCCGTTGGTGCAAACCTGGCCGCTTGAATAGAAATTGGCCATCATGGCGGCATCAGCGGCGCGATCCAGGTCAGCGTCTGCAAAAATAATCAATGGGGATTTTCCGCCTAGCTCCATCGTGACATCTTTAAGCGTGGAGCTTGCCGCGGTGGCCATCACCTTTTTGCCGGTACCCGCTTCACCCGTAAAGGAGACCTTGGCAATGCCTTCATGCTCAGTCAGCATGGCACCTACCCGGCCATCGCCCTGCACCACGTTAAAAACGCCATTGGGTAGACCCGCTTCGGTAAATATCTCGGCGAGCTTGATTGCGCTCAGCGGCGTGACTTCGCTGGGTTTAAATACAACGGCATTGCCTGCCGCCAAGGCAGGCGCAGCTTTCCAGCAGGCGATTTGAATCGGGTAGTTCCACGCACCAATAGCGCCAATAACGCCTAGCGGCTCGCGTCGGGTATACACAAACGAGCTTTCACGCAGGGGAATCTGACTGCCTTCAATGGCGGGCGCTAAGCCCGCAAAGTACTCCAGGGCATCCGCGCCGGTGACGATATCGACGCTTGCGGTTTCGCTAATCGGTTTGCCGGTATTGCGGGTCTCAAGCTCAGCCAGCTCATCGTTACGTTCGCGAAGCAGGGCAACCGCACGCAGCATGATGCGTGAGCGCTCCATGGCCGTCATGGCAGCCCACTGGCGCTGGCCGTGTTTCGCCGCCTCCACGGCGGCATCGACATCTGACTGGCTTGCCTGACCGACGGTGGCCAGCAGACTGCCATCATACGGGTTGGTGACAGTAAAGGTTTCGCCTGAAGTGGCCTCTACCAGGCGGCCGTTAATATAAAGAGGCTGAATATCTTGAGCGGCCATGCTGGTCTCCTGATCAATGATGGGTAACGGGAAGGGCATGTTCATGATGGGCAAGCAGCTGGTCAAGGTAATGGTGCGCCAGTTGGCGCGCTTCATTGGCATCCAGCGCCTCGGGTGCCAACGCACCACGAAGCCATAATCCATCAATCATGGCGGCCAGCCCACGCGCGGCGTTGCGCGCTTCAGGGCGGGGTAAAATGCGCCGAAACTGATAGCATAAATTGGCATAAAGGCGCCGGTCATTGACGTACTGCAAGCGCTGCAGCGATGGTTTGTGCATGCTGCTGGCCCAAAAAGCGAGCCAGGTCTTGGCGGCAGGGCCTGTTACCTGGCTGCGATCAAAGTTGCCTCCGATGATGGCGCCAATATGGGCGCGTGGTGAATTGTCCTTTAACGCCGAACGGCGCGCTGCGACCGCCTCAGAAAGATCCGACAGGATCTGACGCATAGTGGCCTCCAGCAAGCCATCCTTGCCGCCAAAGTAGTGGCTGATAATGCCTGCCGATACACCTGCATGGCGCGCAATTCGCATTATCGTGGCATCGGCAAGGCCCACTTCATCAATGGCCGCCATCGTGGCATCAATCAATTGCTGGCGGCGCACTGGTTCCATTCCCACCTTCGGCACAGCTTATCTCCCGTGACGTTGAATGCCTGTCTTGAAACGTAGGGTTAGGCGTGATTACCTGTATATGCTGTCATTTTTTTATTGAACGTTCAATTAATAAAGATGCGTCTCTATTGGATCTGATGCTTCAGATTAGGGCGTGGCTATAAATAAGCAGTTCTTTTCAAAATTCAGAAGAAGGGGAGTAGCAATGAAGCGTATCTACGTTGGCAGTTTCACTGTATTGATGGCGAGTGCTCTATTACCGGCAGTCGTATACGCAGATGAGTGCTCAAGCATCCGCTTTGCAGAAGTTGGCTGGACCGATATTACCGCGACCACCGCCCTGGCCAGCGAGGTGCTGGAAGCGCTGGGCTATGAGCCACGGGTGGATACCGTATCGGTACCGATTGCGTACGCGGGCATGCGCAATAACGACTTTGACGTCTTCTTGGGTAACTGGATGCCGTCCATGGCATCCATAAGCGACCCTTACATTGAGCGCGGTGATGTTGAACGGCTGACCGCTAATCTTGAAGGTGCGAAATACACGCTGGCAGTGCCTCGCTATGTGTATGAGGCAGGTGTTACGTCCGTCAATGATTTAGCTGACTATGCTGACCAATTCGAACACCGCGTCCACGGTATCGAAGCGGGCAACGACGGTAATGAGCTTATTCAGCAAATGATTGACGATAATGCCTACGGCCTAGGCGACTGGCAGGTAGTGGATTCCAGTGAGGCGGGTATGCTCTCGGAGCTTACAACGCGTATTCCACATCAGGAATGGATGGTTTTCCTGGGCTGGGAGCCGCATCCTATGAACACTAATTTTGATATGGCCTACTTATCCGGTGCGGATGACTACTTTGGACCTGATTTGGGCGGTGCCACTGTGCACACCAATACGCGTTCAGGCTTTGTTGAAGAGTGCCCTAATGTGGGGGCTTTACTGCGTAACATGACCTTTACGCTGGAAATGGAAAATCAGCTGATGAGTGCAATCATGGATGATGGCCTAGACCCGCGTGATGCAGCCAATGCCTATTTAAAAGCCCATGATGATGTGTTGGCCTCATGGCTTGAAGGCGTTACCACAAAAGAGGGCGAACCGGGGCTGCCTGCCGTTCAGGCTGCGCTTTAAGCAATTGGCTATCAGTTTGAAGGGCAAGCCCGTTTGCGGCTTGCCTTTTGTTTCCGAAATAGGCATACTCTGCACCCGCTGATGACGGAAAGGCTACGTAGCTCAGCTGGTTAGAGCACATCACTCATAATGATGGGGTCCCCTGTTCAAATCAGGGCGTAGCCACCACATCACGCTCAAACACATTCGGGAGACACATTTCCTAGAATGTTGTAATGGTGGCCCCTTAGGTCCTCTCGCAACGCGAAACTGCAAACCCCGCCAGGCCCGGAAGGGAGCAACGGTAGTGGTGGATGCGTGTGCCGGGATGTGGCTTTTGGGGCCGCCTCCATTTCTGTCGTTCCCATCTCAAATTGCCATAAATTGCGCTTTTATATCGCATAACCTGCTTTTGTAGTCATTCTACGAAGAGGTGCGCCGCATATGGCTCTGCAAGCCTAGTCACTCACGTCTCAAAGAAAATCTACACATTTAAATATGTTTCCTAAAGGCTAAACCTAGCTGTCTTAGCACACGTCGTACCACAAACCAAACCGTTTAGAACGTGCCAGGATAGGCTCCGCCGTCGAGCAGAATGTTCTGCCCGGTCAGGTAGCCTGCATGCTCACTACACATGAAGGCGCAAAAGGCGCCGAACTCCTCGGCAGTGCCGAATCGCCGGGCAGGCACCCCTTGTGCACGTTGCTCGCGTACCTGCTCAATATCTTGCTGGGTTTTCTCGGCAACATTTTTGAAGTTACCTCGCAGGCGGTCGGTATCGAAGGAACCGGGTAATAGGTTGTTGATTGTGACGTTGTGCGATGCGAGTTGCGGCTGGCGTGCAATACCCGCGACGAAACCGGTCAGCCCGCTGCGTGCGCCGTTGGACAGCCCAAGAATGTCGATAGGAGCTTTCACCGCGGCCGATGTGATGTTGACCACACGCCCGAAGCCATTAGCGGCCATGCGGTCTACCGTGGCTTTGATCAGCTCTATGGGAGTGATCATGTTGGCGTCCACGGCCTGTATCCACTCCTCACGATGCCAGTCGCGAAAATCGCCGGGCGGCGGGCCGCCGTTGTTGTTGACCAAAATATCGACCTGCGGGCAGGCGGCAATCAACGCCTCGCGAACCTCTTCACGCCCGACGTCTCCGGGCACGGAGCGGACCTCAATGGCCGGGTTCAGTGCCCGTAGCGCCTCGGCCGTCTTCTCGAGCACCTCGGCGTTGCGCGAATTGATGGCCAGGTTGACGCCTTCTTTGGCGAGCGCTTCGGCGCAACCTCTCCCTAACCCCTTGCTCGCTGCGCATACCACCGCCCAGCGGCCCGCAATTCCAAGATCCATAATGTCTACTCCTTCTTATTTGATATCCCGTCTTGGCGTGATGAATAGCCACCATCTACCGGTAATAGTATGCCAGTTATAAAGTTGGCGCTCGGTGAAGCGAGGAACAAAGCCAGGCTGGCGAGTTCTGCTGAGCGTTCGCTGTTCTGGGTGAGTGCTGAGGTAAGCTCGGTGGCGATCCATAGCTAAGCTGTAGGTAGCGTTTTTCGTTGGCTGCTACATGCAGTTAAGATGCATTAAGCATTTTTAAGGGCGTAACTAGTGCCGTCAATTTTATTTTAAGCACTACGTTTTCTTCAATAATCCTCCCATAGCGTGTCTACTTAAATTCGGCCCTTATTTTTATTTTGAGTATTCGGGGCAAGTAAAAGCCTCGGTGTCGGGCCTGGATGCTAAAGTAATCAGCCTGATGACTCTTGTGAAAACGATCCGATTTATGCAAAAAGTAGCAATATTTGTTGATGTGCAAAACGTGTATTACACGGCGCGGCAAGCGTATGGCAAAAATTTTGATTACAACAGGTTCTGGTCACAGGCGACCGCCAATAGGCAAATTGTAAAAGCGTTTGCCTATGCAATAGACCGTGGGGATCAAAAGCAAAAGGAGTTTCAACATATACTCCGGGCGATCGGCTTTGAGGTGAAGTTGAAGCCCTTTATCCAGCGATCAGATGGGTCGGCGAAGGGAGACTGGGATGTAGGCATTACGCTTGATGCCATAGAGTATGCGGAACAGGCCGATGTTATCGTATTGGTGTCCGGCGATGGAGACTTTGACATTCTGGTCAGTAAAATGCGTGCTGTGCATGGTTGCAAGGTTGAAGTTTATGGCGTGCCTCAGTTTACGGCCGCTTCACTGATGAATGAGGCCAGCGAGTTTGTGGCAATCGATCATACGCTGCTATTGCGTTAACCCGATGTGGAAGTGAATAGATATTGGAACGGACATCAGTGCCGTGCGCTGGATTTTGGGCGTGAAAGGCTGGGCAGAAATGCCTATTTTGCAACACTCAATGAAGTGCAAAATAGTCGTCTACTGCCAAACAATTCCCAATGCTACCCAAGCAAGAAAGTAAAATATTAAGACGTCGCTTGTTTCTTGATATGCAGGTAAAGGGGGTCAAACTCGCCTGCCTGCTGTATTTTATTCCAGTCAGGCAAGGTCATTTGGCTTTTCTCCGTGCTTATCAACCCGTCTGCGCGCAGCGCTTGATAGACTCGGTTCACGTGGACCGGCGTCATTCCTGTCGCGTCTGCCATTTCCGCCTGGGTCATTGGCATATGGAATGTTTTTTCCTCTGTTAATCCTACCGCTTTCAGACGCAACAAGATTTCACAAAGAAGGTGCGCAATTCGAGCATAGGCCTCGCGCCGCCCGATATTTAAAAGCCACTCGCGAAAGATGGATGCGTGCACTAGCGTTTCACGCCAGAAAGCAGCGGTTAAACGGGGATACTGCTCACATAGCTGGTGCATATCTGAATGTTTTATAAAACCGAGCTTACAGCGAGTTATCGAGGTAATATTTATATCCAGCACATGCAAGTGCAGGCTCTGCAGATCAGGAATATCGCCGGGAACGTGAAGGGCTATTATTTGACGTTTACCCTCGGCGGAGATCTTGTGTACACATGTAAAACCCTCGACGATTAAACAGCACTGGTTTGGCTGATCGCCGACTCTCGCGATATCTTGATTAGCCTCAAGATCTTTTGTTTGGATGGGCAGGCTTAAAAGTGCCTGCTCCTCTTCACTTGTCAGTGTGAAAATGCTCTGCAACTTGCGAATCATTATTTGATGGGGAGAAAGTGGCGCTTGAGCCATATGGAGCTCCATAGATAGCAGCAATGAAGTCCAATGCAACATCGTCCGCTCATATGCCGGTGATCCTAGTATAGCTTTCAGCAAGCGCTGCATACAGGAAGGCAGGCAGACTTCATTAAGAAGGGTAGTTTATTGTAAAAGCTGGGGGGAGGATATACTACCGTTTATCAATGATTTTTGATGAGCAAATACGCAGCATTCAGAGTACGTGAATACTTATGGGTAAGCGCTAAAGGTTAGCGGCAGGAATTTTCATCAATGAGGCAAGGCGGCTGTGCTGGCCGTCTAATAAATCTGCCAGCGTGTAATTATCCAGAGCGTTTAGGAAAGCGTTTAAGGCGTCGTTAAGGATGGGCTTTAAACGGCACGAAGGGGTGATGATGCAGGCGTTGTCTTCACGAAAGCACTCTACCAGCGCCATTTCCTGTTCGGTGTCTCGAACCAAGGCACCTAGCCGGATATGTTCAGGTGCTCTGTTGAGCCAAAGCCCGCCGTGCTTGCCTCGAATTGCTTTAAGATACTCTTTTTGATGTAATTCCTGGACGATTTTCATCAGGTGATTGCGCGAGATTGAAAATGTCTCGGCAATTTCCGTGATGGTGGCACGCTCTCCACCTTTGGTCGCCAGGTAAAGCAAAACGCGGATAGAGTAATCGGTAAAGCGGGTTAAGTGCATGAGATGCCAAGTGTGGGCCAAAAATGCATTGTACGGCGTTTAAAAGGCCTGGGGAATCATCCGCCCCTACCTATCTAAGTAGTACCATGTGATGGTCCGGAACAACTCTTTGGGCTTTTACGTTTTATTAACCCATGACAGATAAATTGCCTGTCAGAGGGGTTAGGATGCGCTAATGGTGATAGATTTTTTGCGTATATCCAATGTATGGAAAAGCTGTCTCAGGGAGGTCGTATGAGCTATGAAATAGCCCTCAAGCGGGTCTATGCCGCGTTTGAAGAAGACGATGGTTCGCGTATTTTAGTCGACCGCTTATGGCCACGTGGAAAAGAGCGCGCATCGCTTTCATTAACAGAGTGGTATCGGGATGCTGCGCCCTCATCGTCACTGCGGCGCGACTACCATGAACAGAAGATCAGCGAAGCTTCCTTTCAAACTCGCTACCGGTTGGAGCTAAAAGAGTCTAACGAAGTACTGTTGCCGCTGATGCGCTATATTAGGCAAGGCAAGCTCACACTGTTGACGGCCTCGCGCCAGCTTGAACAGTCGCATTTGCCGATTCTACGTGAAGCGCTTTTATGCGCTTTGGAAGAAGAAGACCGCGGTGACCGGGAACTGGCATCTTCTCCTTGCTTGTTAAATAGACACCACTCTGATGTCTGACTATTTGAGCTATTCATGACGCTAAAACGTGGGCTTCTCCGCGTGTTTTTACTGGTGCTGATGACGCTTGCCTTGTTGCTGGTAGGGCCTGTGTGGATGCTTGCCAGCGGCGTGATCGTTACTGATGCACACTGGTCAACGCTCGACCGCTCCTCATCCGGGCTGGCGCCGCCGCCTGAACATTCAGCCGACGCGGTAATACAGGTTTATGCTGCCCATACTTATAACTGGCGCGGCGCCTTTGGTGTGCATCCATGGATTGCTATAAAAGAGGAGGGGGCGTCGCACTACCATATTTATCAAGTGATGAGTTGGCGACGTCCGACCGTTGTGGCGGCTGAGGATATGCCTGATCGTGCCTGGTATGGCAATACGCCCTCACTGTTGGCTGATTATCGTGGTGAGGATGCCGCAGCGCTGATTCCGGTTATTGAAGAGGCGATCACACGCTACCCCAGTGCTGAGCGGTATCAGATATGGCCAGGCCCTAATAGCAATACGTTTGTTGCGTGGGTCGCTCGCGAAGTCGAAGGATTTGATGTCACGTTGCCAGTGACGGCAGTCGGCAAGGATTATTTGTTTGATTCATTGTTTGCCCCGGTACCCAGCGGTACCGGCTATCAGCTTTCATTAGGCGGCATGGTGGGGCTATTGGTCGCGCTTGAAGAAGGCATTGAAATTAATTTGCTAGGGCTAGCAATCGGAATTGACATTAAGCACCCTGCGCTTAAGTTACCCGGAGTGGGGCGTTTAGGCATGCCTGCCAATGTTTTAGGTAATGGCCCTTTCGAAAAACAGTGAATCACTAATAAGGACGACATAACTTTATTTTGAGATAAGCCTTTTGGTTATTAATTTATTATTTATGTGCAGCCTTGATAAGGCTGCACTTTTTTTGTGCGCTTAGAAAGCTTAGTAATGAAAAAGCCATACAGAAAAAATCTTTCTCCTGGCTGGTGTATTTTAGAGCGTTATAGAAATATATTCCTATTTAAGCCTTTTAGGAGAAATAAATTGCTTATTGACCGCTTCGATTTGAAAATTATTGAACAGCTTCAGCGTAATGATAACCTTTCTATTGCCCAGCTTGCAGAAGGCGTAGGGCTTTCGGTAACCCCTTGCTGGCGTCGAATTCAGCGCCTGGAAAAAGAGGGCGTAATCGAAAAAAGAATCGCCGTCCTAAACCCTGAAAAGCTTAATCTTGGCTTGACTGTGTTTGTCATGATTAAAACCGATAAACACAATCAAACCTGGCTGGATGCTTTTAAAGAAGCCGTTCAGTCCTTCCCCGAGGTGATGGAAGTTAATCGGCTAGCGGGAGAGTACGATTATTTGCTTAAGGTCATTACGCGCGATAACCAATCGTTTGATGCCTTTTATAAAAGGCTTATCGCTAAAATAGAGCTCAGTAATGTCACATCATGCTTCTCAATGGAACAGGTCAAAAAAACTACCGAGCTGCCACTCGGCGACATCATCTGAGTGGATTGACTATATTCGTGATGACGTGATTGGCGAGGGCGAGGTTATCCCTGGGCCATTTGGACCTCGGCCTCTTCTATACGCTGACTACACGGCATCGGGCCGGGCGCTGGGTATGGTTGAAGAAGCCATGCGACATCAGGTGTTACCGTTTTACGCCAATACCCACACCGAAACCTCCTATACCGGTAAAACCACCACTCAGCTTCGTGAAGCGGCCCGCCAAGCAATAAAGGATTCGGTAGGCGCTGATGCCGACTACGCCGTTATTTTTGCCGGGGCAGGGGCAACTGCTGCGATTAATCGCTGTAGCCATATTCTTGGTCTTCAAACCCCGTCTGAATCCTCATCGAATTCCAGGCCCGTGGTCTTTATTGGGCCTTTTGAACACCACTCCAATGACCTTGTATGGCGCGAGTGTGATGTAGACCTGGTACGTATCCCGCTAACCGAAAGCGGCACGCCCTGCCTTGAGACATTAGCGCTACGTCTTGACGAGTACGCTGACCGCGAGACAAAGGTGGCTGCGTTTTCAGCCGCTTCCAATGTCACTGGTATTAAAACAGACGTTGTCGCATTGGCACGCCTGGTTCACCAGCATGAAGGCATTGTGCTGCTCGATTATGCCGCAAGTGGCCCCTATGTGAGCATCAACGTGGCGGGCACGAGCGAGGGCGATCATATCGATGGAATTTTCTTGTCGCCGCATAAATTCGTTGGTGGGCCTGGGAGTTCCGGCATTCTGGTGATCCGCAAAGCGCTATGCCGTAATCCCATACCTTCCGTGGCGGGTGGTGGGACGGTGTCTTACGTAACGGCTCAGCATCACCGCTATGTGACCAACGTTCAGCGGCGGGAAGAGGCCGGTACACCCGGCATCTTGGGCGATATTCGAGCGGGCTTTGCGTTTCGTATTAAAGACTTGGTTGGCGCTGAAAATATCGAAGCGCGTGAAAGTGAGCTGGTTGAGATGGCAATGGCGCGCTGGCAAACCGTCAGCAATATCCACCTTTTAGGCTCTTTAACCGCCTCTCGCCTGGCCATCTTTTCATTCAACATTAGTGCGGGCGGTCGTGATATTCACCATAACCTGATTGTTGCCATGTTAAATGACCTGTTTGGTATCCAGGCGCGGGGCGGCTGCTCCTGTGCTGGCCCTTATGGTCATGAGCTGCTTTCAATAGACGAAAAAACCGCAGCTGAGCATGAGGATTTAGTCCAAAAAGGTAGAAGCTTATATCGTCCAGGTTGGGTAAGACTAGGTTTTAATTTCTTTTTTAGCAATGAGACCGCTAACTATGTAATATCGGCAGTCGAATTTATTGCCCGCTATGCACCTGTACTGATGAAGCTGTATTCCGTGGATGAAACCAATGGCGTTTGGCTTGCTCGCCATCAAAGCGTCACTCAAGCGCCGACGAATCTCTTGAATACACTTCTGTCGCAAGATACTAGTCAAGAGCCAGCCATAATGGCAGGAAAAGACGATTGCTTTGCACAAGCTCAGCAGCTCGTTGAGCAGGCCAAAGCGCTGCCGTTAGAGGAGAATGCTCAGTTTACAGATGTACCTGTTCGTTGGTTCTGGTGGCCTCATGAAGCGGAGCAGGCTATTCAGGCACAAATCGAGATGACGCAATGACCATGACTCCCTCACTGGCGGGCGCTGGCTTAGAAGCGCTTAATGCCCGCGTTCAATACGACTTGGCATGTCTGAATATTCCACCCGCTAACTGGGTACCTCCCCAGGCGATGGAAGACGGGCAGCCTGTGCATGATGTGGTGATTATTGGCGGCGGGCAGTGCGGCATGGTGGCAGCCTTTGCGCTGCTATCCGGTGGCATCAGCAATATCCGTATTTTCGATCGTAATCCGGCTGGGCTGGAAGGCCCTTGGCTGAACTACGCTCGTATGGAAACCTTGCGTTCTCCCAAAACCTTGCCTGGCCCCAGTTATGGATTTGCATCACTCACCTTCAGGGCCTGGTATGAAGCGCAGTTCGGTAACCCGGCATGGGAAGCGCTGGATAAAATCCCGCGCCCCACCTGGATGGCCTATTTAAGCTGGTACCGCGACGTATTAAAGCTCCCCGTTGAGAATGACGTTAAGGTCGAGCACGTTACGCCCGAAGGTGATTTGTTAAGACTTGAGCTTTCAGGCGCCGGGGCTCCCAGTAAAACCGTGCTTACCCGCAAACTTGTAATGGCGACCGGCCGTGAAGGCACTGGCGCACCTAAAATTCCGGCGTTCGTTAATAACCTGCCCGGCAACGCCTGGTCGCATTCGGCGGATGAGATCGACTTTGCGCGTTTAAAAGACAAGCGTGTGGTGGTGATTGGGGTCGGGGCTTCTGCAGTCGATAATGCAGCAGAGGCGTTAGAGCATGGTGCTCAGGAAGTACGCTTTTTAATTCGTCGCCCTCAGATGCCCACTATCAATAAAATGATGGGCATCGGATCCTTTGGCTTTACCCATGGCTACGCCACGTTACCCGATGAGTGGCGCTGGCAAATTATGCACTATTCGTTTGCCACCCAAACTCCGCCACCCCGCGGCTCCACCTTGCGCGTCAGCCGTCATGACAATGCTCATTTCCACTTTGGCTGTGGTGTAAAAGCCATGCAGATGGAGGGCGATGAGATTGTTATTGAAACCCAGCAGGGCACCGTGCGCTGTGATTATCTGATCCTGGGCACTGGTTTTGAAATCGACCCCCTGGCGCGCACAGAGCTTGCCGGTTACGCCGACCGTATTCTGCTATGGCGCGATTGCTACCAGCCACCCGTCGAGCTTAAGAACGACGAGTTAGGTAACTTCCCTTACGTACAGCGTGACTTTGCGTTCCAGGAGCGTGAGCCGGGAACAGCGCCCTGGTTGCGCAATATTCACTGCTTTAACTATGGCGCGACCGTGAGTTTAGGCAAGGTCAGTGGCGATATTCCGGGGATCAGTGAGGGAGCAAGTTGGTTGGCTGGTGCGATTGCTGCCAATCTTTACCGGGAAGACGTAGAGCGCCACTGGCAACGGCTTGAGCAGTACGACTCGCCTGAATTATTAGGCGATGAGTGGCAAGCAACGCCTTTACCTAATGCGACTGCTAACGCTTAAGTGGCGTATTGAAAAGCAAGGAATAACCATGACTCATGTATTAGAACAAGCGGCTAATGTGCCCACTACTGGTCCGTTGGCAGATGCGCTGGCTGTGCGCCACAAGTTGATGGATTTGACCCAGGCTTCCTACGAAGCGGCTTTATTGCCAGGTGATGCTGGCCAAGTGCCTATCGCTATCAGAGCGGCACTGGCATGCCGTATGGCGCGTATTTGCCAACAGGCGGGCTTGGCCCAGCACTATGCTGATTTATTAGCGGGCTATGGCAGCGATGCGGACCCTTACCAGCTTGCCGAGCCTGGCAACCAGCCACCCGCATCCGAAAAGTGCCTGTCTGCCATGGTGACTTATGTCGACTTAGTCACTCAACGCCCCCGCGATGCCACGAAGGAAGATATCCAAGCACTTAGTGAGGCGGGTATAGAAGAGAGCGATATCGTCCGGCTGGCGGGCCTGGTGGCATTTGTTAACTACCAGCTGCGCGTTGCGGCGGTACTAAGTGTGATGGGAGAAGCTAAATGAGCCGTGTTATTCATAAGTTTACGTCGCGAATCCCCACCTGGCGCCCCTATATCACGCCTATCGATTTTGATAACGCCACGCCTGCCCAGCGTGAAGCGCTTAAAGAAACGCCCTCCAATACTAAAATCTCTGATTATGTGCTGGTGCTGGCGCACGATCCTGAGTCGCTGCGTATTCGTACCTCGCTGTTTAACGGCATTATGTACGATAAAGGCGGACTATCGCGGGATGAGCGGGAGTTAGGCGCGGTGGCTGCCTCCGTCGTCAATCGCTGCATTTACTGCGCGGCCGTTCATGCCCATCGTTATAACAATATCGTGGGCGATGAAAAGGTAATGCAAGATATCTTCTTGCGCGGCAAAGAGGCGGATCTGGAACCCCGCATCAGAGCTATTTTGAAGTTCGCGATGCGCCTGTCCGAGTGTCCACCTAACGTGACCGATAATGACATTCAAAGCCTGCGCGATGTGGGTCTTGAAGATCAGGAAATTGTTGATTTAACGCTATCGACCACGCTGTTTGGCTGGGCAAACCGGTTAATGCATACCCTTGGCGAACCTGTTTCTAACCTCTGATTTTTAAGCCCCGACACTGAAAATTAAAAAAACGTTGGCACACTCTAAGGACTTCCCATGATTAAACATACGCTCCCCCGTCTGGCATTGGTAAGCGCTGTATCCTTGTTGATGGCATCCCCGGCACTGGCGGAAACTCTGCGCCTGGGTACCGTGGTGAGTGCGCCACACCCCTGGATTGACGCTGCAGAAGCCTTCAAGGCAGAAGTCGAAGAAGCCACGGATAACCGGATTACGGTTCAAATCTTCCCGGGCGGTCAGTTAGGCAACGACCAGACCATGGTGGATGAAATCCGCATTGGCACCACGGATATGATCATTGGTGGAGTGATGAATGTGGCTCCCTATGTGCCGGATTTCGAAATTTTCAGCCTTAACTATCTGTTCCAGGACATGGATGAGTTCCGTGCAGCAACCGCTCCTGAGTCAGCGGTTTATAGCTATTTTGATCAGGCCATGACCGATGCCGGCGTTGGGCTGAAGCTTTTGAGTTTGACCGGCGGCGGAACGCGTAACCTGAGTACCAATACCGGCCCGGTCGAAGAGCCGTCTGATTTGGAAGGCGTTAAAATGCGCGTTACTGGTTCGCGCCTTGATGCTGAAACGTGGCAAATTGCGGGTGCATTAACCACGTCGCTTCCCTGGACAGAAATTTATACCGGCCTGCAGACCGGTGTTGTCGGTGCGTTTGAGAGTACTATCAGCGGCTATCTTTCAAGCCGCTTATACGAAGTAGCACCGTTTCATGCCAAAACTGAACACCAGATCATGATGAGCCACATCTCGATCAGCGAAAACCGTTTCAATCGGTTCTCTGAAGAAGATCAGGCCATTATTCAGCAAGCGGCTCAGCGCGCCGGTGAATATGGCACTGAGAAAGGGATCGAGTACGACGCTGAGTTTATCCAGGAGTTTGAAGATCTTGGGGTTACGGTAACCGAGGTCGATAAACAGGCGTTTATCGATCAAGTGGTGCCTCTGCACGATGAATTTGCTGAAGAGCGCGGTTTAACCGACCTGCTCGAGACTATCCGCAGCCTATAACGACTTTGGCCAGCATGCCGCTTTCCTTGAACCGCTGAAAAGTGGGGTGGGGAAGCGGCACGTGCCAATAAAAGGACAGACTAATGCGGAAAATCAATGATGTAGTGGAAAAAATTTTGCTGTGTCTAGCGGGTTCTCTGTTTGCCGCTTTTATCCTGACCGTTCTCTATCAAGTGGTTGCGCGCAATTACTTAAAAATCTCTGTTTCCTGGACAGATGAAGTAGCAATGGCTTGTTTCATTTGGGCGGTATTTATTGGCGCGGCGGTTGCCGTGCGTAAGCGCAAGCACTATGTGATCGATATTTTCCCCCCACAGTTTGTCATTACCCAGCGCGTGCTACGGCTATTCGGCAGCCTGGCCTGCCTGCCGCTGATTTATGTGCTGGTGGTGCATGGCAATATTTTGGTGGATATGGGGTGGAATCGTCGATCGGTGGCGCTGGGAACGCCGATGGCCTATGTATTTGCTGCCTTGCCTGTTGCCGGTATCGCTATGTTTTTATTTTCCATTGAAGTCATTTACGACGATATAGTGGCGCTCCGCAATGGCGGCAAGGTCAAGCGAATGAACGAGGTGGAAGGCTCATGAGCCCGCTAATTATATTAATCGGCAGCTTTTTACTGCTGATCGCGCTAAGCGTGCCGATTGCATTTGCTATTGGCTTGGCGTCTATTTTTACTATTTTGGAAATGGGGCTGTCGCTGACGTCGGTTGCCAACCAGATGTTTGCCAGCATTAACTCGTTTCCGCTTTTAGCCGTCCCGTTTTTTCTGTTGCTGGGCCGCCTGATGAATGATGGTGGGATCACGGATCGCCTGCTCAAATTTGCTGATAGTTCAGTCGGACATGTGCGCGGTGGGCTTGGGCATATTAATGTCATGGTCTCCATGATGTTTGCCAGCCTTTCCGGCTCGGCCGCAGCCGATACGGCAAGCGTTGGCGCCGTGCTGATTCCGGCGATGAAAAAATCGGGCTATCCCGCTCCTTTTGCCGTTGCTTTAACTGCTGCCTCATCGGTATTAGGCGGCATTATTCCGCCCTCGATACTGATGGTTATTTACGGTGCATTTGGCAATGTGTCCGTCGGAGCACTTTTTCTAGGCGGCGTCCTTCCGGGAGTTCTGGTGGGGCTTATGCAAATGGGCTACGTCTACTACATCGCCAAGCGAGAAAATATTAAAGCGACAGGCAAGTTTTCGTTTAAGCAAATGGGGCGCACTGCGGTTGTCGCGGCTCCGCCGATGGCCTTGCCTCTAGTGGTGCTTGGCGGTATTACCACCGGTGTCTTTACCGCGACAGAAGCCGCATCGGTGGCGGTATTGGTTGGCGTGATTCTAGCAGTTGTGTTTTATCGCGCGATTCGTTTTAAGCAATTGCCGTCTATTCTGGCAGAGTCAGCAATCTCTTTTTCGCTGCCTATGTTTGCGGTTGCCTCGGCGGGCATTATGGGTTGGTTAATTTCTTATCTGGGCATTGCCCAGGATGTCGCCAACTTCATTTTATCGGTGACTGACCACCGTATTGGCATCATGCTGATGGTGATGCTTTTTATGCTGGTGATCGGGACGGTATTAAGCCCCGTAACGGCCGTTATTATTTTCCTGCCGATTATTCAGAGTATTTGTATCGCCGCGGATATTAATCAAATCCACATGGCATTAGTGGTTATCTTGTCGTTAACCTTGGGCTTGATAACGCCGCCCTATGGCATCTGCTTATTAATCGCCACCCAAATTGGTGAAGTTTCCATGCCGCGTGCTTTTATGGCGGTACTACCTTTAGTTGGATTAATCATGGCGGTCATATTGGCAGTTATTCTGCTGCCCAGCGTATTCTTGTTCCTGCCTCAAACGATGTTCCCTAAAGCGTTTTAAGCTTATTAGTTAGGCCCCATGTCGGAAAAAACGGCATGGGGTTTTTTTATGTCTAGAAAAACTGTTTTTAGTAACAAAAACCTCTCTATATTTGCAGATACTTTTTTTATACTCTAGTATTTGCAGATAGATTAAAGGGAGCTGTTATGCAAACAGCCAATAATATTGCTCAGAATAAAGTTGCCGCTGCCTCGGGTTTAAAAGCCGCCGTACGCATTTTGGATAAATGGCGGGCAAATGGAGAGCAGGGCGAAGCCATACTGCGGGTATCCCATAGCACTTATGCACGGGCACGTCGTGGCGATATTGGCGAAATAAAGCTGGATAGCGACCAGCTGACGCGCATTAGTTACCTACTGAATATTCACGCGGCGCTGCGCATGCTGTTTGAAAATCCGGACAACCTGTATGGGTTTGTCTCGATGGAAAACCATAACCCCTACTTTAATGGCCGCACTCCACTTGAAGTCATGAGTAGCGGTGACTTCGCCGCGCTTTATGAAACGTTCAAACGCATTGATAGTTTGCGGGGCGCCCAATGGTAGAACTAAAAACGCTACCAAAGCTTTCGGCGCGCTCAGTTACAGGCTACCGGCTGATTAACAGCAAGTTTCCACCGATTGATCTGTTTGATGATGTGGCCGATGAAGACGAATTTGCCGCATTACATGCGCTGCAAGCGTTAACCAACCCACGTCTGCAAAATGAGATAGGCAACCTAGCGCTATTGCCAGCCGGGGAAATTCCCTTTGGCATTCGTGGTTGTTCATACGCGGTAGCGCCATTTACCCATGTCAATCCGGATGGGTCGCGTTTCAGTGATGGTAGCTTTGGCGTGTTGTACGTAGCGGATGCCATGACCACGGCTATTGCCGAAGTAAAGTACCATCAGCAGGCGTATTGGCAGAACGTGCCGGGGCTACATTTTGAGCGCTTTGTTTTCCGAGGTCTAAAGTGCTTGTTTGACGAGCGTAGCTGCCGGGATGCCACGGTACTAAAGCGTTCACATCCTATTTATGCGCCGGATGATTACCGCCACGGCAGGGCGCTTGGCTGGTCGGTCAGGAAAGCACATTCACCCGGGCTGCGCTATCATTCTGTGCGCGAACCCCAGGCTACGTGCTGGGCGCTAATGACTCCCATGCAAGTGCGGGATGTGGTTCAGACGACTCATCTGGAAATGATCTGGAACGGTAGCGTGACCCAAGTCAACCGGCTTAGCGCATGTGGTTAAAGACAAGCCTGGCCGTTAACGCTGGGTTTGCTGGTCGATAAAGCGCTGCATGATGGAGAGGGTTTCATTGCTGACATGGTGCTCCATACCTTCGGCATCAATTCGTGCTGTATGATCATTTACACCCAGCGCGCGTAAAAAGTGCAGCACGATATCATGGCGAGTCCGTGAAACTTCCGCCATTTTCTGCCCATCTTCGGTTAAAAACAGGGAGCGGTAGGGCTTGCTGGTAACTAGCCCCAGTTCGTTTAAACGGCGAATCATCTTGGAAACCGTTGCCTGGCTTACCCCCATGCGGCTAGCGATATCAGCCGCTCGCGCTTCACCTCGGTGCTGGATCAAGTCACCAATCAGCTCAACATAGTCTTCGATCAGCTCGGTTTCATGAGCATTTCGCACGGTTTCGTATTGGCGGGCATGCTCGCCAATCGGCGGCAACGCATCGCCGCTGTTGCTAGCGCCACTAACGGTATGAGGTAAGGACTGGTCGCGATCACTCATTAGCAAACTATATCAAGGTGAATGGAAACCCTAATTGGGATGGTAGCGCATTTATCCGCATAATTGTTAGCCAAGGCTAAACTATTTGCACAATGCTTTTTTGTTGAGCTAGAGTTATGTCTAAAGCGACCCTTTATGGAGTACGGTCATGAGCCATCGAAAGGCATGGTTGAAGAGAGGCTTACTGATTGCTGCCATGGGCAGTGTTTCTGCCGCACATGCTGAACCTTTGTCGCCGCCGATTAATGTGGTGGTTACCTTTTCTGTATTAGGCGATCTGGTGGCGCGTGTGGCGGGTGATGATGCCTATGTTTCTGTTTTAACGCCGGTAAATGCAGAGGTTCATGAGTGGGAGCTGACGCCTGAGAATTTTGCTGATCTCGAAAATGCCAACATCGTGTTTTATAACGGCTACCAACTAGAGCAGTGGATGCGCCAAGTGGATGCGACTACCCAGGACAACGTAGCTCTGGTGCCCGTTGCGGAAGCTTCTGAATATCCAACTCAGCATATTGCCATTGGTGAGCTGCAGGGTGACGTGGACCCACATCTATGGACAGACCCACGAGCGGCCATTGCCTACGTACAGGTAATCGCCAGTGAGCTTGTAACACTGTTGCCGGAACAGACAGACGGCATCCAAGCCAGAGCTGCCAGTGTTGAGGCGGAGCTTGAAGCGCTTCACGCAGAGCTACAGGAAATCCTGGGCGATATTCCCAAGGAGCGCCGTTTGCTGCTTTCCAGCGAGGCGGCATTTCTCTATTTTTCTGATGCCTATGATTTTGAGCATGACGGTATCTGGGGAAACAACGCTGAAACCGAGGGCTCACCGCGCCAGTTGATGCGTATCATTGATATGATCAATGAGCGCCAGCCGGCAGCTCTTTTCTGGGAAAGCACAATCTCAGACCGCTCTGTGGCAAGCCTTGCCAAAGATACCGGTATCCCGGTGGCGGGGCCGTTATATGTCGATTCACTAAGCGAACCTGACGGCGAAGCGGGCGACTATTTTGCGATGCAAAGACATAACGCGGAGCTGTTGCGCCGCGCCCTGATAGCCGAGTAGTCACCATGAACACAGACATGTCCCATCCAGTAGCGGCTATTGAAGTGCAAGGGCTTTACGCCGCCTACCAGCGTCAAATCGTGTTGGAAAACATTCACCTGACATTTCCCGCAGGAAAATGGACGGCTATCGTGGGTCCGAACGGTGCCGGAAAATCGACACTGTTTCATGTGCTAACCGGTAGCATGAAGGCGCTCCAAGGCAGCGTAAACGCGTTTGGCGAGCCCATCGTCAAGCACCGGCGGGCAGGGCAGATTGCCTATATGGCCCAGCGCGAAGCTATCGAATGGGATTTTCCCGTATCGGTGTGGGACACCGTCATGGGGGGGCGCTACGGGCATATGCGTGACGATGTGTTGTGGCGTCGATTGTTGCCTGCTCGCTGGCACCATGCCCGTCATACTGAAGCAGTAGAGAAGGCGTTGATCGCAGTAGATATGCTCGTCCATGCAGAGCGGCCTATCGGTGCTCTTTCCGGCGGGCAGAAAAAGCGTGTATTGCTTGCGCGGGCGCTCGCTCAACAAGCCAGTATCCTATTACTTGATGAGCCGTTAGCAGGCGTGGATCCGCCAAGTGAAAAGCTGATTCTGGCGGTACTTCGCCGCGAGCGTGAGGCGGGTAAAACCGTGATTATGGTTACTCATGACATGCCGGGGGCGCGCCGCTACGTTGATCATGTGGTATTGATCAACCGCTTTGTCCGTGGTACAGGCACACCGGAAGACATGTTAAGTGAAACAAAACTGGCCGAGCTTGCCGTCAGTTCGATTGAACAGACGACAACGGATCGCCAAACAGTGCCGGCGGCTTCTTTTAGCCCTGAGCAGGGGTAACCAACGTGGTTGATAGTATGTTGATAATAGAATCATTCAGCGACGCATTGATAAGCGGATTGATTGCAGCGTTGATGACCGTGGTTAACCTGCTGCCGAGCAGCGTTTCAGAAGCCTTTCAGTACGCTTTCATGCAGCGTGCACTGCTTACCTCGGTGTTGGTCGGCGCTATCTGTGGCATGCTTTCCTGCTATGTCGTATTGAAGCGCTGGTCGCTGTTAGGGGATGCCATTTCTCACGCTGTATTGCCCGGCGTGGCGATTGCTTATCTGCTGGGCTGGCCGTTTTTTGTGGGCGCATTTATTACCGGGGCGCTGACATCGGTAGGTATCGGGGCGATCGAAAGAAACACGCGTATTAAATCTGACGCCGCTATGGGGCTGATGTTTACCGCCTCCTTTGCCCTTGGCGTGGTGATTATCAGCAAGCTGGCTTCAAGCACGCACTTGATGCATATTCTGTTTGGTAACGTGTTGGGCGTTAGACACTCTGCGTTAATGCTTACTTTCGTTGCCAGCATTATTGCCATTTTAGCGGTGTGGCTCGCCTATCGACCGTTACTGTTATACGCCTTTGACCCGCAGCAGGCGCAGGCACTGGGTTTTAATACCCAGGTGATTCATTACGGCCTTATTCTTTTACTTACCCTGACCATTGTGGCTAGCCTGGAAACCGTCGGTATTATTCTGGTGGTAGCCATGCTGATCACGCCAGGGGCAACGGCTCATCTGCTTACGGATCGCTTTAAGACAATGCTTTTAATTTCGGTCTCGATTGGCATATGTTCGGCGGTCATCGGGTTGTGGCTATCGGTAGTGTTTAACGTGGCCTCGGGTGGCGCTATTGTGCTGGTCGCGTTTGGTTTCTTTATCATGGCGCTGCTTTTTTCGCCCAAGCAGGGGCTTGTACTGCAGCAGTGGCGTCGCAGAAAAATGGGATGACGACTAGGTTCTGTCTGAAAAGTCGGCGAGCGAAGGCAAGACAAGGCAAAAATCGGCGAAGAAACGGAGTTTACATGTCGTAAATGAGTATTCTGAGTCGATTTTTAACGCCGTATTGCCGAGCGTAGACACTTTTCAGACAGGACCTAGTCAGGCCGGGAGCTGCTTGTCAGCGATTCGATCTGGTGCTTGACGCCCACGGCGTCCTCGACATCAAGCTGAAAGGCGATTCCCGTGCATGGCGTTTCATCAAATTAGCCTACACGGGCGAGTGCCTCCAGGATATGGCGACTGATATGTTAGGCTATTTCCATGCGTTGTTCGCCCAAGGTAGCGCCCTTTTAGGGGCGGGGGCTAAGCGTACTCATTAAGTCCCATATAAAACTTGATCTAGCGCAGGATTTTCTAATTGGCTTCAGAAACTACCAAACAGGGTGCCTAAGGTAATTACGCTGATCAGTGCACCAATGGGCAGTACAATTGTCACCATGGCCACGTTTGCATAGGACTGGCGGTGGGTAAGACCGCAAATGGCCAATAGGGTGATAACCGCGCCGGAATGGGGAAGGGTATCCATCCCGCCTGCAGCGAGTGACGCTACCCGGTGCATAAGCTCAGGATCGATGCCCGCTTCCTGAGCCATGGCCAGATACTCGCTGCCCAAGGTTTGCAGCGCGATGGAAAGCCCGCCTGAGGAGGAGCCGGTAATGCCCGATAAGACGCTCATGGCGAGCGCCTCGGAAATTAAGGGGTTGTTGGGTGAAACGTTGAGTACCGCATCACGGATAATGACAAACCCGGCAAGGCTTGCGATCACGGCGCCATAGCCTACCTCTGATGCGGTATTAAAAATCGGCAATAGCGAGCCCATTACACCTTTGTTGACAGTGTCTTTTAAATCTAGCCAATATTTCCAGCGAGTGATGATCAGCCAAGCCGATGCGCTTAAAAGCGCAATAAGAATCGCCCAGAGCCCGGTTTGAGCGTCTGGAGATACATTTTCGAAGGCCTCATTAATAAAACTTAAATCCAGCGACGGAAAGACACCGTAGGTAAACAAGGCATTAAGGCCAATAACCATTATCAGAGGAATCAGCGCGAGTGCAAGAGGCATCGTGGTGGGCGTGGCGTCGGCGGTGTCTGGGCTGGCCTCACGCTCTTTATGAGTGCCTTATCCTTCATTGTTGGCAGCCGCTTTCGTGACACGAGATTGTAAGTAGGTAGTACCCAATCCCAGCATAATCAGACCTGCGATAATCCCCAGGCCCGGGGCGGCAAAACTATTGGTTTCAAAAAACGGGATGGGGATCGCATTTTGAATGGCAGGCGTGCCGGGTAAGGCTGTCATGGTAAAGGTAAATGAACCCAAGGCAATGCTGGCCGGTATAAGACGCTTGGGTACGTCTGCCCGGTGAAATAGCTCGCGGCTTATGGGATAGATCGCAAATGCCACCACGAACAGGGATACGCCACCATAGGTCAGTACGCCACAGGCGAGCACCACAGTTAATACCACATGGTGGGTGCCTAGTTTGTCGACGATACCATTGGCAATGGACTGCGCCGCACCGGAGTCAGCCATAAGCTGGCCAAACAAAGCGCCGAGTAAGAATAGCGGAAAAAATTGGATAACGTAGTTTCCCAACGCCTGCATAAAGGAGTCGGTATAAATGGGCAGTAAAAATGCGCCATCGCCAGATAACAGTACGGCAAGTGAAGCCATGAGAGGGGCGAGTAAAAGTACCGAGATGCCTCGGTAAGCCAGAAACATCAGTAATAGCAGGGAAATAATAATCGCTAATGTGCCCATGCCAGCTCCCGGGTAGTGAATAAATTGGCATTATTAGAAATAGACCGCTTTTGATACTAGGCAGTATGCTGCATGGCAGCTATAGCGGCGTGACTAAAGTAGCAGCATGGCATTCAAAGTTGATACGTAGAAATGACTCTACAGGCGCTTTTTATAAGCAGTATCTGCTAAAATTTGCCCCCTTCGATATTAGGTATGTATGAAAAAAGCGGGCGTTTTTACGCGCCGCAGGGAATTCGGCTGCTTTTTCTACACATGCTAATCACCTTTAACCGCTCTGGAATTGTTCATGAATGCAGTCATTCTTGCAGTGCTCGTCATGGTAGTGCTGTCACTTTTACGCGTTTCGGTTGTATTTGCGCTGGTCGCGGGTGCGCTGGTAGGTGGCTTGGTCGGTGGGCTGTCCCTGGATCAAACGTTGGAGGCCTTCAATAACGGGGTAGGCGGGGGCGCTCAGGTAGCGCTAGCGTATGCCACACTGGGGGCTTTCGCCGTAGCAATTTCCCGCTCTGGATTGCCGGACATGTTGGCAAATCGTCTAATCACCATGCTGGGAAAAGAGGCAACCCAGACACATCAAACGCGGGTTAAAATGCTGTTACTTGGCGCTGTATTGCTGGTGGCCATTTCCTCGCAAAACGCCATTCCCGTGCATATTGCGTTTATACCCGTGTTGATTCCCCCGCTATTGATTGTGATGAATCGGCTACAGCTGGACCGTCGGGCAGTAGCTTGCGCGCTGACCTTCGGTTTGACAGCCCCCTATATGCTATTGCCTGTAGGCTTTGGAGCAATTTTTCTTAACGATATCCTGCTGGCTAATTTGAATAGCGCAGGCCAGCCGCTGGGCCTGGAAATTACGCGTAACATGGTGCCCATGGCCATGGGCATTCCGGTAGGCGGTATGGCAATCGGCCTTGTCGTGGCCCTGCTGTTCAGCTATCGCGGGCGGCGCGAGTATGCCAGTAAGGATCTGGTTACAAGCCACGCCCAGCATACGCATACACCTGCCCAGCCGCATATGCTCGGGCTTGTCATGTCGGGCGTGGCGATTGTGGCAGCACTGGGATTGCAGCTCTACAGCGGTTCGATGATCCTGGGTGGTCTGGTCGGGATCGGTTTGCTCTCGATGGGCGGTATCTTTAAATGGCGTGAAGCCGATGACCTGTTTACCAGCGGCATGCGGATGATGGCGTTGATCGGCTTTATCATGATTTCAGCCGCGGGGTTTGCTGAAGTCATGAAAGCGACGGGTGATATTGACGCGCTGGTAACGGGTGCCTTTGAGGTGTTCGGCGATAACCGCGGTGTTGCTGCGCTGGTCATGCTGTTGGTGGGGCTGTTTATTACCTTGGGTATCGGCTCTTCGTTTTCGACTATTCCGATTATTGCTGCCATCTTCGTACCGCTGGCGGTACAGTTTGGCTTTTCGCCCATGGCGACGGTAGTTCTGGTAGGTACGGCGGCTGCTCTGGGAGATGCAGGCTCGCCGGCGTCTGACTCGACGCTTGGGCCAACCGCTGGCCTTAACGTGGATGGGCAGCACGACCATATCTGGGACAGCGTAGTGCCTACTTTCCTGCACTATAACCTTCCGCTGATCGCCTTTGGCTGGTTAGCCGCAATGATGCTTTAACTTAAACGCTTCTAGTACTAAAAGGGCAGCCATTGGCTGCCCTTTTTATGTTTGTATCATTGGGGAGGCAAGTGAGCCTCAAAAGCACTTAGTAACCCACGCAGTAGGGAAAGCTCTTTACGGCTTGGCTGGGCGCGGGCAAAAAGGGCTTGGAGCTGCTCTTCGGTGCGGGCATGAGGCTGGGTCAGAAAGCCACTTTGTTGCATCAGACGGCTTAAATGATCCTGAAAGTGTATGAACTGCTCGCGAGTGGGTGGGGCAGCTTCCTGAGGGCGTTGGTAGGTAAAGTCGTTTTCATCGCGCTGGCGCCAGGCTCTATGGGTTTCATAAGCCAGGATCTGAACCGCTTGGGAAAGATTCAGAATACCGTATTCAGGATTGGCCGGAATGCTTACCTGATGCGTGCAGCAGCGAATTTCATCGTTGGTCAAGCCTGAGCGCTCGCGGCCAAAGACAAGCGCAACCGGTGCATCTGTCGCATTTAAAATGACCTGCTGGGCCATTTCATCCGGCTCATCGAAATGGGGCAACGGCAGGCTACGCAATCTGGCACTTGCACCGACTACCTGCACGCAGTCCTGAACGGCGTCTTCAAGTGAGCTAACCACGCGTGCGTTTTCCAGAACATCGGTGGCTCCGGCTGCCAATCGAGTGGCCTCTTCATCGGGAAAGCAGCGAGGGTTAACTAGTACTAGGTTGGTTAACCCCATGGTTTTCATGGCACGTGCGGCCGCACCAATGTTGCCAGGATGAAAGGTTTGCACGAGCACGATACGAATATTGGAAAGCACGGTAATGATGACCTAAAAGCGGCTTATTCAGGGCGTGAATGGTAGCACGCTTCACGGCTGAAGGCGTGAATGACACGCTATTCGAAAGCAGGCCTTAAACGACAAAGACCCCGCACAAGGCGGGGTCTTTGAAGACGTTAAACATCAGAGCGATAGGCTCAAGGGGCTTATTACATCATGCCGCCCATACCACCCATTCCGCCCATGCCACCCATATCCGGGCCAGCTTCTTTCTCTTCCGGGTCGTCTGCGATCATGCACTCGGTGGTGATCATCAGACCAGCAACGGAACCCGCAGACTGCAGGGCAGTACGAGTTACTTTTGCCGGGTCCAGAACACCCATTTCGAACAGGTCGCCGTACTCACCAGTCTGTGCGTTATAACCGAAGTTGCCTTCACCGTCTTTAACGCGGTTGATAACTACGGCCGCTTCTTCACCAGCGTTGGTAACGATCTGACGCAGCGGTGACTGCATAGCGCGCAGCGCCATGTTGATACCGTGGTTCTGATCTTCGTTATCGCCAGTCAGGCCTTGTACTTTGGCCATTACGCGAACCAGAGCGGTACCGCCGCCAGGTACAACGCCTTCTTCAACTGCTGCGCGAGTAGAGTGCAGCGCGTCTTCAACGCGTGCTTTCTTCTCTTTCATCTCTACTTCGGTAGCAGCACCGACGCGGATTACGGCAACACCGCCTGCCAGTTTGGCAACGCGCTCTTGCAGCTTCTCTTTGTCGTAATCAGAAGAAGTTTCTTCGATTTGCGCGCGGATCTGGTTAACGCGTGCTTCGATATCGTTTTCTACACCGGCGCCATCAATGATGGTGGTGTTTTCTTTCGACATGGTCATGCGCTTGGCGGTACCCAGGTGATCCAGGTTCGCTTGCTCAAGCGTCAGGCCAACTTCTTCAGAGATAACGGTGCCGTTGGTCAGGATAGCGATATCCTGCAGCATCGCTTTACGACGGTCTCCAAAGCCAGGCGCTTTTGCAGCGGCTACTTTAACAATACCGCGCATGTTGTTAACGACCAGAGTCGCCAGCGCTTCGCCTTCGATGTCTTCAGCGATGATGGCCAGCGGTTTGCCTTGCTTGGCAACGGCTTCGAGTACCGGCAGCAGTTCGCGAATGTTGGAGATCTTTTTATCCACGAGCAGGATGTAAGGATCTTCAAGTTCAACTGCCATGGTGTCCTGGTTGGTCACGAAGTAAGGAGAGAGGTAGCCACGGTCAAACTGCATACCTTCAACGACTTCCAGCTCGTCTTCGAAGCCACGGCCTTCGTCGACAGTGATAACACCTTCTTTACCGACTTTTTCCATCGCTTCAGCGATGATCTCGCCGATGCGCTTGTCACCGTTGGCAGAGATGGTACCTACCTGGGCGATAGACTTGGTGTCGGTGCAGGGCACGGACATTGCCTGGATTTCTTTAACCGCTGCACTAACTGCTTGGTCGATGCCGCGCTTAAGATCCATCGGGTTCATGCCTGCAGTAACACCTTTCAGGCCTTCTGCAACAATGGCTTGAGCCAATACGGTAGCGGTGGTAGTACCGTCGCCTGCAGCGTCAGAAGTTTTAGAAGCAACTTCTTTCACCATTTGTGCGCCCATGTTCTCGAACTTGTCTTTCAGTTCGATCTCTTTGGCAACCGACACACCGTCTTTAGTAACGGTCGGCGCACCAAAGGATTTGTCGAGCACTACGTTACGGCCTTTCGGGCCCAGGGTAACTTTTACTGCGTTGGCCAGAACGTCGACGCCACGCGCCATACGTTTACGGGCATCATCAGAAAACTTAACTTGTTTAGCTGCCATGTTCGTTACTTCCTAAAATCGAATTGTAAAAGGTGAAAGTAAGTAGTCGAGGCGATGATTAGCCTTCAACGACCGCCAGGATGTCGGCTTCGCTCATGATCAAGACTTCTTCGCCGTCGATTTTTTGCTTCTCAACGCCAAAGCCATCTTTGAAAATGACGTTATCGCCAACTTTAACGTCTAGCGGACGTACTTCGCCGTTATCGAGAATGCGACCGTTGCCTACTGCAAGAACTTCGCCACGTGTGGGCTTTTCTTGTGCATTGCCTGGAAGCACGATGCCACCAGCAGTTTTCTGTTCTTCTTCCACGCGACGAATTACGACGCGATCGTGCAAAGGACGGATTTTCATGCTCACGTTCTCCTGAGTATCGTCAAGGCCCATAAAAGGGCTGATAGCTAAAACAAGGTTCTCGAGGGCATTGCCGCGAGAAATGAAGGCTCATTACCTTCGTTGTTAATGGTGGCAACCTAACGGCTGCCACCGAGCCTGTATGCTGGTTCAAAAAGTGGGGGCTTTATAAACCCTTTCAAGGGGGTGGACGTGAAAAAATGTTTTTTTGTTCGGTTTTTCAGGCTGGCCAGCATCAGTGACGCCTCGGGGTCTCATCCCGACTGATAAAATCACCTTCAATGGCTCCATCATCGGTATGAGAGCCTGGTTTGGCCTTATTGCTTTGTTGGTAGCGAGTACCTTGCTGATAACGGGTATTTTCATGCATGCCTGGCTGCGCATTGGCACCGGTTTTCAAGCCAAGCCAAATCAACGCTTTGTAGAGAAGCTGGCGTGCACTTGGCAACAAGCAGGCAATGCCTAACAGGTCGGAGAGAAACCCTGGTGCCATGAGTAGGGCGCCACCAAAGATAAGTGCCGCCCCGGTTAGCAGTTCCTGAGAGGGGATTTCACCTTCTTTCATGCGTTGACGGGCACGGGCGAAAGTGGAGACACCTTCCTTACGGATAAGGTGTAGCCCAATCACACCGGTAGCTAGTACGAGTAGCAGCGTAGTGAGTAAGCCTATTTGACTTCCTATTGAAAAAAGCAGTATGAAGTCGAGTAAGGTAAATAAAGAAATGAATATCAGAATAGGCATGACAGGCTCCATAACAGGCGTAATGGCTCATTATTGTGTCAAACGGGCAAAAAACAAGCGGCTGTCATTGTTGACTCATGAGTTTGGCGGCATATCAGAGGCTTGAGTTCGCATGATTACATAAAAGGCGATGTTCGATATGACCGTTGTGGAAAACGCAGGCGCATACAAAAAAGTGGCCGAGACCTAGCACAAAAGGAAATGGGGATGCAGTTAGCTGAGAAGGTTATTGCGATAACGGGCGCCGCCCGGGGTTTGGGCTACGCTGTGGCCCAGCAGCTGGGCCATCAGGGTGCGTCGCTTGCGCTGTTGGACATGAGTGCAGAGGCGTTGGATCAGGCGGTGTCATCGCTTGCAGCAGAAGGTGTTCGTGCGCAGGCCTTTGTGGTGGATGTGGCTGATGAGGTATCAGTGATAACGGCGTTTAACGATATTGCTACGCGGATGGGCCCTGTCAGCGGCTGCGTTAACAATGCAGGTATTACAGACGACGCCTTGTTGGTAAAGGTCAATGATGGAAAAGTAGAAAAACGCATGTCGTTTGAGGCGTGGCAGAAGGTCATAAACGTCAATTTGAGCGGCGTCTTTTTATGTGGGCGGGAAGCCGCAACCCAGATGATAGAAGCAGGGCTTGAGGGCGTTATTGTCAATATCTCAAGTATTTCACGAGCCGGTAATATGGGGCAAAGCAACTATGCTGCTGCCAAAGCCGGGGTGCATGCGCTTACCGTGACCTGGGGGAAGGAGCTTGCCCGTTACGGCATTCGTACCGGTACGGTAGCACCTGGTTTTGTGGCTACCGATATGACGGCCTCCATGCGTCCGGATATGCTGGAACGAATCGCAGCAAGCGTACCGCTAAAGCGCTTGGGGGAGCCTGAAAATATTGCCAAGAGCGTCGCATTTATTTTCGATAACGATTATTTCAGTGCGCGCATGATCGAATGCGATGGCGGCTTGAGGTTATAAAGGAGACTGCAGGACGGTTCAATATAGCGAGCCAGGTTAAAACGCTGGCTCGCATCTACTGTATTTTAAAAGCCAAAGTTGTGCTTAAAAACTAAAGCTGTCTTTAAAAGCTGAAGCTGTTCTTAGAAACCGAAGTAATCGCGATTGATTTCACGTTGGAAATACATCTCCAAGCGTAGCGTCATTGCCCAGCGCGGGTCGTAGCTGACCTCGCGTTGAAAGTGAAGTTCGGGAATGACATCAGCAAATAGAATGCCTTTGTGAACATCACGACGATAGCGTGTCTGAAGATAGTAATTCGTCATGCGCGGGTTGGATACGCTTTCGCCAAGAGCAATAATCGAATAACGCAGCGCGCTACGCTTATTAAGGCGTTGGTTAAGTTCAGCAATTTCGCTGTACTCAAGTGTATCTTCTTCTTCCCGCCACTGAACGGTACTGATAAAGCGCAAGTGCCGGTTTTCAGAAAGCGGACGGCCAATGTCCCATTCGGTACGCGCTGAGTAGCCTTCATTGTTGAACCAGGAGAGTCGGTTGAATGATTCGAGCTGCCATGGGCCATCGCCAAGATCCCATAAGCGCTCGCTGGTAAAGCGCACATAAGGGTCCAGCGGCAGACGCAAACGAACACCCGCGCCAATGCGGTTGCTCCAGTTTTCACGCTTGTCACGGCTTTCGAGCCAGTCCAGGCCAAAAGTGGAGTTACGGCGGTCGCGCTGATCGTTATACAGGCGTCCAGAGCCTTGATCAGCGAGAGTGCCCTGAGACTCTTCCGGGTCGCTTTCAATCACTAAACGCAGGCGTTCTTCGGTAGTCGGCAGATCAATTCGGTAACGGACACTAACGTCGCCTCCTATACCGTCGCCTTCCATCCAGTCGATTTCCTGCCCCAGGCGCAGGTAAGACTCATTGTTTACTGAGTTGTCGTAATGCTCGCCACCAAAGAATGAATCAATATTACGTGAGGTGTTGTCTACCCAGTTGCCAACATTTGCACGAAATGGCTCAACCTGTTCTTCAGCCCAATCGGGCAGGTCGCTATCTTCTTCTTCGGCGTGAGCTTGAGCTGCGCCTAATGCCAGTGTTCCCAGACAGGCCAGCGCAAAGAGCTGTCTCATATCTTTATCCCAAGTATAAATTATTAAAATTATGCGAAGCTAGGTTAGTGAGCTTTATGTATTTCAATATTTTTTGCCCACTTTAACACGCGCTTACGATCACGTCGGCTGTTCATGCGATGGGTATCTGCACGAACGGGACTTAATTGGCGCATGGGTTCGGCTTGATAATTCATATAAAAACTGCGTGTAGCACCGGTAGGCATATCTTCTGAGCCATAAATGGCAATCACGCGTATTTCCAACTGAAGATCCGGTTGTTTGATCTCGTCATCCTTGATATCCCAATGCTCCCTCAGTCGTTTCAGAATCGAAGCGAAAGATTGAATATGGATGTAATCACCTGAGCCAAGCGGTCCTTGATGTGTACGATAAGCAACCTCGTCTTCTTCATCGCCTTGCTGCTGATATTCCACTATATCGAGCTCATAGCCTCGCTTTGGGGTATGAAGTACGGCAACAAGGTGCTGAATGTAGATGGCTTCGTTGCTCATGTTGCTGATCAGGCAAAGCGCGTCCAGGCCGACACCTTTGCCTCGATTGATAATAATTCGTGGCCGTCGCTGGCGTGCATAACCGTTATAAAGCAGTTGGGCGTAGAACACCCATACAAAAAGGGTGAGGATACTGCCCACGGCAGAAATTGCTTGTGCGTACTCGTTTAGCCATTCCATGGGTGAGATCCTTCTCAAGGAAAAGTGGCAAATGATAAATAGCTAACGTAGCTTAAAGACTGGGAAAAGTCAGCTATTTGAAACAGCTGGTGAATTGCAGGCATAAAAAAATCGGTAAGCATATGCTGACCGATTGATATGAAGATAAAACTTAAAATTGGTGCGGATGGGGAGACTCGAACTCCCACACCTTACGGCACTAGAACCTAAATCTAGCGTGTCTACCAATTCCACCACATCCGCAGAAGACGAGGCGTATATTATCAACTTATTGGTAAATGTCAATGGCTTTGTGCAACATGCTAATAAAATCCGTTTACGGGGGAGGCGCATGCGGGGACTACTTGGTTGGCAACAAGCTCATCATCAGTTACGTAAGGCGCTGCCAGGGTATTGCGCATTCTGTTTGGCGCCTGCCCAGATTGGGCAGGGTTGGTGCAGCACCTGTTTCACTGAATTGCCCTGGAACACTCGCTGTTGTGAACAGTGTGCTGAACCGATAAGCCAGAAAGCCCAACGTTTATGCGGGCGCTGCTTAAGCGAAGCGCCCCAGATAACATGCACCCAAACTGGTTTTCTTTATCAGTCACCCATCAAAGAGCTGGTGCACGACTTTAAATTCAATGCGTCATCCCGGGCTGGAACGCTGCTGGCTGAGTTAATGCTGACCAAGAGGCCTTCCCAGCTTGGTGCTGCATTATTAGCGGTTCCTATGCACTCGAAGCGAGCGCGTGAGCGGGGATTTAATCAGGCCCAGTGGTTGGCAGAACAATTATCCCAGCGCACCGGCCTGCCACTTATCCATGCCAAATGCCATAAGCTGGTCGTTTCGCAACGTACCTTGAATCGGCGTGAGCGTGCCGCCAATTTGCGTGGCGCTTTTAGCCTGGCTGGCCCACTTCCAAAGCATGTAACCCTCATTGATGATGTCGTCACGACAGGAGCAACCGGCAATGCGCTGGCAGCTGTTGCCCGGCAAGCGGGTGCTGAGCGTGTTGACATGTGGGCCGTGGCGAGAACGCCTTTGGGGAATAGTTGATAAGATAGGCGTTTGGTTATCAAGGAGCGGTTAATGTCCCATCTTTTCAGTGCGCTTTCACCCGATATGGTCATGTCGGCTGCCGAGTCTGTTGATATCTGGCCGGCTGGTGAGCCTTTTGCCCTTAATAGTTATGAAAATCGCGTGCTGATGTTTCGTGATGATGATGCGCGCCGCTGGGTGATCAAGTTCTATCGCCCAGAGCGCTGGTCAAATGCTGCCATTCAGGAAGAGCACGATTTTTTGCATGAGCTTGATCAGGCGGGCGTACCGGTGGTGCCGCCCTGGCGCAATGGAGAAGGGGAGTCGTTGCATCATTATCAGGCGTTTCGGTTTGCGCTGTTTCCTCAGTATGTAGGACAGGCGCCAGAGCTGGATAATCTCGGGCACCTGTATGTGCTTGGCGAAGCGCTGGGACGGCTGCATAAGGTTTCGCGCCGTAAAACGTTTGAGCATCGTGCGAGTCTGGAGCTTGCCAGCGGTATTGAAAACGCCGAGCAACGTGTGCTGGAAAGTCAGTGGTTGAATAAATTTCAGCGTCGCGCCTATACATCAGTGATTCAGAAGCTACAGCGCCTGCTGTCCTCTAAAGCGCTGAACAAAGCATCGTTGATTCGCTGCCACGGCGATTGTCATCTGGGTAACGTTCTGGGGCGGGATGAGCAGTTTTCGTTGGTTGACTTTGATGACTGCCTGATGGCCCCGGCCATCCAGGATATCTGGATGCTGCTACCTACCGATGAGCTAAACGGCTGGCGAGCGCAGCTAAGTGAAATCATCGAAGGGTATGAAGAATCGCTTACTTTTCCTCACGAGCAGATGTCCTTGATTGAGCCGTTACGCGCCTATCGGTTGATTCGCCATAGCGCCTGGTTGGTCTCTCGCTGGGACGACCCGGCCTTTCCTCGGGCTTTCCCCTGGATGGCGGAGAGCGGTTATTGGGACCAGCATATTCGCCAGCTGGAACAGCAGTGTTTACAGTTGGAACAGCCTATCTGGCTTGCTTGATAACTCAATGTTTGAAAAGGGTTCGTAACGCTGCCACGAAGCCTTAAGGTGCGATAAAATGCGCTTATCCATCGCTTTTAAAGCACGCCCTAACTTTATATAAGTTTTTGTTGGCTGATTTATGTCATGTGTGCAATAAAGGCTTAGGCACTATTTATCAGGTTGTTCAACTTGTACGTCCGGGTTGCTGCAAAGAGGCAATAGCCTGTGTTCACGTTGTCACCGTTTTGATGAGGCTTACTATGACCGACGACATCGCCCAGCACTATCGCCAGATTATTACTGCTCTTGGCGAAAATCCGGACCGTGAGGGTCTGCGGGATACACCCAAGCGTGCCGCCAAGGCTATGCAGTTTCTAAACGCAGGCTATCAGACGTCGCTTGAAGAAATTGTTAACGGCGCAATTTTTGAGTCGCAAACCGATGAGATGGTGCTGGTAAAGAACATTGAGCTTTACTCCATGTGTGAGCATCACCTGCTACCTTTTATCGGTAAGTGTCACATTGCTTACCTGCCTGACGGCAAGGTGCTTGGGCTTTCAAAGTTTGCGCGTATTGTTGATATGTATGCTCGCCGAATGCAAATTCAGGAAAACCTCACGCGTGAAATTGCCGATGCCGTTCAACAGGTAACCGGAGGCAAAGGGGTAGCGGTTGTAATTGAGGCGCGCCACCTGTGTATGATGATGCGTGGTGTGGAGAAGCAGAACTCAAGCATGACATCTTCCGTCATGCTGGGTGGTTTCCGCGAGAATCCGGCAACGCGCCAGGAGTTTTTAACGCTGATCAATTAATCTCGCTGCTCTGCCTTCATGGCAATGTCATTGGCTAAACACTTGGTTAAATGCGTCGTTTCGTCTTAGCATGAAAGCGTAAATATGAGCCCACAGGGCCATCATTTGGCCAGGAGTCTGTCATGGAAGCGCTAAAAGAGACACAGCTGTATTGCCCGTTTGCCTATATAGACGGCAGTTGGGTGGCAGCTGACAGCGGAGAGCAGATTAACGTTATTAACCCCGCCACGGGCAAGCCGGTGGGGGATATGCCAAGGCTTGGCAAGGCTGAAACCGAGCGTGCCATTGACGCCGCAGATGCCGCTTTGCCTGCGTGGCGCGCGCTTACCGCACAAGAGCGCGCCGACATGCTGCTCAAGTGGCACGATCTGATGCTTGAGCATCAGCATGATCTAGCCCTGCTGATGACGTTTGAGCAGGGCAAGCCGGTTAAGGAAGCCGAGGGCGAGATCGCCTACGCGGCAAGTTTTTTACGCTGGTTTGCCGAAGAGGCACGGCGTGTATACGGTGAAACCATACCTGCGGCCAAGACAAACCAGCGCATTTTGGTAACCAAGCAGCCGGTAGGCGTTGTGGGGGCGATTACTCCCTGGAATTTTCCAGCGGCAATGATTACCCGCAAGGCCGGCGCTGCCCTAGCGGCGGGCTGTACTATCGTTGTTAAACCTGCCAGCCAAACGCCTTTTTCGGCCACGGCGCTTGCGCTTCTGGCCGAGCGCGCGGGTATACCGCGGGGTGTATTCAACGTGGTGCCAGGCAGTGCCTCTGATATTGCCGAAGCCTTAACCCAGTCGCCCAAGGTACGTAAGATTACCTTTACGGGCTCCACGGAAGTGGGGCGTACGCTGATGGCGAAAGCCTCAGAGCATGTTCAGAAAATATCCCTGGAGCTGGGCGGCAACGCGCCGTTTATCGTCTTTGAAGATGCCGACCTGGATGCCGCTGTTGAAGGCGCCATGGCAGCCAAGTTCCGCAATGCCGGTCAGACCTGCATCTGTACTAATCGCTTTCTTGTTCAATCCAGTGTGATCAACGCTTTCTGTGAAAAGCTTGCCGTTGCCATGAACAGCGAGCTTCATGTAGGCGATGGTACGCAGCCCAACAACAATATTGGCCCGCTTATTGATGAGAATGGGGTTAAAAAGGTAAGCGAGCATGTTCAGGATGCCCTCGATAAAGGGGCCGAACTGCTACTGGGGGGCCACCCGCATCCTCTAGGCGGCAATTTCTTTACGCCGACGCTGATCAGCTTTGCCACGGAAGACATGAAAGTGGCGCAGGAAGAGACGTTTGGGCCTTTGGCGGCCGTCTTCCCCTTCGATGACGAAGAAACCGCGATTGAGATGGCCAACGATACCCAGTATGGGCTGGCATCCTACTTTTACTCACGAGACCTTTCACGTGTGTGGCGCGTTGCTGAAGCGCTTGAATATGGCATGGTAGGCATCAATACCGGTGCTATTTCCAATGCCACTGCGCCGTTTGGCGGCGTAAAAGCTTCCGGTTTAGGTCGCGAGGGCGGCCATCAGGGCCTGGAAGAGTATTTGGAAACCAAGTATCTGTGTATTGATCTTGGCTAGTAACAAGGCAGTCTTTGTAAACCGTGAATAAAAATGCCTCGCAAGCATTGCTTGCGAGGCATTTATGCATCCGCAAAAGCGTTAGTGGCGGAAATGGCGCATGCCGGTAAAGACCATGGCAATACCTGCTTCGTTGGCCGCGTCGATCACCTCCTGATCGCGCATTGAACCGCCAGGCTGAATCACGGCGGTAATACCTGCAGCGGCGGCAGCATCGATGCCATCACGGAACGGAAAAAAGGCGTCAGACGCCATTACTGAACCGGGCACAGAGAGGTTCTCATCTGCTGCTTTAATACCTGCAATTTTAGCAGAGTACACGCGGCTCATTTGGCCTGCGCCCACGCCAATGGTCTGGCCCGCTTTGGCATAAACGATGGCGTTTGATTTAACGAACTTGGCGACCCGCCAGGCAAAGGCTAAATCATTAAGTTCCTGTTCAGTCGGTGCGCGTTCGCTTACCACGGTAAGCTCTTCACGAGTCACCATGCCTTGGTCACACTCTTGTACCAGCAGGCCGCCGTTCACCCGTTTGAAATCAAAGGCGGGCAGGGCCTCACCTGGCCAGTGGGCGCTGACGTCCAGCAGGCGAACATTCTGCTTTTCAGCAACGATTGCTGCAGCCTCTTCGCTGACACCGGGGGCGATAATCACCTCAACGAACTGGCGATCAATAACCGCACGCGCGGTATCGGCATCAAGTGGCGTGTTAAAGGCGATGATGCCGCCAAATGCGCTGGTGGGATCGGTGGCAAACGCCTTGTCATAGGCTTCAAGCGCCGTTTCGCCCACAGCGACACCACATGGATTGGCGTGCTTGACGATCACGCAAGCCGTTTCACCAAAGGCTTTCACGCACTCAAAAGCAGCATCGGTATCAGCAACGTTATTGAAGGAGAGCGGCTTGCCCTGAAGCATCGTTGCCGTGGCAACGCTAGGCTCAGAGGCGGAAGGGTCAACGTAGAATGCTGCCTGTTGATGGGGGTTTTCGCCGTAGCGCATGTCCTGCTTTTTATGCAACTGCAGGTTGAAGGTACGCGCGAAGTTGGCGTCGCTCTCCTTAACCTTGCGGCCCAGGTATTCGGCGATGGCGCCATCGTAGCCTGCAGTGTGCTCAAACGCCTTTACGGCCAGCTCAAAGCGTGTAGCGTTGCTTACTTGGCCATCGTTAGTTGCCAGCTCTTCAAGTACCCGGTCATAGTCTTCGGCATTGACCACAATTGTGGTGAATGCGTGGTTTTTGGCACAGGCGCGGACCATGGTGGGGCCACCGATATCAATATTCTCGATGGCGTCTTCCAGCGTGCAGTCTGGTTTGGCAACGGTGGCCGCAAACGGGTAGAGATTGACGATGACCATATCAATCGGAGTAATGTCGTTTTCAGCCATGACGGCGTCATCCTGCCCACGGCGAGCGAGAATGCCGCCGTGAATTTTGGGATGCAGCGTTTTTACCCGGCCGTCCATGATTTCCGGAAAGCCCGTATGCTCGGACACTTCGGTAACCGGAATGGCATTTTCCTGTAGTAAGCGGAAAGTACCGCCCGTGGACAGCAGCTCGATACCGCGCTCGGACAGGCCGCGGGCAAACTCGACGATGCCGGTTTTATCAGAAACGCTTAACAGCGCGCGGCGAACAGGGGTGGCAGTACTATCGACCATGGATAAGCTCGTGTGCAGAGTTTGAAAATAAAAACAACAACGCCCCATTGTTATGGGGCGTCACCTTCGATAAGACCGTAAATCTTGAGTTTCTTGCGCAGTGTGCCGCGATTCAATCCCAGTACATCAGCGGCTCGCGTCTGGTTGCCATCGGTATGCTCCAGCACGCAAGCAAGCAGAGGCGCTTCTACTTCGGCCATCACCATGGCGTACAGGTCGGTGGCCTGGCTGCCATCGAGATGCTCGAAGTAGCGGCGCATAGCAGATTCCACGGCCTCTCTTAACGGCTGAGGAGGAGCGCTTGCAGCCGGGTCGGCGAGCGTGCCCGCCAGTCGCGAGGATAACTCGCTAGACAGAAGATCGCGTTCGTTCATGCAGCATGGCTTCCTTTGGGTAAAAGACGCTGGTCAGCGTCAAACGCCATTGCGTCATTAATCCAATCAAATTGTGTTTCAGGTGACGCCAACGCATTGAATTGCTGTTTCAGCTTACGGCGCTTTGCATCGCAAAATCGCTGATCACTTTCGAGATACCAGCCAATATGCTTGCGTGCAATGCGTACACCCATCGTCTCACCATAAAAGGCATGCAGTGCCGCTACATGCTCAATCAGCACGTGAAGGCGCTCATCAAGGCTTGGCAGGGCCAGTTGTTCGCCGTACTGCAGATAATGGGTTATTTGCTTGAAAATCCAAGGATTGCCTTGGGCGCCACGTCCAATCATTACCGCATTCGCGCCGGTATAGCGTAGGACATCAGCTGCTTTTTCAGGACTTGTAATATCACCATTGGCAATCACAGGGATGGACAGACGCGATTTGATCTCCGCAATCGTGTCGTATTCCGCACAACCAGTATAGCGCTGTTCGCGATGTCGGCCATGAACAGCTAATGCCTGGATGCCGGCATCTTCTGCGAGTCTGGCTATTTTTACGCCATTGTTGGATTCAGCACACCAGCCGGTACGAATTTTCAGCGTAACCGGTACATCCACGGCCTTGACCACAGCCTCCAGAATGTCGGCAACCAGCGCTTCATCGCGCAAAAGCGCCGAACCCGCAGCCTTGTTACAGACTTTTTTAGCCGGGCAGCCCATGTTGATATCGATGATTTGGGCGCCAAGTTCGACATTAAGACGTGCTGCCTGGGCGAGCATTTCAACATCGCCACCGGCAATTTGCACAACCCGTGGGTCGGGCTCGCCCTGGTGGTCCATACGCAGTTGCGACTTGCGCGTATGCCAAAGGCTAGGGTCTGCAGTAACCATTTCACCTACCACCCAGCCAGCGCCAAGCCTGCGGCATAGCTGGCGAAATGGACGGTCGGTAACACCTGCCATGGGTGCCAGTATAACCTGGTTGGGCAGGGTATACGGGCCAATGGCAGTGGTTGGTTGAGTGATCAGGGTCATAGTAATGTGCAGTTAGCCAAACGAGTAGGTCGTTTCAAGGGGGCGTATGATACGCCTACTCGACGGCGGGGTGAAGGCCGTATGCCGGATTAACCTGGGCGATGGCCAGTAAGGCGTACCCAGCCTTCGCGAAGTACCGGTTCATCCATTACCAGACCTTCTGCTTCATAGGCCTTGAGAACATCGTCTGCCTGGTTGGCAAGAATGCCTGACAAAGCAAGAAGTCCGCCGGGTGCTACATGGCCGGCAATGGTAGGGGCCAGCTCCACCAACGGACCTGCCAGAATATTGGCCGTTACAATGGGGTAGGGCCCACCCGTTAACTGCTCGGGATAGTAAAGCGCGAAATCCTGTTCGGCGATCTGGTTGCGCTCGGCGTTATCGCGGCTGGCCTGAAGCGCCTGGGGGTCGATGTCGGTGCCATCGGCATGCTGCGCACCAAGCTTGAGTGCAGCAATAGCCAGAATGCCCGAGCCACAGCCTATATCCAGTACGTGCTTACCATCCAGCTTGCCGTCAACGGCTAACTGATCAAGCCATTCAAGGCAAAGGGCGGTGGTGGGGTGTGTGCCGGTACCAAAGGCAAGGCCGGGATCCAGAATCAGGTTGACTGCATTTGCTTCAGGCGGCGTATGCCAGCTGGGAACGATCCATAGCCGTTGGCCCATTTGGAGTGGCGTAAAGTCGTCCATCCACTCGCGCTCCCAGTCTCGGTCGGCTAACAGCTCGTACTCGATAGTGGGGCACGCCTCCCCCGGCATCTGCTCGGCCCAAGCGCTTTCAATACGCGCCAGCATGCTCTCTACGCCTTCAAGGTCATCGTAGAGGCCGGTTAAAATGGTATCCTGCCAAAGCGGCGTGGTGCCGCGCTCGGGCTCGAACACTGGATCATCGTGGGCGTCCTGAAGACCAATAGCGGTAGCTCCCTCTTCAAGCAGCAGCTCTTCCAGAAGTTCAGCCTGCTCAGGCGCTACGTGGGCTTTTAGTTGAAGCCAGGGCATGGGGAGTCTCCGCGGTAGGGATAAAACGATAACGGGGTGGGCTTAGCCACCCCGTTGGGTATCACTTTACAATTCTGTTAGACGCTTGCTCTGCTCAATGTAAGCTTAGCTGGCCAGCTTCTTTTCCAGATAGTGAATATTGACGCCGCCCTGGCGGAAGTTGCTATCGCGTACCAGGTCTTTCTGCAAATCGATATTGGTCTTGATGCCTTCAACCAGCAGTTCATCCAGCGCATTACGCATGCGTGTCAAGGCGATTTCACGATCCGCGCCCCAGGTAATCAATTTACCAATCAGCGAATCATAGTGGGGCGGAACGGTATATCCCGTGTACAGGTGAGAGTCCATGCGCACACCTAAACCGCCCGGAGCATGAAACAGTGTCACTTTACCCGGTGAAGGCATGAACGTGCGGGAGTCTTCAGCATTGATCCGGCATTCGAACGCGTGGCCGTTAAGCTTGACGTCATCCTGACGAATCGACAGGGGCAGGCCAGAGGCAATGCGTAGCTGCTCTTTGACGATATCGACGCCGGTAACCATTTCGGTAACCGGATGCTCTACCTGTACGCGAGTATTCATCTCGATAAAGAAGAACTTGCCATCTTCGTACAAGAACTCAAACGTCCCGGCACCGCGGTAGTTGATTTCCAGACAAGCCTGGCGACAGGCTTCGAGTACGTCAGCTCGTGCCTTGGGGTCGATGCCGGGCGCCGGGGCTTCTTCCAGCACTTTCTGATGACGGCGCTGCAATGAGCAATCGCGGTCATACAGGTGAATGGCATTACCCTGGCCGTCAGCCAGTACTTGCACTTCCACGTGACGCGGTTTCTCAAGGAATTTTTCCATGTAAACCGTGCCATCGCCAAACGCGGCTTGGGCTTCAGTGCGTGTAATGCTGATCGAAGACAACAGATGAGCTTCTGAATGCACAACCCGCATACCCCGGCCGCCACCGCCAGCGGCGGCTTTGATAATTACCGGGTAGCCAATGCGCTTGCCGGTTGCCAGAGTAGCGGCGTCATCATCACCCAGCGGGCCATCGGAGCCTGGAACGGTAGGCACGCCAGCTTTCTTCATGGCTTCAATGGCACTGACTTTATCGCCCATCAAACGAATAGTTTCGGCGCGTGGGCCAATGAAGGCAAACCCTGAGCGTTCAACCTGTTCGGCAAAGTTGGCGTTCTCGGATAAGAAGCCATAGCCAGGATGAATTGCACTTGAGTCGGTGACTTCAGCGGCGCTGATCAGCGCGGGAATATTCAAATAGGATTGGGCCGATGAGGCCGGGCCAATACAGACTGCTTCATCCGCCAGGCGGACATGCATCAGTTCGCGGTCAGCCTTGGAGTGGACCGCCACGGTCTTGATGCCCAGTTCTTTACAGGCCCGTAGAATACGTAGGGCTATCTCGCCGCGGTTCGCGATAAGTACCTTGTCCAGCATGAGAGCATCCACCCGTGTTGATAAGAAAGATTAAGCGATGACGATCATTGGCTGATCGAATTCCACCGGCTCACCATCTTCCACCAGGATGGCTTCAACCACACCGTCACGGTCGGCTTCAATTTGGTTCATCATTTTCATCGCTTCCACGATGCACACAGTGTCACCCTGTTTAACGGTATCGCCAACTTCCACAAAGGATTTCGCGCCAGGCGCCGGGCTGCGATAGAACGTACCTACCATAGGTGAATTGACGGCCTCGCCACGGAAGCTTGCACCGGCGGGTTCTACATCAACACCTGGTGCAGGTGTGGCGGCGGCAGGCGCAGGCGCTGCATAAGGTTGTGCGTATTGGGGCATCGGCTGGGGCTGCCAGGCCGCGCCATTCGGATGGCGGCTGATACGTACTGATTCTTCGCCTTCCTGAATTTCAATCTCGCTAATATTAGATTCTTCGAGCAGCTCAATCAGTTTTTTAACTTTGCGAATATCCATGGTGTCGCCCCTTTAATGTGTGAATGTTGTTGCCTGGCACGCGTGACATGTACCGAGAAAGCAATGGTTGAGTATGCAGTAAACCATTTTAAAAAAAGAAGAGAACGCTGCAAGATAGCGAACGTTACCCCTCTTACAGCTCAAAATTGATGATTTAACTAATTGGAAGCGGAGTTTGCCGAAAAAGTAGGAGCATGTCCAGTCTGTGACGCGTACACAACTAATGCTAAACCCAAGGTTCGCAAAGCCTGCAAGTTATAACGTCTTAATAGTTCCTGCGGCGCGGCCAACACGCTGTTAGCTCGACAGCCACTGTTTTAGCGATGTTAGATGCTCAGCGAGCTCATTGGCCGTAGCCTCTCCTTGAATGCGTGCTTCACGAATTTCTTGGCCCTGATCAAAAAAAAGCAGGCTGGGTGGGCCGAAGAGTTGAAATTGACCAAGCAGCGCTCGACTTTCTTCAGTGGTGTCGGTGACATCCACTGAAATAAGCGTAAAGCCCTCTAGCGCTGCTGCTACGCGCGGGTCCGGGTAGACATCGCGCTCCATGATCTTGCACGAAATACACCAGTCAGCTGTGATATGAACAAAAGCGGGCTGGTTGGCACTTTTGGCCTGATCAAGCGCTACAGAAAGCTCGTTCAGGCTATCTACGCTGACAAATTCAGAGACAGCGTTTGACGCCTGCTGAACGTTGCCTGAAAAGCTTAAGGGTCGCAGGGGGGTGTTGTTACCCTGAGCGGCGCCCAGGACTAGTGCAATCCCCCAGGCCAGCAACATAAGCCCTAGTGTTTGTCGGGCGCGTGACCAACCCAGCGGATAGTTGAAGTTCAGAGCGCCTAGAGAAAGTGCACTGCCAATCGCCAGACCGGCCCAAAGCAGTAGGCCGACAGGCCCGGCTACCAGGCGCTCGACCATCCAGATAGCAACGCCCAGTAACAACAGCCCAAACGCGGTCTTGACCCCGCTCATCCATGCACCAGTGCGGGGGAGTAACGTAACGCCTAAGGTGCCCACCAGCAGTAGCGGTAGGCCCATACCCAGGCCTAATGCAAACAGCACGGCACCGCCGATTAGTGCATCACCCGTTGAAGAAATAAACACCAAGGCCCCCGCCAATGGAGCCGTCACGCAGGGCGATACCACTAACACGGAAAGCGCACCTGCCAGGGCAAGCCCGCCAGGGCCGCTTTTTTGGGCACGTGCCTGCCAGGCATCAATACGGTTAGTCAGTCGCGGTGAAAAGCGCAACTCGAAGGCGCCAAACATGGCCAGTGCAAACAGCGTGAATAAAAGAGCAAAAGTGATCAACACCGGTGCCGACTGAAGGCGAGCCTGCAAGTTGAGGCCGGCTCCAAATAGCCCCATCAAAACGCCAACCAGTGCATAGGTAATTGCCATGCCCAGCACATAACTTGCCGAGAGAACGAAGGCGCGCGGCCGGGTAGGGTTCTGGCCGACGATAATCGAGGAAAGAATTGGCAGCATGGGCAAGACGCAGGGGGTAAACGTAAGCCCGAGCCCGGCAATGAAAAAGAGTCCTAATGCTAAGGGCAGGCTTGTTTCGCTCAATAAGCTGCTAAAACGGCTATCGGCACTTTGTGGCGTGTTTAATGATGAGTGCGCTATCGAGCTGTTATCAGGCACCTTGTCAATATTGGGCTCTGCATTTTCATCAAGCCATGCGGCGTACTGAGCCGGCGGCTCTGATTCAGCGGCTTGCAGGGTTACGCGTTCGGGAGGGTAGCAAAGTCCGGCATCGGCGCAGCCCTGGAAGGTGAGTTCCACATCAATTGGGCCTGAGTAGGCATCATCAAGTGGGGTCCCAAACACCAGCCGATCACGAAAGGTATATACATCGCCCAGAAATTCATCCGTGATAAACGTGCCTTCCGGAAGAACTGGTTCACCTAGGCTTACGGAAAGCGTTTGGCTTTCAACCGCGAACTGGTGGCGGTAAAGGTAGTAGCCCTCGGCGCTATCCACACCAATATAAAGCGTTTCACCGTCATGCCAGGCATTAGCCTGAAAGGCCTCCATGACTGGCAGAAACTGATCGTTTTGACTGGAGGAAAACCATTGCGCGTGGGCCAGTAGCGGTAACCAGCAAAGCAGCAGAAATAAACCGAGGCGTTTCATGGATAACACGAAATATCCTTAACGGCGATGTAATAGAAAAGTAGCCATAACAAGGCGGCGTATGAGGAGACGAGTATTTTAATCGTCCCGCTTCAAGGGCGGTCAAGTAGCTAAGCCGCGCACCCTCTGCCGCATATATAAGAAGGCCGCCTAAAAGGCGGCCTTCTTAAGAAACAAACAGCGGCGTTTAGTTCACTTTACGCTTTGTGGTAAGCCGCAGCTGCTTTTTCGATAGCCTTGCGAGCGGCTTCAACACCTTCCCAGGACTCAACTTTTACCCACTTGCCTTTCTCAAGATCCTTATAGTTCTCGAAGAAATGCGCAATTTGCTGACGCAGCAGCTCAGGCAGGTCGGTAACTTCCTGGACGTCATCATACAACGTGCTGAGTTTGGGGTGCGGTACGCATACCAGCTTGGCATCTTCACCGGCTTCATCGGTCATGTTCAGAATGCCGATGGGACGTGCACGGATAATGCTACCCGGCGCTACCGGATGCGGAGTGACAACCAATGCATCTAACGCATCGCCATCATCAGCTAGCGTATGAGGAATAAAGCCGTAGTTGGCGGGGTAGAACATCGGGGTTGCCATGAAACGGTCGACCAGCAGCGCGCCCATGTCTTTATCAATTTCGTACTTGATAGGAGCGTGGTTCGCAGGAATCTCGATCGCCACATAAATATCGTTCGGCAAATCCTTTCCAGCAGGGATGTTATCGAAGTTCATCGTTGAGTCCTTAAGGGTCCTTGGTGTTGCAGTGGCTAAGCAATTGATGCGTTGCACGAATATTCAGGAATTATACGAAGATGGCTGTGCGATTACCAATGCAACAGATTACCAATGCAATATAGGCGCAGGGTCGCGTTGCAGATCAAGGGTAGCGCTAATTTGCTTTTATCGCAGGGATAGCGACGTTTGGTGGGCATCCTAAGTGCGCTGTTGCGTGTATCATAACGGCTTTGAACGTCTTTAGAGCGGTTAGCCAAGGAGGATGAGTGGGGCATGCCCAGTTGCTAATCAGTTATGGTCAGGCGTTTGTTGCTCCCGACAGGCGTTTGCATCGCAGCTCCATGTCGGTGCGCTTTCCTGATGCACCGCTGTTGAAAGTAAAAGGAGGCTGTGCGGTTATCAGCGACTCCGTTTCACGCAATACGCTGGCCAAGCAGGCAGGCGACTTGAGCGTGCGCGGCTTTTTGGCAGACTATTTTTCCACGCCCGACCATTGGGATACCAAGACATCGGCCACCCGGGTACTGCGCGCGCTTAATAGCTGGTGCTATAGCCAGAGTCAGCACGTCAAAGAGGGTGGGTTCGTTTCTTCGATGTCGGTTATCGTGTTTCGTAAGCGCGAAGCCCATCTATTTCATATGGGCGATACGCTGGTATTTCGCCTGCGCGGGGCTGAATTCGAGCAGCTAACCCGTGATCACATAACGGACATAGGCGGCTACCATTACCCTTCCCGGGCGCTGGGGATGGATGGCAGTGTGGATATTGACTACACCCACCTGGGACTCAAGCAGGGCGATATTTTCCTGTTCACCACTCGAGGGGTGCGCGGCACGCTGCTGCCTTCGGATTACGTGCGCCTGATTCGTCAGGACGTCAGCGATCTGGATGCCGCCTGCGAACGCCTGGCAAGCGAGGCCAAGCAGCGCGCCCAGGAGAGGGGTTACGGTGGCGATCAGTTCTGTTTTCAACTGGTGCGTATTGATGAGCTTCCTGAGGAGTCCCCGGACGACCCTGGCCTGATTTACGGTGACCTGCCGATTCCGCCTGAGTTGGCGCCTGGCGAGCGTCTGGATGGCCTGGAAGTCATCGAGGTGTTGTCGCGCAACGCCCAGTCCCGGGTATATCGCGTGCGGGATGTGTATACCGAACGCGAGATGGTCATGAAGGCACCAAGCCCTGAGCTTTCCTTGCGTAACGCCTACCTTGAACACTTTTTACTTCAGCAGTGGGTGGTGGAACGGGTCAATTCGCCCTTCGTTGTGAAGGTGGTGAAGCCCGCAAGGCCGCGCCGCTATCTTTACTACCTGATGCAGCATGTGGAAGGCGAGACGCTTCGCCAATGGGCCGAACGGCACCCGCAGGCAAGCCTGATTCAGCGGCTGGATATCGCCAACCAGCTCGGCAAGGCCGTGCAGGCGCTCCACCATCGGGATATTATTCATCAGCAGATTACCCCGGATAATATTTTGATTGATATCCACGGCCAGCTGATATTGAACGATTTTAGCGCCTGCCACATGCGCGAGGTGGATGGCCACCGACACTCGGGCGAGCTGCTGCGACAAATTGGTTTTAATGAACATACCGCACCAGAGTACGCCTTGGGTGACAGTACCGGGCGCCGCAGCGATCAGTACTCCTTGGCCTCGACAGTGTACTGGCTGCTAACCGGAGCGCTGCCTTATCAGTTGACCCCGAACAAGCTACGCAGCCATACAGACCTTGAAGAGCTTAGCTATCGAAGTTCGCGCAGTCTTAATCCGGAAATATCGCCTGAGCTGGATGATGCCCTGCGACGCGCGCTGGACCCGCAGCGAGCACTGCGTTTCAGGCGTTTATCAGAGTTTTTACATGCCTTGCGGCGGCCGCTAGGCCGCCCAGTCCTACATGAAGCCAGCCGCCAGGAGCCTCGGCGTCATTTCTGGCAGGGCGTCGCGGGCGTTTTACTACTCTTGCTGGTGCTTTCCTGGCTGCTGCGCTGAGGCGCATGCCAAAGGCAGATAAATACAAAATGGGCGATGAGATAACTCATCGCCCATTTCTAATTACCGCTACACCTTGGCCTAAACGGCCGGCGTGATGTTACAGCGTGAACGTAGGAAGTTTTTGCTCAACCTTGGCAAGTTTGAGCTTAGCCACTTTTGGCAAACCATTCTCAAACGGAGGGAAGTCTTCGCCTTGAATCAGCGGTGATAGGTACTCGCGGCAGGCTTGAGTAATCGCAAAGCCGCTTTCGCTGATAAAGTCCCGTGGCATGAATTTTTCCTGGTTGGCGATTTGCGATAATGGCGCGGAAATCACATCCCACTGGTAGGGCGACTGGGAAACACGCCGAATTGCCGGCATCATCGAGTTTTTGCCTGCCAGCGCCAGCGTCACGGCTTCACGGCCCACCGCGTAAGCCTGTTCAACATCGGTTTTGGAAGCCAAGTGACGGGCCGCACGCTGCAGGTAGTCGGCCACCGCCCAGTGGTACTTATAGCCCAGGTCCTGCTTGATCATGCCCGCAAGCGTCGGCGCGACACCGCCTAGCTGGCGATGTCCAAAGGCATCGGTATTGCCCGCGTCGGCCAGGAACGTGCCATCTTCATAGCGTGCCCCTTCGGATACGACAATCACGCAGTAGCCGTACTGTTTAACGCTTTCCTCAACACGTGCCATCACCGCTTTGCGGTTGAAGGCAATCTCCGGGAAAATAATTAAATGAGGCGGCTCACCTTCACCTTCTCCGGCAAGCCCGCCCGCTGCAGCAATCCAACCCGCATGGCGTCCCATCACTTCAAGAACAAATACCTTGGTGGATGTTGCACACATCGAGGCGATATCCAGCGAGGCTTCGAGGGTAGAGGTAGCGATATATTTGGCAACGCTACCAAAGCCCGGGCTGTTATCGGTAATCGGCAGGTCGTTATCCACGGTTTTAGGCACGTGGATAGCGGTCAGTGGATAGCCGAGCTTTTCAGAAAGCTGAGAAATTTTCAGGCAAGTGTCAGCGCTGTCGCCGCCACCGTTATAGAAGAAGTAACGGATATCGTGAGCTTTGAATACTTCAATCAAGCGTTCGTACTGGGCACGATGCGTGTCGATATCTTTCAGCTTGTAGCGGCAAGAACCGAACGCGCCACCCGGCGTATGGCGTAACGCAGCGATCGATTCGTCACTTTCCTGGCTTACATCAATAAGATCTTCAGTCAACGCGCCAATGATGCCGTTATGACCGGCATACACTTTACCAATCTGCTCGGGCGCCTGACGGCAAGCTTCGATAACGCCACAGGCACTGGCGTTAATAACGGCGGTAACGCCGCCTGACTGGGCGTAAAAAGCATTATGCTGAGCCATTGAAACGTCTCATCTCTTGAAAAGCGAAAAAGTGGAGCACACAGAAAGTGTTGAATACGTTCACTACCGGTGCCTCAAAGTGGCGAAGTTTAGCGTAAAGCCATAATGGCTGCATCCAACGAACGGCTTATTCGCTCTCGTCCAGATCTTGTTCACGTTGGGCTAAACGCCAGCCGCCTAGATCCTTGTAACGGTTAACCATTGCGCAAAAAAGCTCCGCGGTACGCTCTGTATCATAACGTGCAGAATGGGCCGCTTTATTATCAAACTCGATGCCCGCCGCGCGGCAGGCCCGGGCCAGCACCGTCTGACCGTAAACCAGACCGGCAAGGGTTGCGGTATCAAAGCTTGAAAAGGGATGGAACGGGTTGCGTTTAACGTTACAGCGGTTGGCGGCCGCATTGAGAAAGCCCTGATCGAAGGCAGCGTTGTGGCCAACCAGGATGGCCCTTGAGCAGCCATGGGCTTTTATCGATTTGCGTATCGGGCGAAAAAGTTCGCCCAGTGCCTCGGATTCGCTTAGCGCTACCTGACGACGCAGTGGGTCATCAAGATTGATGCCGGTAAAATCAAGCGCGGACTGCTCAACATTGGCGCCTTCAAAAGGCTGAATGTGATAGGCATAGGTCGCGTCAGGCAGCAGATTTCCTTCAGGGTCCATGGTGAGCGTGACGGCTGCAATCTCAAGCACGGCATCACTTTGGGCATTGAAGCCACCCGTTTCTAAATCAATGACAACCGGCAGATAACTGCGAAAACGTTGGGCCATTAATTCGCGGGCAATTGCCTCGCTCATGCAGCTCTCCTTAGTAAAGCGAGTAATCGGTCAAAAATGGGCGGCAAGCCGCCTCTTCGATGGTGTGATTCTAGCAGCTTTCTTCTTAAGGCGTCGTTGACGGTATTCGCTGAGCATAGAGAACGCTATACTCGGGGTTTATTTCGCATGCGGCGCGATGGCTGGCGCTGCATTTTCTGGTGAAATTGCTTTTATAAAAAGGAGCAAAGAATGTCCGATGTCAAAAAGGTTGTGCTGGCATATTCAGGCGGCCTGGACACATCTGTAATCGTTAAGTGGTTGCAAGAGACTTACAACTGCGAGGTGGTGACCTTTACTGCCGACATCGGTCAAGGCGAAGAAGTCGAGCCGGCACGCGCGAAGGCACAGGCGCTGGGTGTTAAAGAAATTTACATTGAAGATCTGCGTGAAGAGTTTGTTCGCGATTACGTCTTCCCGATGTTCCGTGCCAACACGATTTATGAAGGCGAGTACCTGCTGGGTACTTCGATTGCGCGCCCGCTGATCGCCAAGCGCTTGATCGAAATCGCCAACGAAACCGGCGCGGATGCCATTTCGCACGGTGCCACCGGTAAAGGTAACGATCAGGTACGCTTTGAACTAGGCGGCTATGCTCTCAAACCCGGCGTTAAAGTCATTGCGCCGTGGCGTGAATGGGATCTGACTTCGCGTGAAAAGCTGATGGCTTATTGCGAAGAGCACAATATCCCGGTGGATTTTTCCAACAAAAAGAAAAAATCTCCTTATTCAATGGATGCCAACCTGCTGCATATCTCTTATGAAGGCGGCATTCTGGAAGACCCGTGGGCCGAAGCCGAAGACGATATGTGGCGCTGGAGCGTTTCTCCAGAAGCTGCACCCGATCAGCCTACTTACGTCGAGCTGACGTTTGAGAAAGGCGATATCGTGGCGATCGACGGCGAAGCTCTCAAAGCTCATGAAGTGCTTGAGAAGCTCAACAAGGTGGGCGGCGACAACGGCATTGGTCGCTTGGACATCGTTGAAAACCGCTATGTAGGCATGAAGTCTCGTGGTTGCTACGAAACTCCAGGGGGCACCATCATGCTGCGCGCTCACCGGGCAATCGAATCGCTGACGCTTGACCGCGAAGAAGCTCACCTGAAAGATCAGCTAATGCCGAAATACGCAGAAGTGATCTACAACGGTTACTGGTGGAGCCCTGAGCGTCGCATGCTGCAGGCGGCCATTGATGAAACCCAGAAAAACGTCTCGGGCGTTGTGCGTATGAAGCTCTATAAGGGCAATGCCACCGTCGTAGGACGCAAGTCCGAGCAATCACTCTTCGATGAGTCTATTGCCACGTTTGAAGACGATGCGGGTGCTTACAACCAGAAAGACGCGGAAGGCTTTATCAAGCTTAATGCCTTACGCCTGCGCATTGCTGCAGGTAAAGGTCGCCAGCAGAGCTGATCCCGATAAAAGCGGCAGGGTTTCCCTGCCGCTTTTTAACACGGCAGGAACCGGTATGTTAAAAAAGCTGTTATCAGGACTTTTTGGTGGGGAACGTGAAAAAACTCCCAAGGCCAACATGAAAGCCGCTGAGCCGGTTGAATATAAAGGCTTTCTGATCGTGTCACAGCCTGATCAACAAAGCGGCCAATACCGTGTCAGTGGCTACATCAGCCAGGCAAATGCGAGCGGTGAACCCCGCGAACATCGGTTTGAACGCTCGGATATGCTGCCAGCCCGCGAGGCTTGTGATGCGATGATGGTTACCAAAGCGCAGCGCTATATTGATGAAGTGGGCGAGGCCATGTTTGAGCCCGACCCTCGTCAGGCAGGTGGGGAACCGTCGCCAGTAAGACATTCAATAGCGCTAGACGTTAACGCACGCCCATCAAGCTTTCCTATTCAGTCGAGGCTTCTTCAGGAAGCTCTAGCACAAAACAGGCCCCACTGAGTACTTGCGGATCCTCCACCCAAAGCTTGCCGCCAAGGTGTGTGGCAATTGCCCGGCTGATGGGTAACCCCAACCCGCTACCTTTGGGGCGTTGGCTGGTTAATTGATTATCTGCTTGTAACTGGTGGAATCTCTCGAAAACCAGTTCGCGAGCGCTCTCTGCTATACCTACTCCATTATCTTCAATGCACAGGTAAACATGCTGCTGCTTTTTATAAAGCCGCAGAAGAATTCGTGGGTCTGCGGGGTTAGCAAACTTACTGGCGTTATCTAGCAGGTTGAGAATGATTTGCTCTAGACGGTCGGCGTCGCCCACTACCTGGGCCGGGCGTTCGTCGATGGTAACGTCAAGACGAATATTGCGATCCTCATGAAGTCTGGCTACTGTCTCCACGCTATGATCCGCCAGTGCCGCTAGATCCAGAGGCATCGCATGCAGTGGCATACGACCACTTTCCAGTTGGGCCAGGTCCAGTATTTCATCGATCAGTCTTGAAAGGCGTTGGCTTTCAAGCACCATAACGTTCAGGAAATGCTGTCGTTTTGGCTCGGCAATGGCGGGTTGGCTTGCCAGAATTTCTGCAAACGCGCGGATGGACGTTAGCGGCGTACGCAGCTCATGGCTCACCATGGCCACAAACTCGTCCTTTAAACGATCAAGTTCGCGCAGACGGTCGTTAGCACGTTGCAAGTCATTGCCAATGCGCGCCAGCTCATCGGATTTCTGTTTTAACCTTCGGTTGTACTCCAGGGTTTGGGTAGTGGTATCCAGCATGCTCAATAAGGATTCTATATCCAGGGCTTCTCCTCGAACCACCGAGTTGATAAGTATGCGAGCAGAGGCGTTGCCTAGTGAACCCGCCAGGGCCTGTTCAGCGCGCATGATCAAGTCATCAGACGCTGGCTGATCCTGCTGGACTAACTCAAAACGATTCGAGTGCTTTTTAAAAACCCGTTGGGCTGCCTTAAGTCCCAGATAGCGAATCAGCAACTCGTGCAGCGCGCCTTGGGTTGTCTGCCCGCGTTGAAGTGCTGTAGTCGGCAAGTTAGGGTGCAGCGCTTCAGTAAATAGCGCCGCCTGAGTCTGTTCAAGGGGCGAGGGGTGTGTAAACAGTGAAATACCTACCAGCAGGCTTACATTGATGAGCATGCTCCAGAGCAGTGAGTGGCTATAGATATCCCAGCCATCAAGTCCAAATAGCGCGTAGGGAGTAAGCCAACTAACACCCCAGGGGCCATCTGCCAGCAGGGCCGTATCCAGCCAGCCGGATTGGGCAAAGCCAGGTAGCAGCAGGGTATAGCTCCAGGTAAGGAATCCGGCGATCAAGCCCATCATGGCGCCGCGCCGCGTGGCACCCCGCCAGTAAAGGCCAATAAGCAGCGCTGGCGCAAACTGGGCCGCGCCTACAAACGATACCAATCCAATAGTCACCAGGCTGTAGGTGTCACCAATAAGGGCATGGTAGAGATAACCCAGCAGCAGGATGAGCAAGATCGCCACGCGGCGTATTCGCAATAGCCAGTGGGCAAGCTCACCGGTGCTTCCCGCATGAAGCTTTTTGAAGCGCAACAATAGCGGCATGACCAGCTGATTACTGACCATGGTGGAAAGCGCGATGGTTTCGACAATCACCATGCCGGTGGCAGCGGAAAGCCCTCCAATAAAAACCAGTAAAGGCAGGCCTTCAAGTCCTGCAGAAAGCGGTAGGGTAAGTACAAAGCTATCCGGGTCCCCTGCATCCAGTAGCAAGCCCGCCAGTGCAATGGGAATGACAAACAGGTTGATTAACAGCAGGTAGAGCGGAAACAGCCAGCTGGCACGGGCCAAATGCTGTTCATCGACATTTTCAACCACCAACACTTGAAACTGGCGGGGTAGGGTTAAAAAAGCCAAAAAGGCAAGAATGAGCATTCCTACCCAACCGGTAACGCCGCCTGGCACGCTCTCAAGGTGCATTAGTCCATTTAATGCTGGCGTGTTTGCGACTTGAGCAAACAGTGCGCTTGGACCTTCAAACAGACTGAAGACGATAAAGATGCCCACGGCCAGGAACGCGATCAGTTTGACCAATGATTCAAGGGCAATGGCTGCGACCATTCCTTCATGACGTTCGCTGGCATCCAAATGACGCGTGCCGAATAAAATGATAAATACGGCCAGTACCAGCGCGACCCAGAGTGAACGGTCCATCCAGAAACGTTCGTTGTATAGGATTGACTCAGCGCTTTGGGGGTAACTGATAAGTACCGCGTGGCTTACGGTAATGGCTTTTAGTTGCAGCGCAATATACGGCGTAATGGTAATCAGTGAAATCAATGCGACCAGCGCACCAAGGCCGGTGCTTTTGCCATAGCGAGCGCTTATGAAATCGGCTATGGAGGTGATGCGCTGACGTGCGGCAATACGTACCATCTTGCGAATGATAAATGGCGACAGCAGCATCGCAAGCGTTGGTCCCAGGTAGATAAGCAAAAAACTGGGGCCAAACTGAGCCGCTCGGCCCACGCTGCCATAGAAAGTCCAGGCCGTGCAGTAAACGGCAATGGACAGCGCGTAAACCGTTGGCGAGCCAATAATGGAACGGCCTTGCTCGGCCCGCCGGTCGCCCCAGGCGGCAACCAGAAATAGCAGGCCCAGGTAGCCAAACACTGCACAGAGTAGCAGCACATCGGTTCGCATGGTCATCGTCTTTTAGGGTGTTCCATGAGCCAAGCCGTCAGGCCGATGATCACGGCCCATGCGCCAAAAAGATATCCTGGCAACCAGCCAATACTGGAAGAAGGCAGACGATCAATGATCAGCAGCACCGGCGGGCAGAAAAGTACTAGCGCCAGAATTACCAGCGCCAGTAGCCTTTCACGATAGCGTGGGTTTAAAGGCGTCATGAGGCGCTGGCATCCTCACGGTCAAAAGCGTTGGCCTGAAAGCTCAACAGCTGTTCAAGGGTATTAACACCGCGCGCTTCAAGACGTGGCAGTAGTGCCAACCACAGCTCAGCGGTAACGCGGGCGTCCCCGAGTGCGGTATGCCGCATTCCAGAGGGAAGGTTCAGGGAGTAGCGCTCCACCAGGCTATCGAGGTCGTGGCCATCAAGCGCTTCGTCAAGCGCCCTGGATATCAGCAGGGTATCTAGAATGGGCATGTCGAATGTAATGCCTTTCTGGCTGATCGCGAGCATATCAAAGGCGGCATTATGAGCGAGTAAAATGGCGTCCCCAACATACTCGCGAAAGCTCTCCAGTACCGCTTTCAGGGCGGGAGCGTCAACGACATCGTTATCGGTAATGCCATGAATGGCCGTACTGGCAGGGGATATGGGTTTATGTGGATTGACGTACTGATCGAAGACATCGCTTGCCAATAGGCGGGCGTTGACGATGCGGCAAGCGCCAATACTGATGACGCTATCGCCTTTACGTAGTTCCAGGCCCGTCGTTTCCGTATCAAAAATCACCAGCTCAAGGCTACGTAATGGGCAGTTAGCCAACGCTGTGTCCGGTGAGGGCAGATCCGCTATGCCGAAATCATGGAATTCAGGCCGTGGCGCGACTGTTCGGGGCGCATCAAACTGCTCAGCAAAAGGCAGGGGTAAACGCAGGCGAGCGTGCTGATCGTCAGCATCCTGAATGCTCCAAACGTCGCTGGCGTGCTGGCGCAGCACGTCTGCAACGCTTGGGCTTAGCGGTAACGTGGTCAGCGACTGATGACGCCAGACAGCAAGCTCGCGCTCGGGTATCGGTTTGCCTTTCCAAATCAAATCAAGATAGACATGCTTATGGCCAAGGGAGGCTTCGCCTTCAAAGAAGCTGCCTGCCATATAGTGGCTCAGCTGTTGAACCAGCGAGCTAAACAGGGCCATCAGCGCTGGAGCGTCGCCCTTGAACCAGACAGGCATTCCAATTGGGGTAATCAGACGATGGGCCGGGTCTAGGTGATCGTCCAGCGTATGCCAAAAATCATTGGACCAGATAGAAGTAAGCCGCTCGCCTTGCTGCTGTACCGTTTCAATTAGCTCGCCAATCCTGGCCACTGCCTCGCTCAGCGCGATACTTTCTTCATGGGCTACCTGTTCCAAACGATGGCCTAGCGAGCCACTTTCGTAATCGTGTTGGCGCAACTTTCCCAATGCATCCGTGGCAGTTACCAAGCTTGCCGTATGCTGGCGCAGCGGGGTGAGCATTTGAGCCAGCTCTGCGCGAACGCCCCTTTCGTTTGACCAGGCGGCTGTTGCATCGCTACAGGTAATCAGCGTTTCGTCATGACTTTCAGGCACACGGCGGATAATGACTTTTAACCAACGATTATCACAAGGTATCAATAGCTCACGATGGGTGCCATCAGCGGGTAGCTGGCTAAGGGGTTGCTGCAAGCTCGCAAGCGGAAACAGGGCGTCCAGTCGCTTACCCAGTCCCAGGCTCGGTGTGCCCGAAAAAAACTGCTCAGCCGCCTGATTAAAGAGCATTAAACGGCGGTGTTTATCGTAGAGCAGTAGCGGTACTTCAAGTACTTGAAGCAGTGCTTCAAGCTCTCGCCGAATCCGCGTTGCACTTCGGGCGCCGTCGGCATGTGCTTTATGCAAACGGCAGCGATCAGTTCGCCAGCTCTCTTCAACACGGCGTAAATCCGGACCTAAGCCTTTAAGCCAGCCTTGCGGAGGTAAGGTGTTCTCCGCTTCCGGGTTAGCCACCAGCCTGGCAAGCTGCGCCTGTAGCTGGCGCAGGGGGGTGAACAACATGCGCTCAAACAGCAGGCCCATGCAAAACAGTGTAACGCCCCCTGAAAAGCAACCCAGCCAAAGCAGTGCCCGGTAGCCGCCGGCTATGGCAAGCTGGCTCTCAAGCCATGCAGCAAACAAGGCTCCGCCTAAAAGGCTTACGCCGCTCAACAGCAGCCAAGCACCGATCAGGCGCTGGCGCTTGGGCAGCCCTTTAGGGATCATGAGGCTTTTTCACCCAAAAGAGCGTGCACCTGATCGACAAGCGCCTGGGTGGAAAACGGCTTGGTAATATAGGCATCTGCACCGAGGGCCGTGCCTTTTTCGCGCTCAACCTCTCGACCATGGGCGGTCAGCATGATGACAGGCAAATGCGCCGTCGAAGGGCGGCTACGCAGAGCTTCCAGCACGTCAAATCCGCTTATGCCGGGTAGGCTGATATCTAGTAACAGGATATCGGGCGCATGGGCTGCCACACTCTCAAGTGCCTGTTCGCCGTTGGCAGCGCTAGTGACGTTAAAGCCCGCCTGCTCCATCAAAAACTCGATCGATAGCACAATATTCGGTTCATCATCGACCACCAGCACGTTTGCCATCGAGTCCACCTAATTGGTTGTTATTTAAAAAAGCCTGCCTCTATACGAGTGTAGATAGCCAAGCCGAGCGGGCCAAGGCGACCTTGGCCGAATAGAAAATGAATGTGGATGTCAGCTTACGACTTTTGGGTAAAGGGGAGGGTTCAAAGGGATTTAGACATAGACGTAAGGGCGAACCCGTACCAACATATACACAGAAACACCTATACGTGCCTTGGTTTTAATAAACAACAACAATCATTACCAAAGGAGCCGCGCATATGAGTGCTGTTATTCTGTTATTAATCGGACTTGGGGCAATGGCTTTAGGATACTTTCTGTATTCCAAATTTATTGCTCAAAAGATCTACCAGTTAGACCCCAACTTCAAAACCCCTGCTCATGAATTTGAAGACGGCATCGACTATGTGCCGACTAACCGCTTTGTGCTCTGGGGGCACCACTTTACCTCGGTGGCTGGGGCGGCACCCATAGTAGGGCCTGCTATAGCAGTGATATGGGGCTGGGCACCGGCGTTTTTATGGGTTGTATTTGGCACCATCTTTTTTGCCGGTGTACACGATTTTGGCGCTATTTGGGCAAGCGTACGCAATAAAGCCAAATCGGTAGGCGCGTTAACGGGCGATGTGGTGGGTAAGCGGGCACGCAGCATTTTCATGATCGTGATCTTCTTAGTGCTGCTTATGGTTAATGCCGTGTTTGCCGTCGTGATTGCCGGGTTGATGATGAATTTCCCCAGTGCGGTGGTACCGGTGTGGGGAGCCATTATTGTGGCGCTCATCATTGGCCAGATGATTTATCGGCGGAAAATGAGCCTAGCGGTAGTGTCTGTATTAGGCGTCATCGCTCTTTATGCGCTTATTGGTATTGGCCCTATGGTGCCTGTCCAAATGCCTGCCGAAGTTGCCGGGATGTCGGGTAACGCGATCTGGATCCTGATTCTATTTGGCTACGCGGCCATTGCTTCACTTTTACCAGTATGGATGCTGCTGCAGCCACGAGACTACATCAACGGTTTGCAGCTATTTATTGGCCTGCTGATTCTTTATGGAGCGCTTGTGCTGCTTAACCCAATACTGGTCGCGCCTGCCTTTAATGACAATGTGCCTGCCGGTACGCCTTCGATGATTCCGCTGCTTTTTGTAACGATTGCCTGCGGGGCAATATCAGGCTTCCACGGGCTGGTCTCTTCAGGTACCACTTCCAAGCAGCTCAATAAAGAAACTGACGCTCGGTTTGTGGGCTACTTTGGTGCGGTAGGCGAAGGCATGCTGGCGCTAGCGGCTATTTTGGCTGCCACGGCAGGGTTTGCGACATTTGGTGATTGGCAGACCATGTACAGCGCCTTTGGCCAGGGCGGAGTTAACGCGTTTGTGCAAGGTGGGGCATTTATTATTCATAACGGACTTGGCTTGCCCGAAGCCACTGCGGCCACGCTTCTAACCGTAATGGCCGCGCTGTTTGCGGGCACTACCATGGATACCGGGCTTCGTTTACAGCGCTATATCTTCCAGGAGTGGGGAGATATCTATAACCAGCAATGGATGAAAAAACCCTCGCTGGCAACCGCGCTTGCCGTTGGCACCTGCCTTTTACTGGCATTTGGCGCCGGCGGTGCGAATGGCTCCGGTGGTTTGATTATCTGGCCGCTGTTTGGCACCACTAACCAGTTGCTGGCCGGGTTAACGCTGCTGATCATCACCGTTATGTTGGTACGCCTGAGACGCCCCATGTGGTACACCCTGGCGCCTCTGTGCTTTTTGCTGGTAATGACTATTCTGGCACTGCTCATACAGCTGCGTACCTTCTGGGAGCAAGGCAACATGTTCCTGTTAGTGATGGATATTGTGGTGCTGATGGCGGCCATTTTGGTTGCGATGGAGTGTGCCGCAGCCCTTAAGCGCTCGCGTGCTGAAATAGCAGCTCAAGGCGATTAAATAAGAGGGCATCATAATGCGCGATGACTCGGATAAAGAGCCGTCATCCAAGCGTGATACGTTGCGGGCCTGGCTAGGGCAGGCCCGTTTTTTTACCGAAGAGGTCTACAGCGCGCGCTACCGTGGAGCCATTGCACGGGCGCGCCGTGATGAAGACGACCTGTTCATGCTGCTGGTCTTTTCAGAAATGATGGGGATGCCTAACCCCGCAGCCTACTACACGCTGGAACTTCAGCCCCTACTGCTTGAGCGTTTTCACGATTGGCATACGCGAATGGGCATGGAGCATTCGCCACTGGACCATTTTCGCTGCTGCTAACGCATCATTTCTAGGTTAATAGATCCTGGATGAATGAACTTATAGATAGGTAACCTATGCAATCAGTTCTCAACCGCCGCTTACTATGGGTAGGCGGTAAAGGTGGCGTGGGTAAAACAACCGTTGCAGCTTCTTTGGCGGTTCTTGCGGCCAGGCGCAACAAGCGCGTGCTGGTGGTTTCAACCGACCCTGCGCACAGCCTGGGCGATGTGTTTGACCGCACTCTGGGGGATGTGCCACGCCGCTTGCTGCCGAACCTGGATGCCATGGAGATTGATCCCGATAAGGAGGTCGAAGCTCATTTAAACCGGGTTACCCAGCAAATGCGCCGCTTCGCCGCGCCTGAAATGATGCAGGAGCTAGAGCGGCAAATGCGTCTGACGCGTCAATCACCCGGCACTCAGGAAGCGGCACTGCTCGAGCGGCTGGCTCGGCTGATTCTGGATGACGAGGCACCTTATGACTTGGTGATTATCGATACGGCACCTACCGGACATACGCTGCGTCTTTTAACCCTGCCCGAAGCCATGGCGGCCTGGACCGATGGCCTGCTCGCACATAATCGCAAATCGGCTGAATTGAGCGGTGTGCTTAAGCATCTCACTCCATCACGTGGGCAGGATGTGGCCACTCCCTTTGATAACCCCACGGAAGATGCGCTTTCCGGTCTGGATGAGCGTACCCGCGAGATAGCAGAAACGCTGATCAACCGTCGGCGGCTGTTTCACCAAGCACGGCGCCGTATTGAGGATGCCAAGGCGTGCAGCTTTTTATTCGTCATGACCCCGGAGAGATTGCCCATACTCGAGACACAGCGAGCCGTCAGCGCCTTGGAAGAGGTTAAGATTAACGTGGCGGGCGTGCTGGTTAACCGGGTGATACCTGTGGAGGCGGATGGTGCCTTCATGCAGGCGAGGCGTGAGCAGGAGGCTACCTATCTTGTGCGTATTGATCAGCTGTTTGAGCATCTCTCCCGGCCCACGCTGCCCTGGCTGGCAACCGATGTGCAAGGGATCGACGTGCTAGAATCGCTGGCTGATAAGCTGGAACACCAGGGTTTTTAATGCAAGGTTTTAAGACAAGGGTTTTAATGCGCGTTTTATTACTTTCAGCGTATGAAGCGGTTAGCCACCGTTACTGGGCAGATAGCCTGATGACCAATATGCAAGGGGTAAGCTGGCAGACGTTAAGCCTGCCGCCGCGCCATTTCGCCTGGCGAGTACGCGGTAACCCGCTGAGCTGGTGGCTAAAAGAACATGAGACGCTCAGCCAGCCCTATGACGTGGTGCTGGCAACCTCCATGGTGGATATGGCAACGCTGGTGGGGCTTTTTCCGCACCTGGGTCGGGCAAAAAAGATCGTCTATTTTCATGAAAACCAGTTTGCCTACCCGGAATCCAGCGATCAGATGCCTCAGGTAGAGGCCAAGATGGTCAATATATACGCGGCACTTGCCGCCGATACCCTGGTCTTTAACACTGCTTATAACCGCGACTCGTTTTTTAACGGGGTACGGACATTCCTGAAAAAGATGCCCGAGAACTTGCCGGCAGCAAAACCGCTTGAAGCGTTGCGCGCGCGAGCCCATGTATTGCCGGTACCGCTCGGCCCTTTAAATAGTGCGTTCGTTAGCCGACCCAACCCGCGGCGTATTGTATGGAACCATCGCTGGGAGTATGACAAAAACCCGGAAGACTTCTTTAATGTCTTGATCGCTTTGAGCGAGCAGGGCGTGGAGTTTGAGCTGGCCGTCCTCGGACAGCGTTTTCGCAAGATACCGGCCATTTTTGAGACGGCCCAGGAGAAGCTGGCCGCGCATATCGTTGCTTGGGGGCCACAACCGGAAACTGAGTATCGTGAACTGCTGGCCACCGCCGGTATCGTGGTATCGACTACTTGGCACGAATTTCAAGGTCTGGCGATCATGGAAGCCGCTCAGCGGGGCGCCTTGCCATTGGTGCCGGATAGACTTTGCTTTCCGGAGCTTTATCCAGCTGAATACCGCTTTAACGGCACCCCGGAAGGGCTTTATCAACGTTTATATGCATGGCTGAATGCCCCTGAATCACGCCCAAACCGGCTGGATACGGCCGATTGGGAGTGGCCCGCTTGGCGGACAGCCTATCAAGGTCTTTTGACCTACAATCAAGCCGTGGCAGGTTAACTCAGCGTGGAGAAATGGCGTCCAGGCGCCGAGTAGGCCAGTGCACTACGGCCGTGTGGCAACGCATTTTTTGCGCTAATGCCGGGTGCTCACGTTGTATGACGCCTTCGGCAAATTCAGATAAGAATCGCGACTTCAGCATCGCTCGCGCCCGGTCAACGCCGCTGTGATGGTAAGGCGTAGAGGCGAGCAGCATAAAGCCATCATCAGGTATGCGCTCGGCCTGCATATTAGCCTCGATGATTGCCGCGGCGGTCCCGATAGGCTCGGCTAGATCAGGGCCGTAGGGGCCGATAATCAGTGCAGTATTGGGTACGTGAAGAAAGTCGAATCCTCGACCAATACAGATCGCCCACTCGCGATGCTCGATATCCAGTGTTCGTTTGATGCCCTGTAATTCGCTCACGTGCGCCAGATTGCCTTCCAGCAAGGGAAGCAAGTCGCGACGCATATCTGCGGGCATGTCGGAGCAGATGGTTTGTAATTGCGCGCTCAGCGAGTCCGCGGGCTTTCCTACCCATTGGCGTATATCCAATAACGCGCTGTTCTGGCCATGAAGTATTAGCGCATCGCTGTCTGTTTCAAAACCGCAGACCAGCGGATATACCTGCTGATGGTCTTCGCCAAATAGCTCGCCGGCCTGCTGGGCAATGGCATGGGCATGCGCCTTGGCAGCCTGGGTATCACAGGCGAAGCCGGCACACCCCCGCGCCGGGTCGCCCTGGGAGAAGTGATAGGTAATCAGCAGTAACGTGCCCCGCCCGGCATTCGTGGCGCTCATCACCGTGTCAGTTAATAGTTCTCCCAGATACGGCCAGCCCAAATCGAAAATCCCGCCCAGGTTACGAAACGGCGTGATAATGCCCAAAGGTGTGCGGGTAGCGTGGGGGATATGGATACGCCCATCCATGCACTTCATGACCACAATGGACGTTGGGTGCTGCGCCAGATAACGCTGGCGCGAAAGCCAGGCGCCGGGGCTGCAAAAGTGTTCAGCGTGCTGGCGTGAGAGCGCCAGCAGCGCATCGATGCGCTGCTCGATGGGCTGGTTATGCAGCAGGGTGGCAGGCATCGGCATAAGGGCCTCCTAATTGAGAAGACTACGCGAGTTCGGTTTTATCCGGGAACTCACACAGATCTTCGATTATGCAGCTTCCGCAACGGGGCTTGCGCGCAATACAGGTATACCGGCCGTGAAGTATCAACCAGTGATGGGCGTCCTGCCTGAAGCCCTTGGGCACATGGCGTATCAGCTTCTGCTCAACCTCAACGACATTCTTACCCTTGGCAATACCGGTACGGTTTGAAACGCGAAAGATATGCGTATCTACCGCAATGGTTGGCTGACCAAACGCCGTATTAAGAATCACGTTGGCGGTTTTACGCCCCACGCCCGGTAAAGCTTCTAACGCGCTACGCGTTTTCGGAACCTCACCTGCATGTTGATTAACCAGAATATGGCAGGTCTTCATTAGATTTTCAGCCTTGGTGTTATAAAGGCCGATCGTCTTGATATGCGCTTTAAGCCCATCGATACCCAGATCGATGATAGCCTGGGGCGTATTGGCAACGGGGTAGAGCCGCGCGGTAGCCTTGTTGACACCTACATCGGTTGCTTGCGCGGAGAGCAAAACCGCGGCCAGCAGTTCGAAAGGCGTGGTCCAGTTGAGTTCAGTGGTAGGGTGAGGATCCGCTGCCTGCAGGCGAGCAAAAATTTCATGGCGCTTTTGGGCATTCATGGCGTGTCTCTACGGTTACTTGATTATGCCGGTGACTCGGACGCGACGTTCTGCGCGCGGTGAGGCCGCCGCAGGTAGGGTGCGCGTGGCGCTGTGCTGGTCCAGCACGTTTTTCAGCGCAATCAGCATGCCGGCAACGAAAAAAGCCCCGGGCGGCAGAACAAAAAACAGAAACTGATAATCCTCTACCAGGGTAAGCTGCCAATTGGCCGCAATAGGGCCAAGCAGCAGCGCCATATCGCTGAGCAGCGTGCCTTGTCCAAGCAGTTCACGCAGCCCGCCAAGGACGACTAGCACGCTACCAAAGCCAATACCCATCATCAGGCCATCGAGTGCGGCAAGACCTACCGGCTGGCGAGAAGCAAACGCATCGGCACGGCCTAGAATGGCGCAGTTGGTCACGATTAGCGGAATAAAAATGCCCAGCAGCTGATAAAGCGGGTAAGCATAGGCGGCCATCAACAGCTCTGCACATGTTACAAAGGCGGCGATGATCATGACAAAGGCAGGCAGCCGTATGGCGCTGGGAACCTGATTGCGTACCAGTGATACGGCAGTGCTTGAGCCAACCATGACAAACAACGTGGCAATGGCAAGGCCCAGGGAGTTCACGACGGTGGTACTCACCGCGAGCAGGGGGCACAGCCCCAGCAGCTGCACCAGCGCTGGGTTGCTGGTCCACAGGCCTTGTCGGGTTAGCGTATGCCACTGACTCATGGGGATGGTTCCTCTATGTTGAAAAGAAGCGGAGTATGCGCTGCGTACTGCAAGGCGTCATGAACGGCATTAATAACCGCGCGTGGGGTAATCGTGGCGCCGGTAAAACCGTCAAACTGGCCGCCATCCTTCTTGACGCCCCAGGCGTCGGGTGGCAGCTCCTCTAGATGCAATCCATTAAAACGGGTAATCCAGTCGCTGCGCCGGGCCTCAATCTTGTCACCCAACCCTGGAGTTTCCTGATGATAGGTAACGCGTACGCCGCTAATGCGCTGCTGCTCATCAATGCCGACGAGTAAATCTATCTCACCGCTGTAGCCCTGGTGGGTAATGACCGGCAGGATGACGGCACGATGCCCGTTGCTGCTAATGCGCCAGCCGATGGCGTTTCCACGATGGCCGAGGGCGGCCGACTCGGGTAGCTCAAAGGTGCTATCCAGCAATTGGGAAGTAGGGATGTTAGCCAATGTGGGCGGCAGCACCGCCTGCAGCTGACGATGCTGGTAAGCTTCGCGGTGCTCGTTAATACGCTCTGCGGTAAACGCGCGGGTTAGCGCGACACTGCCCGCCGTTATCAAAGCAAAGATTCCCAGGGTTATCGCCCCGTGCCGCATGGCGCTCATGGCTGTCATCGCGGCGCTCCCAATATGCGTTTGGGGTGGCCCATGGGGTTGGGCACCGTATACAGGTCAATGAGCGGCACACACAGATTCATCAGCAGTACGGCAAAAGCTACGGCGTCCGGATACCCGCCCAGGTTGCGAATCACGATGATCAAAAAACCAATGCCTGCCCCGTAAAGCAGTTTGCCGCGCCGGCTGGTTGCGGCGGATACTGGGTCGGTGGCAATGAAGAAAGCCCCAAACAGCGTAGCGCCGGTTAATAGATGAAAAACGGGCGATGCAAACCCATCGGCGTCGGCCATGTAAAACAGCGTGGCCATTATCAGCAGGCTTCCCAGCATCGCTGTTGGGATATGCCAGCTGACAATACGTTTACATAGAAGCAGAACACCCCCCGCTAGCCAGGCCAAGCTGATAAGGCGCCAGGCTTCAAGTGTGCCATCAGGTAGCGGGTCGCTTGCCCAGAACTGGAAGGCAGGCATGCCCTGCGCTTTTTGTTTAAAGGCATCCAACGGTGTTGCCCCGCTCAGTGCATCGATATTCGCTATAGGCAAGGTGCCCATTATTTGCGCCCAGAGCGTATCGCTTATCAAAGGCTGAGGAGGTGCCCAAAGCGTCATGTAGGTGGGAAACGAGACGAGTAAAAGAGCATAGCCCACCATGGCGGGATTAAAGGGGTTATGCCCCAGGCCGCCATAAAGCTGCTTGGCAACTACCACGGCGGCAATCATTCCCACGCCGATTAGCCACCAGGGGCTCGCCGGCGGCAACGAGACGCCCAGTAGCACGCCGGTGAGCAGGGCGCTTGAGTCATTCAAGGCAGGCGCTATGGGGCGCTTTCGAAGATAAAGCACACCGCTTTCAAACAACACTCCAAGCGCGGCTGCCAGGACAATATTGCTCAGCACGCCCAGGCCAAAGCAGTAGGTCATGGCGATTATGCCGGGCAACGTAGCTATTATTACCCAGCGCATTAACGAAGCGGTGGGTGGTGCAGTAGTGCCAGCCGAAGAGGCGTCGTTGGCATGTGAGGCATGCAGCATGCTCATGGGGACTCCTCGGTTGATGCCTGTGTATTTTCACGCGCCTGCGCCAACTGCAAATCGGCAACTTTAAGGTTTTCCCGGGCGGTCGCCAGCTGCGTTTCCAGGTCTTCATGAGACTCATGGGGCGCCTGCTGAGCCTCGCGAGCGAGCACTTTTTCCGCTTTTCTAACGGCTGCCTTGGCCGCCGATTGCGCAATACGCAGGCTGCGCAGATCAGTTTGGGGAGCGGCTGACGGCATTGCGGTTGATGCTGGTTGAGCCGTGGCGTCCGCACGGTTATTGGATGTGGGCGATTTAGTCTGGGCGAGTCTGGCATGGCGACGCGCCTGCTTTTCCGCCTCTTCTCTGGCCAAGCGCGCCTGACGAAACTCAAAGCGGTGTTTGGCGTGTTCTGCCTTGGCCGTCTCTATTTGTTGGTGGCGCAGGCGGCTTTTGGCTTCACGGTAATCCTCGACCAGCGGGATATGACTTGGACAAACGTAGCTGCAGGCACCGCACTCAATACAATCAAAAAGATGATAGCGCGCGAGCTTATCGTCGTCCTGAGCGCGGGCATACCAGTGCAACTGCTGTGGAAGTAGTTGCACAGGACAAACGCTTTCACACGCGCCGCAGCGAATGCAGGGCGACTCTTGCGGGCCGGGCGGAAGCTCTGCCTGGGTCGCGGCGATCAGGCAGTTGGTGGTTTTAACAACCGGCCTTTGCAGCGTATCCAGCGTCTCGCCCATCATTGGGCCACCTTGAACAACGCCGCTTAGCCTGTCGGTATCAAGTCCTACCTGAGCCAGAAGCGTTTCCATGGACGTTCCCAGGCGCACCCAGTAGTTGCCAGGGCGCGCAATGGCATCACCTGTTAACGTCACTATCCGCTCAACCAACGGCTGCCCGGCCCGCACGGCATTCAACGCTGCCAATAGCGTACCTGGGTTATGGCACAGTACGCCTATATCTGCCGGCAGCCCTTGGCTTGGCACCGTTCGGTTTAAAAGCGTTTTAATCAGCAGTTTTTCGCTGCCGCTTGGATAGCGGGTAGGGATGACGGTAAGCGTCACGCTAGCCAGTTGGCTTCTGGTAATGGCTTGCTCAAGCGCCGCAATTGCCTCGGGTTTGTTGTCCTCGATGCCAATGATGATCTGTTTGGCGCCGCACAAAGAGGCAATCAGTTGAGCGCCTTCGAGAACGTCATCTGGGTAGCGTTGTAGAGTGATATCGTCAGCGGTGATATAGGGTTCGCATTCGGCGGCATTGACGATAAGAGTATCAATAGCGTGGCGCACGATAACGCGTGTTTTAACCTGCGTGGGAAAACCAGCTCCGCCCAGACCAACAACGCCGCTTTCATCCAGGCGTGCCAGGAGGGTACGCGCATCCGTATCGCGCCAGCTAAGCGGGGCAAGCGTGTCCCAGGTGTCCTGCCCGTCGCTTTCAATCTGGATATCATGGCCGCTTACATGCGTAACGGTGCCGCTGATACTGGCATGGATGTTAGCGGATATGAGCCCATCACGTTTGGCAATCAGACTACCCACCTGAACGCTATCACCTGGGTTGACGCAAGCGACGGCCGGGCGCCCGCTATGTTGGCGTAAGGGCAGGCTTACCTGCTCTGGTAACGTCGCTCGCTGCAAAGGCGCCTGGCTTGAGCGTACTTTTCGCTCTGGTGGATAAATACCGCCTGGAAAATCAAAAGAGAGTGTCATTCAGCCCCTCGGACAGCTAGTGTGCGGTCACTGGCAAACACGCCGGCCGCAGGCGATATTACCGGCTGCCAGTGGGTAAGCGGGGTACTTCTGGGTAACATATCAATACAGTCCACTGGGCAGGGCTCAACGCATAGATCACAGCCCGTACATTCATCTTCAATAACGGTATGCATCTGCTTGGCGGCGCCAATAATGGCATCAACAGGGCATGCCTGAATGCATTTGGTACAGCCAATACACTCAGCCTCACGAATAAAGGCAACCTGGAGTTCTTCTGGCGCTTCGCCATCAAGTGGGGCAGGTTCGCGGCCTAGTAAATCGGCTAGCGCTTGTATGGTTGCTTCACCACCAGGCGGGCACTTGTTGAGTGCATCCCCTTCATTTATCGCCTCGGCATAGGGGCGACAGCCCGGGTAGCCGCATTGGCCGCACTGGGTTTGCGGAAGCAGCGCGTCAATCTGTTCAACCAGCGGGTGATCATCACCTTTGAACCGCTCACTCACCGCGCCTAACAGGGCACCAAAACCAACGCCCAATCCGGTAAGAATACCAATGGCACTGGCAATGCCCCAGAGAGAAACAGCATCACTCATGGTATTAAATTACCCCTGGGTTAAGCCGGAAAAACCGAGAAAAGCGAGCGACATCAAACTGGCCGTTACCATGGCGATGGCGGCACCCTTGAAGGGCTTAGGCACATCGGCACCGTCCAGGCGCTCACGCATGGCGGCAAAGAGGACCAGAATCAGTGAAAACCCCAAGGCGGCTCCCAGGCCATAAAGTGTGGTATGAAAAAAGCTCAGCTCGCGGTTAAGTGAGAGTAGCGCAACCCCTAGCACTGCACAGTTAGTAGTAATCAAGGGCAGGAAAATACCCAGTACCTGATGCAAAAGCGGGCTTAAATGGCGCACCATAATTTCTGTAAACTGGACGACCGCCGCAATCACGACAATAAAGCTGATGGTACGCAGGTAGGTGACGTCCAGCGGAACCAGCAGGCCGTAATACACCACGTAGCTTGCCGCTGACGCGAGGGTAAGCACGAAAGTAGTCGCCAGTGACATGCCCATGGCCGATTCCAGCTTATTGGATACCCCCATAAAAGGGCACAGGCCTAAAAACTGTACTAATACAAAGTTATTGACCAATGCTGTGCTGATCAAAATGATAAATAATTCACTCATAGCGGTGCATCGGGTGTATGAACTGAAGTACGGGCGATGGAGGGTTTAAATACGATTACCTGATGTCGCCCCGCCGCCTTGGCGCTATACAGAGCCTGGTCGGCATTACTCATCAAGGCCGAAGGCGAAATATCAATGCTTTCATCAAGCGATCCGATACCTACGCTAATAGTAACATGGGGCGCAACAGGTGACGCCTTATGAGCAAGTTTCAAGTTGGCCACCGTATGATGCAATAGGTAGCCTATCTGCTCAGCCCTCTGGGCTGAGGTATTAGGAAGCAGAGCGCTGAACTCTTCGCCGCCGGTACGGGCAATCAAAAAATCATGGTCAGTGGCGATACGCTGCAGCGCCTTGGCTACTTGCTGCAGGCATTCATCACCTTTTTGATGACCGTAATGGTCGTTGAACAGCTTGAAATGGTCAATATCCAGCATCATCGCCGCCAGTGGTTGATGCAGGGCCTGGGTCTCATGAATGTCGGCCTTGAGCTGCTGATCAAAAAGACGTCGGTTAGGTAGCCCGGTTAATGAATCATGGGTAGACAGATTGAGAAGCTCGGCATTGAGTTCCCGCTGGCGGGTTAGCTGCTGATCAAAGCTGCGCGCCAACATGCCGATCTCATCGTTACGCTGGCAGAGTAGGGCCGAATCAAGTTGGCTATTCTCGCCCGAGGTTTGTCTTGCAAAAATCGACAGCGATTTAAGCGGTTTCAGGATGATCCGTTCCATCAGCCAGAGTACAAAGCCAATCACAAATAACATGAGACAGGCGGTCCAGATCAACACGTAGCGAATGGTATCGAGGCTTGCCAAGTAATGGGTGCGGTTAAGCTGTGTACCTACGGTAATACTGATAGCAGGCACATTTGTAGGTAGTAAGTGCTGAGCATAAATAGTGTCGCCTTTGATAGTGGTCGACGGTGTGGCTTGAGCAGTAAGCTGTCGGTCAATGGTGATCGGAAGGCCGGTCACATTTTCCATCTGCTTAATCCATTTGCCATCCATTAAGCGCACCTTTGCCAACCATCCAGTACTTGGGCCGCTGCTATCAGTGCGCAGAATCGGCGTGATCGCTACCATTGCTGGCGAGTTGATACCAGGGAAAAGAAAATCCTGCTGGTCAGGATTGTTTTCTATCGATAACTGGATACTGTCAATAAAAGGTGCCATCCAGGCACAAGCATCAACAACATGCGTACAGGTCGCAAAATGATTGTCGTCAGGCGCTAAGCCTGAAAGGTAGTAGACCTCGCCATCGGCGTTGAAAAACGCTATCAGTTGATAGCGCATCTCCGTCATCATTTCAGGGCTGAAATTAACCTCAGCGTAGCGTGGGTAATTATCTTGAACAAATTCATAAGTATCGTCCCAGTTTGCCCAGTCGCGTGCCTGAGCCAACAGCTCTTGCTGGGCCAAGAAGAAGCTGCGTTCTACACGTTTCAGTTCCTGGCCAATAATTCCACGCTCTTCTTTATGCAGTGCGGGTAAAATAAACCATTTGCTCATAGCACCCAACGAACATAGGGCGAGGAATAACACGCCACTTAACGCTACTAAAAATTGAAAACGCAGTGATCGAGTGAAGTGCCGGAGCATAAGCGAGCCTGAACGGGGTAGTCTTTAGAGGGGGCGTTTTGCTTGGAAAAGCATAGAAAAAGGGGGTAGAGCTTGAGCAACTCTACCCCCTAGCCATGCTGAAAGCGCTGGCTACATTACACGTTGACCAGGTTCTGCACCAGCATCGGGTGAAAGAAGGTAAATGCCGTCCTTGTTGGCGGAGGCGAGTACCATGCCTTCTGAGAGGCCAAAGCGCATTTTACGCGGGGCGAGGTTAGCAACCATGACCGTAAGGCGTCCTTCCAGTGCCTCAGGTGCATAGGAGCTGCGAATGCCAGAGAAGACGTTGCGTGTTTCGCCGCCGATATCCAGCGTCAGCTGGAGCAGCTTATCGGCACCTTCCACGTACTGTGCCTTGGTAATACGAGCAATACGCAGGTCTACCTTGGCGAAATCATCAAAGCTAATTTCATCGGCAATGGGTTCTTCCACCAATGGGCCTTTAGCTACTTCTTTCAGCTTCTGCTCTTCCACCAGGTCTTCCTTTGACGCTTCGATCATGGCATCGATCTTGTCGCGCTCGACACGGGTCATCAGTGGTTTGAATTTTTCAACTCCGTGATTGACCAGCACGTTATGGCGACTTTCCCAGTCAAGCGAGTCCAGATTCAGGAAGATCCGTGCCTGTTCTGCCATGGTGGGAACCACCGGCGCCAGATAGACCATCAGCTGACGGAAAAGGTTAATACCCACCGAGCAGATCTCAAGTACCTCTTCGTCGCGCCCGTCCTGTTTGGCGAGAGCCCAGGGTTCCTTGTCAGCGATATAGGTGTTTGCTTCGTCAGCCAGCTCCATAATTTTGCGCATGGCTCGGCTAAACTCACGGGCTTCGAAGTCTTCGGCAATATCGTCGCCAGCGGCGATAAACCGAGCAACCATCTGCGGCTCGGTGCAGTGGGTGGAAAGCGTGCCGCCACCCAGTTTTTTAACAAACCCGGCACAGCGGCTGGCAATGTTGACCACCTTGCCGACCAGATCGGAATTAACCCGTGCAGCAAAGTCGTCCAGGTTGAGGTCCAGATCATCTACTTTGGAGGTGAGCTTGGCAGCAAAGTAGTAACGCAGATATTCAGGGTTAAGGTAATCGGCATAGGTGGCGGCCTTGATAAAGGTGCCGCGGGACTTCGACATCTTGGCGCCGTCCACGGTCAGAAACCCGTGGCAGTTAACGGCAGTGGGCGTGCGCAGATCGGCACCGTGCAGCATGGCTGGCCAGAAAAGCGCGTGGAAATAGACGATATCTTTGCCGATGAAGTGATAGACCTCGGCACTGGAGTCCTTGCGCCAGTAGCTATCGAAATCGATGCCTTCACGGTCACATAAATTCTTGAAGCTGGCCAGATAGCCGATAGGGGCATCCAGCCAGACATAAAAATACTTGCCCGGCGCATCGGGGATTTCAAACCCGAAGTAGGGCGCATCCCGGGAAATATCCCATTCGTTGAAGCCGGACTCGAACCACTCCATCAGCTTATTGCGGATTTGCGGCTGTACATGACCGTCGTTGATCCATGCCTGCAAAAACTCGGCAAAGTCAGGCAGTTTAAAGAAGTAGTGTGTCGAGCTGCGTACTTCTGGCGTGGCGCCGGAAATAGCCGAAACCGGATTGATGAGATCGGCAGGCGTATAGGTGGCGCCGCATTTCTCGCAGTTATCACCGTATTGGTCGTCGGCACCACATTTTGGGCAGGTGCCCTTGATGAAGCGGTCCGCCAGGAAAAGACCCTTTTGCGGGTCGTACATCTGTTCAATATCACGGGTGGCAATATGCCCTTTATCACGCAGGCGCTTGTAAATCAGCTCACTGAAATGACGGTTTTCTTCTGAATGGGTGGAGTGATAGTTATCAAACCCCACGCCAAAACGGGCGAAATCTTGCTGGTGATCATGTGACACCCGATCAATCAGGGCTTCCGGTGTAATGCCTTCCTGTTCGGCACGCAGCATGATCGCCGTGCCATGGGCGTCATCGGCACACACGTAGTAGCACTGTTGGCCACGGCTTTTCTGAAAACGTACCCAGATATCGGTTTGGATATATTCAAGCAAGTGACCGAGGTGAATAGCTCCGTTGGCGTAAGGGAGCGCGCTGGTCACCAGAATATTGCGCGTGGCAGAGTTGGACATGGTGAATGCTAATTCCAATTGGACGATAACAGTGAAATGGGGAAGTTATCCGGCCTCTGGCCGATGATATTGTCAGTAATGATATAGTCAGTAACGAGCGTAGGAGCGAAGTATAGGCATCGCATTCGCTAGGCTTTCAGTCGTTACTAGTAGAGCGCTTGTTCTTCTTGAACGACTTCTTTTAAAAGCTCCAAAAACAGCTTGTCAGCTTCTGAGTGCTCGGCAGGGTCTTCGGGAATATGCACGCTGGTAGTGTCTGATATCTCGTTGGCAATTCGTGCCATAGCCGCAGGGCTACTGCCTTCATTTAGCTGCTGTCGGGCGATGACTAGCGACTGCTCAAGAATATTGGGGTCTTGAAGCAATTTACGTATAAAGCCCCGCAGTTCATTAATAATGCGAGATTTTTGAATTTCTGATGCGGACATAAAATTCTCCTTAACGCCACGCAGGCGGACAGCCGCAAGCGTGGCCTGGCAATGTATTGACCATAGCATTTTTTCGTGCGGTGAGCATGGCTCGTCTAACGCCAGTCTGCATCACTATTGTGGATGATCGATATCATTTAAGCGTTAACCGGCCCGCCTTGTGCTTAACGGGGTTGGCATACTGCAATAGCCAATAAGGCCGCAAGGCTTCGGGTACGTTCGCAAGACGTGCCTGAAAGCGCTCGCGATCCTGACGGGTAATGGTTTTGCGCGCCACCAGCTCAGGTGCCTCACCCAGCGCTTCCAATGCCAGGTAGTGGCTTGGGTACAAGCGGTAACCTCCAATGACCTGGCGATCGATTTCGCCGGCCACTTCATCAGGGGTCGCCATGTCCACGCCAACGGGGGCGCCAAAACGCAGTTGAACACGGCCTTTAGCGCCGGTAATGCCCGCTACAATCGAGCGGATATCTTCAAACTCGCTTTTAGCGTAGCTGCCCTGTGTGGCTAGATCGTGTAGCTCCTGGGCTTTTTGCACGTCGCAGGGGTCATATTCATAGCTGATGGATACTGGCACGAGCTTAAGCTCGGCCACCGCGTCGCCAAACACCATATCGCGCTCGGCATTACGCTTGGCCATTGTCAGCATCTTGATGATGGCAGGGTCAGTGCGGTCGATACCGTTTTTGGCGCGACCTTCGCGCTGGGCCATCCAGATAGAGTGCTGGTCTTCTGTAATCGAGTGACGAATATAGGCGGAAAGCTGCTGATAGGCGGCCAGCATGGCACGTTTGCCGCGTGCGCTCCTCGGGACAATAAAGCTTTTATTTAACCGCATCAGGTCGGTTACGTAAGGCTTTTTGAGCAGGTTGTCACCGATGGCAATACGGACCGTGTCTCGTCCAGCCTGATAAAGCGCGTAGTTTACAAACGCCGGATCAAGGGATATATCCCGATGGTTGCCAATAAACAGGTAGGCGCCGTTAGGGTCGAGCTTATCAAGCCCCGACACCTCAAACGCATCTGTCGTGGTGCGAATCATGCGCTCCATGTAAGTGGCGATGCGCATTTGAAAGTCGCGCACCGAAGTAACCCCTTTTACTTCGCGCTGTATGGCATGACTTGCCAGTTTGCGGGCAAGCGATGGCACCCAGCGGGCCATACGGGGCAGGCGGAAACGGGTAAGCGCATCCAGTAGCTCGCTATCGCGAGCCAGATGTGCAAGAACATCAGCCACTTCGCTATCCATATAAGGGCGGATATCCGCCCATGGGTCAGTGGTATTGAGAGCGTTGGGTGCTTCGTTGTGATGAGTCATGCGATCCGTTGGATGATAAGTAAAAAGCGATTCATAGCAGCGAGATCAAAATGTCGGTTGCCTTACGTTTCCGCAGGCGCTTGCGTGTTTTCACCGTCCAGCCACTCTATCAGGCGGACAATATCATCAGATAGCGCTTGAGCCATTAAAATAAAGTCGGTTTCAAGCCGAGCCAGTGCGTCATCACCATCATCGGCGTGGTCCGCTTCTTCAATCAGGGCATCGCCAAAACGCAGCGATTTGAGCGCAAGATCGTCATGCAGTACAAAGCTTAGCCGCCCTTCAAGGCTCATGGCGAGTTTGCTCGCCTGGCGCCCGCTTTCCAGCAACTGCTGTATTTCATCACTGTCGAGATCCACTTGGCGGGCGCGAAGTACGCCATCGTCACCCTTGGCTTTGAGCTCCACTTGATCACCCAGCTGTAAATCGGCAGGGCGGCTGGCAGGGTCGCCAAGCCAGGTCGTCATGGCGCGAATAGGTAGCGTCTGTGATGACAAGGGCGTGGCTTTCAGGCTGCCCAAGGTTTCGCGCAATAGATCCAGCAGATCTTCAGCGCGAGTGCGCGAGCTTGCGTTAATACCAATTAGATGACGCCGCGTATCCCACCAGAGATCGATTTTTTGACTGCGTACAAACGCGCGAGGAAGCAGCTCTTCGGTTACTTGCTCTTTTAACGCGGTTTTCTCTTTGCGCGTCACTTTACGGCCTTCACGGGCCTCGATATCGGCAACTTGTTCATCAACCTCTTCTTTGACGACCGAGGCTGGCAGCAGGCGCTCTTGGCGCAGCACCGAAAGAAGCCGGTGGCCTTGAATCTCATGCAGCAGTTGTCCGCCGCCCAGACGACCAGCGGGGGCTGTCCAGCCTAAGCGACGAGCATCCGCCGTGCCCAGCGGTTTGGCTGCATGTGCATCGAGGGCATCGGCGAGCATTGTACTGTCAAGCTCGGGGGCGCCATGGAGGCGATATAAATGCAGGTGCTTAAACCACATGTCACCAGTCCTATTAAAAAGGTGGCACATTATGTCGAAAGCGCGGCATTCCTGCCAGCTCCTTACCGGGTATGAGTTTATTGTATGTGTTTCAAACTTGTGTTTGATTTGGTGTAAGGCGGGCTGACCGCTATCGTATTCAGGCTTTTTTACTTAAAAGGAGATGATATGTCGACATCGCTTTCCCGCGTTGAATTACGCGTCCGTGGTTATCATTTGGATGGCTACCGCCACGTCAATAACGCTCGCTACCTTGAGTTTATGGAGGAAGGGCGCTGGGCTTTTTTCGATGATCACCCCAGGTTAATGAGTGAGCTTCACCAGTCAGGCCACGCGTTTGTGGTCGTCAACCTCAATATCGACTACTGCGCCGCCGCCGGGCACGGCGATGATCTTTACGTACTCACCGGCATGGTAGACGTTGGTGAGCGCAGCGCACTTTGCCATCATCGAATATACCGAAGCGATGGTGTGTTGATTGCCCAGGCAGATCTTACCTTTGTGCTACTTGATATGAAGGCTAACAAGGCCGTGGAGATCGATGGGGAGCTTAAAGAGACGCTTGGTCGTCTGGTCGTTACCAAGGAACAATTTGCGGCTTAATGATCAATGGTCGTGTACCTGGCTGCCCTTGCTGCTGATGCAGTGGTATGATGTAGCAGTATCTGCGCGCCGCCTCATGGTTCTACTAAAAGGCGGTATTTTAAGCGCTTTCAACTCTCGCAGTGCCAATGCAGTGCAAAGGATCTGACTTTCATGGGTGACATCGCCAGAGAAATCTTGCCCGTCAATATTGAAGACGAGCTTAAGCAGTCGTACCTCGACTATGCGATGAGTGTCATTATCGGCCGCGCGCTACCCGATGTGCGTGACGGTTTGAAACCTGTTCACCGGCGTGTGCTGTTTGCCATGCATGAACTTGGTAATGACTGGAATAAACCGTACAAGAAATCGGCGCGTGTTGTCGGCGATGTCATCGGTAAATATCACCCGCATGGTGATAGCGCGGTTTATGACACTATCGTAAGGATGGCGCAGCATTTCTCGATGCGCCACGTACTGGTCGATGGCCAGGGTAACTTCGGTTCCATTGACGGCGATAATGCTGCCGCCATGCGTTATACCGAAGTACGCATGTCGCGCCTGGCGCATGAGCTGCTCGCGGACCTTGAAAAGGATACCGTGGACTGGGTCGATAACTACGACGGTACCGAGCGCATCCCTGCCGTATTGCCGACCAAAGTGCCCAACCTGCTGATCAATGGCTCGTCGGGTATTGCGGTAGGTATGGCAACCAACATTCCGCCGCACAATATGCGCGAAGTTATCGACGGCTGTTTAGCGCTGATCGATGACTACACGCTGACGGTGGATGATTTGATGCATTACATCCCCGGCCCTGATTTTCCCACTGCCGGCATCATCAATGGTCGTGCGGGCATTCTGGATGCTTATCGCACCGGGCGTGGGCGTATTTATGTGCGCGCCCGCCACACCATTGAACATCATGACAAGACCGGCCGTGACCATATCATCATTACCGAGCTACCTTATCAGGTGAACAAGGCGCGCCTGATTGAGAAAATTGCTGAGCTGGTAAAAGAGAAGAAAATCGAAGGCATTGCCGAGCTGCGCGACGAATCCGATAAAGACGGCTTGCGTGTCGTGATCGAGATTAAACGCGGCGAGTCGGGTGAGGTTGTCGTTAATAACCTATTCGCCCAGACACAGCTGCAGAACGTGTTTGGTATCAACATGGTGGCGCTGGAAAACGGCCAGCCACGCACGTTGAACCTCAAGGAGATGCTCGAGGCCTTCATTCGTCACCGTCGTGAAGTGGTGACGCGGCGCACGCTGTTCGAACTCAAGAAAGCCCGGGAGCGTGGCCATCTCCTGGAAGGCCTGGCGGTCGCCATCTCGAATATTGACGATATTATCGAGCTGATCAAGGCCTCTCCGAGTGCCGCGGAAGCCAAAGAAAAACTGCTTGCGAAAACATGGCAGCCTGGTCAGGTAACCGCCATGCTCGAAAGAGCAGGCGCGACATCTTGCAAGCCTGAAGAGCTTGATGAGCACTTTGGCCTTAATCCGTCTGCCACCGAGTATCGCCTGTCGCCTGCCCAGGCCCAGGCGATTCTTGAGCTTCGCCTGCATCGCCTGACGGGTCTTGAAACAGAAAAGCTGCTTAACGAATACCTGGCGATTCTTGAAAGAATCGCTGAGCTGACCGAAATTCTCGCCTCGGCTGACCGGTTGATGGAAGTAATCCGCGAAGAGCTGCACGCGGTGCGCGATCAGTTTGGTAATGATCGCCGCACAGAAATTCAGGCAAGCCATCTGGATCTTTCCATTGAAGATCTGATCGCCGAAGAGGATATGGTGGTTACCGTATCGCGCTCTGGCTATGCGAAAACCCAGCCGCTCTCCGATTACCAGGCTCAGCGGCGTGGTGGTCGTGGCAAGTCAGCCACGTCCATGAAAGATGAAGATGTGATTGAGCATCTGCTGGTGGCTTCAACCCATGACACCGTGCTGCTGTTCTCCAACCGTGGCAAAGTGTATTGGCTGAAGGTTTACGAGATGCCGGCGGCCAGCCGTGGTTCGCGCGGCAAGCCGCTTGTGAATATGCTGCCGCTTGAAGAAGGCGAATCGGTTAACGCTATCCTGCCGGTGCGCGATTACGATCCCGAGCATTACATCTTCTTTGCTACTGCCAACGGTACGGTGAAGCGGACAAGTCTCGAGCAGTTCTCGCGGCCGCGTAGCGTGGGCCTTATTGCGATTGACCTTGAAGAAGGCGACCGCCTGGTAGGCGCCGCGATCACCTCCGGCTCTGATCACGCCATGATGCTTTCATCCAATGGCAAGGCGATTCGCTTTGAAGAGGCCAATGTGCGAGCTATGGGGCGCACAGCCCGCGGTGTACGCGGTATGCGCTTGGCCGATGGCTGTGAAGTAATCAGCCTGATCATACCCAAGAGTCAGCAGATTGATGCTGAAGCCGATACAGATATCGAAGGCGCCGAAGCAAATATCGCCGAAAGTACCCAGGCGGAAGGGCAGATCTACATTCTTACCGCTAGCGAAAATGGGTATGGCAAACGTACGCGTCTTGAAGAGTTTCCGCTGCGCGGGCGCGGCGGCCAGGGTGTTATCGCCATGCAAACCAGCGAGCGTAACGGTTCGCTAGTGGCTGCCATGCAGGTCTACGACAGCGATGAAATGATGCTGATCACCGATCGGGGCACGCTGGTACGTACGCGCGTTGAAGAAGTATCAACGACCTCACGTAATACCCAAGGCGTCATGCTGATCCGTCTGGGTAAAGAAGAAAAATTGGTTAAAACCGTTCGTGTTGACGAACCTGACGACAGTGAGCTGGATGCACTGGATGAGCCGGGCGAATCCGACAACACAAGCGATAGTGCACAGGATACTGGGGCTGATGACGCGTCACTATAACTTTTGTGCGGGGCCTGCGGCCCTGCCCGTTGCGGTGCTCGAAAGAGCTCGCAACGAGCTGGTGGATTATCAGGGGCGTGGCTTATCCGTCATGGAGATGAGCCACAGAAGCGATGAGTTTGTGGCGATTGCCGAGCAGGCTGAAGCGGACTTTCGCAAGCTGCTGGGCGTTCCTGACAACTATCGGGTTCTGTTTCTGCAGGGCGGGGCCAGCATGCAGTTTGCCATGCTGCCCATGAACCTGCTTGGTCAGGGTGGCAGTGGCAACTTTATCCAGACAGGCATTTGGGGCAAAAAAGCCTTGAACGAAGCCAAGCGGCTTGGCTATGCCTGCCACGTGGCCGGCAGCAGCGAGCCAAACGGTCATACAGCCGTGCCCGGGCTTGATGCACTGGATATCAAAAGCGATGCGGCTTACCTGCACTACACGTCCAACGAGACGATTGGTGGCCTGGAGTTTGACTACACGCCCCACGTGTCGCGTTCTGACGGTGAGCGAGTACCGCTGATCTGCGATATGTCCTCCAATATTCTTTCCAAGCCTATGGAAGTTAACGACTTTGGCGTTATCTATGCCGGGGCCCAGAAGAATATCGGTCCGGCCGGGCTGACGCTGGTGGTAGTTCGCGATGACCTGCTGGGCCGCGCCAAACCTGATATTCCTTCGCTATTTGACTACCAACTGCTGGCCGAGGCCGGCTCCATGGTCAACACGCCACCAACGTATGCCTGGTACCTGGCAGGACTCGTCTTCCAGTGGCTGCGCGATGATATCGGCGGTCTTAAGGCGATGGATGCTATCAATCAGCGCAAGGCAGAAAAGCTATATAGCGCCATCGATGCCAGCGATTTCTACAGCAACCCGATTGCCAAAGCGAACCGCTCGCGTATGAACGTGCCTTTTGTATTAGCCGATGCGGCGCTGGACAAGGCGTTTTTAGAAGAGGCTGACCAAGCTGGTCTTCTCAACCTGAAAGGTCATCGCAGTGTGGGCGGCATGCGTGCCAGTTTGTACAACGCTGTGCCTGAAGAAGCGGTAGAGGCCCTGGTGGCTTTCATGGCAGATTTTGAACAACGAAGAGGCTAACTCTCATGTCCGACTCGTCAATCAATCTGGACGAGCTGCGCCAGCGTATCGATCAACTCGATGGTGATATTCTTCGCCTGATCAGTGAACGTGCCGCCTGCGCGCAGAAAGTGGCTCACGTAAAACTTGCCCACGACAAGGATGCGGTATTTTACCGACCTGAACGTGAAGCGCAGGTGTTGCGGCGCATTATGTCGTTAAATGAGGGGCCGCTGGACTCTGAAGAGATGGCACGGCTGTTTCGTGAAATCATGTCAGCCTGCCTGGCACTTGAGCAGCCGATCAAAGTGGCTTACCTGGGGCCAGAAGGTACGTTTACCCAGCAGGCCGCGTTGAAGCACTTTGGCGAAAGCGCCATTAGCCTGCCGATGGCGGCTATTGACGAGGTCTTCCGTGAAGTGGAGGCCGGTGCCGTCAACTATGGTGTGGTGCCGGTTGAGAACTCAACGGAAGGCGTCGTCAATCATACGCTCGATACCTTTATGGATTCGTCTATCCATATATGCGGTGAAGTCGTTTTGCGCATTCATCATCATTTGCTGATCAGTGATACGACACGGCGTGACAAGATCTCGCGTATCTATTCGCACCCTCAGTCTTTTGGGCAGTGCCGCAAATGGTTGGATGCACATTATCCTCACGCTGAGCGGGTGCCCGTATCGTCGAATGCCGAAGCTGCCAAACTGGTTAAAACTGAGTGGCACAGTGCCGCCATCGCGGGCGATATGGCAGCCAAGCTTTATGGTCTTGAGCGCGTGGCTGACAAGATTGAGGACCGGCCGGATAACTCGACCCGCTTCTTGATCATTGGGAATCATCAGGTGCCTATGGCGGGTGAGGATAAGACCTCGATCGTCGTGGCCATGCGCAACCAGCCAGGCGCACTGCACGATCTACTAGAGCCCTTTCACCGCCACAAGATCGATCTTACCCGTATTGAAACACGTCCATCGCGCACTGGCGTATGGAACTATGTGTTCTTTATTGATTTTAAAGGGCATATGGATGAGCCTCGGGTAGCTGCTGTGCTTGATGAAGTAAGATTACGGGCATCCGAGCTACGTGTCTTGGGCTCTTACCCGCAAGGCGTGCTGTGAAGGCTATGCATTTGTCGGCAGATAAACCTTTTTCATGCACTGAGCAGCGGCTGGTCATTATCGGTTTGGGTTTGATCGGTGGATCTTTAGCGGCCGCCCTGCGCGCATCGGGATTCAAAGGCGTTATTGCTGCCTGTGATCCTAATCAGGATGAAATAGCCCGCGGTATTGAAATGGGGCTGATTGATGAAGGCAGTGAGGACATCGCTGCTCAATTAGTGGATGCCTCCATGGTGGTGCTTGCAGTGCCTGTGCTGGCCATGGAGCCCGTGATGACGGCGCTTGCAAAGGCGCTTCCGTGTGCGGCAAGTCATGTGGTGCTAACCGATGTAGGCAGCACAAAAGCCACTATTCGTGCATGTGCGGTACGCGTGTTTGGGGCAGTGCCGTCCAATATGGTGCTGGGTCATCCTATTGCCGGTTCCGAAAAGAGTGGTGTTGCAGCTGCCAATCCTGAACTTTATGTCCATCATCGCGTTATTTTAACGCCCGAGTCGAATGTCGACCCTAATGCCTTAACGCGCGTGCGTGCATTGTGGCAAGCCTGTGGCGCTGACGTGCTCGAAATGGACGTTGAGCGCCATGACCAGGTCCTTGCACGTACCAGCCATTTGCCGCATCTGCTTGCCTTTTCACTAGTGGATACGCTAGCCCGCCAAGACGAGCGCCTTGAGATTTTTCGTTACGCCGCTGGCGGGTTTCGGGATTTTACGCGCATCGCGGGCAGTGACCCGGTGATGTGGCGAGATATATTCATTGCCAATCGCCATGCTGTTTTGGCGTCGCTGGATGACTTTGAGGCAGGGCTTGCCCGGTTACGGCAAGCTGTAGAAAGTGGTGACAGCGATGCGCTTATTGCCACCTTTGACCGTGCAAGCCATGCACGGCATTACTTTGATACGTTATTGAATAAAACCAGCTACCAAGCGGAATACAATATGCAACCACAGGGTAAGGTGACCTATCGAGTACATCCAGGCGGCCAGGCGAAAGGACGCTTACGCGTGCCGGGCGATAAATCCATGTCGCACCGCTCTATTATGCTGGGTGCTCTTGCTGAAGGTATTACTGAGGTAAAAGGCTTCCTTGAAGGTGAAGATAGTCTGGCAACGCTCCAGGCGTTCCGTGAAATGGGTGTTGCCATTGAAGGGCCGCATCAAGGCCGTGTCACTATTCATGGTGTGGGGATGCAGGGTCTGAAAGCACCGGCAGGGCCCCTTTATGTCGGTAACTCGGGTACCGCTATGCGTCTTTTTGCAGGACTGCTGGCCGGACAAGCGTTTGATAGCGAACTCACCGGTGACGAATCGCTGACCAAGCGTCCCATGGCGCGCGTGGCCGACCCGCTTCGCCTGATGGGTGCAACGATTGAGACTGCTGAGGGCGGCCGGCCACCTTTGAAGATCAAGGGGGGCGCTGCGCTTAAGGGCGTTTTTTACGATATGCCCATGGCCAGCGCCCAGGTCAAGTCCTGTTTGCTATTGGCAGGCCTTTACGCACAGGGCGAGACACGTGTACGTGAACCGGCGCCGACTCGAGACCATACCGAACGCATGCTTAATGGATTTGGCTATGCGGTTTCCCGGGAAGGTGATACTTGCTGGCTACAGGGCGGTGGCAAGTTGACGGCCGGCCCGATCGACGTGCCTTCAGATATCTCCTCGGCAACCTTTTTCCTGGTGGCCGCTGCCATCACGCCAAACGCCGATATTACTCTGGAGCACGTGGGGATCAATCCAACGCGTATTGGGGTCATCAATATTCTGACTTTGATGGGCGCTGACCTGACGCTCGAAAACGAGCGTGAAGTGGGCGGTGAGCCGGTTGCCGATATTCGTATCCGCTATGCGCCGCTTAAAGGAATCGAGATTCCGGTGGATCAGGTGCCGTTGGCGATTGATGAGTTCCCTGCGCTGTTTATTGCCGCCGCCAATGCATCAGGCACGACGCGCCTGCGTGGCGCCGATGAGCTGCGTGTAAAAGAGTCTGACCGCATTCAGGCTATGGCCGATGGACTTGCCGTACTGGGCGTTGAGCATACCGTGGTCGATGACGGTATCGATATCGTGGGCAGCGGTAATAGCGATACGCCAAGCTATGGCGGCGGGCGTATCGATAGCTTGGGGGATCACCGTATCGCCATGGCATTTGCCATTGCTTCACTGCGTGCCAGTGAGGATATCATCATTGAGGACTGTGCCAACGTAGCTACCTCGTTCCCAAGTTTTGTCGATCTTGCTAATAAAATTGGCATGCACGTCAAGGTGGAGAGCGGGCATGATTGACCGCATTCCGGTATTGACGATTGATGGGCCTGGCGGCGCTGGAAAGGGTACCATTAGCGGTTTGCTGGCTGAGCGTTTAGGCTGGCATTTACTCGACAGCGGGGCGCTTTATCGGTTAACAGCCGCTGCGGCCATCAAGCATGGCGTGGCGTTGGATAACGAGTCTGCCGTTGCCGCCCTCGCTGAATCATTGGATGTGGCCTTCCCCGTTGAAGAAGGTAAGGCGCGTACCCTTCTAGAGGGCGAAGAAGTCAGCCAGTTGATTCGGACCGAGCAGATGGGTGAGCAGGCATCCATAGTAGCCGCGCTGCCTGCGGTGCGAACTGCCTTGCTCCAACGTCAGCGTGATTTCCGTCATGCGCCTGGGCTGGTTGCTGATGGGCGCGATATGGGTACCGTTGTGTTTACCGATGCCCCGCTGAAGGTATTTTTAACCGCGAGCGCCGAAGAGCGCGCGCGACGTCGCCATCTTCAGTTGCAGGAATCGGGTATGGATGCTAGTCTTTCGAGTCTTTTAAAGGAGATTCAGGCACGCGATGCACGCGACACGCAGCGCAGTGTGGCTCCTCTCAAGCCGGCAGATGATGCTATTACGCTTGATACCACGCGCCTGAGCATACCGGAAGTGGTGGAACGGCTGTCGGAACTGCTCGCCCAAAGAGGGCTGGCTTCGGATAGTTGATTCTCCCTTGCGGCGCTTTTGATGCGGCGTCACAACGTGGCAGGGCAGGCAACTCACATCGGTGAGCCCGGTCAGGTTTAACCAGCGCTAACGTCCTCAAAGGCAGAGTTACATTAGGCCCGCACTCGCTGGTGGTGCGGAGAAGGCATTTATGCCTCAACAACGTAATTACGTAGGAACACCATGAGCGAAAGCTTTGCTGAGCTGTTTGAACAGTCTCTTAACGACATCAACATGGAGCCGGGCGCTATTGTTGCGGCTCAAGTTGTCGACATTGACGGTGACTGGGTTACTGTCAACGCTGGCCTGAAATCTGAAGGTCAAATCCCGGCCTCTCAATTCCGTGATGAGAACGGCGAACTGAACATTGCTATTGGCGATGACGTTCACGTTGCTCTTGAAGCGGTTGAAGATGGTTTCGGTGAGACTCGTCTGTCTCGTGAAAAAGCCAAGCGCGCTGAAGCTTGGAAGATTCTTGAAGCAGCCTTCGAGAAAGACGAAATCATCAAGGGCGTTATCAACGGTAAGGTTAAAGGCGGCTTCACTGTCGAAGTTGACTCTATCCGTGCGTTCCTGCCGGGTTCTCTGGTTGATGTTCGTCCAGTTCGCGATACCGCGCACCTGGAAAACAAAGAGCTGGACTTTAAAGTCATCAAGCTCGATCCGAAGCGCAACAACGTGGTTGTTTCACGTCGTGCGGTTCTGGAAGCAGAGAACAGTGCCGAGCGCGAAGCGCTGCTGGCCACTCTGCAAGAAGGCCAGCAGATCAAAGGTATCGTTAAGAACCTGACAGACTACGGCGCTTTCGTAGACCTGGGCGGTGTTGACGGCCTGCTTCACATCACCGACATGGCGTGGAAGCGCATCAAGCATCCGTCTGAAATCGTTGCTGTTGGTGACGAGATCAATGTCAAGGTGCTGAAGTTTGACCGTGAGCGCAATCGCGTATCACTGGGTCTCAAGCAGCTGGGCGAAGATCCGTGGGTCAACATCAAAGAGCGTTACCCGGAAGGCATGAAAGTACACGCAGTCGTCACTAATCTGACTGACTACGGCTGCTTTGCTGAGCTTGAAGAAGGCGTTGAAGGCTTGGTTCACGTTTCTGAAATGGACTGGACCAACAAAAATATCCACCCGTCTAAAGTTGTCCAAGTGGGCGACGATGTTGACGTCATGGTGCTGGATATCGACGAAGAGCGTCGTCGTATTTCTCTGGGTATCAAGCAGTGTACTGCTAACCCATGGGAAACATTCAATGCTGAGTACAACAAGGGCGATCGCGTTTCAGGTACCATTAAGTCAATCACTGACTTCGGTATCTTTATCGGCCTTGAAGGCGGCATCGACGGTCTGGTTCACCTGTCCGACATTTCCTGGACAGAAACCGGTGAAGAAGCCGTTCGTAACTTCAAGAAGGGCGACGAAGCAGAAGCGGTTATTCTCTCTATTGATCCCGAGCGTGAGCGTATCTCACTGGGCATCAAGCAGATGGATTCCGACCCGGTTGCTGAATACTTGTCTGTAAACGACAAGGGCAGCATCGTTACTGGTCGTATTATTGAAGTTGACGCAAAAGAAGCTCAGGTTGAGCTGGCAACTGACGTTATCGCTATTCTTAAAGCGTCAGAAATCAGTGCTGACCGTATCGAAGACGCACGTAACGTGCTGAACGAAGGCGACAGCGTTGAAGCGCGTATCGTAAGCGTTGATCGTAAGAGCCGTCAGATTAGCCTTTCCATTAAAGCGAAAGAGCAAGACGATACTCGTCAGAATCTGAAGAAACTGCGCGATCAGGAGCCTGAAGCAGCAGGTGGTCCGACCACTATCGGTGACTTGATTAAGCAGCAGATGGGCCAAGACTAATTTATTAGTCGCTGGTTCTATCAAGCGCCGCCCTAAGGGGCGGCGTTTTTTTGCTTTTAAATTAGCTGGTTTAGCAGAGGGATCCTATAAATTTTCCCTTAACCAACAATTAAAACTTTTTAAATACTAATTAAACAGTTAAAAAATTATTAGTAATTAAAGGAAAGTTCACTAGACTATTGTCAATGAGTGTTTTTAAAGTAATAATAGCCAAGCATCCTGAACTAATGGATATTGTGTTGGTCAGTGCAGTATCTAGTAGATAAATTTGAAGTATAAGGACTCCCCCATGTCACTTCTAAACGAATATATTCAAAAAGAGCAACAGCTTAAGCAGTTGCAAGAAGACTTGCAGCGGCTTGAAGGCGACCAGCGGTTAAAAAGCGAATTAGAGTTCAAGGCAAAACTTGAAGCGCTGATGAATGAGTTTGGTAAGCGTGCTGCTGATGTTATTGCGCTGCTGGACCCAGCTAACGATCAGCGCAGCGCTAAACCAGCTGTTAGCAACAATGCTAACCGCCGTAAGCGTCGTCTTAAGGTTTATAAAAATCCGCATACCGGTGAAGTCATTGAAACTCGCGGTGGTAATCATAAAGGCCTGCGTAGCTGGAAAGATGAACACGGTGATGAAAAAGTTGAATCCTGGCTGGAAAGCATGGAAGACTAAGTAGTATCTATCGGCATTTCATTTTGAAGTGCCGATTTTCTTATAGCGTTGTTTAAATTCTTTAAGCTGTATAATCGGCTAGTCGTTGCAAGCAATATATTTGAGAATCATTTCAAGTAACGGTATTGTTCCTAGGTTTTGAAAAAAATCATAGCTTTCATGTGCGACATAAAGTAATCGAGCTCGGATTGAAACTACTGACGGACGTATACTCGTTGGAAAGCAGATCATCAAGTTGATTTTGTGTCTGAGCTGGTATTGGATTTTATCCAATATGACTAGCTTTCAATCCCCTAAAACGACTGGATGATACGGAACAGTCTTTCAGAGCCGATGGCAGGATGAATGGCCCGATATAAGGTGTTCTGCTGGTAGATGCATCTTCATTTCGGTTTGTTCTGCCAGATGGCACTACGGCTTGCATTAAGCGACTTTTTTCATAGAAAATAAGGCATATCTGATTTGTATGCTACGCTATGATTAAACATGCATACTCCAGCCTGATAGCTGAACTATCTTTCGTTGTGAAGCGTTCAGAATGGTTCCTAGTCTAGCAGCTCGGCTGAAGCGAAACCTGCACCATGCTTTTCGTTGGACGTTGGGAAGGTGCCATCATGTACTGTCTCTCGTTCGTACGCTGTAAGACAGCTTACAGCACACTATGTTTGTAACGGTAAGCGTTCTGTACGGCTGGTCAGGTTGGCAATATTAAAAGATGTTATTGAGAGTACCCTAAGGGGAAAGGTATTTCTTTTCTTACAGTATTTGGCCTCTTATGTGATCACTGAGCCAGCTTACTTGTTAGCGATAGCATACCCTATGAAAAATTGATTAGTGCGTTTTACGCGTTTGGATACAGTTTGTGGAAAAAATACCTGATGCTCAGGTGCTTCGACCATTTCAAGTAAGGTGTAAATGAAACATCAATGAAATATCACAAAGCTCCAAAACAGTTGGATGAGCGTGAAAAACTGCGTAAGTTTCGTGAACTAGATGATGCGTTTGCGCAAGCATTACGCCAGTTGGAAGACCCTAATAGTGATTTTGACATTCCCACGGGTCCGCCTGTACGTTCATTAGCCGCGTTAGAAGAAGAAGATGCTACAGAGCGTTTGCAGGTAAGAGAGCGCTTGTTTGAAACCCGGTTGAAAGAACTGATGCGTGAATATGGCCAATCGGGTCAGGCAGTATGTGAGCTAATTGCAACTCTCTTATCCTATGATCTATGGCCGGAAGATAAGCCACCCTCTATTTCTGCGCCTTAAATCATTCTATCCATCTTTGTAACGGTAAATACGCAGACTAGGTAGGAATGGGTCCTGCTCAAGCTTTTCATCGCGCCTTTTTGCTCGCGTTCGCTCTGTTGGGGGATGCAACGGCGGCAGGTTGACATGCGGAAGTCGCTGCTCGGGTGCATGAACAAATAGCGGCATGGCAATATTAAGCGCGCGCCGGGTATGACCATCTTCTAATGGTTCGGTAAAAAAAAGGTTTGCGCGCATCAATGGGGCTTGAGCCTGTACTTGTGCCAAGGTTTCGCTGCTAGGCAGGCCCGCAAGTTTACGTAGCTGGATGCGTACGTGCGCCGCCTCCGTATCAAGCTGCATCAGTTTCTGTTCTGCTTCTTGGACACTAAGCCGCTTGATGGAGCGGCCGCTGCTGTACCAAGCGAGTCGTATACGTGACACAGGTGCTTCGGCAATCGGTATGTGTCGCCAGCACTGCTTTAAATGAAGTCTTGCAAATCCGCTTTGCCGCAATACGTCATCCACATAAGGATGGCGTTTGGGAAGGCGCTGCTTGATATCACTAAGCGCTTTAGGCGAAAGGTTCTTTATTTTTTGGATTAGCTCACTAATGCGCGTCTTCGCTTGGTTGATAGTGTCAATTGATTCAATCAACGCCTCATCGGCTGCGATAATACCTACGTAATTGCGCGTTTCTCGTCCATCTTGACCCTCCTGATGCCACATATCGAGCAACGCTTTTCTTAACCAGTCCGTGTCAACAATCGGCTGATGGAAAACCCATGTGGGCGGCATTTGTCGCTCGTAAAGGGTAAGCGAAGCTTCAATAGTGGCAATAAGATGGTCAAAACGATCATCAAGTTCATATAGCAAGCGGTAGGCAGTTACGTCGGTGTCAGACATAATTATCGTTTATCCCTCATGTTATGAGAGGGGCGCATCTTTATCAGCTTGCGCCAGCAGTGTTTCTAGATCGGCTTCATCCATGGCCGATTCGCCAGCAATACGGTGTGACTCTTCTGCCCAAGCGCCAAAATCAATTAATTGGCAGCGCTTGCTGCAAAATGGACGGTACGTACTTTCGGGCCCCCAGATAACTGTATTGCCGCACTGAGGGCAGTTGACTTCGAGTGGTGCATCGTTGGCAGAGTGAGACATAAACATTCCTAAATAGAATAGTAAAACTCAACATGTTCGATAATAGCTGTCCAGGCGCTCAACCTGGCGCAGCATATGGGCATGGGCGCCACTGTTATCAATCACATCGTCGGCTTTAGCCAAACGCTGATCACGAGGGAGTTGGGCGGCCAGGATAGCGTGTACCTGTTCGTTGCTCACATTGTCACGGGCAAGCGTACGGGATAATTGGATATGGACTGGTACATCGACCACGAGTGATCGATCGACCAGAGCATTCTGCCCTGATTCAAAAAGAAGGGGGGAAACGAGTAAGACATAGGGCGAACACTGAGATAGGTGCGATAACTGCTTTATTATCCGCTCTCTGATTTTCGGGTGAGTAACGGATTCAAGCCATAAACGTTTAGTTGGATCGGCAAAAACAAGTGCACGTAGTGCTGCTCTATCAAGCGTGCCGTCAGTTTTCGTAACGCCTTCGCCAAAGTAATCGATAATAGCTTTTAACGCAGGCTCGCCAGGCTCAACTATCTCACGGGCAACAATATCAGCATCTACCCAACTGACCCCTAACGTTTCAAAAGCATGCGCAACGGTTGATTTGCCTGAGCCGATACCACCTGTTAAGCCAATGATCATAGTAGCCCTTCATTACTTACTTTAGCACCTCATTTTACGCGCTTTTAACACAAAAGTCGGTCCTGACTGCCTTATAAAGGTTAAGTAAAAGCGTTTAAACAGCATACTTCAATCCCATATCACGTGTGTGAAAGGTAGAAAGCCACAAGCTCATTGCCGATGAGCAGGCATAACCAGCCCGCGATTGCCAGAAATGGCCCAAATGGCAGGGGAGCGCCACGCAAGCGGGGTAACAACGCCTGAGCAAGAATACCGATTATGGCACCCAGGCCCGCTGATATTAGTAAAAGTAAGGGTAGGAAGCTCCAGCCAAGCCAGGCGCCCAAGGCGGCTAGAAGCTTGAAATCCCCATAGCCCATGCCTTCTTTACCCGTCAGTAATTTATACAGCCAATAAACGCTCCAAAGTAGTAAGTAGCCGCCCATCGCGCCGATAACGGCATTTGAAAGCATGTAGGGCTGAAATAATAGCTGATAGAGAAGGCCTGCCCATAATAAGGGAAGAGTGAGAATGTCGGGCAAAAGATAGGTTCGAAAATCAATAACAGCTAAAGCGAGAAGCGTCAAACAGGCTGCAAAGATAAAGAGGCTGGCTAGACTGACGCCATGGAGAAACGTAATGGCTAAAGCAAGTATGCCGCCACTCAATTCAATAAGTGGGTATTGAAAACTTATGCTGCCTTTACAGGCAGCGCAGCGGCCACGGCGTTTAAACCACCCGATGAGGGGTAGGTTGTCATGCCAGGTAATGGGGTTTTCACAACGAGGGCAAATCGAACTCGGCATCGCCAGATTGAATCGAGGCGTTGGCTCAACAGGAAGTTCCAGTGCGGTACGCGCTTCCAGGCGCCATTGATTCATCAGTATTACCGGCAGGCGGGTAATGACAACATTTAAAAAACTGCCCAGACAACATCCGACTATAAAGACGATAATAACCATATCCCACGGCGGCAACTGCATAACACTCCTTGATGCACTTAGATAACGGTGCCTAGATCAAAAATGGGAAGATACATGGAGACAACGATGCCACCTACTAAAATGCCTAATATGATGATGATCAAAGGCTCCATCAACGAAGTCAGTGCGTCAACGGCATTATCGACCTCTTCTTCATAGTACTCGGCAACGCGGTGTAGCATGGTGGCAAGAGCGCCTGCCTCTTCACCAATACTTACCATTTGCACGGTCAGGGTGGGAAAGCAGTTTGTCATTCTCATTGAAAAGTGAAGCTGCTGACCTGTTGCCACGTCTTGTCGAACTTGGCGTACTGCCTGTTCATAGACTTTATTACCGGACGATCCAGCTGCTGTATCAAGGCCATCCACTAATGGAACACCTGATGCAAATGTTGTGGCCAGCGTACGAGCAAAGCGCGCAACCGCCGCTTTATTAACAATACTGCCAATAACCGGAAGCTGTAATATGGCCTTATCTAGGCGGTAAGCCAATGCGGATGAACGGCGCACTAACCATTTAAATACCAACACCGTGGTCATTAGAATGCCCAACAGAGGCAGCCATAGTTGCTGGGCCAAGACCGATAGATTAACAATTAGCTGTGTAAGGGCTGGGAGCTCCGCACCAAAACTTTGAAACATGCTTTCAAATTGGGGGACCACTTTTATCAGCAAAAGTAGTGTGATTCCCCATCCTGTGATCAATACGGTAAATGGGTACCAAAGTGCCTTTTTTACGCGCGCCTTGAGCGATTCAACCTTTTCCTTGTATACAGCGTTACGCTCTAGCATGCTTGAAAGGGTTCCCGCTTGCTCTCCAGCCTGCACTAAATGAATAAACAGCCGATCAAAATGTTGAGGATGATGCCCTAATGCATCAGAAAAGCTTGTACCTGAAGCAACATCGTCGGCTAGTTGTTTTAGAAGGGCTACCATGGAGGGCTTCTTGAGGCTTTCTGCTACAACGTAAAGCGCTTGTAAAAGAGGAATGCCTGCGTTGATCATGGTAGCCATTTGCCGAGAAAAGATCATGATATCGGCAGATTTTATACTGCCCGAAGAGTATGAGCCGCCTTTTCTTTGAATACGGCGTACATGAATATTCTGTTTGCTTAACTCAACAATAATATCTGTCTTGCTATGGCCGATACTCTCACCGGTTAATGGTCGTGCTTGAGGTCCGATGCCTATCCACTTCCAACGGTACAAATGACGTGGGCGAGCCTTGAGTTTGTTCGTCTGCCGAGCCATGGTCACTCCTTAATCACGCGATTAATTTCCTCCAGGCTAGTCACTCCTTGCAAAACGTAATATAAACCGCTTCGCCGAAGGCTGTGGTGGCCCTCGTTTCTCGCTTGGTGTTCGAAATCGATAGCTGATTCGTTGTACATGATACGCTGTCGCATCGCCTCAGAAATGGGTACAACTTCATAGATGCCGACACGCCCTTTGTAGCCATGTGTGCATTTTCGGCAGCCAACGGAACGATATAAAGTAGCCTGCTCAATTTCATGCTTTAAAAAGCCTTCGTTGAGCAATACTTCAAAAGGGATATCGGTAGTTGCCTTACAGTAATCACATAATTTGCGGGCAAGGCGTTGTGCGATAATTAGGCTCACTGAGCTTGCAATATTAAAAGGGGATACGCCTATGTTGGAAAGGCGGGTCAATGTTTGAGCAGCTGAATTGGTATGCACGGTAGACAGTACAAGGTGACCGGTTTGGGCAGCTTTCACCGCAATTTCTGCCGTTTCTAGATCCCGTATTTCACCCACCATGACGACATCGGGGTCTTGGCGCAGAAAGGAGCGCAGGGCATTGGCAAAATCCAGCCCAATTTTAGGCAGTACGTTTACTTGGTTAATACCCGCAACCTTGATCTCAACAGGATCCTCTGCGGTACAGATATTTCGCTCTACCTTATTGAGTAATGTAATGCCCGTATACAGTGAAACAGTTTTGCCGCTACCGGTCGGCCCTGTTACCAAGATCATGCCTTGTGGTTGTTTAAGGGCTTGTTCGTAGAGCGCTTGCTGAGTCTCGGTGAAGCCTAGCTGATCAATACTTAACTGAATGGCGGCAGGATCAAGAAGGCGAAGCACTATTTTTTCACCATAAACCGTCGGGAGCGAGTTTATACGTATATCCAACGAACGATTATGGGAAAGTTTAAGCTTGATGGCACCATCCTGAGGGATGCGACGCTCAGATATATCCAGCCGCGCCATTATTTTTAATCTTGCGGCAATCTGGTTGCGCATGGATAACGGAGGCTGCGCAATTTCAATAAGAACGCCATCAATTCGAAAGCGAATTCTATACTGGTACTCATAGGGTTCGAAATGGATATCTGAAGCGCCGCGATCAATAGCGTCCAGTAAAATTTTATTTACAAACTCAACAACAGGGCCGTCCTCAACATTCTGCACACTCTCCTCAAGAGACAAGTCGTCACTATCGATGGCTGTAGTGCTGACGGTTATATCTTGAATATGATCTAGAGAAGCATATTTACCATGAGCAAGGTAACCATGCAGCGTGGCGGCGAGTTGATCCATGGGGGCCAGAACGCCTTCAATCCGCGTGACACCGGTCGCAAACTTTAGCTCTTGAAGCTGAGCAAGTAGAGATGGACAAGTAATCGCGACTGTTAGATGCCGATCATTATGTGACAATGGCAGTACATTTAATGATTTTAAAAGGCTGGCCGGAAAATTGGAAGCGGGAGGCAGTGCGTCCAGTTCAATGGCTTCCAAGTCAATCAGTGGCAAACCATATTCTTTCGCAGCAGCAGAAGCCGCCGATACAGCGCTTACCCATTGTTGTTCAACCACGTAATGCATCAATGATATATCCAGATTTTTGGCCGCGGCCTGCGCTTCACTTACCTGTTGCGGGGTTAACAGATTTAGGGTAACGAAACGAGTAGCCAGCCCTTGGGTATTCACTGCTCAACTCGCTTTCTTGAATTAAAAGCGATGCCATAAGTTACTGATATTAATTTCTTCATGGTTATATTTTTCAGTTTGAACGATGACTTATATTTTTCAGTTTGAACGATGACTTATATTTTTATACGGATAGATGTGTATCGAATTCTAAATAAAACGGTTGATTAAGTAAAATTAAATATGTATTAGTAAGAGAAGCACATACAGCGTCTAGAAAACCAGTGCTGCTAAGTTTTCCATTTCTTTGAAATTAAGGGAGGGGTTATGAGCTGTCATATGAAAATCATTAAAATCAATAGCCTGCAAGAGGGGTTTACACTCATCGAGTTAATGGTGGTGATTGCTATAGTAGGTATCTTAATGGCCGTAGCCGTACCCCAGTATGGCAACTATCTGGATAAGGCCTCTCTTAGAGCGTGTGAAGGAGAGTTGGCCTCTTACCGAAGCATGGTGCTAACGAGTAACTCATTAACACAGTCAACAGATATTACTGCCCCTGAGGGTTTTATCTTCCAGGCATGCGATCTTGATGGTGACACTAGATTGCTAGAGTTGGCCCAGGCGTTTTATGACAGCGGCGATTTTAATGCCATCAGCACGAAACGCACTAACGCCGGGAGTATAAATATTGCGAAGGGCAATATAACGCCAGCGGACTCTTAATGATGAATTACGGTAGTCGAGCGTACTGACTGATAATCATTTTATTTCCACACTCCCTCCGTATTTGCTCGCTAGACTGAAGGCTCAGCATCACAAAGGAAGCGGACAGTGAAACAGATAAATACGTTGGTTCTGGCCGGGGTCTTGGGAGCAGTCCTCGCGATCAATACTGCTTCTGCCCAGCCTGCGCATGCACCTGCCCATGGAGCGCGGGGGCATCACCATCACGATGAGCAGCATCATCGAGGCTCGCGTCATTCACGAAATGAGCGTAGCCAACAGCAAGTAGATCTGCCGCGGTTGAATGAGCGAGAGCTCTTGCGAATACTACGCCAATATAATGCGCCAGCCTCCGAGTCGTTGCCGCCCGGTATTCAACGGCAAATCGAGCGTGGTAAACCGTTGCCCCCTGGAATCGCAAAACGCTTTGACGACTCATTGATTGCTCAACTGCCTCGCTACCCTGGTTATGAGTGGGAGCGTGTCGGTGCCGATGTCGTTCTGGTTGAAGCAGCAACACGCGTAGTTATAGATATCCTTGTAGATGCTCTGCGATATTAGGTGGTAGCAAATCCTGGCCAGGCGGATACTCGTGACTTAAAAAGTCATAATATGGGACTATGCTTGCTGGTTTAAGCGCAGTATGAGAAGGAAATTAGCATGCCTACATTGCAAGAGCGTCTGTCCCTGGCTATCTCTATCGCAGAGGAGGCCGGTGAGTTAATTCGTCAGGCACGTTCGGATCAGTCATTCTCCCAGCGGTTGAAAGCAGATGATGAGCTGGTGACTGATGTGGATGTGGCCGTCGATGAATTGATACGCCAACGGTTAAATGCCCATTTCCCCGGCGAGGCGCACTTGAGCGAAGAGCTTTCGCCTGAACGAGCTCTGGATGCCGATACATCCCAGCTATGGGTGGTAGACCCTATCGACGGCACGGTTAACTTTGCCCAAGGTTTACGGCACGTTGCTGTATCTATCGGTTGGATGGAAGACGGTATTGCCAAGATAGGTGTGGTGCATGCGCCTTTCTTGCAAGAAACATTTAGTGCAGCTGAAGGGCTGGGAGCTTATTGTAATCAAAAGAGTATCGCCGCTAGTAATGTCGCCACATTAGGCGAAACCCTGGTCGGTACAGGTTTTCCCTATCAAAAGGAAGCGCGTCAGCAGCTGATGCCCCGTTTAGGAGCAGTCTTGGCTAAGTGTCGAGATGTGCGACGCAACGGCGCTGCAGCCCTTGACCTTTGCGATGTTGCATGCGGTCGACTTGGTGCCTACTACGAAACTGTTTCCCCTTGGGATTTTGTTGCTGGCTGGGTAATTGCACGTGAGGCTGGAGCTAGCGTCGGTCACTTGAGCACCGTGCCCGAAGGCGTGCCAGCCGATCTCTATCCTAAAGAATTGCTGGTTACGGCTCCTGGCGTTTATGAAGCGATGAGGCAGCTGCTACTAGATGCCGAACAGAGCTAGAAGCCTGCTGTTGCTGGAAGAGAGGGCGACGTATGGCAAATACTTGAAAAGAAAGCGCAAAAAGGGCTTTTCATTTGATCAATAAAACGCTAGTATACGCACCGTCTTGAGGCAAAAGCCGTGAAAGACATCGGAGTGTGGCGCAGCTTGGTAGCGCGTTGCAATGGGGTTGCAAAGGTCGCAGGTTCGAATCCTGTCACTCCGACCAAAAAAGACATATAAAACGGCCACTTAGCTAACTGCTAACGTGGCCGTTTTTGTTTGGTTAGATTTTAGGTAGCAAATAGGTAGCACGCGACGGAAGCAAGAAGGCACTGCTGGCAACAACTGTTTGCCTTTTTCGCCCCCCCCCGCAATCCCATCGGCAACCGCGGAACCACCTCACATGAGACGAAGAGGGCTCGGTTATAATGATTTTGTAAAACCGCGCCGCACACCTTGATGGACTAGAAGTAGTCACCCGAAATACAGACAACGCAGCCAGCCAAAAAAGTACAGCTGTTCAATTGCGAAAAAGGGTAAGTTACACCCAACAAGCTGAGAGTTCGATTGGGCAACATGACAAGGGTAAATTACTAGGAGCTCCCGTCATGCCCAAAAAGAAAAGTGAAGACATCTTGGATAACGCGTTTCGACTTTACCATCAAGGCTACAGTCCGGAACTGATTGAGTTGCCTGAGAGCGCCGTATTTCCCTCTTTGATTCCAGCGGCGCCTTCGACAGCACGTAAAAGTAGAGTCACAGGAATGCTGCTAGGAGAGCCCGCTCCACGGTTCGTGCGTCGTGGACGTAATGTCAGGTACCGACTCTCTGATGTTTTAGCTTGGCTGTCTAAAGTAGATTCGCAGCGCTCAACAGCAGAAGCTTTTTTGCAAAGAAAAAACTAAAAGTACCCGATCTTTTTCTGACCTGATCCTTCCTAAGATCAAGCCCGGCCTCTTAACGATAGCAATCCATTTTTCCGCCCGTTGAGTTTTCTCAACGGGCGGTCACGTTTGGACAATTTTAACTTCTCTATCGGCCAGTTGAAGCTGCTTTAGATCGCATCTCGCCAAAACTGCACCGGCGTTTCCGACACTACCCCATGCTGCGTGCCAATCTCGACAACGGCCCGCTGAAAAGCCCGGGCAAGTTCAGGCTGATGGCACAAGAATAGCGTACGGATCATTCGCGTAATGCGCAGATGATCATGACCGCCTGCTTTTAGCCAAATATGCGTTTGGATCGAGAGGTTGGGCTGTTCTGTGATTACGTAGTTTTCGCGTTCCAGCCCAAAAGTCCAGCATTGCATCAAGGGACCGTTGCTGTCACTGGCGTAAGGATGCTTCTCTCTCAAAATCCGCTTGCACTTCGGACGTCAGTAAAGGAGGAAAGGCGTTAAAGCGGCCCATTTCAGGGATAGGAAACAGCCACTGGATATAATCGTGAGTGTGTTCCAGCCAGAAAGAGGGGAGTCCCCACATGTCTTCGAGTCGACGCCCCTTATGATCGTGGCCTTTCCCGCAGTAAAACGCGATTAAACGCTCATTGCCCATTATGCCCCCGCGCTAACGGTTTATCGAGTCCATGTAGCACCATTTCGCGTGCGTGGCGTTCGGTAGCTGTGTCAAGCCGGGCTTCAATTTGTCCTAGTGCGCGGACATAGGTGATAGCCCGTGATGGCAATTCCTACAAATAGTTCCAGACGAAGTTCACGCTGCGAGCCATCTGGTTAAGCTGTGCAACGTGCTTGTCTCTCACTCGAACTTTTAATGTCTGGGTCTGTTTCATGGCTTTGAGTATATTTTGTCTATGGACAATAGCCACTCAATCAGAACTGGCCGGCCCTGAATTTTTGAGATTCACGCTCATCTGGTCTTTGCGACCAAGTACCGTGGCAACGTGTTCAATGACGCGCATTTAGACGCCCTTGAAACTCGGTTCAGGCAAGTGTGTCAGGATTTCGAGGCCGAGCTTAAGGAATTCAAGGGTGGAACCGGTCATGTTCACTTACGGATGAACTACCCGCCCAAGGCTGGTGCATAGCCAGAAAGATGTTTCGAGTAGGCGGATGAAGCTGCTGCACCCTGAGTTGGTACTCCCCGCTTATAGGAACAATGCGTTATGGAGTCCCAGCTACTTTGCGGGAAGTGTCGGCGGTGCGCCGCTGAGTGTTGTTAAACCGTATATTAAGCAGCAGACGAGGCCGGAATAGGGGCGCGAAGCGCCCCACGCTATTAATCTTTGCACTAGAAGTACGAGGCTTTTTCGCGTTAACTGATAATACCTAGCTCTATTTCAACCTGTTGCGCTAAAGCCAAGCCGATTGCATGAGTTGCATTTGCAGTGAGATGCACTCCATCTATAGGGTCGGCTTCGGCTACAGTCGCGGCATCGAAGAAGCTGATTTCATATTGGCTAGCGATCTGCCTGTAAAGAAGCGAAAGTCGCTTTGACTCCTCGATGCTCCTATTGCCCATAGGTGGCTTTCCATCGACCCGATTACGCAAATGAGGGGGGGATACGATCATTATTTGTGGTACTGCGTTCGACCATCGGTAAGGGTGGTGCTTAATTATCTCGATAAGCCTCATCATGCCTATCGCCGCAGCGTCGGCAGAGCCCGCGATCTCACGTTTGAGATCGTTTAGCCCTAGCATGATGATTACAAGATCCAGCGGGAAGTGGCTACTAAGCAGTATGGGAAGCACATTTGCGCCATTGCGATCAATTGGCGAGCTGAGATCATCATAAATCGTTGTTCGCCCACCTAGGCCTTCTGCGACAACGTCCCAATTTGGCCCCAGCACTTTCTGAAGAACATTGGGCCAGCGATAGTCGAATGTATGTCGGCCGTCAGTTTGCGCGTCGGTTCCCCATGTCAAACTATCACCGAATGCTAAGATTGTTTTCATCTGGCGAATACCTGTCATCTTGGCAGCTCGATATGTGGGGTGTGAGTAAGTATGCTGTATTTGCTTAGTAGGCTCGATTTTTCAATCTTTATTGAATCGCTTAAAGCCATTGAAATATAAATATTTTTTTTCATTTCAATTATTCCTTCGGCTAAATTCTGCCTTGTCCATTACGTAAGATCGTAACTTTGTGTTGACAAAATAATACACTTATTATTATTTATATGGAAACGGTTCCATATCGTAAATATTCAAACAAATGGAAGCAAGTGACTTGTTCCGGTCGTAATAAGATGTGGCCGGTCTATCTTGGTTCGAAAGGGGATGAATAATGACAAAAAGCCCACCGCCAAATGCGCTATCAGCTGAAACGGCTGAACGGTTCGAGCATGGGAGCTCGGAGCGAGTATTAATACCCAGCTGGAACCGAATATTCGTTCTATGTGGAATCGCCTATATTTGTTTCCATATTGCAGTACTTAATTTTTGGAGCCTTGATGCTTGGGTCTTCCGCGCGATACATGTGAATGCGGCTGGAGTGCTATGCGTATTACTCTACGCTGGCAGATCAGGCGCATCCCGTAAACGTCCCGGATTTTGGGATCTTTTGTTGGCCTGTGGCGCAATTTACGCGACTTTTTACATTTGGTCGGAATTGGATATGTTGCTGATGCGCACCGGCGTCATGATGACGACGGCGGATGTTGTAGTCGCTATTATCGGCATTCTAGTGGTGTTGGAAGTCACGCGGCGTAGTTCAGGGTTAGCGCTTCCTATACTGGCCTCTATTTTTATGCTGTATTGCTTTGCTGGCCCAATACTACCTGGCGTACTAAGCCATCGCGGCTATGACCTTGGGTCCGTGGCTTCCTATCTTTATTCAATGGACGGTGTCTTTGGGATAGCAACCGCTGCGGCGGCTCAATATATTGTACTGTTCGTCGTTTTTGCGGCATTTTTGCAAGTATCGGGTGCGGGCGCGTTTTTCATGAACTTCGCGTTTGGTGCAATGGGCTGGGCTCGCGGTGGAACGGCGAAGGTTGCGCTGCTCAGTTCGGCGCTTTTTGGAATGATTTCAGGCAGCTCGGTTACTAACGTCGTTGCATCGGGGACTTTTTCGATTCCGGTGATGAAGCGTGCGGGCTATCGGGCATCCAGCGCCGGCGCTATTGAGGCAGCGGCCTCAACGGGGGGGCAACTGATGCCTCCCATTATGGGAGCAGGGGCTTTTATCATGGCCGAGGTGACAGGCATACCCTACACCTCGATCATCATCGCCGCCATTATCCCGTGCTTGCTTTATTACTTAGCGCTTTATGTTCATATCGATCTTGAGGCCCAGAAAGAGGGAATACACGGTTTACCTCGCAGCGAGCTACCACAGCTAAGGCCAATGCTAAAAGATGCTTTTGTGCTGTTGCCTCTAGTAGTACTTCTTGCTCTTCTATTTTCAGGCTACTCGGTCATTGCGGCGGGAACGTGGGGTACCGCTTCGGCGATGCTCGTCATGTTTGCTCGTTCTGCAGGGCTCGATTCGCGCTTACTGTCGCTGCCGATGCTTCTGCTCTTAGTGATGTTGATCGCTGGGCCATCGCGTGTCGGGCCGAATGTGGTGGGCGGCTATACGATGGGCCTGAGTGCGATCATGCTATTTTGCACTTACGCTCTAAAAGCTCAACGGCCATCAATCACTTTTGTGCTAAATGACATGATGCGCAAGGCAGTCGAGGCATGTAGTCTCGCGACGCGGCAATCACTTCAACTTGTGGCCGTATGTGCCTGTGCCGGTATTGTGGTTGGGGTGATTGGGCTGACAGGACTAGGCGGTCGCTTTTCGGGTCTCTTGATGGGGCTTGCGGGAGAAAGCCAGCTCCTTGCCCTGTTTTTTGCCATGCTGATTGCGTTGATCCTTGGCATGGGGATGCCAACCACTGCGGCTTATGCGATTGCCGCCAGCGTGGTTGCCCCCAGCCTACAGCGGATGGGCTTGCCGCCGCTCTCCGTTCATTTTTTTATCTTTTATTTCGCGGTTGTGTCCGCCATCACTCCTCCTATTGCCCTTTCGTCCTTCGCAGGAGCTGCGCTGGCAGGAGCCAGTCCATGGGAAACCGCCTTCCGATCATTACGTTACGGTATCGCGGCATTCGTTGTGCCCTATCTCTTTATCACTCATCCAGCGATTCTAATGGACGGTTCTGTCAAAGATATTATTCAGACAGTCGCAACGGCGGGGCTGGGAGTCTGGCTGTTGGCAACCGCCAGTGAAGGTTGGTTACGTGGTCGTCTGACTCCTTGGTTCCGGGTATGTCTGGCATTCAGTGCCTTATGCCTTATCGCAGGCGACGTATTGACCGATTTAATTGGAGTAAGCATGGCACTCGCACTGGTAATGCTTCGCTTAAGGACACGGTTCGGGAAATATCCAATCCCCGAGTAAGTCGGGTTTTCACTACCAACAATCATAACGAGAGGTTCACATGTTTTATAAAATCTTTACCGGACTGGCGCTGATTACTGCAACGTCAGTGATGGCTCAAGAAGTTGATAAGTCTGACTGGCCTAGTTCTATTGTTATAGGTACAGGCTCTCCTGGCGCGACATATGCGATTTATGGGCAGGGGCTTGCATCCATCATTTCGAATCATGTCGGGGTGCCGACCTCTACCCAACAGACCCAGGGGCCATACCAAAACGTAACACTCACCCAGAACGGTAGGATCGATATTGCGCTGACGACGATGGGACCTGCATATGAAGCATGGGTTGGTGAAAGCGAGCTAGCCCCTGGGGTTCAGCACAATCGGCTCCGCGCAGTAGCACCTATGTATATCTCACCGTTTCAAATGGCGGCCCTGGCAGATTCAGGACTGAATGAACTTTCTGACCTTGAAGGGAAACGTGTGGGTTTAGGGCCGGCAGGGGGCTCAGGCGCCTATTGGACACGGTGGTTTGATAAACTCGGTATCTCTGTCAATGCTAGCTTCGGCCCCTTTGGAGACCAGATGAGTCAGCTTTCAGATCGCCGATTGGATGCTGTAGGGGCAGCACCGGGCATCCCAGCTGCTGCTTATACCGAACTGGAGACGATGGAGCCTGCTCATTTCTTTGCATTTCCCGCAGAGGCGATCGAGACTTTGGCAGAGGAATTTCCATACCTGCAGCCTGTCGTCATACCGCCTGAAACCTATCGTTCGCTGGATGGTCCGGTGAACACACTTGGTATGTGGAATTTCGTCCTAACGCACGAGGACCTGCCTGAAAGCCTTACATATGAGATTACAAAGGCTATCTTTGCGTACCATGACGACCTCGTAGCCAGCCATGGCTCAGCCAGAGAAACCTTGGCCGAAAATGTAGTCCATAATCGCTTTCTTCCGTTACATCCAGGAGCAGAGCGCTATTATACCGAGGAGGGCATTGAGCTTTCCCCGATTGAAAATGGTGCAAACTGAAGCAGTCCAGCTGCAATCACTAACGCTTTACGATACTTAAAGTAGGCCTAAAGGTCGTGGGGATTACCTCTCTGCGGCCTTCCTCCCCGTTATCACGCATGTCTAAATAACAACGGCAGGCCAGTTTGCCTATAAGCGCAACATCACGTTCGATGGTCGCTATAGGCGGAAAATGAAGTTCTCCTAGATCCACACGGTCATGCGTAATCAGGGACACGTCCTGCCCAATAACATGCCCGCATTTACGTAGAGCGGTGATCAGTGGTGCTAAATACCGGTTATGCCCTACGATTAGCGCTTCGGGTAGGGCATTAGCGCACGACATGCATACGATCTCGTCATGAACCCAATCCCCTTCCATCGAACCCATCAGGACCGTCGCTTGCATATTGTGGCAATTCATTGCGTCGGTGAAAGCACGCCCTCGGTCTCGTCCAGGACGCCCTGTCTGCGGACAAAAAAGCGCTGCTGAAGTATGGTTTGTGCTCTTCAGATAGGCCACTGCCTCGACAACGCCTGAGGCATGGTCCGTCAGCACATGGGATACGCCTGGCACACCGTGCATGAAGTCCCGCTCAAGGATGATCTTAGGAAAATTCTGGAGTTGTAGGAGATTAGTTGTGGCCACATTATCTTCGTCGGAGGGCATCAGGAACATTCCATCTACCGCACGCGAAATGAAATTCTGCACTATCTCAGCTTCCACTTCAGGCCTACCCGAAGGGCTAGCAAAAAACATTTTAATATCATGTTGCCGCAATTCATCACCCAAGGTTTTGACGACAAATGATGACAGAGCATTTGAAATATCCGGCACGATAACGCTGACGCTAGTTCCAACAGTTCCACGCATCGCCGTTGCATGAAAACTGGGCGTGAAGCCTAGTTCTTCAATAGCCGCACGAATTTTTTCTCCCGTTTCCTGCTTGACATATCCGCGTCCTGAAACGAAGCGCGATACAGTGCCCAAGCCGACGCCAGCGTGTTTAGAGACATCGCGAATTGTAATCTTACGTGCCATGTTCTCTTATCCTAGTTTGAATATGTAGGCGCAGTGAAACTATTATAATTATGTTCGCCACCACAGTTCACTCATTTATCTGCCGCGCGTTGAGTATGTTCAACGGGCAGCAGAATGTGGAGACTCTCATTGAACGAGTGATATTAATCCAGGAGAAGGGCCAGTGGGAACACGATGTGGCGTATTCACAGCAATTCATATAACACCTAGCAACACTTGAGCTTTGAAGCTGGCATTGCCATATTCATTGTTTGTTGTGACGTTATTATGGCAGTCACTTTTCATGAAAGATGAGAGAATTGATAGGTTCTATGATTTATCAAGGCTGCTTGAGAACTAAAGCTTCTTGCCAATATTGAATTGAAGTTTCTGATACAACACCTCGCAGCGTGCCAATGTCGATTACTGCCTGTTGTACTGCACGTGCCAATTCAACTTGATGACATAATGCTAACGAGCGAAGAATACGGGTAATCCGTAAATGGTTGTGGCCTCCAGCTTTAAGCCAGATATGCGTTTGGATTGATAAATCAGGTTGCGCTGTGATAGTTATGCCGTCTTGATCAAGACCGAAAAAATTCAGCATGACATCAAGTGAACGCTGCTGTTGCTGGCGTAAAAAGCTATTTTTAGCAAATGCTTCTTGTAATGGGGGCGTTAATAAAGGGGCAAATGCATTAAAACGGCCAGCCTCGGGAATGGGAAACAGCCATTGAATGTAGTCGTGAGTATGCTCTAGCCAAAATGGTGAGAATGCCCAAATGTCGTTAATCATGCGGCCCTGATGATCAGGGCTTTCGCCACGGTAGAACGCTATTAAATGTTGATCATTATCCATGGTTAACTCCTGATAAGTGTGGGTCACTATCCTCTAAATAATGTGCCAACACGCGTTCCGCAGAAGCTTTTAACTCATCTCTCCAGGTGCTGGGGGCATGAACTTTAACGTTGGCGCCCATGCCCATTAGCCACCAGAGCGTCTGCTGATCGTCAGGAACTAATGCAGTGAGCCGGTACCAGCCACTTTTGTTAGTAGGTGAAATAGATTGCTCGCTTGAAAGCGGCGTTTCTTTTAGCAACCAAGCAACTGACCGATTGATTTCGGCATCCAACGTGACATCTTTTGATCCCTGTCGGTAGCCAAAAGCACTGCTTTGAATATAAGTGTCAATATTAAATCCTGCCCGAACCTGCCAGGCAGTCTCACTGATGGCAGCATTCTTAACTCGGTGTAATGCAAATTGACGTAAATCATCAAAGCCATCTACTTGCGCTAGTAAATACGTAACGCTATGGCGACTGACTATTCCTTGCGGATGCAGAATTAGCGCTTTTTCAGTTTCGGTAGTGCGTGATAAATAATTAACATCAATAGCTTTTTGCTCTAGTAGCGCTTGAGCAACCACTTGCCATGTCGTTTCGTCCAGCTCTGCAGGAATTAGAGCTTTGCCGTTCGGAATGGCTCGAACCTTACGTGCCCACTGACTAAGCCCATTAGAAGAAAGCTCGTCCAGTAGTCGGCGTGCATCTGTGAATTGTGGAGATAATTGTCCAATTACCACAGGCGGCAAAAGCCCTTTAAGGTACTCTTCGGCAAGCACTAGCGTTAGGGCACTGGGCACATCCAGCGCTGGTAATTGGCACTGGAAGTCACGATCGAAATACCAACGATAAGGCTTTTGTGTGTCATCGCATCCTAAAGGGAAATGGGTAGATAGTTTTTCGCTAAGGTCGCGCTGGAGTGAACGCGTATCAATATGAAACCCCCGCTCAGCAAGCTTCTCTTTTAGTACTGGCGTCGAAATACTCCCAGGATAACGGGGTATTAATTGAAGCAAGGTCAAATAACGAAATGAAGTGTCACGAGCATCAGCCATGAAGAAAGAATTCCTGGCGGTAAATAAAAGCCGCATGTTAGCGCGACTCACAAAACTTAGCGACTTTATCCGGTAGAGCGGGTGATTCACGAGCAATTAGATGTGCTCGGCGTCGCCATAGGTTAGGCAAGCCCGGGCTGGGTTGAATGTCCGCTAGATGCGTCCACAAGGCGGCCGGATGAATATCTATCGTTATTTCTGTTGAGGTATTGGGATGCCCCGCTAGCCAACGATAAACATCAAATGCACTTCGGCCCAAGCATACAGGAAATATTAGTGCATCCATTGGGAGCTCTATCCCCAGTTCAAGTAGAAGTGTATTGACCTCATGGTCACAAGCTAAGTGCCAATGTTTAGGATTTTCAACCAGTGGTGCCGTTAGGTGACCTGCTACACAGTGCCAAATGAGGTGTGCATGTAAAAAGCGTCGTGCTTCAATAGATAACGATGCGCTATAGGAAGGATTGAAATAGATATGGCGGCCGTCAGTACTAGCCGTGGCTATTTTATTTTGGAAGATAGGGGTTAATGTAAAAAATTGGCTTAGCAATGCCATGATGGGCAACTTTTCTTCCCAATACGCACGATCATTTTCCCACTTCTCAACTTCATGCTGAGCGAGTCGTTTATGCGTAGCTTGATTGTGTGTATCGCGTTGCATTGCGCTGCCTCTTTAACTGTCGGAAACAGCAGGTTAAATGGCTGGTGCGACAAGACATGCCGCAAGTAAAGTTTAATAAAATTATTATTAATTTTATTAATTAAGATTTTGATAGGTAAAATATTAAGGGCTTGCGAAGGCTTGGTTTAATCGCATTGGCTCACTATGCATGCACGCGTTTAAAGCGTCATATTCGCGTGCATATGGGTATCCTCCACGCTGATAATGATGACAGCAATGTGAAAAGGGCAGGGCGAGAGCGACAGGTATCGTACAAGGGCGCTTACTCAAAATTTTTGGAAAAATGGGTAAGCGCCTAGACCAATCCCTAACCAAAGTATTTTAAGATTGAACTAATGCAATGGGAGCCTTATCGTTTCTTTGCCAATGAAAATGCTAGTAAGTAAAAGATACGAGTGGAACATTATGCTGCATTGCTTTAACCATTACCCCGCAGGCCTGATGGCTGCCAAGTTATGATAACGAGACAAATAAAAGAAACTATGAGGTTTCATAAGTTACGGTATAGCTGTGATAAATTAAACCGCGCAATGGCAAAGCCTACCTATGGCTGCTTAGCCAACCACACCTGAATAAGGTGCTGAGCTTCCGATGTGGGGATAGCGTTATGCACCCCGCGTGCTTGGCTTAACTCCCAATGTTGGCCTTGTGGCAAAATCGCAATCGTCACGGCTTCAGGTTGCTGCATGTGATAAATAGCGACTTCTCCACGTGCGATGGCGCCGCTATAACTGCCCACGCAGTGTTGCATGCGCTCTCCCTCCAAGAGCAAATCCTGCCATGAGGTGATAGCGGTAATTAATGTCGTATTTGGTAAAGGTGCCGTAGGGTAGGAGCCGTGGTGTTGCTGTAGTTTAGCAGCGCTACTTTGAGCGTTGTCTGCGGTTGTGCGAGCATTAAAACTATCAACTAACCGGTTGTGCAGTGCTTGCAAGGTGGCCGTTGAACATACGGAGTAAAGGGCTTCAGGACCAGCGGCTAACATGCGCTGGGTATCCACCAGCATCGCTTTGAGCCAAGCGCTAGCATGATGGTGGGGGCCTTGGGTTAGCGCGTCGTCGATAAGCGTCAGTAACCCCGGCCAGCGTTCGCCCTCATAGTTGGCTAAAAAGATAAGGTGTCTGGCGTGAATACAGGGTTGATGACGCAAAAACTCGCTATTGTCGGGGTTGTTTAACGCCCGTTTTAACGGAAAGAGTTCTCGTCGAATCATAGGGCCAAGCTGACAACGACGTAGCAACTTGGCGCTTGATCGCGTTGTAGGTAAACCGGCGGCTGCACATAGCGTTGATTGTCTGTGGCGAAGTAATGCCGCGAAGGTATCCGCTGACCACCTTTCTTGTGCCCCCTTTTCTACCAGCAATATGAGCAGCAGCGGCGAAGACACTGCCATGTCGAGGGCAGCGTCCAACCGGCCAACAACCTGTGCTAGTTCAATGCCTAGGAAAGGCGCCGCGTTAATAACCTTAAGAAGCGCGTCGGGCATACCCAACGTTAATGCATCGCCATGGGTATCCATTAACACCTCCCAGCTGATCCCGGGAGGCTCCAAAAATGTACCCGTTGCTAGCTGCTCACCTTCTGCCTCACTTACCCACGAAAACGGCACATCTGACTGCCATGGCGAAAGCCGCACTACCAACTGATAGCCAACGGCTGATGACAGATCAAACGAGACGCTATTATCCGCAGGTGAAATATCGGTGACCCACATGCGTCGGGCAAAGTGGTAGATCCAGGCAGCGCAGCTAGCTGCGAGTGAGTTTGTTCGCAAAGAGAGCATCAGTTAGCGTCATCCAGGTGTGATTTTAGCCGCCAAATAATAGTGGGTATGTACGACATTAAATGTCGCACAGCGCGGTTAGGCTAGCGACTGAATCCAATGCTTGGTATTAGGCGCAGCAACAAGGATGCCGTATGAAACCTGCTATTAACCCAAACAAAATCGTTGTGTTTACCGGTGCTGGTATCAGTGTTAGTAGCGGTTTAGAGGCATTTCGCGATGGCGGATTAAAGGCAGTTTCGCAGCACGAACAATTGGCTTCGCCTCATGCTTGGATAGTGCGTAGGGGGGAAGTAATAGATTATTACAACTGGCGTAGGGAGTGCGCTGGCAAGGCGCAACCTACCCCAGCTCATCTTGCCATTGCGCGGCTTGAGCAGAAGTATGAAGTTGTCGTTATCACCCAGAATGTTGACGACTTACATGAGCGCGCAGGGTCTCATAATGTCATTCATTTGCATGGTGAACTCAGAAAAGTGAGATGTTGCGGTCAGCATGAGATGATATCGGATATCGGCATCAACCCTCAGAGCATAGGTGACACTTGCCCCGATGGGCATGATATGCGACCACATGTCGTCTGGTTTGGGGAGCCGATTATGCATTACGAAGAGGCTGGTCGGCATTTTAAGACGGCAGCCAAGGTGCTGGTAATCGGTACTTCGCTGCAGGTTGACCCGGCAGCGAAGCTGCCCAAAAAGGGGCGATACAGGGCGGAAAAGCTTATCGTAAACCCTCACTTCGATGTAGCCGATAGACCCTATAGCTATCGCATTATTCATGAAGAGGCCGATAGGATTGTGCCGGATATCGTAACTGCCTGGCTTGAAGGGCAACGCTGGGGCTATGGGCGTAGTCGCGCCTGAGAATGTGTTCCTGTAAATGCGACAACTAGGATCATTGTGACATGAGTTCAACGACAAAAGCCGAAGACCTGCTGCACTTGGCGGCGCTTCTTCAGCGTCACTATGCGTGCACGCCGCGTTTTAACGTATTCACTGTATTGCATAAGCCAACGGATGAAGTCCGGTTACATTCGCGCTTTATTGCCGCTTTGCTAAATCCTCAAACGCATGAGCTGGGTGTGGAGCTGCTTAAGTGTTTCATCGACCAAGTACACATTCCGAATTTTTCCTTAGAAGGGGTGCGTGTCGTTACAGAGCAGCAGCGAATCGACATTCTGGTGACTAATACCAAGCGCCAAGCCATTCTGATTGAAAACAAGCTATTTGCCGCTGATCAGGAAAACCAGCTGGTCACGTATTATCAATCCTTACGTGCCCAAGGTTATCAAGAGGTGCATGTAGTATTCCTCTCATTGGATGGGCGCCCGCCAGCACCCCAAAGCTTGGGTGACCTTGAGCAGCTTGGTAATGCCTCCGATATGCCAGGAACTTATCAAACTGCCGCGTACGCAGGGTGTTTGCTGCCTTGGTTGGCCAAATGCGTAGAAAAATCTGTACGGCATCCTTCGCTACGCGAAAGCATCGTGCAATATCACGACTTGATCACACAGTTAACGGGACAAGACATGAACACCCATCACCTGGATACGTTGGCTGACACCTTGCTTGAGGGAGACAATCTGCTTGCAGCGCATGACATTCGTCTGGCGTTTGATGAAGCGCTGATTCGTTTACAAGCAAGAATTTGGATAGAACTCAGGGAGACGATCAGCGGGATCAGTGCTGAGATGGATCAGCACCTAGATAGCCAGCATTCAACGTGTGGCAACGTTCAAGAGCAGTGCCGAGTATTTATGCGATCTTATAAGCGTAGGTCACCCAATCGCGAGACCGTTGGCCTGTATTATAAGCTGCCTAATCTGCAAAATGCTTTTATCGCTGCTGAAGCAGAAACCAACAGTATCTATCTTGGGATTAAGTGCTCTAACGAATCAATAGAATATAAGCCGCTGTGTCAGTTATTGGACAAAGAGGGGGCAATGGCCAGTCGGAATCATCTATGGCCTGGTTATGCCTACATTCCCCAGGATTTAAATTTGCGCAACCCGTCCATTCAATCTTTGCGTACCCTAACAGACGACACGCAACTAAAAAGCTACGTTCAAGCCATGGCCGATGAGATGCTACGCCTATGGCATTTGACATCATCACTTAAGATAGGGGGTTGTGTATATTGACCACCTTGACCTTGGAAATCCCACTGCCATCAAGGCGGCTGTTTTGACGGAGTGCCTGGTAACAAAGGCGGCGCATAGCCACTTAATTTTAGAAGGGAAGGGAGCTTAATATGGGAACCATGACAGCGCATGTTTTAATCGGTGATAGTCATCCAAATGACGGCGGGATTCTGCCTCACTGGGCAGTTCAGTTATCTGAAAATAGCCGGCCTCATCTCGTGTTACACAATAATGTTAATTATCTGGCGAAGCCAGTTGAGAACCCGCTCTATTTTGAGTGGATACCTAGTATTGAGAATGGCGGTGAAGATTTTCTGGCAATGATCGCTCTGCATGCAATAAACAATAACCCTTTAAAAGATAAAATGAAGGACCTCTATCCGGAAATATTCAAGCAGAGGGTGCATGTTTATGAGATACCTGATGATGTACGAAGTGAGCTATACCAAGAGATACGTAACGTTACCAACTGGCCAAAAGTAGTAGTCTCACTCTATCGCGGCTGCTATCTGGAAAATAAAGTCGCTTTACTGGAAGAGCTAGATATTGACTTTGAAATATGCCTATCGGTTAGAGCTAGGGAAAAGAGTAACTGGGGGCATTTAAATATCCGTAGGGAGGTGGGAAGCGTTACTAGAATTTAGGGGAGAGGGGGCAGATTTTATTGACGAAGTGCGTCAATTTTTTTGTTCAGATTGTTGGCGCGCTAGCCGAGTTTAAGTACATCCAAACACACCCAAAAATAGATAAGCCGTCTGTCGCCCAGGGGTGGTAAGCACCACCCCCGAAAGGCAAGGCCAAAAGGTGCAGCTTATCAGGCCAATGTCGGTTATTCGTGCCGTACAGCACCCACCTGAAAAATATCGCTCACTGGAAAGTCTGCCAACAACGCGGCTGCAGCAGCAACATGATTTGGCACATGCACCAGAAAATTGACTAATAATCGGTGAACCTCCTTATCACTGTAGTGCTCTGGTGAGGAATAGAGCTGCAGCAGGCTGTCTAGGTCACCCAGCCAGTCCGTCATATGAAAGGCGACATCCGCACTTTCAGAAGATGACAAATCCGATGTGTTCTGGACCGCTTCCTGTATACGCCGTCTGACTGTATTCCCAATGATTTCTTGCTTCATGTGAGCCTCCAAAGCCGATGCCAGTTGCTAACGCGTCAAATGGTCTGCGATGTATATTCACACTATTTTAAGTAGAATACCCAAATACATTTAGCCCAGGTAGACTACTGGCTTAACCATGCAGCGAACATAGATTAACTTGGGAGGTAACTTGGCTGAGATTTACCCACGCCTGAGCGAGACCGAGCTTAACGCGCTACCTTCCCGGGCGGAAGCCAACGTTTACCGGCAGCTGCGAGCGTTGGAGTTTCCTGGCCTTGAAGTCATGCACAGTCTTGCCACGCAAACCCGCAATGAAAAAGGAACGAGGGTAGGTGAGATCGACTTTCTGCTATTTCATCCGCAATACGGTATTCAGCTTTGGGAAGTCAAAGGTGGCGGCGTGTGGCTGGATGGGGAAGGGCAGTGGTGGTCACAGGGCAACCAAGGCACCCATAAGCTGACGACCACGCCGCTTGAACAGCTAAAAAAGCAGACAAGCAGCTTGGTGCAGGCGCTGAACCGAGTGCTGTCAGGTATCAAGCTACCCATTGCCCCTGTATTGATATTTCCCGACACTCGTGAATGGCAGGGTACCTTCCCAAAATTAACCTTAAACCGCGACCACGTCTTGCTGAAAGGCGATATGCAGAGTCTAAATGCTGAGCAGCTCATCGCACGTTTTCAGAACACCGCCTGGGCGGGCCGCGGGGTGCTGTCAATTCGCTACCGCTTACCAAACAGCAAACCAGGCTGATACAACACCATTTGCTTCGCCCTGCGTGCGCGCTGACCACTAGCGTGGCTGAGCAAGCCCGGGGTGTAGAGGCAGCAATGTTTCGCCTGAGTGAAGAGCAGCAGTGGGTACTTCGCCTGTTAGAGCACATTCCTCGTATGGCTATTTATGGAGGAGCCGGCACGGGTAAAAGCGTGTTGGCGCGAATGCGTGCCGAGCAACAGGCAAGAGAAGGGAAAAAAGTACTGGTGCTGTGCTTCAATATTGCCTTGGCAGACGCCCACCGCCAAGCTATGTGCGATACCCAACTGGGTACTATCGAGATAGTCACCTTTCACGAGCTTTGCCAAACGCGGGCAGAGCAGGCGGGTATCGGCTGGCCAATGCTAGAGGCGCCGAATGAGTTACCCCGTTTTTACAATGAAGCAGCACCGGATTTGCTGATTGAAGCCTTGCAGAAAGCCCCCGAACAATGGGATGCCCTCATCGTCGATGAAGCACAAGACTACGTTCCTGAATGGTGGCTGCCGCTTTATGAAATGCTAACAGAAGACGCCAGCGTGACGTTGCTAGCAGATCCCGCGCAAAATCTCTATGCACAGGATTATCACCTGCCGGTAGATGTGTTCGAAGGAATGGTGCCGTACCCATTTACCCTGCATCGTAACTACCGCAATGCCTATGAAATTGCCTGTTGGCTAAAGAGCGCCACGGCGCTGCCGCAGAACCAGGAGAACACCTGCCCAGCAGCCAACATGCAGTGTCAGTTCGCACATGGAAAAAGCCTCAGGATCAATGGCCGCTGCTACAAAAAGCCATTGCCGAGTTGGAGCAAGATGGCTTCCAACCGCAGGATATCTTACTACTTACCCCCTTCAAGGTGGCCAACAGCCAAGTGTTGCAAGCGCTTATGGAGCACAGCCCGCATTACAGCGAGCGTATGTTTAATGTGGCCGCGGTAAAGGGTCTGGAAGCACCTGTAGTAATTTTGGTTGATGTGGGTGCCAGCGCTTGGGCGGCGAATCCGAAAGTGGAGTATGTAGGGGCGTCTCGGGCGCGGGTGAAGGTAATTGTTATGACTCGATAAAGAATCAGTGAAAATTAAAAAAGTAATATGCAAAGCCCACTCAAAGAATTTAGGTGTTTGGTTCCTAGGAGTGATGGTTCATCCCATCGGCCACCGACTACTTGACATAGTCTAAGCCATTCTAAAATGGTGAAAAAAACGAGGCAACGCAAATTCAAGGCTTGACTACTACTGCTGTAAAAGCAAAAATCTAGGCACGTGTATCCAAATACATCCAGATAAGGTCGTCATGAAATCTGCCCAAATGAGGTTACGCCTTGAGCCCGACCTTCACAGGAAATTTATCGAGAAATCTCGAGAAAATGGAGTGCCCGCCGCAAAACTCATGCGCGATTTTATCTCAACCTACGTCGGTGAACAGACTTGCGCATTAGGAATCCGTGAAAAAATGACACACCAATCTGTTCAATCAGACAAGCAGCAAGAAATAATAAGGCCTATCCAATACCTTGGCTCAAAGCTCCGTTCCATATCACCTATTATCGAATTCGCACAAAAAAATCTAAATCCCTCATCTACCGTGCTTGATATTTTTACTGGAACGTCAGTAGTTGCTCAAGCATTTGCCAACATCGGAATGAATGTAATCGCATCAGATGTGATGGGCTACTCCTATCACTTTTCGCGCTCACTTCTGGGAAGCGCTAACGGCTCCCACTTTCGCAACCCAGAGAGCTTCTTTGCTTACATAGACAGCCACCTAGATTTTAATTTGATCCAAAAAGCATATGGCGACTGGATAAAACGAGAGCGTGATGCCGTCAACTCAAGTGATGCTGAGTCACTCTTTAAAGTATCTCGAGATATCCCTCAGATATGGAGACGTCTTGGGCAAACACCCGAACAAGTATATCTATTTGATAACCTTAGCAAGTTGAAAGGGCAGAAAATTTCGACTATTCCAGGTATCGTAAGCACTCATTATGCCGGGACATATTTCGGCATATTTCAATCTCAGATGCTCGACACAATACGTATTGAAACAGAAAAAGGCTACATAACAGGAGAGCTCTCTGACTGGGATTATTCCGCCTCCATAACAGCTCTATTGTTCGCGGCCTCATCAGCCTCATTTACTCCAGGCAAGCACTTCGCCCAATATCACCAAATTACCGACAAAAAAGACCTCGCATTTCACAAGAAAAGAATTCTTTTAGATCGATCTGTCGATATTTCTGAAAAATACAAAGAGATGCTTGAAAGAATTTGGAGTCGAGCAGCTAAAAACAACCCAAACCACGTTCCTATAAAAAAATCGATGGAAGAGCTCTGCCAAGATAATTCAGATCTTAGTAGCGTTGATCTGGTCTACGCTGATCCTCCCTATACGGCACAGCAATACTCTAGGTTTTACCATGTCCCAGAGATAATTAGTGAATACAGGGTTCCCAACTTGCAGGTGTTTAGAGGAAAAATAACTAAGGGGTTATATGATAACTCTCGATTTAATTCGAGATTTTCATCAAAACGGTCTTCGCCAAAAGCCTTTGAGGACTTGGCGTCTCTTTCTAGAGGAATTGACTCAGACTTAGTGATCAGTTATTCAGAATCAGCAGAGCACTCAACGGGAAATTCGCGAATGATCGATTTAGATTCCCTAAAGACTATTTGCAGAAAATATTTTCCTGTCGTGAGAGACGAGCGCTTGGAACATTCATATCGGCAGTTCAATTCGTCTAACTCTGCTGTCGTCAGCCGTTCCGACGACGAAGTACTCCTGGTTTGTGAGAGAAAATGATTAAACGTTACTTAGGCAATAAAAGAGAATTAATTCCAAACATTATCGAAGCAGTCGGTGATTGTGTCCCTCAAGGTTCAATTGTTGGGGATTTATTCTCTGGAACGATGTCAGTTTCGCTCGCGTTTAAAGAAGCTGGCTATAATGTTATAGCAAATGATATTAACCTATTTTCTTCGATCATAGGTGATGCATACCTTGTCAATAATGAAGTGCCTTCAGCTAATATTGACGAGCTAGTTCCCAAACAATTTTTAGAGCCTTCGAAGATTTTGGCTCGATCCGAAATTCAAACGCTGGGCGGCTCCTCAGGGTTTCTCTTCCTAGAAAGCGATGAACATCGTGAAAGATATCTAGATTTACTCACTCTTTTAATGTTTCTCTCTGAATTTTGCGAGCAGAATTCTTTACCTTCCGAGTTCAGTCGCTCATTTATTTTTGACTGTTATTGTGAGGAGGGATCCACTTCTGAATTCCTAAGCTCAAGAGGAACGAGCGGCCGAAGACGTTTCTTTAGTCCTCAAAATGCTCAAAAAATAGACAATATTCTAAATCACATTAGAATGTGGAAGCGGGAAGCATTGATTTCCCAAATGCTCTACTCTGTATTGTGCTGTGTTCTCATGCGAGGCGTAGAACGCGTGAGCAACACTCAAGGAACATTTCATGACTTCCCGAGAACAAAATACGATCCGCGCTCTTTGAGTCGACTGCGTCTGGAAGCACCATCCTTTGATATAGTTCTATCGGGTGGCACTCATATGGTTGGACGATGCGAGGATTCGTTGGAGTATGCAGAAAAATTGCCACACATGGGGGTTTTGTATTTAGATCCACCTTATAATTTTAGGCAATACACCTCTTATTATTTCATGTATAACCTTTTATGTCGGTACTCTGATCTAGAAGACTTGGATTCATATTTTTCACAAATTTCTTTTGTGCGTGGACAAAACATGAACGATGATTTCTCGTCAACTTTTTGCAAGAAAAACCAGTTTATTGACTCCTTGAAGCAGCTCGTAACTAGCGCAAGCTCAGATTATGTCGTTCTCTCATATTTCAATGGGACGAATCATTGGAATGATTTCAAAAAGGATTGTAACGGGCAGGGATATGAAGAGCTTGTCAAAATGTTTTCAAGTGATTATTTCGAAGATTCAAGCTTGGAGGTACGCCCAGTGAAAAGGGTGAACTACCAAAGTTATGGTGGGTACAAAGCACAGTCAGTAGAAGAGTATTTGTTTATTGCAAAACGGAAACTAGGAGCAAATAATGCAGTGGCATGACGTTTTAACAGGGCATGCTTTTCAGTCATGGATTTTTACGGTTGCATCTAGAAATATAGTAAGAATAGGACAGCCACTAGACCCCTTCACTACTTCAAATCGGAGGCTGATCCGAACTTCAGGATGGCTCACAGAAATTGAATATGCCCATTCTCTGTCTCGGTTGGTGAACAAAGAAAGAGCTGAACATCAGGCCCTGACAGACCTTCAGCGCGCACATTTAATTACTCGAAGTGATTCTTCCGGTGCAGAGCTGAGCCGCTTAGGGCAACTAGTTCTCGATTGTTGGAGAAGACACAGCATTGATAATGATATAGAACAATACGAAGTTCCAAGAGCGTTATCTTTAGTACTTTTTGCTGTTTCTCTCAATGATGAGCTATATGGTAGTATAATCGATTACTGGCACGAAATTAGAAGTGTTTACCGAGTCAACGAACTTATTGCTGACGACAATGCATTAACGTTACTGATTTATATAAATAGGACTGAAAATCACTACAATCCATGGAAACATTTATACCATCTTCGTTTCAGTATTTCAGATTCTAATCCCTCTGACTGGAGTCAGTTGCTCAACAGTCTCATGGGTATCGATAGTGACCTTGATGCTGCTATTCAGAACTTCACTCAACGAGTTGCAGATGCGGCCACACGGTCTAGAGGAAGAAGGGACTTCATATCAGCACTTGAAATTGCGTCGCTGGGACAGGGAATGTGCGATTATTTCTTCGATGCAATCCAATTAAACGATAGTGCGCGGGACGTGTGTAAGGACATTTTAAAGGAGTTTAGCCCCAGCGCACGGATTCCAGAGCTAGGCGTTGTAGAAGCCAATGTACTAGATGTTCTCAACAGACGTCGCAACGTCATTCTGTACGGCCCCCCCGGTACGGGCAAGACAAGGACAGCCCTCAACGTGAGAGAGCATTGGGAGGGTATAAATGGGGAAGGAACCGTTTTTAATATAACTTTCCACCCTTCTTTTAGCTACGAAGACTTCGTTCAAGGATTCCGGCCAGAAGAAGACCAACCTGGCAGCTTCATACTTAAAGATGGAATTCTTTTAACCGCTTGTAAAAAAGCAGAGAAAGAGAAAGAAAACATACCTAATGGCCAAGGAAAAGTCCTTCTTTTAATTGACGAAATTAATAGGGGTGATACCTCTAGAATATTTGGAGAGTTAATCACCTACATTGAGGCAGACAAAAGGGAAGTTAAATTTTCATTTTCTAACTCTATTCAAGGTCAGTTGTACTCAATTCCAGACAATCTTTACATTCTAGGTACAATGAATACCGCTGACAAAAGTGTCAGCCTTATGGACACTGCTATCCGACGACGTTTTGCTTTTATGGGCTTCTTTCCTGATCCAGCAGTCTATGATGAGACCAATTCGTGGGCTTCAGAAATCGAAGGGATCAGGGTTGGCGAAATACTTGCTTCACTCAATAGACGGCTGTTGGACACGGGGATCGAGCCCGACCGCGCTCTCGGGCATGCCTTGCTCGGCCTTAAAAGCGACTCTGATGATGTAAAACAGCAACTCATAGAACGTTTGCACTACGATGTTTATCCTTTAGTTTCTGAGTATTGCTATATGAACAGAGAAGCAATAAGAGAAATCCTGGGAGAATTTGTCGATGAATTTGGAAATTTCAGAAATTTAGATAATGAGGGATTAATTGAAGCATTAAAATCTTTGATAGAAAACTGAACTCTGAGATGGCGAGAAATTCCATGACTGTCATTTTGCTTGATGGAGAGGCGAAGTTTATTTGCTCCTCTTATTTACCGGACTTTAAAGACCAAAACTTGATTTTGGTCACTCCGATTGACCAGCATACTATTTCTATAAAAGCGAATAGGAGTCATTGGGTGGGTCGCATCACTGTTAAAGATCTAACAATTGTTGTGCCTCCCCCGTTTAATAATAGAGATTTTTTATTGTTTCTTTTGTACTCTGACGGATTTGATCTATCTAAAATGAAAGGCGTTGGAGACGTTGGAGATTTTTTTGAAGACCGGAATTCAGACCTAGCATTTTATCTGGCCCTCTCATACCTTTCTAATGTGAAAAATAGTATCGGTCACAATATCAGCAAAGCTTATGAAAAAATCTCAGAACGAAAACTCATTCTTCATGGTAGACCAGTATTTAAAAGCGGGTTTGGCAACCACCCATCAACTGGAATTACGTGTGAAATAAACAGGCTTTCCAGCGACAACGAGATCAATCAAATTGTGCTATTTGGACTTAAGATTGCTTTTGTGATTTTATCAAAATCAAGCTTTCGTTCTAGCTGTAGTGAGCTTATATTTTTATTCAGATCCATATGTCAAGAAAGAAGCTTCCATCTATTCAGTATTGAAAATGCTTTAATAACACTTCCAAGAAATCATGAGCATTACCGGTCTAGCTTAATTCTTCTAAAGTATTTGATTGAAGGCTCTCAGCCGGATTTTTTTTATGGCCGGAGTGCTAAGCTACCAAATTTTGAGATTTATTTACCTAGCGTATTCGAGAAATTCGTGTTTCGGCTAATTAAGGGCGCTTTAGAGCATTCCTGGCTTTCAGTTAAAGCCCAAGAAGCAAATAGTAAAGCAATCATAGACGAAGAGGGCAGATCATACCGGCGAACAATACCTGATATTGTCATTGGTAAACAAGGCATTCCCATAGCAGTGCTAGACTGCAAGTTTAAACCACGATACTTTGCAACTCCGCCGAATTCTATTGTCCCTAGAGGTAATCGGGTTTCAAATTCAGATATATATCAGATTTTCTTTTATCAGCAGAGGCTGATGGTTAACCATAAGCTCGACAAAGCTCCTAAAGCTGCAATTGTAGCTCCCAGCTTGTATGGCAGGGAATTTCAACCAGATAGCTCTAAACGGACGGTTATTTGGCCAGATAAATTAGTAGCAGACGGTGGTTGCAGGTTCGTTTTGCTACCTCTCCCCCTTCGGGACCTATTGGACATCCTTAGTTCTACCGGTTCAGAAGTAGAGGCACTTCGGTTTGCCCCTGAGATTAATAAGTTCATCTCTGATTTGCTTGATACTCCTACAATATCCACCGAGGAAGAGATGTCTTCTAATTGCCTTACTTAAGCGTACCATTACTACACCTAGGCATTTATTTCTTAGACCGGAAGAGTGTCTTTCCACTGCGAGGGCAGTAGCATATTGTGAATAATGTCGTTGAGCGTGGGCAGCTTTTTGAAGAGAGTAAGCATCCTTTATCTGTGTTTGTTTGTCCCCTACTGCATTATACAGATAACACCATGCGTCGCCTTGCTGGGTGGTGAAAATAGCCCGGTTGTATAAGCCTGCTTTGGGTGCATGCGCGATGTAGCCTTCTAGCTGGTCTATCAACGCTAACTGTTCTGCGTTGATAGCGTAGATTTAAACCACTATGCCAGTTGACTTCTCTTCTTTAGCACCAGGGGAGGGGCTGCGATCGTAAAGAGTGATGGCAGTGAGATAGTCTTTGCTAATTAGTGTGTCGCGCCATCAAACTAATAATGGTTTCGATGCCTTTGCTTGAGCGAGCCATATACGGCAACTCGAGCACAGCGCTGTATATCGCATTGTAGAGAATCCATGAGTTGTCACCTATAGTTAATGTTTCACACAACAAATGGTTAGCTGTCTGCGCTACACAAATCCCATTGGCTGGCGCTGGCCGTGTTGTTCGCGCTGTTCCAATGTCAGCGCATCTAGCATCGTGTTCAAGCGAATAGGCAGCCCGCGTAAATCCAGTTGGTCTAGCGCGGTGCGCACGTTGCCAGGGGTAAGGCGGCGTTGGGCTAGGTGGTTGGCAGGAATGTTTGTTAAACGTGTGTGGTCGCGTTCAGGCAATACCGCTTTTAACAGTTCACGCAGTGGTTCAGGAGCTAGTGGTAAAAACTCGACTTTGAGATCAAGGCGGCGCATCACAGCACGGTCTAGGCTATCCACACGGTTGGTGGTGGCCAATAAGATGCCGTCGAAGTTATCAATTTGTACCAGCAGCTCGTTAGTATGGGAAATCTCCCAACTTTTCATGCTGTTATCGCGTTGCATCAGTAGGGTGTCTACTTCGTCCAATAGCAGCACGGCGCCTGTTTGCCGCGCTTTGGTAAACAACTCGGCGAGCTTTTCTTCCGTACCGCCGACGTATTTATCTAATAAACTGCAGGCGTGCGCGGTAATGAGTTCGCGGCCCAAGCGCTCAGCTACGTGTTTTGCTAAGGCGGTTTTACCGCTGCCCGGCAGGCCATGCAGGCATAAACGGCCACGCTGGCGGCGCGTTAGTCGGTTAACGATATTCTCAAGCCCCGGGCGGGTATTGAGCCACTCCATGCGGTAAGCGGGCATGCTGGGGCCTATGGAAGTGGTAGAGCTGGTCGTAATGGGTGCGGTCGCTTTACCCAACGCCTGTAGGCGTTGTGCCATCATTGTCTCAATATGCTGCTCGTTACGCTGTGGAGTGCGCGGGTTAAACAGCGCCCCCAACCGACACAGTTGTTTAGCTGCAGCAGGGGTCATCCACGGCTGTTCTGCCAGGCGCTGCCGCCCTATGGGAGTGACGGGCAGTGTTTCAATTAACTGCCGGTAATGAGCGTTCGTCTGTTCATTACGATTGGCCTTCACTTCGATAATTAGGTCGAAGCGGCGCTGGTAGGCGGGGTCGAGCCAGTGCACGCTGTTACTCACCCACAGGCCAGGCGTAGGGTTGTTCTCTAGCAGCTGATTCATCCAGCCTTTGGGTAATACTTCTTCGTCGTTGATGACGTCCTCAATCTCATCGAACATCACAAGCCCAGGGCGCTTCCCAATCAGCGCTTGCACGACTTGGTAGCGCCCCAGGCGTTTGCTTGGGGTTAGCACATCGTTATCTTTTTCTGTCACTGGCACGCCGTATAGCGGTACCTTGAGCAGTGTAGCGAGCGATTTCACAAACTCTGTTTTACCCACGCCAGGTGCGCCGTAAATCAGTACGTTAGCACCGGTTTGTTGGGTGTCGATCGCGTTACGCAGGTAGTCCAATGCCAGCTGGCGCAGGGGTACAGAACCAAAACTGGCGAATGAATACGCGCCAGCAGGCTGGATAGGGCAAAGGCTCATCAAACGCTCAGCGATTAAGCTGCGTAAAGTGCTGGAAGCGAGGGTTATAACATCGTGGTTCACCAGCGGTGCTAAGCTACGCAGCATGGGGCCTGGCGATAAGGTGTCGTCCAAATCTAATACACGGTGGTTGTGGGTCGTATGAAGCAGTCCGAACATTTTTAGGCGGCTTTGCTCTTGTAAGCAAAGGTGCACATCATCGCTGCCGTGGCCGGTCAGCTGGGCTAATAGTTTCTTAGCACGGGTGTCTTCTATGCAGGTGAGCGTAGGGTTCATTTGTGGGAAGCGCAGCCGTAGCCAGCTCAGCGTGAGCAAATGCGTTTCAAGCTCAGAGAGCTGGAGCAAGCTCGCGACCTGTTCACACAGGATCACTAGTGGGTTGTTCAGGTGAGTGGTTGGGTTGATGTTGGCGCTAGTGCGTTTCCACCAGCGCTTTAGAGAGGCGCTGTAATCTTGGTAGCGCTGGCTACCCTGTGCAGCGGTTGGTACTTTGAGGCCGAGCCAGCCAAACAGGCTTTCCCAATCGTCGTCATCTAACGAACAATCTTTACCCTGGAACAGGATCACGCGAACAGCAATAAGCTGCGCCAGAAGGCGCTCTTCTGGGTTGTGCGTCTCGTCATCATCCGATTTGGTATGAAGGTTTAAGATCGTATCCCACTGCATGGCCGTCTCCTTAGCTGCTTACGTAAGTAGCTTAACCCTTAGGTGCGACGTTCCATGTCGCAGGAGGATCTGGTGCCCTTTGTTAGCAAGTTTCCTGTGTTATCTAGTGCTCACTCAAAGTGTTGTGGGAATTATTCGTTGTGGGAGTTAATGGTGAGAGACGGCAAATAAGCGGCTGTAGCGCTCAATGCATCGTTCAATAACGCGTGTCAGCACATCACTGTGGGTGTCGAGTAGCGTGAAGGTGTGCTTAGCCCGCGTCACGGCGGTATAGATTAATTCGCGGGTGAGTATTGGCGAGAGTGCGTCAGGCATCACCAGCGCGGTATGGCTAAACTCCGAGCCCTGCGACTTGTGAACGGTCATGGCGTAAACCGTTTCAATGCGCTGCAAACGGCTAGGTAGCACCCAGCGAATACCGCCTTGGTCGTCTGGGAACGCCACACGCAGCGTTAACCCGTTCTCTTCTTTGGATTCTGTTTTAGTACTGGTCTTAAAGTGACGCGGTGCGTTCAGGGTAATGCCGATATCCCCATTCATTAGCTTTAAGCCGTAGTCGTTACCGGTGACTAACACGGGGCGGCCTTGATACCAGTGGCTTTCAGCCGCTGAGGCATCGATCCATCCTTCACGTATCAGTGTCTGCTCAATACGCTCATTGAGCGTTTCCACTCCCCACGGCCCTTTGCGCAGCGGTGTTAATAGCTGGAACGTGCTGTGGGCTTTGAGAATAGTGGCCGCCCAGTTGTCCCACGTGGTTTTGTCGTCGTCGAGACCAGGGCGGGTGTCTGTTTGTTGAATGCAGTGCAAGTAGTGGCTAAGACCGCGTGCGTGAGGGTTATTTTTTCTTCCTGCGACCGCTAATGTCGTTAGCTTGTGGTAAGGCGCCGTTGCTGACAGCGATAGGTGGGCAAGGTCTTGATAGAGGGCGTCTGCCAATACGGCATGCGCCTGCTTGGCATTGCCTGCGTTGATAGCATCGGCGAGGTGTCCGATGCCACTTTGGCTATCAAAGCGAAAGCTGTGGCGCAGCTTGGCGGCCGCCTGATCCAGTGCCTGGCCAGAAGGGTTCGTTAGGGAAGTGTCGAGCGTGTAACCCGTGGTGGCGATGATCCATTGAGCGGTAGGGTCGCTGTAATGCCCATCATCAGCGCGTTGGCACAAACTGCCTAATACGGCCCCGGCTTCTACCGAGGCCAGCTGATCTTTATCGCCAATTAACACCAGTCGAGCGTGGGAGGGCAGCGCATCCAATAGCGCTGCCATCATCTCGATATCCACCATAGAGGCTTCGTCCACCACCACCATGTCGTAAGGCAGCGGGCGGTGAGCATGATAGGCATAGTGGCGCGTATCTGGGCGGGCACCTAGTAAGCGGTGCAGTGTTTTCACCTCAGTGGGCACAGACTGCTGCGTACCGTCAGGGAGCTCAATATCGTTTAGCGCAGCCACCTGTTGGGCAATCGATTCGTTGAGCCGAGCGGCAGCTTTACCTGTCGGTGCCGCCAGCGCAATCGTCAGCGCGGGCTGGTTAGCGAGACGCGTTAGCCCTTGCAGAAGCGCCAGCAGGCGAATAACCGTAGTTGTTTTTCCTGTGCCTGGTCCACCGGTAATCACCGCAAAGGGGGCGCGTGCGCCAATCGCACACGCCATTTTTTGCCAACGTACATCGTCCGCATGAGGTGCATCAGGCGGAAACAGACGGTTCAGCAGGCTGGCGGCCTGATCGCTGGGCCAATCGGTCACGTGTCCAAGGCGCGCGTTCACTGCCGCGGTGATGCGCTGCTCGTGCTGCCAATAGCGGCGCAGATAGAGCGTGGAGCCGACCAGTACAAGAGGCTCATTGCCGTTAGTGCCGGTGCCCACCGCCGACCAAGCACGTAATGCCACTACCCAGCCGGTGTCTGCATAACGGGCAATGAGGGTGTCGGGTGTGGGCAGCTCGGGCATGCTCTCCTGAGCTTGTACAGCGATCAGCGAGCGAGGCTGTGTGGTTAATGTTTTAAGATCGAGCAAGAGATGCCCTTGCCCGGCTAAATGGCTGACCATCGCCGCCGCTAGCAAGCAGGGGCCATCGGCCTCAGGTGCAAGCCGTGCTAGCTGGTCAGCGAACGCTGCATCGAGATCACGAATCCACCCCGCGCGCGCCCAGTTGAAAAGTGTGGTCAGTAAGATGTCATTCTCAGACAGATGCAAAGTATTCATGCCACCACCTCCTTGTGATTTTCTCCGGCCATCAGGTCGTCCAATCGCTCGATAAACGCCAGGGGTGGCTTAACACGCAGTACACCTCGGCTGGGCGCTTGTATGCCCCGCAGAAAGACCAACATGGCACCGCCAATATGATGGCTATAGTCATAGTCCGGCAAGGTTTGGCGCAGATGACGATGCAGTGCCAGCAAGTAGATACACAGCTGCATGTCGTAGCGCTTATCCAGTGCTGCTCGCATAAGCGCCTCTTGGGTGTAAGCCACATCAGAAGGCCCTAGCCAGTTCGACTTCCAATCAATCACGTAATACTGGCCGTTGTGCTCTGCTAGCAGGTCGATAAAGCCTTTCATTAAGCCGTTGAGCTGTTGAAAGCCCAGCGCTGGGCGTGGCTCTCCTGGGAATAGCGTCTCCTTCACTAGCTTATCGAGTACCGGGGTCTTGGCATTGACCGTGGCAAACCAAAAATCAGGTTCAGCGCGGTAATGAGTGAGTGATGCCAACACAGGGCCTTCCTCACCTTCGGTTGCTAGTGGGGTATGTAACCAAGCCGTGATGCCGGCTTCCAGCATAGGCGCGTGCATTTCCCAGCCGCGCATGATGCAACGCTGTTTCATACGGGCAATCAAAATTGAATCCCGATCGGCACGATCAAAGCCTTCATTGGCGAGCGTTTCTAACACACCGTGCAGGAAGGTGCCGGGGTTGGGGCCGCGGGGGAACGCGTGAAGTGTACCCACTTCCGGCGTGCCAGTTATGGGGGTGGGGCGAACCGGCTGGTGCTCTTCACTCTCTACTTCGGCTTGGGGAGTTTCTGGGGCGTTGGCCCCTTTTTGTTGCAGTGACGAATAACTGGCAATCCACCACGGTGTAAAGGCGCGATGATTAGCCGCCAACGCCGACTTGAGCGCTCGAGTACCCACCGGAGATTGATAGAGAGCATCGTCGCTGACCGCTGCTGCCTGCGTAATACTAGGGCATGCTTTAGTATGCGTCTGCCAGGCAGCTTTTATAGCTGACAAATTAGCAATTTTTTCACCACCGGCGAGCAAGTAGCCGATGCCGGATTTATCCAGCTGCGCCGTTTTACTGTTACCTACTTTAAGCGGTGCTAGGCCAATAAATGTCGCGTGCCGGGCTCGGGTAAGCGCCACGTAGAGTAGGCGCATCTCCTCTGAAAGGCGCTCGTCGTTGGCGGTTTCAAAGCTAGCTTTTGCCTCATTTTTCTTTTGTGAAAGCTCTAGCAGCGGTCGGTCGTCATCGCCATGGAACAGTGGTATACCCCACTTGCCGTTAATCTCCTTAAACGTACAAATAAAGGGCAGCGCGACAATAGGGTATTCAAGCCCCTTAGATTTGAAAATGGTCACGACTTGAATCAGTTCAGCATCGCTTTCTAAGCGAAGGATCTGTTCATCCGCGCCGGGCTCGTCGATCTGTTCGCCGAGCAGACGAACCAACGCTTGATCGCTATCTAACGTGTCGCTAGCATTCTGCGCCCACTCGGCCAGATGCAGCAGGTTAGTAAGGCGCCGTTCGCCCTTAGCGTTTGCCAACAATCGTTCGGGCACTTGGTAGTCGTGCATCAGCTGGCGCAGCGCAGGAAGAACACCACGTTGTTGCCAGCGGGTGCGATAGCCCGCGAAACGCTCTTGAATCGCTTCCCAGGCCATTTCATCGCGTTGTAAGCTGTCGAGTTGGTAAAGCGATAGCCCGAGCGTCGGTGTCGCCAGTGCAGTGCGCAGTGTAGAAACCGCAGCCGGCTCGGCGATGGCTTTCAGCCAACGCCAGAGGTCGCTGGCCTCTGGCGTTGCAAAGACGCTGTCGCGATCTGAGAGATACACACTGGCCAGACCGCGTGCGCTTAGCGCGTCACGGATGGCCGCAGCTTCCTTGCGGTCACGCACCAAAATGGCAATATCGCTAGCCTTTAGCGGCTTGAATAGTTTATCCGCATACTGAAACCCCGCTTCGTCATATGCTGCCTGGTTTAGCCACGTCGCAATTTGATTAGCGCAGTGACGCGCGGCCTGCTCAAGATAACGCTCCTTGTTAATGGGCTCGTCATCATCGCCCACTAGCCAAGCTGCTAGTGCGGGGGAGGGAACGCCACTAAGCATCAGCGTTTCCGCTCGGCCGTTAGTCTCCACGGCATGAAACGGCATAGGGTTATCGCTTGCTCCCCCTTCCACGGCAAATCGAAAGGCGCCACGGGGGAAGGTGTCTTCAGCATGCCTAAACAGCTGATTGACCGAAGCGACAGCGGCCTCGCTAGAGCGGAAGTTTGTAGCGAGAGTGTGGTGGCGCGGGAAAGTAGCTCGGCGGGCAGTGAGATAGGTGTAGATATCTCCGCCTCGAAAGCCGTAGATCGCCTGTTTTGGGTCTCCGATTAGGATCAGACCGGATGCTTGATCGTTATCACTGAGCCGATAGATGGCATCAAAAATTCGGTACTGCGCCGGGTCGGTGTCCTGAAACTCATCGATCATCGCCACGGGGAATTGCCCCCGCAGCCGATTTGCCAGTGTCTGGCCACCATCACCGCTGAGCGCCTTAGCCAGGCCTTGAATCATATCGTCAAAGCCCATCTGTGCGCGTTTTGCGAGCTGCTCGGCAAGCCGCGTGGAGACCCACTCGCGTGCGTCAGCTAAAATGTGCGGCTTAAGCGTTTGAGCTTGCTCGTTAATCGATGTGTCGATGCTTAACCATGCGTCCAGCGCCTCATGAAGCTCAAACGTCGGCGGGGTGGCACCTTTAGTAAGTTTGAAACGGCTAGTGGCTAGTTTGGGCACAAAGACGGTGTCATCCAGGTTTAACTCACCACGGCCCCAGGCCGCTAGTTCCTCTAGCCAGCTTTCAAACTTGGCGTCGTCTTTTTTATCCCTGAATGTGTTGCCGTTGAGCTGGCCGCGCAGATCGCGGAGTGCTTGATAGATGTCGTCGACATCTTTTAAGTAGGCACCACGCGCTTTTTCCTCGGTCCTTTGCCGTTCTTCACGCCGCTCAATAATCGCGTTCAGTAGGGCCTGTATATCTTCCGCTTGCAAAGGCTTTCCGCCTAAGCACAGCGTGGCATCGCGTCGTTGCAGCAGCGGGCGCAGCGCACTGTGTAACTGAAAGGGCGAGGCAAACAGGGCCATCATCGCGGTCGCCAACGGTTGTCTGAGAGGGTAAACGCGGGTACGCCAGTAGTCGAATACCGCCTCTTGAGTCATCTCTCCAAGGTCTTTGACGACTTCTTGCTGGAACAGCCTGCCGCTATCAAACGCATGCTCTTTGAGCATACGTTGCGCCCAGCTATGGATGGTCGAGATGGCGGCATCATCCATCCACTCCGCGGCGACCTCTAAGCGGCGGGCGCAGTGAGGCCAGGACTCTCGTGGGTAATCGTCTCGCAATTCGGCGAGTAGCGGATCGCTTTCAATTAAATCTTCGCTGTCGTTATGTGAGCGAAATGCTTCGGCCGCCTGTACCAGCCGCGCGCGAATTCGGTCTTTAAGTTCTTGGCTGGCGGCTTCGGTAAACGTCACCACCAGTATATCCGGCGGCACCAACGGCATGTGAAAACCGTTATCCTGTGGGTGGCTGTCATCATCGGGTTGGCCGTGGCCTAGCACTAGGCGCACATACAAAAGCGCAATGGTGAAGGTTTTGCCGGTTCCTGCGCTGGCCTCGATTAACTGGCTCCCACGCAGCGGTAGCGCAAGCGCAAGAGGACGTGAAGACGACTGAGAGGCCGCGGATAATGATGGCGTAAATGTTGGCGGCATCAGGTGTTCTCCTCAGCGTTGGCCGTATTTTTAGCTGCTGCGGCAGTGGTAATAGAGCGATGTAGGTCACCGTAAAGTGCTTGGCAGGCAGGCAAAAAGTCAGCGCATCCAAAAAATGTCTCTAACGTGGGTAACTCACGAAGGGTGAGCGGGCTGCGCTCTGGGAGTGCCTTGAACGCTTCTTTCCACGCTTCCATAAGATCGGCGTCCTCGCGCAGCGTATCGATGTCAGGCCAATCGGTGCCTGAAGCCAGATGATCGAATACCGCAAATGCCAGCAACGGGTGGGTAGGCAGCGGTGATTGCATAGCACCCAGCCACTGCTTGATAAGCGTATCTAGCCAGGCTATTGCATTATCGGTGGGTAACCCTGGTATCTCTAGCGTGCCGCTGGGGGATACCAAAAGCGTTGGGGAGTTGGGGTGCGTTATCTGCAACGCCAAATGTGCGGGCCAGTGACGGGTGATCTGTGCCCAATGCCAGTGATCTCCTTGATGCACTTGGCTGGTGAGTAACACCACTCGCGCCGCCTCTGTTTCATTGCAGTAGACATTATCGAGAGTATCTTCAAGTCTGATTTGGATAGGGACAGTGTGGTTCGGAAGCGAGACTTGGCAGGCGTATGTAATGGCCGGGGCCGGTTGCATGAGGCTAGGAAAGCGTACGAGCTGTTCACGATACGCGTTGAGTGTATCAAGTAGGCGTTCTAATAACTCGCGGCGCATGATCGGCCCGACCGGGGCGGGGGAATAGTTACCGGCGCGCTGGCGCTGTTCTTCAACTTGGCTAAATAGCGCGTCTATATCCACTTCGCGGTCGCTGGCGACGTGTTGGCCGAGCGGTTGCAGCATTGCCTCTCGCTGCTGCCATTTGGCTAGCCCTGCAAAGGCGAAGGGTTCGTCATCTTCGCTATCGGCGCGTTCGTCTCGCATGGTAGTAGAAAGTCGTAGCTGAAACAGAGCACTGACAGGATCACGCAAAAGCCCGGTTAAGGCACTTAGTGTGATGCTGCCTTCCGGCTGCCATAGTGGTAATGGCGAGCTCTCTTGTGCAGTGTTTTTGTCGATACTGTGATGGATTGCCTGCCATTCGCGCGCATAAGTAAAAAGCGGTGATGCGGCGTCAAAGTAGGTGTGTCCGAAAGGCTGTAACGGATGCTCTGAGGTCAGTTTGGCCAGTAATGCCTGCTTGTGTTTTTCGCGCTCGCTAAAAGTCAGCGTTGCGGGATCGGGCTGGGCGGGCAGTTGCCAGCCCGCAGCAAGATGATCGCGTAATTGGCCAACCAGCACGCTTGGTGGCTTCTCACTGTTATCTTGGGAACTGAAACCGCACCAGCTGATCACTAGCCTTTCTCGGGCGGAAAGTAACGCTTCAAGAAAGAGGTAGCGGTCATCATCGCGCCGCGAACGATCACCTGGGCGGTAATGCCCGCGAATGGCCATCAGATCAAAATCGGGTGCTTCACTTTTACGTGGGTAGGCGCCATCTTGCATACCCAGCATATACACGTGACGAAAAGGGATTGCGCGCATCGGCATTAACGTGGCGAAGGTGATTCGCCCAACCATAAAGTTCTGTGCCAGTTGCGGCTCATCGATTCGAGCAAGCCAGCTTTCACGCACGATAGCGAGATTAAGCGTCAGCGTTACATCGGCCTCTTGGATTTCTTGCTGCCAGTGTTCCAGTGCTGTTTGCACCTGTCCTAAAAGTTGCTCTTCCCGCGGGTTTGTGGGGACGAGCGTGTCGGTTAGAAGCTGGCTCAAGGTGGATGCCCATGCCTGGGCGCCCTGCGTAACATCCAGGTCTTCACGGTAGGTGTCCAACGTGCGCACCAGGCGGTAGAGAGAGCCGACGAGGCGTGCATCCAGCCCGGCGACTTCATCAAAGGGTACGATGCCCTCCCAGTCGTTACCCTGTAAGTCAGGTTCACCTACGGCGTAGCCCATTAGCATCCGTTCTAAACCGAAACGCCAAGTATGCAGTTCATCGTGTTCCGGTAGTCCTAATGATGTGCGCTGCTTTGCGTGGAGCCCCCAGCGAATATTGGCATCGTAGATCCAGCGCTGCAGAGTGCCCATATCACCTTCTTCTAGGCCGAATGCATGGCGTAGCGGCGGGATGTCCAATAGTTCTAATACTTCACTGGCACGGAAGCGAAGTTGTGGCAGCGAGAGTAGCGTTTCCAGTGCTACCAAAAGCGGCTCACGATAGCGACGCTGCTGATCCGCAAGGTGATAGGGTAGGTGACGCGTTTCAAAGGGGGCAAACTGTCCGAAGACAGCCTCAATGCAGGGTGCGTAATCGTTGATGTCAGGCACCATCACAATAATGTCGCGCGGCTGCAGGGAGGCATCTTTTGCAAACGCCGCTAGCAGTTGATCGTGCAACACTTCTAGCTCGCGCTGCGGCCCATGACAGACGTGAAAGGCGATTGAAAAATCATCTAGCGCCAGAACTGGCCAGCGCGTGCGGCTTTCAGCCAGTGGACGCAAGTCAAGAATATCATCCTGCAGTTGACCAAGTAGGTAACACGTATCCGGCGCTACAAAGCAATCCACCGGTTGCTGAAGAGCGGCAAAGGCTTCGAGGTGGCGCTCGGTATCGTCATGCTCTCCTAGCAGGTGAAGGTAGTCTCGTCCTTGCTTACCCCAAGCCGCAAGAAGCGGGTGTGCGTGCAAATGGAGTGCTTCGGGCGATGCTTGAAGGTCGGCAGGCATTCCTTGTTTGCGCCTCTGGCGATAATGGCGTCGTAGTACCTCCCGGGTTTCAATGATATCGCCCCAGTAGTGCTTGCAGGGATTGAGTAAGCACAATATTACCTCGGTAGTCGGCGCGAGTGCGGCGAGCACCTCAAGCATTTGCTGCGGTAATGAGGAAATGCCAAACACTACCAAGCGGGGAGCGAGCCCACTTGGCCGTTCGGTCAGCTGGGCGGAAGCCGCTTTAAAGCGCTGATGCACCGCGCCGCGGTGGCTTTGGCGTGCCGCTTCCCCTAGACGCTTTGCAATCTCGTCGCCCAACATGCGCCAAAGTATTGGCTGCCATAGATGTTCTTCTTGCAGTGGCTGATCCAAGCCGTCGGCATTAAAAGAGGAGCGGGTCAGCGTATCTTTGCCTAATTCCCATATGCTTAACCAGTCAGCGCGATAGACCTGGTACTGATCGAATAAGTCTGCGATGCGTTCAGCAAGTTGGTAGCACTTTTGTGTATCTGAGTCGTCTTCTAAGTAGCGTGCCAATGGGGCAAAGCGAGGTTCATCAAGCACCTTAGGCAATAGGCTAAGTAGCTGCCAGCGTAGCTGGCTCTTATCAAAAGGCGAATTGGAGGGCACGCTCCCTTCACCTTCGACTGCTTCGATCACCTGACGGTAAGCCTGCCACTGAAATCGCGCTGGTAGCATCACATCTGCTCCCAAACTGATACCGCGTCCGGCGTCGCCTTGTGTTTCTGCCATCGATATCTTCAACCACTGGGCAATCCCGTTGCTCTGCACTAAAAAGGTAGTTTTTTCCAGTGGGTGTAACGGCCGATGAGCCAACCACGCCAGTGTGACATCGCGGAGATCTTCTATACGATTGCCCTGAAGCACGATAAGCCCTTGAGGCTGTTCATGAGTAGCACTACTGATGGCACGAGCAGTCATACAGACTTCCTAGTCAAGAAGGATGAGAAGGCAGCTAGTTTATCGAAAAAAACTAATCCTAATGAGATCTTTTAGCTTAAGCGTGTTGTGCGACATATTGGGTCGTGAATACCACTGAACTATGGATAACTACTATTCCGCTTAGCCGCCTCCTCATCGGTATAGACCTTCATCAATTCATCCCAATTCGTCGTATAGCGCGGGCGTCGGATCGTGCAGCGTAGATGCTAGGGAGCGTTCTTTTCAGGTAGGCCCAGGCGTACCGTTCCCTTGCCCATCTTCTCGTTCCGCGCGTCCATGGTAGGCCGTCCCTCTTCTATGCAAGTAACTATCTATTGCATTAAAGCCCCTTTCATGCAATTAGCGCAGCGTGATGTAAGATACCCCCCTTCCATGCAAGTAGTAGTTGCATGGAAGTACAATAATTTGGAAAAAATATCGTGAGAACTCTTCTAAAAGCTAATGCATCGTGCCCCCCTCTCATGCAAGTAGTAGTTGCACGAAAGGGGGGCACGGTACGGTATTGCATGAGAATGTCGTTTTTTAATTGTACCAGTTACCCTATCCACTAATAGTATTAAAGCTCTTCTTAAAAATTCTAATGCATCGCCAACCCCTCTCATGCAAGTAGTAGTTGCATAGAAGGGTCGCGCGATGCGGTATTGCATGGGAATATGATTTTTATTTGCACCAGATACCACATCAGCTATTAGTGGTCACTTGTTTTAAATTTTGTAACCAAGATGATTGTTCAAATAATGCGTGGTTTTTTACCAGCACTAAAAGTACGCTGAGTGTACTTTTCAGTACTCCACAGATACTCTCAGCGCACTTGGCATTGACACTATTACTTCATGCCAACAATAGTAAATATTACATCGCTACAAATGTGCTCTAAAAGTACACTGAGTGTACTTTTACAGACTTCTTAGAAGTGCAAGGCTAGAAATCTTCATTTTTAAGATGACAACCTCATATCCTGAATTCAAATATTCTTCTTTGGAGAACCAGAGCGACCACCACCGCTTCTGAGTTCGCTCCTCACGTTGCAAACGGCGATTAGATGGAACGCAGTTGAGGTAACCGTGATGATAGTTTTTTAGGAGTACTGCGGGGTGATTCGCAGAGTTTATAGGCGCGTGGATCAGTTCTTTTTTTAAGTCCAGCTGGTGAGTTCAGGATAGCTAACGAAAGCCTCACTGGCTCGGACCAAGTTTCCTTCAGAGACGAAATCATTCAGCAACTTAGTAAACAAAGTAGCTTGGAACCAGGATTCACTTGCGCCGAAACGCTCCAACAGAACCTCATACGACGACCTGGATAGTATTAAGCGACATCTACGGTTCCACATTGCCCTGGTCAGTATCGGAAATTAGAAGGTTGAGGACGTGAGATGTCCTCTTGATGACTAAGAACTCCGCATGCGCTAGCTAAGCTTGCTTTGACGTAGCCTGACTGAGATCATCTAGTCCTTATTTGGTAATGGTTCTAATTTTACCTCAACCACATGTTTCGCGAACTCCTGGAAAAACGATACACATGACGAAGCCCTCCGAGGACGAAAATCAATCTCTAGAAAGAGACCATGTCGCCCCTAATATAGTCGTGGCAAGCACCTCCATTGCCGCTTTACTTGGCGGGGAGTCGATCCTCGGTAGCGACGGTCGCTATATAAAAGGGCGCTTGAACATCCCCGAATATCAGCGTCCTTACCGTTGGCAGATCAAACATCTGCAACGATTAATGAACGATCTCAGCGAGTACTTCTCACCACCTACGAAAGGAACGCCTATAAAGCACGATTTCTACTTGGGCAGCATCATCATCCACCAGTCGCGTCCACCAAGAATGCGCGCAGATTTTTTGAATATCATTGATGGTCAGCAGCGCCTGATTAGCTTGGCATTGCTGTCATATGTACAGAAGCAGCGTAATCTCGCCAAAGGCATCGAGTTGACCTCCCCCGAGTCCCAGGCCCAAGCCCTGCGCAATTTGCGCTGGCTAGAGAAACAGTCAATGCCTACGGTGGACTTTAACCGGGTGAACATCACTTTGGTCGTCACTCGCAGCGAAGATGATGCATACCGTTTTTTCGAAACGCAGAACACCGGTGGGATCCGGCTAGACGGCCCATCGATCCTCAAGGCGCATCATTTGCGTGGGGTGCCGGGACAGGAACAGGACACACAAGCAAGGCGTTGGGAGGCCTGGGGCAAGCTTGACGACACGATGGATTCGCTGATGAAAGCGCGCCACTGGCAGCGCTTAAAATGGCGCAAGCTCTCAAGCCATCGCCAGCCGCTGAAGTTACGCGAGGAGATTGTTGAGGAGCTAGCCGAGCGCACCGGGCAAGGTCAGGACTTGGCATACCGCACAGCGCGAGTCAGCCATATTGGGGCGAGCCAATCCTTGCATATCGACAGTGGATACGCGATGCGACAGCCGCTTAATACTGGAACCAACACCATACATTACTTCGATTATTTCCATGAGCTGCGGCGAGCGGTATTGATTAGGCGCGATGACATCAGCCTTAAGTCTTTTCACCAGTTCTACGACAAACTGATAGTACAGGCCAACGGCAGCGTTTTTTTACGCAAGCTCTTTGATTGTGCCGTGTTGCTATATGTCAGCCAGTTTGGTCGTCAAAGGTTATTAGAAGCAGGGTACTGGTTGTTTAGAGTGATATTTTCACCACGACTGAGCAATGAAAAGGCCGTGCGTGAAAGCACCGCTCAGAGCTTTGTCGAGCTTAATCCAGTGTTGGACTGGATCGCCTACAGCTATACTCATGACGAACTAATCGAGACCTTACAGGGATTTAGTTATTCCATTGCCGAGAGGTTAGATGAGAACGGTGTGAAGTATCGGTTCGTGCGTACTGTACAGGCATACTTTTCAATGAGCTTGAACGAGCCAGGCGAAGCGCTGCATACAAACTTTGATGTTGAACTTAAGCAGGCCATCAGCGAAATGTTTAAAAAACGCTCTTCCAGCTTAGCAGGTACGAAATGAATACTAATGTTCACTCCTGTGTACAGACACCGGCCTTGTTATCCGATGAAGAGATCACACTGGTTATCCCCAGCTACCAGCGCCCTTTTGTCTGGCCGAGCGAGTATGTGGTCGACCTGCTGAATCAGATTATAGTGGCCTACAATACCGACGCGCCGCATTACTATATAGGCACGGTACTGACATCCGCCGTCTCCCAACGCGATTCCGGGCAAGCCCATTCCCTTTATGAAGTGATCGACGGTCAGCAACGCATGACCACGTTGATGCTGATTGCCCTCGCGCTGACTGCTGTAGTGCCCGATAACTCACTGGCGAAATTTATCGTATGGAGTAAACAGCCCCGGCTCCATTTTGCCATTCGTGACGAAGTGCAGCGGCTGTTTGCGGCGTGGGCTGGTCTTGAGCATGAAGAAAATACTGACAGGTTCTCTGAAGCGGATGAAGACTATATCAAACACCTTTCTGCTGCGCGCAAGGCGCTTTCCGATCGGTTAGACGAACTGGTTAATGACCATGATGAAGCGTATCTGGCCGAAGTGGCGGAATATCTGTTTTTGAAGGTTCGATGGGTGAACAACATCATGCCTCACGGCATGGACCTGAACCGGCTGTTCTCAACTATGAACAACAGTGGCGTGCAGTTGGAGCATAGCGATATTCTTAAGTCTCGTTTACTGGCTGTAATCGAGACGCAGAAGCAGCGCTTCGACGCGATTTGGCAGGCCTGTGAAAACATGGACGATTTCTTCGAACGCAACCTGCGCAAGGTCTTTCCGGACGCAGACTGGAGACGCCTGAAACAGCCTGATCTGGCCAACCACTGTGTTGCTTCCTTCCCGCTCAAGCGCGTCCACTCCAAGCATGTGCAGGGCATGACCATTGCACAGTTGGCTAAACTGTCGGAGGTTGAGGTGAGCAAGCCAAAAGCACGGGAGGAGCCTGAGAGTTATTGTCGTTCAATCATCAGTTTCAACCTTCTGCTGATGCATACTTATCGCATTTATCTTAGTCAGCAGCGCCAAGGCGATGTCGAAGTGCGCCTGCATGACAGTCGACTCAATGACTACTTTGCAGACTTCATCTCCAGTGCCACTGAGAAGCATGCTAAAGCCTTCATCGAATGCCTTTGGACAGTGCGTTATCAGTTCGATCTATGGGTGGTGAAATGGTTACCAGAAGTTGACAACCAAATCTGGAATTTGCGCCAGACAAGCGTAAATAAGAGCCGCATCAGCGATGGTGGGGGGCTGAACCGTACCCAGCTAGAAAGCAGCGACTTAAGCCAACTGCAGAGTGTGCGCAACTTCACTGGCGAACGAAGTGCACAATATTGGCTGACTCCGTTTCTAGGTACGTTAGTAGCCTGCGAAAAAATGAAACAAACGCAGGTATTGTCGTTACTGGAGCACATTGATAATCAGTTATCCTTAGCTCAAGCTAGTCAGAAGATGGCTAGTTTTGCGCTATTGACTGGTGAAGACTTTGCCATGCAAGGTATTGACAATATTATCGAATATTTGAAGGAACCCAACGGCACTCGTTTTGAACATTACTGGTTCCAAAAATTGGAATACATCCTTTGGCGAGAGCGCAGTCGCTTCGGTGTTTATGAAGCATCCAAGCTGGCGGCCTATCGGATCACTTCAAAGAACTCTGTGGAGCACGTTCATCCTCAGAAGGAAGAGTTCGGTGTTGAACTGGCTAAGGTACACCGAGATGGCTTTGGCAACTTAGTGCTGCTAAGCCCTAGCGAGAACTCTTCATACAGCAACCAACGTGTGGGCAAAAAACGAGAAGACTTCAAGGGTAAGCCCCGTTATGACTCACTTAAACTAGCCCACATTTTTAGTGGCAGTGCCGACAAGGAATGGGACGCTAGTGCTATTGCACAGCACCAGATGCAGATGTTGGCTTTGATCAAGGAGCATTATGAAACGACGGGGAACTAATACGTCGGGATAGAGATTGATGATATATCAATGGATGAATAATACGTTTATGAGATTTCGCTCTAACTATAATTCTTTCCTCACATATTGCTAACCTCTAGCTGCTCACTATGGCAGGGCAAAGTGCTAACCACCAGCGGTAGCACAATGCCCACCGTTACCCCCCGCCGTGACGGCGCTACAATGTTAACGATCACGACGCCTAAGATGGCGTGAAAGCCTACTGTAACGGTACAAGAGGCGTAGAGCGCAAAACCGTACTTGGCCGGTACCCAGGAAAACGCCAAGCGGCTGCGCCCCACCTTCACCACGGAAGACGACGCCACCGCCGAATGGCAGAGCATCCAACGAGACATTGCAGAGCTTGAGCTGACGCTAGCACTGGGCGGGCAGACATACTGCCGGAGTCACCGCTAACCCTCAGCGGCTAAAACCTGAGATAGACGCCACTGCCTGGCTGGTTAGCGAGGTCACGCACTCGCTGAATGATGATGGCTTTGGGATGCAGGTAAGGTGTGAGGTGAGGAACAGTATAATATTAGCCTGAAGGATTAACCGCTAATTTCAACTTACAATGGCCAGATGAACCATCTTTTCACCTATCGTATCGATAAGCTTCTTTGTATGACCCAAACTCATCGTGTTCGGTGTACTTACCAAAATGCTCTGGAACTAACCCCCCTCATTGTTTTAACCTAATAATTCTTGGCATGCCTTAGAAAATTAGGGCTCGACACCAGATCGGAGAATCACAATGACGGGCCAACATCCACCCAATGCAGTCATACCTCTTGAGCTAGAACGAGAAGTGGTCGATCAGCACCAGAAAAGCGCATTTCAAAGCCGTAGAAAGTCGTTGCTCAGCGAGATGCGCTGTCTGAGTGGCTTGCCAAATCTCGTATCTCAATTTAATCAAGGCACCTTATACAAGCTCGTAATGACACCGGAGGGAGCCAGCCTCTATCGTGATCAAGCGGGTAACGTAAAAGGTGTTTTTTATAAAGATAAGAAAATAAAACAACATGCAAAATTTTCTGAAGTAAACCCGAATATGGTGAAAGCCGCTCAAGCAGTTGGTGCACAAGTAATGCTTGTTAGCATTGCGATGCAGCTTAATAGGATTGAGCAGGGCATTTCCGAAATCATTGGAGAGCTCCACAGGGATAGGCTAGGTGAGCTCAAAGGGGCCATAAAAACCTATGAAGATGCCCTAGAGATGCAAAACTCTGAGAACAAGGACGAACAAATCAGAAGATCTATCCCTTTGCTTCGTGTTGGCCTTACTAAAAACCTGTCTTCCCTCGCTAATCAAATTCAAAAGCTGCCCGAGGAAAAGCTCTCTTTTTTTGATAACTGGATCAGCAAAAAATCTTCAGAAGCAAAGAAAAATCATGTAGTTGCGATTGAGTCTTTTCAAGCTTGCCTTCACGGCATTCAGTCAATAGTCCAATGTTATGTGCACATCGGTGAAAGCAAGCTAGCAGCAAAAGTCTTAGAAGAATGTATGCAAGAAATTCGAGTGGCAGGCGTAGAGATCGCTTTCAATCGATCTCGACTAGTTCCTGCTGAAGGAAACGCTTATCCAGAGCAATCGTGGAAAACCTTTATTGAAAATGAAACCCATATAAATAATGGTATTTCACAATTAAAAATGATCAGCTCAGAGGCACCCATGCCTATTGAAATTCAATTTAAGGGTAGCGAGATTATGGAGATGGTTGATGCAAAACTGTAAGAAGTGTCAACGCGAATTGATGCCGGGTGAAATTGATAAATGTCCTGCCTGCGAATCAGAAGCATCGCATAAATGGAAAAAAGTTACAGAAGTGATAGTCCCCATAGCGATAGGTGCTGTCGCAATCGGTGTAAAGTTATTAAAAAAGAAGTAGTAACCATATCTTCAAGTTTGCATCACAAACCCCCCATTCATCCATGGCTGGGGCTCATTCCGTTGCCGCATCCTTCTGGAGATCCTGGAGTAGGAGACAGCCGGGGTAGAGCCCTACTCCATTGATGAAATATTCGTGCGTATGGATAACTGCAAGCCTAAAGCGCTGCTGGAGCACGCCAAGTCGCCGCGCTGAAAGATCCTCCGCGGCACCGGCATTCCTGTTTGTGTGGGTGTTGCCGCTACCCATACCCTCGCTAAGCTAGCTAAATTTCTGGTTATGACCGGGAGCACCCAGCGACCAATCTCCATAAGCAATGTTGATCGAATAAAAATACAGCGCCCTATTCGCTTGGTTACCTTTTTGTTGGGCAAAGCAGGTCATTGACGCCGTAATAACTCAGAGGTCAGCTTGCTTACGCTGGTAATACCCAGCAGCGCCATATTGCGTTCTATTTCGCTACCCAGCAACATGGCAGCCTTCTTCACACCGGCTTCGCCAGCGATGCAGGCCGCATAATTGAAGGGGCGACCCAGAAACACAAAGCTTGCCCCCAACGACAGAGCTTTGAGTACCTGGCTACCGCGGCGGAAGCTACCGTCAATCATAACAGGCACTGTTCCAGAGACCGCCTCCAGCACTTCCGGCAACATAGTGAGTGGGGCCACAGTGCCATCGAGCTGTCGGCCTCCGTGATTGGAAACTATTAAACCATCGGCACCCGCACTGACAGCACGCCGTGCATCGTCAGGATGCAGAATACCTTTTACCACTAGATTACCTTTCCACCGTGTCCGAACCTGATCGAGCGTCGACCAATCAAGATGCCGACGGCCCGAAAAATCACGGTTGACGTTCTTTGCCAGTACCGGCACGCCACGTGTCGCCGCATTATTTTCGAAATGCGGAATACCGTGATGCCACAATGTCTTCAGAAAAGTCCCGAATAGCCATCGCGGCCGTACCACACCATCCCAAGCTAGCCGAAGACTAGGGCGCAATGGCGAAGAGAAGCCAGCGCGGCGATGATTCTCAGGGTTAGGCGGCACAGCGTAGTCTACTGTGACCACCAAATTGGTAAATCCGGCCTGCTCAACACGTGCCAGAAGGGCGTCGATTTCCTCCGGGGTTCCGGGCAGGTAAGCTTGAAACCAATCCGAGCCTTTTGCTCCTGAAAGCTCTTCCATTGGTATCAATGATGTACCACTGACGATCATGGGGATGCCGCTTTCTGATGCTGCTTGCGCCAGCACTTGGTCTCCTCGATAGGCAGTTAGGGCGCTAATGCCCATGGGTGCTATACCGAAAGGGTAGGCATAGCGGCGGCCAAAGAGTTCGGTTTCCGTCGATACACTGGAAACGTTCACCAACGCCCGAGGAAGAAATGCGTAGTTATCGAAGGCCTCACGGCTAGACTGGGCGGTAATGCCATCTTCAGCCACGCTAGCCACGTATCCGAATAGCTGTCGTGGTAAACGCCGCAGTGCTTCCCGCTCAAAATCATCAAGGCTTAAAATACGTTCTAGATGACGGGGCATTATGCCTCCTTATCGTCAGAAGCAGACCGTCGCCAGACGTTCACATTGACGGCGTTGATCGGTCCGCAACCGATTAGCGCCCCCAGTAGGTTATCGACTGCCAACTGTGCCATGGCCTCACGTGTTTCATGGGTCGCTGAGCCGATGTGTGGCGTCGTCACTACATTATCCATGGCTGTCAGTGGCGAATTGGATGGAAGCGGTTCCTCTACGAAAACGTCAAGCCCAGCTGCTCGAATCCCGCCGGAGCGGAGTGCTTCGATCAGCGCTGGTTCATCGACCACCTTACCTCTCGCAATATTGATGAGTGCTGCCGTCGGTTTCATCCGTGCTAGGGCATGAGTGTCAATTAAGTGATGTGTATCATCGTTGTAGGGCACGCTAGTGCAGACGATATCCGCTTCGGCTAACAGGTCATTCAGCTCACGCCTTTGCGCCCCTAAGTGCTGTTCAAGCGCAGGCTTAGAGGAAGAAGCTGTGTAGAGGATGGGCATGCCGAAACCCAATGCCCCACGCCGGGCAATCGCTGCACCAATACGACCTGCACCCACAATGCCCAGGGTTTTGCTATGTACGTCCACTCCGAAGTGCTCGGCACCGATATGTGCACGCCAGCCACCCTCACGAACCATGTTGGCTAGTTCGACTAGCCGACGCTGGGTCGCCATAATTAACGCAAATGCCGTATCGGCTGTGGTTTCAGTCAGCACATCGGGCGTATTGCAGAGAAGAATGCCGCGCCGGTTAAGTGCTCCAAGAGGCAGGTGGTCATAACCCACTGAAATAGTGGAAACCACTTGTAGCGCTGGTGCCTCGGCCAACATTGCCTCGTTGAGCTCCAGCTTGCCGCCAATTAGGCCATGAGCCTTGGAAAGCGCTGCCATGAAATCAGCACGATTTGATTCGTCCACGTCCTCGAAGTAGTCGACCTTGGCAACCTCGGAAAGCGCCTCAAGCTGAGCCTTACTGAGCCGTCGTACGGCGACAATACGCCACGATTTCATTTGCTCAGCCATGGTTCGCCTCGTCTAAGCCCTTCATTTGAAATCCTGTCGCTTTAAGCGCAGACACAAGTTCAGACGCACGCTGCTCCTCCAGTTCCACTAAGGGCGGTCGCACACGCCGCCAAGCGTCTTTTCCTGAGAAGTAAGCTGTTGCCGCCTTCATACCAGGGATCAGTGGATATTTTTCAAACAGGTCGCGCACAACATTAAGGCTCTGCTGACGATCATCGGCATCGTCCGCTTGCCAATGTCGGGCCAATTCAACGATGGCCGCCGGATTCACGTTGGCAGTGGCGCTGATACAGCCAGCGCCGCCTGCCCGCAGGGTATTCAGCAGGAACCGCTCGCTGCCGGCATATACGGCAAAATCCTGCCCGGCAAAGCGCTCGGTCAACGCTTGGGTGTGAGCCCAGTCGCCGCCGCTGTCCTTGATGCCGGCAATAATGTCTGGGAAGGAGTCGCGCAAGCGCTCAATCAGCTCAAGCGATAGCGGCACCTGAGTCACCGGCGGGATATGGTAGAGGTAGATCCGTAGGCGCGAATTTGCGACGCGATTGATCACCTCACTGTAATAGCGAAACAAGCCTTCGTCGCTAATACCCTTATAGTAGAAGGGCGGTAGCATCAGCACGCCGGCACAGCCAGCGTCCACTGCCTCGCGTGTCAGCGCCACGCAATCATCAATTGTACAGCTCCCGGTGCCGGGCATAATCCTAGTGGGGTCGACACCGCCATCCACCAGCGCTTTTAGCAGCGTCTGCTTTTCAGCCACTGTCATCGAGTTGGCCTCGGAATTGGTGCCGAACACGGCCAAGCCAACGCCATTTGAAGTTAGCCACTGGCAATGCGCCACAAAACGCTGCCTATCCGGCGCTAGATCTGCGCCGAAGGGAGTAATTACCGGTGACCAGACGTCTCCACTTGTTTGGGACATGACATTCTCCTTGTTGTTGTAAGGTCATTAGTGCCAGGGCTCAATGGCGTAGCGCTCAAGAGCAGCCTGATCAAATCCGAACCCAAGGCCGGGAGCGGTAGGTAGCAATAGTTGTCCGTCGGAAAACTCCAACTGTGTATCCACAAGCTTCCTGAAGTTAAGCACCTGATCGTCGGCAAAGAACTCGACCATCTTCACGTTTGGCGCTGATGCCACCAGGTGGATATGCAAGTCGTGGAACCAGTGCGGATAAATATCCACCCCATAGCTGGCAGCCGTTGCGGCGATGCGCCGAAACTCGGTGATGCCTCCACAAACGGCTGCATCGGTCTGCAAAATCATTGCGGCTTCTTTGTCCAGCAGCTCTTTGAAGCGCCAGCGTCCCGCTTCGATTTCGCCGGTGGCCACCGGAACTGGGGTGCGCTCTGCCAATCGGCGATGATTGTCGATGTCATCAGGACTGAAAGGCTCCTCAATCCAGAACGGATTATAAGGTTCTGCCATACGCATAAAGGCCAGTGCCGACGGCAGATCACGCCAGGCATTGTTGGCGTCCATCATCACTTGCACATTGGGGCCCACCGCCTCACGCACCGCCGCCAAACGTGCCTCCTCTCCAGCCAAATCTTCTCGGCCCACTTTCATCTTCACTGCGGTGAAGCCCTTAGCTACGTAGCCAGCCATTTCTTCACCAAGCATCGCAGGAGTCTTACCGTCCAGGTAGTAGCCGCCACTGGCGTAAGCCGGCACGCTGTGTGAGTCACTAGCGCCCAAATATTTATAGAGCGGGAGCTTTGCGGCACGTGCGTTACGATCCCACAGCGCGGTATCCAAAATACTGATGGCGCGCATTACCGAACCGCTGCGACCATGCAGCAGCGATTCCTGGTACATTGCCTGCCACAGTGCTTCAGTTGCATGAGCGTCAGCCCCCAACAGCACTGGCGACAGCAATTCCCTTACCGCATTGGCCACAAGCGAGCCAGCATTATTGCCGCCGTAGCAAAATCCAATGCCTATATGGCCATCATCGCCCACTACTTCGACGAGCACGTAATCGCGCTTGAGTACCTGACGATTGGAAAAGCTAGTGGGGTTATCCAGCGGTACATTGACCGTTCGAGCACGCACTTCGGTTATCGTTGTCATGATGAAGCCTCGAATTAAGAGTAGGGTTATTCTGTCTGAGTACGTGGGCGCATTGCAGCCCGCACCCAGCGGAAGAAGGGTGTCGCTTGGAGTACTGAAAGGGCGGCAATGCATAGAAGCACGACAGCGATAGGGCTGGTCAAAAAGATGCTCAAGTTGCCTTGCCCGATTAACATAGATTGCTGGTAGCTGGTCTCCATGACTGGGCCGAGAATCAAACCGATTACCATCGGTGCTGGTGACACACCTGCTTTATTCATCCAATAGCCAAACAGACCGAAGCCCAACATCAGCCCAACCTCAAACAAGCTGTTGTTGATAGCAAAGGCGCCAATCACGCACAGCGTAATTATCGAGCAAGCCACAAAGCTGTCTGGTACACGTGTCACACTTACGCAGAGTCGAGTAAACAGCAGCCCCACTAGCAGTAGCCCAATATTGGCAAAAATCACTGCCCAAATCAGGGTATAGGTAACATCCCCATAGTCCGTAAGCAGGTTAGGTCCGGGCAGAATGCCCTGTACCATTAGCGCGCCAAGCAGGATGGCAGTAGAGGAACTGCCAGGGATACCCAGAGCAATGGTGGGAATCAATGCACCGCCCACCACCGCATTATTAGCCGCTTCAGGTGCCGCCACCCCAGCGATGTCCCCCTTGCCAAAGCGGCTCTTATCTTTGGCAAAGCGTTTGGCTTCGTTGTAAGCGAACCAACTGGCAGTATCACCGCCGGTACCCGGAATTAGGCCGGTGATGATGCCGATGCCACTGGAACGGAAGATATTGGGTAACAAGCGGCGAATCTCAGCGAGAGGCGGAATCAACCTATCGGTGATTTTGCTTGCCACCTTCTGGGCACCATGGGCATTCTCGATCAATATCAACGCCTGTGGGATCGAGAACAGACCGATAAGCGCTACGGTAAACTCGATACCCGAGAACAAGTTAATGACATCGAAAGTCATCCGTGGCGTGCCGGTGATCAGATCCATACCTACCGTGCTCAACAGTAGACCCAAGGTGCCCGAGAGCAGACCACTGATTACCGAACCTTGTGATAAAGATCCAATGATGGTGATACCCAATACGGCGATCGCAAACAGCTCGATAGGGCCAAACTTGAGCACCAATACACCAAGTAACGGTGCTGCAGTGAGCAATGCGATGCCGCTCAGCAGGCCACCGATAAAAGAAGCGAAGAGCGATACACCTAACGCTCTCCCGGCCTGGCCCTGTTGCGATAGCGGGAATCCATCGAGAACTGTCGCTGCGGCCGAGGGGGTGCCGGGCGTCTTCAACAAAATGGCGGCGATTGAGCCACCGTAGGAGGCCCCCACATAGAGTGAGGCCAACATGCTAAGACCCGACGCGGGGTCCATGCCAAAGGTGAGGGGTAATAGCAGCGCCAGCGCCATAGTCGCTGAGAGCCCTGGCATGGCACCCACAAACAGCCCCAGCAGGGTACCGCCCAGGATCAGGGCAATGTTGGTGAACGACATGACGTTGGTCAGGCCCACCAGAACAAGATTATCCATATGACTAGACTCCAGAAGCCTGCGTCAGGCACCCATCCCCAGATCGCTGCAATGTCTTGCTAAGCAATGCGAACCGGGAATAAGAGATGCGCTTATTGTCGTTATGAGGAAAACTGGGGTGGCAGTAGGGGGACAGGCAGGCCCAGAAAGCCGATGAAAACCGCACATACCACCGCTACCAGCAGCACGATGCCTATGGCGGCAAAGCGCCAAGAGACATGCCCGATCATCGCTAACGCCACTACCATGAAACCAACAGTGGCGATTAAGTAGCCCAGTATCGAAATACTGTAGAGGTAGACCGCGGCCAGTAGGAAAGCCAGCATGGCCTTCCATGGCTTACGGTTCCTAGCCTGACCATTGATGGTTTCTTCCTCTGGGGCGGCATCATTGCTGGAGCTTGCTGCTCCAGCGGCTGACAGCTGGCGACGCCGCTGGATACTAAATACCTCCTGGCCTACCATCGCCGCTCCTAATAAGGCTACGACAGCCGAATAGATAAGGGGCATGTTCGCCGCCTTAGCGGGATAGCCCATCGCAGTGATATAAAAGGTCGCTGCTATGCCAATGGCAAAAAATCCCAAGACCAGACGACTTATGTTCATCTCACACCCCCTTGTCGATCCGCCATATTCCTCTGCGGATGCAGCGCCTTACTACTCGTTGACTTCATCCTTGACATCTGCCCAGATTTCTTCGAATTGGCCTTCCATGTCCTGCATCATTTGGCCGTAGTCGTCACCTGTCTGAATGTCGAGAACCATGGCGCGTTCTTCAGCTGTCTTCTGGAACTCGTCATTTTCTTTGAGGGCTTCAAAGGCAGCAATCAGCTCATCGCGAGCTTCATCGGGAATATCTGCTGGTGCGCTATAGCCTCGTGAAGAGCCAGCCACCACATCGATATCTTTTTCCAGCATGGTGGGAACATCAGGCAGAATATCCAGACGTTCACGGGTAAATACTGCTAGCGGGCGCAAGCTACCTGATTGGATATGACCAAAGACATTGCCGAGGTTATTGAAACTGGCATCGACCTTACTACCCAGGGCGGCTGTAGCGGAGGGACCATCGCCTTGGAAAGGCACTTTTTGAAAGGATAGGCCAGTGGCTTTCTCAATCATGATGGTTGAGAAAAAGTCATCTCCACCGACCCCCGAGTTTGCCACCGTAATTTGGCCGGGGCGTTCCTCTGCAGCAGCGAGAAAATCTTCCACTGTTTGATAGGGACTGTTTGCTGGCACTACGATAATGCCTGGGTCGGTTACCACGTTGGCGATCGGTGTCAACTGGTCGATCGAGTAGTTGATGGCATCATTCATGATGTAGTTCGTCATAAGCATCGGGGTATTGGTGATACTTATGACGCTGCCATCTTTAGGCGACTGATGGGTTAGTCGAGTCCAGGCAATCGCTCCTGTAGCGCCCGGCATATATTCATTAATGAATTCTACGCCCAGCAATTCCCGCAAGAAGGGTTGAGTCAATTGAGCCAAGGTATCGCTGCCTCCACCTGCCTTGAACCCTTGTAGCACCTTGATTTCATCAGCTGCTGAATACTCCGCCTGAGCGGCTCCTGAAAGCATCAGGGCGGATAGTAGGGACGCTGTGTAAATGCTACGGATTTGCATTGTTATTTCCTCAAGTGCTGTTTGTCGTTGTGATGCACATGGTTGAGCAAGGCGTGCTTGCACTATCCAACGTAGTTGCATATCAATAATATTGTCAATAATATTATTAATAATCTTGTCAGCTAGATTTATACCGCCTAGCCTAATGATCAAGAGCCGTATTTACGAACCCCTCCGAGAAGCCGCGAATAAAGTAGAGGAAACCGCAATGAGCCAGAACTTTAAAAACAATAGCAACGGCAATGAGCGTCATGAATCGACATCTGAAGCCCCCACCTTGGGCATGTCCAACCGACTAACCAACTATGGTGATGCAGACTTTTCGCTCTTTCTGCGCAAGGCCTTCATTAAGGGCATGGGTTATACGGATGATGCGCTCTCGCGTCCGGTCATTGGGATTGCCAATACCTACAGTGGCTACAATGCCTGTCATGGCAATGTGCCTGGATTGGTCGAGAGCGTTAAGCGTGGCGTCATGCTCGCTGGCGGCTTACCGGTAGACTTTCCCACCATTACTCTTCATGAATCTTTTGCTAACCCCACCAGCATGTACCTGCGTAACCTTATGGCATTGGATACGGAGGAGATGATTCGTGCCCAGCCGATGGATGCCGTGGTGCTGATCGGCGGTTGCGATAAGACAGTACCCGCACAGTTGATGGCCGCCGCTAGCGCCGGTGTTCCGACAGTCCAAGTCGTCACCGGTCCCATGCTTGCAGGCTCACACCGCGGTACTCGCGTCGGAGCCTGCACCGACTGCCGCCGTTACTGGGCCTCCTACCGTGGTAATGACATCGACGAAGCGGAAATTAACGAAGTCAACGACAAACTGGTCCCTACCGTGGGTACTTGCTCGGTAATGGGCACCGCAAGCACCATGGCCTGCCTAGCCGAGACACTGGGAATAATGCTGCCCAACAGCGCCACCGCCCCGGCCGTCTACGCTGATCGGCAACGCATTGCAGAACAGTCAGGCGCGCAGGCCGTTGCACTTGCACATGCAGGCGTTACGCCAGATCAAATCCTTACTCCTGAAGCTTTCGAAAATGCCCTGCGCGTACTTCTCTCTTTGGGCGGCTCTACCAATGCGTTGATACATCTGACCGCTATCGCAGGGCGCTTGGGCATCGATATCGATCTTGAGGCATTTGACCGAATGAGCCAGGAAACCCCCGTACTGATGGATCTTAAACCATCAGGAGAAGGGTACATGGAGGATCTGCACCGGGCGGGCGGCTTGCCCACCTTATTACGTGAGCTAAAACCGTTGTTACACTTGAACGCCATGACCATCAATGGTCATACCTTGGGTGAAAACATCGATGCCGCCGTCCATCTCATCGACCAAAAGGTCGTGCGATCCATGCATAGCCCGCTCTACGCTCAGGGTGGCATAGCCGTATTGCGTGGCAACTTGGCACCGTCCGGCGCCATTATTAAGCAATCAGCCGCCTCAGCCGAGCTTATGACACACCGCGGTCGTGCTGTCGTGTTTACAGGTTTAGAAGACTTGGCTAACCGCATCGATGACCCGGATCTGGATGTGCACGCTAAGGACGTGTTAGTACTACAGAATATCGGGCCCAAAGGGGCACCAGGTATGCCAGAAGCGGGTTACATTCCGATTCCCAAAAAACTCGCCTCGCAAGGCGTCAAAGATATGGTGCGCATTTCCGACGGACGCATGAGTGGCACCGCGGCAGGCACTATAGTGCTCCACGTCTCCCCAGAATCCGCTGAGGGCGGTCCATTAGGGCTGGTCCGCGATGGTGATTTCATATCGCTGGATGTCGCTAACAATCAGTTGAACCTAGAAGTGGACGAGACGGAGCTGGATGCTCGGCGGCAGGCCTTTAGGAGCGAAGAGGACGGGGCACCGCTATTGGGATATCGACGTCTGTTTATGGAGCAAATTCTTCAAGCAGAGGAGGGCTGCGATTTTCGCGCTTGCCGACCTGAACCTACGTGCCGGATACCGAGACAGCATGAAGCCTGAAAGCGAGTTTGTTACACTTATTATCCCTATGCACTGCAGTTAATGCTGCTGAGAAAGCGATCATGAACCGAACCGCCCAGCCGCTCTCTACGAGCAGCACCGAGATTCTAACCTCTAGCTCCACATACGGTGTTGATGACATTGTGGCCGCTATAGAAGAGGACATCGTTCTCGGTCGCCTGCACCCACGTGAGCGGCTGGTCGAAGAGGCCATGATGGAGCGCTTCGACTGCAAGCGACACGTTGTTCGTCAGGCTCTCTTCCAACTTGATAACATTGGTTTAACTGAGCGCATCAAAAACAGAGGTGCTTTCGTCAGGAGTTATCCGCCGGAAGAGGTTGAGGATATCTACGCTATGCGCGAGATTCTCGAACTAGCAGCAGTGAGTAGGCTACCACTGCCGGCTCCACAGGAATGGCTTACTGAACTTGAAGAAGTTCACCAGCGTCACAGCGAAGCTGTGGACGCTCATGAATTGAGGCAGGTGTTTCATATGAACATTGCTTTTCACCGCACCTTATTTAGGGCCTGCGGTAATGAGTATCTGTACGCTACTATTAATGAGTTCGCTCAGAAGGCGCATGGTATCCGCTTCATCGCGATTACGGATCGCAATGCACTAGCTCAAGCTAGGAATGAGCACCAGTTGATGATTGACGCCATTCGTGATGAAGACCGCGAACGCCTGTCTGACTTGTGTCGTCAGCATCTACTACCTTCTAAAAACCGCTACTTAGAACTTTATTCTGGAACTCGAGATTAAATGGCTCAGCTTGTAGAAACTTGTGAGCCTTAGCTACGTTTAAAAAAGTCGTCAAACATCATAAGGCCCAGAAGGCCACCCGACTGGGCCTTATCCTATTGATGGATAGAAGAATGTCTATCATGAAACATGGTTCCATGCGGATTTGGCTTTCGGTTGATTTTTCTGGCTTACGCAACCAGTTTGCGGATGCCATCATAATTCATTTCTTCATGTGAACTTCCTGGTACACTTTTAAGAGGTGTAGGTGCGTCTCACTATTGGCGTATAGCCTTGCTGCCTAAGAATGGCTCCCTTTTTAACCTTATTCCACACGCTTAGCTCAAATCCGTTTCTGCTTTTCTTAATTCTTGCTGCCCGGTTTATTGGGCTTGAGCAACATAACGGATTATCAGCTTTGCAAAATCTCGCCACGGTTTTTCGAGCCCTCGAACGCTAGCCTGCTTAGTTTCCAGGCGTAATTTCATTCGGAGAAGCCAGCCTGGGTTCGAGCCCTCGAACGCTGACCCGCGTGGTTTCCTGGCGCCATTTCATTCGGAGAGCCAGCCTAGGTTCGAGCCCTCGAACGCCGACCCGCGTGATTTTCTGGCGTCATTTCATTCGGAGAAGCCAGCCTGGGTTCGAGCCCTCGAACGCTGACCCGCGTGGTTTCCGGACGTCATTTCATTCGGAGAGCCAGCCTGGGTTCGAGCCCTCGAACGCCGACCCGCTTGATTTCCTGGGACATTTCATTCGGAGAGCCAGCCTGGGTTCGAGCCCTCGAACGCCGACCCGCGTGATTTCCTGGCGTCATTTCATTCGGAGAAGCCAGCCTGGGTTCGAGCCCTCGAACGCTGACCCGCGTGG
>NZ_RZHE01000013.1 GCF_003989825.1 Vreelandella populi
GGCACGAGAGACGACACAAAACACCGTCACACAGCATGATGTACATTGCCAGTTACGCCTGACGACCATAGCGAGCGTGAACCACCTGATCCCTTGCCGAACTCAGTAGTGAAACCGCTTAGCGCCGATGGTAGTGTGGGGTCTCCCCATGCGAGAGTAGGTCATCGTCAGGCACTTATTGTGAAAAATCCCCCGGGGCTTGCGCCTCGGGGGATTTTTTTATGCGTGAAAGAAAAGTGGAGTGCCCTTAACACTCACAACTTACCCTTCACCCCTTACTCAGTATTTTATGTCAGAATGCACTCCTCAAGGAGGATTGCCATGACACAAATGCGCTGGGAGCAGCTGCTCTCCCCACGTCGTCTGCATGATCAACGCCCGAGTAATACGCGAGAAATTGGGCGTAGCCCCTTTCATAAAGACCATGATCGGATCGTATTCTCTGGTTCGTTTCGTCGTCTGGGGCGTAAAACTCAGGTACACCCATTAACGGAAAACGACCATATCCATACGCGACTAACCCACTCGCTGGAAGTTGGCTGTGTCGGCCGTTCTCTGGGCATGATTGTTGGTGAGCTGCTCCATGACCGTTTGCCGGATTGGATTACGCCTGCTGATCTAGGCGTTATCGTACAAACCGCCTGCCTGGGCCATGATATTGGCAACCCTCCCTTTGGCCATGCCGGTGAGTATGCCATTCGCGATTGGTTTCGCCGTGCTCAGAGCAGTGGCTTGCTGGATGGCCTATCTGAAGCCGAGCGTGAGGACCTGTTGACCTACGAAGGCAATGCTCAAGGCTTTCGGGTCATTACCCAAATTGAATATAACCAGTTCAATGGTGGTATGCGGTTGTCGGCCGCCACGTTAGGTACGCTGCTCAAATATCCCTGGACCGTACGCTATGGCGGCCGGGCTGGTAAGTTCGGCTGCTACCAGTCTGAACAGGCGCTGCTAACCGAAGTTGCTGAAGCGGTAGGGCTGTTGCCCCAAGGCGAGCAGCGCTGGTGTCGTCATCCTTTGGCTTGGCTGGTCGAGGCCGCTGACGATATCTGTTATGCCTTGCTGGATCTGGAAGATGGCCTGGAAATGGGTATTTTGCGCTACGAAGAAGTCGTGGAGATTCTTCGCCAGGTGGCAGGTGAGTTCCCGCCTGAGTATGAGGAAATGCAGAGTCGTCAGGTTTCTCAGCGACGGCGTATTGCCTTGCTGCGTGGTGCAGCCATGGAGCGGGCGGTTAATGATGTCGGGGCCGTATTTGTTCAGCACGAGCAGGCGCTATTGAGCGGTACGCTAAAGGAAGACCTGCTTGAACTTTGCCATCCGGACCTGGGCTGGGGGGTACAAGCGGCGAAACAGCTGGCTCGTGAGCGCATTTTTCAAAATGAGCGGAAAGCCAAGCTTGAGATCGGTGCCTATACGACGCTGGGAATTCTCTTGGAAGCCTTTATTGGTGCGGCCCACGAGTTGCACCATACCGGGCAGTCGTCATTCAAGCATCAGCGGGTACTGGCTCTGATCGGTGAGAATACGCCGCTGCCCTCTTGGTCGCTTTATGACAGCTATCGGCGCATGCTGGATTTTATTGGCGGAATGACCGACCACTACGCAGTGGATCTTGCCCAGGAAATGGGCGGACGGTTACGCGGCGATTAAATAGTAGATTAAACCGAAGGCTTTCGAAGGTGGCGTAGCTCTACCAGCCGGGCCCGCTCCATTAGCAGATAAATGATCTTGTCATGAATAGGGTCGCTCAGCGTGCCCGGCTTCAACTCGGTAAGCTGTTTGGAAAGCTGTTCACCACTGACGACCAGAACGTCACCCGCAGATTCAGTGGTATCAATCTCCCAGCCGGGGAGCACCAGTACGCCGCGCACCGGCACTGGTACGCCGCAGCGCCGCTCTAGCCACTGGGTAAGCCAGCATACCGCTTGGCGTGTCTTGTGCAACGGGCGCCGCTCATGCCAGTGAGGAAAACGCAGGCGCTCGCGTTCCACGGCTACCTGGTTAAGCTCACGTCCATCTGGGCCAATCGCCAGTGCGCGCGCTCGGGTTTCCAGCACAAAAACGCCGTGAGGCGTCACCACTACATGGTCGATGGTAAAGCTGTCGGTAGGCACATCATGAAACACGTAGTAGGGATGTGCCTCAGGGCGGATTAGCCGCTCAAGTTCCTGGCCTACCGCCAGCTCGCAGGCAAGCCCCAGTTTGAGCCTTCTAATACGCTGATAATCACGTACCAGCAGTAGTGAAAAGGCCAGAACCAGCAGGGAGCTCAAGAGCCCGTATAAAGCCCACTCGACCCACTCCTGCCGGTTGACAAACAGCATTCTACCCATGCCGTAAACGAGTGGTGCCAGGCTAATGATGGGGCCGAGCGCACCGTTTAAAAACAGGGTCGAAAAGGCTTGATCAAGACGTTGACGCAAGGCTTGCCCAGGTTCGCGCAGCGGCGCATTGAAAGGGGACTGGACACGCGCATCGTGCAGGCTGCGCAGCGCAATTACGATGCCACCCATTGCGGCCATAGGGAATAAAAAGATGAGCGGTAGCAGGTATTCCAGCCAAGCCATTGCAGTGCCTTGCGTTTTAGCGGCCTACCCCAACGGTAAGCCTGATAGTAAAGAGTCTGTTTATCCGCCCGCCAGCTTGACCTGATAGCCTTGAGCCGTTAATGCCTCACGCAACGTCTCACGATGATCGCCTTGAATCTCGATAATGCCATCTTTCACGGCCCCACCGGTACCACAGCGCTTTTTAAGTGCTTTAGCCAACGTCTTCAATTCTGTCTCGGACACAGGGATACCACTTATCGTGGTGACGCCTTTGCCTTTACGTCCACTGGTTTCGCGACGAATGCGCACAATACCATCTAACGCCGCAAGGCGCGCTTGTTCGCTGCTTTCCTCACAGCTACATGCATCCAACGCTTCGCGACAATTAGGGCATGTTTTGCCATGCTCGGTTGAATACACAAGGCCGCCGAGTTGGTCACGTAAAGAGCCCATGGTTTATCCTCCAGTTGAGCGTTTTGGCATGGGAGCACGCCAAAATTCCCGATAAAGGCGTTCGACGACGGTAGGTAGCTGATGCATATTGCTGATCATGATAGCGTTTTCAGGGGTTTCTTCGGCATCGGGAAAGCGATTTAAATGGATGACCGTCATACCTGCTTCCAGCGCTGCACGAACGCCTACCAGTGCATCGTCAATAGCGATGCAGTCGTGTGCGTTATAGCCCATGATGCTCGCGGCATGCAGGTGCAGACAGGGTTCGGGCTTCCAACAATTCGCGGTGTAACCGCTAAACAGTCGATTACCAAAATAGTCGGTTAAACCCGTGGTTTGAAGTGCTGTATGAATCTTGGTTTCAGGCCCGTTGGATACGACCGCACTTGGGTAAGCGGCAAGCGCTGCCAGCGCCTCTCCGGCGCCTGAAATCAGTGTAAGCTCTTCTGCGAGTCGGCTGGCAAGCTTAGCGCGCATCGTACTTTCCATGCGGTCGAGCTGGTCAGGGTCGACATCACCATGGCGCTGCTGCAGTTCAGCGACAATGCGTCGGAATCGGGCGCCGCGAAATTCCCCCAGATAATCTGCCGGAACGAAAGGCAATCCGATGGAACTGAGTCCAATGGACATCTCTTCGGCCAAAAGTGGTTCACTATCGACGAGGGTGCCATCACAATCAAACAACAAAAGTGGGAGCGGCATTGGGATTCCTTGCAGCGCCTTAAACGCTACCAGTGTTGGTTAAAGCCAGCTAAACCTCTATTGAACGAGATTTTTTGGCTTTTGTGAACACTGTTTTATAATTTTTTACCCGCATACTCATTATGCTTTCTTTAGATATGCTGCCATACCCAGAGCAAGCAGTTTGTTTGAGGAGCCAATCAATTTCTTAACGCAGTGTTTTTTCTGCAGTTTGTGTTAATCGATTTGAGAAAGACTATAGTAGACAGGCGATACTGCATAAATCATAAAAGGAATTTCCTATGCGATTAACTCCTTGGTTGCTTTCACTGATGTTAAGCGCGCCCTTCTTGATCACGGTGGGAAGTGCTTTTGCTGAACCTGAAGCTGGCGGCGAGCAGCATGAACCGCTGGATGATGCAGCGCTTGAAGAAAAGTATGGCATCAAGGCCGGCGCCGTGCAGCGTGACGGGCAGACGATTGATACTGCCGCTGCGAATGACACTGACACCGCTGAACATAGCGATGGAGTGAAAAGTGATAATGTAGAAAGCGACGGAGGCGATCCGACCACTTCTGATAACGGTGATGCCGAGAGCAAGAATACAGAAGGTGGCACTGGCGGCACGGGCTCTGCTGAAGACGCCATTGAAAGCGGCGAAGATGAGAAAAGCAACGACGATGACAATGGCGAAAGTGAGCAGGAAAACAACGATAACCAGTAGGGTTATCTAGCGGGCCAGTCGTTTTGAGTTGGCGCTACTGCGACGGTGATAAGGTTGCATGGCCTGACGACTGGTCACCCACCAAGGCGCGTGCTGACCGCCTAGCATATCAAGAAAGGTTTTTTGCATCGCAAAGCCTGCCTCCATGCTGGCTTCAAGCTTCTCGGTCACCATCTGCTGATTTTCTTTCATCATTTTGGGGCTAAAAAATGGCTGTGTTTGCCATAGCTGGTTGCGATGGGTGATGGTTGAAAAGGATGATGTCCATAATTCAACTGCCATGATGCCGACTTTCCAGGCATCAAGCATGGCAACGGGTGACATGGGCATTAGTGCAGGCTGAGTAGCAGATTTCATAAGCAGGCTCCAAGGTGAACATCTGCCCAGTGTTGGCCGATTTATGCTGCAATGCAATATGTATTTATACTTGACGAGTGTGATCCCTAAAAAAAGACGGCCAAATGGCCGTCTTTTAATATAAGTCACGTTCTGACTTATTTAACTTTAGGGTCCAGCTCGCCACGCTCGTAGCGATTGAACATCTCTTCAAGATTGATCGGCTTGATCTTGCTGGCGTTGCCTGCGGTACCAAACGCTTCATAGCGAGCGATACACAAATCGCGCATGGCCGTCACGGTTTCCTTGAGGAATTTGCGCGGATCGAATTCAGACGGGTTTTGAGCCATGAAGCGGCGCACGGCACCAGTGGAGGCTAGACGCAGGTCGGTATCGATGTTGACCTTGCGCACGCCGTGCTTGATACCTTCGACGATCTCTTCAACCGGCACACCGTAGGTTTCCGGGATTTCACCGCCGTACTGGTTGATCACCTCGAGCCACTCCTGGGGTACAGAAGAGGAGCCGTGCATGACCAAGTGCGTGTCGGGAATGCGTGCATGAATCTCTTTGATACGCTGGATGGACAGCGTATCGCCTGTCGGCGGTTTGGTGAACTTGTAAGCACCGTGGCTGGTGCCGATGGCAATTGCCAGGGCATCCACGTGGGTCGCTTTAACAAACTCAGCGGCTTCTTCCGGGTCGGTCAGAAGCTGTTCCATATCCAGCTTGCCTTCCGCGCCAATGCCGTCCTCTTCACCGGCCATGCCGGTTTCCAGACTACCCAGACAGCCAAGCTCACCCTCAACGGAAACGCCACAGGCGTGGGCCATCTCGACCGTGCGGCGAGTCACATCGACGTTGTAGGCGTAGTCGGTAGGTGTCTTACCATCTTCACCTAGCGAGCCGTCCATCATGACCGAGGAGAAGCCCAGTTGAATAGAGCGCTGGCATACCGCGGGGCTGGTGCCGTGGTCCTGGTGCATGACAACTGGAATATGCGGAAACTCTTCAACCGCGGCCAAGATCAAATGACGCAGGAAAGGAGCGCCGGCATATTTGCGCGCACCCGCAGAGGCTTGAACGATAACCGGGGAGTCGGTCGCGTCCGCCGCTTCCATAATCGCGCGCATCTGCTCCAGGTTGTTGACGTTGAATGCCGGAATGCCGTAGCCATATTCGGCGGCGTGGTCGAGCATCTGACGCATGCTGATCAAAGCCATGGGATCACCTTCTTTAAGTTATCAGTGTGAACGAGTGCGAAATTTTCAATTCGATGCTTTTATATTAGCCGCGCTTAGCGGCAGCTTCGAGCGCGACAACGGCAGGCAGCTGCTTACCTTCAACGTACTCAAGGAACGCGCCGCCGCCGGTTGAAATATACGAAACGCGATCTGCAATGGCGTACTTATCGATGGCAGCCAACGTATCACCTCCGCCCGCAATAGAAAATGCGGCGCTATCGGCAATGGCCTGAGAAATCACTTCGGTACCTTTGCCGAACTGGTCGATTTCAAATACGCCGACCGGGCCATTCCATAAAATAGTGCCTGCATCTTTCAGCATGCTAGCCAGATGGGCCGCTGTCTCAGGCCCAATATCCAGAATCATCTCGTCATCGGCTACTTGGTCAACCGGTTTAACCACCGCCTCGGCGGATTCTGAAAACTCGGTAGCCACCACGACATCGGTCGGTAGCGGAATCGACACTTTCTCCATCAGTGCTTTCGCCTGACCGACCAGGTCAGCTTCGTGGAGTGATTTGCCCACATTATAGCCCGCTGCCGCGATAAAGGTGTTGGCAATTCCGCCACCTACAATCAACTGGTCGCACTTCTCGGAAAGCGCGTTGAGCACGTCAAGCTTGGTGGAAACCTTGGAGCCACCCACGATCGCCGTCATTGGGCGTGCCGGATTGGCCAGCGCCTTTTCCAGGGCATCAAGCTCTTGGGCAAGCAGCGGACCTGCGCAGGCGCGGCTGGCAAAGCGGGCAACACCATGGGTAGACGCCTGGGCACGGTGGGCGGTCCCAAACGCGTCCATTACAAACACGTCGCACAGCGCGGCATACTGCTTGGAAAGCTGCTCTGTATCGTCTTTTTCGCCCACGTTAAAGCGCACGTTCTCGAGCAGCACGACCTCGCCGTTTTCAAGCACGGGTGGCGTTTCAAGGTAATCGCCGACAAGGTTGACCGGCTGGCCTAGCAGGTCGCTCAAGTGGGCAGCCACCGGGGCGAGTGAGAATTCGTCGGCAGGCTCGCCTTCGGTTGGACGGCCAAGGTGGCTCATCAGCATCACTTTGGCACCTGCCTTCACCGCCGCTTGAATGGAAGGCAGTGCCGCTTTCAGGCGCGCATCGCTAGACACCTTGCCGTGCTTGATCGGCACGTTCAGGTCTTCACGAATCAGCACGCGTTGCCCTTCCAAAGGCAGATCTGTCATTTTTTGCACGTTCATGTGAGCGGTTTCCTCGTCTTCCAGGCGGTGAATCAGATAGGGGTGGTAACCAACGCTAGACGGTGTTTTGCTTGGAAATGTCCGCTAGCCGCTGAGCAATATCGAGCATGCGGTTTGCAAACCCCCACTCGTTATCAAACCAACATAAGAGCTTGATCAAGCGTTTGCCAGCCACGCGGGTCTGGGTGGCATCAAAAATGCCCGAGCGCGGGTCGTGGTTGAAATCAATCGATGCCATGGGCGCTTCGGTAAAACCAAGCACGCCGGCAAGCCGCGTCTGGCTTGCCTGATACACAAGTTCATTGACCTCCTGAGCGCTGGTATCGCGGCGTACCGTCAGTGCGGCATCCATGGCGGAAACGTTGATGGTGGGCACGCGCACGTGAAGGCATTCAAAACGCTCGGCCAAGTTAGGCATTAACCGACTGATACCCCGCGCAAGGCCGGTATCCACCGGCACGATGGACTGCATCGCGGAGCGGGTCAGGCGCAGGTCAGTTTGGTGATAGGCATCGATCACTGGTTGATCGTTCATCGCCGAGTGAATGGTGGTGGTCACACCATGCTCAAGGCCCAGCGCGTCATCCAGCACGGTCAATAATGGAACCAGACAGTTGGTGGTACACGAAGCGGCCGATAGAATTCGCTGGGAAGGCGCCAGCTCGTGCTGATTGATTCCCCAGACTATCGTGGCATCAACATCGTTTTCAGCCGGTTGTGAAAACAGCAGGCGCCTGGCGCCCGCGGCAATATGCTGCTCGGCGGTTACGCGATCCTTGAAACTTCCCGAGCACTCCAACACCAGGTCAATATTCAGTGCTTCCCAAGGCAGCCGGCGTGGGTCTTTCTCGCAAAGAATCTGAATTCGATGGCCATTGACGACAAGCGCTTCGCCGTCGTTCTCGACATTGCCGGGAAAGCGGCCGTGAGTGGTGTCGTAGCGGGTCAGGTAGGTAATGGTGGCCAAGTCTGACAGCTCATTGATGGCGACAACCTCAAGGGTGGGATCGTCGCGTTCAACCAGCGCCCGCAGTACGCACTGACCAATGCGCCCATAACCATTAATGGCAATGCGATACGTCGGCGTGGTGTGCGTAGAGGCAGAATTAGCCATGTAGGAAAGCGGCTCTTAAAAGTGAATCAATGACCGTGGGTAATTAAAGCATTGGCGATGATAGCTTATTTCAACCACCTGCGCCTATCAGGCGCCAGGCTAGCGGCAGTATGAGAGCGGTAAAAATACCGGTAAGACTCATTCCAAGTGAAGCAAATGCGCCCGCAGTCGGGCTTATTTCAAAAGCCCTCACCGTGCCGATGGCGTGGCCGTTCAGCCCCAAGGCAAAACCGATGATGCGCTCATCCTCAATCTTTAAAAACCGAGCGGCTAGTCCCACAAATGCAGCCGTGGCAACACCGGTAATCAGAAGAGCACCCAACAATAGCGCCGCCGAGCCGCCAATTTGCTCGGTAATACCAATCGCGATGGGAGCGGTCACAGACTTGGCGGCGATAGACGCCAGAATAAGCGGCGAGCTGCCCAGTACCCAGGCAATCAGCAGGGCATAGCAAGCGGCGAGGGTGGCCGCAATAGGCAAGCAAATGGTCAGGGGCTGCCACAGCGCACGAATATGCGGCAGCTGTTGATACAGCGGCATACCCAGCGCCACGGTCGCGGGTCCCAGCAGAATGGTTAGCCAACTAGCGTCCTGTCGATAGGTATCATAAGGCAGGCCAATCACCGCTAGGGTGGCGGCAAGCAGCAGCGCTGCGATCAGGATAGCCGGTAGCCAAGTGGGCTTTTTTAAGCGTTTGAAAAGCAGGTTGCCTAACAAAAACGCCGCAAGCGTTAACCCAACGGCAAACAGCGGCGTCGCGCTTAATGTGCTTAACAGGGCATTAGCGGGCATGGTGCTTTCCCATCAGGCGTTTAAGTAGCCAAAGGGTTGTTGTCACGCTCAAGAGCGTGCCCAAAATCAGGGCAAAGAGAATGGCCGGCCACTGGCCGGCAAGCTCATCAAGAATAAAAAATACGCCTACCACACCGGGCATGATCAGCATGGCAAGCAGGGCAATCAGTGGCTGTGCGGCGGCGGCAATGCTGTTAGGCACGCGCCCCCGGATGGCTAGCGTGGTGCTTAACAGCAGCATGCCGACCACGCCGGAAGAAACAGGCAAACCGGTGAAGTGGACGAACACCTCACCGATCAGCCAGTAACCAATCAGCCATAAAAAGCCAATAAGGGCGGGCATCCGTTAGCCAAGGAGCTCATTGGCTTGCTTGAGGATGTTTTCAACCGTGAACCCGAAGTGCTTGAACAGCTCACCCGCGGGTGCCGATTCGCCGTAAGTCGTCATGCCAATCACACGGCCATCAAGGCCCACATACTTGTACCAGTAGTCGGCGTGGGCCGCTTCAATGGCGATACGCTTGGTCACCGCCTTGGGCAGCACGCTTTCACGGTACTCGGCATCCTGGCCGTTAAAGCGGTAGGTAGACGGCATGGAAACCACGCGCACTGCCTTGCCCTGCTGTTCCAGTTCGGCTGCAGCGTCCATGGCCAGCGACACTTCTGAACCGGTGGCAATCAGGATTAGCTCCGGTGTGCCTTCGCTGTCCTTGAGTACGTAACCACCGCGCTGAATGGAAGCCAGCTGAGCCTTGCTGCGTTCCTGGTGTGGCAGGTTCTGACGCGAAAGCACCAGCGCCGTTGGGCCAGAATGACGCTTGATCGCGGCGTTCCAGGCAGCAGCCGTTTCCACTGCATCGCATGGGCGCCAAGTGTTGAGGTTCGGCGTGGTGCGCAGGCTGGTCAGCTGCTCGATCGGCTGGTGAGTCGGGCCATCTTCACCCAGACCAATGGAGTCGTGGGTAAACACGTAGATCGCCTGCTGACCCATGAGTGCCGCCATGCGTACCGCGTTACGCATGTATTCCATAAAGATCAGGAAGGTCGCACCGTAAGGCACAAAGCCGCCGTGCAGGGCGATACCGTTCATTACCGCGCCCATGCCAAACTCACGCACACCATAGTGCAGGTAGTTGCCGCTGGCATCTTCCGGGGTAATCGCCTTGGCGTCTTTCCAGAACGTCAGGTTCGAGGGTGCAAGGTCTGCACTGCCGCCCAGAAGTTCCGGCATCTGCGGGCCAATCACGTTAAGCGCTTCAAGCGACGCTTTCCGGGTGGCGATGGTGGCGCCTTTTTCCTGAGCCTGCTCAATCATTGTTTCGGTGGCAAGCTCAGCAGGCAGTTGGGCTTTCATACGCCGCTTGAATTCCCGCGCTTCAACCGGGAACGCTTCTGTGTAGCGGGCAAAGCGTGCTTCCCACTCCTGCTGGCGGGTTTTACCGGCTTCGCGGGCGTCCCAGGCAGAGTAGATCGGCTCTGGAATGTGGAACGGCGCGTGGGGCCACTCCAACTGCTTGCGCGCCAGTGCGACTTCCTCTTCGCCTAGCGGCGAGCCGTGGGACTCTTCCTTGCCCTGCTTGTTGGGCGAGCCAAAGCCGATGATGGTCTTGCAGATAATCAGGCTAGGCTTGTCGTCGTTCTGCTTGGCAAGCTCGATGGCCGCGTGGATCTCTTCCGGCTTGTGGCCGTCGACATTGGGCACTACGTGCCAGCCGTAGGCTTCGAAGCGCTTGGCGGTATTGTCGGTAAACCAGCCTTCCACTTCGCCATCGATCGAGATGCCGTTGTCATCATACAGCGCGATCAGCTTACCCAACTGCTGGGTGCCGGCCAGTGACGCCGCTTCATGGGAAATGCCTTCCATCAGGCAGCCGTCGCCTAAGAAGCACCAGGTGTGGTGATCCACAATGGTGTGGCCCGGGCGATTGAACTGCGCCGCCAGGGTTTTCTCGGCAATGGCAAAACCAACTGCATTGGCGAAACCCTGGCCCAAGGGGCCGGTCGTGGTTTCAATGCCCGGGGCGTAGCCAAATTCCGGGTGGCCGGCGGTGGGCGAGTGCAGCTGGCGGAAATTCTGCAGCTGTTCCAGGCTTAACTCATAGCCACTGAGGTGGAGCAGTGAGTAGAGCAGCATGGAGCCGTGCCCATTGGACAGCACAAAACGGTCACGATCAGCCCACTTGGGATCTTCGGGGTTGTGCTTGAGGTGATCATTCCAAAGCACCTCGGCAATATCAGCCATGCCCATGGGCGCGCCAGGGTGGCCGGACTTGGCCTTCTGAACAGCATCCATGGAAAGGGCGCGAATGGCATTGGCCAGCTCAAAACGGGACGGCATGGGGTGCTCCTCGCCTGAAAACGGAAATTATAAAGGCGCTATTGTCGCCGACTTCCCATGTGGCGGCAAATATGGCGGCAAATTCTGGTAATCGTATTCTGGGAAGCGTCGCCAACAGCGTGTAGACTCTGCCCCCCGAGGCGGCAGTGCCGCTTCCTAATACGGGCAGGGAGCCTCCTGCCGTGATTTCCTGCTGATGCTGTGGCTTATGCACAGCCGTCATACAGAGGGTCGAGAGCGCGATGAGCGAATATTCCCTGTTTACCTCGGAGTCCGTCTCCGAAGGTCATCCCGATAAGATTGCCGACCAGATTTCTGATGCGGTGCTGGATGCCATTATCGCCCGGGATAAACAGGCACGGGTTGCTTGTGAAACCATGGTGAAAACCGGTGTGGCGATTATTGCCGGTGAAATTACCACCTCGGCGTGGGTGGATCTGGAAACGCTGGTGCGTGATGTGATTACCAACATCGGTTACACCTCCTCGCACGTAGGCTTTGATGGCGCCACGTGCGGGGTCATCAACCTGATTGGCAAGCAGAGCGTGGAAATTGCCCAGGGCGTTGACCGCACCAAGCCGGAAGACCAGGGGGCGGGCGACCAGGGCCTGATGTTTGGCTACGCCACCAATGAAACCGATTCGTTCATGCCGGCGCCGATTCACTACTCGCACCGTCTGGTCGAGCGTCAGGCCGAGCTGCGCAAAAACGGCCTTCTGCCGTGGCTACGCCCGGATGCCAAGAGCCAGGTGACGTTCCGCTATAACGAGCAGGGCCAGCCGTGTGGCGTTGACGCAGTGGTACTGTCGACCCAGCACGACCCCGAGATCGCCCAAGAAGACCTGCGCCACATGGTGCAGCGCGAGATCATCGAAGAGGTACTGCCCGCCGAGTGGCTGGACGAAAAGACCCAGTACCACATCAACCCTACCGGCAAGTTCGTGATTGGTGGCCCGGTAGGCGACTGTGGTTTGACGGGTCGCAAGATCATCGTCGACACCTACGGCGGCATGGCCCGTCATGGCGGCGGCGCGTTCTCGGGCAAGGATCCTTCCAAGGTAGACCGCAGCGCGGCGTACGCTGGCCGCTACGTGGCCAAGAACGTGGTAGCAGCAGGACTTGCCGACAAGTGCGAAATCCAGGTTTCCTATGCGATTGGCGTGGCCGAGCCGACTTCGGTTTCTATCGACACCTTCGGCACCGGCAAGATTGACGACGCCCAGATTGTCGAGCTGGTACGTGAGCACTTCGATCTGCGCCCTTACGCGATCACTAAAATGCTCGACCTGTTACATCCGATGTATCAGCTGACCGCTGCCTACGGCCATTTTGGTCGGGCGCCGTTCGAGCATAGCTATACCTGGGTAGACGATAAAGGCGAAGAGCATACCGAAACCTTTACCGCCTTCCCCTGGGAGAAGATCGATAAAGCCGATGCACTGCGTCAGGCGGCCGGTTTGTAAGACATTCGCTAGGCCGGTTGTAAGAGAACGCCCCTTTGGCTCTGCCAGGGGGCGTTTTTTTATGCGCCCTGATTTAGGCTGAGTCATACAACAACCAGGGGAAAGCGTTATGGCGGCATCACGATGGAGGCGACGCATTGGTGGGCTACTGTTGATAGCAGCGAATGGCCTGATGAATAGTACGGCGCTGGCGGCCTGCCCCTCGTGGCCCAGTGAGCGCCTCGAGCACGAGACTCAGGCGCTCGCCGCGCAAATTGCCCAGTGGGACCATGCCTATCACGAAGAAGGCATCTCGCTGATTGACGATGCGCTTTATGATCAGGCAGCTGCCAAGCTTGAGAGCTGGCGTATCTGCCTTAACGATCCCACCGCCCACCAGCCGCTGACCCGAGTAACATCCAGTCGCAGTACTCGCGAACACCCGGCCGCCCAGCAGGGGCTTAATAAAACCGACGAAGCAGGCGTGCGACGTTTTACCAGCCGCCGAGAAAATCTCTGGATTCAACCCAAGGTAGATGGGGTGGCGGTAACCCTGCGTTATCAGGATGGTGAGCTGGTTGAAGCGGTCAGTCGGGGCGATGGGCGGGCGGGCCAGGATTGGACGGCTAGAGCTCTGGCGTTGCCCGGCGTGCCCAATACACTGCCTATTGCTATCTCAGCCATTTTTCAGGGTGAGCTTTATTGGCGGTTAAACGAGCATATCCAGTCACGCGAGCCTTCAACGGGAGCAAGAGGCGCCGTAGCTGGGGCCATGGCCCAGGCTGCGCCTTCCCAGGAAACCCAGGCGCAGGTGGGTCTCTTTGTATGGGGCTGGCCGGATGGGCCGACCGATATGGCCGAGCGGCTGACGCAACTGAGCGAGCTTGGGTTTGATACGGCCGCCTACACCCATTTATTGAATGACCAATTGGATGCCGCTTACTGGCGAGAGACATGGTTTAACGGTGCGCTGCCGTTTGCGACAGACGGCGTGGTTATCAAGCAGGCCGAGCGTCCTGGCGTGACAAGCTGGTCCAATACCCCGCCAGAGTGGGCGATAGCCTGGAAACACCCGCTCACACAGGCACTGGCAGAAGTGCGCGGGGTGGAGTTTCGAGTGGGGCGCACCGGGCGGATTACGCCGTTGCTTTGGCTCTACCCGGTTCAGCTGGAGGGACGGCGCATCAGCCGCGTGTCGCTCGGCTCGCTTGCCCGCTGGGAACATTTGGATATACGCCCCGGCGATCAGGTAGCCGTCACGCTGGCAGGGCTGACGATTCCACAGCTCAGTGATGTGGTATGGCAAACCCAGGAGCGTACGCCCGTCGATGTGCCCGCCGCTACCACCTACCACGCGTTAAGCTGTTTCCAGAATAGCCCCGGGTGCGATACCCAACTATTGGCACGGCTAACCTACCTTGGCGAACAGCTGGGGTTTCAGGGCGTGGGTGAAGGCACCTGGCAGGCATTGCTGGAAGCCGGGCTCGTCCAGGATTTACTCGATTGGCTATCGCTTGAGCGTGACGAGCTTCGTCAGGCGCGTGGCATTGGTGAGGCACGTTCTGAAACGCTTTATGAGCAGTTTCAGGCAGCGCAGGGTGCGTCGTATAACGCGTGGCTGCAAAGCCTGGGCATACCACCCACCGGAAATGCGGCGCTAGCGGACTGGGCCACTCTGGCCGCTTATCAGCGTAGCGATTGGCAGGCGCTGCCGGGTATCGGCCCTGGCAGAGCCCAGGCGCTTGACGCCTTTTTCTCCCATGATCAAGTGCAGGCCATGGCCGATGAGCTTCGGGCAATTAACATTGAGGGTTTTGCGGCGACTCCCTAGCCGGGTTTTAGCCAAGCCCGGTTGCCCGCAGCATAACGCCGAGATAGAGAGGAATCAGCAGAGGCGCCATCAGCGTGGTTACCAGCACGGCCAGCGCCCCTTTCTGCGGCTGAATACCTAGCTCCATGGCGACGACCACTACATTGGATGCCATGGGCACAACGCCTAGCAGCAGAATCGCCATGGCCAGCTCCGCGGGCACCGGCATGAACATCTGTAACAACATGACCGCCGCAAACGTGGCGGCCGGCCAAACGATATAGCGTAGCCCCACACAGGCGGCGATAAAACGCGTATCCCAGGCGGCAAGCGTTACCTGACTCAGCGTCATGCCAATGATCATCATGCCCAGCAGCGTATAGGTAGCCGGAAAGACATCCAGCGAGCTTGCCAAGGCAGTGGGTAACGTGACATCGAGCGAGCTAAGCAGCAGAGCAAATAAAAACGCGTAGATCAACGGCAGGCGCGAAATCTTGATAAGGCTCTGGCGAATCGAGAAATGCCCGCGGGCGCTTAAATAGAATCCCACGGTAAATTCATACAGATTAATCCCCAGCATGCAGAACAGATAAAGCGTTACCCCTTCAGGTGGCAGCAAAATCATCGCGACCGGCAAACCGAAGTAACCCGTATTGCCCGTTCCGGATGAAAACGCTAACAGGGCACCTTCCTGAGGGCCGAAGCGGTGCTGGGTAAGGCGATGAACCAGCAGCGCCAGCAGGCTGACCAGAACAAACAGCGCCAGGCTTAAGACCAGGTATTGGGGCGTTGGGCCGCCGTTCATCAGCGCTCGAAAAATGGTCAAGGGGGCAATCAGGTAAACCAGCAATGTGGCGATAGGGCGCGGGTCGATTTTTAAGCGCTGGGCGGCAATCCAACCTAGTCCCACAAAGCTTAACAACATAAGTAGCGGGCCCATCAGCGTGCCTGGGGATAGCTCCATATGCCCTCCTACGGCATAAAAGGGATGAGTAACATGAGCCGAATTAAAGGCCAAGCGTGGAATCTTTCATTAGCCCCGGCGCATTAGAACGGCGAGAATACACCAAAGTATCACTATTTATTGTTCTGTATGAGGAAATCCCATGAGCAGCCAAGAGCATCCGCTAGGTATCAGCTTTGAATTCTTTCCGCCCAACACCGATGCTGGGCGTGACAAGCTGATGCTGGTTCGCGATGAGCTGGCTGCTCGTAACCCGCGGTTTTTTTCGGTGACCTATGGCGCGGGTGGTTCCACCCAGGCCCGTACTCGGGATACCGTGCGTACGGTTAGCCAAAGTGGCATTACCACAGCACCGCACCTTTCGTGCATCGGCAGTGAAAAAGCCCAGCTGCGCGATTTATTGGCTCAGTACCGTGAAGAGGGCATCAAGAGCCTGGTCGCCCTGCGCGGTGATATGCCCTCAGGCATGGCCAGCATCGGTGAGCTGCGCTACGCCAATGAGCTGGTGGAATTTATCCGTACTGAAACCGGCGATCATTTTGATATCGCCGTGGCGGCCTACCCCGAAGCGCATCCTCAGGCGGCTAATCTTGATAAAGATATTGAAAACTTTGCGCGTAAAATGAAGGCTGGCGCCAATATGGCGATTACCCAGTACTTCTTTACCGCCGATGCGTATTTCAACTTTATGGATAAAGCCCGAGCGCTTGGCGTCGAACAGCCAGTTATTCCCGGAATCATGCCGATTACCAACTACACCAAGCTGGCGCGCTTTTCTGACGCGTGTGGCGCAGAGATTCCGCGTTGGATGCGTAAACAGCTGGAAGGCTATGGCGACGATAACGAGGCCATCGCCGCGTTTGGCACTGACGTGGTGACGCGGCTCTGCCAGCGCCTGCTGGACGGCGGCGCACCGGGGCTGCATTTCTATACGCTCAACCAGGCGGCCCCCGTCTTGAAGGTCGTTGATAACCTAGTGGGCTAACAAAGCACTGTGGGTTTAACCCGCCCAAACAAAACGCCCCGCTCGTTGAGCGGGGCGTTTTGTTTTCTACGACGTGTTACTAACTTGCTGGCGCTTGTACCTTACCAATCTCCTTGCCGCCACCAAACTGCTTGCGCTGCATGATGACGAGACCGGCGCCAATCGCAAGGCCTGCGATATCGGTGTAGATGCCGCCATAGATCATGCACATCGCACCCACCAGCATGATGACCCGTTTAAGCACATTCACCGGCCCAAAGAACCAGGCCTGCACCATGCCGGAAAGCAGGATGATACCTAGCGTGGCGGTAACGCCTACCCGCAGGATCTGCAGTGGCGTGCCTTCCATCAGCATGGCCGGGCTGTAAAAGAACATGAACGGCACGATAAAAGCCGCCAGGCCGATCTTGAACGAGGCCACCGACGTACCCATAGGGTTGTCGCCGGAGATACCTGCCGCCGCGTAAGAGGCCAGTGCCACCGGCGGGGTGATCGCCGACACCACTGCGAAATAGAACACGAAGAAGTGGGCAATCAATGGCTCGATACCAATATTGATCAGCCCGGGCGCCACCACAGAGGCAGCAACGGCGTAGGCGGCCGTGGTCGGCATGCCCATGCCCAGCAGAATACTGATCAGCATGGCAAAGACCAGCGCTAGCAGCTGGCTGACGCCAGCAAGGCCGAGCAGCAACGAGGAGAAGCGCGCACCGACGCCGGTGAGCGAAATAACCCCCACAATCAAACCCGCGCAAGCACAGACTGCGATGATCTGAATGGCCATGGTACCCGCCAGCTGAAGCGCTCTGAGAATGGCAGTCACCCCCATTCGGTTAGGCGAAACCCAACTGACGACGGCTGCAGAAGCAGTGGCCAGGGTGCCTGCCCGAATCACCGAGTATCCCATGAACAGGGCCACAATCAGGATAATGATCGGCGCAAAGAGATAGGCTTGCTTCGCCAGCTTGGAAAACAGCGGAATTTCGTCTTTACGCATGCCGCGCATGCCTTTGCGGGCGGCTTCAAAATCCACCATAAAGTAGATAGACGCAAAGTAAAGGATGGCCGGAATTATCGCTGCAATCGCAATATCGGTGTAAGGAATGCCGGTGACTTCCGCCATGATAAACGCACCCGCACCCATGATCGGCGGCATGATTTGCCCGCCGGTAGATGCTGCCGCTTCGATAGCACCCGCGCTGCGCGCTGGGTAACCCACCTTCTTCATCAATGGAATGGTCAGTGAACCGGTGGATACCACGTTACCGGCTGACGTGCCGTTGATCATGCCCATCAGGCCCGAGGCAAAAATAGACACTTTGGCGGGGCCACCACGGGCGCGCCCGGCGGCTGCAAAGGCGAAGTTGACGAAGTAGTCACCTACCTTTGAAGCCTGCAGGAAAGCCGCGAAAATAATGAACAGAATAATGTAGGTCGAGGAGACCGCGGTGGTCGGACCGAGGATGCCAGCGTCGGTATATACCTGGCTGAAAAAGCGCTGCAGCGAAAGGCCCGGATAACCCAGAAAGCCGGGCAGATAAGGGCCGGCAAATACGTAGGCCAGGAAAATCGCCGAAATCACCACTAGGGCCAGGCCCGCCACACGCCGAGTCAGCTCCAGAATAAGCAGGGAGCCAGCAATCGCCGCCCAAGAGATGCCAGGAGGCGCAAACGAGGTGCCAGTCGACATCCGCATGCTGGTATTGAAGGCCATGAGCAGATAGCCTGCGCTGGCCAGAGCACAGACCATCAGCACGAGATCAGCGGGATTAAACCGGTGGCGCGCCTGGCGATAGAACCATGAAAGCACGATGGCGGCTGCTGTTGTGGCCATCAGCGGATAACCATAGTGCAGCGTCTCGAGCGTTGCGTCGATACGCATGGCGCCGCCATTAACGGCTTGCTGCATCAGGAAAACTTGCGCAAGCGCGTAGGCTGCCGGTACCAACAGCGCGTATGCCACCCATTTAAGCCACGCAGGCGACGCGGCCTGGTCATCGTCTGCAAAGCGGGCGCCAGCAAACAGGCCGTAGCCCAGAATCAAGGCACCGGCGATGTGGACGATACGGAACGACCACGTTTCCATGGGGTAAACGTTAAGTGAAATCAGATGGAAGCTTGAGTAGGCAACGGCGAGTGCGGCAAACAGGAAAAACTGCCAGCCGGCAAATACGCGGCGGTTGGCCTCAACCACTTCCTCATCGACACCCTCCGCAATCGCGGTGGGGGGCGAAGCAAGCAGGGCATCATCCTTGAAGCCGTCGGGAGTTTGGGGGGTAGTGGGACTCATCAGAGTTCACCCTCACAGCAGAAGCAAAATAGGAGCAGTAGCCAAAACTGCCCCGCCTGGAAAGCCAGTAACGGGGCAGCCAGATGATGCGTAAGTTTTAGTTGATCATGTCGTCAGAAATTTCGTAGCCATTCTCTTCGTACCAGCGGGCAGCGCCTGGGTGGAAAGGCAGTACGGTGTTGTGCACGATGTTTTCCGGAATACTGGTTTCAGCACTGCGGTGGATAGCGCGCATACGGTCGTTGTTTTCCATGGTCACCTTGGTGACTTCATAAATGAAGTCTTCTGGCAGATCGCATGCGGAAATCGCGAAGTTCCACATGGAGACCGCGCGGGCATCTTCCTCAAGCGTTGAGTAAGTGCTGGCCGGAATGGTGAACTCAGCCACCGGGAAGGCGTCCAGTACGGTAGCAAGCTCGTCTTCGGTGAATTCAATGATGTTCACATCCGTCTGTACTTCTAACTGGCTAACGGCAGGAATCGGAATGCCGGCAGCAAACGCAACCACGTCCAGCAGGCCATCTTGCAACTGGCCTCCGAGATCAGACCAGCCGCCGTTGCGACGCTCAAAGTTCACTCCCAGGGTTTCCAGCATCGCGGGAAAGTAGGTGTCAGACGTTGAGGCTGCCGGGCCGAAACCGATACGCGCGCCATCCGGAATGTCTGAAATGGACTCAATGCCCGAGCTTGAAAGTGCGGCAATCGAGAACGGCGTTTCGTACATGGGGAACAGGGCGCAGACGTTATCCATTACCAGGCCAGGGGCCAGGGGGCTTTCGCCTTTCACCGCATCAGACGCGGGGCCCATGGTGGTCAGGCCGAAGGCCATGTCGCCGCTGTGTACCAGCGCCAAGTTCTGAGTCGGGCCGCCGGTAACTTCGCCGCCGCCAGAAACGCCCAGCTCGTCAGCGATAAAGTTGACCCAGCCCGAACCGTATACGAAAAACGTACCGCCCTGGCTTGCGGTACCTACGGTAAAGTTCTGTGGCCAGTCTGCGCGGTCCGCGTGAGCGCTGGCGGCGGCAAGCAGGGCTGCACCGCTAACCAGTAGGGCGAGAGTTTTCGGCATCATTGTGCGCATGGCATGTTTCCTAAGCTGTTATTGGGATTATGGCCTGGCAAGCGTTTATACCTGGCCAGTAGCAATGTCATTAAGCATTTATTAAAAGGCGATTGTTATGCCAGTTTTACAATAGGACTTTAAAAACATTTGCTTAGGAAAATGGCTTTCAACTTTAGTGGCGATAAAAATGCCGCTATGTGTCCGGTTATTCGCACGCAGACTGAAATAGAGTGTGCGGTTTTCCGCCCACTTTTTGGGTGAGGTGTGTCAGGTAGGGCAAGAGTTGAAACGAGAAAAGCAAAAAGAGGACTGCAAAGCCCTCTTTTGAAAACTTTAGGAGCGAGGTTTGCCTGGGTCCAGAATCCGTACCGGCTGCACGTCCTGGTTTTTCTGCTCGTCGCGCACCTGGTTGACCCGGGTAGTCAGCTCGGATGAGCTTTCATCCTCAACGGGTAACTGCTCAAAAAAGTCGCAATTAACACACTCCCGGTAGCGAATGCCGTTCTGCTCCCAGGCACGAATACGATCCATGGCGGCGCAGCGCGGGCAGATAACGCCCGCTATAAAGCGCTTGACGGTAGACATAGGTTTCTCCACATGCGGCACCGCGTTTGCAGTGCCGCACGGTCAGTAAGGGTTAGGCGGCTCGAATCCCGCTATGGCGCAGCAGCGGTTCCACACTGGGCTCGCGGCCACGGAAAGCCACGAATAGTTCAGCCGCGTCCCGTGCTCCGCCCTGCTCAAGAATTTCACGACGGAAGCGCTGGCCTGTCTCGGCATCAAAAATACCCGCCTCTTCAAACGCGCTCCAGGCATCGGCAGAGAGAACTTCAGCCCACTTGTAGCTGTAGTAACCGGCTGCATAACCGCCGGCAAAAATATGCGCAAAGCTGTTTTGAAAGCGATTGAAGGGCACGGTAGGCACCACGGAAACCTGGCTGCGCACCTCATCCAGCAAGATTTGAACGTCGCTGGCGCTGGGGGCGCTCAATTCATGGTGCAAGCGCAGGTCAAACAGGGAAAACTCGATCTGGCGTACCATGCCCATGGCGGACTGGAAGTTCTTGGCCGCCTGCAGGCGCTCAAGCAACTCAGAAGGCAATGCTTCCCCGGTCTCCACGTGCTTGGCCAGCAGGTTAAGTCCTTCGCGCTCCCAGCAATAGTTCTCCATAAACTGGCTGGGCAGTTCCACCGCATCCCAGGCAACGCCGTTAATACCTGAAATGTCGGCGATACGCTGCTTGGTCAGCATATGGTGCAGGCCATGACCAAACTCATGGAACAGTGTGGTTACTTCATCGTGGGTAAGCAGAGCAGGCTTGCCACCCACCGGGGCGGTAAAGTTGCAGGTTAAAAACGCCACCGGCAGCTGAAGACCATTTTCGGTCTGGCGACGTACCCGGCAGTCGGCCATCCAGGCGCCGCCCCGCTTGCCCTCACGGGCGTACAGGTCGAGGTAGAACCCGGCAATCGGCTGACCGTTTTCGGTAATCCGGAAATAGCGCACGTCGTCGTGATAGCTTGATGCTTGGCTATCCTCTTCAACACCCACCCCGTAAAGGCGCTCGACGACCTGGAACAGGCCGTCGATCACCCGCGGGGCGGGGAAGTAGGGGCGCAGCTGCTCTTGAGAGATGGCGTGGCGCGCTTCGCGCAGCTTCTCGCTTGCGTAGGCAATATCCCAGGGCTTGAGCTCTTCAAGGCCGAGTTCATCACGGGCGTAGGCGCTTAGCTCAGCAAATTCCTCTTTCGCTTGGGGCACGGCACGGCGAGCCAGGTCACCCAGAAAATCGAGCACCTGTTCGGGGGAGTCGGCCATTTTGGTCGTCAGTGAAAAGTCGGCATAGGTCTTGAACCCTAGCAGTTTCGCAAGCTCCTGGCGAAGCGCCAGAATCTCTTCCATGATGGGGGCGTTATCAAACTTGCCCGCGTTAGGCCCCTGGTTGGAGGCGCGCGTCACAAAGGCGGTATACACCTCCTCGCGTAGTGCTCGGCTGTCGGCATAACTGACGACCGGGAAGAAACTCGGGAAATCCAGCGTAATACGATAGCCCGATACGCCTTTGGCTTCGGCCATTGCCTTTAGCGTTTCCAGCGCGCTTTGGGGAACACCGGCCAGCTCTTCTTCGCTGTTGATGTCCTTATGCCACGCCTGCGTGGCATCCAGCACGTTATTCGAATACTGGTTGGAGAGGGTAGAAAGGCGCGACTGGATCTCACCGTAGCGGGTTTTCTTGTCGGCGGGCAGGTCCACCCCGGCGAGGCGGAAGTCACGCAGGGCGTTATTGACCGTGCGCTGCTGAGCGGCATCAAGCATCGCCCAGGCATCGCCTTCCTTGAGTGCTTGCCAGCCGTGGAAAAGACCTTCGTGCTGACCTACCCAGGTGCCGAAAGCCGAGAGTTTTTCCAGGCAGGTTTGGTAGGCTTCGCGCAGCTCAGGCGTGTTCATCGTGCTGTTCAGATGAGAAACCGGTGACCAGGCCTTGGAAAGGCGGTCGCTGACCGCTTCAAGTGGGTCAGCAAACGTTTCCCAGGTAGGTGGCGTCTTGGCCGCCTGCTTGGCCAGGCGATCAATCGTTTCGCGGTTCTCGCTTAACAGCGCTTCCACCGCAGGTACCACATACTCGGCACGCATTTCAGAGAAAGGGGGAAGCTCGTGCGTTTCAAGCAGCGGATTGGGGGTCATAAGCACCTCGATTGGAGCATTAGGAAGTCGTTAAGCGTGCAAAAACGCATGATAATAGCTAAACAGTGTGGGCGCAGGTCGACTCTTTCAATGGCAAGGTTTGGCCTCTTGGCGAGCGCCTGCTAGTCTTGCCGCCTTTTATTGCCCTTTATGGCGGGAGAAAACAATGAGCGAAACGCTGGAACGTTGGGGGTCGAAGCGCGCTTTTATCCTGGCGGTAACCGGGGCCGCGGTAGGGCTTGGGAATATTTGGCGCTTTCCTTATGTGGCCGGTGAGAACGGCGGCGCGGCGTTTTTACTGATCTACGTGGCGTTCGTACTACTGCTGGGCATTCCCGTGATGATGGCCGAAATCCTGGTTGGCCGGGCAGGGCGGCGTGGGCCGATCCAGGCGCTGGGTGCGTTGGCAGCCGATGCCGGGGCTTCAAAGAACTGGCGCTGGCTGGGGCTGTTTGGCGCGTTTACGGTGTTCTGCATTTTATCCTTCTATTCGGTGGTGTCGGGCTGGTCGATCGAGTTTTTGGTGGCCTCGATTAACGGCCAGTTTAACGGCGCAACGGCTGCCGAAATCGGCGCGGGCTTTGACGCCTTTTTGGCCAACCCGGGGCTGTTGATTTTTAACCACTCGCTGTTTCTGTTCATGACCATGACGGTGGTCGCCGCTGGGGTATCAAAAGGCCTTGAGCGGCTTAATAATCTGTTGATGCCGCTTTTGTATGCTCTGTTATTGCTGCTGGCGGTGTATGCCGCGACAACGGATGGCTTCTCAACGGCGCTAGCGTGGCTTTTCCTGCCTTCTTTCGATGCGCTGACGCCGACCGTGGTGTTGCATGCCATGGGGCACGCGTTCTTTACCCTGGCCGTTGGGGCCTGCGCACTGATGGCCTATGGCGCCTACATGCCTGATGAGCAGAGCCTGCCCAAGGCGGCGTTCGCCGTTGCCGCACTGGATATCAGCGTGGCGCTGCTGGCCGGTATCGCTATCTTCTCGGTAGTGTTTGCCCAGGGAATGGACCCGGCTGAGGGCCCGGGGTTGATGTTTGTCACACTGCCGATTGCCTTTTCCGAACTGCCCGGTGGGGCGGTCTGGCTAAGCGTATTTTTTCTGTTGCTACTGCTGGCGACCTGGACCTCGGCGATCAATCTGGCAGAACCCATGGTGGCTACGCTTCAGGGGCTGGGATTTCGGCGCAGTATATCGACCGCCATTGTCGCGCTTAGCGTATGGCTGATGGGGCTTTTATCAGCGTTTTCATTCTCCACGCTGGCCGAGTTTCGGCCGCTGTTCGGACGCAATATATTCGAGCTGGTCAGCAGCATTCCGCCGGATGTGTTTCTGCCGCTTGGGGGGCTGTTGATTGCTACCTTTGCAGCCTGGGTCATGCCGCCTAAGGCTGCAGTGAGCGCGCTAGGCGTGGGTGAGCGCGGTTACCTGCTGTGGCGTAATATCGTACGTTGGGTGTCAATTCCGCTGACGTTTATTGTGTTGCTGGGCGGGCTGTTATAGCTGATACGGCGTGCCCCCATACGCCATACAAGCCATAGGGTTAAAGGTAGAATTCCTTAACGTAAGGAGGGTGTTATGAGTGATGCACTGAGAAGCTTCAAGAACCATTCGCCACGCCTGGGCGAGCGCGTCTATGTGGATCCGGCAAGTGTGGTAATTGGTGACGTTGAGTTGGGCGATGACTGCTCCGTATGGCCGATGACGGTGATCCGTGGCGATATGCACCAGATTCGTATCGGGGCCCGCACCAGCGTGCAGGATGGCAGCGTGCTGCATATCACCCACGCCAGTGACTTCAACCCCGATGGCTTTCCGCTCACGATTGGTGAAGACGTCACCATCGGCCATAAGGCCATTTTGCATGGCTGTACGCTGGGTAGCCGCATTCTGGTAGGCATGGGGGCTATCGTCATGGATGGCGCTGTGGTCGAAGATGAAGTGATCATTGCCGCCGGTGCTGTGGTCACTCCCGGCAAGCATCTGGAAAGTGGCTATGTTTATGCCGGTAACCCGGCCAAGGCACTGCGCCCGCTCAAAGATAAGGAGCGTGCCTTCTTCCCCTATACCGCTGGAAACTACGTAAAACTCAAGGATCAGTTTCTGGCCGAAGTTTCCTTATGATCGACCTTGGCTAAACGGTTGGTCAGGCAACCTTTTTTCTAAATCAGCCATGTTGTAATCTTTGAAAATCTGGTAATTTATCCAGTTTTCCAGGGTGCCGCGACATGGCGAACTTTCGCACGCATATTACGGTAGCGACCGCGGGCGGCATGCTAATGGCGTACGCGGGCTGGCAGGCACAGTGGTGGCCTTATTCTCAATCCATATTGATCGTGGCATTGGTTGCGTTTGGCGGGATTCTGCCGGATATTGATGCTGATCGATCACGCTCTATCCGTTTGATTTTCAATATCCTTTCCGTGCCCTCGCTAGTGCTGGGGGTAATGCTGCTGGAGTCGTGGCTAACGCCCGGCATGCTGCTTCTCGCCTGTGGCGGCATTTACTTCTCGGTGCGCTATCTGGCAGGGATACTGTTCTCAAAGCTGACTGTTCACCGGGGTATCTGGCATTCACTGTTAGCGGCGGGGCTATGCTCGCTGTTAACCGCCGCGCTGAGCTTTCATCTGCTTTTTCAGCCCCCGTGGCTTGCATGGTCACACGGTGCGGCCGTTTTACTGGGGTTTATCATTCATTTAGGGCTTGATGAGATCTATAGCGTGGATTTAGAAGGGGCTCGGCTGAAGCGCTCCTTTGGCACGGCGCTCAAGCTGGGTGACAGCCGCCGCCCCATGTCCAATCTTCTTATGCTGATTGCCACCTTGACGCTACTGCCCTGGGCACCCCCCTGGTCGGTATTAATCGAGCTTATGAATCACGGGTCGCTGCTGTGGCGGTAGTCGTCAGCGTGTAAACCGTGCTTCTTGAGCTTGTCGTATAAGGTTTTGCGCGGAATGCCCAGATGGCGGCAAACTTCGGTCACTCGGCCGTGGTGGCGGGAAAGCGACTGGCTGATCAGACTCTTTTCAAATAGCTCCACCTGGCGTGGCAGGGTGGGCTCCTGAGTATCGGCTGCGGCACCTTCCAGCAACATATCCAGGCGATAATCAAACGCGGCGCCCAGTAGAACGTAGCGTTCTGCCAGATTGCGCAGCTCGCGTACGTTGCCGGGCCAGTCATGAGCCAATAGCGCTGCCACGGCCTGGTTATCCAGGATGGGGGCCTCCAGGCCGCTGCGGTTAGCAGCAACAACGGCAAAATGCTGAAATAGCAGTGGGATGTCTTCGCGCCGCTCGCGCAGGGCAGGCAACGGTAGGGTCACGACATTTAATCGGTAGTAGAGGTCCTCGCGAAAACGCCCCTCTTCAGCAGCTGCTTTAAGGTCGACCTTGGTGGCGGCAATAACTCGCAGGTTTAATGGCACCACTTCATTGGCGCCCAGCCGCTCGATACTGCGCTCCTGAAGCACGCGCAGCAGTTTGACCTGAAGAGCCAGCGGCATGGATTCAATTTCATCCAGAAATACCGTGCCGCCGTTAGCGTGCTCAAACTTGCCAATTCGACGCTCGACCGCGCCGGTAAAGGCGCCTTTCTCGTGGCCAAACAGCTCGGATTCGATGGTGTTTTCCGGCACGGCGCCGCAGTTGATCGCCATGAAGGGGTTGTTGCGCCGGGCGCTTCGCTCGTGAATGGCGCGGGCCACCAAGTCCTTGCCCGTGCCCGTTTCGCCAAACAATAGCACGTCGGCCTCCACCTGGCTGATCCGCTGGATCATCGCGGCAAGGCGGGAAATAATCGCCGTGCGGCCCACCAGGCGCGGACCGAGTGCGGCTTGTTGTACTTCAAGTTCTGCCTTCAGCCGGTTGTTTTCCAAGCTTAGCTGGCGCTTTTCGATACCTCGGCGTACGACATCCAGCAGCTGATCGCCGGCAAACGGTTTCTCCAGAAAATCCCAGGCACCGGCGCGCATTGCCTCTACCGCGGTGGAGATATCGCCGTGGCCGGTAATTAGAATGATTGGCAGGGTCGGGTCGCGACGGTGCAACTCATGAAGAAGCCCCATTCCGCCCATTCCCGGCATGCGAATATCGCTAACGATAACGCCGGGGAAGTCCGCCGATAATACTTCCAGCGCCTGCTCGGCGGATTCGAAACAGTGGGGCGTGTAGCCGGCAAGCTCCAGGGTTTGGCTGGCGGTGATACGCAGATGCGGCTCGTCGTCGATCACCATGACCGGCAGCGTCGACGGTTCATGCATGGCTACTGTTTCCTTTCAAGGGATGGGGAGGGGTGTGCGCTAGCGGCGAAAAAGGCAGCGAGATAGTAAAGCAGGCACCACCAGTATCGCGGTTCTTGGCCTGCAGCTTGCCGCCCAGATCGTCCATGATACGCGAAGAAATGGAAAGCCCCAGGCCAAGGCCGCTGCCCGGCGCCTTGGTGGTAAAGAAGGGTTCAAAAATCTGTGCCAGGTGGGCGTCATCAATACCGGGGCCATTGTCCATTACACTGATGGTGACCTGCTGCTGGGCAAGCGCCGCGCTTAGGGTGAGTTGCGACGCGGGTGTTTCTTTCATGGCGTGCAGTGCATTGCTGATCAGGTTGACCAGTACCTGCTCAAGGCGCACCAGGTCGCCGGTTACCCAGAGCGTTTCATCCGGCCACTGCTGTTCAACGCGTACGTTCCCATCGCGCAGACGGCTATGAAACAGGCGCAGGGCGTATTCAATGCAAGCTTGCACCGAGATGGTTTCCTGGCACTCGCTGCTCTTGCGCGAGAACTGACGAAGCTGGGAACTGATCTCGGCCATGCGCTGGGTCAGTTCAACGATCTGTTCCAAGTTGGCATCGGCTTGATCAACGCGAAAGAGGGCTAAAAAGCGGCGGGCGTTTTCACCGTAGGCACGAATGGCCGCCAGCGGCTGGTTAAGCTCGTGGTTGATACCTGCAGCCAGCTGGCCCAGAACGGCAAGCTTGGCGGCTTGAATCAGCTCATCTTGGGTTTGGCGCAGGTTGGCTTCGGCTCGACGCCGCTCTTCGATCTCATCCGAGAGGCGCTGGTTGCTGGCGACCAGATCACGAGTGCGGCGCTCTACGCTCTCTTCAAGCTCATCGCGAACCAGGGCCAGGGTTTGTCTTTCGCGTTCCGCAAATGCTTCACGCTCGCGGCGCAAGCGCAGGCGCTGCCAGCCAATGCCGCCTCCCAGGACGATCATCCCATAAAGCCCACCGGCCATTAACGCGGCGATCCACTGGGCGCTGACCACCGGCGTCAAGGGTTTGAGAATATGCATGTTCCAGCCAAACTCCACGATCGGTCGGGTCAGACTTAAATAGCGCACGCCGCTCAAAGGTCCGTCAGAAAAACTGACCAGCGCACTGTCCATTCCATAGCGCGCCTCTATACTGATTCCGGAATATGACAGGGACTCCATGGCATAGCGGCGCGTTTCATGAAGTGCCTGGCGCTTTTCATCACTAAGGGGATGAAGCGCGCGCATGCGTAGTTCCGGGCGGCTGGCCATGAAAATAATATTATCCCCGTCGGTGACCAGCAGTTCGGCATCCTGTTCCGCCCAGCCCTCTTCAACCTCGTCCAGCAATACCTTGATCACCATCACGCCGTCAGGTTGGGCATCGGGCGAGGTATCGTCAATCCATACCGGTGCTGAGAAGAAGTAGCCCCGCTCAAGTGACTGGGTGCCCAAACCGTAAAACCGACCCTGCCGCCCGGCAATAGCTTCTGTGTAGTAGCTGCGAAACGCGTAGTTGTGGCCGATAAACGTATTGGGCCGATGCCAGTTGCTGGCGGCAATCGTGGTGGCATTGTGGTCAAGCAGGTAAACGTCAGACACTCCCGAGGTAAAACGAAAGCGGTCCAGCAGCAGATTGAGCGGCATGGGGTTTTGGTTTTCGGGGGCGCTTAGAAAACGCTGAACACCTTCTCGGGTGGCCAACATTTGCGGCAGGTAATCGTAGCGGAGCAGGTAGCCGTTGAGGTTGGCGGCCGAAAGCCGCAGCTCGTTCTCAGCATCATCTCGCAGGTCAGCAATCGCCTGTTCCCGTGCCAGACGAGCAGCTTGCCATATGGTGACGACGAGCCCCACGGTGATAACGGCAAGCCATATCGCTTTCCAGCGCAGCTTTTTCATACGGCTGGACTACTGGAGCCTTGTGAGCGCCTTAAGGCACGCTGTGCCCGGGTTTCGGCGCGGGCCGCTTCTAGTAATCCTTCCTCGACGTATACCAAGTGCTCATGCGACCGCGTTCGGGCATCTTCAGCGCGGCCTTCCAGAATGGCATCCAGAAGTGCTCGGTGCTGCTGCATTAATTTGCTACGTGATTCGGGTTTGGCAAACAGATGCGCCAGATTATCCACAATGCTTTGTTCCAGAAGGTGGAAAATCCCGCGGATCGTGTGCAGCAATAAAACGTTGTGTGCCGCTTCGGCAATGGCCAAGTGAAAGGCAGCATCCAGCTTGGCTTCCTGCGCCGGGTCGGCCCCCACAAAGCCACCATCCAGTTCTTCAAAGCGCTGTATGAGGACTGCTTTATCCGCCGGAGTAGAGCGCAGTGCCGCGTAGTAGGCGGAAATACCTTCCATGGCATCCCGGAACTCGAGCAGGTCAAGGTGGAACTCATTATGCCGGGAGAGCATTTCCAGAAGCGGGTCGGTATAGGTGTTATTCAGCGTATCGTTAACAAAAGTACCGCCGCCTTGGCGGCTGGTGAGCAGACCCCGGGCAGCCAGCTTTTGAATCGCTTCGCGCAGCGAGGGACGCGAGACGCCAAAACGCTCAGCCAATTCGCGCTCGGGGGGCAGTCGTTGGCCTGGCTTTAGGCTTCCTTCCAGAATCATGGCTTCCAGGCGTTCAGTAATAACATCGGCCAAGCGCTGCTGGCGAAGCGGTGGGTAGGTCATGCATTCAGCTTCCTTTAATTGGTAAGACCAATAATAGAGCAGGGAAGCCGCCTCGCTCAAGTGTACTGACCAGAAAGGGTAGAGTCGGCAGGCCTTAGAATAAGTGTGACTAAAGTATAATTCTTTGTGGTGCGTCAACAGCACAAGTTTGTTTGACAGGTATCACGGGGCTAATTAATGTAATGGCTTTGATATTGTCAATTGGTTTTACCAATTGAAAGTAGTGCTAACGCGCTGGGCAGTAAACATTGCTGATGCAGGAGCCGGGCGGACTCTTATTAAAGCTATTGTGCGCTTCTTTATATAGCGTCTGCCTACCTCTATTTCTAATATCGGTTTTCCAGGCGTATGCATCGCCTGGGGCCACGCTCACCCTTAATAGGTAGCGCATTCACTGCATAGGGCTTGCCATGATCATTTCTGCATCCACTGACTACCGCAAGGCGGCCCAGCGCCGCATACCGCCTTTCCTGTTTCATTATGCAGATGGAGGCTCTTATACCGAGCATACCCTTCGGCGTAACGTCGAGGACCTGGCCGGTATTGCGCTGCGTCAGCGTGTGCTCAAGGACATGTCATCGCTATCGCTTGAAACCACACTGTTTGGTGAAAAACTTGCCATGCCAATTGCCCTGGCGCCGGTCGGGCTGGCAGGCATGTACGCCAGGCGCGGTGAGGTACAGGCGGCGCGAGCGGCGGCCAGTAAAGGCATCCCCTTTACACTTTCGACGGTATCGGTGTGTCCGATCGATGAAGTAGCATCTGCCATTGATCGGCCGATCTGGTTTCAGCTGTATGTGCTGAAAGACCGGGGCTTCATGAAACATGCCTTGGAAAAAGCCAAGGCGGCTGGCGTCAAGACGCTGGTATTTACTGTGGACATGCCGGTGCCGGGGGCGCGTTACCGTGATGCCCATTCAGGCATGAGTGGTAAAAGCGGGCCGATCCGGCGCATGGCACAGGCCGCCATGCACCCTTTCTGGGCCTGGGATGTAGGTATCCACGGCCGCCCTCACGATCTGGGTAACGTCTCTGACTACCGGGGCAACCCGACAGGGCTGGAAGACTATATCGCTTGGCTGGGCAACAATTTCGACCCTGCCATTTCCTGGAAGGATCTGGAGTGGATTCGTGAGTTCTGGGATGGGCCCATGATCATTAAGGGCATACTCGACCCTGAAGATGCGCGTGATGCGGTTCGCTTTGGTGCGGACGGCATCGTGGTGTCCAACCATGGTGGTCGTCAGCTTGATGGTGTCATGTCATCTGCGCGGGCGCTGCCAGCGATTGCCGATGCTGTTAAAGGCGACCTGGCCATTCTGGCCGATTCCGGTATACGCAGTGGGCTCGATGTCGTGCGCATGATTGCCTTAGGCGCTGATACGGTACTGCTGGGGCGCGCCTTCATCTATGCGCTGGCCACGCGAGGCGAGGCCGGAGTAGCTCACCTGCTTGAGCTATTTGAAAAAGAGATGCGGGTCGCCATGACGCTTACCGGCGCCCATAGTATTGCCGATCTTGGGGCGGATTCGCTGGTTCCAGACTCGCTGCGTGGCATCTCCTGAGCGTTATGGAGATGTTTTGCATATTAATATGAAAAAGCGCTTGCACAACCGGCAGTGAATCCGTAAAGTACGCATCCGCTGCCGGGGACGCCAAGCGTTACCAGCGGTGAATGAAGGTGAAAACCTTCGGATTATCAAGCGGTTGGATGTTTTGGATGTCGCACGTTTCACATCGAAAACAACGCCCTTGACAATCACCGGGAAATGCGTAGAATGCGCCTTCCTCGCTGAGGCAAGCGGCTCCGGTCATCGAGTCGAAGGTTTTAAGCCTTTAGCGAAACCGCTCTTTAACAATTT
>NZ_RZHE01000014.1 GCF_003989825.1 Vreelandella populi
AGTGGTAGAGCATCGCCTTGCCAAGGCGAGGGTCGAGAGTTCGAATCTCTTTTCCCGCTCCAATCAAATAGATGTTTATACGTCCCATTCGTCTAGTGGCCTAGGACACCGCCCTTTCACGGCGGTAACAAGGGTTCGAACCCCTTATGGGACGCCATCTAGAAAGTGTTTACATTGCGGGAATAGCTCAGTGGTAGAGCATCGCCTTGCCAAGGCGAGGGTCGAGAGTTCGAATCTCTTTTCCCGCTCCATGTAAACAGCTTTATTTCGTTATCCTCCCTGTTTTACCCTTCCTTCTTTATAAAACGTTTTATCTACCGCCCATGATTGGCGGCATTTTGCTGTGCGTGTGTTTTATATGCATGTGTTGATGGCGGGCTACGTTCAGGCAGTTGGCCTGCCTGAACGTAAGCGGTTGATACCTGGTGTTTAATTAAGCGTGAAGTGATTGACGATGCCGTTGAGCGACTGTGAACGCTGTTTCAGGTCATGTGCGGAGTCGGCGGTTTGCTGAACCATGGAGGCGTTATCCTGGGTGGACTGATCAAGCTGGGCGATGGCCACGTTGATCTGCTCGATACCCTGGGTTTGCTCGTGGGTCGCGGCTGTAATGTCCGCAAACAGGTCATTGATGCGCTGAATCTGCTGATCGATATGCTGCATGCGCTCCTTGGCGGTGGTCACCAGCGATGAGCCGTTATCTACCTGCGCATTGGATGTGTTGATCAGTGTTTTAATCTCGTGGGCGGCCGTTGCCGAACGGTTAGCCAACTGACGAACTTCACCAGCTACCACGGCAAAGCCACGGCCATGCTCACCGGCTCGTGCCGCTTCAACAGACGCGTTGAGTGCCAGAATGTTGGTCTGGAAAGCAATGCTGTCGATCAGCGTGACAATATCGGAAATCTTGGCCGCTTCCGCGCTGATTTCCTGCATGGAGGTAACGGCCTTGCCAATGGCCTGCTGGCCAACTTGAGAGGTTTCGCCGGCGCTACGTACTAGTTCCTTGGCTTGTTCAACGTTCTCGGCATTTTGGCGCACGGTAGCGGTCACTTCTTCCATGCTGGCGGAGGTTTGTTGAAGGGCGGCGGCCTGTTGCTCGGTGCGCGATGAAAGCTCCTGATTGCCTGCCGCAATGTCGCCAGAGTTTTGATCCACCGCTGCGCTGGTCGTATGGATTTCCTGCATGGTTGCATGCAGTTTGTCGCGCATCTGCTGAATATCGTAAAGCAGGCTGCTGGTATCGTTGGCGCTTAGCTTGACCTCCGCAGTTAGATCGCCCTGAGCAATACGCCCTACGACACCCGCTGCATAGCTAGGCTCGCCGCCCAGGCGACGCAGTATCAACGAAATCATTCCCCAAAACGCCAGGGTGACTAATACGCCTGCCAACAAGCCCACCATAATGCTTTTAACCAGCTGACTCATGATAGTGTGGCTTATGTCCCCCATGAAGACGCCGCTGGCAACGTATACATTCCAGGGTGCATAGGCTTCGGTATAAGTGCGCACCAAGGGCATTGCATCGTTACCCCGGGCGAAGTTGGAGTAATACTCGGTAAAGCCACTGCCTGTAACGCGGGCGCTATCTAAAATGGATTGGAAAATAAGGGTGCCTTGCGGGTCGGTGACGTTTGATAAATCGTCACCTCTTGCGCGGCTTGGGTGGGCAAGCATCTTTAAGTCACCTGTCAGCGCGAACAGGTAATTGTTCTCTTCGCCAAAGCGCACATCGCGAATCGTTTCAAACGCGAGCGTCTGCGCTTCTTCCTGAGTCATTTCGCCTTGCTGGGCGAGCTCATCGAAGTGTTCCAGAGTAGAGATTGCAATATCCACGGCAGTGACCATGCGTTGCTCACGCTCGTGGTACAGCAGTGCCCGGCTTTGCCAAGCGTTTACTACAATCATAATCGCGAGTATGAGCCATAAAACGGCAACGCCAATAAGCCGTTGGCGGCGCAAGGATAGGGCTGCCAAGCCTTGCTTGGACTGAATGGATGGACTTTCAGTAACAGATTGCTTCGTTAAAGCGACTGGAGTGTAGGGCGTGATCGTGCTCATTGAGTGATTTCTCATTTATTTATAAGTGCTTGTTCCCTTGTATGCCATCGACATAACGCGAAGGCATAACCTAATACTAAAGTATTAATTGTCTTTCTGGGTGTGGCAAAGTGTCACAAAGAGCCACTAAGCGGAAATAATTAGCGGACTAAATAAAAAGCCAGCTGTAGCATTGTGCGCTGGCTTGAAAAAAAAGCCCAATGCCCCGATATCATGGCTTCTTACGCATTTTTTGCCCTATTTTTGCTGACAGGACATCTTTATGGCCGAACCGGCATTGTCAATCCGTGGCCTTACCAAGGTGTATGGCAACGGCTTTCAAGCGTTAAAAGGTATTGATCTCGACGTCCAGCAGGGCGATTTTTTTGCGCTGCTGGGTCCTAACGGTGCGGGTAAATCCACCACGTTGGGTGTGGTGTGTTCACTGGTGCAGAAGTCAGAAGGTAAGGTGTCAATTTTTGGTATCGACATTGATAAAGACTTCGCCAAGGCCAAGTACCAGTTGGGCGTAGTACCTCAAGAGTTCAACTTCAACCAGTTCGAGAAGGTACTCGATATCGTGCTGGCGCAGGCAGGCTACTACGGCATGACCCGCCGTGAAGCGCTGCCGCGTGCCGAGCAGCTGCTGCGCGACTTGGGCCTGTGGGACAAGCGCAATGGCAACGCCCGCATGCTTTCGGGCGGGATGAAACGCCGGCTGATGATTGCCCGGGCGCTGATGCACCGGCCTAAATTACTGATTCTGGATGAGCCCACGGCAGGCGTGGATATCGAGCTGCGCCGCAGCATGTGGGAATACATGCGCCGCATCAACCAGGATGAAGGCACCACGATTATTCTGACCACCCACTACCTGGAAGAGGCGGAAAGCCTGTGCCGCAATATCGCCATCATCAATCACGGCGAGATCGTGCGTAACACCAGCGTGCGCGAACTGTTGGCCGAGCTGAATACCGAAACCTTCCTGCTGGATCTCGCCGAGCCCGTCACGGCGCCACCGGTGATCGACGGGTTTGAGATCAAGCAGATCGAGCCCACGCAACTCTCGTTGGTGATTCACCGCGGGCAGCAGTTGAACGATGTATTCAGCGTATTAAGCGAGCAGGGCATGCAAGTGGTGTCCATGCGCAACAGCGCCAACCGGCTGGAAGAGATGTTTGTTTCAATGGTAGAGGCAGGTAACAAGGCGATTGATGAGCGCTCTGAACTCAACAAGGAGACGCCCGCATGAATGCGACTCAAACACTCGTTGCGTTATGGACGCTGGTACTTAAAGAGATCAAGCGCTTCACGCGTATCTGGCCGCAAACGCTGCTGCCGCCTTCGATCACCATGGCGATGTACTTCATCATCTTTGGCAACCTGATCGGCTCGCGTATTGGGGATATGGACGGCTTCTCCTACATGGACTTTATCGTCCCCGGCCTGATCATGATGTCGGTGATCACCAACAGCTACTCCAACGTGGCCTCAAGCTTCTTCTCGAACAAGTTTCAACGCTCGGTGGAAGAACTGATGGTGTCGCCCATGCCGAACTGGGTGATTCTCTCCGGCTTTATTCTAGGCGGCATGGCGCGCGGCCTGGGTGTGGGGCTGATCGTCACGATCGTCTCGCTGTTCTTCACACGCCTGACCGTCGAGCATCCCTTGTTAACCGTGCTGGTAGTAGTGCTGACCTCGGCGCTGTTCTCCATTGGCGGGTTTATCAACGCGTTGATGGCCAACAAGTTTGACGATATTTCCATCGTTCCGACCTTTATTCTGACGCCGCTGACGTATCTTGGCGGGGTGTTCTACTCCATCTCCATGCTGCCCAATTTCTGGCAGGGCGTCTCCATGCTCAACCCCATTCTGTACATGGTGAACGTCTTCCGTTACGGCTTTCTGGGCGTATCGGACATTCCTGTAGTGTGGGCGCTGGCGGCCATTTTTGCGTTTATCATTGTGCTATTTTTCGTCGCGCTTACCATGCTGGAGCGTGGCAAAGGCATTCGCAGTTAACCGCACGCCCGTTTAAAGAGCTGTTTTCAAGCGCCGTTTTCAAGAGAGCATGACCTATGGCACATCGCCCCGAAACCTTAGAGCACGCGCCCCTGGGGCGCGATTCCGCCTACCCCGAGCAGTACGATGCGGGGCTTTTGTTTCCCATTCCCCGCGCCGCCAACCGCGCGCCGCTGGGTATTGAGGAGGGAAGCCTGCCGTTTGTTGGTGAAGACGAGTGGCACGCCTTCGAGGTTTCCTGGCTCAACGCCCGCGGCAAGCCCATCGTGGCCGTGGCGCGTTTTCGGCTACCGGCGGATTCACCGAGCCTGATCGAATCCAAATCCTGGAAGCTCTACCTCAACAGCTTCAACCAGACGCGTATGGAAAGCCGTGAAGCGCTGATCGACACCCTCACGCGTGACTTGAGCGACGCAGCCAGTGCCCAGGTGAGCGTAGAGCTTCTTGGCGTGGAAGACGCTGAGCTTGCCCCGAAGCCGCTGCCCGGCGACTGCCTGGACGACCTGGACATCGACATAAGCGATTACACGCCCAGTGCCACTCACCTGGCGGTAAGCGATGAGGTAGTGGAAGAAACGCTGCACTCACACCTGCTTAAATCCAACTGCCCGGTTACCGGCCAGCCCGACTGGGGAAGCGTGCTGATTCGCTATAAAGGCCCCAAGCTTGATCGCGAAGGCCTGCTGCGCTACCTGATCGGCTATCGTCAGCACCAGGATTTTCACGAGCACTGTGTGGAGCACATCTTCACCGACCTAATGGCGCACGCCAAACCCACCGAGCTTTTGGTGCTTGCGCGCTACGTGCGTCGGGGCGGGTTGGACATCAGCCCGTGGCGCGCCACACCGGGCCAGAGGCCGCCAAGCCCGCTACGTCTGGCAAGGCAATAAGCGACTGCGCTACAGTAGTGCCTAACTGATTGATTGGATGAAACCCAAATGGATGGACTCACGCTTCTTCATAACCGTAGCTCAATGGGCAAGCTAGTTGAACCCGCGCCCACTGCCGAGCAGATGGACGCCATTTACAAAGCAGCCCTGCGTGCCCCAGACCACAAAGAGCTGCGCCCCTGGCGCTTTATCGAATTCACCGGAGAAGGGCGTACGCGCTTGGGCGAGCTGTTTGCCGAAGCCGAGTTCCAGGAAGACCCCAGCGCCAGCGACGATACACTGAATTCAGCGCGTAAAAAGCCGCTGCGCGCGCCCATGATCATCGCCGTAATTGCCAAGGTAACGCCGGACCTTCCCAAAGTGCCCAAGATGGAGCAGGTGATTTCCGCAGGCTGCGCTGCCCACGGCATTTTGCTGGCCGCCCACGCGCAGGAACTGGGCGCCATGTGGCGTAGCGGCAAATACGCCTTTGACCCCGTGGTACGCAAAGGGCTTTCCCTGGATGAAGACGATGAAGTAGTCGCTTTCATCTACTTGGGCAACCTGGGCGGGCGCCACAAGCCGCTGCCCCAGCATAACGTGGCCGACTTTGTAGAGCGTTGGGCGTAGGGAGTAATCGTCATGCGAAAACCCGGTGTACCGCACCCGCGTTTGCCTCTGCCTGAGGGACAGGAGGACCTGGCCGCTTTTCAGAAGTGGCTAGGTGACGCGATTCCCATGGTGGGTGCGATGGGGATTGAAAGCATGTCGCAGCATAATCAATCACTTACCTGGCAACTGGCTTTAAAGCCCAACCTGAACGACAAAGGCACCGGCTTTGGCGGCGCGCTAAGTGCGCAAACCACGCTGCAAGGCTGGTGCTGGGTAACGCTCTGGCTACGCGGGCAGGGCATGGCCCGTGATGTAGTAGTGGCCGAAGCCACCCAGCGCTTTCTGGCCCCGGTAACTGGCGACTACCGCCTGATATGTACACCAGAAGAGCCTGACGGCATCGAGCAACTCACCCAAAAGCTTGCCGAGCGGGGCAAAGGCCGCATCGCGCTCACCCAGCAGCTTTACTGTGGCGATGCGCTCTGCCTGGAAGCCCACGGCAGTTATGCCGTACTGTCAGCCAGCGATTAGCAGCAGCAAGCCACTGATTCTGAAAAAGGCTTGCTATTTACCCGCTTAAACCATAGTATATGCGCCGTTCTGTTGCGAAAGGCACAGCCTAAGTGATTGAACCAAAATGTGGAGAGGTGTCCGAGTGGTCGAAGGAGCACGCCTGGAAAGTGTGTAAGTCGTAAGGCTTCGAGGGTTCGAATCCCTCCCTCTCCGCCACAGAATATAGAAAAAGCCCGCTGAGTGATCAGCGGGCTTTTTGTGTTATTAAAGGCTTGAGTTCAAACCTATGGGTCAGTAGCCTCTAATACAGTGTAAGCGTGCGGCATCTTCAGCATTGCTCAAAGCTCTATATGTCACAATAGCTATGCAAAAAACCAGACTCAGCCAATTCTACAATAATTTCGCAGAACTGGGCATAAGACAGCTCAGTACCTATATCGAGCCTCATAACAATTTCCTCGACTGTCATTCCTTCAAGTTCAAACAGAAGATCGCTGCATTCACTCTCATCTTGAGAGTTGTAAAAGATCACTCGAGTCTTGCCGTCATCCAAAAGAGCGCTGCTATCTACAAGCCAATCCTTATCAACGCTATTGCTGCCTTGAGTAGTGTTCATAATGTATTCTTTAAAACAACCCTATGGTTCTAAGTTCACATCCCAATTAAAGATCAGCATCTCTTTGGCGTCTAGGCCGATGCAACTGGCAGCGTAGCGGATGTGGTAGCCTGCGAGGGTTTCAGCGTATGTATGGATGGTCGTTGAGGCTAATGGTGGTTTTGTCTTAGATTTTGGTCAACAAGGCCGCCAGTTTTTCGTACCTCTCTATACTAGGGGATACCTTATATTCCTCTATCTGACAGTAGAATGGGTTCATATAAAAGGGTGTGTGGCCGATCATAACGTTCAATGCGGCTTGAAAGCTCTTAATTGATGCTACTGACAACCTCTTTGAAATGGTTCTGTACTACGTGATACAGGCTCACATCGTTGAGGCCCTAACTTTCGCGGATAAGAGACGCGGGAAGAATAATGCAGGCCCTCTAGGAGAAGAACTCTATGTAGCACTGGCATGGCGGCATCAGTGATCAAAATGACTGGAGATAGTCGATAGGTATCACTTTTGATGTTTTGGAGCTCGTAGCTCGCTGATGGTTCAAAAGGGATTTGCAATTGGGGGGATAAAAGGTAAATTTTTCTGAAGAATATATTTCATTCTTCAGTACCTCTTGCGATACTGTCTTAACAAATTTTAAAGTATAAAGGTTATGGTATGGCTATTAAAAATGTGATTCTTCATGAAGTTACACGTAATGAAGATGGCGATCCAATAGTACAAAATTTGCGAAATGAAGAAAATTCAACGGAAGGTTTAGGCATAAAGTTAACAGAACAGTTGATAGAGCTATTTTCTCAATCCACACTAAATATTGGTGAGTTTGGTGTTGATGGTGACTCTACCCTCAAGCCGGCTTTTGAGCAACAGCTGAAGCAATTTCAAAATAAAGATACAACATTTGTTGAAACAACCAAAGCTATGGCTGAACGTTTTGCCGAGATTATCAGTGAAGCAAGACTGCAAAGCGTAAAAGGTGGCATCTTGGCTTTTTATGTGTATGAGTATCGTGAAAACAACCTATTAGCTGTTACTGTTTTAAATCGAATTGACGGTATTAATGCTAGCGAAGATCTAGATTTAAATCCGGCAACGATTATTGATCTAAATCGCTTGCATCTGGGCGCATCAATAAATTTGACTGAATGGGAAGAGGGCTTAAGTAGTCGTTATATTAAATTTAAAGTAGGGCGTTCAGTTGAAATGCGCGATTACTTTGAAAATTTTATTGGTTGTCAACGTGATAAGCAAGCTGCAGTTCGAGAAACAACAGCGCTAAAGAACGCGATTAGAAAATACTCATCAGAATTAGGTTTAGATAGTGAGGTTGCTCAGTCAAAGTTAGATACTGCTCATGAATTTATTCAACAGCAACAAAAAAATGGTAAAGAGGTGCTTCTTACTCATGTAGCAAACGCTGTATTTCCGGATTTAGCAGATAAATTTTTAAATCTTGCTCGTGATGATGAACATCAGCTAAGTGAACAGATAGCAATAAGTTCAGCAGAATTGAAGCGTTACGTACGTTTAAGTGGGCGAGGTAAGGGAGTTTCGATTAGCTTTGATAATGAGCTGCTTGGGAAAACGGTAACATATAAAGATGGCCAGCTAATTTTTGATGAGATTCCGGAAGCATTGAAGCAGAGTATACTAGAGCTACAATGCACGCCTGAAGATATTGGATAATTATGAATTTTGAAACGTTAAAGCTATATAAATCATTACGAGAGGCAATGACAGATGTCACTGTTGAGGGTAATGATGTGTCTGGCTTTGTCAATTTTGACGCAGTAATGGTCAACAAACTAAAACGGTTGAATAAAGAAGGTCTTTGTTCTGCGGCATTTGATGTTTTGAAAGGACAGGGAAAGAAATTAAGTTTAACAGTCGATAGTGTAATAACGGATAAGCATTATGAAGCATATGATAAAGCTAAAGTTGAATTAACAAAGCAATCTTTGCAGAATAGTAAATACTTTATTTGCTCTACGTGGTCAGATTTAACAGATTATACTGAATATTTACTGAATCCAGTAGAAGCGGTTTATGTTAGTGACGTTAATAAAATAATAGATTCTAAAAGTAATGATGAAAAGTTCTCAGCGTATTTAGCTTTGTCAAAAATATGTAATTTAGTGAAAGATGTTTCTCACACGAGTAAAGCTAATACATATACTATTCTGTGTGGGCAACCACTTGATATTACGCTATGTATTGATGATTCAGTACTTGCTAGTAATGTTGATGTAAGCTTTTTAGATGAGTTATTATGCAAAGACCAGCATAAAGAAGCAATGACTAGTCTTGTTCGTGAAGCATTATATAATTTATTAAGCGATTTAGATTCAAAATCTAGGTTGTCTCACTTAGTTACGCACTTTAACGCGTTTATAAGTAAATTACTTGTCAGTTATGAGCAATACGTAAGAAATTATTCATTCGATAAGGTGCGTAAAGAGTACAGAGAGAAGGCGACTGAATACATAGATAAAATAAATAAAGTTTTTGACGATGTTACAGCAAAGACGTTTTCAATACCGCTAGGCGTTTGGTTTGCAATATCAAAAATGGAAATTGCAGATTCCTTAAGTAGTTTGCAGTTTATTAAAAATATATCTTATTGCTTGATGGTTGCATTTTTGATCATTGTTGTTAGTTGGAGTTTATTAGGCCAATTTACAACACTGAGTGCAACAGTTAAAGAATATAAAGGATTGTTTGAAAGATTGAAATCAGAGCTTGTTTCATCTCAGGAAGATGAGCTTAATTCCTTGGAGAAAGGTTTAGATGACAGGAATAGAGTTGTCTTTATTAAACTTATTTTTACAATTATTTTTGCATTTGTTCTTTTTTTAGCTACTGCTTATGTAGCTTATAAGTCTTTAATAATACCGTCCTAATTTTTTGTTTAATGAATGTGTTTTATTATCTGTGATAAGCGTTTTATCCTCTGGACATATTTAAAAAACATCAGGTTCTTCTGGATTTAATTTTTATTTTTTTTCTTTAATTAACTTTTAAGTATAAAAACTGAGTGTTTTCTAGTACCTCTGTACTAATCATGTGTAGTAAAATTAATGCATTTTCGGACAGCAAGGTAAACAGCATTGAAAGCGTTTTAACTCCAGCTAATTATTCAAGGTATCAGGAAGTTTATTGGTGAAAAATAGCTTTAAGTCCATACTGTGCCAGCTTCCAACATTTTGAGTTTCCCTAACACCTTGGCGCAATCAGTCCATCACTCCTATCTTGTTGTAAAGACTAGGGGAACGAACATGCTCAATACGCTTGCGAGAAGGCTTGGCCTTCGGACGGATCCGACCATTTTTTTCACCTCCGCAGGCATCATGGTCCTGTTCCTGGTGGCGCTGTTGATTGCACCGGACGCTATAGGTAATGCTTTTGGTGCAGGGCGAGAGTGGGTGGTTACTAACCTTGGCTGGTTCTTTATTCTAGGGGTAACCAGTTGGGTGGCATTTTTGCTGTGGGTGGCTATCAGCCGTTACGGGGCGATCCGCCTGGGTGGGAACGATGCAAGGCCGGCCTATACCAATGTCTCCTGGTTTACCATGCTGTTTGCGGGCGGTATCGGCACGGTGTTGATGTTCTGGGGTGTCGCCGAGCCTATTTCCCACTTTTCTACGCCGCCAAGGCCCGGTGTCGAGCCCTTTTCGGTAGAAGCCGCCGACGATGCCATGAGCTTTTCAATCTATCACCTGGGGCTGCATACCTGGGCGATTTTCGCCATGCCGGGGCTGGCGTTTGCGTACTTTATCTATCGTTACGACCTGCCCATGCGGTTTAGCTCGGTATTCTTCCCGCTGCTGGGTGAGCGCATTTATGGGCCTATCGGTAAAACCCTCGATATCTTTGCCATTCTCGGCACGCTGTTTGGCGTGTCGGTTTCCATTGGTTTGGGCACCCAGCAGATCAATGCGGGGCTAACGGAGCTGTTTGGCGTGCCGGATGCCGTGTTTACCAAGGTGGTCATCATCGCCGTTCTGACAACCGTTGCGGTTGGATCAATCGTGGCGGGGTTAGATTCAGGTGTTAAACGGCTTTCCAATATCAATATCGGAATGGCCGTTGGCCTGCTGGTGTTTGTGCTGTTTACTGGTTCGACGGTTTTTCTGTTGCGGGCTGTTGTCGAAACCTTTGGTCTCTACATAACCAATCTGCTGCCGATGGCGTTTTGGAATGACACGTTGGCGCGCTATACCAGTACTGATGGCAGCGGCTGGGGGTGGCAGGGCAGCTGGACGGTGTTCTATTGGGCCTGGACAGTGACGTGGTCACCCTTTATCGGCATTTTTGTGGCGCGAATTTCCCGCGGGCGCACCATTCGTGAGTTTGTTTTTGGGGTACTGTTCGCTCCTTCAATCTTTACGCTGGTGTGGTTTGCGATTTTTGGCTGGTCGGCGATGGAAATTGACGGGATTGGTTCAGCCGCCCGGGAAGCAATGGGTGATCAAGCAGGTGTCTTGTCCGCCGCTGTGGCGGAAAGTATTCCGCTCGCCATGTTCGCGTTTTTCGATAACTTCCCGGCCGCTACGTTAATCCAAGGCCTGGCGGTGGTGATTGTCGCCATCTTCTTTGCCACGTCATCGGATTCCGCGTCTCTGGTGGTCGATATGCTGTGTACCGGAAGCCCAGACCCTGGCCCCTGGCATCAGCGTGTATTCTGGGGTGTCTCGGAAGGCATGCTGGCGGCCATGTTGATTGTGCTGGCGGGTGATGCAGGGCTTACCGCCTTGCAGGAGGTGATTACCGTCGTCGGCCTGCCGATGTTTATTCTGGTGTTTGTCATGATGTTCTCTCTACTGCGCGGCCTATCTCATGAGGATCTCAGCGAGGTGAGGGTAGGCAGCCCACCCAAGCCTGAGAAGCTGAACGAATGATTAAGCAAGAGGTGATAACAACCTTGGACTTGCCTGCTGGCGCTTAGCTACTAATTTGCATTCTGAAGAGGCTAGGTTTGTCTACCAAAATCTATATCCAAAGGAGAAGCGCAATGGACCTCGATAAATTTAAAGCCTGTATTGAAGCCTGCAATACCTGCGCTGCTTATTGCGATTCCTGTGCAGCATCTTGCTTGCAGGAAGATGATGTCAAGATGATGGCCGAGTGTATTCGTATAGACATGCAGTGTGCTCAGATTTGCCGTTTGGCTGCATCCTTCATGGCTCAGGGCAGTGAATATGCTAAGGACGTTTGCAGAATCTGCGCGGAAATCTGCAAAAAGTGCGGTGATGAATGCGTCAAGCATGAAGCAGCGCATTGCAAGGAGTGTGCCGAGGCATGCCACCGCTGTGCTGAAGAGTGTGCTGCCATGGCGGCCTGAGTATCACAGCTCAATACTTATAGCGTTACTTTGAAATAAGCGTCGTAGTTAAGAACTCGGCTGACTGGTCGGGTTCTCTTTTATGACATCCTCTAACATGGGAAAGGGTCGTTTTTACTTATTAGTAGTTTCTGGTTAGGCCCCGGATGGATAACCTATCAAAAGATTACGCTTGGAAAGAGCCAAGTTGAAATTGCCAACACGCCTAGCTTAAGCCGCCTTATTACACTGTGATCTTTAGGAACCCACCGAGCCATTCACATGCCTTTCGAAAATGGGAAGGCAGGTTCAAAGTCTTTTGCCTATGGTGTACGAAGGATAGTCAATACAACAACATGGTGTCGATGCATGAAGGATATCAACATTGCCCTAGCAGCAGTGGGAGGATTAATCCTGCTATTGGGTCTATTGTCGCGTCCCGTCGATCGTTCCTGGCTTTCTGCTCCCTTGGTAGCGTTTTTTATGGGCGTGTTGCTAAGCCCCGATGGATTGGGGTGGATGCATCCTCAAGAGTGGGGCAATACCCAGGTGATGCTTGAAGAGGTAGCACGCTTGACGCTGGGAATTAGCCTGATGGGGATTGCCCTGCGTCTGCCGTCAAAATTCCCTCTGACCCACTGGCGCCCGGTGCTGTTATTGCTGGCGATCGCCATGCCCGCCATGTTCTTGATCAGTGCACTGCTGACCTACTGGACGCTGGGGCTACCTTGGCTGATAGCGATGCTGGTTGGGGCCTGTATCTGTGCCACGGACCCTGTCATTGCCTCATCCATTGTGACGGGGGGCGTGGCCAAGGAAAACCTGCCCGGCGGATTCAGGCATCTTTTGTCTACTGAGTCCGGCGCCAACGATGGCCTGGCTTACCCGCTGGTGCTGTTACCCATTTTACTGCTGACTATGCCCATGGAGGCGGCCTGGTCTGAATGGTTCGCCAAGACCTGGTTACGGGAAGTGGGCGGCGGCATCGTTATCGGTGGCCTGCTTGGCTGGGCAAGCGGTCGTGCGCTGGAGTGGGCCGAAGCTAGGCGTTACCTCGACCAGCCCTCTTTTCTTGCGATCACGCTGGCGTTGACGATTCTTGTGCTTGGCGTAGGCAAGCTGCTGGGCACCAACAGTATCCTGGCTGTATTTGTCGCTGGGCTGGCTTTTGACCAAGTGGTCGGTGGTCAGGAGCGTAGTGAGGAGGATAATGTTCAGGAAGCCGTGAACCTCTTCTTTACCTTGCCTGTTTTCGTGCTCTTTGGGCTAATAGCCCCCTGGTCCGAGTGGGTGGCGCTTGGCTGGAACGGGGTACTGCTGGCCGTTCTCGTGCTGTTGCTGCGTCGCTTACCGGTAATACTGCTGTTAAGACCCCTATTACCGCCGGCCAGAGAAAAGCGGATTTCATTTGTCATGGGCTGGTTTGGGCCGATCGGCGTGTCGGCCCTGTTCTATGCCGTCCTGATTTCGAGCCGTACCGGACATGATATCGCCTGGGTGGTCGGCAGCCTGATCGTCTTTGCCTCGATTCTTGCCCATGGTGTGACGGCGGCGCCGTTTGCCAAGCTTTATCATCATAAAACACAGGACAGTAAGGTACGTTGAACCTGGGAGCCGTTGATACGGCTCGCTTGCAGAAATAGGGGCTAGTATTTTATTGCCAATAATAAGTAGCTGCTATTCCTACCCAAAACAAGGGGGCTTATGGCTAGAGGGCTTGGAGTCCAGTGTCCTGCCAATATCACTCGCTATCTCAAGGGGGTAATTTTTTCCACCAGCAGGGGAAGCATTCGCCAAATATCCGACAAGGGGAAAGGAATGTTGAAGTTTTTGGCAAGTACGGTAGGTAGGCATCATGTTTATCATAGGCTTGGTTATGGTTGTCGGCCTATTGATGCTTGTTTTATAAGGATATTGTGACGTATCTAAAAAGCCGCAGAGGTATTTATAGCGGCTTTGGATATGATTGTTGTTTACCTAGATATGTACTTTAACAATGATCTATTGGCTAGGACAGCCATCCTTACTAGTGTGATGAGTGTGCACGGGAAAGTAGCTAAACGCTGGTTACAGCGAACCGTGCTGAGAAAGATATTTCTCTTTCAGCTTGAAGAGGATATCTAGCCGATTATCGACTACGAAGGAGAGCTATCATGGCTGAACATCGTGGCGGTTCAGGTAATTTTGCAGAAGATCCCAAGCGCGCCTCTGAAGCAGGCAAGAAAGGTGGTGAGCAAAGCGGAGGTAACTTCGCGAATGATCCCGAAAAAGCGTCAGAAGCTGGTCACAAGGGTGGGCAGAATAGCGGCGGAAATTTCGCCAATGACCCCGAGAAAGCGTCTGAAGCTGGCAAGAAAGGTGGGCAGAATAGTCATGGTGGAGGCCGCAACTCCTGATAGCGCCAAGCCATAATTAAAGGAATTTTCAGTAAGCTTGGGAAAGAAATCCCCTATATCTGCCAACGGTGTCTATAGCCGTTGGCGGTTTTTTTAGGGCAAATGGAAAATATTGCTACGTTGACTTTCCTTTAACACTTCGACTGATGAATCGTAGTAGAGGCTGTCGAGTTACGAAGGTAAATCCTCCAAATCCCATTGCTCCGATCTAGCTCAGGCTGTGGTAACCGTTTCCTATCATCTGGTATGCCATTAGCTAACTAGCCAGATGCTCCCTCTTCTTTCCTGAGCGACTTCGTTCATTGTTGCCGGCGTTCTTACAAGTTGGCGACATCGTCGGTTTCGTCGGCGATATCTTTCCCAAGCACATTTTCGATCGCGTCCTTCAGGTTAAAACCCTACTCAAATATCGAAGGTGTTAATCCAACTAGCCTGACCCAGCGATACTCGGCTAGGTTGAAAGTACCGCCAACTACTATGCTGCCCTTAGCCGACACCATAAGTACGTGATAGGAGCCTGCCATGACGACACGATCACGAGACAGTATCGAAAATATCTGGGGAGAAAGAACGCCCTACGCTGGCCAATGGCTTGATCGCCTGGATTATCAGCTTGCCGACGATGCACCCGATCACTGGGTACAATCGGCCTGCGTGCTGTGTTCGAACGGGTGCGGGTTAGACATCGGTGTCAAAGACGGGAAAATCGTCGGCGTGCGCGGTCGTAGTGATGACCGGGTCAATCGAGGCCGCCTTGGGCCGAAGGGAATGCACGGCTGGGTTGCTAATCATAGCGAAAATCGGCTCACTCAGCCGCTGGTTCGCCGCGACAGTGGAGAGCTGGAACCGGCCAGCTGGGACGAGGCGATGGATCTGATTGTGCGCCGCTCAAAGGAAATCCACGAACGATATACGGCTAACGCGATAGGCTTCTACACCTCGGGTCAGTTGTTTCTGGAGGAGTACTATACCCTCGCTGTGATTGGCAAGGCTGGCCTTGGCACGCCACACATGGATGGTAATACCCGGTTATGCACCGCAACCGCCGCGGCAGCGTTGAAGGAAAGCTTCGGCTCGGATGGTCAGCCGGGTAGCTATACTGATCTGGACACGACCGACGCGATCCTTCACGTCGGCCACAACATTTCCAATACCCAGACCGTGTTATGGATGCGAATTCTCGACCGTCTACACGGACCCCGCCCGCCCCAGCTGGTGGTGATTGACCCGCGGCGTACGGCTACTGCGGCCGAGGCGGATGTTCACCTGGCGCCACGGGGCGGCACCAACGTGCCATTGCTCAACGGTCTGCTCAATTTGATCATTGAAGCGGGACACATCGACCAGGACTTCATCGACAATCACACAATGGGCTTCGATAAGCTCAAGCAAACCGTGGCGAAGTATTCACCAGAGCGTGTTGAAGAACTGACCGGCGTGCCGGTAGCTGACCTGCGTGCTGCTGCTGCGATTCTTGGCGAGGCCAAAAGCTTGGTCTCGACAGTCTTGCAGGGCGTCTATCAGTCGAACCAGGCAACGGCTGCAGCGGTTCAGGTCAACAACATTAACCTCATCCGCGGGCTAATTGGTAAGCCTGGCAGCGGAATATTGCAGATGAATGGCCAGCCTACGGCGCAGAACACGCGTGAGTGCGGTGCCGATGGCGACCTGCCAGCCTTTCGCAATTGGGAAAACCCCGAACATGTCCAGCAGTTGGCGGATGTGTGGAACATCGAGAAGGAGCAACTTCCAGCCTGGAAGCCGCCGACGCATGCGCTGGAAATCTTCCGCTATGCGGAAAAAGGCACGTTGAAGATGCTCTGGATTTCAGCCACCAATCCAGCCGTATCATTACCGAACCTGCATCGTGTGCGTGCGATGCTTTCACGTGATGATCTCTTCGTGGTAGTGCAGGACGGCTTTCATACCGAGACGACCGCGCTGGCCGATGTAGTGTTGCCAGCAGCGATCTGGGGCGAGAAAACCGGTTGCTTCACGAACGTAGACCGAACGGTACACATTTCCCACAAGGCCATCGAGCCTCCGGGTGAAGCGCGCGCTGATCTCGATATCTGGCTCGATTATGCACGTCGGATGGATTTTCGCGATAAGGACGGCGAGCCGTTGATCAAGTGGAACACGCCCGAGAAGGCATTCGATGCATGGCGCGAATGCACGCGGGGGCAACTCTGTGATTACACAGGGATGAGCTATGAAAAGCTAAGCGGAGGCTCCGGTATTCAGTGGCCGTGCAATGATCAGTATCCGGACGGGTGCGAGCACCTTTATACCGATCACGTCTTTCGCACATTTTATGATACAGCAGAAAATTTTGGCCATGATCTTGATACCGGCGCGGCCGTCACACCCAAAACATTCAAAGCCCTGCACCCCGCTGGTCGCGCTCTATTGAAGGGCACCGACTACGTTGCTCCTCACGAAACAGTGGACGACGATTACCCTTTACACCTGACCACTGGAAGAGTGGTGTACCACTTCCATACGCGGACCAAGACAGCCCATTCTCGAGAACTGAACGAAGCGGCGCCGGATGCCTTTATTCAGCTTAATGCCGAGGATGCAGCGCGTCAGGGGATCGAAGAGGGAGACATGTTGCAGATCGAGAGCCGGCGCGGTTGGGCCTACGCTGTTGCGCGTCTTGGTGATATCGAACCTGGCCACCTGTTCATGCCGTTTCACTATGGTTACTGGGACAATGATGAGCGGCCCCGGGCAGTCAATGAGATAACGCTGTATGAATGGGACCCGGTGAGCAAGCAGCCGTATTTCAAGTACGCCGCAGTGCGTTTACAAAAGATGCAGCCGGGCCAACCCTTCGAGCCGGATGATCCGAAGCGCGACGAGCATTTAAAGGAAGCTTCAGAGAACCCCAGACAGCATGTGGCTGATTATCTTGGTCTGCTCGACGATAGCTCGCGCGCCACGGCCAAGGCGCTGTTTGGTGTGGCGGAAAAGCATAAGGCTGAGCCGGACATTGGTGCGATATGCAAAATGCTGGCGCGCTTCTCAAAAGCGCATGCCGAAGACCTGCAACCGTGTATTCAGCGCTATGGCGAAACCCAGAAAAGGGAGGCAGACAAGCTGCTTGAGGTGCTTCAGCCAAGCCACCATGAAGGGCCTCTCTCGCTTCTGCGCGACCTGCATGACTGCTGGCTATTGGCACAGGAATCGCATATATCGATTGTCGTATTGCAGCAGGCAGCGCAGGCGCTGCGCGACGATGAAATGATGGAGCTATTGCAACGCATGTCGGGGCACAACAGCCGACAACTGGCTTGGCTGAAGACGCGGATCAAGCAGACCGCTCCGCAAAGCCTGATAGTACCCAGCTGATGAGCGAGAACATGAAGAAGAATGAAAAATCGTTTGGCGGCCCGGAGTGGTTTTGGTCGCCGGTTGCCGCTGCGCTCACGACGCTATTGATCGGGGGGGTAGCGCTAGTTGCTGGCCAACCCTGGCTATTCCCTAGCTTGGGGCCGAGTATTTACTTGCATATGCACAAGCCCAACCTAGAGTCAGCCAGGCTTTACAACACAGTGGTAGGGCACGCGACTGGCGTGGCCGCAGGTGCAGTCGGTGTTCTACTGACCGGGGCAAGCCAGGACCCATCGGTGCTGTCGAGTCAGACTATAGCTTTGTCGCGTGTCGGCGCGTCGGCCATCGCGATGGGCGTTTGCTTGTTCGTTCAGCAACTACTCAAGGCTTCGCATCCACCTGCTGCGGCCACAGCCCTGCTGATCGCTTTAGGCGGTTTCAAGTTGGTACCTTCCGATATACTCGCCATTGCGGTAGGGGTCGGGCTGATCGCCTTGATTGGTGAACCGTTGCGGCGCGTGCGCGTGGGTATTTTGTTCGGTGGCAAGCGTAATCAATAGCTTGGGTCTAAGCGGGTTGCGGCGGGTTCCGTGACGCTAACAGTATGATGTAGTTATTTGCACGGCAATGTTTTGGGGTGTCGCCGAGCCTATTTCCCTTTGCTACTGATCGCCCTTTATCAGCATCTTGGTGGCGCTAATTTCTAGGAGCTTTTCTTGTAGGGCGTGGTAGGAGTTCGGGTCTCCCCATCTGCTCCATAGAATTATAATGGCGGCCCATTAACTCCCGTATTTCGTACAGCCAGTACTATTCCTTCTGGACAAGAATCGCATCCAGTAGTCCTGGAAACCGACTATTCACGTCATCTTGACGCAGCGAATTCATATGGGTCGTACCGACGGTGTGAGTGTTTACTAACCCGACATCTCGCAGTATCCGGAAATGATGCGACATGGTGGACTTCGGACGGCCACCATCTAACTCGCCGCAGCTTGCCTCACCTAATTCGGCAAGGCGCCGAACAATGTCCAGACGCACAGGATCACTCAAGGCGTAAAGTAGACGCTCAAGAACGAACTCGCTAACGGGGGGATGTTTGAAAGGGCGCATGGGTAAATCATACACGAATTTGCCCTTTGCCCATAGTTCGAATATTATCGAACTTAAGTAATAACCCCTTTGGAGAAATCTTAATGTCTGCGCTGTTCCAACCCTTCACGCTGAAAGACGTCACCCTGCGTAACCGGATCGCGATTCCCCCCATGTGCATGTACTCAGCCGAAGATGGCCTGATCAATGAGTGGCACCGTGTGCACTACGCATCTTTGGCACGCGGTGGAGCGGGGCTGGTGGTGGTCGAGGCCACCGCCGTGTCGCCGGAAGGTCGTATCACCCCCGGATGCGCCGGTATCTGGGATGACGAGCTTGCCCAGGCCTTCGTGCCGGTGGTGCAGTCGATCAAGGCAGCGGGTTCCGTGCCGGGTATCCAGATCGCCCACGCAGGGCGCAAGGCCAGCGCGAACCGCCCTTGGGAAGGTGATGACCATATCGGGGAAGATGATTCGCGTGGCTGGCAGACCATCGCCCCGTCAGCGATTGCCTTTGGCGCCCATCTTGATAAACAGCCAAAAGCCATGACCTTGGAAGACATTGCCCGAGTGCGCGAGGATTTCGTCTCAGCCGCGCGCCGTGCACGTGACGCGGGTTTCGAGTGGCTGGAGCTGCATTTTGCCCACGGCTATCTGGCCCAGTCGTTCCTTTCCGAGCACTCCAATCATCGTGATGACGCCTACGGCGGTAGTTTCGACAACCGTAGCCGCTTCCTGCTGGAAACGCTGGCAGCGGTTCGCGAAGTATGGCCGGAGCACCTTCCCCTGACTGCGCGTCTAGGGGTCATCGAATACGACGGCCGTGACGAACAAACCCTGAGCGAGGCGATCGAACTGACACGTCGCTTCAAAAGCAGTGGGCTGGATCTGCTCAGTGTGAGCATCGGGTTTACCATCCCTGAATCCAACATTCCCTGGGGCCCGGGCTTCATGGGTGAGGTCGCTCAGCGAGTAGGCCGCGAGGCGGGGATTCCGGTGGCCTCGGCATGGGGTTTTGGCACGCCGAGTATCGCCGAAGAAGCGATTAAAAGTGGGCAACTGGATCTGGCGATGATCGGCCGGGCGCATTTAGGCAACCCGAACTGGTCCTACTTCGCCGCCCAAGAGCTAGGGGTAGAGCGTGCGTCTTGGACGTTGCCCGCGCCCTATGCACACTGGCTAGAACGCTACAAGTAATCCCATCGAGGAGAGGCCGGCCCTTGATAGCCTAATCTCCCGATGCACCAGTGCCTGTAGGCGCTGGTGGCTACTTGGCTGAGCCCGCTCCGTGGCTCCGTCCCCCCGTATCTTTAGCTGAGGATAACGCTATGCCACGCGTCATACGCTTTCACCGCACCGGTGGACCCGAGGTTCTGCAGATCGACGAGATCGACGTGCCGGCTCCCGGCGCGAACGAAGTTCAAATTAGCGTCAAGGCGCTCGGCATCAACCGCGCCGAAGTGATGTACCGCACAGGCCAGTATGTTATCGAGCCGAAATTTCCTGCCATGCTGGGCTACGAGGCTGCGGGTACCGTGGCGGCAGTTGGTCCGGGCGTGGTCAGCTTCGCTGTTGGCGATGCGGTCAGCGTAGTGCCAGCCTTCTCCTTTGACGAATATGGCTTGTACGGGGAGCTAGTCAACGCACCCGCACATGCGGTGGTGAAACACCCGGAAGCCCTCTCTTTCGCCGAGGCAGCGGCGACGTGGATGAAGTTTGTCACGGCCTATGGCGCACTGATCGAACTAGGTGGGTTGCAGGCGGGAGAGGCAGTGCTGATCCGTGCTGCATCTAGCAGCGTGGGGCTTGCTGCGATCCAGATCGCCAACATGGTTGGCGCCATTCCGGTGGCGCTGACCCGCACTAGCGAAAAGCGTGAGGCCCTGCTTCAGGCTGGGGCGGCGACAGTCATTGCGACCCAGGAGCAAGACATGGTGGCCGAGGTCATGGCGATTACCCATGGCGAGGGCGCCCGCATGGCCTTCGATCCGGTGGGCGGTCCCGAAGTGGCCCTGGTGCTTAAGGCGCTAGCAAAGCACGGTATCTTCTTCCAATACGGCGCTTTGGACAGCCGGGATATCCCCGTGTCGGTTATGGATCTGCTCGGCAAGCATCTGACGCTGCGCGGCTATCAACTTTTCGAGATTACCCAAGATCAGGAAAAGCTCGAACGGGCCAAAAGCTTCATCAATGAAGGGCTTGCCTCCGGACAGCTGCGACCCGTGATCGACCGTACATTCGGCTTCGATGAGATGGCCGAGGCCCACCGCTACATGGAGTCGAATGCCCAGGTGGGCAAAATCGTTGTCGCGTTGTAATCCAAGTTTGGGTTCTTCGCTGTATGGTCGATATGAACATCTACAATACATTCGTGTCGGTCGAACAGCGCCTCTCAATTAATCATAGACAGAAGGTTTGATGACAGTTCCCCTAACACTGGTCGCTACGCTACTCGCCAAGACTGGCTCCGAAGCCGAACTTGAGCAAACGCTGCAGGATCTGCAAGGTCTAAGCCGAGTCGAAGCAGACTGTATCCAGTACGACTTCCATCGTGATGCCGAGCAAGCTCGCACCTTTCACATGATCGAGCAATGGCGAGACGAATCGGCGCTGACTGCGCACGAAGCGACTTCGCATTTTCAGGCAGCGCTGCCAATCATCGAACGCACTACTGAAAAATTCTCCGTTACGAAAATGTACCGCGTCTCCTGAGGAGCTCCGAATGAAATCTATCGCACATTTCAAATGTTTGCCTGTTGAACACCCTGATGCCCTGGTGGAGATCGATCTACCCGATCCAGCGCCGGGGCCGCGCGACTTGCTCGTAGAGGTGAAGGCCGTATCGGTCAATCCTGTGGATACCAAGGTGCGTCAGGGCTATGTGCCCCACGAGGACGAAAGCCAGCCGCGTATTCTCGGTTGGGACGCGGCAGGGGTGGTTAAGTCGGTGGGTTCCGACGTGACGCTATTCAAGCCCGGCGACAAGGTCTGGTACGCCGGGTCGCTGATCTGCCCGGGCAGTAACAGTGAACTACAGTTAGTCGACGAGCGTATTGTCGGTTCAATGCCCGAGTCGCTGGAATTTGGCCAGGCTGCGGCACTACCGCTGACTTCCTTGACGGCTTGGGAACTGCTTTTTGATCGCTTGGGTGTTGCGCGTGACACCGCTGATCGAGGCAAAACGCTGCTGATCATCGGCGCTGCTGGCGGGGTGGGTTCAATCCTGACTCAGCTGGCGCGCCAATTTACCGGGCTGACCATCATTGGTACGGCTTCGCGCCCTGAAACCCAGGCCTGGGTCACCGAGCTTGGCGCGCACCATGTCATTGACCACACCAAGCCACTCAGCGAAGAGCTCAAGCGCATCGGTATCCCCGAGGTCAACTACGTCGCAAGCCTGACGCAGACCGACCGGCACTACGAGCAAATCATCGAGTCGCTGAAGCCCCAGGGTAGGCTGGGCCTGATCGATGACCCAGCCACGCTGGACGTCGTACCGCTGAAGCGCAAGAGCCTGTCGCTGCACTGGGAGCTAATGTACACCCGCTCGCTGTACGAGACCGAAGACATGCAGGAGCAGCACAACATCCTCAATGAAGTGGCGCGGCAGATAGATGCGGGTGTCTTGCGCACGACAGTAGGCGACAACTACGGGCGCATCAGCGCCGAAAATCTTCGTCGTGCCCATGCACTGCTGGAAAGCGGCAAGGCGAAAGGCAAAATCGTGCTGGAAGGCTTCTGACTGGAAAAATTGTTATTGGCCTAGGAGCACTGGCAAAAAAGCCCGCTGAATTATCAGCGGGCTTTTTATTGCAAGATGGGGAAGCCCAAGCTCTCTCAAGTTCCCCTATCCGCCTTATAAAATTGATTCGGCTACCGATGGGTTAGAACGGTAGAACGCCGCTGAAACCAATACCCAATACGGCGATGATTACGACAACAACGACAATAACGGTAGTAGAAGGCATTTTACTTTCCCTGTAAGTGGTTTAGGTCATTTCAGATTAGCGCATAGACCCCGTTTGCGCACGGCAGCGAGAGATTTATAGTTCGAACGGGGCAGCGGAATGCAAGGGAGAACACGCCCATGATAGTACTAAAAAAGCGCCCAGCAGAAGCTGCCGAGCGCTGTATCTTATCGTCTAGCGTAAGCGGTTACTTACCGCAACTGCAGCCATGGCCGCAGCCTGTTGAGCCGTCTGTATGGCCAATGGCGCAGGATTCTGAGCAGAATTTCTGGCCGTTTTTCTCAATGGCTTGGCTATCAACGGAACAATCGCACTTAGGGCATGCACACTGTTGCTGAGACATATTGACCTCCTCTGTTAGTACCCCAAGCATAGACCCGACCCCCAGTGTTATGTAATTGCGTTTATGGTTTATAGCTCAAGCCCCGTATAGCGTTCCGCCATGAAGTCCAGCAGCGCGCGAACGGAAGGGAGCAGTTCCCGCCGTGCCAGGTAAACGGCGTGAATCACCTCCTGGCGGAGCTCCCATTCGGGTAGTACCAGCATCAGCTGGCCGGACTCAATGGAGCCGGGAAGCACCAGCTTGGGCAGTTGCACAATACCCACACCCGCCAGGGCGGCATGGTAAAGGGCGGTCATGTCGGTGGTGATCAAGCGCGGCGTATGTTCGATCACCTCGATTTGCTCATTGCGCTGCAACCGCCAGGTGTGCTGCTCGATGGGTCTGGCGCGGGTGATGCTCGGAAAGCGGGTAAGGTCGCTTGGCTCTTGCGGAATGCCGTACTGGCTGAGCAGTTTGGGGCTGGCCACTAGGCACTGGCTGCTGTTTGACAATACCTTATGGAATAAATCGCTGTCTTCAAACGGCATGGGGCGAGCACGAATGGCAATATCGATCCCTTCGGTCAGCGGGTCCACATGACGGTTGGCGGCTTCCAGGTGAATGTGTACCTGAGGGTGAAGCACCATGAACTCCGCCAGCATGGCACTGATATGAAAGTTGAGTAATCCGGTGGGGCAGCTAAGCCGAATGGTGCCGCAGGGGCCAGTCTGGCTCTCTTCAATCACCTGCTGCGCGGCCTCGGCCTCCTTGAGCATGGCTTTGCAGTGCAGGTAATAGCGCTGGCCGATATCGGTCATGCGCAAGTGCCGCGTCGAGCGGTGCAGCAACAAAACCCCTAGCTGTTTTTCGAGTTCCCCAACGTGCCGGCTAAGGTTTGATTTGGCAATGCCTAGGGCACGGCCCGCCGGTGCAAAGCCTTCGTGGTCCACCACTTGTACAAAGTAATAAAGGTCATTGAGATTGGGGATTGTCATTATCGTTCTCAAAATGAAACGGTGTGTCGTGATTTTCCCATCTAATCATCCGGCTGGCGACCGCTTACACTCAGTTTCGTAAGTCGCAAGGCCAACCGGAGCTGCCAGTGTTGATGGCTCCATTAACTAAGTATTAGGAGTGGATCATGTCAAAACCTTACGTTCGTCTCGATAAAGATAACGCCGTCGTACTGTTAGTTGATCATCAAGCAGGCCTGCTTTCACTGGTTCGTGATATTGAACCTGACCGCTTTAAAAATAACGTGCTGGCCCTGGCCGATATGGCTAAATACTTCAACTTGCCGACTATCCTGACCACCAGTTTTGAAAATGGCCCTAACGGCCCGTTGATGCCTGAGTTAAAAGAACTCTTCCCAGATGCACCTTATATCGCTCGCCCTGGCCAAATTAACGCCTGGGATAATGAAGATTTCGTTAAAGCCGTCAAAGCAACCGGTAAGAAGCAGCTGATTATCGCCGGTGTCGTGACGGAAGTGTGTGTTGCCTTTCCCGCACTTTCTGCCCTGGAAGAAGAGTTTGACGTGTTTGTGATTACCGATGCATCCGGCACCTTCAATGCCATGACGCGTGATGCCGCCTGGGATCGTATGTCCAACGCCGGTGCGCAAATGATGAACTGGTTTGGCGCTGCGTGTGAACTGCACCGCGACTGGCGCAACGATGTTGAAGGTCTAGGTACTTTGTTCTCGAACCACATTCCTGATTACCGCAACCTGATGAATAGCTACAGCACGCTGACAAACAAGCAGTAATGGCCGGCCACCGGAAGCAGTATCCGTTTCCGGTGGCCTGTTTCTCGATTGGGGCAGCACGGTGCCTTTATCCTCACCGATAACGGAAGCTTCAAATGTCACAAGAGACTGTTTCAATGACTGATTCGAGTGCCGACTCGAACTCGGCCCAAGCCGCGAACAACGTTACGCTAAAAATCTGTCATCGCGTCAAACCCAGTGCGCGAAGCGAATATGAGGCGTGGCTACGCAAGATCATCCAGGCGGCGAGCCAGTACCCCGGCCACCAGGGGGTGCATATTTTAAGGCCGACCGATGGCCATCACGATTTCGAAATTGCCTTGCGGTTTGCCTCTTCTGAAGAAGCAGCGCGCTGGCTGGAATCCGAAGAGCGCCAGGCCCTGGTTCGCGATATTTTGCCAGCGTTTCGCCAGGAAGAAGAGATCGAGATCAACAGTGGCATCGATTATTGGTTTAACACATCGGGGGCAGCGCCTACCAAGCAGCCGGTTCGCTGGAAGCAGTGGGTCGTGACGACCGGGGTGATCTGGCCGTTGACCATGATCGTGCCGTTTCTATGGGCACCTGTTTTGGAAACGTTTCCGTTATTGAGTACCTGGGGCGTTCGTCACGGCTTTATTGCCGCCACTATCGTGGGGCTGGTGGTGTATGTAGTGATGCCTCGTGTTGTGCGTTTAGTGGCGCCGTGGATGTTTCGCTGAGTAAGCCCGATTAATAAGTAATAAAAAAGCGACTGTTGAGGAGTGCTAGATATGAGTTGGATGCCGACGATTGAACCCCAATGCCCATCCGCGGGTAGCCTGAATGATATCGAGACGTTGATCATTCCCCGTGCGCGTGACCTGGGTGGCTTTGAAGTACGCCGTGCGCTGCCTGCGCCCAAGCGGCAGATGGTGGGCCCGTTTATCTTCTTCGATCAAATGGGGCCTGCCGAGTTTTTAACCGAAGGTGGGATCGATGTTCGCCCGCATCCGCATATCGGGCTGGCCACCGTTACGTACCTTTATAAGGGTGAGTTTCAACACCGCGACAGCCTGGGTACCAACCAAATGATCTACCCAGGAGAGGTCAACTGGATGGTAGCTGGCAATGGGGTCACCCATTCTGAGCGTACGAGCCCCACGACGCGCCTGCAGTCGCCCCATTCACTGTTCGGCATTCAGACCTGGGTGGCGCTACCCGAAGAGCACGAAGATAAACCTGCCACCTTCGAGCACCAGGGGCAGGACGCACTGCCGCTATTGCAGGGTGAAGGCAAAGAGGTGCGTTTGATTCTGGGCACGGCCTGGGGTGAAAAGGCTCCCGTACAAACGTTCTCGGAGATGTTTTACGCTGATGCCACGTTACAGCCAGGTGCCAAGCTGCCGCTGCCCGATAACCATGAAGACCGCGGCATCTACGTGACCTCAGGAAGTGTGAGCATCGTCGGGGAGTCGTTCGAGGAAGGCCGCATGATGGTATTCCGCCCCGGCGACCCGATTACCGTAACGGCAGGCGCGCGCGGTGCGCGATTAATGCTGCTGGGGGGCGAGACGCTCAACGGCCCGCGCTATGTCTCCTGGAACTTTGTGGCTTCTTCCAAGGAAAAGCTAGAGGCAGCTAAACAAGCCTGGATAGAGGGCGACTTCGAGCACGGCCGCTTTCAGCTTCCCCCGGATGACAATGCGGAATTTATTCCTTTCCCAGGCCAGCCGGGCAATTAAAGACCTTGGCACTTTCTACCCAGCTAGCGCTGAAAGATAAAAAGCCCGCGTGAGTGAAAAACTCAGCGGACTTTTTTTATAGCTCGTCTTGGGGCCTTCAGCGAAGCGTCAGGCTATAAGGTAATGGCACCGATAAGATAGCCAAACAGCAGCAGTACTAGGCTGAAACCCCACATGATGCCGAAGGAGTAGCGGATGTGTTTACCCATTTCCAGCCCGGCAAGCTGTAATGCAAGCCAGACGGCCGGCGCCAGCGGGCTAACAAAAGTGCCGATGATATTACCGATCACCATCGCATAGGCCGTGGAAACCGCCGGTACGCCGGCATTGCCGACTACTTCGACAACGATGGGCAAAAAGGCGAAGAAGTACGCATCGGTGCTGAGGATAAGGTCAAACGGAACGCCGAAAATGCCGATCAATATATGCATATAAGGCACTACCGCGGCCGGCAGAATGGCGACGATATCCGCCGATAACTCGCTCAGCATGTTGGAGCCGTTAAGAATGCCCAGGAAAGTACCAGCGGCAATAATAATCGTCGCCATGATCAGGGCATTGGGCGCATGGCGTTTGATGCTCTGCATCTGGCCATCCATATGGGTAATATTTACCGGTAGTGCCAAGGCAACACCGATCATGAATACCAGAGCGGGCGGTAAAACGTCGACCGTCAGTGCGGCGACAACCGCAATCAATAAAAACGCATTAAACGCCATCTTCCAGCCGGGCACCTTGGCGACTGGCTGCGCGTCGGCTGTTTCCTGAATAGTGGCGCCACTGGCTGCATCATCTTGTGAAGCGTGCGAGGCGAGTGGAGGAAGACGTTTGATACGCCGGTTTTCTCGCAGGCCCAATACCACGGCCAGTGCCAGCAGTAATACCAGGGCAAATATCTGCAGGGGAATAAGCGGTTGCCACAGCTCGCCCGGGCTCATGCCGAGTACCGAGCCAATCCGGGCGAGCGGGCCGGCCCAGGGAAGCATATTCATGATGCTAGCGCCCAAGCCCACCAGTAACAGCAGCAGGTAAGGGCTCATGCGCAGGCGCTGATAGGTGGGCAAAAGTGCGGGAATGGTAAGCAGAAACGTGGTGGCCCCGGAGCCATCCAGATGGGCAATACTGGCAACCAGCGCGGTCGCCACGGTAATACTGACCACGTTACCTCTAGATACCGATAGGACTTTGCGAATGATCGGTTCAAAGAGTCCCGCATCCTGAAGAATGCCGAAGAACAGGATGGCAAACACAAACATGACGGCGACAGGAATAACCCGAGCGAACCCTTGTTCATAAAACGTCGCGATATCGTCGATACCAAAACCAGTAACCAGGGCGGCCACAATAGGCACCAGCACGAATGCCACGAGGGGGGATACGCGTCCGCTTAATAGCATGGCTACGATAGCAGCAATAGCAATGAGGCCCGCTAGGCTTAGCGACATTTTCAGCTCCTTGAGCGTGCTTTTCAATCTAGGCTATTTCGTCATTTCCTAAATTAAACTAATGGATGATAAACTAAAGTCGCGCGGATTATGGTGACTCTGACTTGGGCACACAACCTAGACTTTGTGCTTAGATACCTTGTAAAAGCTGAAATTTAGGCTAGGGATAACGCGCAGGAAGAGAGGAGGCGTGCCTGCACCCGGTGGTCATGTTTTATGCAGAACGGCTTAAGGCAAGGCCCAACTGGTTGAAGTAGCTTTGAAAAGCCGTATTGATGGTCTGGCGGGTACTACCTTGCGGGTAAAGGCCTAGCTCGGCCTCTGGGGTAGCTTTTGTGCCTTTAACGAGAAAATGATTTTTTATCGGCGCATCCTGTACAAAGGCTTCAAACGCTCGGGCGCAAAGTTCTTCAGGCTTGCTGTAATAGGTTTGCCCCAGTGTTTGATCCATTTGCACTGAACGTTGAAACAATTCGCTGGGTTGGCTGCCATCGGGCGTTAACAGAATGGTTTTAAAGCATGCCATCAAACGCTGGTTGAGGGGGTGCTGAATGGGGGGCGCATCCGCTAACCAGGCGGTTGAGGCAAACATGCCGCGGGGTATGTTCTGGAAACACTTTTGCGCAATATAGTGATCAAAGGCGTGAAACCACTCATGGGCGATGCTTCCCGGCCCTGCATTTTTAGCCAGCGCAAAGCTGCGCTGCGCGGGGTCGTAATGAGCGGCCACTCCTGGCCGCCCACCGCTGCCATATTGCAGCGCAAGCGAACCCCGTAACGACACCAGGGTCTCCGGGCCTTGCAAAATCAACATCAGATCACACAGTGCATCATGAAACAGCGTTGCGGCATGGTCGCGCTCGGTCGGGGTTACCCAGCGTCCAATCTCGATAGAGCGAAAATCGAACTGGCGGCGAATCAGTGCAAAGCTACTGGGTTCATGCGGACGATGAGATGGCCCGTTGCGATAAAACGTTCGTGCCTTGATGCTCACAGTACGCTCATTTGTTTGCTACCCGTTCAGATACCCAGATCATGCATACAGGCTCCGCGTAAGTTGCGCCTGAAAGGCTAGATAGCGCCTCTTCTAAGCGTATTGGCTACGAAATTAGTTCTTGGCTTGTGCTGCTCTTGCTTGAATAAAGTATTGGCGCAAACGCTCCAATGACGCTTCATCCCAACCGGGTGGTTCAGAAAGCGCCGCCCAGGCATCAATATAGTGCTCCGCTGCAAACTCATGGCCAAAGCCTGGGGGTGCACTGCCGGTCGCCAGGTCCGCGAGTAATTGCAGCATCGTGACCACCGGGTACCAGTGCAGTTCGGGGGAAACATCCGGGCCACGCGGCCCTCGCATCCATTCCGGTTCGCGCCAGAACGCAGCCGGCTCAAAGAACGTGATAGGGTCGCTTGCATGTTGCAGGTAGGCAATACGAAAATCTCCCCATTCGCCGGGTGCTGCTTGAAGCCCTTGCGTCTGATTCATGAAGCGAACTACCGAACCACCGCGGAACGTGGGAAGCCAAGCCGGTGAGCCGGGGTCACGGTCAGACGTAACGCTTTTCCAGGTATCGCTTCGAAAGGGCGGGCCGCTCCAGAGCACGCCATTAAACGGGTCATCAATAATATCGTACAGGTCAAACGAAAGATCCGAGTTGAGTGCGCCTAAACTGAGGCCAAACAGATACAGCCGAGGGCGTTCATTGTTGGGAAGGCTGGACCAGTAGTCATACACTGCGGTGAATAGCGCACGGGCATTTTCAACGCCATATTCTGCTTCAGCAATCAGCGATAGATGACTGGGGAGATAAGAGTATTGGGCGGTAACCGTGGCAATATCGCCGCGGTGAAGATATTCCACCGTATCCTGAGACCCGGGATCTACCCAGCCACGCCCCGTGGGGGTAGCTAATATCAGTACTGAGCGCTCAAAACCGCCGACTCGGATCAGTTCAGCAAGCGCTAGCTCGGCTCGCTCGCCGGGTGTTTCAGCGGCATTTAGGCCCACATAAACGCGGATAGGGTCAACAGATTCTTCTCCAAGGAAGTCACCGATGTGCGCACCGTCAGGGCCTTCGGTAACAAAGCGGCGGCCACGACTGCCTAACGCTTCCCAGCTAATTAACGACTCGGCGCTACCGGGTTTCGTTGAGTCTTCAGGAGGTGAGAGGTCGCTTTGAATTAGCTCATCCACTTGCTGATAAGAGCGGTCGGCCACCTTTAGCGCATACGAAAAAATAATCCCTTCAATAACCAGCCAAAACAGCGCAATAGCTGCCACCGTGCCTAGCACATAGGCTGTTCGGCGGGGCAGGACATAAGCTAACTTACGGGAAAGCAGCCGGAATGTTCGCCTAAAAAGCAGGGCAATTAGCATCAGAAATGCAAAGACACCTAAGGTAATCAAAGCGATAGAAAAAGGGCGCGTACCGCTGGCGGGTTCCATAGCCATTAGTTGGCGAATACTGTTTTGCCACTCAGCAGCTCGCCATAAAAAAATGGCCGCAATACCCAGGCAGGCGGTAGCGGCTAGCCATTGAAAATATCTTTCCACCCGTGGGTTAGGCTCGGGTAAATGTAAGTAGCGCCAAAGCCCGTGCCCCATTACCCCAAGGGCATAGCCTGCGGTGAAGCTAAGCCCGGACACAATGCCCTGCGCTATTAGTGGGCGAGGTACCAGGCTTGGGGTTAGTGAAAATGCAAAGAAGAGTGTGCCCAGTACCAAGCCTACGCCTGAAAAGCGCGTAATCTGCGAGACAATCCATTGCCGCTGGCTGCTGAGTTCCATTGCTTACCTATTGGCCGCTTTTATGTGTAATGTAAAGGTCTGTATTCAAGCGCTGCATGCGTGACAGAGTATTAGAATTAGTAGCTAAGTGAAATGCTAGTACGGCTTTACCATTCGTTAGGTGTCGCTGCCAGATGCCTATCCTGTTAGCCTTGTTCTATGCCGAGCGAGAAAACTGTCGTGCCATGATTCTGATGGGGCGGCGTTGAAAAAAAGAGAAGGCGTAGCGAATGAATACGTATTTAGCAGCCAGCAGATTGTAAATGTTATCCACAAAAAAACGCCCTCAGCAGAGGGCGTTTTTTTGTTACCTTGGCCGTCCATGACATCTTGCAGCTCTTCCTGAGCATTTATTCCCTTAAATGCGGTTTCCTTGCCGCGAACAATACAAACCATAGCGAATAGTTAAGCAGTGTACAAGTAAAAATTATAGATAAATTGTACGAAAGCGTTGCGAAACTGATCCGGGGCACAAAATAACCTCAATATCGGATCACGATGGCTTATCTGAACACCCTGACTAGCGGGGAAATGGCACGTTTACAACGGTGGTATGCCTCTGTATAGCCATTTTTTGACGTAAGAAAGGAAGGGCCACCCCACAGTCGTAAATTTATTGTTCAAACGGGTTTCTATAACGCTTTTAAATGACGAAATGAATACAAACTGATGAATTTTTATTGTTCTGCTACATACAGAGTTGTATATAACACTACTTGTTCTTTAGTCCTCAAAAGAAATTGACATGTTTTTAAAATTTATAGTATTGAGCTACTGATGGGCCAAGCTTTAACTTATTTTATAGCCTTTTTAAGATTAACAAATCTTCAAAAAGTATAATAATTGTCTTTACTTACTGAGATTCGTGTTATTTCCTATCTTTCGTTAATAAGCGGTTTTTACTTTAGCTTTAAGCGGTAATAATTAATTTATTTAGAAAATTATTTGTTGTTTTTTTTCTCTTCATAACCTGTGTTAGATAATTAAAAGACTATAAGGTCCATTGTGCACCCATAGCGCAGGGAAATCGCTTTAAGGAAAATCGCACAAGGACGTTCGAAGCACGCAAGGAAAGGCAGGCAAGGACTGCGTGCTGGCAACACGGAGGGGCAGGCAAGGATGGCTACAGGTTATAAGGAAAGGCAGGCCAGGAATGCTTGCAGACCATAAAGGAGAGCAAACAGGGAACGTTTGCAAATTACACGGAAGAGTAATTAAGGAAGATGTGTAGAACACTACATGGATGAGCAAACAAGGAGTGTTTGCGGTGTATAGGGAAGAGCAAATCAAGGATATTTGCAGCGCACAGGGAAGCATGAACAGGATGTTCGTGATGCAGGATTAAGGACGAAACAATCCCCCCGCCAGCCATGGACGGGGGTTTTTTTTATTGCGGCTAAATAAGTGGGTTGTTAATTAGTTGATAATCAAATAGATGGAAGTAATAAAGGCATAATAAAATATACAAATAGTGTAATCGCGATAGCGCTTACAATATTCATGGCAAAGCCTGCTTTTGCCATCTGCTTGATGGAAATGCGCCCTGTAGAAAAAACCGCCGCATTAGGCGGGGTCGAAATAGGCAGCATAAACGCGCAGGTGGTTGCAAGTGCCACCGCTACCATCAAACCTAATGGATTGCCGGTCGTGATGGCGGCGGCCATGCCTGCGGTAATAGGTAGTGCCATATTGGCAGTCGCTGTATTCGAGATAATCTCGGTCAAGAACAGCATCAACAGCACCATGATCAACAGTAGCCAGAAGTAATTCACCCCGTCTAGCAGTTGAAGCTGACTGCTGATCCAGCCGGTTAGGTCGCTTGCGACAAACGCGGCGGCCAGCGTCATGCCACCCCCCCAAAGAATAAACAGCCCCCACGGCAGGCTCTTCATATCGTCCCACACCAGCAGGGCGCGTTTCTCGTTATGGGCAGGAATCACAAACAGCGCAATAGCGGCGGTTACCGCAATCAATGTGTCGTTGATCGGCAGGTCAAAAAATGGCGCCAGCCAGCCGCGTAACGCCCAGGCAAGGGCGGTTACCACAAACACCCCAAGCACGCGCTTTTCTTCTTGGCTCATGGGGCCTAAAGATGCAAGTTCTTGGGCCACGAAATCAATTTCAAGCGGTGTGTCGGGGATCTTCGAGTAGAGCCGCGTGAGGTAAACATAGAGGATGACAAGCAGAATCAAGGTAAGCGGTAGGGCAAAAATCATCCATTGCAAGAAGCTGATTTCTACGCCTTCGAAGAACTGCGGGATCATCGCCACCACAATGGCATTGGGAACGGAGCCGATAATTGTTGCCAGCCCGCCAATGGAGGCAGAGTAAGCGACGGTCAGCAGTAAAATACGTGCAAAGCTGTCGCGCTGGTCACGTTCAAACTGGTCGCGTTCGTCCAGCTCATTGGTAAGTGCGACGGCAATGGGGAGCATCATAAGCGCCGTGGCGGCATTTGAAATCCACATGGAAAGAAACGCCGAGGCAATCAAAACCCCCAGCACAATGCTGCGCAGGCTATTGCCGATACGGTTGACGATTGCCAGCGCAATACGCCGGTGCAGATTCCAGCGCTCAATGGCAATCGCCAGAATAAACCCGCCCATGTACATATAGATAACCGGGTTGGCATAGCCCACCACGGCTTCATCCAGCACCATTACGCCGCTTAAGGGTAACACCAGCATGGGTAAGAAAGAGGTGATGGGGATAGGTACGGGTTCGGTTACCCACCAAGTACCCATCCAGACAGTCAAGGCAAGAACCGTACGAGGCGCGGGGTCAATAAGCGTCTCGGGCAACACGAGCTGTATCAGTACAAAAAGAAGTGGCCCTGCTAATAATGGTACCCAGTGGCGCCAATTCGATAATGATATTCCCATCCGTCTCTCCTGACGCTACAGCATAAATTTATCAGCAATTTGCTAACAATAAGGAGAGAGCATGCTACCACTTTCGTTTATACGTCGTTGGTCGTAATGGGTAGACTTTGGTATGAAGGGCAGCGCGGTCACCGCCCCCGTTTTTTAGCAGGCGTAATGATAGAAAAGCGAGTTTAACTGACTTAGAGGTAGGGATACCGCTGTCTGACAATTTAGACAACGCAACGTGGTAATGTCTTTGCCAGTGCCTTCCAAGCGAAAGCGGTTGAGGTACGGCGTGGTGGGTGACTCTGAATTACCGCAGCGCCTGCAGATTAGATCCAAACCGTGAACTTTATGACTGACCATAATATCGCGCACGATGACTTCCTCCCTATGGGGTTATTGGCGTTTCCCGTGTGGTGACATCCCTGTGTGGTATTAAAAAAATGATACGTTCAAAGTATAGCAGCAAGCGTTACCTGCGCTATTTATTGGCGGTCATTAAGCGGGGTTCATGCGCTGATCCATACGTTTTAACTATGAATGGCGCTTTTTTAAGTTTTTCTATCCCAGGTTAATGTGTTTGACACATTTCGAGTTCAGAGTAGGCAGCACTACAAGGAAAGGTGGGCAGGAAGAACAAGCAAGGAGTGCTTGAGGTAACCAGGGAGGCACGAACAGGATGTTCGTAAGGAAAGATTACGGAGGAACCAATAAAGCCCCAGGCAGTGATGCCTGGGGCTTTCTTTTTATGACGCAGCAGCGAGCTTATTTCTCGTCACTACTTTCAGACTTTGCGTTTTCAGGCTTCGCGTGCCCTTGGTGGGCAAGCGGACTTGCTTGGTCAAGGCGCGGGTGGTTATCCAGGAACTCGCGCTCCAGGTTGGGCAGTTTATCCAGCGCTTGCAGGGTGTGGGTGAGGGCATGAATAGCCGCCAGCACGTCCTGGGTGTTTCCGGTTTCCGAAATGGTATGCATATTACGGATAGGGAAGCCAATTGACGTGGCAGCGCTGTCAATAGAAGCCAGTACGCCCGCCATGCCGTCGGTGCCGGTATCCACGCCCACCATATCGCGCTGCATCGGAATGTCCTGCTCCTTGGCGGCGGTGGCGATGATACGGTTGAGTTGTTCGCTGGCGATCGAGCCGACCGACATGGTAAAGCCCTTGCCCATTTCCAGCGGCTGCATGCGCTTGTCACCGATGCCTGGGGCGGCCACGTAGTCATGATTCACGTCCACACCAATCAGCGCATCGGGTTTTAGCTCGCCAGCCATTACGCGGCTACCAAAACGGCCAATCTCTTCGTAGCTGGCAATCGCAAACAGTACGCGCACGTTTTCGGTACCGCCTGCCTCGGCAATCAGCCGGGCAACTTCAGCGGTTACAAAGCAGCCCAAGCCGTTATCCAGGTAGGCGCCATAAAACGTGTTAGGGCTAAAGCCCGGGCGAATGGGGCGGTCGAAAATGATCGAATCGCCGGGGCGCACGCCCAGATTCAGCACCTGCTGCTTCTTGTTTTCGCCGTGAATCTGCAGGTCCAGGTAGATCTGCTCTTTCTTGAGCCCTTTGCTGCCATCGCGCTGCGCCGGGTCAGAGAAGTGAATGGCACCCAGCGCTTCTACCGTGCCGCCTTCGATGCAGCGGTAGCTGCCGGGCTGTTCCGGGTCCTCGCTGAATAGCTTAACCTCATGACCGATCAGCACCGTCGGCAGGAACGAATCGGTGTTGATCCAGATCTTGCCGTCTTCCCCAATTGAACGCACCTGCATACGGATCTTGTCCGCATGGCCGATGATCATGACGGTGAACATATCGTCGCGCTCGGGGTGGGTGTCCAGCACCACGCCCGCATTGCCCTTGAACTGGTGCAGGTGCCAGTCCTTGGGAGCAAAGCTTTCAAAATGCGGCTTGAGCACGCCGTAAGTCATCGCCGCTTCCAGGCCCACCGGGCTTGGGGCTGCCAGAATATCGCGCATCAGCTTGAACTGCGCGTCGGGCATGGGCTGCGTCCAGGGTTTTGCTGTATCGCTCATCTCAACTCTCCATGTGGTTATGCCATGTGGTTATGCGTATGACTAGTCTGCCAGATTAACGCGGCTCTTCCACTATTAGACGATGTGGAGTGTGGCTCTGTACACGTAATATGCAGGCTAATTACCTGGAAACAACGGCCCAGGCAGTAATAAGCAAGTGCCACAGGAGAGAGCATGAGCAAAGCCACGCTACGCGTTCAGCGCTACAAGGTCTTACTGGCCGGGGTCTTCAGCCAACTCCTGTGTATTGGGATCGCCCGCTTTGCCTACACGCCGCTTTTGCCGGTCATGCAGCAGCAAACCTGGATGGGCGATGCTGACGGGGGCTGGCTTGCCGCGCTCAACTACGCAGGCTATATGCTGGGTGCCGTGCTGGCGGCCTTGATTCACAGCATTTATATCAAGGATACGCTTTACCGCATTGGCCTGGTGCTGGCCGTGCTCACCACCGTCGGCATGGCCTTGACGGATAGCTTTTGGCTGTGGGCGGGGCTGCGTTTTTTTGCGGGCCTTTCCAGCAGCGCCGCCATGCTCCTGGCATCAGGCTTGATTCTTCACTGGCTGATGCAGCACCAGCAGCGCGGCGAGCTCGGCATTCATTTTGCCGGGCTTGGCCTGGGGATCGTTCTGGCGGCCGTAGCGGTAGAGTTCATGCTTTCCCGCGCGCTTGACTGGCAGACGCAGTGGTGGGTTTTCGGCCTGCTGGGGGCGGTGCTGTTAATACCCGCCTGGCGCTGGCTGCCGCGTCCGGTAAAACCAATTGCTGGCGCCCGAACTGAATTGCCTGCCGCCATTCCTCCTTCGCGTACCTTTATGCGTTTGATGTTGCCTGCTTATTTCTGTGCTGGCTACGGCTATGTGATTAACGCCACCTTTATTGTCACCATCGTGGAGCGCGAACCGCTACTGGCGGGAATGGGCAACTGGACCTTTGCCGTGGTGGGGCTTTCGGCCGCACCGGCCGTTATGCTGTGGGACCTCATCGCCCGGCGGGTAGGTTACCTGGGGGCCTTGATCATCGCGATGAGCATTCAGGTGGTAGGAATTGTGCTGCCTGCCATTACCGCCAATCTCGCTGTCGTGATGCTGAGCGCCGTGCTGTATGGCGGCACCTTTCTTGGCTGCGTGAGCCTGGTGCTCACCATGGCGGGCAAGCTCTACCCGGCAAGCCCGGCACGGATAATGGGCCAGATGACCCTGGCGTATGGTGCCGCGCAGATTTTTGCACCCGCATTAACCGGCGTACTGGCCGAAGCCTCGGGCCACTATACCGTGGGCCTTTGGCTGGCTGGCGGTTTTGTGCTGCTCGGTGCCGTGCTGCTTGCCTATTTACGCCAGGTGGATCACACCGCTCAGCGCCTGGATGCCGAGGCAAAAGCGCTTTCGGTTGCGCGTTAGGCTCATGTTTCCGGCAGTTTATAAAAGTGTTAACGAGAGTTTTGTGCTTTTGGTGCGAAATCCTCTAGGATAAGCGCTTTTTCAAACAAGAAGGATGGTCATGGCGTCTTCCGAGCAACCTCGCATCCAGTGGCTGGGCCGCTGGGGGTTCGTGCTAGCGGCAACGGGTTCCGCCGTTGGGCTGGGCAATATCTGGAAATTCCCGTATATCACCGGCGAGTATGGCGGTGGCGCTTTTGTGCTGGTCTATCTGGCGTGTATTTTTGCCGTGGGCGTGCCGGTGATGATGAGCGAGATCGCCTTCGGGCGGCGCGGGCGCGGCAGCCCCATCGACGCGATTCGTCGCGTGGTCAATGAGTCAGGCCGTTCGTCGGCGTGGTCGCTGCTTGGCTGGATGGCCATGCTGTGCGGCTTTTTGATTCTATCGTTTTACGTGGTAGTGGCAGGCTGGTCGTTTTCTTATTTGTGGAAGATGCTCACCGGCGGCCTGGCGGGTACCAGCGTTGACGATATGGCCGCAGTGTTTGGGGCCAATAACGCCAACCCGCTTAACCTGGGCTTCTGGAGTACCCTGGTCACATTGATCACCATGGTCATTGTGGGCAAGGGCGTTCAGGAAGGCATCGAGAAAAGCGTCGGCTGGATGATGCCGGGCCTGGTCATCATGCTGCTCTTGCTGATTGTCTTCGGCATGTTTTCTGGCGGTTTTGGCGACGCGGTTCGCTTCTTGTTCTCCTTCAATGCCGGCAGCCTTTCCAGTGAAGGCATGCTGGCGGCACTTGGCCATGCGTTCTTTACCCTCTCGCTTGCCTCGGGCGCCATTCTTACCTACGGCAGTTACCTGCCTAAAGGTGCCTCTATTGGGCGTACGTCTATCAGCGTGGCAATTGCTGATACCGCTGTTGCCTTGATGGCGGGGCTGGCGATTTTTCCGGTCATTTTTGCCAACGGCATGAACCCTGGCGAAGGCCCGGGGCTGATCTTCATGAGTTTGCCGTTGGCTTTCCAGGCCATGCCGCTGGGCACGCTGTTCGGAATTCTGTTTTTCGTGATGCTCTCCATGGCCGCGCTGACGTCTTCAATCTCGATGGTCGAAGCCACCGTTTCCTGGTTATGCGATAACAAAGGGTTCTCTCGCCGCTCGGCCGCATGGAGCACAGGTATTGTGCTTTGGTTGATCAGCACTGCGGCCATGCTGTCATTTAATGTGGGCGCTGACTGGACGTTGGCCGGCAAGACCTTCTTTGATTGGCTGGATTACATTACCTCACGCTGGATGATGCCATTGGGCGGTTTGGGCACCGTTGTGCTGGCAGGTTTTGTGCTCAAGAATGAGACGTTCCGCGATGAGCTTGGCTTGGCGCCACTGCCATATGCGCTGTGGCTTGCCATGGTCCGTTACGTCAGTCCCTTGGGGATTTTGGTTATTTTCGCCGACGCATTAGGTATTTATACCGTTACCTTTTCAGAGCACTGGCCGTGGCTGCTAGGCATTCTTGTACTGATGGGAATTGCCGGCGAGCTGGTTAGCCCGCGGCTGCGCAAGGCGCTAACGACACGCTAGTCTCTTCCCCTGACAGCCAGCGCTGCTGCTGAACAACAACGGATTGTTCATGCAGCGGCGTCTGGCAGTGAGCATGCACTTCCCTTAGGAAATCTCTCTTGGCCCCTTTAAAAGGTCCGCTGAGAATGACGGCCTGGGTTAGGCTTTCCAACACCTCAGCGCGTTCTTGCTGCTCAAGGTTGGCATACTGCCTGAGCGTCTCGGGCCAATCGATATCGATGCTTTGGGGTTTGTCCGGCAGCGTTGCCAGCAGCTGCGATAGCAGCAGTACCAGATTGGGGTGCGGGTGACGGTTGCGCATCATCAGCTCGCCAATTCCCTGCACAACCAGCTGGCGCTGGGCAAGCGGCAGCTCGTTGAGCTCTTCCATCAAGGCGTTGATCCGCGGCGGGCCATAAGCCACCAGGTGCGCCTGATGCAGCACGCGTGCGGCAATCCAGGCGTTCCAGATGGCGTACAGTGGCCCCATTAATATAGGAATAAAGCCGCGTAGGGCAAGGCGCCCCAGCAGGCGGCGCATTACTACGCGCAGAAGAAAGCTGCTTAAACTTATTTTTAACCGGTAAAGCAGGGCTTTAACCGTCAGCTTCCAACCATGCAGATAGGCGTGAGGGTTAATGCCATAAATGGTGTTACCGGAGCTTGGGTATTCAAGCGCAATCCGGGCGATCCCGTGAACGGTCAATTGCATAGAGGGGGCAAACGCGTCGCGCTGTGAATATTCCAGGCCCGCCAGATGAACGATCTGGGTAACACCCCGCAGTGAGTTCCAGTACAGAAACCCGATTTCGAAAGCGGTAATCACGCCTGCCGCCGCGTAATAGGCGATCCAGTAAGGCATCTGCTCGCCAAGGCTCATATCCGACCAGCCATCAATGGCGATCGCTTTCATCCACCACTCGCCACCGCCGATAAGCGAGCCGGAAATAATCCCGGCGACGGCGGCCCATACCATCGTCCAGCGTTTGATACGCCTGATGGCAAGCGGGTTGGGAGAACTTAAAGAGGGCTTACGCGTCAGCAGGCGGCTGATATAGCGATGCGCCCAGCGTTGCGCCAAGTCTGGAGAGGGGGCGAACTCTTTATCGGGCCTTTCCAATGGCATAGCAGCAATATTTCCTTTGTTTAAGTCCTCCCTAGGGTAGCGTCTGCTTGCGTAAATCGCACTCTTTGATGGCGCCTGGGTGGGTGCCGGCCTGCATAAGTTCATCCCAACGAGTGGTGTAACGCTTTGAAAGGTGCGCGCAGCGCAGCTGCCAGGCAGCCTCGGCGTTAGTCATACCAAAGCTGATGGTGCCTTGCCCCATACGCTGGTTGATGTCATCCAGCGTGGCCATCAGGTAAGAGTGACGCTTGCGCGGTGGTGGGCTCAGTAACGAGAGCTGGTGCTGTTCGCCATCCACAAGGTCCAGCAGCATTACTCCTGCCTTTATAAACCGATAGCCCGGTCGGTAGATCTGCTCAAGTCCTTGGCGCACGGCTTCTAGAATCGTTCGCGTATCGTCACTGGGAGCTGATAAGGGAATCATGGCGTGAGGATAATACTGGGGTTGGTCGCGGCGATGGCGGTTGGTATTTAAAAAGATCATCACCGCCCGCGTCAGGCTGCGCTGCTGACGAAGTTTCTCCGCACTGCGCTGGGCATGGCGGCGCAGGGCATTATGCACTTCTTCCTTTACCCCGGTAGGTTGACCGAACGATCGCGAGGTCATGATGCGGTGACGCGGCTGATCTAGGTCATTCATATGCAGGCAGGGCGTGCCACGTAATTCCAGCGCGGTACGGGCCAGCACCACGGAAAAGCGTTTACGCAGTTGCTGAAGGTCGGCTTCGTGCAAATCCCAGGCGGTATAAATCTTGTTGACGGCGAGGCGCTCGGCTAACCGGCGACCAATACCCCATACACTGCCCACGGGCGTTTGTTTAAGCAGCGCCGTCGTCGTGGCACTTTGTGCCTGTAGCAGACACACGCCCTGGTAATTCGGCGACTGTTTGGCCAGGTGGTTGGCCAGTTTGGCCAGGGTGTGGGTGGGGGCGAATCCGACGCATACGGGCAGCCCTAAATGACGACGAATACGTCGACGTAGCCACTCGCCCAGAATCTGGCACTGCCTGTCGCTGAATTCTTCCAGATAGATAAACATTTCATCGATGGAGTAGGGCGATACCGCAGGACACGCATCGCGCAGAAGCTGGCACAGCCTTGCCGACATGTCGCCATACAGCTCGTAGTTGGATGACTTTAAGTACACTTCGCCACGCTTGCGCAAGCTTTCGAGCTTGAAAGACGGAATACCCATAGGGATGTCCATGGCTTTCATCTCGGCAGAGCGGGCGATGATACAGCCGTCGTTGTTCGACATGACACCCACGGGTTTGCCTTCCAGGAAAGGGTCAAACACACGCTCACAGCTGACGTAGAAGTTGTTGGCATCCACCAGGCCGATCATCGCAGATACTCGTGGATAACGGCACGCACCACGCCCCATAGCTGACAGTCGGTATTTTCCAGAGGAAGAGGCGGGTAGTGAGGATGTGCCGAGCAGAGGTGAGGGGTGCCGCGATAAAGCGCGTAGCGTTTGATCAGCACTTCTTCTTCTAGCATCGCGACCAGAATGTGGCCAAGGCGAGGTTTGATGCTGCGGTCAACGACCAACAGATCGCCTTCGAAAATCCCCCAGCCCTCCATGCTGTCGCCTGCCGCCGTAAGATAAAACGTTTGGGTCGGGTTCTTGATCAAACGCGTATTAAGGTCGAGCGTGCGCGGCTCGTAATCCTGCGCTGGCGATGGAAAGCCGCTAAAACCAGCGCGGCCTTGCAGGGAGGAGTAAGGCAGCGGCTGAAATGTTAACGGCAAGGCTGGCGCGACGGGCGATGGCGGAAACGACATCGTCGGCATCCTCAATGAATTTAATGTGTATGTATATACAGTATTTATTCAGGAGGAGGAAATTGCAAGCGCCGAACCTATACCGTAATTAGGTTAGCGGGCTAGCCACAGGCCCACCACGATGGCGCTCACCACAGCAATAAGAAAAACAAGGTTACGGGCGCGCGTATCGCGACGTGGTTTCATAGAGTCACCATTAACAATCGAAAGGGAAAAGCGGCAGAAGAATTGCGCTTGGCATGGTAACGTTTGTCGCTTATACCGTCATCTATGGATTTCAGCCTGCACTTCTTACAAGGGGCAAGAGTGGCCGCTTTGCCAGGAAAACGATACTTGTCAGGGAAACAGTATTTGTCAGGAAAACAATATTTGTCAGGGAAAAAACGCATGCCTGAACCCACCGCTATGCGCGCACCTCGCGCCGCTCAATCGCTTTTACTCGCCCAGGGACGTTTGGCGGCGCTTGGCTGGGGGCGCCCCGGTGCACCAACGTGGCTGGCCCTGCACGGCTGGCTGGACAACGCCGCAAGTTTTACTCGTCTGGCGCCACTGCTGGCTGATGCCCTGGATGTCCGCATTGTGGGAATTGATTTTCGCGGCCACGGTCATTCGAGGCACGTGCCGGCAGGCAGTGACTACGCGCTTTGGGATTACTGCCATGACGTGCTGGATGTCATGGACGAACTGGGTATTGAACAGGCTTCGCTGTTAGGCCACTCCATGGGGGCGGCGGTAGCCTGTTTGCTGGCCGCTGCCCTGCCGGAGCGGGTTGCCCGACTAACCCTGATTGACGGGCTGGGCGCACTCAATACCCCGGCTGACGAAACCGCTAACCAGCTGCGTAAAGGGCTGATTGCTTATCGACGGCCGCTGTCACGGCCGCCGCGCTACCCGGATATTGAACGCGCCGTCGCCGCACGGGTAGCGGGCGGGGTCACGGCGCTGGATAGCATCACAGCCACGCCGCTTGTCGAGCGCAACACCGAAGCCACCGCCGATGGCCATGTGCAGATGCGTACCGACACCCGGCTGCTGAAGCCTTCTCTGGTGCGGTTAACGCCCGAACAGGTATTAGCTCAGCTTGCCTGTATTCAGGCGCCGGTACTGTTGATTGAAGGTGATCGGGGGATTTTAGGCGAGCGCGAGTGGGCCGGGCAGGCGCGTCAGGCGGTTAACGAGCTTACGCGCCACGTGCTGCCCGGCGGGCATCACCTGCATCTGGAACCCAGAGGTTCCATTGCCGTGGCAGATAAGGTGGCCGCTCACTGGCGCAAGGTGGCAGGCAGGTAATGGTAAATTGGCGATAAGTCTAGAAAAACAAGGACAAATATGACTCAACTGACGCACATGAGCAGTGGCAAAAAAGTCGCTCTGGTACTGGGCAGCGGCGGGGCGCGTGGCTACGCCCATATCGGTGTGATTGAGGCGTTAGAGGCGCGTGGCTTCGAGATTGTTTCCATTTCCGGGTGTTCCATGGGCGCGCTGATTGGCGGTATCTACGCGTCGGGAAAGCTACCCGAGTACCGCGAGTGGGTGTGTAACCTGGACTACCTGGATGTGTTAAGGCTTGTCGACGTGACTTGGAGCCCCATGGGTGCCATGCGCGCCAATAAGATAATGAACAAGCTGGAAGCGCTGGTGGGCGATGTACTGATTGAAGATTTGCCGATACCCGTCACTACCGTTGCCACTGATTTGGTTCGCCAGCGCGAGGTATGGTTTCAAAGCGGCTCGCTGCTGCGCGCCATCCGTGCCTCTATCGCCATCCCAGGTGTGATTACCCCGGTCAGCATGGGCGATCAGATGCTGGTCGATGGCGGGCTGCTCAACCCCTTGCCGATCATGCCGATCGTCGCGGCGCACGATGCCGACCTGGTGATTGCCGTTAACGTGACGGCGCATAGCCCGCAACCGGTGTCGCTGGAAGAGTTGCTGCCCAAAGAGCGCGAAGAGAATGATAGCCGCACGGCCTTGGAGCGTGAACGCGACGCCAACATGGGCGGCTGGATGAGCGATGTGCGCGAAGCCACCAAGCGGCTATGGGACGGCCTCGGAGGTAACGGGGAGGACGATGACGGTGAAGAGGAGACGCCTGAGGCCCGCGGCAAGCGCGAATGGAGCCGGCTCGGCATGATTCTGGAGTCGTTCGATATCACCCAGGCGGCGCTGGCGAAGTACAAGATTGCCGGCTACCCGCCGGATGTACTGATCGAGATACCCAAAACGGTGTGCAGTACGCATGAGTTTCACCGTGCCAAGGACCTGATTCGGCTAGGGCGGCACTTGGCCGACGAAGCGCTTGAGCGGCGTATGCCCGGCATCGCTTCGGACGCCACTGAGTAGTCTGAGAGGCTGGCCTACGCTCCGCGCTTACGCAGCAGTATGTAGACAGCCCCAGTGCCGCCATCGATATCAATCGCGGAGCAGAACGCCAGCACGCCCGGCCATTCGCGCAGCCAGGTATTGGTATGGCTTTTAAGCACCGGGAAGTCGGCATTTGTGCCCCATGCCTTGCCGTGAACCACCAGAACGCAGCGCAGCCCTTGGCTTGCTGCGTCACGCAGAAAGCTTTCCAGCTCCGCGCGGGCCTCTTCCAGCGTGTAGCCGTGTAGGTCTAGCCCCGCCTGCCACTCCGTTTGGCCGCGCTTTAACTGACTAAAGGTGCGCCAGGGTAAATCGGGCACGCTAAATTCCAGGTACTCGGAAGGACGCACGGCCTCTACTCGGCCATCAGATGTGCGCCCGCTGGCCTGGGGAGTGCTGCTTTCGACCGCCGCGTTGCGCCGCGCCTGATGGGCATCAGCGTTGCGCTTGGGCTTGCCGGGGTCCGCCTGATTGGTTGCAATGCGGCGCACGCCTGCAGCTTGCAGCGCCTGGCGAAAGGCGCTGATATCGTCATCGTTAGGCAGGTGGCGGCGTCGCGTCATGTCAGGCTCAAGTGGTGGAAAGTAAAAGGGGCTGTGAGAATACTAGCAAGAGGCGACAGTATAGCGAGCTGAGCGCTGCTGTGAACCGGACGGCGTCAAAGGTACAATCTTTTCTTTATCAAACGAGTGTAGCCGTATTATGGCTGTACGGATGATTTTCGCTTAACAGGAGTCGCTGTGACCACGCACCTCAATGCCGAGACCTCTCACTCAACCCTTTCGTTGCCGGATACGGCATTGGTGAGCGATCTTTTTACGCTACGCGACTATCTGCGCTGGGTGTCCAGCGAGTTCTATCTAGCCGGGCTGCACTATGGCCACGGCACGCAGTCCGCCTGGGATGAAGCGGTGGCGCTGTGTCTAGGCGCGCTTCACCTGCCCTGGAACGTTGACCCCGGCGTGCTGGAGGCCCGGCTTTTACCCGTTGAGCGCCAGCGGATTATCGCCTTGGCGCGAGCGCGTGTTAACACGCGTCAGCCGTTGCCGTACCTGCTGGGCGAGGCCTTCTTTGCCGGTCACCCCTTTAACGTGGATGAACGAGTATTGATTCCGCGCTCGCCGATTGCTGAGCTGATTGAAGATGGGTTTTCGGCCTGGTTCCCTGAAGAGCCGCCGGAAAGCGTGCTGGATCTGTGCACCGGCTCCGGCTGTATCGGTATTGCCACCGGGCTTTATCTACCTACCTGCGAAGTGACGCTTGCCGATATCAGCCAGGATGCGCTGGCCGTCGCTCGGGAAAATATCACCCGTCACGACGTAGGCGACCGGGTGCGGGCAGTGGCATCAGATGTCTTTGACGGGCTTGAAGGCCAGCGCTTTGATTTGATTGTTTCCAACCCGCCTTATGTCGATGCGCGGGATCTGGCCACCATGCCTGCCGAGTTTCGCCATGAGCCTGCGCTGGCGCTGGGTGCCGGCAAGGATGGACTGGATATCGTGCGGCGCATTCTGCGCGAGGCGCGCAGCCATTTGACCGATACAGGCTGGTTGATTGTGGAAGTTGGCAATTCTGACCGCCATGTGGAAGCTGCGTTTCCCGACGTGCCTTTCATGTGGCTTGACTTCGAGCGTGGCGGCCAGGGCGTCTTTGTCTTGAGCGCCGCTGAACTCGACGCCCATGCGGCGTCTTTTGCGTGAGGAATTAACGCCCATGTCTGGCAATAGCTTTGGCAAACTGTTTACCGTGACCACCTTTGGGGAAAGCCACGGAATTGCGCTGGGTGCAATCGTGGATGGCTGCCCGCCAGGGCTTCCGCTTTGCGAAGAGGATTTGCAGCGTGACCTGGACCGCCGTCGCCCCGGCAGCTCCCGGCATACCACGCAGCGCCAGGAGCCTGATCAGGTGCGTATCCTTTCTGGGGTCTTCGAGGGCAAGACCACCGGTACCTCGATTGGTCTGCTGATCGAAAATACCGACCAGCGCTCGAAAGACTATTCAAAGATCAAGGACCAGTTCCGCCCCGCCCATGCGGACTACACCTATCATCACAAGTATGGTCACCGCGACTACCGCGGCGGTGGTCGTTCAAGCGCCCGTGAAACCGCCATGCGTGTGGCGGCAGGTGCGATTGCCAAGAAGTATCTGGCCGCCCAGGGTATACAGATCCGCGGCTACATGAGCCAGCTTGGCCCCATCAAGATCGAATTCAAAGAGTGGGAAGCCGTCGAGCAGAACGCCTTTTTCTGCCCGGACCCTGCCAAGGTGGCCGAGCTTGAGACCTATATGGATCAGCTGCGTCGCGACCAGGATTCCGTGGGTGCAGAAATTACTGTGGTTGCCGAAGGCGTGCCAGTCGGGCTGGGTGAGCCAGTATTCGACCGTTTGGATGCTGAACTGGCGCACGGGTTAATGAGCATTAATGCGGTAAAAGGCATCGAAATTGGCGCAGGCTTTGGCTCGGTCGCCCAGCGCGGTAGCGAACATCGCGATGAGATGACCCCGGATGGCTTTCTCTCCAACCACGCCGGTGGTGTGCTGGGCGGTATTTCCAGCGGGCAACCCATTGTGGCCAGGCTGGCGTTAAAGCCCACCTCGAGCATTACCACGCCCGGGCGCTCCATCGATGTCCACGGGGAGTCGGTCGAAGTGATTACCAAAGGGCGCCACGACCCGTGCGTGGGTATTCGCGCAACGCCCATTGCCGAGGCCATGATGGCGATTACCCTGCTTGACCACTGGCTTCGCAACCGTGGGCAAAATGGTGACGTGAGTGTTGATACGCCGCGCTTGGTGCAAGCATAGCGTTGGCGCAGGCCAGGCAGCGTTAAAGCCCGCTACATTTCGCATAACGCTGCTACACTCAAAAAAGACGGTTGAGGAGCTGCCCATGAAGATTAACGTTGAGTTTGATCTGACCCCGAATGAATTTCGCCAAGCGTTGGGTCTGCCCGACATTGAAGCGTTTCAGCAGAGCCTGCTGGAAAATATTCAGCGCCAGATGGAGACGGGCGTCGACGGCTATGATCCCATGAGCCTGATGCAGCCCTTCTTGCAGCAGCCCATGATGCAGCAGGGGCTTTCGCAAGGGTTGGCAAACTTCGGTACCTATCAGCAGATGATGCTGGATATGTTGCGCCAGGCAGGTAATGCTGGTACTGGCAAGGCGAGCAGCAACGTAAGTGAAAGCGAGCCTGCAACAGGCAGTACACCCGATGGAGAGACGGCTTCCAAGACGGCAGCGTCTTCCCGCTCACGTAGTAGTAAAGGAAAGGCGGAGTAAGAGCGCACGGTGCGTTCGTGAATTGGTCGGTAAGCAAGTGCCTGGTGAGTAACGTTGCATCAAGTGTTATTGCAAACCAGTAGGCCAAGGATTACTCTTTTTTGCAGTGCAGCAAATCACGTTCTTATGAGCCGTTGGTGGCTTATTTTTGGAATCGACAGAGGAGCAGACACCATGCAAGACAAGATGATGGACGCCTTTAACGCCCAGACCCGCCAGATGTTTGAGCCCATGCGAAAGCTTAATTCGTTGATGCTCAATAACATGGAAAAGATGACCCAGTATCAACTAGAGGCCATGAAACGCTATAGCCAGATGGGTACCGAGCGCATTCGCAGTGCAACCGCCGTTCAGGATGCGGAAAGCCTGCGTGATTTCGGCGCCCAGCAGGCCGAGATGATGAACGAGCTTTCTCAGCAGATGCAGGAAGATGCGCGCACCATGGGTGAGATGAGCCTGCAGTTCAAGACCGAAATGGAGAAGCTATTTAGCGATGCTGGCCAGCAGATGGCAGATCAGGCGACCTCTGCTGCCAAGGGCGAGCAGCCTGGCGCCGCTTCCAGCAACTCTTCCCGCAAGTAACCTGGCAGCCTGTTCGCGGCGCCTTCGGGCGCCGTTTGCTTATTGTCTTGATGATACGCTAGGCCTGTGCAGCGCTAAGCGTGAGGGGAACAAGTATGCAGTCAGCATGGGAAACGTCGTCGGCTTCCATGTCGTATGAAGACATGCAGGCCTGGAATGCCCAGCTTAAAGAGGTTGGCGACCAGTATCAGGGGCTGATGCAGGACCTGCTGGCGCGTATGGTACCTACTGAAGCTGCGGGCTCAATTCATGAAGATATGCGCAAAAGCTTTGAGGCGGGCGCCCAGGCCTTGATGAAGAATCCGGCCCTGCTGTGGCAAACCCAGACGCGTCTGCTGCAGGACCAGTGGCTTTTATGGCAGCAAAGTATGCGCGCCCTGGCGGGTGAGCAGGTTGCCCCTTTGATTACGCCTTCTAAAAGTGATCGGCGTTTTAAAGACGAGGCCTGGACGCAAGACCCCCACTATGCGTCGATCATGCAGCAGTACCTGCTGTTTTCGCAGATGGTGGAAGAACTGGTTGAAAGCCTTGACGGCATGGACAGCACTCAGCAGCGCAATCTGGCGTTTTATGCCCGCCAGATAGTGAGCGCCATGGCGCCTACCAACTTTTTGTCTACCAACCCTGAAGTCATGCGGCGCACGCTTGAAACCCGCGGGCAGAACCTGGTTGAAGGGCTGGCTCGGCTGCGTGAAGATCTTGAAAACTCCGCCGAAGGCATCAACGTGTGCATGACCGAGCGCAATGCCTTTGACATCGGCGAAAACATTGCCGTTACCCCCGGCGCGGTTGTATATGAAAACGAGCTGATGCAGCTTATCCAGTATGCGCCAAGCACAGAAAAAACCTTCAAGACGCCGCTTCTGATCGTGCCGCCGTGGATTAACAAGTACTACATTCTTGACCTGCGCCAAGACAATTCCATGGTCAAATGGATGCTTGATCAAGGTCATACGGTGTTTTTGATCTCATGGCTCAATCCAGGTCCCGAGCAGCATGATGTTACCTGGGCTGACTATATGCAGATGGGGCCGATTAGTGCCATGGATGCCATCGAGCGCGCCTGTGGAGAAAAGTCGGTCAATCTGGTGAGCTACTGTGTGGGTGGTACGCTGACAGCTTCGACCGTTGGCTACCTGGCCGGTACGCGACAAGCGGATAGGGTCAAATCGGTCACCTATATGGCCACGCTACAGGATTTTCGGGACCCTGGCGATATCGGCGTATTTCTGAATGAGGCCGTCCTTCAAGGGCTTGAGCAAACCATGCAGCTCAAAGGTTACCTGGATGGTCGCTCCATGGCGTATACCTTTAACCTGCTGCGCGAAAACGATCTTTTCTGGTCGTTTTACATCAACAATTATCTGAAGGGCGAAATGCCTTCGGCTTTCGACCTGCTTCACTGGAATACCGACGGCACCAACTTGCCTGCAGGTACCCATGCCTGGTACCTGCGCCATATGTATCTTGAGAATCGTTTGGTAGAGCCTGGCGGTATTGAGCTTGATGGTGTGAAGATTGACCTGCGCAAGGTGTCAACGCCTAGCTACTTTGTATCGACCAAAGAGGATCATATCGCCAAGTGGAACAGCACGTACTATGGTGCGCTGCTGCCCAAGGGACCTGTGACCTTTGTGCTGGGCGGCTCCGGACATATTGCCGGGGTTGTTAATCCTCCCCAAAAGAACAAGTATGGTTACTGGAGTAATGACACGCTGCCCGAAAGCCATGAGACGTGGCTGGAAAACGCCACATACAATGAAGGCTCCTGGTGGCCGCACTGGCAGGACTGGATGACGCAAAATGGCTATGCCGATGTGAAGGAAATGGTACCGGCAAGACAGCCGGGGCAGGGCAAGCTTGACGTCATTGAACCGGCCCCTGGGCGCTATGTGAAAATGACCATTCCGGAAGTGCTCAGCGAGATTTCCTGATGAGTGGTTGCGCTTCTGGAAACGCTTAATTAGTGCCTGACAAAGCCCTGGCTAGTAGTAGTCAGGGCTTTGTCGTTTTTCGGCCCTATCATTAAGCCGCGCATAAATGACCCATGATTGACATAATGTCGCAGGTGGGTTGTAGAAACGCGGGATCAGGCTATGGTAGCTAAAGTTTTATAAACGCTGCATAAAATGCACGACATGCTGGCTTGGTATCTGCGTTGGCTGTGCGGTTTTAGTGCAGCCATTCCCCTTTGAACGGAGTATTGAGTAATGGCTAATAAACTATCCGGCGTGCTGATTTGCCGGGCCTGCCAGGGCATAGCATTGAGTGCTCTTACGCTGTTGCTAACGACGGGTGTTGCCCAGGCACAAAGCCTGGAAGTCACCAACGCCCGATTAAGCCTGCTGCCTGGTAACACTCCTGGGGCCGGCTACTTCGATCTGCAAAATTCAGGCGACGAGACCGTAACCTTGGTGGGCGCTGAAAGCCCCGCCTTTGAACATGTTGAGATGCACGTAAGCTCGGAGCACAACGGCATGGCGCATATGCATGCCATCGAATCCATCGAGATTGGCCCCGGCGAGCGTATTGAGTTTGCTCCCAAAGGGCATCACCTGATGTTCCTGCGCCGCGCCGCGCCTTTAAGCGAAGGGGACAAGGCTGACGTCGAGCTCAAGTTTAGCGATGAGCAGCGCCTGCCCGTCACGTTTGACGTTGTCTCTCCCGCTTCATTGTAAATACCAGACAGGAAAGCCTTATATGTATAAGCTGTTGCTCGCGGGGCTAACAACGTTTTTGCTGGCAGGTTGCAGCGACCAGAGCTGGCGCACCACGGATATTGGCGACATCATGCCAGCGCTTGATTTTTCGTTGACCGATGAAGAGGGCGAAAGGGTACAAGGCGAGGATTATCGAGGAAAAGCGACGCTCGTCTATTTTGGCTATACCTTCTGCCCTGATGTCTGTCCGATCACACTTGCAAGGCTTGGCGATACCATCCGAAATCTGGATGACGAAACCCGTGATAATATCCAGGTACTGTTTATTTCCGTGGATCCAAGCCGCGATACGCCCGAGGTATTAAAACGTTATACGGATGCTTTCGGCCCCGAGTTTGTCGGTTTGACCGGCGAGCAGGCGGAAATCGACGCGGTGACCAATCGCTACCGGATCGCCTACGATTACGGTGAAGAGAACGAGAACGGTGACTACCTGGTGAGCCACTCAAGCGCCGTGTTCGCCTTTGACCGTGAAGGCCAGGCGCAGTTTCTGGTGCGCGACAGCCATCCGGTATCGGACGCCGAGGCGGATATCAAGCGCCTAGCGTCGCAAGACGGATGATCGGAACTAACGATAAACAAAAGGGGCAACGCCACGGCGTTGCCCCTTTTGTTTTACGGCATTGCTCAACACACCGAGGAGAGGCCGCAGCGCGATTTGTAGAGACGCGAATTGATATCCAGCTCCACGTTTTCGCTATCGGTGTCGTAGAAGAACGACGCATAGCCATTTTCCGAAGACGAGGTACGGTAAAGTCCGCAAATGCCGTAGCCGTACTGCACCTTCTGTAGCTGGGAAAGCTCGATATCGCTGGAGGTGTCGAGCTTCTGGGCCAGGGCACGCTGAATATTGCTATCCACGTGGCTATCCGACATGGCTTGGCTGCCAAATATGGCAACGCCCAGAACCACTACCAGCAATAATGGTAGAACAACGAGCAGGATAAAGGGGCGTGATTTGAGCATGGCGTTACCCTCAGCCTGATTGAATAATGTATAGAGGCCCTATTATAGCGCGGCCCTGTGGCACCGCCTACTCACCGCGACAACGTGTCAAGCGAAAGCCGGGCAGTATCATGAGAGCGGCCAATAACCATGCGGGCCAGTTGCCGGTACGGGTGAACGGCGTCAGTCCTTCCATAGCGTAAAATTCGCCTACCAGAGCCGTCGTTTCAAACTGCGGAGCACGGGCTACAATGCTTCCCTGGTCGTCGATAATGGCGGTGATGCCGTTGCTGGTAGCACGTATCACATAGCGGCCGTTTTCAAGCGCTCTCAGCCTTGCCATTTGCAAATGCTGGTGGGGGCCAATGGAGGCGCCAAACCAGGTGTCGTTCGAAACGGTGAGCAACACATCGCTCTCCTGTGCACGACGGGCGACTAGCTGCGAGTAAATGATCTCATAGCAGATCGCATTGCCCAGGCTTATACCTGCCGCCTGCATGGGCGTTTGTTTGGATGCGCCCTTGGCAAAGCTCGACATGGGGAGATCGAAAAAGTCGATCGCTCCGCGTAGCACGCTCTCAAGCGGCAAATACTCGCCAAACGGCACCAGGTGCTCTTTTTGATAGCTGCCGTCGACATTACCCACCCCAATCACGCTGTTGTAATACTGGTTGGCCGCATCAAGCTGGACAATACCGGTTATCAGCGCCACGCCGGGCGGCAGGTTGGCCTGCACGCGCTCCAGCAACGGGCGGGCCTGGGCTTCCATCATCGGCAGGGCGGTTTCCGGCCAGATGATGATATCAGCATCATCAGCCACTTCGGCCGTCAGACGACTATAGGTATTGGCGGCGGTGCGCTGTCCTTCAGGCGTCCATTTTAAAAGCTGGGGCAGGTTACCTTGCAAAAGCGCGACACGGGTGGGCTCGCTGGCGGGTGTCGCCCATTGGTGGGGCAGGGCAAGTGGAATAAGCCAGATGGCGGCAAGGGGCGCCGCCGCCCACCACTGACGACGCAGAATCAGCTCCGCTCCCAGCGTGCCGCTAAGCACTACCCATAGGGAGAGCAGATAAACGCCGCCCACGGGCGCCCAGCCAGCCAGTGGCGAGTCGACGTAACCTGAGCCCATCAATAGCCAGGGGAAGCCGGTAAACAGGTAGGTGCGCAATATTTCACCCAGCACCCACGCGCCTGCAAAGGTTAATAGCGCAAGCCGTGCGCCCATCAACCGCCGATAAAGCCACAGGGTGCCCGCATAAAAGAGGGCCAGCACCGCGACAAACAGAGCGGTTAAAAAGACCGCCAGCGGCGCGCCGGTATAGCCATAGTCGTGGATCGAGACGTATACCCAGGAGGTGCCGCTGGCAAACAGCGCAAGTCCATAAAGCCAGCCTTTCAGCGCGGCCTGGGCAGGCGTTAAAGTGTGAAGGCCCACATACATCAGGGCAATCGCGACAGGGCCTAGCCACCAGAGCTCAAACGGCGAGGCGGTTAGCGTGGTAAAGCCACCCGCCACCAGGGCAAGCAGCAATTGAAGCATGAAAGCAGGCGTCGGCCTCATGGCGATATCCTATCGGCAAGTCATTGGTCGGCAAAGATAGACAGGTTATTCGCTAGCGTGTTCGTCGGTATCAGCGTCGCTGTCGCGCGAGGCTTCTAAAAGGCGGATACGCCGATTATCGGCATTGAGGACAACAAAGCGCCAGCCGCCAAAGCGGGTATGCTCGCCACGCCCGGGCAGATGGCCAAATTGCTGCATCACCAAGCCACCCACCGTGTCGAATTCATCATCGGAGAATTCGGTGCCAAAACGCTCGTTGAAGTCTTCAATAGGCGTGAGGGCGCGAATGGCAAAGTGGCCGTTTTCCAGCGTGCGGATATCGTCTTCTTCGTCGGTGTCGTGCTCATCTTCTATATCGCCGACAATCTGCTCAAGAATATCTTCAATGGTGATAATACCCGCCGTGCCGCCGTACTCATCCACCACAATCGCCATGTGATTATGGGTGTCGCGAAATTCCTTGAGCAGGCTGTTCAAGCGTTTGGATTCAGGGATAAACATGGCCGGACGCAGTACGTCTTCAAGCTTGAAGGCATCCCGGCTCTCCTGAGTTTGAGAGAGCAGTGGAAGCAGGTCCTTGACCAGCAGAATGCCTTTTATATCATCCAGGTTTTCCCCGATGACCGGGTAGCGGGAGTGGCCGGTTTCCTGAATAAGAGGCAAATAGCCGTCGCTTGCCTGATCAATGGCAATCGCCGAGACCTGGGAGCGGGGGATGAGCACTTCCCGCACCTGTTGGTCGCTGATTTCAAGCGCGCCTTCAATGATCATGATGGCGTCCTGATCCAGCTTCAATTTCCCTGCCGTGTGGCGTAAAAACGTCATCAGCTCATCGCGTGAGCTGGGTTCGTCGGAGTCTCCGGTTAGGGCGCCAAAGAGTTTCTCGAGCCAGGATTTTTGATTGGGGTTGCTCGATCGGTCTTCGCTCATGCGTCAAATCTCTTGTTTACAGGGCAAGCAGGTGTCTTCACGTGCATAAAAACAGTTCGTCAGCAGACGTTTTATTGCTGACAGGTTTTATCACTGATAGGTTTTATCACTGACATGGAGCGTTATACCAGCCGCGTGGTGTCAGTGTAACGGCTTTTAGCTCAAATATGATAAGGATCAGGAATATCAAGCTCAGCCAGCAGTTGTCGCTCAAGCTGCTCCATCTCTTCTGCTTCCTGGTCGTCAATATGGTCATAGCCCATTAAATGCAGTGTGCCGTGAACGACCATGTGGGCATAGTGCTGGATCAGCGGCTTTTGCTGTTCGTCGGCCTCTCTTGCCACCACCGCGTGGCAGATAATCAGGTCACCCAAAAGGGGGAGCGTGATACCAGGCGGGTTTTCAAACGGAAATGACAGCACGTTGGTCGGCTTGTCTTTACCGCGATAATCACGGTTGAGCGTCTGACTTTCCTCTTCGTCGACAAAACGAATGGTAAGCTCCTCGCGCTCATCGTCCGGATGATGAGAAAACACACAGCTCACCCATTGGGTGAGCTGATCAAGTGTCGGCAGTTGAGGTTCATCAATCGCTGCCTGACGGTCAATCACGATATCGGTCATCGCGATGCATCTCCAAAACGCTCCTGGGCCTGCAGGCGCGCTTCACGTTCCTGCTGGCGTGCCTCGCGGCGGGCGCGCTCTTCCACTTCCTGTTGCGACTCAAAGTCGTCATACGCTTCGATAATGCGCTGTACCAAGGGGTGGCGTACCACATCCTTGGCAGCAAAGTGAGTCACCCCGATTCCTGGTGTGTCCTTGAGAACATCCAGCACCTGAGATAAGCCCGAACGCTGCCCGCGGGGTAAATCCACCTGGGTGATGTCACCGGTAATCACGGCGGTTGAACCAAAGCCGATCCGGGTCAGGAACATCTTCATCTGCTCGGGCGTGGTGTTCTGGCTCTCATCGAGAATGATGTAGGAGTTATTGAGCGTGCGGCCACGCATATACGCAAGCGGCGCTATCTCAATTACCTGGCGCTCGATCAGCTTGGCGACCTGCTCAAAACCGATCATCTCGTACAGCGCGTCATACAACGGACGTAGGTACGGGTCGATCTTCTGGGCCAGATCCCCCGGCAAAAAGCCGAGCTTTTCACCCGCTTCCACCGCCGGGCGTACCAGAAGAATGCGGCGTACTTCCTGCTGGTTGAGCGCCTCAACGGCAGCGGCTACGGCAAGGTAGGTCTTACCGGTACCCGCCGGCCCAATACCAAAGTTGATATCGTGCTCGCGAATGCTGGTAACGTAGCGCTGCTGATTCAGGCCGCGTGGCTTGATCATGGTACGCGGCGTGCGCATAATCACTTCATCGCTGCCACCTTCGCCATCCTCTTCTTCTTCCAGCGCTTCCAGGCCAGATTCCTGAAGGAACAGATGCACAGTGTCAGCGGAAAGCTCGCTTGCTGCGGTTTCCCGGTAAAGATGTTCCAGTACATTGGCCGCCGCTTTGATACGGTTGGCGGCGCCGGCCAGCTGGAACATGTTGCCCCGGTTGCGCAACGTCACATCCAAACGGCTTTCAATCAACTTCAAGTGCTCGTCCTGCTGGCCGCAAAGACTCGCAAGACGCTGCGGATCATTGGGTTCAAGGCTTAGGGTAATGATGCGATTGGCCTGAGATGTTGGTTGGCTCAAGAGTAGGAAACCCGTCAGTTGATGTATGTAGGTCTCAGCTTACTGCCCCGACCGGGGTCGGGGCAATTACCTAAGATAAGAGAGTGTTCAATAACGCTCTGATGACGCAAGCTCACCGCGCAATGAATTGGGGAACGCTTCGGTGATTTCGACATCCACGAAGTAGCCAATCAGCTCGGTGGGATTGGCTGCACGGAAGTTGACCACCCGGTTATTTTCGGTGCGTCCTGAAAGCTGGCCGGGGTCCTTGGGCGAGAAGCCGGTCACCAGAATGCGCTGGGTGCTGCCTACCATGCGTCGGCTGATCTGAGCCACGTTCTGCAGGATACGGTCCTGCAAAATCGCCAGGCGCTGTTTCTTGACGCTTTCAGGTGTCTCATCCGGTAGCGAGGCCGCTGGCGTGCCAGGGCGGGCCGAGTACACAAAGCTGAACGAGTGATCGAAGCCGATCCGGTGGATAAGATCCATCGTGGCTTCAAAATCTTCTTCGGTTTCACCCGGGAAGCCAATAATGAAATCAGAAGAGAAGCTGATATCCGGACGGTTGGCACGAATGCGCTCCATCTTCTCGATATACTCTTCCGCTGTATGACCACGCTTCATGGCGCTCAGAATGCGGTCAGACCCCGATTGAACCGGCAGGTGCAAGTGGCTGACAAGCTCCGGGATATCCGCAAATGCATCAATCAGGCTGTCGGTAAACTCGACCGGGTGCGAGGTGGTAAAGCGTACGCGGTCGATACCATCCACGGCAGCTATGCAGGCGATCAGTTCGGCGAGATCAATTTCATCGCCATCCTCGTTATCACCCCGGTAGGCGTTAACGTTCTGGCCCAGCAGGTTGATTTCGCGCACGCCCTGATCGGCCAGGTGAATAACCTCATCCATGACTTTTTCAAACGGCCGTGAGACTTCTTCACCGCGGGTGTAGGGCACCACGCAGAAAGTGCAGTACTTGGAACAACCTTCCATAACCGACACAAACGCCGTTGCGCCGTCCGATTTTGGCTGGGGCAGATGGTCAAACTTCTCGATTTCCGGGAAAGTGACATCCACTGCCGCAATCTGGTTGTTGCGCCGTGCATCCAGCATGGAGGGCACGCGGTGCAGGGTTTGCGGGCCAAACACCATGTCCACAAACGGTGCGCGCTTGCGCAGCGCTTCGCCTTCCTGGCTCGCCACGCAGCCGCCTACGCCAATCACCAGGTCAGGATTGGCATCTTTGAGCTTTTTCCAGCGTCCCAGCTGATGGAATACCTTCTCCTGGGCCTTTTCACGAATCGAGCACGTATTGAGAAGGATAACGTCGGCTTCCTTCTCGTTATCGGTGAGTTCAAGCTGATGAGATTCACCGAGCAGATCCGCCATTCGGGAGGAGTCATACTCGTTCATTTGGCAGCCGTGCGTTTTGATGAAGAGCTTCTTCGCCATCGGTACCTGTCATCTATGGGTCGTCGGGGGACGAGGGATGAATGAAGTGTCGGGTCGTGGGCATTGCCACTTTTGGATAACCCCTATTATACGGGCACAACAAACCCGGGGCTAGCATTCCCCCATAATCGATACTTGACCTGAACGTTTCAATCAGTATACTACGCACCGTGTTTGAGCAGTTCCTCGATAGCTCAGTTGGTAGAGCAAATGACTGTTAATCATTGGGTCACAGGTTCGAGTCCTGTTCGAGGAGCCAACACGCCACGTGTTGGTTCTGGTTTAAACACAATAGCTTAAGGTTGTTCCTCGATAGCTCAGTTGGTAGAGCAAATGACTGTTAATCATTGGGTCACAGGTTCGAGTCCTGTTCGAGGAGCCAAGCTATTCTACTTTATACTGCCTTTTTCGGATATCCGTTCTAGGTAGCGCGTTATTCCTCGATAGCTCAGTTGGTAGAGCAAATGACTGTTAATCATTGGGTCGCAGGTTCGAGTCCTGCTCGAGGAGCCATCTACTTGTTGTCTTTCCAGATGTGATTTCCTTTCTAATAGATCTGGTTCTATAGATTTTTTACCTGCCTGAATTTTTTTACCTTCACACCCACTGCCTGATGGCAATTTGGGTGGTTTTGCGTATCTTGCTGTTTATAAGGCGCTATGCGGTCAAAAAAACGCCGGCTTCGAAGCCGGCGTTCTGTTTGCAGGTGGCACATTAATTAACGCTTGGCCATCCGCTGGGCTTTCTGAAGGTGAGCGTAGTCGAGCAGGATTTCTGCGGCTTCTAGAACCGGAGCGCGGTCAACCGGCATGTCCTCATCTTCGTTTTCGCCAGTTTCTGTGCCTTCCTCTGGCTCGCTGCTGTCCAGGCGTGCATCCATCCACTCGTCCAGCTCGGGCAGGTTCAATGACCGGCGGCGCTGGTTTTCCAGAGATAGCTGTTCGGCTTCCTGGGCTTCCAGCTCACGTTGGCGTTGTTCCCGGTTCAGGCTGACGCTGGTGTGCTGTTCGCGCAGCTGGCGCGCCAACGTTGATTGACGCTCAAGGTAACGGAAATTGGGGTTTTCCTTGGCACGCTTCTCATGCTGGGTATTGAGTGCACCCAGAAAGTCTTCGGGTGAGCCGTAGCGGCGGTACTGAACGTTTTGTACGGTGTCCCAGCCCAACGCATTATCTAGGCTGCTTTCACCAATGCGCTCGGGGTCGATCAGGCTCGGGAAGGCAATGTCGGGGTCCACGCCGCGGTTTTGAGTGCTCTCGCCGGATATGCGGTAGAACTTGGCACGGGTCAGTTTGATCTGGCCATGGCTCAGGTCATTGAGTGTTTGAACCGTGCCTTTACCGAAGGTCGAGGAGCCCACCACTAGGCCGCGGCCGTAGTCCTGGATCGCCCCGGCAAAGATCTCAGAGGCCGAGGCGGACAGGCGGTTCACCAGGACGGTAAGCGGGCCATCGTAGGTCGTGCCTGCATCGGTGTCACCGTAAAGCTGAATGCGACCCTGTGCATCGCGGACCTGAACGGTGGGGCCGCGATCAATAAACAGGCCGATAAGCGAGTTGGCTTCCTGAAGCGCGCCGCCGCCGTTGTTGCGAAGATCCAGCACGATACCTTCAACGCCTTCTTCCTTCAGGCGCTCGATCTCGCGGGCTACGTCGCGCGTGGTGCTGCGATACTCTTCTTCGCCCGCCTGCCAGGCATCAAAATCAACGTAGAAGGTGGGGACGTTGATAATCCCGATGGGGTGGGGTTCGCCATCACGCTCGACATTAATTACTTCGCCGTGGGCGGCCTGATCTTCAAGGCTTACCGTATCGCGCGTGATTTCCACAATATGCGAGCGGGTCATGTCGACTGCCTGAGCGGGCACGATGTCCAGGCGCACGACCGAGCCCTTGGGGCCGCGAATCAGATCAACCACGTTGTCCAAGCGCATACCCACCACGTTGACCATCTCGCCGTTCTCCTGGCCAACGGCAATAATCCGGTCCGCAGGTTCCAGTACGTCGGCGCGATCAGCAGGACCGCCAGGCACTAGGCTTGCCACCTTGACGTACTCGCCATCTGCCTGAAGCAGCGCGCCGATCCCTTCAAGGGACAGGCTCATCTGAATATCAAAGGATTCGCTCTGACGGGGGGAGAGGTAGCCGGTGTGTGGGTCGATCGTACTGGTAACGGCCGCCATCAAGAGGCCAAAGACATCTTCTGATTCCGTTTGCTGAAGACGTGAAAGCTGACCTGCGTAGCGCTGGCGCAGGTTGTCTTCTATCTGCTCGTTATCCTGATCCGTGAGGGCAAGCGTTAGTGCATCGTTTTTCAGGCGCTTGCGCCACAGCTCGTCGAGTTCGCTCTCACGGGTGGCCCAGGGGGTATCTTCCCGGTCAAGCTCCAGACGCTCGTCACTGTCGAAATCAAACGCCAGCCCTTCATCCAGGCGCGCCAAAAGCCATTCTGTACGTGCAATATGGCGCTCGCTCAGCTGATCGTAAAGCTTGAACGCATCTTCCAGATCGCCTTCAAACAGCGCATCGGCCATGTCATCTTCTAAATGGCGATAGGGCTCGATATCCCGGCTCAATAAATAAGCACGCTGACCATCGAGGATGTCCAGGTAGCGTTGAAAGGCTTCCTGAGACCACTGTTCATCAAATGTGATGTTGGCATAGTGGCCGTAGCGGAGCGCGTCCGCAATTTCTACTGCCGCTTGGCGTTGTTCGTCGGTCGGCGCGATTTGCGCCATCACTGCCGGACTGGTAACGACCAGCATGACGGCAAGGGTGACCGAGCGCGAAAGCGTTGCAAACAAGCTCATCAGTCAAGCTCTCCCGGATTTGTGTACACTCATTCTTCCCTAGACCCGCAGGTGGCCTATCAATAACCTAGGCCAGGGGAGCATTGTAGCAGGTCGACTGCTCTGTGAGACTCAATCATTACTGTTATGAGGATTTCCATGTCCGAAGCTTTCAACGCCGACCGTTTAACCCGGTTATGTGATTTTCTGCGCCAGTCGCCCACGCCGTGGCATGCTACCCAGGCAATGGCCGAGCGCTTGGAAAAAGCGGGTTTTCAGCGGCTGGAAGAAACCGCAAATTGGCAGCTGACATCGGGGCAGCGCTACTACGTCACGCGCAATGACTCTTCGATTATAGCCTTTCAGTTACCTAACGGTGCACTTAAAAGCTTGCGCATGCTGGGCGCGCATACCGACAGCCCAGGGCTGCGCTTAAAGCCCAATGCCACTCAGTATTCGGCGGGCTGGCTACAGCTTGGAGTACAGGTGTATGGCGGGGTCTTGCTGACACCCTGGTTTGACCGGGACCTGGGTTTGGCCGGACGAGTACATGTACGCCACTCTGACGGGCGGATGGAAAGCGTCTTGCTTAACGTTGAGCGCCCGATTGCCATGGTACCGAGCCTGGCAATTCATATGGACCGTGACGTTAACGCCGGCCGCGCGATTAACCCGCAAACCCAGATGGCTCCGGTGCTGCTGCAAAGCGATAGTGCCGATCTTTCCGGCCTGCTGGCCACGTGGCTTGAAGAGCAGCACGGTATGCGCGGCGTTGACGTGGTGGATTTCGAGCTTGGGTTCTACGATGTGCAACCGCCATCATTGGTAGGAATCAAGCAGGAGCTTATCGCTAGTGCGCGCCTGGATAATCTGCTGTCATGCTTTATCGGTCTTGAGGCGTTGCTGGAAAGCGATGGTAGTCAAGGGGCGCTGCTGGTAGCCAATGACCATGAAGAAGTGGGCAGCGCCAGTGCCTGTGGCGCGCAGGGGCCTTTTTTAAGCGATGTACTCAAGCGTATTAATGGGCAAGTAGGGGGTGCCAGTGAAGAGTCGCTGATCCAGCTGATTCAGTCATCACTGATGATTTCATGTGATAACGCTCACGCGCTGCACCCCAACTTTCGTGATAAGCACGACGAGCGCCATGGCCCGGCGATTAACGGCGGTCCGGTCATCAAGGTAAATGCCAGTCAGCGTTACGCCACCAACAGTGTGACCGGTGCGCTATTTCGCGACGTGTGTCGCGAGGCTGACGTGCCGGTTCAGTCGTTTGTGACCCGGGCAGATATGGGGTGTGGAAGTACTATAGGGCCGATTACGGCCACGGAAGTGGGCGTGCCTACCTTGGATGTCGGTGTGCCGCAGTGGGCCATGCACTCGATCCGCGAAACCGCGGGTACCCGTGACGTAGAATACCTGACCCGAGCGCTGAAGGTATTCCTGAACCGCCCGGCGCTGCATTAAAAAAACGGGTTATAAAACTGCGCCAATGAAAAAAGCCCGCTGACGAATCAGCGGGCTTTTCGGTGTTTGGTGGCTACGCCCTGATTTGAACAGGGGACCCCATCATTATGAGTGATGTGCTCTAACCAGCTGAGCTACGTAGCCTTTCAACGGGGGCGTATGTTACTCAGTGAACCGCCGCCCGTCAAGTTTTTATTGCTGTCAGTACTTAGACGTTAAACCGGAAATGCACTACGTCGCCGTCTTTAACGATGTACTCTTTGCCTTCCAGGCGCCATTTGCCCGCATCCTTCGCACCCTGTTCGCCGTTAAGCGTCACGAAGTCGTCATAGGCAATCACTTCGGCGCGGATAAAGCCTTTCTGGAAATCGGTGTGGATGGCTCCGGCGGCTTCGGGGGCGGTGGCACCTTGCTTTACGGTCCAGGCGCGAACTTCCTTGACGCCTGCGGTGAAGTAAGTCTGTAGGCCAAGCAATGAATAACCTGCGCGAATTACCCGGTCAAGGCCCGGCTCTTCCATGCCCATCTCATCCAGGAACATGGCGCGCTCTTCGTCTTCAAGCTCAGCGATTTCAGCTTCCAGCTGGTTACACACCGGCACTACCACCGCGCCTTCTTCGGTAGCAATCTCTTTAACGATATCCAGGTAAGGATTGTTCTCGAAACCGTCTTCGTTAACGTTGGCGATGTACATGGTGGGCTTCAAGGTCAGAAAGCCAAAGCTTTTTACCTGACGCTTTTCGTCGTCATCCAGACCAAAGCTTCTAAGCGGCAGGCCTTCGGCGAGGTGTGGCTGAACTTTATCCAGCACGGCCTTGGTGGCCGTGGCATCTTTATCGCCGCCTTTGACCGAGCGCACCAAGCGCTGGCTGGCTTTCTCAACAGTATCCAGGTCGGCAAGCGCCAGTTCCAGGTTGATGGTTTCGATATCGGCACGCGGGTCGACCTGATTGGCCACGTGAATCACGTTGTCGTTATCAAAGCAGCGCACCACGTGGGCAATTGCCTGGGTTTCACGAATGTTGGCCAGGAATTTGTTCCCCAGGCCTTCACCTTTGGAAGCACCGGCTACAAGGCCTGCGATGTCCACAAATTCCATGGTGGTGGGCAGGACTTTCTCGGGCTTGACGATCGCGGCCAGCTTGTCTAGGCGCGGGTCCGGCATCGGTACGATGCCCACGTTGGGTTCAATGGTGCAGAAGGGGAAGTTTTCCGCGTCAATGCCGGATTTGGTCAGCGCATTGAAAAGCGTGGATTTGCCTACGTTGGGTAAGCCGACGATACCGCAGTTAAAGCCCATAAATTCATTCCTAGCCGCTAAGCAAGCGCCGCCTAAATGCTTTATCCAGCGCCTGCCTAAAGTGAAAAAAGATCAGTGTTAACTATTTTACGCTATGCAGGCGGTTCATGGCTTTCGCCCAGTCGCCTTCCAGAACAAGAGGGAGCGTGGCCTGGCACTCGTCTAGAGTGCGGTCAATCGCTTCCTGTTCGGCTTTACCGGGGCGACCAAGTACATAGTTGGTAACCTGGCGTGCCTCACCGGGGTGGCCGATACCAATACGGATGCGATGAAACTGCTTTTGATTGCCCAGTGCGCTGATGATATCGCGCAAGCCGTTGTGGCCGCCGTGGCCACCGCCTGTTTTATAGCGTCCCTGCCCCGGGGGGAGGTCGAGCTCATCGTGAGCGACCAGCAGGTTTTCAGGGGCAAGTTTAAAAAATTGGGTAAGTGCTGCTACCGCGGCACCGCTGCGGTTCATAAACGTGGTCGGGTTGAGCAGATGAAGCTCATGGCCGCCGATGCGTGCTTTGGCATAAAGACCAAGGAATTTCTTTTCCGGGCGTAGTTCGGTATGGGCGCTACGCGCAATGGCGTCAACGAGCCAAAAACCCGCATTATGGCGGGTGGCGTCGTACTCGGCGCCGGGATTGCCTAGGCCTATCAGGGCCGTTACCTGGCTCATTTACCTACCTCCAAAAAAATTTCCGGTAGAAATTTTTGACGTCGCATCAAGAGCGGCTCGAAGGGCGGTTGCCAGGAAGGCAAGCCGCAAAAAAAATCAAGCGCCGAAGCGCTTGATCTTATCATTCTTGGGCCATGCAGGCATGGCCCAAGCAAAGTACGTGTTAGCCGTTATGGCTTTGCGTACTGATATCAGGCTTATTCAGCGCTGGTACTTTCTTCGCCTTCACCTTCGCCTTCTTCTTCACTACGTACTTTTACTTTAGTGATGCTCAGAACGGCGTTGTCGTGATCTTCGCCATGGCTCAGGTCAACCGAGGAAACGCCGGCAGGCAGTTTCAGGTCAGACAAGTGCAGGGTAGTACCCAGCTCAACCGTGGAAATATCAACTTCCAGGTAGTCGGGCAGGTCTTTCGGCAAGCAGCTGATGGCCACTTCGTTAGCCAGTACGTGCAGTTCACCGCCCTGGTCTTTGATGCCCACACACTTCTCTTCGCCAGTTACGTGCAGCGGCACGTTCATGGTGATTTCGTGAGTTGCGTCAACACGCAGGAAGTCAGCGTGAGTCAGAAGCGGTTTGAAGGGGTGACGCTGAAGATCACGTACCACTACCTGCTCTTCCTTGCCGTCAACAACCAGTTTGATTACTGAGGAGAAGAAGGCTTCGTCTTCAATCGCCTTGTAGAAAGCAGTTTTTTCTACAGAGATTGACAGCGCGCCTTTCTCACCGCCGTAAACAACGGCCGGTACTTGCTGGTTCGCACGACGCAGGCGGCGGCTCGCACCTTTCCCCAGGTCGTTACGAACGCTGGCTTTCAGGATAAAATCAGACATGTAATTTGCCTCTTGGTTTAAGTAAGGAAACGCCGCCGACCGCGACCAGACGACGACGCTCCCAAGGCCCCAGAAGGGGGCTATATCGTCAGGCGATTAGTGGAACATCGCGCTGACAGATTCTTCGTTGCTAACCCGGCGGATAGCTTCCGCAATCAGCCCGGCAACGCTCAACTGGCGAATTTTTCCACTGCGACGCGCGTGGTCGGCAAGCGGAATAGTGTCGGTCACGACAACTTCGTCCAGTACAGAGTTGGTGATGTTGTCAACGGCAGGACCGGACAAGATCGGATGGGTAGCGTAGGCAACCACGCGTGCGGCGCCGTGCTCTTTCAATGCTTCACCGGCTTTACACAGCGTGCCGGCGGTGTCGATCATGTCGTCAACCACGACACAGGTGCGACCTTCGATTTCACCGATGATATGCATTACCTGGGCCTGGTTGGCCTGGGGGCGACGCTTATCGATGATCGCCAGATCGACATTGAGCTGCTTAGCGATGGCGCGTGCACGCACTACGCCACCGACGTCGGGGGAGACCACTACCAGGTCTGAATAATTCTGACGCTCAATATCATCCAGAAGAATCGGTGAGCCGTAGACGTTATCCACCGGCACATCGAAGAAGCCCTGAATCTGGTCAGCGTGCAGATCCATCATCATGACGCGGTCAACACCCGTTTTTACCATCATGTCCGCGACAACCTTGGCAGAAATAGGGACACGGGCGGAGCGCACGCGACGATCCTGACGGGCATAGCCAAAGTAAGGGACCACCGCCGTGATACGAGCTGCCGAAGCGCGACGCAGGGCGTCGATCATCAGGATCAGCTCCATCAGGTTGTCGTTGGTCGGTGCACAGGTGGACTGGAGGATAAACACGTCCTTACCGCGCACGTTCTCATTGATCTCGACTGCGATTTCGCCGTCGCTGAATTGGCCAACCGTGGCGTTACCCATACGGCTGTCCAAGCTCTCGGCAATCTTGTGAGCGAGTTCGGGATTGGCATTCCCGGTGAAAACCATCAATTTTGACACGCGCAGCCACCTTTGCAGTGTTTGGAATCAGGGGAGAAAACGCAGATCATGTCAGGTTGGCTGGGGTACCAGGATTCGAACCTGGGAATGCCGATACCAAAAACCGGTGCCTTACCACTTGGCGATACCCCAGCAATAACCTAATGCGATGACCGGGCGCTTTCAGCAGCCCAGAGCATCTTGTAGGGGAGAAATGTTAAGTCCGCGTGCGACCCATGTCGGCCAGCGTTGACCTGCCAATTCAGCGACTGCGCGTGCGGCTTTTTCGGATTCGAAAGTCGCAAACAAACAGGCGCCAGTACCGGTCAGCCGACTAGGTGCATACTGCGTGAGCCAATCAAGCGCTTCCGCCACCAGCGGATAGCGTTTACTAACGATGGCCTCGCAGTCGTTACGCCACTCAGACGCTCCCCCCTGCAGTGCGCGCGCCATAGTAATGGGGCGGCTGTCGCGTGTCAATTCCGGGTCCTGGAAGATCAGCGGTGTCGAGACGCTAACGCTTGGGTGAATAATCACAAACCAGGGCGTATCCAGCGTGACGATGGTCAGCTTTTCACCAATGCCTTCTGCCCAGGCGCTGTGCCCATGAATAAATACCGGTACGTCCGCCCCTAGCTGTAATCCCAGTGTAGCCAGTGCTTCAGATGAAAGCCCTAGCTGCCATAGCTGGTTCAGCCCGGCGAGCACAGTGGCGGCGTTTGAGCTACCGCCGCCCAGCCCGCCTCCCATGGGCAATTTCTTTTCAATCGTAAGATTGGCTCCTTGAGTCGTGCCTGAGGCGCGCTGAAGCAGGCGGGCGGCACGCACCATCAAATTATCTTCATGCGCTACACCGCTTACCGGTGTCGTCAGGTGAATCTCTCTATCCTCACGTAGCGTCAAGGTGAGCCGATCGCTTAAGTCGATAATTTGGAACAGTGTCTGTAGTTCGTGATAGCCGTCATCACGACGGCCTACAATATGCAGCATGCGATTGAGCTTTGCAGGGGCTGGCAGTGTTAATGAAGCGGACATGCTGACTCGCAAGTTAAGGTGTCGATCAAGAGCGCCATTGGTTGACCACCAGGGTAATACGCACGTCGTCGTAATTCATGACCAGGCGGCGCGGTAGCCACATGCCTTCCACTTCTTCCCAGTCGCGGTAGTCGATTTCCCAGCCGTCTTGTTGCAGGTTGCGTGGAAAGCCCAGCTCATCGGTTTCCATCTGATAGCTTGCGTGATCGCCTGGTAGACCGCGTACCCAATCAGGCATGGCGCTAACCGGTAACGACCAACCAAGCTGCTCTTCCATCAGGGCTTCGGGGGTTTCAGCTTCAAAGCGGCCTTCGCCGGTGGTCAGTGAGAAGCGGCCTTCCCGGCCTTCAAGCACGCTGCGCCCACCGCCAAACGGTCCGCTGATCAACATGCGAAAATAGTGGGGGTGCTGGTTCCAGTCCAGGTTGGCGCTTTGGTTCTCCTGCGGCGTGCGCAGGCCTGCCTTGCCGATCATCGTCCAGGTGTCAAAGGCTTCAACCTCTGCCTGTTGGCGTTCCCACTGGCCTGCCTGACGGCCGCCATCATCAATAGGCGCTTGTGAGGCACAGCCTGCCAGCAATAGCAGGGCCATGGCAGCAAGCCATAGCCGTGAGGTAGATGCTGTGCCGGTCAATTGCTTGGCGGTAGGCCGTATGGTCAACATAATAGACTCCATGTCCATGTAGTAAAATTGAAGGTGTTAAAGCGGCGCATTAATAGCTAAGGCTAAGCACTCAGCGAACGCTACGCGTATCAAGCGTGCCTATTGAAAATCCGGCTGGCTAGTTAGGGGGCACCTGCCGGGGTTAGTTCAGGGTAACGCTCAAGCAGCTCGTTAATTAGCGGATGGCGAGAGGTGCTCGCTTGTATACGCCTGATTATCTCGCGTGCTTCGTCGCTGCGCTCCAGCGCATGCAGCACTTCTGCCAAGTGAGCAGCCACTTCCTGGTCGGGCAGTTGGCTATAGGCACTTTCCAGCCAGGCCAGTGCGTCTTCTGGCCTTCCCAGGCGGAAATAGACCCAGCCCATACTATCGAGAACGGCCGGGTTGTTAGGGTCTGCCTCATAGGCGCGCTCAATCAGCGTGCGTGCTTCTTCCAAACGGCCCGGCAGATTCAAATCCGCAAGCGTATAGCCCAGTGTGTTCAAAGCGACCGCGTTGTTAGGTTCAATGCGCAATAGCTGGCGCAGGTCTCTTTCCATGCCCGAAAGATCGCCTGCCTCCCAGGCGCGCATGGCACGTAGGTAGAGCAGGTTGGTGTCATCGGGCGTACGGGCCAGTTCACGGTTAAGCAGCGCCGAGGCCTCGTCAGGTTGTTTGAGCTGATCAAGTAATTGAATTTCAAGGGCTATCAAATCGCCAAAGTAGCGGTCGTAGCGCATTCTCTCGATACGCAAAAAAGCCCGGGCATCAATCAGTCGGTCATCTTCAATCAGCATTTGTGCGGCGGTGGCGCGGGCAGGCAGAAACTCATCGCCTTCGCTTACCTGACGGTAATAAAGCAGTGCGTTATCAATATCGCCTTGGGACTGGGCGATGCCCCCCAGCAGGTAGTAAGCCAGGTTAGGCACGCGCTCCTGACCAATAAGTGGCTGCAGCAGGCGGTAAGCAGGCTCGCTATGTCCTTCTTCCAGATAGAGCTGGGCAAGCGCTAGGCGTAAATCCTGATTGCCGCCGTGGCTATCCAGTAAGGCGTCAGTCTGGGTTTCGGCGGCGGCAATATTGTTCAGGCGAATTTCAGCCTGGGCCAGCATCAGGATAAAACGCACATCGTCTGGAGCAATGCTGACTCCTTGCTGGGCGGCGCGCCGAGCGGTTTGTAAGTCGCCGGCTTCCAGCGCTAGGCGTGCCTGGGCAAGCCAGAGCGCTGGAGAATTGGGTTCGCGCTTGGCGACCTCATCCAGGCGTGACTGGGCTTGGCGGATGTCGCCGAGTGCTGCTTCAAGCAGGGCGGTAGCAAGCAGGGCATCGCTATGATGCTCAAGCTGCTCAGCGCCTGGCCGGGCCAGGTGGTCGCGCATTTGCCGGACGAGGAGGGTCAAAGGCGCACTCTGTTCACCCACTGCAACTTCGGCAAACGGGGTTAATTCGCCATCGCCACCTGTCTGGGTAATGGCCAATCGCTGCTCCAGGCTGTCTAGCCAGTCGCCACGCTGCAGAGATATTGAGGCCAGCAGCCGGCTGGGTAGCTCTGCTTGTGGAGCCAACTCTCGCCAGCGTAAGGCCGATGCCTCCAAAAGGGCGACATCTTCGCCAAAGCGGGCTGCGAACGTTGCACGCTCGGCAAGCGCTGGTGCGCTATAGCGTTGTGAGGCTTGTAAATACCCCTGACTGGCGTAGCGGTAGTCGCCACGCTGGCCAGCAAGCTCCGCACTAAGTAGGGTGCGCAGGCCGTCGGCGTCCAGGCCGCGTGTAATAGGCGGCGCTGAGCGCATAGGATCATCGGTAAACAGGCTGGTCGAGCCACCTTTAAAGGAGGGCGATGATTGGCAACCGCTCAGGAGTACCACGGTGGCGGCCAGGGGCAGCAGGGGTGAACCCGATAATAGTGAGCGAAGGGGCATGCGTCTCTCATTTAAGTGGCCGAATGCTCAGCATAGCGGCTTGACTGGCTGCGGCAAAGTGGTGTGCGCCAGATGTTGGTGTGCTGTGGTAGAATAGTTGACCTTGAAAGGTAGCCATACAAGCGCAATTGAATATTTTTGAGGCGCTGTCAAAGCTTGCGTTACTAAGCGCGAGACATACAAACCGAGATTTCAAGACCGATAGCGACGTGACGACCCAACCACTAGCGAAGACGCATACCGCATGACGCTTCTTGCCCTGGGAATCAATCATCGTACTGCTAGTGTGGCCGTACGCGAGCAGGTGGCTTTTACACCGGCGCAGTTAGAACATGCGCTGGAGCAACTGCGTGGCCTGCCACATATCAGCGAAGCTGCGGTGCTTTCAACGTGCAACCGTACGGAGCTTTATTGCGTAACGGATGCCGCCGGCGAACAAACCGTTCTTGAATGGCTTGGGCGTTTTCATAACCTGAGCATCGATGAGCTGACCCGCTGTGCCTACCACTATCTGGACAACGACGCCGCCCGCCATTTGATGCGCGTGGCCGTTGGCCTGGACTCCATGGTGCTGGGCGAGCCCCAGATACTAGGGCAGTTGAAGGATGCCTACCAGCAGGCCCGCCAGATGCAGGGGCTGGGCGGCGAGCTTGAGCGTCTGTTTCAGCATACTTTTGCAGTCGCCAAGCAGGTACGCACCGAAACCGGTATCGGTAAAAACCCGGTGTCGGTGGCTTATGCCGCTGTGAGTATGGCCAGCCGTATCTTTGATGATTTCAGTCGTTCAAGTGCGTTATTGATAGGCGCTGGCGAAACGATCGAGCTGGTGGCTCGCCATCTGCATGAGGCCGGTGTGCGTGAGTTGACCGTGGCGAACCGTACCCGCGAGCGCGCTGAGCTGGTGTCTTCCCGGTTAGGGGGAAAGGCAATCACGCTTCCCGAGATTCCAGCCGCGCTGGAAGAAGCCGATATCGTGATCTCTTCCACCGCCTCGCCGCTACCAATTCTGGGTAAGGGAATGGTCGAAAGTGCGCTGAAAAAGCGCCGCCACCGCCCCGTCTTTATGGTGGATATTGCCGTACCGCGCGATATCGAGCCTGAGGTAGGCGAGCTGGCCGACGTTTTCCTGTATACCGTCGATGATCTGGAAGAGGTTATCGCAGAGAACCGCCGTCATCGCCAGGTGGCTGCTGATCAAGCGGAGTCCCTGATCGAACATGGCGTGGGCAGCTGGCAGCACGAGCGACGCATACGCAGCGGCGGCGAACTGATTCGCGAATACCGCCATCACGGCGAGGCGCTACGCGATGAGTCGCGTGATCAGGCGCTGGAGCGTCTGGCGCGGGGGGAAGATCCGGCCAAAGTGATTGAGCGGCTGGCCCACCAGTTGGCTAACCGCTTGATGCACCAGCCCACCCAAGCGATACGCGATGCGGCTTCTCAGGAACATCATGAGTTCCTCGAAGCCGCGCCACGCCTGTTGTTACCTGTTAAACCTGCCTTTGAGAAGCCCGCGCCCAAGGCTAACCGTCATAAGGATAATACGCCCGCATGAAAGATACCTTGCGCCAACGCCTGGATAGCTTTACAGAACGCTTTGAAGAGCTGGCGATGCTGTTGTCTGATCCTGAGGTAATTAACAACCAGCAGCGGTTTCGCGATTATTCGCGCGAGTACGCTGAGCTGGATGAGCTGGTGGCCGCATGGCAGCACTATCGCAGCGTGGAAGATGATATTGAATCAGCCGAGCAACTGAGCCGGGACAGCGACCCCGAGATGCGCGAGCTGGCCGAAATGGAAATCATCGACGGCCGGGAAAAGCTGGAAACCCTGGATACTGAGCTGAAGCGCCTGCTGGTGCCTAAAGACCCTGACGATGACCGTGGCGTGTTTCTGGAAGTGCGTGCCGGCACGGGCGGCGATGAGGCAGCGATTTTTGCCGGTGATCTGTTTCGCATGTACTCCCGCTATGCCGAGAAGCGTGGCTGGCGCGTAGAAGTGGTTAGCGCCAGCCACGGCGAGCAGGGGGGGTATAAAGAGGTTATCTCACGAGTGAAGGGTGACGGTGTCTACGCACGCTTGAAGTTTGAATCGGGCGCGCACAGGGTTCAGCGCGTGCCGGCAACGGAGTCGCAGGGGCGTATCCATACCTCTGCGTGTACCGTTGCGGTTATGCCGGAAGTCGAAGATGTTGGTGATATCAACATCAATCCAGCGGACCTTCGTGTTGACACTTATCGTTCAAGCGGCGCGGGTGGCCAGCATGTTAACACCACCGATTCGGCTATCCGGATTACCCACTTGCCCACAGGTGTTGTCGTTGAGTGTCAGGAAGAACGCAGTCAGCACAAGAACCGCGCGAAAGCGATGTCTTTGCTGGCGGCCAAGCTCAAGCGTAACGCTGTGGATACCCAGCGCCAGGAGCAGGCCGATGCGCGACGCTCGCTGGTTGGCTCGGGTGATCGTAGCGAGCGCATCCGTACTTATAATTTCCCTCAGGGGCGGATCACCGATCACCGTATCAACCTGACGCTTTACAAGCTTACCGAAGTTGTCAGTGGTGAACAGCTGGATGAAGTGATCGAACCCTTGATTCACGAGTACCAGGCCGAACAGCTCTCGGCGCTTCAGGAAGCGTAATGACTTTTGATGCCCTGCTGCAAGCAGCTGCCAAAAGAGTCAAGGAAGCGGGCTCTGCGTCTGCTCGGTTGGATGCTGAAGTGTTGCTTACGCATGTGATCAAGCGCGACCGCACCTGGCTATACACCTGGGGTGATCGTGAATGCCCGCCTTGGGAGCACGCCCGTTTTGATGCGCTGATCGCCGCGCGTGTTCAGGGACAGCCAGTGGCTTACCTGACCGGCGAACGCGAGTTCTGGGGGCTTAGGTTGGCCACGTCAAAAGATACGCTGATCCCCCGGCCGGATACCGAAACGCTGGTTGAGGCTGCCCTGAATCGTGTTGCTTCGCCTTCTGGGCGGTTGCTGGATCTAGGCACCGGTACCGGGGCCATTGCACTGGCCTTTGCCAATGAGCAGCCCGGCTGGCAGGTGGTGGGCGTGGACCTTCGGGCAGAGGCCGTTACCCTGGCCCAGGGCAACGCCTGTAAGCTTGCGATTACCAACGCCTGGTTCAAGCAGAGCAACTGGTTTAGCACTTTCGCTCAGGATGGCACCGAGCGGTTTGACCTGATTGTCAGTAACCCGCCCTACATTGCGGCCGATGACCCCCATTTATACCAGGGGGATGTGCGATTTGAGCCTGTGAGTGCGCTTGTGGCGGCTGGCGATGGCTTGGCGGATCTGATGCATTTAATAGCCACGGCGCGGGGCTATTTAACCGCTTCGGGCTGGCTATTGCTTGAGCATGGTTACCGCCAGGCAGCCGATGTGCGCGCAGCGTTGGATAAAGCGGGTTACCAAAGCGTTGAAAGTATTCGCGATCTTAGTGGGCACGAGCGTATCACGTTGGGTAGGATTTAAGCCGCTTGATAGTCATTGATAGTAACAAGCCGCGTTTAACAACGGCCTAGTTTATGTGTAATGGATCCTGCCATGAAACCTAAAAATAGAACGCTGGACCGTATCGATCTTAAAATCCTGCGCTGTCTGCAGGGGAACGCACGTATTTCCTATGTAGATTTAGCCGCCGAAGTCGGGTTATCCACAACCCCTTGCCTGGAGCGCGTCAAGCGCTTGGAACGTGCCGGTATTATTCGCGGTTATCAGGCTATTCTTGACCCCGAAGCGCTTAAAGCCAATTTGTTGGTCTTTGTCGAAATCAGTCTAGAAACACAGTCACCGTCAGTTTTCGATGAGTTTCGTCGAGCAGTGGAAAAACTGCCGCAAATTCAAGAGTGTCATCTGGTCTCGGGGCAGTTTGATTACATCCTGAAATGCCGCATTCCCGAAATGGCGGCCTATCGCCAGCTGTTGGGAGAAGTAGTGCTGACCCTGCCCGGTGTCAAAGAGTCAAAAAGCTACGTGGTAATGGAAGAGGTTAAGGAAAACTTTAGCCTGCATATACCCAACTTCGAGGAATTTGAGGATAAGTAAGCCAATGATGGATGACCAGGCCCTGCTACGTTACAGCCGCCAGATCATGCTGCCTGAAGTGGACATTGAGGGCCAGGAGCGCCTACGGGGTGCCCGTGCACTGATCATTGGCGCGGGCGGGCTGGGGTCTCCTGCTGCTCTCTACCTGGCCGCTGCAGGCGTAGGGCAGATTACTATTGCCGATGCCGACACGGTTGAGCTTTCCAATCTGCAACGCCAGATTGCCCATCAGCAGACAAGCATAGGGCAGAACAAGGCTGTTTCCGCCAAACAGAGCATGCAAGCGCTTAACCCTGAGTGCCGGATCGTTGCATTTGAACGTCACGCCGAAGGGGAAGAGCTTGAAAGGCTAGTGGCTTCTGCTGATGTCGTGTTGGACTGCACTGATCGCTTTTCAAGCCGCTATGCCGTTAATGCGGCGACTCAAGAAGCTCGCGTGCCGCTGGTGTCTGGTGCGGCAATCCGGTTTTCCGGACAGCTTGCCGTCTTCGACCCTCGCGAGCCTGATAGCCCCTGCTATGCCTGCCTTTATCCGCAAGATGAACTAGGTGATGAAGCCCTGAGCTGCGCTGAAAGTGGGGTAATGGCGCCGCTGGTCGGGCTGATCGGCTGTTTCCAGGCGGTAGAAGCCTTCAAGCTTTTGAGTGGTGCTGGGCAGACTCACCAAGGACTATCCACGTTTGACGGTTTAAGTGGCCAGTGGAGGCACTTCAAGATGCCGCGCGACCCTGAGTGTGCGGTGTGCGCTTCTCGTACATAATGTGAACAAACTAGCCCCGTACAGCGCTTGCTGCTCAATAAGCAAAGCATGAAACAAAAAAAAGCCCGCTGGATAGCGGGCGTGACGTCACGGTCTTTTACGTCAAAAAGGATCAGAGGGGAAGGCAGGCTAGGGGCAGCGTTACTATCGAAAACCCGCTGCCCAGTACCTATCATCTTACATTCAATCGGTTTTAAAGCCTGATTGAATGAAACCTGCTATTCAATTCCCGGCAAGGCTGGGCTTAGTTGCGAATCAGGTAATCAAATGCACCCAGTGACGCTTTGGCACCTTCGCCCATGGCAATAATGATCTGCTTGTAGGGCACTGTAGTCACATCGCCTGCGGCAAACACGCCTGGGACGGATGTCATGCCGTGAGCATCGACGATAATCTCGCCACGTGGTGACATCTCGATGGGAGAGTCCTTCAGCCATTCGGTGTTGGGCACCAGACCAATCTGCACAAAGATGCCTTCCAGCGCGATATTCTTGATCTCATCGGTGTTGCGGTCTTTGTAGGTCAGACCGTTTACACGGCTTCCATCGCCCGTCACTTCGGTGGTCTGGGCATTCAAAATAATATCCACGTTGGGCAGGCTCTTGAGCTTTTTCTGAAGCACGGCGTCTGCACGCATTTCGCCCATGAATTCAAACAGGGTAACGTGGCCGACAATACCTGCCAGGTCAATCGCTGCCTCAACGCCGGAGTTGCCGCCGCCAATAACCGCGACACGCTTGCCCTTGAACAGCGGGCCATCGCAGTGGGGGCAGTAGGCGACGCCTTTATTGCGGTACTGCTGTTCGCCGGGTACGTTCATTTCGCGCCAGCGAGCGCCGGTGGCAAGCACCAGTGACTTACTTTTCAGCTTGGCGCCGGATTCAAACGTTACCTCATGAAGCCCGCCCTCGGTTTCAGCAGCCTTGAAGGCTGTGGCGCGCTGCAGGTTCATTACGTCAACCTCATACTGCTTGACGTGCTCTTCCAGTGCGCTAACCAGCTTCGGGCCTTCGGTGTGGGTCACTGAAATAAAGTTTTCGATACCCATGGTGTCAGATACCTGACCACCAAAACGCTCAGCGGCAACGCCGGTATTGATACCCTTGCGCGCCGAGTAGATCGCCGCTGCGGCACCCGCAGGGCCACCGCCGATGACTAGCGTATCGAAAGCGGCTTTTTCGCTGAGCTTTTTCGCTTCGCGATCGGCAGCACCGGTGTCTACCTTGGCGAGAATTTTCTCAAGGGTCATGCGGCCCTGGTCAAATGGCTTACCGTTCAGGTAAATGCTGGGCACGGACATGATTTCACGCACTTCCACTTCATCCTGGAAGAGCGCCCCGTCAATCGCTACGTGGCGAATGTTCGGGTTAAAGATCGCCATCAGGTTTAGCGCCTGAACCACATCGGGGCAGTTCTGGCAGGAAAGCGAATAATAAGTCTCGAAGAGCATCTCGCCTTCGAGCGCTTTAATCTGGTTAAGCACCTCATCGGATGCCTTGGGCGGATGGCCGCCTACCTGAAGTAGTGCCAGCACCAGCGAAGTAAATTCGTGGCCCATGGGGATGCCGGCAAACACCACGCCGGTCTCTTCGCCAGAACGGTTAAGGGCGAATGACGGGGTGCGGCTATCCTGACCATCGGTCTTCAGGGTGATCTTGTCACTCAGGCCATTGATATCTTCCAACAGACCTAGCAGTTCACGCGACTTGGCACCGTCATCAAGGGACGCAACGATCTCGAACGGTTGAGTCACTTTTTCAAGATAAGCTTTCAACTGATTTTTTAAATTGGCGTCCAGCATGACAATGGCTTCCTCGTAATCTTTAAAAGGTGTTCTCGATCCACAGCCACACACAGCCGACGTATAAAAAAGTCACGGCGCAGGCAGGCGTCAATGGAAAGAATCAGTAGCGCGTTTAAGATGGAACACCCGGGCTGATGCGCCCGGGTGTTGAGCAACCGCCGGTCAAACATGGGAACTATCTAATTGATAATTCAACGCTGCTTGTATAGGGCGGGCGGTTGCGTTCGCCGTTTAGATTTTGCCGACGAGGTCTAAAGAGGGTGCAAGTGTTTCTTCACCTTCTTTCCATTTGGCCGGGCATACTTCGTTGGGGTTTTCACGAACGTACTGAGCAGCTTTAACCTTGCGCAGCAGTTCTTCGGCGTTACGACCGATGTTGCCCGCATTGATCTCAACGATCTGAACTTTGCCGTCCGGATCAACAACGAAGGTGCCGCGTTCTGCAAGACCTGCTTCTTCGATCAGAACTTCGAAGTTGCGTGAAATTTGCAGGGTCGGGTCAGCCAGCATGGGGTACTGAAGCTTACCGATAGTCTCGGAGCTGTCGTGCCATGCTTTGTGGGTGAAGTGGGTGTCAGTTGAAACGCTGTAAATTTCGACGCCCAGCTTTTTGAAGGCTTCGTAGTTGTCAGCCAGGTCGCCAAGCTCGGTCGGGCAAACAAAGGTAAAGTCAGCCGGATAGAAGAAGAAGATGGACCATTTGCCTTTCAGGTCGGCTTCGGTTACATCGATGAATTCGCCGTTAAGGTAGGCGGTCGCTTTAAACGGTTTGACTTCAGTGTTGATCAAGGACATCCAGCTTATCTCCGTGTCTTATGCATGAAGGTGAAAACGATGTTGGTCATAGTAAGTGCTTTAGACTAATAGCTAAAATTGGAAAATACCATTCCCCTAATAGCTTGCTTCTATAAGACGATGATCCAATGTCGTTTCACTGCTCCTCTAGTGGGGGCAGTGCCACTATAATGCAAGAATCTTTCACATTGACTTGCGATAGATAACGCTGCAACGCAAAATTCGCAGGTTCAGCAGAAAGGCCTAAGCTGATGCTGACAGCTAACATACTCTGTAAGCACAGGTGATACCGTTTTTGAAAATCAGGAGCAGCGTAATGGGGAACATTCACAAACTTTCCGGGGCCGTTGCGGCCATTTCTTTTGTCGCAGCGGCGTCTGTCGCCCATGCCGATGAGGTGCGGGTTTATAATTGGTCTGACTATATTGCACCGGAAACGCTGGAAAAATTTACCGAGCGCACCGGCATTGCCGTTACCTATGATGTCTACGACAGTAACGAAACCCTGGACGCAGCACTTCTGGCTGGCCGTTCGGGTTATGACGTAGTCGTACCTTCAACGCACTTTTTTACCCGCCAGCGCAACGCGGGTGTATACCAGCCACTGGACAAGGCTCAGCTGCCTAACCTGGAAAATCTTAACACTGAGCTTACGGAAAATCTGGAAGCGATCGACCCTGATGGTGAGTACTCCGTGCCCTACATGTGGGGTACCAACGGCATTGGCTACAACGTTGAGCGCATCCGGGAAATCCTTGGCGACGATGCACCGGTAGATAGCTGGGCCATGCTGTTTGATCCTGAAATTACCACAGCGCTGAACGAGGCCGGCTGCGGTATTTCCATGCTGGATACCGGCGAGGAAATGATTCCTGCCGCCATGGCGTATTTAGGGCTGGATCCGCTGAGCCAGAGCACCGAAGACCTTGAAGCGGGCGGCGAACTGATTGGCGCCATTCGCAATAACATTACCTATTTTCATTCCTCACGCTACGTGTCGGATCTTGCCAATGGCGATATCTGTGTAGCGGGTGGGTACTCCGGCGACGTCTTCCAAGCCGCTGAGCGGGCTGAAGAAGCGGGCCGCGATTTTGAAATTGGCTACAGCATTCCCAAGGAAGGCGCTGCACTGTGGTTTGATGTAATGGCGATTCCTGCCGATGCGCCCAATACAGAAAATGCCCACGCGTTTATCAACTTTATTCTGGACCCTGAAATTGCGGCAGAAATCACCGATTATGTGAGCTATGCCAACCCTAACGCGGCGGCCGATGCCTACCTGCCAGAAGAAATTCTGAACAACCCGGCTATTTACCCGGAAACCGAGGTCATGAAGAACCTGTATGTGGCGATTGATATGCCACAGCCGGTACAGCGCGTTCGTACGCGTATCTGGAACCGCGTTAAATCTGGCCGCTAAGCAATACGCTATCTGACAGCGAGCCTGGCCTATGCCAGGCTCGCTGTTCATCTTTCAATGCCCGGGTTTCCGGGCCTTTTGATGGGAGTGGCGAATGCTCACTACGCCCCTGTCGAACGAACCCTCAGCAGCATCCCCAGCAGCCCAACGCCCCCAGGGTAAAACCCCACGGTTTGCTGAAGATATCGTGCTTGAGGTCAAGCGCTTAAGTAAGCGGTTTGATGATGCTTTGGCGGTCGACGATGTGAACTTAAAGGTAAAGCGTGGGGAGATTTTTGCGCTTTTAGGCGGTTCAGGGTCAGGCAAGTCCACGCTTTTGCGCATGCTGGCCGGGTTTGAAACGCCTACAGAAGGGCGGATTTTGTTGGGCGGCGAAGATATTACCGCCATGCCGCCGCATAAGCGGCCCATCAACATGATGTTTCAATCCTATGCGCTGTTTCCGCATATGAGCGTTGAGCAAAACATCGCCTTTGGCCTCAAGCAGGACAAGCTGCCCAAAGCTGAGATAGAGGCGCGCGTTGCGCAGATGCTGAAGCTCGTGCATATGGAGCGATTTGCCAAGCGCAAGCCGCACCAGCTCTCGGGCGGCCAGCGTCAGCGGGTGGCGCTTGCGCGTTCGCTTGCCAAGCGACCAAAGCTTCTGCTGTTGGATGAGCCCATGGGCGCGCTTGATAAGAAGCTGCGCACCGAAATGCAGCTAGAAGTGGTCGAGATCATCGAGCAGGTAGGCGTTACCTGCATCATGGTGACCCACGACCAGGAAGAAGCGATGACCATGGCGGACCGCGTAGCCATCATGGCCGATGGCTGGATCGAGCAGGTCGGCTCGCCGGTGGACGTTTACGAAAGCCCGGCCAGCCGAATGGTGGCAGAGTTTGTCGGTACGGTGAATCTGTTCGAAGGCGAGATAGTCAAGGACGCCGCCGATCACTGCCAGATTGCCTCACCGGCGCTTGAACGGCCTATCTATATCGACCATGGGATCACTACTCAGGCGATGGACCGGCGGGTCTGGGCCGCACTTCGCCCGGAGAAGATCTGGCTGACGCGTGAAAAGCCGACCTGTGAGTACAACTGGGCTGAAGGCAAGGTCGACGATATCGCCTATCTGGGCGGTTTCTCGCTTTACTATATACGTACTGCTACGGGTCAATTGATCAAGGTCAGCATGGCGAATACCGAACGGCGAGGCGACCGGCCTACCTGGGAAGACAGCGTGTATGTCTACTGGGAAGACCATAGCGCCATCGTGTTGAACCGCTAATGGGCCAAGCCCTTTCAGGAGATTGCCTTTAATGATGCTATCTCACTTAACCGCCACGCTTAGGCGCTGGCAGTTAGGCCGCCGTGCGGTGATCGCCTTTCCGCTGATATGGCTTTTGCTGTTCTTCTTGCTGCCTTTTGCACTGGTATTGAAAATCAGCCTGTCACAGGGGGCGGTAGCCATTCCCCCCTACGGGCCGCTGGTCGAGTATGCCGACCAGACCCTGAATATTTTTCTGAATCTGGGCAACTACCTGTTCCTGCTGTCGGATTCGCTGTACGTCGCGGCCTACTGGGGATCGGTGAAAACAGCGTTTATGTCCACTGTGGTCTGCCTGCTGATCGGCTACCCCATGGCGTATGCCATGGCGCGCGCACCGGCACGCTGGCAGCTCTTGCTGCTGCTGCTGGTCATGCTGCCTTCCTGGACATCGTTTTTGATTCGGGTTTACGCCTGGATGGGCATTCTAAGTAACAGCGGGTTGATCAATAACTTGCTGATGGGGCTGGGATTGATCGAGACGCCGCTACGCATGATGAACACTCAGTTTGCTGTGGTGATCGGCATTGTTTACGCCTACCTGCCTTTTATGGTGTTGCCGCTTTATGCCCACCTGACCCGGCTGGATAACTCGCTGCTGGAAGCGGCGTCAGACCTTGGTTCTCGCAAGCTGAACACCTTCATCAAGGTAACCCTGCCGCTGTCGATGGGCGGAATTATCGCGGGCTCGATGCTGGTGTTTATTCCGGCAGTCGGGGAGTTTGTTATTCCGGAACTGCTGGGTGGGCCGAATACCTTGATGATCGGCAAAGTGCTATGGGAAGAGTTTTTCCTTAACCGCGATTGGCCAATCGCCTCGGCACTAGCAATGGTCATGCTGCTACTGCTGCTGATACCCATTGTCTGGTTTCATCGCTATCAGTCTCGGGAGCTTGAAGAATGAGCCTAGTACGTCGGCGGCCCCACTTTTCAACCGTCATGCTGATCATCGGCCTGCTGTTTCTTTATCTGCCGATGGCGGTACTGGTGGTGTACTCCTTCAACTCCTCCCGGTTGGTGACCGTATGGGCAGGGTTCTCGACCCAGTGGTATGCCGCGCTGTTTCGCGATCAGCAAATTCTATCGGCAGTATGGACAAGCCTTGAAATTGCTTTTTTCGCCGCCAGCATGGCGGTCTGCCTGGGTACGGTGGCCGCATTTGTCATGACACGGTTTGGGCGCTTTCGGGGTAAGACAGCGCTTTCCAGTATGGTGACCGCACCTTTGGTTATGCCGGAAGTCATTACCGGATTGTCATTACTGCTGTTATTTGTGCAGATGGCCCAGCTAACTGGTTGGCCTGCCGATCGGGGTGCGGGCACCATCTGGATCGCACACACCACGTTTTGCAGCGCCTATGTAGCGGTCGTGGTGGCAGCGCGGCTTCGCGAGCTTGATAGCTCCATCGAAGAAGCTGCGATGGATTTGGGCTCGCCGCCGCTGAAAACGTTCTTTTTTGTGACCCTGCCGATTATTTCCCCGGCACTGGTGGCGGGTTGGCTGTTAGCCTTTACGTTATCGCTGGATGATCTGGTAATCGCAAGCTTTGTGTCAGGCCCTGGGGCAAACACGCTGCCAATGGTGGTTTTTTCATCGGTGCGAATGGGGGTCTCACCCAAGATCAACGCCCTGGCGACATTGATCATTCTGACGGTATCACTAGCAACCTTTTTGGCGTGGTACTTCATGCGCCGCAACGAAGCCAAGCGCCAGGTCATCTTGCAGCAGGAAGATGCCGGTTAGAAAACATCGTCGTCCCGGCCGGTGAGCACGGCTTCAAGCTCGCCGGTCATTGGCGAGACCACGATTTCCAACTGAATTGGCGCGCAGCATTGGTGGCAATCCTCCCATGTTGCATGGCTACCCTGAGAGGTATCAATCACGAAGGTAAGCGATGCATCGCAGTAAGGGCAGTGAAAGTCGTGGTTGACTAAGGCATCATCGTGCATAAACGGCTACCTTTAACAGTTTGAAGCTTAAAGACAGTGTAACAGCCTGATGCAGAGCCAAGCACCCGCGCAATGAATCAGGTAGGATAGAAGCGATTTTCCCACGTACTGTTTTTTCACGTGCTATAGAGAGAAGCGATGATGTTACGAAACATGGCAGTAGCGGCCGTTTTGGCCTTCCCGATGGTCGCCTTGGCGGAGACACCTAACGTAACGCCAGGCGAGTGGGAGTTCGTCAGCGTAACCAGTATTAGTGGCGATATGGACATTCCGGATCAAACGGAAACCGAGCGCCAGTGCATTACCCAGGACGAGCTTGAAGGCGCTGAGTTCGGGTTTATCGAAGAAGAGGAAGGCTGCGAGCTTCTCAATCAGGCCATGAATGCTGATGGACTTTCCTACAGCATGGTATGTCGCGCAGAAGGCGGCGAAGCCACTATCGATGGAGAGATGAGCTTTATGGGCGAGCAGATCGACGGCAGCGTTGATATTCTGACTCAATCGCCGATGGGCGAGCTGGCCATGAATACCTCGATTAAAGGCGAACGCGTTGGTGAGTGTGAATAACCACTTGCGCTAGCTAGCCAAAAGGGCACCTCTATAGAGGTGCCCTTTTTGGTTGACAGTCAATTAATGCCCCGGATGGTCATACATGTGATTATCTGCGGGGGCGCTTGCAATCTCTGCTTCAAGCTGGCGTTTTACTGCCCCCGGCGAGCCGGTATGGCGTGCCAGAAGGTCATAGGCCACGGGCACCACCAACAGAGTGAACAGCGTCGCTGCGCCGACGCCCGCCATGATGACCGTGCCAATGACCAGGCGCGATTCAGCACCTGGGCCGCTTGAGAAGATCAGCGGTATGGCGCCTGCCATGGTCGTGATCGCAGTCATCAGAATAGGCCGCAGGCGTGTAACCGAGGCCTCGATCAGTGCGGTGCGAAAAGCTTTTCCCTCATCCCGAAGCTGATTGGCGAACTCCACTATCAGGATGCCGTTCTTGGCGGCCAGACCGATGAGCAGCACCAGACCTACCTGGCTATAGATATTGAGCGACTGGCCGCTTAACAGCAGGGCAAGCAGGGCACCGCTCATGGCGAGCGGTACTGTAAGCATGATGACCAACGGGTGAATGAGGCTCTCAAACTGCGCGGCCAGCACCAGAAATACCACCACGGCGCCGAGTACCAGCAGGAACGTCGTCGCGCCGCTGGCCTGCTGGAAATCCCGCGAGGGGCCGGCCACATTGGTTTGCGCCTCCTCGGGGAGTAGGCGTTCGGCGGCATCTTCAAGGTAGGCAAGCGCCTCGCCCAGCGGATAGCCATCGGCCAGATTGGCCTCAATGGTAATCGCCCGAATGCGATCAAAACGGTTAAGCGTACTGGCGCCAGCAAAATCGGAAAGCGTCACCAGGCTTGCCAGGGGAATCAGAGCGCCGGAGCGAGCCGAACGCACCTGAATGTTATCCAACGCGCGGGGGCTGTTCTGGCGGGCACGATCGCCCTCTACGATCACATCATACTCTTCGCCATCGTCTACATAGCGGGTAACATTACGCCCACCCAGCAGCACTTCCAGCGTGCGACCGATTTCCGTTACCGTCACGCCAAGAGCCGCGGCACGTTCATAGTTGATATCCACACGAAGCTGCGGCTGCGTTTCATTGTAGTTGCTTTCCAGCGCGGCCAGACGTGGGTTATCTTCTCGGACATGGTCGATGAGTATGTCGCGCCAGCGGGCAATTTCCTCATAGGTGCCGCCGCCCAGCACAAACTGCACGGGTTTTTGCGTGCGCTGCCCAAACCCCTGGCGCATGACCGGAAACGCCTGAACGCCAGGTAGCGCTCTTAACTGTGTGCGCACGTCCTCCATAATTTCCCAGGCGCTGCGACGGCTTCCCCAATCAGCCATGTTGATGATGATAAAACCGCTGTTGAAGTTTTCGATATTGCCAAACCCACGCGGCGCACGAACCACGACCCGCTCAAATTCACCGGCTTCGATAAACGGCGTCAGGCGTGCTTCAATTTCATCCATGTAGTCCATCATGTAATCAAAGGTGGCGCCTTCGGGGCCGTTCACCAGCACAATGAAATTGCCCCGGTCTTCCTGCGGCGTGTACTCATTGGGTAGCTGAGTAGCCATCCAGGCCGTCATGGCCATCAGCAGGAAAAATAGTCCGACCACCAGCCAGCGATTATCCAGCAACCATTCCAGCAAGCGCTGATAACGTTGTTGGGTGGCATCGAGAAGCCGTTGCACGCCTTTGCCAATGCGGCTGTCGTGCATGCCTGGCTTGAGAATCTTGGAGGCCATCATGGGGGTGAGTGTGAGCGCCAGCAGGGTCGAGAAAACCACGGCGGCGGCCATGGTCAGGGCAAACTCGGAAAAAAGCCGTCCAATATCGCCTTGTAACATGCTTAACGGCACAAAGACCGCGACCAGTACCAGCGTGGTGGCAATCACCGCAAAGGCGATTTGACGGGTGCCGCGAAAGGCAGCGACCAGCGGTGTCTCGCCATAGTCGTGCATGCGGCGATTAATGTTTTCCAGTACCACGATGGCATCATCGACAATCAGGCCGATGGCCAGTACCAGGGCCAGCAGGGTCAGCAGGTTGATGGAGAAGTTCATCACGGCAAGCGCGGTGAATGCGCCAATGACCGCAATAGGCACGGTAACGGCAGGTATCAAGGTAGTGCGCAGGTTGCCCAGAAACAGAAAGATCACCACCACGACCAGACACATGGCGATAAATAACGTCATCACGACCTGATCAATGGCGCCGGATACAAATACTGAAGCGTCGTAATTCAGGCTAAGGGTCATGCCGTCGGGCAGGGTGGTTTGAAGGCGGGCAAGCTCACCCTGAACCGCCTCGGAAAGCTCAATAATATTGGCGGTTGACTGCATGATCATGCCAAGGCCCACCATGGGTATACCGTTGGCTCGGAATACGGAGCGGTCTTCTACCGAGCCGACTTCGACTCTCGCCACATCAGCCAAGCGTACCAGGTAGCCGTTTTCGCTTTGGCTAAGCGCCAGACGCTTGAAGTCATCGGCAGTGGCGAAGCTGCGCGGCAGGCGAACAATAAACTGGCGGTCTTCCGATTCGAGAGAGCCTGCCGGTAACTCGACGTTCTCAGCGCGTAGCGCATCTTCGATATCGCCAACGGTCAAGCCGCGTGCGGCAAGGGCATTGCGGTTTAACCAGACGCGCATGGCGTAGTCGCGCCCGCCGCCTACCCGAACCCGAGCCACACCCGGCTGAACGGAAAGGCTATCGACCAGAAAGCGGTTGGCATAATCGGTCAGTTCGGTGATCGAATAATCGGCGCCTGACAGGCTTAGCCAGACAACGATCTCTTCGCTGCTATCTGCCTTGGTGACTTCCGGGGTATCGGCGTCGTCCGGCAGGTTACGCAAGGCGCCCGAGATGCGGTCACGAATATCATTGGCAGCCGCGTTGATATCCATATCAATGCTGAATTCGATTTCAATGCGTGAACGGCCGTCCTCACTTTGTGAGGTAATCAGCTCGATACCTTCAACGCCTGCAATCCTGTCTTCGAGCACCTGGGTAATCCGCGTTTCAACCACGTTGGCAGCAGCACCTGGGTAGCGGGTATCAATGCTGACAATAGGAGGGTCCACGGTGGGATACTCCTGTAGCGGAAGCCGATCAAGGGCTAGCAGGCCAAAAGCGATAATCAGTGCGGCAATCACCATGGCAAGCACGGGCCGCTGAACGGAGATATCCGATAGGCGCATCAGCGGTCTGCCTCCAGCAAAGCACGAATGCCTGTCTCGTCATCCGCTATGCCCAGCACGCGTACTTCCAGACCATCTCTGGCAAGCTGTAAGCCATGCACGACCACCAAGTCGCCTGCCGCCACGCCTTCCAGAATCTCGACATCGCCATAGCGGCGCTCGCCGATCACCACCGCTTTTCTTTCCAGGCGCGCGGTGTCGCTGTCCTGGTTGATCAGCATGACATAGTGCTGGTCGCCGCTGGGCTCCAGGGCGGCTTCGGGCAGTATCACGGCATCCCGAACCCGCTGCTGTACGATTACTTCCATCAGCATGCCAGGGCGAAGCCGCAGGTCGGGGTTTTCAAGCTCGGCACGTATATCAACGCTTCTTGATACCGGGTCAATTCGAGTACCAATGCTGGCAATTTGCCCGCTGAATACCTCATCGGGGTAGGCCGCTGTGGTGGCGATCAGCGAGAGCCCGGTGGAAAGGCGTCCGAGAAAACTTTCCGGCACGCTAAAGTCGAGTTTCATCACATCAAGCTTATCAAGCGTGACCAGCGCCATGCCCGGCGTCACTAACGTTCCTGTGCTGATGTTACGAAAACCCACGCGACCACTGAAGGGCGCCTTGATCTGGTAATTGGCCAGGCGCGCCTCCAGTGCATGGATATTCGCCTGGGCCTGGCGCAGCTGGGCTTGAAAGTCTTCAACATCGGCGCGGGGTGCCAGATTACGCTCCTGAAGTTGCGTGGTACGGCCAAGCGCGTTGCGCCGTTCGTCACTGATCGCCTGGGCCGAGCGTAGCTGAGCCTGCTCTTCTGCGTCCTCTAGGCGTACCAGTAGCTGCCCTTGCTCTACCTGTTGGCCGTCCTGAAAGTTAATCTCCGCGACGATGTCGGTCACTGTGGCTGAAAGCGTTACGCTTTCATCGGCATGCAATGTGCCAAGCGCCTCCAGCGGGTCGGACCAGGTGGCCATCTCGGCGCGGCTACCGATAACGGAAGGTAGCGCTTGCCCAAGGGCGGGGCCGGAAAGAAGGAGAATGGCTAGAACGCTTAGATACTGTCGGACATGCACGTGCATCGGCTTCTCTATAGTGGGCTCGGTGAATATTTTTTATATTGCGTAATTAAGCACGAAGAAAATTTCATCCCTACCTTGAGCTGTTAAAATACGCGTTCTTTTATCTGTCAAAGAGCTATTTTTTTATGGTTTATGATGTCGTGGTTATTGGCGCTGGTGCTGCAGGTTTAATGTGCGCAGCACAGGCAGGATACGCTGGTCGGCGTGTGCTGGTGCTTGATCATGCCAATAAAGCCGGTAAAAAAATACTCATGTCGGGCGGGGGCCGGTGTAACTTTACCAACCTTGGAACGACACCTCAGCACTTTTACTCTGAAAACCCCTATTTTTGTATTTCGGCCCTCAAGCGCTATCGCCCTGAACATTTTGTCGAACTGGTTGATCGGCACGGTGTGGAGTATGTGGAAAAGGCGCCAGGGCAGCTGTTCTGTGCCACATCAGCCAAAGAGATACTTCGCGTTCTGCAAACCGAGTGTGAATGGGCCGGTGTGGAAATCAGACTTCAAACGCAGATTACCCGCGTTGAACGACACGGTGAAGGCATTCGTCTGGCTACATCATTGGGTAGGGTGGATGCCGGTGTGGTTGTGGTCGCCAGTGGCGGTTTATCAATCCCGACCATGGGCGCTACCGGGTTTGGCTATGAGCTTGCTCGCCAGTTTGGCCTGGAAGTGCTGCCAACCCGGCCGGGGCTTGTGCCTTTCACCTTGAGTGATGCATGGAAAGCGAGGTGCGCAGAGCTGTCGGGTGTTAGCTTGCCAGTGGCAGTGAGTAGTGGAGAAAGGCGCTTTGTTGAACCCATGCTGTTTACCCATCGAGGCTTGTCAGGGCCTTCCGTGCTGCAGATATCCAGTGTATGGCAGCCAGGCAGCACCATCGAGATTGATTTATTACCCTCTGAGAATGCCGCCGATTCATTGCGCTACGCGCGTGAGACCACTCCTAAACGCCAAGTATCAACGTGGCTGGGCGAGCGTTTCCCCAAACGTTTTGCACAGGCGCTGCTTGAGTGGTATCCCGATACCCACGTAAGCAAACCGCTGGCTCAATACAGTAATGACGAGCTGGATCAATGGGCCTGCCGGCTAAATCAGTGGCAGCTCAAACCAGCGGGAACGGAAGGGTGGCGCACGGCAGAAGTCACGATGGGGGGCGTTAGTACGGAAATGATTTCGTCGAAAACCTTTGAGGTGAAGGATGTACCTCAGCTGCGGTTTATTGGCGAAGTGCTGGATGTGACGGGCGAACTGGGCGGGTATAACTTCCAGTGGGCGTGGGCGAGTGGTGTAGCCTGTGGTCAGGCCTGCTAGGGCCCTGCCTGAAAAGTGCCTGCGCTCGACATCACGGCGTTAAAAACCGGCTCGAGCGCGAGTCCGATCAGAATATTCATTTACAATCTGTAAACTCCGTTTCTTCGCCGATTTTTGCCTTGTTCTGACTTCGCTCGCCGACTTTTCAGCCAGCGCCTAGGCTGCAGTAGGCAGCCTAGCAAACTCAGGTCGCGATTTTAGTCAGTAGCTTGAATTTGCGAAACATCATGTAGCCTGCCAGCCCTTTACGAGCCGCTGCCATAATGCCCCCCGGGCGGCGTACAAACTTGTACGCAAGCAAGCCGCCGGCCGCATAAAGCGGTAGCTTGATACTGCGCCAGTTTTGATCGAGCGGGGAGGTTGAGCGTTGCAAATAGTCGCTACAAACTAATATATCAATGCGCTGCTGCTCTAATTGAGCCAATAGAGCCGCTTTACGTTCGGCGCGACTTAATGGCTCAGCGCTCTTGTCGATTTGTTTCGTCATCGTCTCTCACCTCAAGCAGAGCGCGGTCAGCTGCGAGCTGTTTAAGCGTTTCTTTTAACAGCGTATGTCGCCTGGCCTGATGAGCTGCTATAACCGCCAAGAGTAGACTTGCCCCAATCAGTACACCTGCACTTGCGCCGATTGCCAATAGCCGGTAAGAGTCCCAGAAAATGACTACTACCAAGGCAGTCAGAGTGGCAACCCCCAGCAATAAAAGCAGTAGGCTGGCACCTGCCAGGAGTATCAGGGTCAAAAGACGTGCGCGCTCTTCCTCAAGTTCCAAAACCGCCAAACGCAGGCGGGTTTCACTGTTAGCAACCAGTGATTTCAGCAGGCGTTTGGCGGCGGAAAATACGCGTTGGGTTGGACCCAAAGACATTAGCGGCGACCGAGCAGCATACCTACCAGTACACCAACGGCAGTACCGATGCCGATGCTTGACCAGGGATTCTCGCGCACGTAGCGGTCACAGCATTCAACCTGATCAGAAATGGTTTCGCGGGTGTCATCATAAAGGCGCTCGCCACGGGCTTCCAACTGAGCACGGGCTTTTTTCAAGCGGCTTTCAGCGCGGGCGCGAAGATCGCTCATTTCGCCACTGGCATCCTTGGAGGTCGCATTTACCAGTTCTTCAACCGTGTCGCTCAGGTGACGTAGATCTTCTTTGAGCTGATCTGCACGGGAGTCGCTACCGAATTGACGTTTAGCCATTGTGTCTTCCTTGGACGAATGAATGTTTAACCTATATCAGCATAGCAGCCAACAACTGATAGACAAGGCGATTTTACGATTGGTTCCATTGCCTTAGCGGTTCAAGCCCGTGGCACTGAATAATGGGTTTAAACTAAAACCGATACTCAGACGGTGCACGCTGTTGTCATAGTCAATCATGCTTTCCCCGTACCCATAATAGTACTGCATGTGGGCACGCAAGTTGCCAAAGGTAGGCCAGCTGTAATCAAGCTGCACGCCGTGGTGGTCCGCACTTGGGTTGCCGCGCCACTGGGCGCTTATTTCATGGTTATTGTTAAGCCGCTTGGCAAGTCGAATGTCGCCATAGCCCATATAGCGATCAATATCCGGGTTGTCATCATCATTATCAGACTCCGGAACACGCCAGTGCGGGGCCAGTGTCAGCGCCCAATCGCCGCGCTGGAAAATACTTTCCAGATAAACACGGTTCCAACTGCGCGAGAGCGGGTCAGAACGCCCGTTGGACTGGTGATTGAAAGAAACACGATTACGCGTATTTACCCAGCCCAACGCACTCCAGGCGTTATCGAAATCGATAAAGATTTCGGGCTCATAGTTGGTTTCCCGAAAGGGGGACGAGGCATCGGTATTATATGCCTGCCACCAGCTACGTTGGGTGTAGCCGAAATAAACGTCACCCACTTCGCCAAAAATATCTTCGGCCAGGTTCACCTTGACGCTTAACTGAAACTTGACTTCGTTACTGCCGGGCGATGAATCGGTGGTGATATTTTTGAAGTTTTCTTCATTCTGCCTGGAGTTATAACTGACAGGGAAAAGATAGTTAGTGCGATGGGTGGTAATCGAAAACGGGTTGCGAGTGGATTCCTGCTCCAACTGCCGGCGTTCATTAAGGTCTTCACGTGCAAGCGTTTCCGGTTGCATGTCAAACGGCACGCTTTCTGACGAAATATTATCCGACGTTTCAGCGTCATGCAGCTGTTGGCGAAGTTGATAGAGCTCGCTATCAAGCTCGCGAATACGCGCCTCAATCTCGTCTTTTGAATCGGCCAGAGCAGTGTTACTCAATGCTTCAGCGCTTAGCAGGGTCATCAAACTTACACACAGCAGTTTTCGGGTAACCATCAAGGTGGCTCGCAAAATAAGGGGAAACGATTATCAGCGTTGTTTCTATACACGCTGTGCGTGTAAGTCAACTTCTGTTCATTGCGCTTATCAATATAACACCTGACAATGGCGGCTATTTCCGTATCGGCGGGTTTCTTGGTGTCTGTTGAGGGGCGCATCCAACGTGGTTAGATTCACCGGTGGTTGGGTAGTAAAGGGGCTTTATACGCTTTGTCTGTTAGTCGTTTGTTGCATCACTTATGTTGAGGCAGCCGTTGATGTTGATCAAGTGCCCTCCCAGGAAGAGCTTACTACTCGCCTGACGGAGCTGGAAGCGCCAGAAGGGGAGCTTACCGCCCAACAGAGCCGGGATAAAAACGCCTTAACCGCTGCTCTGCAAACCTATGAACGTCTGGAGGCAATTAATGAGCGCCTGGATGCGCTTAACCAGCGTGTTGAGCAAGCGCCCGAACAGCTGATTCTGCTGGAACGCGAACTCAACGAGCTTGAAGATAATAATCAACAACTATCCATCAATAGCTTAACCGATACGCCACTGGATGAGCTGGAAAATCAGCAGAGCAACGCAGTCATTACTCTTCAGCAGCTACAAAGCCAGTTGGCTGAAGTAAATTCCCAACTGCTGGCGGCGCAAACGCTACCCGAGCGTGCCCAGCAGGCAATTTCCGATGGGCTTCAGCGCGTGGAAACCTTGCGCCGTCAGCACGACGAGCGTGAAGCGCTATTGTCAGACCGGCAGCTCTCCGCGACGAACGATGCCCAGCTCATCCAGGTTCGCCTGGAGCGTGCTCTGGCGGAGCGTGAAGTTGCCTTTAACCAGCGAGAGCTTGGCGCCAATAGTCGGCTGCGCGAGCTCGCCCAGCAGCGTCGCGATTTGCTGTCACTGCAAATTGACCAGCAGGAGCAGCGTTTGAACCTGCTGCAAGGCGCGATTGATCGGCAACGACGCCTGCGATCAGAGCAAGCCATTGCCGATGCAGCCAGGGATGATCCGCTGATTGCCGAAGGCCATCCGGTAGTATTACGCGCCCAGCAGATTAACCAAGAGCTCAGTTTGGAGCTGCTTCGCGCCACGGACCGTGCCAATAGTATTGTGCGTGAAAATATCGAAGCGCAGCGCCAGCTGGATCATGTGCGTCAGCTGCAGCGCAGTTTGAATGAGCAGATTGACGCCATTCGCGGCAGCCAGCTGCTGTCGCGTATTTTACGCGAACAGCGCCAGTCGCTGCCCTCAATTATGCCGCGCCGGGATTTACAGGATGAAATCGCTGATTTGCGCTTGAAGCAGTTTGACTTGATTCGCCAGCGCGATCAGCTGCGCCAGGGAGAACGTCTGGCCACCCAGCGTCTGGAGGAAGCCGGTCTTGAGGTAACGCCAGGTTTGGTCAGCTCGCTTTCCAGGCTTTATCAATCCCGCCGCGAGCTGGTTGAACAGCTGGAGCAATCCTACGGTGGTCTTTTGAGCGCTGCTATTGAATTACAGCTTAACCAGCAGCAGCTCTTAACCACCACGCGTGAATTGCGTACCACTATAGACGAGCAGCTGTTCTGGGTTGCCAATAGCCGCCCGCTGGATATTAACTGGCTACGCCAGCTGCCCAGTAACACACGTCAGGAGTGGCGAGAGGGCGAGTGGCGGGCTATTTTGCCGAATCACTGGGAGGGGTTTTCCTGGCGAGTACTAAGCGGCGCTCCGCTGATACTCGTTAGCCTGCTGTTGTTAGGCTTGCGACCACGTATCAAAGCGCGTCTGGCCGCTATTCATTCACAGATCGGCCGGCTGAAAAGCGACACCCAACTTCATACCCCGAAGGCCGTGCTGCTGAATGCGCTGCTTGCGATACCCGGCCCACTCGCCCTGGCGGGTATCGGTGTTGGGCTGAGAGCGGCGCAAGGAGCGCTTGCCGATAGCGTCGCCCCTGCGATGCTTCAACTGTCACTCAGCTGGGCTGTGGTGGCCTGGGGGCGCCGCCTGCTGGTGCCCGATGGTGTGGCCGAGCGTCACTTTACCTGGTCGGTCAATTACAATGCGCAGCTGCGTGCGTTGCTACGCGGGCTGGGAATTGCCCTGCTGCCGGTAGTGGCGATTGCCGCGATGTCAGGCCAGATGGAGACGCCGCTGGCCCAGCGTCCGGTTGCCCTGGGGCTAATTACCGCCGGGCTTCTGACCATGAGCTGGTGGCTTGCGAAGCTGATCTTGTCACATATCCCGTTCTTTGGCGTGCGTCTGTTTCGCTTGATGCTGGGGCTTGCCATGGCATCGGTGCCGCTGGTGTTTCTGGGACTTATCGTGTGGGGGTACGAATATACCGCCCTACGTCTGGTCGGCCGTTTTGCGATCACGCTTTATTTGCTGGGGCTATGGATTGTGGTTGAGGCAACGGTGGTGCGCAGCTTGGCTGTTGCTGCCCGGCGCCTAGCCTACCGGCGTGCGCTTGCCCGCCGCCGTGCCCAGGTACAGGAAGGGGCTGAAGGGGGGCTTGAGGTGGTGGAAGAGCCGCCGCTGGATATGGAAAAAATCAACTCTCAGTCGCTACGCCTTTCCAAGCTGATTTTGTTGATCGGCTTTAGTGCGCTTTTATACCTGGTATGGTCCGACCTTCTATCGGTGCTTGGATATCTGGATCACGTTTCGCTGTGGGATGCCGAAGAGGGGGATCTGGTTGGCAATGCGCTGTCGATTTCCGATGTGTTTGCTGCGCTCCTGATCGTGGCCATTACCATTATCATGGCGGGCAACCTGCCGGGGCTTCTGGAAGTGATGGTGCTTTCACGCCTGGCTCTCAAGCAGGGCAGCGCTTACGCCATCAGTTCGCTGCTCTCCTATGCCATTGTGGGAACGGGTGTGGTGATGGCACTGGCAACACTGGGGGTTTCCTGGGACAAGCTGCAGTGGCTGGTGGCCGCGCTTAGTGTGGGGCTGGGCTTTGGCTTGCAGGAAATTTTTGCCAACTTTATTTCAGGCTTGATCATTCTATTTGAACGGCCCATCCGTATTGGTGACACCATTACGCTGGGTAATTTGCACGGCACCGTGAGCCGTATTCGGATACGCGCCACGACGGTCACGGACTTTGACCGCAAAGAGATTATTATCCCTAACAAGACCTTTGTGACCGACCAGCTTATCAACTGGTCGCTATCGGATAATATTACCCGGGTGGTGCTGACCTACGGCGTTGCCCATGGTTCTGACCTGGCCAAAGTGCATACGCTTTTACGCCAGGCCGCAGATGAAAACGAACGGGTGCTGACAGATCCCGAGCCGCAGGTGTTCTGCCTGAGCTATGGGAACCACAGCCTCAATTTTGAGCTGCGTATCTTTGTAAATGACCTGGTGGATCGTCTGTTTGCTGCCGATGAAGTCAACTGCCGGGTGGATGAGCTTTTCCGCGAGGCGGGAGTGCGCGTTGCGTTCGAGCAGGTGGATGTATGGCTGCACCGTGACCAAGGAGACGCTGCCAAGGTACAGTCTGTCAAAAAACTACCGCCACCTACTTTGAGTTAAACGAGTTTAAGCGCGTGTAGTAGAAACTCCCGGTTACCGTCTCCTCCGGTGATCGGGCTTTCCTGCCAATGATGTATTGCCAGCCCGCAGGTATCACATGCGGCCCGGATTTTATCTTCAACCTCCTTGAAGTAAGCGGGCTTGCGAACCACGCCCCGCTTATCCAGCGCGCCGGGGGTCAGTTCAAACTGCGGTTTTACCAGCGAGATTAGCTCGCCACCCGCGGGCAGCAGCGCGGCAATTTCCGGCAGGATCAGGGTTTGGGAAATAAACGATACGTCCATCACTGCCATATCGACCGGGTAGGCGGCGATTGCCTCGTGTAGCGGGGCAGCCATGCGCATGTGGCGGGCGTTAAGGCCTTCTAGGCAGGTAACCCTAGGGTCCTGGCGCAATGCTTCGGCGAGTTGCCCATGGCCGACTTCAACGCCGATCACGTGGCGGGCGCCGAAGTGCAGCGCGCAATCGGTAAATCCTCCAGTGGATTGTCCCACATCCAATACGACCTTTCCTTCCAGCCGCCTGCCTAACACCTTCAATACGCCTTCAAGCTTCAGGCCGGCTCGGGAAACGTAGCGCTCCTCCGGATCATCCTCGACCTCGAAGTGGGTATCGATTGGCCACTTTTCAGAAGGCTTGGTGAGCACGCGTGAAGGTGATGCCAGCCGAACCCGGCCATGGCGAATAAGACGTTGGGCACGGGTGCGCGAATTGGCCAGCCCTTGGCTGACCAGTAGTTGATCAAGTCGTAGCATAGAAGACATGGATTAGTTAAACGCGCGGTTATACCTTGTTAAATGACAAGTGGGTATCGTTTTCGGCCTGAAGTTCGGTGTTTGGCACGCGTGACGCTCCCCAGCTGCGATAGAGATACTGCTTGACGCTATCCAGCTCGTGTTCGGTTACTGTCGCAAGCTCCCCGTGTTCCAGAGGATCAAAGTGATAGATATATAGCCTCGACGTAAACTGATCGAAAGGCAGTGAGGCCTCTCCAAAGCGCTCGCCGTTACCGGCAGTGCTGACAATCACGCCACCGCCCCAATCCTGCCCGCTGTCGTTGTTGGGATTATAAAAATACAGGCGCATGACATCTGAAGGGTCAAGCGATGCACGCAGTATCGTAATGGCATGCCAACCAATAAAACGAGCGGCACTGTCGGTAATCGCAATGCCCGCTGGCTGCGGGTGAATCAGCGGCTGGTTGCCATTGTAGTAGGGATGATAACAAGCATAAAAGTGGCGTATAAACGCGTCGATGTCACTTAGCTGCCCTGTCGCCACATCCACATTGATGCAAAAACCGCGCCCTGACCACCAGCCGTGGAATTCTGGATTCACCCATCTATGCGGGTCGCCTTCACGACCAATACAGCGTCTGCCCATTTCTGCATAAATCCGGTCCAGGTGAGGTACCACAATCAGCGAGACAGGATCAAGGTCCATGGGCAGTTCAGAGGCCACGCCTGACTGGCTTTCATTGGAGGAGATAGGCTGGCCTTCAAAGTGCATGATGATTTCGTCATCGCGCGCCGCCCATGCGACCATTTGCAGCAGATAGTCAGGGTCGTTATACGCCCACATAGAGAGCGCCCTGGCCGATTGGCAGGTAGGGTTGTTGCCTTGGCCAACCCCAAGCGGCAGCCCGAGCATGCACAGCACACCTTCAATCAACCGGGCCCGGGGCGTTGCCGTTTCATCGTAAGCCAGATTCAGCCGGGCCTGGGTCCAGTCAGAAAGCGGCAGATTGAGCTGGCGCCACATGGCAGGTGCGACAGGGGGCTGATAAAGAATGCCCCGCTCTAGCAACAAGGACAGCCCATAAACTGCCTGGGCGGTAGCTGGATAGATGCCGCCCCGAATCAAGGCATGCACCAGCTCCCGGTAGCAGAGTAGGCAGTCTCGCCCGGTCGATGAAAGGCCCATGGCCTCGGTCAGCAGGTAGTCGCTTTCATCCACCAGGTAGCGCATCAGTACCGTGTGATAGGGCGACACCAGCCCAGTATCATGCATGGCGCGGGCAAAGCCCATGGCTTCAGCCTGTAGGGCCGTGGTATCCATGCGGCCAAGGCGTTCACGGTAAATATCCACGCCTGGATCTTCGCGACAGGCCTGGGTAGGCCCATAGAGCGAACTTACCAGCCGATCAGCGCCCTGGCCGCTGGCGCCTAGGTCGATTTCTGGGTTGGCCTGGCACAGCGCAATCTGGGTAATCATCTGCTTGATAGCGTCTACCTGGATGGGCCGCTGTTTCAAGATACGCCAGATTTCATCTATCAGCTGATCAATAACGTGCTCATAGCCAATGCGCTCAGCCAGATGGCTGAACAGGGAGCGGGGGATGATGGCAAGTCGCCCCTGGGTTTCCCGCTCGGCTTCACTTGGCGCACCAAACAGTAGGCCAAGATTGATAGCCATCACCTGAGTGAGGTAGTGGCGTGCATCTTGTTGAGAAAGCAGCGCGTGCGGATAGCGGCCCATGGCAACCGCTAACAGGCGCAGCTCGCTCAACGCCTCAATCACCACCGCATTCGCATCGGCGCTTTTCAGCGAAAAAGAGGTCAAAGCGGGTAGCAGGTATTGAGGTGTTTCCCAGTCAGAGCCTGCAAAAACGCCCGCGCTTTCAATCGCCGATGCACGCGCTTCAAGCGCGCTACAGCCGCCGCGTTGCAGTAAAACGCGGCGGGCCGTGTCCAGTATGCGAGGCAGTTTGGCGGCCTTTGAAAAAGCGGGTGCCTGGTTCAGCAGCTCAAGGGCTTCATCAAATTTTCTGAGCAGCTCGTCAAGCTTGCCTGCGTCGCCTGAAAGCGACGTGGTGGGAAGCGTCACAATGGCTCCTTGGCCCGAAAAAAGCCGCCATTATACATAGAAGTCGAGATCTTCCTGGTGCTTGAGAAGGTCGCGCAGGGTGTGGGCATCATCGCCTTTGAAATAAATGAGGCCCCAGTGCGTGCCAAAGGCGGTGCGCTTGGTAACCGTCTCTTCCAGCGGAGGCGTTAGCTCATGCGACTCAAAATACGGATGATCTTCGGTTTCTTCAGGAATTTCCAGGCGACTGACCACCCGGCGGCGTGGATATACGCCAAAGCAGCCCGCAAAGCCGTCGGCATCGACTACCTCTTTGGGGAAAAAGGCTGCCACTTCCTCGGGCGTGCTTCTGGGATCAAAGACTAGCATGGAGGCCTGGTAGGCATTGAAGCCGTAAACGCGCTCAAGCAATTCAAAGACTTTGAAGCCGGGCGGACGATAGGCCACCTCGCCGAAATACATTTCGCCGTCGCTGGTCACAAAGTATTCCGGATGAATCAGGCCGAATTCAATATCGAATGCCTTGATGAGTTTTTCGATCTGGGTCGTGATCTGCTCACGGTACCTTTCAAGCTCGGGAGAAGCGGGGACAAAAACCGAGTAACCGAGTGTGACGTATTCGGAAATATTCAAAAAGGCGATCTTGCCATCATGAATCCAAGCTTCAACGGCAAATTCCCAGCCGTCCAGGTGTGATTCCATCAGCACCGGAAATTCTTCATCGGGGATAGCGTCGATTTCGTCCGGGGTGCGGATCACGCGGTGACCAAGGCATCCGGCCTTGTCGAAGGCCTTGAGATGGATCGGGTCGTTGGGGTCACCGTCCAGTTTGAGCAACGTCTGGTTGACTCGCTTCAGAAAGCGGACGACGTCATCCTTGTCGTGGGCTTCTTCAAAGATGCCTACCCGGATGCCGCCCAGCTGGGCACGGCGCTTCATCAAGGCCTTGTCACGCAGCAACAGTGACTGGCCATAGAGCCTCGGATTATCGAGCAAAACGGAATTGATGGCGCCGGCCCATTCGACCGTTTCTTCAAATAATGGAATCGCCACGTTCACGCCTTTTTCTTTAAGCGTTTCAGCGATCTCCAGGGAGCGGTCGTTAAGGCGTTCGAAGTTCCAGGATACGTAAGGAATCTCATGCTTTTGGCAATACTCTTCAGCCCATTCAGGCGCGACCACGATATAGCGCCGGTCAAATTTTTCTGCTGCCTCGATGGCGTTCAGGCTCCAGCCCAGCAGTGCGATATAGCCTTTATTTGGATCCTTTTGCATAACCGTTACTCCTGTAGAGTGAGTGCATTACCTGATCACTCCCTTCACACTACACGATGCCTGGGATATCGGCTAATTAGTAGCTATTAACGTATCAGTTAGTGTTTATTAACGTTTTGAGGCACGCCAGCTAAAGCTCGACTGGTCGGGTTATGGTACGCTAGGCCGGAAAATTTTACGTTCAAGTGGCAAGAGGGATAGGCCAAGATGGCGGCCAAACCGATATACCGGGTGGTGGTTCACCAACAGGGTGAAATTTGGGATTTATACGTTCGAGAGATATTTCAAAGCGAACTCTGGGGCTTTATTGAAGTCGAGGAGTTTGTCTTTGACGATGCATCACGGGTGGTCGTGGACCCTGCAACTGAAAAGTTGCAGAGAACCTTCGAGGGCGTCAAACGCAGCTACCTTCCATTAAATGCCATCGTGCGCATTGACGAAGTGGAGCGTGAAGGCCCTTTGAAGGCTGTTAAGAGCGATGCCCGAGTCGCTGAGTTTCCTCGTCCCTTTCCTCTACCGCCGCGTAGCGAAGGGTAAGCGCCCAAGACAGGCGCGGCGCTGTAAACGCTGGTGGCTTCGTCCGCCATGCAGCGTTTTTTTAATCAGGACATGACGTCATGCAAGCAGATAAATTTCGTTTCTCTAATATCGCGGCCAGTGTATTGCTGAGCGTGGTCAGCGTTCAGGCTACCGCGCAAACTGACAGCCAGGCGTGGGTAAGTGATGAGCTAAGCACGTATGTACGCAGCGGCCCCACCGATGGTTACCGCATCATTGGTACCCTAAACGCGGGGGAGCAGGTTGAGGTTCTCGAGGAAAGCGGCGATTACTCGCGCGTGCGGGGCCAAAGCGGCGATACGGTGTGGGTGCTGACTAGTGAGCTTCAGGAGACGCCCAGTGCCCGTCAGCAGCTGCCTGAGCTGCAGGCCCAGGTCGATGAGCTTACCGAGGAGCTTGATGGTATCAACGATACCTGGGAGCAGCGTACCTCTTCCATGACTGAGACGCTTGAGCTGCGCGAGCAGCGCATTGCTGACCTTGAAACGCGCAATAACGAGCTTGATAACGAAGCCGAACAGTCGCGTCAGCAGGTGCGTGCTCTTCAGGCACGGCTGGATACTCAAGAAGAGGATCTGCTGATGCGCTACTTTATGTATGGCGGGGGCGTGGCTGGCGCGGGCCTGCTGGTCGGACTTATTGTGCCGCATTTGCCGCGTCGGCGTAAAAAGCGTGATCGCTGGTTCTAAACCGTACAGACTGGTTTAGCCACATAGAATAGAAAAGGGTGGCCCCATGAGTACTTCCTGGCGACAGCGCTGGCAAGAAGGCCGTATTGGTTTTCACTTACAGCATACCCATCCCGCCCTGGCGAAGCACTGGTCGGACCTGGCTATCGCGCCGGATACCAAAGTGCTGGTGCCGTTATGCGGTAAAAGCCTGGATATGCGCTGGCTTGCAGAAGCCGGTCATCCAGTGCTGGGGGTTGAGCTGGCGCCGGAAGCCATCGAACAGTTTCTCACTCAGAGCAAAGTGTCGGTATCACGCTATACCCAGGCTGGGTTTGATATTTCGCGCCAGGGTAGCGTAGAGCTTTGGTGTGGAGATTTTTTTCACCTGCACATTCAGGAGGCGGCAGAGATAGGCGCCTTTTATGATCGTGCCTCGCTGATTGCCTTGCCGCCCGCCACGCGTGAGCGCTATGCGTTCCATCTGGCCCAACTAATTCCGCCGGGGGCGAAGGGGCTTTTAGTCAGCCTTGCGCATCCTGACCATGGCGCAGGCCCGCCCTATAGCGTACTCGGCACGGAAATACACCAGTTGTTTACCGCCAACTTTCGCGTGACGCTACTTGAAGAGGGTAGCCCCGATGAGCGGGGCCGGACAGAATCGGTATGGTCGCTTACGCGGCGCGGGCCACTGGTTTAGCCGGTGACCCGCATAAGCGTATTAGCGGGCGAGCAGGCGGCCTAGTTCCGGGTCGCTGAATGCCCGGTTCAAGCCATCGCTGAGCAGGTCGTTCAGCATGCGGGTATTGGCATCTTCGCCAGGCTTGACGGCATAGCCCTGGGTACGCCTTGACGTGTAAGTGCCGGTGTAGGTCGTGCCCTTGTTTTTGGCAATCGCCCGGAACACGCCTTCAATACGTGCTTCATCCACAAGGGGCTGGCCGCTGCCGCCTTGCCCGTAGTTCAGGCTGGCAAGTTCCAGGGTCAGCGTGGGGCGGCCTTGCGCCTGCTCCGTTGTTGGGTTAAAGCCCATTTCACGCACCGCGCGCTCGGCTTCTGCCTGAAGCCGGGGGATCAGCTCATGGCTGCTGACGGTGATCTGTGCGGTCGACATGCTGCCACCCGAACGGGTGCCAATGACCTCGTGTTCCCGCGCATCCACGGCAACTACGGTTACCTGCTGGCCTGAACCGGTTTGGGGTACGTTGGCACTGCGCTCCGGGCTGAGCTGAAGGTATTGAGGGCTTGCACAACCTGCTAACAAGGCGCCAGCTAAAAGCGCGCCTGAAAAACGTAAGAACTGACGCCGAAGCATGTTTTTTCTCCGCTGTAACGGTTTGTTTCAAATGTTTCAACTACTCGCTGCGCAAACTATGCCGTTGTTATCCTTAAAAGGCCAGTAGCTTACCTTCTAATACCGAGACAAACCTAGGCGGCGCGCGTCTGACGGGCTGTGTTTTGAGGCTCTTCTTCAAACCGGTGCCACTGGCGTGGATGGGCAAAGAGGCGCTGGCCGCGTTTCATGGCCAAGCGCTCAAAATCTGCATGGCGTACGGTGGCAAGCCAGGGCTTGGCCAGCCAGTCGGCTTCTAGCTCAACGCGTACTTCAGCGCCGACCGGAGAAATGGCTGTCACGACCACGGGCAGGTGGCAGGTGTCGCTTGCCTGCTCGGCCAGACGCACTTCATGCGGGCGCAGTAGCAGCTCTTCAGGGCCGTTAGACAGATCAACGTGCAAATAGGCATCGCCGCAGGTGAGAACGCCGTTATTGACGCTGCCTTCCAAATGGTTCACATCGCCTAAAAATTCAAACACAAAGCGGTTTTTGGGCGAGTGATAGAGCGTATCCGGTGCGTCGATCTGCTCAATGCGCCCGTTACTCATGACCACTACCCGGTCGGAAAGCTCCAGGGCCTCTTCCTGATCGTGGGTGACAAATACGCTGGTAAAGTTAAGTTCGCTATGCAGGCGGCGAAGCCAGCGACGCAAATCCTGACGCACTTTGGCATCGAGCGCGCCAAATGGCTCGTCCAGTAGTAGCACATCAGGTTTTACCGCCAGCGCACGGGCCAGCGAGACGCGCTGCTGCTGGCCACCGGAAAGCTGGGCAGGGTAGCGCTTGGCCAGATGTTCAAGCTTGACCATTTCAAGCAGGCGAAACACGCGGGCGCGGATCTCGCCGTTTGAAGGACGCTCTTTTTTAGGCATGACGGTCAGGCCAAAAGCGACGTTGTCGTAGACGCTCATATGCCGAAACAGCGCGTAGTGCTGGAACACAAAGCCGATGCGCCGATCACGTACGTGCACCTGGGTCACATCGCGCTCGCCAAACATGATCCTGCTGGGCTGAGAGGTGCGGTCAGCGCTTTCGAGGCCGGCAATAATACGTAAAAGCGTGGTCTTGCCGGACCCGGAAGGCCCGAGTAGGCCGACAAGCTCGCCCTCACAGATATCCAGGTTCACGGGCTCCAAGGCCTGCGTATTGCCAAAATGCTTGGCGATGTTCTCTAAGCGAATGCTCATAAGAGCGCCTCCCGACGCGATGCGCGCCATTCAAGACTTGCCTTGGCCGCAAGCGTAAGCAGGGCGATCAAGGCCAACAGTGCGGCGCAGGCAAAGGCGCCAACGGCGTTGTAATCCTGATAAAGCTGTTCAAGATGTAGAGGTAGCGTATTGGTTTGTCCGCGAATGGCCCCTGAGACCACCGATACGGCGCCGAATTCACCCACGGCGCGGGCGTTAGTCAAAATCACCCCATAGAGTAGCGCCCAGCGAATGTTGGGTAGCGTTATCCGCCAGAACGTTGTCCACCCGCGGGCGCCCAGCGTAGCGGCCGCCTCTTCTTCACGCGAACCTTGGGCCTGCATTAGCGGTATAAGCTCGCGCGCCACAAAGGGGCAGGTGACAAATACGGTGACCATTAAAATGCCCGGCCAGGCAAACATCAACTGAATATCGTGACCGTCGAGCCAACTGCCAATCCAGCCGTTACGCCCGTAAAGCAATAAATAGATAAGCCCAGCCACCACCGGCGATACGGCAAACGGGATATCAATCAGCGTTTGCAAGATACGCCTGCCTGGAAAGCTGAAGCGGGTTACCAGCCACGCCAGCGCCACGCCAAACACCAGGCAGATGGGAATGGTAAGAAGCGCCACGCCGAGCGTCAGACCAATGGCGTGTAGGGTGAAGTAGTTGCTGACGTTAGCCCAGAAAACCGCCACGCCTTGGGAAAACGCTTGAGCAAAAATGGCTACCAACGGCAGCAGGAGAAACAGCGCCGATAGGACAAGGGCTGCGCCAATCAACAAGCGCTTGACGGCCGGCGCATCACCAATTCGACGCATTAGCCTTTACCTCCATGCAGGCGGCGCACAAAACGGCCCTGCCAGATATTGATGGCCAGTAGTAATGCAAGCGAGACAAACAGCACCACGGAAGCAATTGCCGAGGCGCCCGCGTAGTCATACTCCTGCAGCTTGACGAAAATCATCAGCGCGGTGATTTCGGTTTCATACGGCATGTTGCCAGCGATAAAGATGATTGCGCCAAACTCTCCCAGAGAGCGCACGAACGCAAGGCCGGTACCGGTTACCAAGGCTGGCCATAGGTGGGGCATGATCACTCGGCGAAAGGCGACGGCGTCAGTAGCACCCAGTGACATGGCGGCTTCATCCACCTCGGCGGGCAGGTCCTCAAGCACCGGCTGTACAGTGCGCACCACAAACGGAATGCTGGTAAACGCCATGGCCAGGGCGATGCCCACCCAGGTATAGGCAACCTGAAAGCCTAACGGCTCAAGCAGTTTGCCCATCCAGCCGTTCCCGGCGTAAAGGGTGGCAAGTGTAATGCCGGCCACGGCCGTCGGGAGCGCAAAGGGCAGGTCCATCAGGGCATCCAGCAGACGTTTGCCGGGAAATTCGTAGCGCACCAGTACCCAGGCGAGCAGCAGACCAAACACGGCGTTGATTAATGCTGCCACTGCCGCCGCACCGATTGTGACCATGTAGCTTGCCACCACGCGGCCTTCGGTAATGATCGCCCAGTACTGTGCAAGGCTTAGGTCTGCAAGCTGGCCGAAAAGCCCCGTGATCGGCAGTAAAAGTACCAGCGAAATAAACAGCACGCTGATACCCATGGAAAGACCGAAACCCGGCAGCACTCGCGTGCTGCCGGTTAATCGTAGTGCACGTTGATTCATGATGATCGATTAACGACGCTGCAGTTGATCAAGAAGTGCGCCACCTGCGAAGTGAGTTTCCATCGCTTCATCCCAGCTGCCGAACACATCTTCTACGTTAAACAGTTCGGTTTCGGGGAACTGGTCGGCAAACTCTTCCACCACGGATTCATCGTGAACGCGATAGTTGAAGCCGGCCAGCAGGCGCTGCGTATCTTCACGGTATAAAAACTCAAGATAGCTGTGGGCCAGATCGCTATTGCCGTTACGCTCGGCATTCTGTTCAACCACCGCTACCGGGAACTCGGCAAGAATGCTGATCGGCGGCACGATAACTTCATAGTCATCGCTGCCGTACTCGTTACGAATATTGTTGACTTCGGATTCGAAACTGATCAGTACATCGCCAATGCCGCGTTCGATAAAGCTCGTGGTAGCACCGCGGCCGCCCGTATCAAAAACCGATACGTTACCCAGGAAAGTGCGCATGAAGTCCTGAATCTGCTCTTCATCGCCGTCGAATTGCTTATCGGCAAACCCCCAGGCAGCCAGGTAGGTATAGCGGCCGTTGCCGGATGTCTTGGGGTTAGGGAACACCATGCTGACATCTTCTTTCACCAGGTCGTCCCAGCTTTCGATTCCCTTGGGATTGTCTTTGCGTACCAGAAACGCCGTGGTGGAGTAGTAGGGCGAGGCATTGTTTTCAAGCGCTTGCTGCCAGCCTTCGGCGACTAGGCCGGCATCGGCCAATACCTGCACATCGGTAACCTGGTTAAACGTGACTACATCAGCACGCAGGCCCTGCATGATAGCTCGGGCCTGCGCCGAGGATCCTCCATGCGACTGGTTAACGCTGATTTCTTCGCCGTGCTCTTGTTGCCACCAGGCTTCAAACTCGGGGTTGATCGCGCTGAACAGCTCCCGGGCAATATCATACGATGAGTTCAAAAGCTCACGCTCTTGTGCCATGGCGGGCGTGGCAATACTGGCACCGAGGGCAATGGCGAGCACGCTGTGGCGGAAAAAGGCAGGTAACGTCATGACAGGTTCCTTATAGCGGTTAGCGATCTAAGTCGCAATGGGCATAAGAGTAAACCTGATAATATGGAATTACAATATTGGTTTATATTCTCTTTGGGAATAACGCTGTACAAAGACGCTTGATCGATTACCCTGCGCGACGGGGTTTTGACGCCTAACGATTTAGCGCCATAAAACAGCGCCTGTTTTTTTAACCCGCTCTGTTAAAATGCCCGCTTTTACACGGGCATCACTAGGTTTGTATTTCGCACAAGCCGGTTACCCCCTCATATAACGGTTAATCAGGAGTGTGCCATGAGCGCTGCGCAAGATTACTTAATTGCTCCTTCTATACTGTCAGCCAATTTCGCCCGCCTGGGCGAAGAGGTGGACAACGTGCTGGCCGCCGGGGCCGATATTGTTCACTTTGACGTCATGGATAACCACTACGTACCCAATCTGACCATTGGCCCCATGGTATGCAAGGCGCTGCGCGATCATGGCGTTACCGCGCCCATTGATGTGCACTTAATGGTCAAGCCGGTGGATCGCATGATCAGCGATTTTATCGAGGCAGGAGCAAGCTACATTACGTTTCACCCTGAGGCCTCTGAGCATATCGACCGCTCGCTTCAACTGATTCGTGACGGTGGCTGCAAGGCGGGGCTGGTCTTCAATCCGGCGACCCCGCTTTCTTATCTGGACTACGTCATGGACAAGATCGACATGGTGCTGTTGATGAGCGTCAACCCCGGTTTTGGCGGTCAGTCGTTCATCCCAGGTACGCTGGACAAGCTGCGTGAGGCACGCGCGCGGATCGATGCTTCAAACAGGCCGATCCGTCTGGAAATCGATGGGGGCGTCAAGGTGGACAACATTGCCGAGATCGCCGCTGCCGGCGCGGATACCTTTGTGGCCGGCTCGGCGATCTTCAACGCCCGCCAGGAGAGCGATGCGCACGACTTCGACTCCGTTATTCAGAAGATGCGCGCGGCGCTGGCCAAGGCCTGACCCTGGCGACCGGGCGCTTTAGGTTCTGTCTGAAAGTCGACGAGCGAAGACACTTTTCAGACAGAGCCTAGTGCAGCTTCATGCGTGGCTTGAGGTAGCGGTTAAGCTTATCCACAAGCCACGTCAGCCCGGTTTTGGGCACGCCGTGAATTGATACCTGATGCATACGGTAGAGCGAAGCGTAGGCGTTGCGCGCAAGCCAGCCTTCCAGGAAAAGCCCCCGGGAGGCACCGCTGCGCATCAGGTTACCGACGGCATCGTAACGGGCAAGCGATACCAGTGAGCCTTTATTGCGAAACTTGAAAGGCTTGAGCGGCTTGCCTTCCAGTGCCTTGCCTATGTTGTCGGCCAGCACGCCCGCCTGCTGGCGCACCGCTTGTGCCGTCGGCGGTACCGTCGATCCGTCCTCCTGAGGGCAGCTCGCGCAATCACCCATGGCGAAGATGCTCGTATCGTCCACGCTTTGCATGGTTTGCTCGACGCACACCTGGTTTTTCTTGTTCACCGAAAGCCCCAGGTCGGCAAGAAAATCCGGCGCCTTGATACCCGCGGCCCAGACGTTGAGATCGGTTTCGATCACCTCGCCATCCTTGGTCACCAACTGGTACTCCTGGGCCTCTTCGATGGCGGTTTCCACGTGAATGTTGATCCCCAGCTTGTCAAGCTCCTTGTGAACGGTCTGGCTGATACGTTCGGAAAGCGCGGGCAGAATGCGCGGTGCCGCTTCGATCAGGTGAATGCTGATCTGATGGTCGTCGACATCGGTCACGCCGTAGGCATTGAGCAGACGGGTGACATCCAGAAGCTCGGCGGCAAGCTCTACGCCGGTGGCGCCGGCGCCCACGATACCTACACTGAGGGTCGTGTGCTCTCTGAGCGTCGGGTCGGTATAGCGTAGGAAGGTGTTGATCATGTCGCGCTGAAAGGCCTTGGCCTGTAAAGGCGAATCGATAAAATGGCAATGCTCGGCAACGCCTTTCGTGCCGAAATCGTTCGACACGCTTCCCAGTGAGAGCACCAGGTAATCGTAGGTGAGGGTCCGCTCGGGCAGCACCTCTTTGCCGTCTTCATCCAGAATGGCAGCGAGGTTGAGCGTCTTGTTGTCGCGGTCAAGTCCGGCCAGAGAGCCTCGCTGGTAGCGGTAGCCATGTGCACTCGAGTGGCCGCGAAAGTCGACCTCATCCATGGTGGAGTTCAAGATGCCGGTGGCAAGCTCGTGCAGCAAGGGTTTCCATACGTGGGTGGCGCTGCGGTCCAGCAAAACAACCTCGGCGCGCTTGCGTTTGCCCAGCGTATGGCCTAACCGGGTAGCAAGCGCCAGGCCGCCCGCGCCGCCGCCTACAATAACAATTCGAGGTATGCCCATTGGTTTCTCCTTGGCTTAGCTTGCTTGAGCATAGAAGCTTCACGCCCGTCTGACTAATGCATTAGCACCACTGGAACAGTAAGATACTGAGTGAATGCATCATACAATGGCGTTGGCACCATGACTGTTGTCATGGCAAAACGTTCTTATCCGTCAGCGTTTCAGGGAGTAGGTAAATGCACGCCATATTACAGGGGAAGCGGCTAATAGCCTTTGATCTGGATGGCACGCTGGTCGACTCGGTACCCGACCTGGCAAGAGCGCTGCAAAAAGCACTGGGCGAGCTTAATCTGCCTGTTCCTGAAGAAGCACAGGTGCGTGACTGGGTTGGTAATGGCGCGCCGGTACTGGTTGAGCGAGCGCTGGTCTGGGCCGTACAGCAGTCGCCTGAAGCCAATCTTCAGGCAAGGGCCTTTCAGGCATTCATGACGCATTACGGTGCCGCACCTAATGCGTTGACCAAGCTCTATCCGGGCGTGAAAGCAGCGCTTGAAGAACTTTACTGCGCCGGTTTCACACTGGCGCTGGTTACCAATAAGCCTGAGCGTTTTATCTCGCCGATTCTTGAGCACTTTGGCCTGGATGCTTGGTTTTCGCACTGTATTGGAGGAGACACTCTGGCAGAGAAGAAGCCATCGCCGCTACCGCTTCTGCACGTCGCTGAAGCGGGCGGTTTCTCTCCACATGAATGCCTGATGGTGGGGGATTCGCGCCATGATATCAATGCGGGCAAGGCCGCAGGGTTTGCAACGCTGGCGCTCCCTTATGGCTATAACCATGGTGAATCCGTTGAGCTTAGCCAGCCCGATATCGTGCTATCTTCACTGCTTGAATTGGTGCGCCCAACCAACGTTGAGGAGCGTATTGGTTTGGCTTAATGGCGTTTAAAGAGCGCGGTTATTCAGGTCTTGCGCCACCCAGCGCTTCATGAATAAGTTCGGCGTTATAGCGCAGCATGGCTGGGTAGTTAAAAGCCGGCCCGTCCTGAGGGCTAAGGGAGTCCACATAAAGGGGACCTGCTAGTGAAATACCGGTTTCGCGGGCCAGGGAATCTGCGTGAAAAAAGCTAACGGTGCTTTCATAAAACAGGGCGGGGGCGCGCTTTTCAGCCAGGTGATGGCTCATTTTGGCCATTGCCAGAGCGTTGCCCTGAGTTTCATGATTAAGTCCCCAGATGGACGAGTACTCAAGGTTATAGGCGCGGGCAAAGTAGCTAAATCCGCCCTCGCTGGTTAAAAGCGTTCGGTTGGTGTTGGGCACTCCGTCTAGGCGCTCGTCAATTGTCTGGTCGAGGGTCTTTAGCGCCAGATAAGCTTCCTCGGCGCGGGCATAAAATGCATCGGCCTTGTCTGGGTAGTGCTCTGCCAGCGTTTGAGCAATTACTTCAATGTAAGCAGCAGCCCCTTGCGGGTCCATCCACATGTGAGGGTCAGTCGCGCCTTTATATTGCCCGGTGGTGATGGGAAGCGGGGCGAAATCCGCATTCTCGGCAACAGAGGTAAGGGTAAGTGAATCGTCTGACATGGCTATAACGTGGCGCAGCCATGGCTCAAGCCCGAAACCGTTATAGAACATGATATCGGCTTCTTCGATGGCCAGCACATTGGGCGGCGTTAGCTCCCAGTTATGAACATCGGCACCCGCCGGTACCACCATACTGACACTGAGATCCTCGCCGGCAATACGTTTAACTAGATCCCCGAGGACGGAAAAAGAGGCAATAACCTTAAATGATGAAGCGTTGGCCAGCGGTGATGCGCTCAATAGAGTAACTAGCAAGAGCGTGCTTATCCGGTTCACTCGCTTATGCATTTCACGCTCCACTTATTTAAAGGCTCAAGATAATAAAGACTGCTGCAGCCAATAGCTAGTTCCAGAGTGTTTAAAATTAAGCATAAGCTATTGTTATTTAGGGTATAAGGTTTGTGTAAGTGATGGACTTAAAACGTGGTAGTTAGCTCACATTAAGGCACCGAGAGAGAATGTAAAGGCAGGCCGGCATAAGCAGTGGATATGTCGTTTGTGAGTTTCAAGGTGCGGCGAGAGCTTCTCAACCAGGAAGGTTGTAAAAATGTGGTCTACCCTTGGGATTCTTTCACCCAAGGAGCAATAACATGAGCGAGTTTTACAAGGTGCAGGAACGCGGCGGAGAATTTCATGTTATCGATACACGTCCCGATGACTCCGAAGCTGATTTTACCTCTGTAGTCTCATATCCTACTCGTCAGGAAGCCGAGGAGGAGGCCAAACGCCTGAATGAGAACTCTTTAGGATAATACAGACGTAGGCAACGCCATAGCAGCAAGCTCACGGACTTGCTGCTATGGGATTAACAAAGGGCACATCATTTTTTCTTGCGCATAAAGGGAAAAATCTTGGCCATGGAATCATTAATCACTTGATCAAGCGGTTTGTGATCCAAGCTTATAGCTGCTCTGGCAGCGGTGTAGGTGCCCTTGTATTCCTTGGCTATTTCATTGTCTGTCATGCTGTCGGGCAACTGCTCCTTTTCTCGAATAGCATCAATGACTGCTTTTTCCATGTTGTGCTCCTGTTTTACAGACCTCCTATTTAAGATAGTGCAGCATTGAGCAAACCGTTAATCCAATAAAAACATTGGCCACAGCGCAGCGGACGTGGCGATTAAGCTCGCCTGGCGATACAATCACCTGCTACCAAGTAAAAAAGCAAGCAATGAGCTACCTGGGTAAGCGGGCTGGGTGGCGCGCCATTGATTGCCCCGCAACTGTCAAGGTAATCAGAACCTTATGGCTCAAAAAGTCTTGATGCTGGATAATTACGACAGCTTCACCTTTAACATTGTCCAGTATTTAAGAGAACTGGGGGCGGAGGTAATAACGCACCGTAACGATGCGATAAGCCTTCAGGAGATGGAGGCACTATCGCCGACGCATCTGGTAATTTCCCCTGGACCCTGCACGCCGGACGAAGCCGGTATTTCCATGGCGGCTATTCGCCACTTTGCAGGCAGGCTGCCCATTTTGGGCGTGTGCCTTGGGCACCAGGCAATTGGCCAAGTGTTTGGTGGGCAGGTGGTTCGCGCGCCCCGGGTAATGCATGGTAAAACGTCGTTGGTTGTACACTTTGATCAGGGCGTATTTGAAGGCCTGGATAACCCTGTGGAAGTCACTCGTTATCACTCTCTGGTAGTGGAATGGCAAACGCTGCCTGACTGCCTGGAGGTCACGGCCTGGACCGCTGACGATGACGTAACCCCCGGTTTGATCATGGGGCTACGCCACTGCACTCTGGATGTAGAAGGGGTGCAGTTTCATCCTGAATCAATACTGACTCGCCAAGGCCACGAGCTATTGGCTAATTTTTTGAAACGTGGCTGATTGCCTGATTCACACGCTTTAGAGGCTCCTCTGCTCATGCAAATGCGAGATGCAATTAATGCGGTGATACACCGTGAAGACCTCCCTTTCGATGTTATGCACGCCTTGATGCGCCAGATAATGACCGGTGAGGCGACCGATGCTCAAGTAGGCGGTTTGCTGGTGGGGCTTGCCATGAAAGGTGAAAGCGCTGTGGAAATTAGTGCTGCCGCCCAGGTAATGCGTGATTTGATGCGCCGCGTTGAGCTCAATGCTGAAAACGTCGTCGATATCGTCGGCACCGGCGGGGACGGTGCCAATCTGTTTAATGTCTCCACAGCCTCGAGCTTTGTCGCGGCAGCGGCGGGTGCCCATGTGGCCAAGCACGGTAACCGCAGCGTATCGTCCTCGTCTGGCAGCGCCGATCTTTTCGACATTGCAGGTATTTATCTGGACCTTAAACCGGTTGAGGTGGCTCGCTGCATCGAGCAGGTGGGGGTGGGCTTCATGTTTGCACCCAACCATCACCCAGCGATGCGCCATGCCATTGGTCCGCGCCGTGAAATGGGCGTGCGCACGCTATTTAACATCCTGGGGCCGTTGACCAACCCGGCAGGAACGCTTAACCAGGTGGTTGGCGTCTATGCGCCCGAGCTTGTGCCGTTGATGGCCGATGTGTTTAAGAAACTGGGCAGCCGCCATGTCATGGTTGTTCACTCAGAAGACGGGCTGGATGAGATCTCCTTGGCAGCGCCTACGCGTGTGGCTGAACTTAAAGAGGGTGAGATTACCCAGTACACCGTTTTGCCGGAAGAGTTTGGAATTGAGCGTCAAAGCCTGGCAACCTTGAAGGCAGCCAACGCAGAGGACAGCCTGCGGCTGGTAAAGGCGGCATTGAGTGGCGAAGGGCCAGCAGCCGATATGGTGGCATTGAATGCAGGCGCTGCCCTTTACTGCGCTGGCGTCGCCGATACTTTGAAAGAAGGCGTCATGATCGCCCAGGATGCCCAGGCGTCTAAATTACCGCTTGAGAAGCTCAGAGAGCTTTCGCACTTCACCAGCGTTTTTAAGAGTAAGTGACCGCTATGACTCAACAGGCAACCCCTACCATTTTAACGCAGATTCTGGCGCGCAAGGATCAAGAGGTCGCCGAGCGGCGTCAGGCGGTATCAGAAGCGGACCTGCTCGCGCTTGCTGACAAGCAGAGCGCGCCTCGTGGTTTTATCAAGGCGCTTGATCGACGCATTGCGGCGGGTGAGCCGGCGGTGATCGCGGAAGTTAAGAAAGCCTCGCCTTCCAAAGGCCTGATCCGCGAAGAGTTTCACCCCGCTGACATTGCCAGAAGCTATGCTCAGGGCGGCGCTGCATGCCTTTCGGTATTGACCGATGCCGATTTTTTTCAAGGCCATGAAGATTACCTGATTGCTGCACGTGATGCGTGTGAGCTGCCGGTTATTCGCAAGGATTTTATTACCCACGGCTATCAGGTTTGTGAAGCGCGAGCCATTGGTGCCGACTGCATCCTGCTGATTGTGGCCGCGCTGGATGATACCAAGCTGCGAGACCTGCACCAGCAGGCCAATCAGCTGGGAATGGATGTATTGGTGGAAGTGCATGATGCCGATGAGCTGAGCCGGGCGCTGAAACTTGATTTGGCGCTGGTGGGAATCAATAACCGGAACCTGCATACCTTTGATACCAGCCTGAACACCACGGTGGATCTTCTGGCACAGATCCCACAAGACGTTACCGTGATTACCGAATCGGGTATCCATACCCGAGACGATGTACAACTGATGCGCGACCATCAGGTAAACGGCTTTTTGGTAGGCGAAGCCTTTATGCGCCAGGCCGACCCGGGCGAGGCGCTTAAAAAGCTCTTTTTCTAATCGCGGCCCTTATTGACTGCCGGAACTGCGTAATACTTCAAGCAGTGCCTGCAGCGGATGGGGGAGCGACTGGTCTGAAAACCGCTTTACCTGGCTACGGCAGGAGTAGCCGGTAGCCAGCAGCCTGTTCGCGTTTTCTTCAGCTTCTACCTGAGGTTGCCACGACTGAGCGTAGATGATTCTGGAGGTCTCGGCGTTGCGGGTTTCATGGCCGTAGGTGCCGGACATGCCGCAACAGCCGGTATTCACCAGTTCTAGCGTTAGCCCAAAGGCGGTAAACACCTGTTGCCACGCCTTGGGGCTGCCCGGCGCGTTGGTCTTTTCGGTACAGTGCGAGAGCAGCTTGAATCCGGGGTCGACCAGGTTTAGTGAGCCATGCGTTAGCGTTGTCGCACGAGTTATCAACCATTCCTGCAACATCAGTACATCGGGTACCTGCTCTGCACCTAGTGCTTTGACGTACTCTTGGCGATAGGTCAGCGTCATGGCGGGGTCGATACCCACCATGGGCACACCAAACTCTTGTAACGCCCGCAGCCGCTTGGCCTGCTTTTCCGCCGTGCGCTCAAAGGCGCCCAAGAACCCCTGTACGTGAAGCGGTTTGCCGTTGGCGCTAAACGGCATGACAAACACGCGCAGGTTCAGGCGCGAGAGCAGCTCCACAACGTCCATGACCAGCTTGGCTTCAAAGTAGGTCGTAAAGGCGTCCTGAACGATAATCACGCTGTGAGCGCGCTGCGCATCGGTGAGCAGGGCAAGGGAGGTCGGCATGGCTTCCGCCACACCCCAGGCGCGCAACTGCTTTTTCACACTGGCACGGGAGAGCAGCGGGGAGTCGCTCATACCTATGCTGCGGCGCATCAGCTGCTCGACCCAGCGCTGGCCCATAAACGCGTTATACAGTGGTGCCACCTTGGCAAGCGTTGGCAGCATAAACTCTGTACCGCCAATCACGTAGTCGCGTAAAGGGCGAAGGTAGCGCCCATGGTAGACCTCGAGAAACTGTGAGCGAAACTGCGGCACGTTGACCTTAATCGGGCACTGGCCGGCGCAGGACTTACACGCAAGGCAACCTGCCATCGCGTCATACACCTGGTGCGAGTAATCGTGATGTTGCTGCTTGCTCAATGAGTTGGCGATTCGTTTGGGGAAGTGTTTGATAAAGCCCCAGGTGCGCTCGGCTTTTTTCTGACGCGCCTCTTCCACCACGTCAATGCCTGCCTGGGACTGTAGGCGTAGCCATTCGCGTATCAGGCTAGCGCGGCCTTTGGGCGAGTGAATGCGATCACGAGTGGCCTTCCACGATGGGCACATGGGGTCGTCAACATCGTAGTTGTAGCAAGCACCGTTGCCGTTGCAGTAGACCGCTGCGTCATAGGCCTGCCAGGCGCGCTCATCAATGGTGCGGTCCAACTGACCGCGCATGGGCACGCCATCGATGGTGAGTAGATCAGGATCGCTATCTTTCGCGATTAGCTCGCCGTTATCCGCCGGCGAGGCGATCTTGCCAGGATTGAGCTGGTTATACGGGTCAAAGGCGGCTTTTACCCGCCGCAGGCTAGGGTACAGCGCGCCAAAGAACTTGGGCGCGTATTCGGAACGCACGCCCTTGCCGTGCTCTCCCCATAACAGACCGCCATATTTTTGCGTCAGCGCGGCCACTTCATCGGAGATTTCCCGTATCAGGCCCTCTTGCACAGGGTCTTTCATATCCAGCGCCGGGCGAACGTGAAGCACACCGGCATCCACATGGCCAAACATGCCGTAGGCAAGCCCGCGGGCATCCAGCGCCGCGCGGAACTCGGCAATAAAGTCGGCCAGATGCTCAGGGGGGACGGCGGTATCTTCAACAAACGGCAGTGGGCGCTTTTCGCCCTGCACGTTACCCAGCAAACCCACCGAGCGCTTGCGCATGGCATAGACGCTGGTGATCTGCTCGCGGCCCTCGGCCAGGGTGTAGCCCAGCCGGGCGACGGTCGTATCCTGGGCCAGGTGGCGGGTAAAAGCGGCAACCCGCTCGGCCAACACGGCAGGGTCGTCGTCGTTGAATTCGATCAGGTTGATGCCGCGAATGGGCGTTTCGCCCTGCGGGAAAAAGTCCGCCACGCTGTCCCAGACAAAGTCCGCCATGGCAAGCGTGAGCACCGTGTCGTCGATGGTCTCGATTGAGATGGGCTGCAGCGTCTGAGTATCCGAAGCGTCTCCCATCAGCGCTTTGGCATCGCGCAGCGCGTCCATAAAGCTTGTGTAGCGCACGTTGACCAGGGTGGCGTGCTTGGGGATCGGCAGGACATTGAGCACGGCTTCGCTTAAAAAACCGAGTGAACCTTCCGAGCCGCATAGCAAGCTATTAAGGTTAAGTCGGCCCGCCTCATCACGTAGGTGGGCCAGATCGTAGCCGGTCAGGCAGCGGTTCAGTGGCGGGAAGGTTGCCTCAATCAGTTCACGCTGGTGGTCAATAATGTCGGCGGCTGCCGTATGAACGTGGCCAAGTCGGCCTTCCTGCTGGCGCGCCGCCTGCTCTTCGTCTGGCGTTAGCGCGCGGCTATGCAGGTGCTGACCGCCCAGCAGCACGGTATCCAGCTCCAGCACGTGGTCACGGGTTTTACCGTAAGCGCAGCTACCCTGGCCGCTGGCATCGGTCGAGATCATTCCCCCAAGCGTGGCCCGGTTGGAGGTGGATAGCTCAGGGGCAAAAAAGAGGCCGTGAGGTTTGAGCGCTGCGTTGAGTTGATCCTTGACTACACCGGCCTGAACCCGCACCCGGCGGTTTTCAACGTCGATGTCCAGAATCTGGTTCATGTGCCGCGAAACATCCACCACGATCCCGTCGGTCAGCGACTGGCCATTGGTGCCGGTGCCGCCGCCACGTGGGGTTAACACCACGTCGCGGTAGGGGGTCTCGGCAGCCAGTTTGGTCAAACGCTCCAGATCTTCTGCATGGCGGGGAAACACCGCAGCCTGGGGCAGGCGCTGATAGATCGAGTTATCGGTGGCCAGCACCGTGCGCTGGGCGTAATCCGGGGCAATCTCGCCCTCGAAGCCGCGTGCTTTCAGGGCTTCCAGAAAGCGCAGGTAAGGGGAGCCCAAGCGTTCAAAGGGGGAGGTACGCGAGTCCAGGGATGCAATCATATTTGTTCAGGCCATCATTGCCGGGGCGTCAAAAGAAAGAGCGCTACTTTACCTCAGCGCCTGCTTAGCTGCACCTTGTGCCCACCTGCTTAGCTTAGGGCTTCTTTGACCAGGGAGGCTGAGTCTGCTGACATCGGCAGGGTAAGCGCCAGTTCGTGGGCTTGAGGTGACATCTTGCGCCAGGTTTTTTGAATAATTTGCAACATATGGTCGTGTTCGACCTTACGCGAGAAATCGGCAAAATAGTTTTCCAGAAATACCAAGCAGGCGCAGTCTTCCAGTGCCTGCACGTCCGGGTCCCGGCCCAAGCCTTTCTTATTGATCAGTGTGGCCACCCGCTGGATGTCTTCATCAGTGTAGCCTGCTTCGCGCATCAGTTGGGCGGCGGTATCGCCCGCACGAATCCCCTGGTCGCGCCGCCAGGTCAGGTAGCCCACACGACCTTCTGGGTACGCATCGCGGGGTACTTGCCAGCGCTGTAGATGCTGGGCGCAAACGGCGATTTGCAGGCACTCGCTAGGTGACGGGTTGAGCGTGGCAAGCCAGTTGCTCATGCGTTGGGCATATAAAAGTTCAGCTGCGATCGGCTCTCCGTCCATATCAACGTGCTGCGGGTCTTCGCCGTGAAGGTGGTCGAGTGCGTTGATTACCTGCTCAAGGCGGTCGGTCATTGGGCGCTCCTTTATGATCGTAAATGCCCTGAAGCGTGAGCTACTTCAAGGCATGTTGGCATTGGGTGTCGCTTACGCCTTGTTGTCGGCGTTATAAATATCCAGGTTCAATTCACCTTCGCTTTTACCCACCAGCGTGGTCACCATGATATCACCCGCTACGTTTACGCTGGTGCGCGCCATATCCAGAATCCGGTCAATCCCAGCGACGACTGCGATGGCCTCTAGGGGCAGGCCAATCTGCGCCATGACGATCGACAGCATAATAAGCCCCGCGCCAGGTACGCCGGCAGTGCCAATAGAGGCCAGTGTACCGGTTGCCACGATCATGCCGTAGTCGACCAGCGTCAGCTCAACGCCCAGCATTTGGGCGATAAATAGCACTACTACCCCTTGGTAAAGGGCTGTGCCATCCATATTGATGGTAGCTCCGACCGGCAACACAAAGCTCGATACCCCTTCGGAAACGCCCAGATTCTTCTGTGCACAGCGAATTGATACCGGTAGTGAGCCGGCCGATGAGGCGGACGAGAACGCAATCATCATGGCATCCAAGCTGCCCTGTAGATAACGCATCGGGTTAAGCCGCCCCAAAAGGCTGATAAAACCTGAGTAAACCACCAACACGTGCAGCGTGCAGGCGAGATACACCACGCCAATCAGCTTGGCGAGCGGCAGAAGTATTTCCAGGCCGTATTGGCCGGAAACATGCGCCATCAGGCCAAACACCCCAAAGGGCGCAAACGCCATTACGATACCGGTAAGCTTGTACATCGCTTCGGCAAAGCTGTCGAAAACAATAACCAGCGGCTCGCCTTTCTCGCCCACCAGAGTAAGCGAAATGCCCAGGCCAATTGCGAACACGATAATCTGCAGGATATTGCCGTTGGCGAGCGCATCAATCGGGTTGCGCGGCACCAAGTTAATCAAGATAGACGCAAGCGTAGGCGCCTCGTTTGCATCGACACTGCCGTCAAAGCTTATATCAACACCGGCGCCGGGTTGTAGCAGCGTGGAAAGCAGCAGACCAATACTGATCGCAAAGGCGGTGGTCAGCAGATAAAGGCCAATGGTGCGTGCGCCAATGCGGCCCATTTTTTGCGGGTCGCGCATAGAGGTAATTCCCACCACCAGTGTTGAAAACACCAGCGGCACAATCAGCATCATGATCGCATTGATGAAAATATCGCCCAGCGGCCTGAATATGCTGGCATTCTCACTCAGCAAAGCCCCGACTAGTATGCCTAGCGCCAAGCCGGCAAGAATTTTTTTCCATAACGCAATACGACGCCACCATCCGAATGCGCCTTGTGATGTGCTCACGGGCATATCCTCCTTGTCATGCTGATTAAGCGAAAAAGAAACCTTGGATTACAACTCGGCGCGCACTTTATCACCTTTTGGTGAAGCCGCAGAGGAGCCCGTGGTGCTAACCCCATGGCCCCACGGCGTGCTTTTGCCTACAATAGACGCCTTTGAGACTGGCGCTTGGCGCCGTGTTTAACTGAATTCAGGCCAAGGAATAACTCATGCTCGATCCGAAACTGCTGCGCGGTGATCTGGACGCGCTAGCGCAACAACTGGCGCGTCGCGGCTTTGTACTGGATAAAGAGGGGCTTCAGGTGCTGGAGTCGCGCCGCCGTGACTTGCAAACGCAGACCGAGCAGCTGCAGAGTGAGCGCAATTCGCGCTCCAAAGCCATTGGCAAGGCCAAAGCCAGTGGAGAGGATATTCAGCCGCTGCTGGATACCGTTAGCGATCTGGGCGACCGCTTGGATAGCGCCAAGCGCGAGCTGGCCGAGGTGCAGGAAGCATGGGATGACGCGATTAGCGGTATACCCAACTTGCCTCATGAGAGCGTGCCGGAAGGTAAAAACGAAGACGACAATGTTGAACTGCACCGCTGGGGAACGCCCCGCGAGTTTGATTTTGACGTGCTTGATCACGTTGATCTGGGCAAGCGCTCAGGTTATCTGGATTTTGAGCTTGCGACCAAGCTTACCGGCGCACGTTTTGCCGTCATGCGTGGCCCGATTGCTCGCCTGCATCGCGCACTTGCACAGTTTATGCTGGATACCCAAACCGAGCAGCATGGCTATGAAGAGTGCTATGTCCCATATATGGTGAACCGCGATTCGCTAATGGGCACAGGCCAGCTGCCAAAATTTGGCGAAGATCTGTTCAAGCTCAATGATGAGCGTGAGTATCACCTGATTCCCACCTCAGAAGTACCGCTAACCAATTTCGTCCGCGATGAAATTGTCGACCTGGCCGCGCTGCCCATGAAGCTGACTGCGCATACGCCCTGTTTTCGTAGCGAGGCGGGTTCGCACGGGCGCGATACTCGCGGCATGATTCGCCAGCATCAGTTCGACAAAGTAGAAATGGTTCAGATCGTGGAGCCTGAGAAGAGCTATGCAGCGCTTGATGAGATGCGTGGCCATGCCGAAGCAATCTTGCAAGCGTTAGAGCTGCCATACCGTGTGGTCACGCTGTGTACAGGCGATATGGGTTTTGGCGCGGCGAAAACCTACGATCTGGAAGTCTGGCTGCCAAGCCAGGATACCTACCGGGAAATCTCTTCCGTCTCCAATTGTGAAGATTTTCAGGCGCGGCGCATGCAGGCTCGTTACCGTCATCCAGAATTAAAGAAGCCACAGCTTCTTCATACCTTGAACGGTTCTGGCCTGGCTGTAGGCCGTTGCCTGCTGGCAGTGATGGAAAACCACCAGCAGGCGGATGGCTCGGTGGTTATTCCTGCGCCGCTACGTCCCTATCTTGGTGGTCTGGAGCGTCTGGCCCTTTAAGGGTCCATTCGATGTTAACCCCGGCATCAATACGAATGGTGCCGGGGCTGTAATCGCTCTGTGCACCGTTACCTGCTGCATCGCTTTCAGCGCGCATAGCCATCATGCGGGGCTGGAAAATAGGCGACTGAGTCTCTTCAATACGCTGGACGTGACCCAGCTCGGCTTCCAGAGTGCTTGCCATGAGGTTGGCCTTATGGCGCGCCTTCTCTAGTGCTTTCACCAGTGCTTCATCCGTTGCCGCATCTCTGTCCTGTAAATCAAACTGCACGCCATCCAAAGCATTCACGCCGACCCCGATAAGGGCGTTTAGCACATCGCCTAATTGATCAAGGTTGGTCAGCTCAACGCTGAATGGGTGCTCAAGGCGGGTGCGCTGCATCATCTCCTGGTCACCATTTTCACTGCGTGGTGCAGGGACATGGTCAGGGTATACGTTTAAAGAGCCTGCATTGATGGCGCGGCGTTCTATACCCAGAGCCTCGATGGCCTCAATAAGCTCGCTGGCACGGTTTTCAAGACGCTCACGCGCCTCACCCAGCGCTTGGCTGTCGGTGTCTTCCAGCGATGATACCGCTGGCGTGTTTTCCCACAGGCGAGCGGTCAGCGTGGCCTGGTCTGGCTCGACCTCCACCCAAGACTGAGCCTGAACACTCAGGCTTGGCGGGGTAGGCGGTGCCGCAAAGGCAAGCGGAGTGCTGAGAAGCGCCAACAGAGCGCCACTCAATATGCCATAACGAAAGCGCGGTAAGCGTGCTGGTGTTGAGCTCATAGAGGATTTCCTTGGTAAATGAAGACGTGCGTCAACCAGTGTAGACGTTGCTTGGAATAGCCACGTAAAGGAAAGTTCATTACCAAAGAGGCGACGTAAAACAGTTGCTTATTGCTTGCACGGTTTGTGCAATGTGTATATTGCAGCCATTATGTACCGATAACTGGCGAAGGATGGGGCTATGGCAAAACTGTCGGACGAGGATTATCGAAGTATTCCCTTGAATTCTACCTTGGCGCTCGCGGCCTTGGTGATTATCGTAGCGGGAATGAAGGCTGGCGCGGATCTTCTTGTGCCTCTTTTGCTGGCGGTATTTATCGCTGTGGTCTGTACGGCTCCCGTGCAGTGGCTGCATCGCTGTGGCTTGAGCATGCGGACATCGGCTCTGTTTACGCTGGTTTTTTTACTGGTCTTTTTATCGTTGATCGGTGTTCTGGTGGTTAATAGCTTCAGTACTTTTGTAGCAGCGCTACCGGACATTCAGGAGCGGCTGTACGAACACTACTGGGATTTACTCAATACGCTAGCTATGCATGGTTTTGCCGTTGACCCTGATGAGCTTAGCGCCGCCTTTGAAATGGATGAGGAGGGCTCTTCCTGGGTCGCGACTCTGCTGGGGGAGATTGGCAACCTGGTGATGCAAAGCATCATTGTGGGATTGCTGGTCATCTTCATGCTGTTTGAAACGCTTAATTTTCGCCAGAAGGTTTCGCGTGCCTTGGAAAACCCGGCGCCCAGCTTAAAGCGATTTAGCGAATTCAGTTTAACCTTAAAACGCTACCTGGCTGTTAAAACGGTCATCAGTCTGGCGACCGGGGGATTGATCTGGCTCTCTTGCGTTATTGTGGGCGTGGATTTTCCGCTGCTGTGGGGGGTGTTGGCCTTTGGTCTTAATTTTATCCCCAATATTGGCTCAGCCCTGGCAGCTATCCCCCCCGTATTGCTATTGCTGGTGGCTCAGGATGGAGGCGTGTTTCAGGCGCTGCTATTGGCTTCAGCCTATCTGGCCATCAACTTTGTACTGGGCAATCTGATTGAACCGCGGGTAATGGGGCAGGCGCTGGGGCTTTCCACGTTTGTGGCTTTTTTGTCCCTGGTGGTATGGGGTTGGATCTTTGGTGCCGCCGGGATGCTGTTATCGGTGGTATTGACCATGACGCTCAAGATTGCGCTGGATAGCCACCCGCAAACGCGCTGGATTGCTCATTTTCTAGGCCCGGGAAAGCACCGCACTGGCCGCTATTTAAACAAACGAGATGCCGGGCGTGCGCCATGGAAGCGTAAAAATGAAGACCAGACTGAGCGTTTTAAGGAAGAGGATAACTAGACAGGCGACAACCGCCGGCTCTGCCGGCGGTTGTCGTATTCATCAAGCGTTTTGATCGATGAATTGGGTCAATTGAGACTTGGATTGAGCGCCAACCAGTGAAGCGACCTTGGTACCTGACTTGAACAGCATAACGGTAGGTACACCGCGTACGCCTTGCTCAGCGGCAATTTCCGGTGCGTCATCCACGTTTACGCTAACCACCTTCAGGTTATCGCCGCGCTCGGCAGCTACTTCATCAACAACAGGGGCCATGACTTTACACGGGCCACACCAGGGTGCCCAAAACTTCAGCAGGACAGGCTGTTCGGCATTGAGGACTTCTTGCTCAAAATTGGCATTGGTAACATCAACATTATTAGCCATTTGCTTCTCCCGTTTGCGTTGCTCTTACAGTTTCGTTGCCTCAAATGGAGCAACGGTCATTACGCGGTAACTAGCGCACTTATATTACACCAAGTCGGCAGATGTTAGCGGGCGTGGCGTTTGCTGGCAAATACCGATGGTTGATTTGTTGGTTGATAGAAAAAATTAATAGATGCTAAAAGGTCTATTTTTTTATAATATAAGTGAATTACAAGGCATTTTTTTATTCTAAATGGTGCTTTACAATCGGTGAAGAATAGTTAGCCTGGCGTGAGGAGACCGCCAGCCTGCTATGAGTATAGATGATGAGGTGACGATATGAAGCTGCAACAACTTCGCTATATTTGGGAAGTTAACCGACATAACCTTAATGTGTCGGCAACCGCCCAAAGCCTGTTTACCTCGCAGCCCGGTATTTCAAAGCAGATACGGCTGTTGGAGGACGAGCTGGGGGTGGAGATTTTCGCGCGAAGCGGAAAACATCTGACACGCGTCACTCCTGCCGGCCAATCGATTATTGAACTGGCCGGTCAGGTGCTCAAGCTCACTGAAAATATCAAACAGGTAGCCCAAGAGCATAGCGATGAGCGGCGGGGTAGCCTGTCGATTGCCACCACTCATACGCAGGCGCGCTATGCGCTACCGCCTATAATTAGTGAATTTACCCTAAAGTATCCGGAAGTTGCCCTGCACATGCAGCAGGGAACGCCCAAGCAGATCGCCCAGATGGTAAGCGATGGTCAGGCAGATTTTGCCATTGCGACTGAATCGCTGGAGCTGTTTACGGATCTGGTACTGTTACCTTGCTATCGCTGGAACCGTTGTGTGCTCGTCCCCAAGGATCATCCGTTAGCCGCGCTGGATGGGCCTTTAACACTGCCGGCCCTGGCGGAACATCCGCTGGTGACATATGTGTTTGGCTTTACCGGCCGCTCGCAGCTTGATGACGCATTCAAGGCAGAAGGCCTGACGCCTAATGTGGTTCTGACCGCCGCCGATGCTGACGTGATTAAAACCTATGTGCGTCTGGGAATGGGGGTGGGGATCGTTGCTCATATGGCGGTTGATCCAGCGCTGGATGAGGATCTGGTCGCTTTGGAGGCAAGCCATCTGTTTGCAAGTTCAACGACCAAGATCGGGATTCGGCGAGGCACTTTCATGCGTGGGTATATGTACGACTTCCTGACTCGGTTTGCGCCCCATCTAACGCGCGATCTTGTTGATGAGGCTCTGACCGCTGGCCCGCGCTTCGAGCAAACTCTGTTTGACGGTGTAGAACTGCCTAATCATTGATTCCGACGAAAAGCTGGCGTTACCCCATCTTATCGCCAGCCGTGTAGGTAGCATGCTGGCGATAAAACGATCAAGAATGGATTGGTGAGTAGACGGTAACGCGAACAAACGGTTTCTAGTGCTGCAAATGCAGACCGCATTCACGTTTTTCTTCTACCTTGGTGGGGTCAAAGTAGTCGAAATTATTGGGCAAACCGTGCGCCTGCAGGTACTGGTACATATCCTTAGCGCTCCAGTGAAGCAGCGGTGCCACTTTCACCAGACCATCGTTATTACGGCTAACGGGCTGCATTTTAGCGCGCTCAGGGGTGTCTTCCGCCCGCAGTGCCGTAAACCAGATATCGGGGCGCATTTCGCTTAAAGCGCGCTCGAACGGTTCAATCTTGACCTCCTGGGTAAACGCCGCATGGCGTGGGTTGTCGATACCGGGCATGGGGCCTTCCAACGCTTCGCGGTGGGCGCGCGTGCGCCGGGGCACGAAGCTTACGATGTTCAGGTTAAGCTGCTTGATCACTTCATCGGCGAATTGATAGGTTGCCTCGGTATTGTAACCGCTATCCATCCATACAATCGGCATACCCGGGTGCACCTGGGTCACCATGTGCAGGATGACCGCTTCAAAGGGCCGAAAGTTGGTGGTACAAATAGGGCGCTCGCCCTGCGTCAACGCCCACTCGACTAACGCCTGGGGGTTATTGCCTAGGTCGCGATTGATTTCATCAAGCGATGAGGACATGTTGCCTCCTTGTCATGTTAATAAACCATACGACTAGGCTACCAAACTGCACCTGCAGTGCCCCAATACCGTTTGGTTTGGCTTTTATATTCCTTTTTGATTTAAATGCTGACTTGCTTATTCCAATGCTTTAATAAGGTGGCGAATTTTGTCCTGCGTCTCGACGTACTCTTCGTCTAGTGTCGAGTCAGCCACCAGCCCGCCGCCGCCCCATACATGCAGCCTGCCTCTACTTGCCACGAAGGTGCGAATAGTGATGGAAGTATCCATGCTGCCGCGTACATCAACGTATCCTAAGCTTCCGCAATAAACGCTGCGCTGGCAGGGTTCCAACTCGGCGATGATCTGCATTGCGCGAATTTTAGGGGCGCCGGTGATCGAGCCACCAGGAAACGCCGCAGCCAATAATGCCAAGGGTGAAGTGTCAGGGGTTAGCTGGCCCTGTACCACGCTCACCAGATGATGAACGTTAGGGTAGCTTTCCAACTGACAGAGCTGAGGGACATTAATCGTTCCGGGCCGGCATACGCGACCCAGATCGTTGCGCAGAAGGTCAACAATCATTACGTTTTCCGCCCGATCTTTGGTGCTGTTAAGTAACTGATCGGCCAGAGCAAGGTCCTCCTCTGGCGTGGCGCCCCTGGGCCTTGTCCCTTTGATCGGGCGTGTTTCCACCGCGCCATTGCGGCTTTGGATAAAACGTTCCGGCGAAAGAGACAGTACGGCCTGATCTCCCCAGGCCATGAACCCTGAAAAGGGCGTAGGCGTGGCTTTTCGCAAGCGTAAATAGGCTTGCCATTCATCGCCTTCATAGGCTGCTGAAAAGCGTTGGGCGAGGTTGATCTGATAGCAATCGCCGGCTTTTATATAGCGCTGAACGGCTGCAAAACGCTCGGCATAATCACGGCGCTCAAGCTCTCCTTCAAACGCCTCGGTCAGTTTGAATGCTGCGGGTTTAGTCGGTGTCGCAAGCCACTTCAAAACCTGCTCGCGGCACTGCTCGGTGGCTACCAGCCATGCCTTGCCAGCCACATGATCAAGGGTGATGCACCAGTCGTAGAGGCACAGGCGTGCCTGGGGGAGCTGAGTGACGTCAGGCTGATGGGTATCTGTCAGACGCTGGCGGCCGAGATCATAGCCCCAATAGCCGATCAAGCCGCCCATAAAGGGAAGCTCACTATCCTCAACATGCTGATGGGGGAGCTGTTCAAGCAGCCACTGTTGCTGGATAAAGGTATCACCAGGCGGTAAAGGCGGGAAATCGGGCTGCGTCGAAACCAGCCCGGGATTCCCGTCGGCATCGACTTCAAGCGTGGCCAGCGGGTCGCTGCTCATAATATCAAAGCGGCCGTTGGCGACAGGGCGGCCGCTATCCAGCAATACGGCGCCAGGGCGTTGGCGAAGCTTAGTAAACAAATCTAACGGATCAGAAGAGTAGGGCAGAGTAGAGATCGACAATGCCGTGGTCATGGAGCAAACGCCTAGCCGGTGAAAGGGCCGCTTATCTTAGAGAGCGTTGAGCAGGGGCGCCAGTAGCGTGATTGACGCACTTCTCACGCTTTACAAGAGATTGTTGACAGTGTTTGTATGGATAGACTTTTTGTCTACAACGAAAGATGCATAAAACCGCTATATAACAGGGTTGACGGTTCAAACTTGCGGGGCTAAAGTTTCACTACTTTTTTAATTGTCGACAATTTGCCATGAGCTTACCCGTATTTTCACCTCACTCCGCTGATTCGCCGCTTGAAATGGCGACACCTGAAGTGCGTACGCTCGCCGAGCGGGTATTTCATCAGCTGCAAAGCGATATTGTACGCGGCGTATTGGCGCCGGGCAGCAAAATTACCGAGCCGGGGCTTTCCAAGACCTACGGTATTTCCCGCGGACCGCTGCGCGAGGCCATGCGCCGGCTGGAGTCTCACCGACTGATCGAGCGCGTGCCCCATGTGGGCGCTCGAGTGGTCAAGCTCTCAATGAAAGAACTGATTGAGCTGTTTGACGTGCGTGAAGCGTTGGAAAGCATGGCGGCCAGGCTTGCCGCCGAGCATATGTCCACCGAGGAAATTCAGGGCTTGCGGGATGTATTGGCCCTGCATGAAAGTCAGGCTGATCTGCAGCGCGGCGAGGCCTATTACCAGCGCGAAGGGGATCTCGACTTTCACTACCGTATCGTTCAGGGCAGCCACAACAAGATGCTGATGAGCCTTTTGTGCAACGACCTTTACTACCTGGTACGCCTTTATCGCACTCAGTTCAGTGCCAGCGGTACGCGCCCGCAGCGCGCCTTTGTTGAGCACCACCGTATTGTCGATGCCATTGAGGCGGGTGATGCGGAGCTTGCCGAGCTTCTGATGCGCCGCCATGTCAGCGCATCGCGCGCCAACGTCGCAGACCGCTACGCGGCCATTCTCACACAGCAGTCTTCAGCGCAGGCCGAGTAAAGCGGCCGGCTATTTATCTGTCAGGAGTCAATCCCCATGCCATCACTCAGCCCCGGTGCCCGTTTCAGAGCCGCGTTGGACGCCAATCGCCCGTTGCCCATTCTAGGCACGATCAATGCATATACCGCGCTCATGGCCGAGCGGGTGGGCCATCAGGCTATTTATCTGTCGGGTGGTGGGGTGGCCAACGCCTCGTTCGGCTTACCGGATCTGGGCATGACGACGATGAACGACGTCGTTGAAGATGCCCACCGTATCTGCGGCGCGACTGAACTGCCTCTGCTGGTGGATATTGATACCGGTTGGGGCGGCGCCTTCAATATTGCCCGCACGGTGAAAGAGATGCAGCGTGCAGGCGTGGCTGCGGTGCATATGGAAGATCAGGTCGCCCAGAAGCGCTGCGGTCATCGCCCCAACAAGGCGATTGTCTCTCAACAAGAAATGGTCGATCGCATCAAGGCAGCAGCGGATGCCCGCATGGACCCCGATTTCTACCTGATTGCCCGCACCGATGCGTTTCAAAAAGAGGGCCTGGATGCGGCCATTGAGCGCGCCAATGCCTGTGTGGAAGCGGGCGCTGACGCTATTTTTGCTGAAGCTGTCCATACGTTGGACGATTACCGGGCTTTTTCCGAGCGGGTTAACGCGCCGATTCTGGCCAACATCACCGAGTTTGGCGCAACGCCACTATTTACCCAGTCAGAGCTTGGTGATGTCGGTTGCCGCATGGTGCTGTATCCGCTCTCAGCGTTTCGCGCCATGAATGCCGCAGCACTTCAGGTCTATCAAAGCATTCTAGATAACGGCCACCAGAAAGACGTGGTGCCGCTAATGCAGACCCGTGATGACCTCTACGATTTTTTGAACTACCACGACTTCGAGCAGAAGCTGGACGTGCTGTTTGCTGAAAAAGGTGACGACCAGTAAGCCAGACGCCCGCTTATGATTAAAGCTACCTAAAAATAAAAGTAATGAAAGGAGTAATCCCATGGCCGACAAACCCGTTGCAGGTGCAGGACTACGTGGCCAGAGCGCCGGTTCCACCGCGCTGTGTACGGTAGGTAAAACAGGCTCCGGCCTGACCTACCGGGGCTTTGATATCAAGGAGCTGGCTGAGAAAGCCAAATTTGAAGAGGTCGCGTACCTGTTGTTAAAGGGTAAGTTGCCCAATCAGGCCGAGCTTGACCACTACATCAACAAGCTGAAAAGCCTGCGCGGTCTGCCCGATGCGCTAAAAACAGTGCTTGAGCAGATTCCTAAAGATGCGCATCCGATGGACGTGATGCGTACTGGTACCTCAATGTTGGGCAATCTTGAAACCGAGGAGAATTTTGATCAGCAGAAGGATGTTGCCGACCGGCTGCTGGCCGTTTTGCCTTCGATCATTTGCTACTGGTATCGCTTTTCTCACGATGGCGTGCGTATTGATACCCAAACCGACGATAGCACGATAGGTGGTCACTTCCTCAATATGTTGCGCGGCGAACCGGCATCTGAACTGCATGCACAGGTAATGAACGTATCGCTGATTCTTTACGCCGAGCACGAATTTAACGCTTCCACCTTCACTGCGCGGGTGTGTGCTTCAACGCTTTCTGACATGCACTCCTGCGTGACCGGGGCGATTGGGTCGCTGCGCGGCCCGCTGCATGGCGGCGCTAATGAAGCCGCCATGGCGATGATCGAGAATTGGAAATCGCCGGAAGAAGCGGAAAGCCAGATCATGGGCATGCTGGAGCGCAAGGATAAAATTATGGGCTTTGGGCACGCCATCTACCGTGAGTCTGACCCACGCAACGAGATCATCAAGCAGTGGTCAAAGAAACTCTCTGAAGATGTCGGCGACAGCGTGCTCTATCCGGTTTCCGAGCGTGTCGAAGAGGTCATGTGGCGTGAGAAGAAATTGTTCTGCAACGCGGATTTCTTCCACGCAAGCGCGTATCACTTCATGGATATTCCTACCAAACTGTTCACACCGATTTTCGTCATGTCGCGGTTAACCGGCTGGGCGGCCCATGTGTTTGAACAGCGCGCCAACAATCGCATTATTCGCCCCAGTGCGGACTACATTGGTCCCGAGAAGAGCGAGTGGGTGCCGATTGAGGCGCGCAGCTAACGGCATTCCCCGTCAGTCACGGCTGCCGGTATCCCGACTTTGTTCCGCTTGGTAATAGCCTTGCAACGCGTTATTACATAGAAGGCATCCGCTATGAATACCCACTACCGTAAACCACTGCCTGGCACCGAGCTTGAATTCTTTGATGCTCGCGAGGCAGTGGAAGATATAACGCCTGGTGCTTATGCACGGCTACCTTATACCTCGCGTGTCCTGGCTGAACAGCTGGTACGCCGCTGCGATCCTGAGCTGCTCACCGCTGCCTTAACGCAGCTCATTGAACGCAGGAGTGACCTGGATTTTCCTTGGTACCCGGCGCGGGTCGTGTGCCACGACATCTTGGGTCAGACCGCACTGGTGGATCTGGCCGGGCTGCGTGATGCGATTGCCGAAAAGGGCGGCGACCCTGCAAAGGTCAACCCTGTGGTGCCTACCCAGCTGATTGTTGATCATTCGCTTGCCGTGGAGCACCCCGGTTTTGAAGAGGGGGCCTTTGAGAAAAACCGTGCCATTGAAGATCGTCGCAATGATGACCGCTTTCACTTTATCAACTGGACCAAGACGGCGTTTGAGAATGTCGATGTAATTCCGCCCGGCAACGGCATCATGCACCAGATCAATCTGGAAAAGATGTCGCCGGTGGTGCAAAACCGTGACGGCATTGCCTACCCGGATACCTGTGTGGGCACCGATAGCCACACGCCGATGGTGGATGCCCTAGGTGTGCTCTCGGTGGGGGTGGGCGGCCTTGAGGCGGAAAGCGTGATGCTGGGTCGCGCTTCCATGATGCGCTTGCCGGATATCGTTGGGGTCGAGCTGACTGGCAAGCTACAGCCGGGCATTACCGGCACGGATATGGTGCTGGCCATTACCGAGTTTCTGCGCAAAGAGCGCGTCGTAGGCGCCTACCTGGAATTTTACGGCGAAGGGGCTGATGCGCTGACGATCGGCGATCGGGCTACCATTTCCAACATGACGCCCGAATACGGCGCCACGGCGGCGATGTTCTATATCGACGGCCAAACCATCGATTACCTGAAACTCACCGGACGTGAGGATGATCAGGTGGCGCTGGTCGAAACCTACGCCAAGCATACCGGCCTTTGGGCGGATAGCTTGACCGAGGTGGACTACGAGCGTGTACTGACCTTTGATCTCTCGTCGGTGACTCGCACTCTTGCCGGGCCTTCCAATCCCCATGCGCATCTGCCGACATCGGAGCTTGTCGCTCGCGGTATCGCGGTGGGGCTTGATGCGGCGCGCGAGGAGGAGCTTTCCGGCAGAATTCCCGACGGCGCGGTGATTATTGCTGCCATTACCAGCTGCACCAACACATCCAATCCACGCAATATGGTGGCCGCCGGGTTGATTGCTCGCAACGCCAACCGCTTGGGGCTTATCCGCAAGCCTTGGGTGAAGTCGTCGCTGGCGCCAGGTTCCAAAACCGTCAAGATGTATCTGGAAGAAGCTGGGCTTATGAGCGAGCTTGAAAACCTCGGTTTTGGTGTGGTGGCTTACGCCTGCACGACTTGCAACGGCATGTCGGGAGCACTGGACCCGAAAATCGAGCAGGAGATTACCCAGCGCGACCTTTACGCCACCGCCGTGCTTTCGGGTAACCGCAACTTTGATGGGCGAATCCACCCCAATGCCCAGCAGGCCTTTCTGGCCTCGCCGCCGCTGGTGGTCGCCTACGCCATTGCCGGCACGATTCGTTTTGATATCGAAAAGGACGTGCTGGGTGTCGATCAGGCGGGTAACCCGGTCACCCTGAAGGATATTTGGCCCGCCGATGAGGAGATTGACGCCATCGTGAAAACCGCGGTGAAGCCCGAGCAGTTCCGCCAGACTTACATTCCCATGTTCGACCTGGACAAGAGCGCGGGTACCCAGGTAAGCCCGCTGTACGACTGGCGGCCTCAGAGCACCTATATCCGCCGCCCACCGTATTGGGAGGGCACGATGGCCAAGGAGCGCACGCTCAAGGGCATGCGGCCGCTGGCCATTCTGCCGGACAATATCACTACCGACCATCTATCACCTTCCAACGCTATTCAGCGCAGCAGCGCCGCGGGCGAGTATCTTGCCAAGATGGGCCTGCCGGAAGAGGACTTCAACTCCTATGCGACGCACCGTGGCGATCACCTCACCGCGCAGCGCGCTACGTTTGCCAACCCGAAGCTGTTCAATGAAATGGTCCGCGACGCTAACGGGGTAGTGAAGCAGGGGTCGCTGGCCCGGGTAGAGCCCGAGGGCGAGGTGATGCGCATGTGGGAAGCCATCGAAACCTATATGGCACGCAAGCAGCCACTGATCATTATCGCAGGCGCCGATTACGGCCAGGGTTCATCCCGGGATTGGGCGGCCAAAGGCGTGGCATTGGCTGGAGTGGAAGCGATTGCTGCTGAAGGCTTTGAACGTATCCACCGAACTAACTTGATAGGTATGGGCGTGATGCCGCTGGAGTTTGAGCCGGGCACTACGCGCATGACGCTCGCCTTGGATGGAACCGAAACCTTTGACGTGGAAGGTGCCGTTTCGCCAGGTGCGATGCTCACTCTGATAATTCACCGCCGAAATGGTGACAACGAGCGCGTGGTGATGAAGTGCCGCCTGGATACCGCCGAAGAAGTCTCCATTTATACGGCTGGTGGTGTGTTGCAGCGCTTCGCTCAGGATTTTCTCGAATCATCGGCAGCCTAGATCACGCGGCCTATTGGAGTAAACCGAATGACCCACTCAGCGCAAGCTAACCGCGCGCCGCAAATAAAAATCCCGGCGACCTATATGCGCGGCGGTACCAGTAAGGGCGTGTTTTTTAAGCTCAGCGATTTACCTGACGCTGCCCAGCAGCCGGGCGCTGAGCGAGATCAACTTCTGTTGCGCGTAATCGGTAGTCCTGACCCTTACGAAAAGCAGATTGATGGTATGGGGGGCGCGACCTCAAGCACCAGCAAGGCGGTGATTCTATCGAAAAGCGCGTCAGCGGAGCATGACGTGGACTATCTGTTTGGCCAGGTCGCCATCGACAAGCCCTATGTGGACTGGAGTGGCAACTGTGGCAACCTCTCTGCCGCAGTGGGCCCCTTTGCAATTGCCAATGGTCTCGTTGACTCGGCACGTATCCCGGAAAATGGTGTGGTCGAGGTACGCATCTGGCAGATGAATATTCAGAAAACCATTGTCTCCCAAGTGCCTATCGTCAATGGGCTCGTGCAGGAAACCGGAGATTTTGAGCTTGATGGTGTCACCTTTCCCGCCGCCGAGATTCCGGTTGCCTTTATGGACCCAGCCGACGGCGAAGGCGCGATTTTCCCGACCGGGAATCTTATTGACGAGCTTGATGTGCCGGGAGTGGGCAGGCTCAAGGCTACTCTGATCAATGCAGGTATTCCCACGGTGTTCGTTAATGCCGCTGATATAGGTTACACCGGTACTGAGCTTCAGGATGCCATCAATAGCGACATCAAGGCGCTTGCCATGTTTGAAGCCATTCGCGCTCACGGCGCTTTGCGGATGGGGCTGGTCAGCCATATTGATGAGGCTGCCAGCCGTCAACATACGCCCAAAGTGGCTTTTGTAGCACCCCCGGCTGATTACACGGCGTCTAGTGGTCGTGAGGTGCGTGGATCGGATATTGATCTACTGGTGCGCGCGCTCTCCATGGGCAAGTTGCATCATGCCATGATGGGAACCGCCGCGGTGGCCATTGCGGCAGCTGCGGCCATTGAAGGGACGCTTGTCAATCTGGCAGCGAGTGGTGAAAAGCCTGGTGATGAAAAATACGGTGGTGAGAAGCGTAGCGCGGTCACGTTTGGGCATCCTTCCGGCAGCCTGCGGGTGGGCGCGGAAGCCAATCTGGTGGAAGGGCGTTGGCATATTGAAAAGGCGATAATGAGTCGCAGCGCTCGGGTACTGATGGAAGGCGCCGTGCGCATTCCCGGTGACAGCTTTTAGCTACGTCATGCGATAGCCAGGCGTTAATTAAGCTAAGGGAAAATTGATCAAGGCTTACAGGTGAATGATTGCCCGGTACGCGGTATACGGCGTACCGGGCAATACTTAAGGCTTGCGCTTAATCTTCAAGCACTACCTGGTCACGCATGCGGTCAACGGTGGCGGCACCAATGCCGCTGACCCGCGTTAAATCATCAATGCTTTCAAACTCGCCGTTGGTGTCCCGCTCTTCGATAATGGCCGCCGCCCGGCTTGGGCCAATCCCCGGCAGCTCTGCCAGGAGTTCTTCGCCGGCGGTATTGATATTGATGGGCGCTACTTCCTGTGCCAGTACGCTACTTGAGAGACCTAGGCTAAGGCTTAGTAACAGGGCGGCAAATAGGCTTTTCAGTGTCATATTCATCAGGTGAACTGTTCCTTCTTGTAGATCAAAGATAAGTAGCGCTGCCGAATTATTCTTAACGGTGCGCTCAGTTAACTTAACGTGTTCGCCTGAGTGTTGTTGTCAGTGATATATGACACAGTTTGTAAGCGTTTCGCTACCAATGCGTGGCAAATCGCTTACAAGTAAGCCGAGCGAGACTGTTATAATGCGCTTAAATGAGTATGGAGTAGTGTTGTGTCTGAATCCCCGCTGATTATTGCGCTTGATTACCCGTCCCTTGACGCGGCCCTTTGCATGGCTGACCAGCTCGATCCCGCACGATGCCGCTTGAAAGTCGGCAAGGAGCTTTATACCCGCAGCGGTCCGGCCGTGTTGGAAGCCTTACACGGACGGGGGTTTGAAGTGTTTCTGGATCTTAAATTTCACGATATCCCAAATACGGTGGCGGGTGCCGTGCAAGCGGCCGCTGAGCAGGGGGTATGGATGGTAAACGTGCACGCGAGCGGTGGCCGCAAGATGATGGAAGCGGCCGCCGAACGCCTGGAGAAAAACGGGTTGGCCACCCATCTTATTGCGGTAACCGTTTTGACCAGCCTACAAGACAGCGATCTGCAGGAAGTAGGCTTAAGCGATAATCTTGCAGGGCAGGTGGAACGCCTGGCGCGACTAACTCAGCAAAGTGGCTTGCAGGGCGTTGTTTGTTCGGCCCAAGAGGCCGCTCACCTTAAAACCGTGTGCGGCGATCGGTTTTTAAAGGTAACGCCGGGTATTCGCCCAAGCTTTGCCGCCGTGAACGATCAGCAGCGTATCATGACACCCAATGAAGCTATGCAGGCAGGCAGCACGCACCTGGTGATTGGACGTCCGGTTACCCAGGCAGTAGACCCCATGGAAGCACTCGCTGCCATAGAAGCTGAGCTCGCATAAGCGGATTACTCCCCTTCGACACCCGTAATGGGTTTGATGGTGCCCCAGCGCCGGCAGCTGGGGCACTGCCATGCCAGCGCATCACTGGAAAACCCGCAGCGCCTGCAACGGTGTCGTGGGCGGTCTTTTAACAGGGCTTGCGTGTGGTACTTGAGCAGTAATAAGCGCGTATCAGGTGATGTTCTACCGCTTAACCGCTGGCTTTCAACATACAGGTCTAGCAGGTAGTCCAATCCCCCGAGGCTTGGGGCTTCACGCAACCACTCGCCCGTTCGCTCAATCGCTGCATCAACGCCATCGCGTTGATGCACGAGCTCTCCCAGCATAACGATAACGCTTGTGTAGGGCGCCTGATTCAATAACCGATATAGATGTTTTTCAAGACCTGCAATGTCATCGTTGCGAACATACGCGCGCTTCAGGGCGGGCAGCATGGTGGGAATGTGAGCGGGGTCCTGCGTTGGAATATGGTCAAGTCGCTCAATGGCGCGATCATAATGGCCGTTGTCCATCTCAAGCTCTGCCAGTAGTAGCGTTGCACGAATGCAGCGCTCATCCAGCTGTAGCGCTTTTTTAAGATGCTTTCTGGCCAGGGCGCGGCTAGACTGCTGTATCTCTTCTTGTGCCAGCTCACACAGCCAATGGGAAGCGGGGCGGCGCATGCCAGGATGCTGTTTGAGAAGCGGTTGAATGACATCAAAGGCGTTCTGCCACTCTTTTTCGCGCTCAAGAATATCCACCAACAGCTGTTTAGCCGCGTAGCGATACTCTTCACCCGATGACTGTTCCAGCAGTGAATGCAAGAGGCGTTGGGCACGGTCATGAACGCCCAGCGCCATGAAATCACGCGCGAGCTCCAGCTGAACGTTCTGATTGGTGCTGCGCGATAGTGCCGGGCGGGCTAGCAGGTTCTGATGAATGCTGACCGCCTTGTCAGCTTCACCACGCGTGCGGAAAAGCTTGCCCAGGGCAATGTGTGTATCCACCGTATCGCTATTGACATCAAGGGCGTTAATAAAGGTATTGATTGCTTCATCGGGCTGCTCGTTGAGCAGGTAATTCAGCCCTATGAAATACTCTTTGGATAGAGAAGAGGAAGAGGCTGTTGGCGCTTGCCGGGATCGTCGGGTGGCATGACGAATACCCAATCCAAAACCAATGGCAATGGCCGCCAACAGTAATCCTAGCAGCATGGCATCATGCATTTAGGCTAGTTCCTTGAACTCCTGGGTACGTAACTGGTCAAGCTCTTTGCGCTGCTGCTTATTGTGACGCTCGCTGCGTGCAAGGCGTGCCTTTAACCGTGCATACACACCCAGCATGGCCAGCATACCGAGTATCACGCCAAAGGTTAGCGTGGCAAGAAGCCAGACAGAGAACGAGACGGCGGGCAGCTCGACCCAAATCAGATTCAAGGCAATCGCTTGCTGGTTGTTGACGGCAAACAGAATACCTATAAGTAGAACAACCAGTAAAACAACGGCTAGAATCAGCCCTTTGATCCAACGCATGAGAGTTTCCTAATCAGTTACGGTCGCAGAGTGGTCCTATTGTGTATGAGTCTTGGCACGACGTCATCCCACAGGCACCGATTACCGTGTTAAGGCAATTCAGGCGCCGCGCTAGTAACCCAGCGCGCGGCTGGCGTCCACCTGTTCGCGTAGCTCCTTGCCCGGCTTGAAGTGGGGTACATACTTGCCATCCAGCTCGACCGGATCACCCGTTTTCGGGTTGCGGCCAGTACGGGGTTCACGAAAGTGAAGCGAGAAGCTGCCAAAGCCACGTATTTCAACGCGCCCGCCGCTGGAAAGCGCTTCGGTCATATCGTCCAGGATAATACGCACCGCCGTTTCCACTTCCTTGGCGGATAGCTCCGGTTGACGCATCGCGATTTGTTCGATTAATTCTGATTTTGTCATCGGTTGGCTCCCTGCAAACTGTGAAGGTCGTAGCTGGCTACTGATCTCGATAACTCGATTCAGCATACTGTGCAAAACGATATTAAACAATGCAGATAAAACAAGGTACTAGACTGAATAACAGCATAGGCGAAGCTTGACGCTGGCGCGACCCTTTAGCTTAGGTATACTGGCGCTTCATTTTCATTATCAAAGAGGCTGTCCTTGAGCGACGACACATCCCCAGCAGCCATACTGCGTAAACGTCTTTACTGGCACTCGCGGCGCGGTATGTGGGAGCTGGATCTACTGTTGATCCCGTTCCTGGAAAAACGGTTTGAGACCCTGGATGAAGAAGATCGGCTTGCTTATGAGCGGCTTATCAAGGAAGAGGATCAGGATCTATTTATCTGGCTGATGCACCGTGAGTGGCCTGATGACCCGGCACTGCGGCGCATTGTCAAAATGATCGTTGAGCATGCAGAAAACACCGATAATTCTGCCTATCGCACCCTCTAAATATGCAAGCCTGCTTCAGGCAGGCTTGGCGCTCGGGCTTTGCTTGCTAAGTTTTTACGTATTGGGGAGCTGGGTGGGTAGTGGCATGAGCATTGTAGCGGCCCTGCTGCTTTGGCGTAGCGTATACGTCCAGCCTAAAGGCGTGCTTTACCTGACAAATGCTGACAGCGCCATGATTGGCCGCTGGCGGTTGCCCTATGGTGAGCTAGGGGATGAGCAGCTGGTCCGCTGTGATTATCTGGGGCCTTGGCTGGTGGGTCTATGGGTGGGCCCGCAGCGGCTATGGCTATGGCCCGACAGTTTACCCCGTGACAGCCACCGCTTGCTGCGCCGTTTATGTCACCGGGCCGGGCATTAAGTCGGCAAGCATCAGGCAAGAGGCCGTAGTGTGAGGTTGATGTGAAGGCCAGTCAGTTGAGTAGTGCAGGCCGCGCGACTCATGTCGCTTCATGGCGGCCGCCACGGTTAACTGCGCCAACCTGAGGGTTTGGTGAAGCTGTATCCCTTCAAGCTGGTTCTGGCTGTCTTCAAGGCTTTCTAAGTGTGCATATAACTGAGTTAGCTGCTGTTGAGCAGCAGTTAGCCCGGCGTTGCTGCGTACAATGGAAACATGCTGACTCATTACGCCGCGCAGGCGATTGCGTAGCTCGGCAAAAATGGCTTGGCGATCAGCCGTTAATGGGCTGATAGAGCGCTGGGTTAACGAAAACGCCGGTTCTGACCACGCCTGTGTTATTTGCTCACGCAGCGCGCCTGCACAGCTGCGTGCATATACCAAGCACTCCAACAGCGAGTTGCTCGCCATTCGGTTGGCGCCATGCAAGCCGGTACAGGCAACTTCACCAATCGCATAAAGGCCCGGTACGCGAGTAGCTCCTCGCTCATCTGTGGCCACACCGCCGCAGCTGTAGTGCGCGGCCGGTACCACGGGGATTGGCTGCTGTGTGATATCAATCCCCCGGGAGAGGCAGTGGGCATAAATCGTTGGGAAGTGATGATGAATGGCGCGCTCACCTAGATGGCGAATATCCAGCCATACATGGCCCTGGTGGCCCTGCTGTATCTGAGAGTCAATAGCCCGGGCAACCACATCGCGGGGCGCAAGCTCAGCACGAGGGTCGAGTGCGGGCATAAACCGTTCGCCCGCCTCATCAAGCAGGTAACCGCCTTCGCCGCGTACTGCTTCGCTGATTAAAAAGGCCGGCCCGTCAGGGTCATACAGACTGGTGGGATGAAACTGCTGAAACTCCAGGTTCATTAATTGAGCGCCCAGCTCGGCGGCCATCATCATGCCTTCACCGCTGCTGGGGGAGGGGGTCGTGGTGTGTCGATAAAGGCCGCTGGCCCCACCGGTTGCCAATACGGTGTTAAGTGCTGGCAGCGTCTGCCGCTGATGTTGTTCGTTAACCCCATAGGCGCCTCGACAGCGCCCTTCGTCGTCTTGCAATAATTCGAGGATGGTAAGGTCGCTGCGTTGGCTAATATTGGGATGCAAGGCCACTTTGCGCATCAGCGTATCCACCACCGCGCGTCCTGTCGCATCGTCGGCATGAATAATACGCCGCGCGTTATGCCCACCTTCACGAGTAAGGTGGTAGGGGTAGCGCGCATCGATAGCAGTATCCGTTGTGAAAGGGACTCCGTTGTCGATCAGCCATTGAATAGCGGCGGGGCCGTGGTTCACGGTAAAGCGAACGGACTGTTCATCACATAGGCCATCACCCGCCACCAGGGTATCCTGAACGTGTGCTTCTAGGCTGTCATCCGGGGAGAGGGCGGCGGCAATGCCACCCTGAGCCCATTTGCTAGCGCCCTTGTCATCTTGAAGGGGGCGTACCAGTGTCACTGAGAGATGATCGGCTGCTTCAAGAGCAAGCGTCAGACCTGCGACACCGCCGCCAATAACTAAAATATCGGTTGTTGGCGTGCTCATGTGGCGCGCTCCTTCTTCTTGTTATCTGACAATTAGTGCTTGGTGATATACAGACGCAAAAAATCCGCGGCGATCTAAGTGATCTCGCAGATAATAAAAAAGAATAAGAGGTAATCTAAACAATGGTGCCCGGAGCCGGACTTGAACCGGCACGGAGTTACCTCCGAGAGATTTTAAGTCTCTTGCGTCTACCAATTTCGCCATCCGGGCAGTGCAGCTTGGAAGAACGTTGCACACTACATAAAATGGAGGCTGGAGTCGGAATCGAACCGGCGTACACGGAGTTGCAGTCCGCTGCATAACCACTCTGCCATCCAGCCTTAAGAGTCATTGGAACGGGGAAGGAGATTCGACCGGGCTGGCGTTCCAGCTCTCGACCCTACCTGCTTTACCACACAATCCAAGTTGGAGCGGGAAAAGAGATTCGAACTCTCGACCCTCGCCTTGGCAAGGCGATGCTCTACCACTGAGCTATTCCCGCTCGACTCGAGGGCGAATTATACGCATCGTTTCGAGGTTGTCAATCAACAATGTCGTAAACATCACGCCCGATTAATCAATTGCTTACATTGAGCGGCTTAGGTGCGGCCAGGCCGCCTTCAAATATTGAATCATTGACCAGAGCGTCAAGGCCGCCGCTGCGTAAAGCACCACAACGCCAAGCAGCGCAATTTCATGAGTCGGTGGCAAGGCTAAGAGGATAAGCAGGGCGATCATCTGAAGCGTGGTTTTAAGCTTGCCTATCCAGGATACCGCGACCAAGCCACGCTTGCCCATTTCGGCCATCCATTCACGCAGGGCGGAAATCACGATTTCGCGACCTATAATGACCAGGGCAGGCAAGGTTAATACTAACGTATCGTAACGCTCAATGAGCAGCGCCAGCGCAACCGCCACCATAAGTTTGTCAGCCACTGGGTCCAGAAAGGCGCCAAAAGGAGTTGACTGATTCCAGCGGCGGGCCAGGTAACCATCCAGCCAGTCGGTCACTGAAGCTAGAGCAAAAAGGGCAGCGGCAAGCGGCAAGCTCCAGTTATACGGCAGGTAAAACAGCACGACAAGCAGAGGAATAAAGGCAACTCTTGCCAGCGTAAGTAGGTTGGGTATATTCATCGCGAGCGGCGATCCTTACCGGAGAGTCATAAGATTCGAAATGTAGTGGGGTTATTCTATCCCCCTTGGCGAGCAGCATCCATGCCCAAAGCGGGTTTATCCGTTAAGGGCCAGATAAATACTCTCTGCAAGCGCGGCATTGATGCCAGGCACCCGTTCCAGTTCCGCGCGGCTTGCCTTTTGTACCCCCTGCAGGCCGCCAAAAAAGCGTAAGAGTTCACGGCGCCGTTTAGGACCGATGCCGGGGATTTCCTGCAGAGTGGAAGTCCGTCTGGCTTTATCACGCTGCGCCCGATGGCCGGCAATGGCAAAGCGGTGTGATTCGTCTCGAATGTGCTGGATCAGGTGCAGAGCAGGGGAGGCCGGGTCTAACGGCAGCGGGTTGTTGGAAGTTTCCAGAAACAGCGTTTCAAGGCCTGCCTTGCGCGTTGTGCCTTTGGCGACGCCCAGCAGCAGAATGTCGGTAATCGCCAGTTCATTAAGCACCTCGCGAGCCATGTTGAGCTGGCCCTTGCCACCGTCGACAATCAGAATATCGGGCGCAATCGCCTCACCGCTCTTGACGCGTTTTAGTCTTCGCGTAAGCGCTTGCTGCATGGCCGCGTAATCATCACCCGCAGCCACCCCTTCAATGCGAAAATGCCGATAGTCGCTTTTTCGAGGGCCCTGATGGTCAAACACAACGCAGGAAGCGACCGTGGCCTCGCCGTGGCTGTGGCTAATGTCAAAACACTCTAGCCGCTCGGGTATCGTCTCAAGGCCCAGCGCTTTTTGAAGCGCTACAAAGCGTTGGTTAAGCTGGGTATGATTGGCTAGCTGCGAAGCCAACTGCTGCTCGGCATTGGTCATGGCAAGCTGCTGCCATTGGGCGCGATGGCCCCGCACCTGACTGGTAACCCGGATACGCTTGCCCGCCTGTTCAGTCAGAGCGTCGGCAATCAGCTCGCTGTCATCCAGCGTGTGGCTGGTGATCACTTCGCTTGGGATGTTATGCGGCTGGCCAAAATAGTATTGGCTGACGACTTCTGTCAGCAGGGCTTCCGGCGTCAAATCCAGGCCGTTTTTAGGGGCGTGGTGTCGGGCACCCAGCATGCGACCATCGCGAACGCTTAATATCGAAACGCCCATCGCGCCGGGGCGTTGGGCCAGGGCGAAAATATCCGCATCGCCACTGTCATTATCCACAAACTGACGCTGCTGGAGTTGACGCAACTGCTGTATCTGGTCGCGAAGGCGGGCGGCTTCTTCAAAATCCAGGTTCTGGCTTGCCGCTTCCATCGCCTCAGTGAGCGCTTGGGTAACATGCTCGCTCTTGCCTTCCAGGCACATTACCGCGTGCTCTACGTCGAGCCGGTAATCTTCCTCGGTAATATAGTCCACACAAGGAGCGCTGCAGCGCTGAATCTGGTGTTGCAAGCAAGGCCTTGAGCGGTGAGCAAACACGCTATCTTCGCAGTTGCGGATACGAAAGATTTTCTGCATGAGCGAGAGGCTTTCGCGCACGGCACCACTGCTTGGATAAGGCCCCAGGTAGCGGCCATCATCGCGGCGTTGCCTGGCGCGCTTGTACTCAAGCTTGGGATAGGGATGTCGGTCGGTCACGAAGACAAACGGATAAGACTTGTCGTCTCGTAAAAGGATATTGTAAGGCGGACGCAGCTTCTTGATAAGCGTCTGCTCAAGCAACAGCGCCTCGGTTTCGCTGCGGGTTACCGTGATCTGGATATCCGCAATCCGCGCTACCATGGCCTGTGTCTTGGTATTCAACTGGCCGCGGAAATAGCTGGCAAGGCGCGCTTTCAAGCGTTTTGCTTTGCCCACATAAAGAGTGTTGCTATGTTCATCAAGCATCCGGTAAACGCCGGGGGAGGTGCTTACCGTGCTTAAAAACTGCTTTGCATTAAATGTCATTGCACCGTATCAAGCACCAAGGAGTGGCTAAGGATGTTAGGTTCAACCCTGACTGCCGTCAAAGCCTTCCACCAGACCGTGACGCAATGCCAGGTGAGTAAGTTCGACATCGGTCGCTACCTGAAGTTTATCAAATAGCCGATAACGATAGGTGTTAACAGTTTTAGGGCTCAAATGCAGGCGGTCAGAAATATCCTGAACGCGTTGGCAGTTGACGATCATCAGGGCAATTTGCAGTTCACGATGGGAAAGATGGCTAAACGGGTTGTCTTCATTGGTGAAATGAGCCAGGGCCAGGCGCTGAGCGATTTCCTGGCTAACATAACGCCTACCGTGGAAAACCTGGCGAATGGCTTCGGTCATTTCAGCTGCATTGGCACCTTTACTCAAAAAGCCTGAGGCACCCGCTTCTAGCATGCGTCGCAGCACGCTATCTTCCATGTGTGCAGTTAAAATCAGTACTTTAATGTCTACCATGGTGCGGTGAATGCGACGGGTGGCTTCCAGCCCGCCAATGCCCGGCATTCGAATGTCCATCAGCACAATATCAGGCTTTAAATGACGGCACTGGGTGACAGCGCTTTCGCCGTCGTCGACCTCGCCGATGATTTTTATATCACTCTCTTCGTTTAGCAGGTGAGCAATGCTGGTTCTCACCAGGTGGTGATCATCGGCGATTAGAACGTTGATCAATGGACTGGCTCCTGCATGAAAACATAGTGGGCTCAGGTGATTGCCGTTGGCGCTAACCTATAGAGTGCCACAACTGACAATAAAGGAGAATTAGTAAACACTTATTTGGATAGGACATTGACCGCAGGTCAAATTCATAATAGTATGCGCCTCGCTGTCGGCAAAGACAGTCAAGGGGCCTTAGCTCAGCTGGGAGAGCGCAACACTGGCAGTGTTGAGGTCAGCGGTTCGATCCCGCTAGGCTCCACCAAGTTTAAATGAAAAAGCCTCGCTACAAGTAGCGAGGCTTTTTCGTGCGCTGTAACTTTCGGGTTGACCCGTTATGTTTTAGCCGCCAGCCAGGTTTGCCGGGCGGCCAAAGGATCAACCAAGCCGTATGTGTAAGCGATTACTCGCTGATGCGGCCAAGCAGGAGAAACTCGATCAGCGCCTTTTGCGCGTGCAGACGATTGCCAGCTTCCTGCCACACGACGGCACGTGGGTCATCGAGCAGGGTATGGCTGATTTCTTCGCCGCGGTGGGCGGGCAGGCAGTGTAGGAACAGCACATCTTTTTTCGCCTTATCCAGCATGGCCTCACTCACCTGGAAGCCTGCAAAGTCTGCTTCGCGCTTAGCCTGCTCCTCTTCTTGGCCCATGGAGGCCCATACATCCGTGGTAATCAGGTCGACATCCTGAACGGCGGCTTGGGGATCATGGAGTAAGGTAACGCGCTCGCCCGCTGCTTCCATGATATCGGCACGCGGTTCGTAGCCTTTCGGACAGCAAATGCGCAAATTGAAATCAAACTGGCGTGCAGCGTTGATCCAGGAGTGGCACATATTATTGCCATCGCCAATCCATACTGCCGTGCGGCCTTTTACGCTGCCACGTAGCTCCGTCCAGGTCATGACATCGGCTAGCAGCTGACAGGGGTGGTAGTCATCGCTCAAAGCGTTGATTACAGGGACGCTGCTGGCATTTGCATAAGTCTCAAGCCCGGCATGCGAAAACGTGCGAATCATGACCGCATCAACCATTTCGGAAAGCACGCGCGCGGTGTCTTCGATAGGTTCGCCACGACCCAGCTGGGTGTCACGCGGGGAAAGAAATAGAGCGTGTCCGCCAAACTGCGCCATGCCGGTTTCAAAGGAGACGCGCGTGCGTGTAGACGACTTTTCGAAAATCATGGCCAGCGTGCGGTTGGGGAGCGGCGTGTAGACCGGCCCATTGGCTTTCAGATCCGTCTTGATCTTGATGGCACGTTGAATCAGATAATCCAGTTCATCGGGCGTCAAATCCAGCAAGGTAAGGAAATGGCGTGTCGCCATGGTTGCTTCTCTCCACGCAAAAACACCATCCTAGCGAGGCGGCAGGGGATGCGCAACGCAAGCGGCATGCGTAGAATGGCGTTCAAAGATGAAGGTTGAGTAGTACGCTCAGGTATTGATAGTGAAATACCTGCCCTCACATATACTCATCTTGGTCGTGTTAATTCTTATTCTAGGAGTACTCACATGAGCACAACAGCCGAAAACATTCAGCGTCAGATTGGCGAAAACCCCATCCTGATCTACATGAAAGGCACGCCCCAGCTGCCCCAGTGCGGTTTTTCTGCTCAGACCGTTCAGGCGCTGATGAGCTGCGGTGAGCGCTTTGCCTTCGTCAACATTCTGGACAACCCCGATATTCGCGCTGAGCTGCCAAAAATCGCTAACTGGCCAACCTTCCCGCAGCTGTGGGTAGAAGGCGAGCTGGTCGGCGGCTGCGATATCGTGATGGAAATGCACCAGAACGGCGAGCTTGAGAAACTGGTTAAAGAAGCCGCTCAGCGTGCCAATGCAGAACAGGGCGATGACAACGCCTGACAGTAATGGCCGGGCTAGCGGCCCGGCCGGTTGGCGGGTTGCAACGTAACCGCTAGAATGGCGTTTTATCATGCATTGCGGGCACTTGGTGTTGAAGTAATGCATTACCATGCAGCCCGCTGAAGGAAACATTGCTCAATGAGCTATCAGGTTCTGGCCCGCAAATGGCGGCCACGTACATTCCACGAGCTCGTGGGCCAGGCCCATGTTCAGCGTGCTCTGGTGAATGCACTTGATCAGGGACGCCTTCACCATGCCTATCTATTTACCGGTACTCGTGGGGTAGGTAAAACTACGCTTGCGAGGATACTTGCCAAGTGCTTGAACTGCACAGCAAACGGGCGCGGTGATGAAGGCATTACCTCAACTCCCTGCGGTCAGTGCGATAGTTGCCAGGCAATTGACGAGGGGCGTTTTGTTGACTTGATCGAAGTCGACGCGGCCTCGCGTACCAAGGTGGAGGATACCCGCGAGCTGCTGGATAACGTTCAGTATGCGCCCACTCAGGGGCGTTATAAGGTGTACCTGATTGATGAGGTGCACATGCTGTCTACCAGCAGTTTCAACGCGCTGTTGAAAACGCTGGAAGAGCCGCCTCCCCACGTCAAATTCCTGCTTGCCACGACCGACCCGCAAAAGCTGCCAGCTACGGTGCTTTCACGCTGCCTGCAGTTCACGCTTAAACATATGCCGCCTGAGCGTGTCGTTGAGCATCTGACCTACGTGTTGGGTGAAGAGGGCGTGGCATTTGATGAAAGTGCACTATGGCTATTAGGTAAGGCAGCTGAAGGCTCAATGCGTGATGCCATGAGCCTGACCGATCAGGCAATTGCCTTTGGTCAAGGTGCGGTACGCCACGCTGATGTGGCCGCCATGCTGGGAACGCTGGATCATCGGCATATTCTGGCCCTGGTGGAAGCCCTGGCCGATGTGGATGTCCAGCGCCTGCTTGCCGAAGTGAGCCAATTGGCCGAGCAGGGGCCTGATTTTGCCGCCGTGCTGGATGAGCTATCGGCGATTCTGCACCGCCTGGCCGTGGCGCAAATGGTACCCGATGCGGTGGATAACAGCCACGGCGACCGGGAAGCCATTGTGCAATTGGCCAGCCGCTTTACCGCAGAAGATATTCAGCTCTATTACCAGATTGGCATTCAGGGGCGGGGCGACATGGTTCACGCGCCTGATTTGCGCAGCGCCCTGGAAATGACCCTGTTACGCATGCTGGCGTTTCGCCCTCAGGGGGTGCCCAAGCCGCCGCGTACGCCGCTACCGCTTCGCGCCGAGCCTTCCGCTGCTAGTGGTGAGCAGATTAGTGACAAGCCGCGTAGTGTTGCGCAAGCCAGCGCCGTTCAAGCGAGTGCAGATCAGTCCAGTGCGACGCCAGCAACGCCCAGCGCGCCGCCGGCAGAAGTTGAGCGTAGCGCCACCCAGGAGCTGAATGCTCAACCGAGTATTGACGGGGAGGCTGAGCCCAGTGAACCTGAAGGCCCCAGGGCCAGCAATCCAGCCTTCGATGCGCCGCGTCATAATGAGTCAGTGGCATCTGCAACAGCCAATGATAGCCAAGTGCCGCCGCCCTGGGCACTTGATGAGATAGCACAAGCAGCACCGGCCGCTGAATCTTTGCCAGAGCCAGAGCCAGAGCCAGAGCCAGAGCCAGAGCCAGAGCCAGAGCCAGAGCCAGAGCCAGAGCCAGAGCCCGTTCCATCAGCGACGCCTGCTCCGATGGCGGAAGCACCGGCCGCGCAGCAGGAGGTGCCAGCACCGGCCCAAGCGCCGGAGGACAAGCTCAATGGATTGCTCGATCATGCGAAATGGCTGCTATGCTTTGACTCTCTAGGACTTGGCGGGCTGACACGCAGTTTGGCTGCCAACTGTCTTCTGGAAAGCGACGATGGCAATACCCTGACGCTGCGCCTGGACCCAAGTCAGGCCGCCATGCAGGCTGATATACACCAGACCCGTATTGAACGAGCGTTGGGTGAACAGGGAATGCCACGCCGGGTCGTGTTTGTGGTAGCGGAGCTTCCAGCCGAGAGCGAAACGCCTCGTCAACGCGAAGCGCGGTTGAATCAGGAGCGTCACGTACAGGCTGTTGATCTCTTGAATCACGATCCCAATATACAGAAGCTACAGCAGGCCTTTGGTGCGACGTTGATTGAATCTACCGTCAAGCCCGCCACTGCAAAGCGTTAGCATCTATGATGACTGTTTTAACCAGCCAGTTTTAACCCGCTAGGAGAGCACACCATGTTTAAAGGTGGAATGGGCAACTTGATGAAGCAAGCCCAAGAGATGCAGGAAAAAATGCAGCGCGTTCAGGAAGAGGTCGCTCAGTCTGAAGTTTATGGCGAAGCGGGCGCGGGCATGGTCAAGATCACCATGAACGGTCGTCATGACGTTAGCCAAGTGACTATCGACCCAAGCGTGATGGAAGAAGATAAGGAGCTGCTGGAAGATCTGCTGGCAGCGGCTGTCAACGACGCCGTGCGCAAGGTCGAAGCCAATTCCAAGGCCAAGATGGAAGAAGCAACGGCAGGCCTGAACCTTCCGCCTGGCTTTAAGATGCCGTTCTAAATAATGCGATTTTCTCCTCTTATCGAGCAATTGATGGATGCATTTCGCGTGCTACCCGGCGTTGGGCCTAAAACGGCCCAGCGCATGGCAATGCACCTGCTTGAGCGCGAGCGGGCGGGCGGTGAGCGGCTCGCCTGCGTTATTCAGAAAGCGATCGAAGAAGTGGGTTATTGCCAGCGCTGCCGTACGCTGACGGAAGCCCATATCTGCGCCATATGCGAAACGCCGCGTCGTGATGACGCGCTGCTATGCGTGGTAGAGTCTCCGGCAGATCAGCTGGCCATCGAAGAAGCGGGCGGCTTTCAGGGGCGCTATTTTGTACTTCATGGGCATTTATCGCCCTTGGATGGCATCGGCCCTGATGCAATTGGCATTGACCAGTTGGAAGTGCGGGTGGCGGAAGGTCATATTGAAGAAATTGTTCTGGCCACCAACCCGACCGTCGAGGGCGAGGCAACGGCGCACTATATTGCTGCCCAGCTTGCTCACCACGGGGTCAGGTTTTCGCGTCTAGCCTATGGTGTTCCCATGGGGGGAGAGCTTGAATATGTCGATGGCGGTACGTTAAGCCGTGCGTTTAACGGTCGTCAGCCCTTCACCAGCGATTAACCACACTCTATATTGCAAGCGCAATCGCGGTTGTAACAACCTGGACGTATGCTTTGTCTTCTCTAGCCTCCCCCGTATATCAATGGATTGACAGCCCGGAAGCGCTTGATGCCGCTTGCGAAAGCGTGGCTGGCGCTGATGTTATCGCGCTGGATACCGAATTCTTTCGTGAAAACACTTTCTTCCCGGTGCCGGCGTTGATTCAGTTTGCTGCCGGTGATCTAGCGTATCTAATTGACCCGCTGGCCACGCCCTGCACATCTGCCTTTCGTCAACTGCTTCAGAGCAGGGCGATCAAGCTGCTGCATGCCTGCAGTGAAGACTTAGAAGTGTTGCAGCATTGGGCAGGAGCGCTGCCCACGCCGCTGGTTGATACGCAGGTTGCCCAGGGGTTGCTTGGCGAGACGCCCTCCATGGGCTATCAAAAACTGGTTGAGTTCTGGATGGGCGAAACATTACCCAAAGAGGAGACACGTTCCAACTGGCTTGAGCGACCGTTAACGCCTTCGCAGTGTGATTACGCAGCGCTGGATGTTATCTACCTGCTGAAAGTATGGGCACTCCAGGCCGAACGATTGTCTGACTTGGGACGCTGTGAATGGCTGAGACAAGAATGTGCTAGCCTGATCGAGCAAGCTGGACGTAGCGTTGAGGCTGATGGCCAGTGGTTTGCCCGCCAGCGCCAGCTATGGCGGCTCAATCCTCGCCAGCTAGAGGCATATCGGCTGATGACGATCTGGCGAGAAGGGGAAACCCGACGGCGCAATCTGCCGCGCAACTGGCTGATTAGCGATAAACTGTTGTTTGCTGCCGCCGAAGCCATGCCCAAAAACCGCTATGAGTTGTCGGAAGTGGAAGGTTTCAAGCCAGTGCTGATCAAGAAGGAAGGCGATACCCTGCTGGCACTTATCAAGCAGGCGCAGCATGCCGATGAAGATGTCTTGCCCGTCTGCTGGCCAGACCCGATGCAGCCCGCTTTCAAACGTCGTTTTAAAGCGCTCAAGCACGTGGTAACTGAAAAGGCGGGCGAGCTGGGAATTGCATCAGAAGTATTAATGCGTCGTCGTGATATCGAAGAGCTGGTCATGCAGGATATGGCGGATAACCCCCTGACGCTGCCCGAAGGATGGCGGGGTGATTGTTTAGCCGATGGGTTTGTTCAGGCGCTGGAGGAGTTTTCAAAATGAGTGACAAGCTGCTTTGCGAGATATTTAAAAGCTCGCGCAAGGAAGAGATGTACCTGTACGTCGATAAGCGCCAGGGTTTTAAAAGCGTTCCCGAACCTTTAATGGCAACCTTTGGCAAGCCCATAGCGGTGTTGACGATGATCCTGACCGCCGATAAAAAGTTGGCGCGGGTTAACGCTGAAGACGTTATCAAAGGGATTGAGGAGCAGGGCTTTTACCTGCAGATGCCGCCTGCCAAAGAAGATGATTTACTCGATGTTCACCGGTCGCAGTTAAACGCGCGCGACGCTGCAGAGTAACGGCTGGCCATGAACTTTCTGGCCCATGCCTGGCTTGCCTGTGAGGGAAACGACGATTTTCTCTATGGCAACCTGATTGCCGATGGCATTAAGGGAAGTGACTTAAGCGCTTGGCCAGGTAGCGTCGCTGCAGGCGTTCGCCATCACCGCAAGGTGGATGCCTGGGTGGATCATCACCCTAGCGTACTGGATGCGAAAAGTCGCGCGCCTCAGGGCAAGCGCCGCTATGCCGGTATCGCGCTGGATATCGTCTGGGATCACTTTTTAGCGCGTGAGAAAGCCAACCAGTGGGAGCAGCAGCAATTGGTAGCACGCTGTTATCGTCTTCTAACGGCGAGATCAGCGCCTGATAGGCTGGCCACGATGGTGCCGTACCTGGTCGAACATGATTGGCTGAGAAGCTATGCGGATTTCGACTTCACCTGTCAGGCAGTAGCAGGTATAGGCCGGCGGTTAACCGGGCCTAACCGTTTGGCGGAGCTCATTCCCTGGCTGCACAGCGACTACCCGCGACTGGAAGCGGATTTTCAGATCTTATGGCCCGCACTCAGCGCTGCCTTAAGCAGTTCAGGCTTTGATGCCTCAACACAGCGATAATGAGAGAGAAAATGACGGATACCGGAATGCGCGAGCGCTTTTGGGAACGCTACCCGCTGGAAGAGCTGACTTCTGAGGAGTGGGAGGCGCTATGTGACGGCTGTGGGCAGTGTTGCCTGCTCAAGTTGCATGACGATGATACCCAAGAACTTGCGATATTAAACGTTGCCTGTCGGCTATTGGATATTAAAACCTGCCAGTGCAGTGATTACGCCAATCGTTTTGATAGCGTACCCGACTGCACGCAGCTGACGCCTGCATTGGTAAAAGAGTTTACCTGGCTGCCGCCCACCTGTGGCTATCGTCGAGTAGCGGAAGGGCGCAAGCTGGCGGGCTGGCATCCGCTGCTGAGTAACGATGCAGAGCGCGTGCACCGTAAGGGCATTAGCGTGCGAAATTTTGCGGTCTCTGAAGAAGACGTGCCTGAACGAGCGTTGGAATCCCACATTATTGCCGTACTTCCCATGTAGGGCTACGGCTTTCTGCCTGATAAACCGGTTGCTTGCCTTTTAAAAAAACCAGGCCCTCCCTGGCGCAATGGTTAGGCAACAGGCTTGCGCTTTGCGTTATCCCAAATAGTCAAAAACGCTTCCTTGATCGGGGAGGGCTTTTGAGTGCTCACCTTGGGGGCGGGTTGGCTGGCAGGTTGCTTTAGCGGTGTATCCCAAATAGTCGGGAAGTGTTCCTGATATTTCATGAAAAGCTCCATCAAGTAGACGTAAGTTTATGCGACTAACGTCTAGTATGACGCAAATATATTTTTGTGGAAAGTATTTTCAAAAAAATAGGCAGCGCCAGGCGCTGCCTAAATAGGTGCTCAAAAGCGTCTAGCCGGAAAGCTCAGAAACTTTCTAGTCGGCGCTGGCTGATGAGGTAGCCGCCAGACCCAACGCCCAGAGGATAAAGGCATCCTGACGGGCAGTGTCCCGCCAGGCCTTGAATCGTCCTGACGCGCCGCCGTGACCACTGCTCATGTCGGTATGCAAAAGTACAGGGGCGTCACCTTGCTGGTGCTGGGTAACCTGTGCGTAATATTTAGCCGGCTCCCAGTAACTTACCCGGGTATCGAACCAGCTGCCCTCAATCCACAGCGCCGGGTAGGATTGTGCGGTAATGTTATCCATGGGTGAGTAGCCGCGAATCCGCTCAGCAACCTCGGGTATGTCAGGGTTGCCCCATTCGCTATATTCAGCGGTTGTCAGCGGCAGATCGGGGTTTTGCATGGTACGCAGGACATCCAGGAAAGGTACGTCCAGCAAGGCTGCACAAAAAGCCTCTGGCGCCCGATTGACACAGGTGCCTACCAGCAATCCGCCTGCGCTGGCCCCGTAAGCGGCAATTCGCTGTGGATGGCTGACCCCGCTTTCCACCAAGGCATCACGCGCGGCCAGAAAGTCGTGAAAACTATTCTCTTTATGAGCCAGCTTGCCCTGCAGGTACCAGGGCTCACCGCGCTCGCCACCACCACGCACATGGGCAACGGCAAAGGCCGCGCCACGCTCTAATAGCTCCAGGCGGGAAATCGAGAACCAGGGGTCGAGTGCCTCGCCGTAAGCGCCATAGCCATACAGCAGCGTCGGCAGCGGCTGGTGAGCCAGATCGGCGCGCATGACAACGGATACCGGCACCTGCTCGCCATCCTGGCTGGTGGCCCATAGGCGACGGCTCACCAGCTGTTCGGGGGTTAAGCTGCCATACACCGGCGCACGCTTGAGCAGTGTGCGCTCGCCGGTTGCAAGATCAAGCGCAAACCAGCTGGGTGGTTGAGTAAATGACTCTTCACGTAGACGCAACACCCGGGTATCAAAATGGGCCGCATCTTCAAGTAGCTGCGAGCAAGGCTGTTCGGGCAGTACCAGATACTCATCGAGGGTGCGGTGGTGCTGGTGATCCAGCTCCCAACGACGCAGCGTTACCTGTGCCTGGGTATGGTTGCGCTCGCCAATCACAAGCCCCCAGGAGAAAGCGTCGATTCCCTCCAAGGTAACGTCTTCACGCGGGGCGATGAGCGGCTGCCATTGGGCGTCTGGATTGCCCAAGGCTGTCTCTGCCATATAATCCAATTGGAAATGGGCGCTTGCCTGATTGTGCAAACGATAGAAAGCCCCTGGGCGGTGATCAATGCTGTATTCAACGCCTGACTGGCGAGGCTGAATACACAGCATCATAGCCGCTGGCTGATGCGCTGGCAGAGCGTGAATTTCGCTAGTGTCTTTAGAGCCACTTTCAATCAGCAGCCACTCCCGCGAGCGTGTTTTCCCGATTCCAAGCCAGAATTCAGGGTCTTCTTCACGCAATACCAGAATGGGGTCGGCGTGCTGGGCAGGCGCGTCAAAAGGGAGAGATACGCGCCACAGGCTGTCGGGGCGCTGAGTATCATCAAATCGAGTGAAAAACAGCGTGGCTGAGGCCGCCGTCTGATCCTCGGCCCAGCACAGGCCGGCACCGATATCGCTGATTAATGCCAGTGGCTCGCCGTTTGGCAACGACTTGATCCACAGTGTATAGCGTTCGTCGCCCTGGGTATCTTCGGTCCAGGCCAACCACTGCTCATCAGGCGAGAGCGCCATGTCACCCATGTCATAAAAGTCTTCATCGGCCGCGCGGGCCTGTACGTCGAAGAAGCACTCACGCAGGCTTGGTTGCCCATTAGGGTAGCGCCACCAGCGCGGGTAGTCGTCCTCGGCGCCGGTTTCACTCCAGAACGTAAAATGGTCAAGCGGTGTCTCAAGGCTGGTAATGGCAAGTTCGCGGCGCGCCAGATGGCTTTCATATAATGTCTCGGCCAGCGGCGTAAGGGGCGCAAACCACTCTGCCTGCTGTTGATTGGCGGTTTCCAGGAATTCGCTGACCTCAGGCGCTTCACGCGCTTCCAACCAGTGCCATTTGGGATCATTAGCGCGATAATAGCGCGCGACGGGAGAGCCTGAGCGCGTATCTGGCTGTGCTTTCATAAATTGATAGGTACCATAACGGGAAATCAACGTCGGGTGCTTAGACCCACATGAGAGGTATTATGCTGTTTGCAAATTCAATGTCACTGCTGTGGCTAGCTTATTACGGTATTTCACTACTGGTCGTGGTGGCGATCTATTTTGCACTGACGTTTCTACCACGTTTGCCGCGCCTGGTGGTGACCTGGGGTGTGGCGGGCGCTATGTGGGCACCTGCCATGTTCCGCCTGCCCCTGATAGAAGAGGGTGAATTCTATACCGGATGGGCACCGGCGGCGATGGTTGCTGCCGTAGGCTTTCTTGAGCATGACGTTGGTGCCTTGCGCGGTAGCTTGCTGTGTCTGGTGGCAGGTATCGCGATCGGTGCTGTGATTGGCGTTGCGCTATGGTGGTGGCGCCGGCCGACAAGTGCGCCGCCAGCTAAACGCGTGAAAGAGGTTGAAGAGGATCCGCAGCCGATACGCCGTCGTGAACCGGTTATCAATTAATGGTTAGAATCGAAAAAGGGGCGTTGCCATGGGTGACTTGCATGTGTGAACAGTATGTGTGAATTGCTCGGCATGAGTGCCAATGTCCCGACCGATATCTGTTTTAGCTTTTCGGGTTTTTTACATCGCGGAGGTGGCACCGGCCCACACCGCGATGGTTGGGGAATCGCCTTTTATGAAGAGGGCGGCTATCGTGAGTTTCGCGACCCGCATCCCTCGGTTGATTCGCCCATCGCTCGGCTAATCTGTGACTACCCGATCAAGTCCAATGTGGTGATCAGCCATATTCGCCAGGCAAACGTTGGCGGTGTGCGTCTGGCCAATACGCACCCCTTTACGCGGGAAATGTGGGGCCGACCCTGGTGCTATGCACATAACGGCCAGCTCAGTGATTGGAAGGGTCTGCCTCTTGGGGTATATACGCCGGTGGGCAACACCGATAGCGAGCACGCCTTTTGCTGGCTAATGGATGAGCTTCGTCAGGCGTTTCCTGTGCCACCTGAATCGCCGGGCGCGCTGTGGACGAAGCTTCACGCTCTATGTGAACGTTTACGCGCATTGGGGGTATTCAACTTGCTGTTGTCCGACGGCCAGTATCTGTATACCTACTGTTCGACAAAGCTTGCCCATATTACCCGGCGTGCGCCGTTTGGGGACGCCGAGCTTTCTGATGCAGAAATAACAGTTAATTTTGCCGAGCACACCACGCCTGATGATGTGGTATCAGTTATCGCCACAGAGCCGCTAACCCATAACGAGGCATGGTACACAATGGTACCAGGGGAGCTTATCGTTTGGTGTGCTGGAGAAATTCAGGCGCGTTACTGTCCATAAGGCTGAGAGTCGCTACATTATAAGTAGCAGAAGGTTAAGTAGAGTGAACTGGGGGTATGCGCTACAAACGGCTATGGCCTAAAGTTGAAACACAAGTTTCAATCGATCGTTTTACAGCGCGTGACGCGTCGTATATCGTTGGTTCTCTTGCCTCGCGACAATAACAAGGTCGGTAATATCATCGACATGGATAGCGGAGATTGCCCATGAGCGAACACGCCACAGCTTCTATTCTACGCGGTCCGGTGCTTGAAGGACTGGACCAGTACGACTCGGTCACAGAAGTTTTTCACAGTGCCGTCACTCGGTATAAGGAGAGGCCCGCTTTTAGCTGTATGGGTAAAACCCTTACCTTTGCCGACCTGGATCGCCTTTCAGCCGATTTTGCAGCCTGGTTGCAGCACGAAACCGATCTTCAACCTGGTGATCGCATAGCCATCCAACTACCCAACGTTTTGCAGTTTCCGGTCGCCGTGTTTGGCGCCCTGCGCGCAGGTCTGGTGGTCGTTAATACCAACCCGCTTTATACCGAGCGGGAAATGACCCACCAGTTCAAGGATTCAGGTGCCAAGGCCATTCTAATCTTGGCTAACATGGCCAAAAAGCTGGAAAATGTGCTTGGTAAGACCGATATCCAGCACGTGCTGGTAACCGAGCTTGGCGATCTGCATGGGCTGCCCAAGCGGTGGCTAATTAACGCTGTGGTCAAGCACGTGAAAAAGATGGTGCCTGCCTACTCACTGCCTGGGGCAATAAGCTTTTTTGAGGCAATGAAGAAAGGCGCCTCTATGACGCATACAGAAGTCAGTCGCCGGCAGGATGATTTGGCTGCGCTTCAGTACACCGGCGGCACCACGGGCATGCCCAAGGGCGCCATGCTGACGCACTGCAATCTAATCGCCAATATGTTGCAAGCGCGCGCGGCGATTGGAACACACCTCAAAGCGGGTGAAGAGGTAGTGGTGGCTCCGCTACCGGTTTATCACATCTATACGTTTACCGTTAACTGTCTATTTTTGATGGAGTCAGGAAATCACTCGCTGCTGATTACCAACCCTCGTGACCTGGATGGCTTTATCAAGGAGCTTAAAAAGGTAAAGTTCACCGCATTCATAGGCCTGAATACTCTGTTCAATGCGCTATGCAATCGCGATGATTTCAAACAGCTTGATTTTTCCCATCTAAAACTCACCATTTCCGGCGGTATGGCGCTTACCAAGGCGGCCGCCCAGCGCTGGGAGCAGACCACCGGCTGCCCGATTGCCGAAGGCTATGGTTTAACGGAAACGTCCCCCATTGTGAGCTTTAATCCGACCGATGCCATCCAACTGGGCACGATTGGCAAGCCGGTGGCTGGTACAGCCGTTAAAGTGGTAGATGCCGATGGTAATGACGTGGCCCTGGGGGAGCCGGGCGAGATGTGTGTGCAAGGCCCTCAGGTGATGAAAGGCTACTGGCAGCGTGAAGATGAGACGCGTAACTCCATTGATAGCGAAGGCTGGTTTCATACCGGTGATATCGCTGTGCTCCAGGAAGATGGCTATATCCGTATTGTTGATCGCAAGAAGGATATGATCCTGGTCTCGGGCTTCAACGTTTACCCCAATGAAGTCGAAGATGTGGTAGCGGCACATCCGGATATTATCGAGGCCGCGGTGGTGGGTGTGCCCGATGAAGATGCGGGCGAGGTCATCAAGCTGTTTGTTGTTTCTAAAAATAGTCAGCTGGATGCTGAAACCCTGCGCAGCTGGTGCAAGAAAGAGCTGACCGGCTACAAGGTGCCCAAGTACATCGAGTTTCGCGATGAGCTGCCCAAAACCAACGTGGGCAAGGTTTTACGTCGCGAACTGCGTGATGAGAAAAAGCCCTCACAGGATAGCCATGGCTAGCGAGCTCATCGCTGGTTAGGCGTCGCGTTAGTGAAAGCGTTATAATATTCGGCCCGCTCACGTAGCGGGCCGACTGTTTATGGGTTCTGCTGTTCTGCGATTGGCATCCCTGCTTTTTTAAATAACCAATGGAAACCGAGCCTAACGTGACCACTGATACGCCTTCCGATCTCAACGACCGCCAACGCCTTGCTTCCCTAAAAGAAGCATTGGGCAATGTCATGCTGCGCGACGCTCAAAGGTTGGAGCGGCGTGTAGCAGGGCTTGCGCGGCGCGTGCGCGATGCAAAGCCTATTGATCATGGTGTCAACGAGGTGCAGCGCGAGATCCAGCGTGCTCAACAGGTGTTCAATCAGCGTGAAGCGCTGAAGGTCACGTTCAACTATCCTGCCGAGCTGCCAGTCGTTGAACGCCGTGAGGATATTCTGGCCGCCATTCGTGACCATCAGGTAGTGGTTGTCGCCGGTGAAACCGGCTCGGGTAAAACTACCCAGCTGCCCAAGATGTGCCTGGAACTAGGCCGAGGACGTAAAGGCCTGATTGGCCATACCCAGCCCCGCCGGCTGGCAGCGCGTAGTGTGGCTTCGCGCCTGGCCGAAGAGCTTGAAGTGCCGTTGGGCGATCAGGTGGGCTATCAGGTGCGTTTTACTGACCAGAGTAGTCCCACCACGCTGATCAAGTTGATGACCGATGGTATCTTGCTGGCCGAAACCCAGCACGACCCGCTGCTGCTGCGCTATGACACCATCATTATTGATGAGGCGCACGAGCGCAGCCTGAATATCGACTTTCTGCTGGGCTACCTTAAGCGGCTGCTACCTCGGCGTCCTGATCTGAAAGTCATTATCACTTCTGCCACGATTGATGTGGAGCGCTTTGCTGCACATTTTGGCACGCCAGACGTGCCAGCCCCGGTTGTCGAGGTGTCAGGGCGTACTTATCCGGTGGAGGTGCACTATCGGCCTCTGGTACGTGCTGAAGACGACGAAGAGGACCGCACGTTACAAGAGGGGATCCTGCATGCGGTTCACGAGATCGAAGCCATCGAGCGTGAAAAGGGTTGGCTGCATGGCCCGCGTGACGTGCTGGTGTTTCTACCTGGCGAGCGCGAAATTCGAGAAACGGCCGATACTCTGCGCCGGGCGGACTTGAAGGGCACGGAAATTCTGCCGCTTTACGCACGGCTCTCCAATGAGGAGCAAAACCGAGTATTCACCGCCCATCGCGGCCGGCGCATTGTACTGGCCACTAACGTGGCGGAAACCTCGCTGACGGTACCAGGCATTCGCTATGTTATTGATCCAGGCCTGGTGCGTATCAGCCGTTACAGCTATCGGGCCAAGATTCAGCGTCTGCCTATCGAGCCGGTTAGCCAGGCAAGCGCCAACCAGCGTAAGGGGCGCTGTGGACGGGTGGCAGAAGGCGTATGCATTCGCCTTTACGATGAAGAGGATTTTCTTTCCCGGCCTGGGTTTACCGACCCCGAGATTCAGCGTACCAACCTAGCGTCGGTCATTCTCTCCATGCTGGCGCTTAAACTTGGCGATATCGAGGCGTTTCCGTTCGTTGATCCACCGGATAGCCGGTTTGTAAAAGATGGTTTCCGACTGCTGTTTGAACTGGGGGCGGTGGATGAAGGTTACCGCCTGAGTCCGCTTGGCCGCAAGCTGGCCAAGCTTCCCATTGACCCGCGTTTGGCGCGCATGGTACTGGCCGGTGCCGAGCGTGGTAGCTTGCGCGATGTGCTGGTAGTGGTTTCAGCGCTGGCCATTCAGGACCCGCGTGACCGCCCGGCAGACAAACGCCAGGCAGCTGATCAAGCGCACCAGCGCTGGCATGACCCTGATTCTGATTTTGTGGCGTTACTCAATTTATGGCACGGTATTGAGAATGCCCGCGAAGCGCTATCGGGCAATCAGCTGCGCCGCTGGTGCCGCGAACATTATATTAACTACCTGCGCATGCGCGAGTGGCACGATACCTTCCGTCAGCTCAGACAGTTGCTACGTGACATGGACATAGAAGTTCCTGCGCCGCTGCCGAAAGATGATGAGCAGAGCGAGGAACAAGCGCGCCAAGCGCGGCGCAAAACCTCTGGAAAGTTACATCAGGCGCTGCTATCAGGACTGTTATCGAACCTTGGCACGCTGCTGGAAAACCGCGAGTATCTGGGCGCGCGCAATCGCAAGTTCATGATTCACCCAGGCTCAGGGCTTGCCAAGAAATCCCCCAAGTGGGTCATGGCGTTTGAGCTGATTGAAACCACCAAGCTTTACGCGCGCACCGTCGCCAAGATCGACCCGCAATGGATAGAACCCCAAGCTCAGCATCTGGTTAAACGTAGCTATAGCGAACCCCACTGGGAGCAAAAGCGTGCGCAAGTAGTGGCGTTTGAACAGGTGACACTGTTTGGGTTGCCGATTGTCGCACGTCGCCGCGTGCACTACGGGCCGATTGCCCCGCAAGAATCACGCGAGCTGTTTATTCGCCGCGCTCTGGTGGAGGGCGAGTTCACGACTCAGGGCACTTTCTTCGCCCATAACCGTGCGCTGATTGATGAAGTAGAGGCGCTGGAAGATCGTGCCCGTCGGCGCGATATTCTGGTCGATGAAGAAACCCTGTATGCGTTTTACGATGAGCGAGTTCCTCACGATATTGTCAACGGCACAGGTTTCGAGCACTGGCGCAAACAGGCGGAGCGTCAAACGCCCACGCTTTTGCACTTCGATATTGAAGCGCTCAAAGCACGCGATGCCGCCGACGTTACCCAGGCGCAATACCCTGATCATCTAACGCTTGCTGGCGTCGCGTATCCGGTGAGTTATCATTTTGATCCCAATGCGGAAGATGATGGTGTGACGCTGACCGTGCCAGCAGCCATGCTGCCGCAACTGCCGGTGCATGCCCTGGAATGGGTGGTCCCAGGGCTTTTACGCGAAAAGTGTATTGCGCTATTAAAATCGTTGCCTAAAAGCATTCGTCGTCAGGTGGTCCCCATCCCCGACTGGGTGGACGCTGCGCTGGAAACGTTGGTACCTGACCAGCGGCCGTTAACCGAAGCGCTGGGCGAGTTCATTCGCCGACGAACCGGCACGCGGGTACACCCCGATGATTGGCGACTGGATTTGCTTGAACCGCATCTGACAATGAACGTTCGCGTGGTTGACCATGCTGGAAAACTACTTGGCCAAGGGCGTGATGTAAGAGCCCTTGAAAAACGCTTTGAAGCCGCCGCCAGCGCCGGCGCCCAGGCATTGGCCGAGCAGGCAAACCAGGCGCCGGCGCTTGAAGGCTTGCCAGACGAGCCGCTGCCGGAATCTCGTGTGACTACCCAGGCAGGGATTCGTGTCGAGGCGTATCCTGCCCTGGTGGCTGATGCCAATGAGTTCAAGGTAGCGCTGTTTGATCATCCTGCGAAAGCCTTGGCGGCGCACCAGGAGGGCGTCGCCCGCCTGGCTATCGCTAAACAGCCCGACCAGGTGAAGCTGATCAAGCGCTTGCCTGGGGTGGAGAAGTGCGCACTTCTATTTGCCAAGGTAGGCAGCAAGCAGGAACTGATAGATGACTTGCTGCTGGCCGTATTTACCCAGGTGGTGGCCCAGCATCCGCTACCGCGTTCTTCTGCTGAGCTTGTCACGCGTCTGGAAACCACTAAGGCAGAGCTTGTTGAACATGCCACGTCACTTTTAAAAAAGGTTGAAGCAGCATTAAAAGGGCATCTGGCAGTCAGCAAAGTACTCAAAGGCAAGCTCAACTTTGCGCTTGCTTTGGCCTATAGCGATATCAGCGCACAGATGCAGCGGTTGGTCTATCCTGGCTTCATTCGCGATGCCGGGAAATGGCTGACGGAGTATCCCCGTTACACGGAAGCCGCGCTTATTCGACTTGAAAAAGCCGCCCGAGAGCGGGGGCGCGACCAAATGATGATGCATGACGTTCAAGCGCTTGAAGCGCGCTTTGATGCAAGGCGTAAAAGCGAACGACGCGGCCGTGTAGAAGATCCTGAACTGGTGGAATTTGGCTGGTGGTTGCAGGAGCTTCGCGTATCGCTGTTTGCTCAGCAGTTGGGCACGCTGATGCCGGTATCGGCTAAACGTCTTGAAAAACGTTGGCAAGAGATAATTAGCGTTTAGACAGCGACTGGTAAAACATTCCAATAACGCACACAGTAACCATAAGCCGGGTCCTGGGTCCCAATAGCGATAATGGGCAGTAAGCCGCTTAGAGGAGATAGGCATGAATGATGTGGTGATAACCGGCACGGGGCTTTATACGCCGGAGCACGCCATCGATAATGCGGCGCTGGTCGGCGCATTTAATACATGGGTGGATAACCAGAATGCGCGATATAGCGCTGAAATCGCCAGGGGCGAACGTGAGCCATTAGCCCATTCAAGCAGCGAGTTCATTGAAAAAGCCTCGGGTATTAAAAGCCGTTATGTATTGGACGCTGAAGGGATTCTTGACCCCGAGCGTATGCGGCCCCGGCTACCTCAACGGCAAAATGACGAACCTTCCATCCAGTGTGAAATGGCCACTGCCGCTGCTCGCCAGGCGCTGGATAATGCCAAGGTTGCGGCTAAAGATATCGACCTGGTAATCGTGGGCTGTTCCAATCTGGAAAGAGCCTACCCGGCGGTGGCCGTGGAAGTGCAGCAGGCGTTGGGCACGAGCGGCTACGGGTTTGATATGAACGTTGCCTGCAGCTCCGCTACTTTTGCTCTGGAAACGGCTGCCAATGCGATTGCATCTGGCCGTATAAAACGTGCGCTGGTGGTCAATCCCGAGATCTGTTCGGCACATTTAAACTTTCAAGACCGTGACAGCCACTTTATTTTCGGCGATGCTTGTACTGCAGTGGTATTAGAAAATAGCGCAGAAGCCGTTAGTGATGAACGCTTTGAAATTCTAGGCACACGCCTGATTACCCAGTTTTCCAACGCCATTCGTAATAATGCCGGGTTTTTAAACCGCGTGACGGACAGCGATCCGTTGGCGCTCGACAAGTTGTTTGTGCAGGAAGGGCGTCGGGTTTTCAAGGAAGTGTGCCCCATGGTCGCCAAGCTGATTGTCGAGCATCTGGCATCGCTTGAGCTATCGGGAAGCGATCTCAAGACAATGTGGCTGCACCAGGCAAATCGTCATATGAACGATCTTATCGCGCGCAAGGTGCTGGGCTTTGAGCCGAGCGAAGCGCAAGCGCCGATTATTCTGGACCGCTACGCTAATACCAGTTCGGCAGGTTCCATTATTGCCTTTCACCTGCGCCGCAGTGGGTTGGAGAAAGGCGATATCGGCGTGATCTGTTCTTTCGGCGCAGGTTACAGCGCTGGTAGCGTCGTAGTTCGGCGCCAGTTATAGCATTCAGGTTTTACAAGAGGAAAGATCATGCTGCGGTTACTAGCCAGGCAGAAGCACACTATCTCCATGCCTAAGGCAGCGCTGCCTGTCATGCTGCTTACCACGCTGGCAGCTAGCGGCTGTGCCAGTACGCAAATGGCGCAAGAGGCGCACCCGGAAGATCCCTGGGAAGGCTTTAACCGCCGGGTGTTTGTATTTAACGATGTGCTGGACCGTTATGCATTAAAGCCTGTGGCAAAAGGCTATCGCACCGTGACACCTGACCCCGTGCAAACCGGCATTGGCAATTTCTTTTCCAACTTGGGGGAAATACGCACGGTCATCAATAGCCTGCTTCAGGGCAAACCTGCCAATGCGGGACTTGCCACCTCTCGGTTTCTGATCAACACAACGGTGGGTATTGGCGGACTGCTCGATTACGCAACGCTGATGGAAATCACCGCAGACGATGAAGATTTCGGGCAAACGCTGGCCGCTTGGGGATGGGAGGACTCGCGTTACCTGGTCTTGCCCTTGTTAGGACCCAGTACGTTGCGTGATACCACCGGGTTGCCCGCGGATATGGCTTCTTACCCAACGTTTTATATTGAAGATGATGCTACCCGGCTGGGGCTGATGGCACTCAATGTCGTTGATATTCGTGCAGGCCTGCTCGACCAGGAAGACCTGATTCAGGGGGATCGGTACCGGTTTATACGCGATGCTTTCCTGCAGCGCCGCCAGTTTGAAATTAACGATGGCCAGTTAGGCGATGATCCATTTGCAATGGACAGCTTTGACTTCGACGATAGCGACTTTAGTGACGACGATTTTGCCGATTGAGGCGTAACATGGATCATTCCAAGCAGCTGATTGCGGTGATCGACGAGCCGGGTCCGGAGCGTAACGCGTTGGCAGAAGCGATCACCTGTGATGACATGTGGGTATTCGCGGCAGCTGATATTGACCACCTGCCTGCAGAAACCGCTCTGATTGTAGCCCATGCGCATTCGGTACCGCGTCAGCAGTGGTCACAGTTGGCTGGCCGCCTGCCTACCTTGGTGGTCAGCGATTCCCGTGAAGATGCTGATCTGATCAAGGCGATTGATGTAGGCCTTGTCGACTACATTGTGCATCCACTGCGCCATGCTGAACTGCTGCGGCGAATGATCCGTAAAGCTATCGAGTTAAATGCGCTGGCAATTGAGCGCGACCGTGACCATGAACGGCTTGCGGAGTTGAATGAGAGCTTGGAGACACATCTTGCGTTATTGCGTATGGATCAGCAGAGCGGAGGGCATATTCAAAGGCGACTATTGCCAGCACGCCCCAAGGTAATCAATAACGTCTATTATGATTACTGGTTTGCACCCTCGCTTTATTTGTCCGGTGATTTTCTTGACTACCAGCGCTATAACGAGCGTTACAGTACTTTCTACTTTGCCGACGTTTCGGGGCATGGAGCGTCTTCAGCATTTGTGACAGTGCTCTTGAAGTACCTGTGTAACCGCTGGCTTCATGAGTGGGATGGTCAGCAGCCAGAGCAGTTGGCGCCTAATTGGCTGGCCGCCATGAACCGAGAGTTGCAGGGAACTGACATCGGTAAACATGCAACCCTGTTTGTCGGGGTTATTGACCATCAGTCGTATACCCTTCACTATTCGCTCGGCGCACAGCTGCCGATGCCTTTATTGGCCGCCAACGGCAAGCTCGTTCGGCTTGAAGGAGAGGGAATGCCGGTAGGTCTTTTCCCGGATATAGAGTATCCTTCGCTCAGCTGTGCTTTACCGGCTGAATTTCGTTTATGGCTGTGTTCAGACGGTGTATTGGAATGCTTGCCGGGTAAAACGCTCGACACGCGGCTCAAGGAACTTGAGCAATTAGTAAGCGAAAGTGTCACGCTTGAGCAGTTGCGCGACCGGCTAGCCAAAACAAATGCGCTCCTGGCAGAAGGAGGCGCAATTGATGAGGCGAACCAAGACCGCGATGCTTTACCCGATGATCTGACAATCATGATGGTGAGCGGATTTGGTCATGCTGATTGAAGAAGGCCGTATCAAGGCGGCGTTCGACTCTGGTGTTTTTGTCCTAAAATTGTGTGGTGATGTGCGCCTAACGCTTTGCACAACGCTTGATTCCCAGGCGCAGCGTCTTGCCGAAACGCCGGGGTTGCGTGCCGTCATGATTGACCTGCGGGAAGCAACGAACGTTGACTCAACCGCGCTGGGTTTTCTGGCTAAGGTCGCCATGGCGGTGAGAGGGCGGTTGGTACATCCACCCACGATTATTGCTGATAACCCCGATGTTCGAAAAATGCTTGATGTGATGGGGTTTGCGCGTTTTTTTACGCTAATGGAAGCACCGCTTCAGCAAAGCTCGGTACTCAATGATGCACTGATTGAGCTACCCGAGGAGCCCGCAGACGAAGTAGGGCTGCGCGAGCGTATTCTTGAAGCGCACCGTATCCTGATGCATATGAATGAGCATAATCGCGAGCAGTTTCAACCGCTGGTGGAAATGCTGGAAGCACAAAACATCGAACCTCAACACGAAAGCCCTTACTAGGGCTTTCGCATCTTTACGTCTTTATATCCTGTCTCTTTGATAGCACATCACGCTTTGCGTAACGTCTCTAGGAGCGTTTCCAGCTGGCGCTGATCTGCCATGAACTTGCGGATACCTTCCGCCAGCTTGTCAGATGCCATTTCATCTTCGTTCATGGCCCAGCGAAAATCGCCCTGCGTCAGCGTTTCGGCTTTTGAACTGCTAGCCCCCATGGGGGTCAGCTTGCGTGGCAGTTCGCCTTGCTGCTCATCAAGCTCGTTAAGCAGCGCCGGGGAAATGGTTAGCCTATCACAACCGGCCAGTGCCTGAATCTCACCAATATTGCGAAAGCTTGCGCCCATCACAATGGTGGCGTAGCCATGCCCCTTGTAGTAGTTGTAGATCTGCTTCACCGACTGCACGCCCGGGTCGTTGTCACCGGAAAAGTCGGCGTCGGGCTTGCGCGCCTTATGCCAATCCAGAATGCGGCCGACAAAGGGGGAGATCAGGGTCACCCCGGCATCGGCACATGCCTGCGCCTGGGCAAAACCGAACAGCAGCGTAAGGTTGGTGCGGATGCCTTCACGCTCAAGCTGTTGTGCCGCCTGAATGCCTTCCCAGGTGGACGCCATCTTGATCAGAATACGTTCTGCACCAACGCCTTTCTGGGCATAGCGTTCAATTAGCGAATGCGCACGCGCGATGGTGGCATCACGATCAAAAGAGAGGCGGGCACTGACTTCCGTTGACACATAACCTGGCACCAGTTCACTGATTTCACTACCGATCTCAACGGCCACCCGGTCAGCTGCATCATCAATATCGGTGCTTTCCTTGGCAATAACGGCAAGGCGTGCCCGGCGCTGCTCCTGTTGAGCTGCCTGGAGTATCAGTGAAGGGTTGGTGGTTGCATCCTGAGGCGCAAAACGACGAATGGCTTCAAGGTCGCCGGTGTCAGCGACAACCGACGTCATTTCTTTAAGTTGGGTCAGTAAGCTAGTGGCCATGCAGTGCTCCTTGCGTAAATGGTCTCTTACTGTAGCAAGGCTTGAGCGTGCTGAATATTATCCGATGGATGTTCCTCCGGTGCCGCCTGCCAAACAAAATCGTCGCAGGCCATAGTGTTGGCGACCTTAAAGCGTGCTGCCTGTTCACGCATGCGTTCCGCGGCGGCTTCAAGTGACATCGCATCTTTTGCTGTCGTTTCAACCTGGCAAGCATTGGCCCGGTTCACCTGCGTCTGTTCGTGCAGGGTCTTATTCAGGTGCTCTATATGCTGATGCTGCTCCATGGCAGCATCGGCAATCTGTAGCATGAGGCTATTGGCTTGTTCGGTTGATGCCACAATGGCTTGCATGCCCTGGCTTGCCTGATTCGATAGTGTGTGACCGCGTTCAATACTGCTGGCTGACGTGGCTAGCAGGGTTTGAATCTGACGTGCAGCTTCTGCGCTACGTGAGGCGAGCCCGCGCACTTCACCGGCCACTACCGCAAAGCCCTTACCTTGCTCACCCGCGCGTGCGGCCTCAACGGAGGCATTCAAGGCTAGAATATTGGTTTGAAACGCGATGGCATCGATAACGTTGACAATTTCGTCAACCTTTTTGGACCGCGTATGGATTTCTTGCATGGTCGTGAGAAAGTCGGCCATGGTCTGGCTGCCTTCCTTCGACTGCGCGGCAGCCATTGAGGTCAACTGAGTAGCATCTGCGGCGTAACCCGCCGTGGTGGCCACGTTCTCGGTCAATTCATCCAGGTTGGCGGCGGTCGCTTCGTGAGACGCATTTTGCTGGCGGGTACGAATGGCCAAATCTTCATTGCCTAACGCCAGACGTTGAGCGCTATCGAAAATATGGCGGCTATTGCCGTGCAGCTCTGAAACGGTGTCAATTAATGCCCGCTGCATATGGTCAAGCGCCTGATAGAGCTGGCCTATTTCATTATTTCCCTGCTGGGGGACCGCAACGCTTAAATCGCCCCCGGCCATGGTGCGAAAATGGCTGATCAAACGATTAATAGGCAGCAAAATATGACGCTGTCCTATCCAGGCCATCAAACCAAGGAACCCAAAAGCCAGGCCTATCCCCAGCAACAGCAATTGCCCGATAGATTGCGCTCGGTTTTCTGCCCGGGTCATTAGATCGATACCCTGGCGGTCGGCCAGTTGGTAAAAGGTACGGGCTTCCTCGCTAAATGCCTGGCTATGTGCCAATGCATCCAGCGTTAACTGTCGATAACCGCCGCGATCACCCGTCTGTACGGCTTTTAGTTGTTCATGCATGGTGGTGATAAGTGATTGTGCCTGCTGTTCAATAGCGTCGCGCCGCGTTTCATAGGAAGTATTGGCAGTTGCCTCAAGGAAACTGGTCAGTGACATCGCCATTTCAGAAAGCTCGTTTTCAACCGCCTGAAGCGCCTCTGCGGGGTCGCCTAGAGAAGGGCGTAACTGCCGCTCCAACGCTCGATCCAGACGATGTAGTCCTTCAAGCCCTGCAATATGCAGCCGGTTGAGCGATGATGACTGTTGAACGTTAACCTGCTCAAGCGCAGTCAAGTCATGTTGGCTTTGTTGCATTACTTTCCAGGTTAAAAATGCAAACATCAGCACGCATAGCGCGACCAACACTAGCGCCGATAGACTTAACCAGCGTAATGAGAAATTTTTCAATGCGTTAACGCTCATAAATGTCCCCCAAGGATCAGTATTAGAAAGGGCTTATGAGGCAAAGGTTAAGCAGGTTATGTTGCAGTTTTTAGCGTGTGCAGTGCTAAATTTATGCAGTAACTGTATTATTAGCGGCCTATCTATCATTAGCTTCGCTTGATGATTGCCGAATAACTCAAGGAACCTCATGGAACTCAGCCCTCGCCGGGTCGCCTTGTTGGTTGCAGCCAATACGGCGCTTGCCCCGTTTGCGATTGATGCCTATCTGCCCGCCATTGGCGTGCTAGCGGACTCCATTAATGCCAGCATTCATCATACCGAGCTTTCCATCAGCATATTTTTGCTGGGCTTCGCGATTGGCCAGCTCTGCTTTGGCCCGCTTTCTGATCGGGTAGGGCGCAAGCCGGTACTGTTGGGAGGATTGGCGGTATTTATGCTGACCAGCCTGATGATCACGACCGCCGATAGCCTGGCTACGCTGCTAGTCTGGCGTTTTCTTCAGGCTCTGGGGGGCGGCGCCTGCGTCGTTAACTCTGCCGCTATCGTGCGAGACTGCTTTAGTGGCCGTGAAGCTGCCAAGGTGATGTCCACTATGGCTATGATCATGATGTTGGCGCCTTTGGTAGCTCCAGCGGTGGGAAGTGTACTGTTGCATATTGCTGGCTGGTGGCTGATTTTTGTGTTCCTTGCCGTATATGCCGGTTTTTTACTCTGGCTCTTGGGCACACGACTGCCAGAAACCCGTGATATGACGCTGCCCGCGGCTTCACCTCGGCAGGTGATCAGAAATTACGCCAGCGTACTGCGCCATCGGGAGGGAATGGGGTATATCTGTGCTGTTGCCGCTTCGTTTGCCGGGCTTTTCGCTTTTGTGACGGCGTCACCCTTTATTTACCTAGATTACTTTGGGCTATCACCCGGCATCTATCCGCTGGTGTTTGGCGTCAACGTTGTGGTGATTGCACTCTCCAACCGGGTCAACATTCACCTGTTGCGCAAGCGCACACCGCAGCAGAATCTGCGATTGGGATTAACCGTACAGCTTGTGGCCGCGCTAGGCCTTGTACTGGTTACCTCGCTGAATATGGCGACGCTGTATACGGTGGTGCCGCTGATTATGCTGTTTACCGGGATGATTGGCCTTATTACCCCTAATGCAATCTCCTCGCTGCTTGACCACTTTGGGCATATCAGTGCTACCGCAACAGCGCTGCTGGGAGGAATTCAATTCAGCTGTGGGGCGCTGGCAGGCTTTCTGGTTGGGGCGTTTGAAGTGGCGCACCTGTGGCCCATGGTGCTGACCATGCTGGGAGCATCTGTGCTGGGTAATGTCGGCGTGCGCCTACTGACGGTAAAACCTACAGGCTATGCATAGCGTTTTTACTTGGCTTGATATGCCGCCAGCTACCTGGGCAGGGTGCGCAGCCGTGCTGGCGCTGGGCGCTTTTGTACAGCGAGCTACCGGTTTCGGTCTGGCTGTGGTGGGCGCGCCGCTCTTATTGATGCTGGAGCCGCGGCTGGTGCCGGTGGTCCTAGTTCTTTTCGGGCTGACCATTTCACTTTTAATGGTGCGCCACTACTGGCATGAAATCCGCTTTGATGCGATAGGAGTGGCGTTGATCGGGCGGCTACCCGGCAATGCGCTGGGCGTTTGGCTGCTGTTGGCCGCGCCCATGGTAATACTTGAAAAGCTGATTGCGGCTATCGTGCTGTTTGCCGTGCTGGTAACGCTATGTCGTTTCAAACTGCCGGTGAACCGCATAACGCTTTTGATGGCGGGAGTGCTGTCGGGGATTTTTGGCACTGTAGCGGCCATTGGGGGTCCACCCATGGTGCTTTTGATGCATGGCTTCCCACCCGATCGCATGCGGGGTAGTCTCGCTGCCTTCTTTATTGTGACTTCATTGCTCACCTTGGCCACGCTGGCGATCGCCGAACAGGTGCATCTATGGCACTTTCAGGTGGCACTTACCCTGCTGCCCGCCGTGTTACTCGGTAACCTGGTCGCTGATAAAATTGCCCATCGTCTTGATAGGCGCATGCTTCAATATGCCTCCCTTGGGCTATGTTCAGCGGCAGCTATTGCACTGTTGCTGTAGACCGTTAGGGCCTTACAGCAAGATTTTTTCGACTGTCATATTTCTGCAATCGTTTGTGTGCAAACTCCTCTTTGTGGAAGGCCAGACGGCCAAATTTTCGGTAAGCAGTGGCTAACCGAATATCAAACCAAAGGGGAACACGACGTGAAAAAGCAGATGCTAAGTGTTGCAGTAGTAGCCGGTCTCGCCGCCAGTGTCTCAACCGCCGCCATGGCTCGTGACACTATCCAGATTGCTGGCTCCTCTACCGTGCTGCCGTTTGCAAGTATCGTAGCGGAAGAGTTCGGTAATACTTACTCTGAGTTCAACACGCCGGTCGTTGGTTCTGGTGGTTCAAGCGGCGGTCTTCGTCAGTTCTGCCAAGGCGTTGGCGAAAACACTATCGATATCGCTAATGCCTCGCGCCCTATCCGCAGCGGCGAAATCGAAAGCTGTGGTGAGAACGGCGTTAACGAAATTCTTGAAGTGAAATTCGGCTATGACGGCATTGTATTTGCCTCGCGTCTTGATCGTGCCGAGTTTGCCCTGACACCTGAGCACGTATTCAAGGCAGCCGCTGCCCAGTTGCCGCAGGATGGCGAGCTAGTTGCTAACCCCTACACCCGTTGGTCTGAAATCGATAGCAGCCTGCCGGATCAGGAAATCGTACTGGTCATCCCGGCTTCCAACCACGGTACCCGTGAAGTATTCGAAGAGAAAGTCGTACACCCAGGCTGCGATACCGTAGCCGAAGTGGAAGACGACGCCTGTAACAACCTGCGTGGCGACGGCCGTATCGTAGAGATCGCTGGCGACTACACTGAAACGCTGGCTCGCCTGGATGCTCAGGAAGACGCGGTAGGTGTTTTCGGTCTGAGCTTCTACGACCAGAACCGTGACCGTCTGCAAGTTGCAACCGTTGATGGCGTAACGCCGAGCTTGGAAACCATCGGTTCTGGCGAGTACCCGGTTTCTCGTCCGCTGTTCTTCTACGTGAAAGGCGAGCACCTGGATGTGATTCCTGGTCTGGCTGAATACACTGAATTCTTCCTGAACGAAATGACTTCTGGCTACGGCAGCCCGCTGGAAGACGCTGGCTTGATTCCCATGGATGAAGAAGAGCGCGCCGAAGCGCTGGAGCAGTTTCAGTCTCGCACGGTAGCCACTGGCGAGTAAGCTGAACGGTTCAGGTTTTTAAGTTAATCAAGTCTGTTTTTGCGCCAGCATCGCATAGTTGATGCTGGCGTTTAAACGTAGGAAGTCAAAGGCGGAGAAATAATGAGCAACCTTGCCTTGATAGCCACGCTGCTGGTAATGATGGCCTTGGCATACCACCTGGGCTTGACACGCAGTCGCGCGGTTGCGGCAGAGCATGATGTACGGATGCATTCTCGGCCCGGTTATTATGGCGTGCTGGTAGCCCTCTGGTGTGGATTACCTGCGCTTGCCATATTCTTGTTATGGTCATTTTTGGCGCCGCAGTTAATCGATATGCTGGTCACTCAGCAGTTGCCAGCCGATCTGGTGGCAGGGCTTAGTGATCGTGAGTTACAAACCTTGTTGCGTCGTGTAACCGCCCTGGCCAACGAACAGGGAGTCTCCGGTGGGGGGAGCCCTGAAGAGCTAGCCGCAGCGGGGCACATGGCAAGGCTTCAGACCATTGAGAACTTTAGCCTGGTTGCCTTGATGGCCGTGCTGGTAGTAGTCGGTCTGATTTTCGCCCGACGTCGCATCTCACCTAATTGGCGTGCCCGTAACCAGGTAGAGCGCGTTATCATGTTTGCCTTGGCGGCAAGCTCAGCAGTAGCCATCTTTACCACCATTGGTATTGTGCTTTCCATGCTCGGTGAGGCGCTCCGCTTTTTTAGCTTTATTAGTCCCGCAGAGTTCTTTTTTGGCACGGTCTGGAATCCCCGATTTAGCACGGCGGGTGCTTCAAGCCAGGGTGATTTTGGTTTGTTGCCGCTTTTATGGGGAACGATGATGGTAAGTACCATCGCGCTCCTGGTCGCCATTCCTGTGGGCCTAATGACCGCCATTTACATGGCAGAATACGCGCCCCCGTGGCTGCGTAACGTGGCCAAGCCTGTGATCGAAATTCTGGCAGGTATACCAACCATCGTTTACGGCTTTTTCGCGCTGATTGTGGTGGGGCCGTTCCTGTCGAGCGTCGGCGATCTTATCGGTATCAATATTCGCACGACCAGCGCACTGACGGCGGGCTTGGTAATGGGGATTATGATCATTCCGTTCGTCTCCTCTCTCTCTGACGACATTATTACCCAGGTACCTAAATCACTTCGGGACGGCGCGCTTGGCTTGGGGGCGACCAAATCAGAAACGATTCGTCAGGTAGTGCTGCCAGCCGCACTCCCTGGCATCGTGGGCGCCTTTTTGCTGGCGGCGAGCCGAGCAATTGGTGAAACCATGATCGTGGTGCTGGCTGCCGGTAATAACCCCGTGCTGCATGCCAATCCCTTTGAGGCCGTTTCGACCATTACCGTCACCATCGTCAACCAATTGACAGGGGATATGGATTTTGCGAGTCCGCAGTCGCTGGTTGCATTTGCCCTCGGTCTAACCCTTTTTGTCATCACATTAGGGTTAAACGTCATCGCACTGGTAGTAGTGCGCAAATATCGCCAGCAATACGAGTAAGTGACCATGTCCATATCGATTGAGCAGCGTCGTCAGCATCGGCTTATGACGATTGAAAAATCGCTGGCGAAGCGGCATCGCAAGGAAAACGCCTTCCGGCGAATGGGGTTGATGGCGGTTGTTACCGGCATGACGCTGGTCGCTATCCTGTTTGTAAGCATTTTAATGCGCGGGGTGCCCGCGTTCTGGCAAGCAACGTTCTACATGGATGTCTATTTTGATCCTGAGGTGGTTCAGCTAGAGCCAAAGCCTGAACGTGAAAGCGGCGAGAGCCAGTTTGCCTTTAACGAGCGCTACTCTCAGTGGCTGACCCGTGCCGGGCTGGTCAATTGGCAAACGCTGATTGATAACGCGTTGGAAGAGGCTCTGGGTGAAGAGGTTGAGCCGCGCCAGTTAAGAGACTTGCGAGCGCTGGTAACGTCAGGTGAACGCTATGCGCTACGCGACCGGTTTGTCGAAGATCCTGCGCTACTTGGTCAAACAGTCGAACTCAAGATGCTGGCCAGTGCCAACGTAGACGTATGGATCAAGGGCAATATTGATCGCGACCTACCGGATGCCCGCCAGCAGTTAAGCGCGCAAACGCGTACCTGGGCAGACCAGCTTGAAGAGCAGGGCGTTATTAGTAACGCGTTCAGCACCTCGCTGTTTTTGAACACCGACTCGCGCAGCTCGCAGGCATCGGCCGGTCTTGCCGGGGCGTTTATGGGGTCGCTGTTCATGATGGTGGTGGTGATTGGGTTATCGGTGCCGCTGGGTGTCTCAAGCGCGATTTACCTGGAAGAGTTTGCGCCTAAAAACCGCCTGACCGACCTGATTGAAATCAACATCAACAACCTGGCGGCGGTGCCTTCTATCGTGTTTGGCTTGCTAGGCGCGTCGATCTTTATCGGCTATTTACGGCTGCCCCTGTCGGCGCCGTTAGTAGGTGGCCTGGTGCTGACGCTAATGACTCTGCCGACCATTATTATTGCGACCCGGGCGTCGCTGCGCTCCATTCCGCCCTCCATTCGTCAGGCGGCACTGGGGATTGGTGCATCAAGGGTGCAAACGGTATTTCATCATGTACTGCCATTGGCGCTGCCCGGTATCTTAACCGGCTCCATTCTGGGCGTTGCCCAGGCGTTGGGCGAGACCGCGCCACTGTTGCTGATTGGCATGAATGCGTTTGTGGCTAACGTGCCGGGCACGCCGCTTGAACAGTCAACCGCACTGCCGGTTCAGATCTACCTGTGGCAGGGTAACGAGCTGCGTAATTTCTTTGAAGCGCGCACTTCAGCGGCCATTATTGTGCTGCTAGGCTTGATGCTAAGCCTCAATGCGTTGGCGATCTGGTTGCGTAAAAAATTCGAGACGAGGTGGTAAGTGAATATTCCTGCACAGCCCATGGCAACATCTTCAGTAAGCGTTGGCAGTGGCGAGAGCCGTGTAAGCAAAGCCAAGGACAAGGTGAAGATGAATGCCCAGGACGTCAAAGTCTTCTACGGTGATGCGCAAGCCATCAACGGCATTGATCTGGATATCTATGAAAACGAGGTGCTGGCGTTTATCGGCCCGTCCGGCTGCGGTAAATCGACCTTTCTACGCTGCCTGAACCGCATGAACGACACCATCGATATCTGCCGGGTCGAGGGCAAGATCACGCTGGATCAAAACGATATCTATGCCCCGGACCGCGACGTAGTATTGCTCCGCGCTCAGGTAGGCATCGTGTTCCAGAAGCCCAACCCGTTCCCGAAGTCGATCTACGAAAACATCGCCTACGGACCACGTCTGCACGGCTTGGCCCGGCGCAAGGCGGAGCTTGATGATATCGTCGAGAGTAGTCTGCGTCGCGCGGGGCTCTGGGAGGAAGTGAAAGATCGTCTGGATAAGCCCGGTACGGGACTGTCGGGGGGCCAGCAGCAGCGCTTGTGTATTGCGCGTACGGTCGCGGTAAGCCCCGATATTATCCTGATGGATGAGCCGTGCTCGGCACTTGATCCTATTGCCACTGCCAAGGTGGAGCAATTGATTGATGAGCTGAGTGAGAGCTATACCATCGTAATGGTTACTCACAACATGCAGCAGGCCGCCCGGGTGGCTGACCGCACCGCGTTCTTCCATATGGGAGATCTGGTTGAGGTCGATACAACAGACCAGATATTTACCAACCCTCAGGACCAGCGCACCCACGACTACATTACCGGACGGTTTGGGTAAGCAAGTATCTATCAGCGCCTCCTTAAAGAGGCGCTGATAGATGCGCGGTGCGGTTCAGTCAACGAGCTCTATGGCAACCGCGGTGGCTTCTCCGCCCCCAATACACAGGCTGGCGATGCCCCGTTTACCGCCTTTAGTGCGCAATGCGTGAATCAGCGTAGCAATAATGCGCGAGCCGGTTGAGCCAATTGGATGTCCCTGGGCGCAGGCGCCGCCAAAGACGTTAACCTTGTCATGGGGTAGCCCCAGGTCATCCATTGCTATCAGGGTAACCACGGCAAAGGCTTCATTGATTTCGAAGAGATCAACGTCGCTTACTCTCCAGTTAAGCTTTTTCATCAGCTTTTCAATGGCGCCTACGGGGGCAATGGTAAACTCGCTGGGATGACGTGAGTGGGTGGCGTGCCCCAGCATCTTGGCTAGCGGTTTCAGGCCATGCCGTTCTGCCGCGGCCTGGCTTGCCAGAATAAGTGCCGAGGCGCCATCGGAAATCGAGCTGGCATTGGCGGCGGTAATCGTGCCGTCTTTAGCAAACGCTGGTCGCAGCTGGCGGATTTTGTCCGGCTTTGCCTGAAACGGCTGCTCGTCGTGCTCAACCAGCGTTTCGCCCTGGCGCGTGGATACCGTGACAGGGGCCATTTCAGCCGCTAGGTGGCCGGCATTAGTAGCCGCCATAGCGCGCTCAAGCGAAGCAATCGCGAAATCATCCAGTCGCTCGCGTGTGTAGTCGCGCTGGGTTGCAATATCCTGGGCAAATACGCCCATCAGCTTGCCTGTTTCAGCGTCTTCCAGGCCATCCAGAAACATATGGTCCTTGAGTTCGCCATGTCCCAGCCGATAGCCGCCACGTGCCTTGGTAAGTACATGGGGCGCATTCGACATCGACTCCATGCCGCCGGCTAGAAGAATCTCACCGCTGCCCGCTTTAATCAGGTCATGGGCGAGCATGGCTGCTTTCATGCCTGAACCGCATAGCTTGTTGATAGTGGTGGCGCCGCACGCATCCGGAATGCCCGCCTGGCGCATGGCTTGGCGAGCAGGCCCCTGTTTGGCACCGGCTGGTAGAACGCAGCCCATTATGCCTTCATCAATAACGCCGGGTTCGATGGCCGCTCGCTTAATGGCTTCCTTAATGGCAGCCGCACCAAGCTCAGGGGCGCTCATGGTGGATAAGCTGCCCATCATGCCCCCCATTGGTGTGCGCGTGGCGGCGAGAAACACGATGTCGGTTGCGGTGCTCATGGACTAACTCCTCAGATTTATTGTGATTATCGTGTGAAGTGACCAGCGATGCGTTGACCCACTGCAAAGGCTGTGGTTTTCTCCTGAATAACCAAGCAAGCGCTAGTGTGAATGATATGAATGTAATGAATGAATCACCTCGCCGCAAGGAGCTGACACGGCTGGCTGCCCAGCTATTCGTTCAGGAAGGGTTTGATCGCACTACCGTGCGCATGCTGGCACAAGAGATGGGCATCAAGTCAGGCAGCCTGTTTCACCATTTTAAAGATAAACAGGAAATTCTTGCGGCTGTCATTGAAGAGGGCACACACAATGCCCTGGTCATCGCCCGTCGATCGATAGAGCAATGCCCTGCCGAACCCGAGGCACGATTGCGGGCAATGGCTCGTGCCCATCTGGAAACCCTGTTTGCTGACCGTAACGCTCATGTGGTGGCACTTTTTGAATGGCGCCGGCTGGATCCGGCTGCTAGCGCACATCTTAGCCATTTGCGCGACGCCTATGAGGCTTTATGGGTAGAAGTAATTGATGGGGCCCTACAAGCCGGGCTGATTCACGGTGATCGCTTTCTCGTTTCACGATTTATTCTAGGCGCTCTGAACTGGACTGTACGCTGGTATGACCCTAACGGGTCGCGAACCCCCGATGACTTAGCTGATGAGCTGGTGGGAATGATCATGGCGCGCTAAGCGCTGTTCTTTAAGCAATCTGCCTGACGCCCCCAATGCTTTTTCCTGGCAGTAGTAAATAGATATTTGCTGCCAGCGACTCGCCTGTATATTCCCTCGACCAACGTATAACCCTTCAACGCGGTAGATAACTTGCGCTTACTGCGGATTGCTTTTAGCGTTGAGATTATCTGCGGGGTTCCGTTAACGTAAACTGAAATCAGTGCGCGTATGACGTAAAACTTTACCCCTCCTGTTGCAAGACTGCTCATTACCAACAACACAAGAGAGCCATCATGACAGCGACGCCACTTCCCGGTTATTCGGATTATCTTGCGCATTTCTCAATCGATCAGATGGTTGCCCGGCTGGATGATCTTCAGGACGGCTTGCTCAATGCTTTTGAGGCATGCTGCGGGCGCCACGTACGAACGAGCCACGGTGAAGTGCTAGCGCTGATTCATGAGGATACCCAAGGCGTAACGCACACCCTGACGTATGCCGAGCTGGATGAACAGAGCAGCAAACTGGCGGGCTGGATGGTCGCGCAAGGCTTGATAGAGGGGGATCGCATCGCCTGCATGCTACCTCGTTCAGGCGCATTGCTGATAGCGGTATTGGCTACCTGGCGGATAGGTGGCGTGTATCAGCCACTATTTACGGCCTTTGGGCCTGATGCGGTGGATTACCGGTTGAGCCGGGCAGATGCCAAGCTGGTGATTACCGATCACGCCAACCGTTATAAGTTTGATGGCTTGAGCCAGTGCCCGCCCATACTCGCGGTGGGTGGGGCGAGCGGTGAGCATCCACATGATCTGGATTGGCAGGCTGCCTTGGCACATGCACCAATGAGTGCCGAGCCGCCTCGCCTTGATCCCTCTCAGCCTTTTTTGCAGATGTTTACTTCAGGTACCGTGGGTAAGCCCAAGGGAGTGGCCGTGCCGCTTTCGGCAATGACCGCCTTTGCACTGTATATGGAGCTTGCCGTCGACCTGCGTGGCGATGATCGCTTCTGGAATATGGCGGACCCCGGATGGGCGTATGGCCTTTACTACGCTATTACCGGGCCGCTGCTGCTAGGTGTAACTACGCACTTCTGTGAAGCCGGGTTTAGTGCCGAAGGAGCGCTGGATTTCATGAAGCGCCATCGGATCACCAATTTTGCGGCAGCCCCTACAGCCTACCGTTTAATGAAGGCGTCCGGGTTGTTCGATAATGCCCATCAAACGCTGGCGCTGCGCGCCGCCAGCTCGGCGGGCGAGCCGTTAAATACTGAAGTGGTCAATTGGGTCGAAAAATCGCTGGGCTGTTCAGTCATGGACCATTACGGGCAGACCGAAACGGGCATGACCTGCAACAATCATCACACCCTTGATCATCCCAAGCATGTAGGCGGCATGGGTGTGCCTTTGCCGGGCTATCGTCTAGCCATTCTTGACGCAGAGTATAACGAGCTGCCGGCGGGAGAGCCGGGCGTGCTGGCCGTGAACATCGAACATTCGCCAGCGCACTTTTTCCAAGGGTATACCTGGCAAGAGAAAAATCCCTTTGTGAAAGGCTATTACCTGACCGGCGATGTAGTGATCCGTAATGAAGATGGTTCGTTCCAGTTTGCAGGCCGCGATGATGACATCATTACCACTGCTGGCTACCGGGTAGGTCCTACCGATGTGGAGAATAGTGTCATGATGCATCCTGCCGTGGCGGAATCAGCGGCGGTCGGTCAGCCTGACGAGCTTCGCGGCGAGGTGATCAAGTCCTACATTGTGCTTCGTGAAGGATACGAGCCAAGCAATGAGCTGGCTGAGGCAATTCGACAGCAGGTACGTGAACGTCTATCTGCCCATGCGTTCCCTCGGGTCATCGAGTTCGTCGATGAGTTACCTAAAACGCCTAGCGGCAAGATCCAGCGTTTCAAATTGCGTGCTCAAGCGGCTGAACAAGCCAGCCATAACAAGTAATCAACCAAGGGAGAGCCATTATGCAGGTAAAGGAGCGTACTTTTTTGATTACCGGCGCCGCCTCAGGGCTGGGGGCCGCTACCGCTGAGCGTTTGGCTGCAGCGGGTGCCAAGGTTGTGCTGTGTGACTTAAATGATGGGGTAACTGACCTTGCTGCCCGGCTGGGGGAGAGGGCAAAAGTCTGCCAGGCTGATATTACCTCAGCAGAACAGATGCAGCAGGTGTTTGATACCGCTGTTGCGCTGGGAGGCGAGCGAGGACTTTCCGGCGTTATTCATTGTGCGGGCGTGGTGAGCGTGGCCAAACTGGTGGATCGTGACGGAAATCCAGCCGACCTGGTGAGCTACGCTAGAACGATCAATATCAATCTTGTAGGCACTTTTAACATCATGCGCCTGGCGGCCGCTGCCATGTCTAGAAATTCGCCGGATGATAGTGGCGAGCGTGGTGTCATTATTAATACGGCTTCAATCGCTGCCTTTGATGGGCAGGTAGGTCAGTGTGCTTATAGTGCGTCCAAGGCGGGTGTGGTGGGTATGAGCCTTCCCGCTGCGCGAGAACTTTCCAGGCACGCTATTCGCGTAATGGCCATTGCACCGGGTGTTTTTGAAACGCCCATGATGAGTGAAATTCCTGAGGAAGCTGTTCAAGCGCTCGCCGCTAACGTGCCGTTTCCCAAGCGGCTGGGTAAGGCAGAAGAGTTCGCTCAACTAGCCGAGCAGATTATTGTTAACCCAATGCTCAATGGCGAGGTGATTCGGCTGGATGGCGGTATTCGCATGCAGTAACGCATTGACAGGCATTACCTGAAACTCGCCTGCATAAAGCAAGCGAGTTTTTTTATTTTATGCCAGAAGCACAGGCCACTTCGACTAAAGAACTGCCCTGGAAAACGGTTAAATTCAAACGCTCGCTTGACGCAAAGAAAAGGTCGCGCTAACTTTCAAACACGTGTTTGAAAGCCGTTTTCTAATAGTGTTTTCAGGTTTTCAGCCCCCCCTGTTCAGGAGAAGTGCGATGCCCAGCTATCAGGCCCCTTTGCGCGATATACGTTTCGTCATGGACGAAATGCTCGATTACCCCGCCCACTATGCGGCATTGTCCAAGGACGATGCATCGCCTGACGTTGTCAGCGCTATTTTGGAAGAGGGCGGTCGCTTTGCGCGTGAAGTGTTGCTACCTATTAATCAAAGCGGTGATGAAGAGGGCTGTCGGCTAGTGGGCGGTGAAGTTAAAGCGCCCAAAGGTTTTAAAGAAGCCTACCAGCAGTATGTAGAAGGCGGCTGGCCAAGCTTGGCTGCTGACCCTAAGCATGGTGGGCAAGGGTTGCCGCACTCCCTGGCCATGATGCTCTCAGAAATGATCTGTGCAACCAATCTAGCTTGGGGGATGTATCCCGGGCTTTCCCACGGTGCTGCCGATGCGTTACGTCATCACGGCACCGAAGAGCAAAAAGCGACTTATTTAACCAAGCTTATCGAGGGTGTATGGACCGGTACCATGTGCCTGACCGAGCCACATTGCGGTACGGACCTCGGCTTAATCAAGACTCGTGCGGTGCCTGCGGGTGCCGATGCGTACTCTATTACAGGTACCAAGATATTTATCTCGGCAGGGGAACATGATCTGGCCGAGAACATTGTGCACCTGGTATTGGCAAAGTTACCTGATGCTCCGGAAGGTTCCAAAGGAATTTCGCTGTTTGTCGTGCCCAAGTTCCTGCCGGACAACCAGGGGAATCCAGGCGAGCGCAATGGTGTTACCTGCGGTTCGCTCGAACACAAAATGGGGATTCACGGTAACGCCACCTGCGTCATGAACTTCGACAGTGCTATCGGCTATCTGGTTGGCCCGCCCAACAAGGGACTGGCGTGCATGTTCACTATGATGAACGCTGCGCGCCTTGGCGTGGGTATCCAGGGATTGGGGCTGATCGAAGCCAGCTTCCAGAATTCGCTGAGCTACGCTCGTGACCGCTTGCAGATGCGTGGTCTCTCCGGCAAGCAGGCGCCTGATAAACCCGCCGACCCGATTATCGTTCACCCCGACGTGCGTCGCATGCTGCTGACTCAAAAAGCCTTTGCCGAAGGTGGTCGCATGCTGGTGCTGTACGCCGCACAGATGCTGGATATTGTGGAGCACGGCCAGCCCGGTGAAGAGCGGGAGCGCGCCGAAACGCTGCTCGGACTGCTGACGCCTATCGTCAAAGCTTTCCTGACCGAGGTGGGTTTTGAAAGCACTAATGAAGGCGTGCAGATCTTTGGTGGTCACGGCTTCATTAAAGAGTGGGGAATGGAACAGCTGGTGCGCGATGCGCGTATTACCCGCCTGTATGAAGGTACGACCGGTATTCAGGCGCTGGACCTTCTGGGCCGTAAGGTGCTCATGAGCCAAGGCGAGTCGCTAAAGGTCTTTACCAAAGAAATTCACAAGTTCTGCAAGACCGAGGCTGACAATCCCGTTCTCAAAGAGTTTATCGAGCCGCTGGCTAAGCTCAACGCCGAATGGGGCGAGCTGACCATGGGGGTTGGCATGAAGGCGATGCAGGATCGAGAGGAGGTGGGAGCGGCAAGCGTTGATTACCTGATGTACTCAGGTTATGTAGCACTTGCTTACCTGTTCGCTCGCGCTGCCAAGCAGGCAGCCACTTCGCTTGAAGGTGACGACAAAGCGTTTTATGCCGCTAAGCTTAATACAGCACGCTTTTACTATCAGCGCCTATTACCGCGTACCAAGGCGCATGCCCAAATGATCCGCTCTGGAGCGGAAAGCCTTATGGCGATTTCCAGCGAAGACTTTGGTTTAGGTTTTGAAATTTGATTAATCGTTAATCGTTAATCGTTAATTACTCTGTTCGGTGGTTTGCGGCAGGCTTATTCTATGGGGCGTACCCATAAAATGAGTCTTGTCGCTTTTTTATCATTTAGTTTGAACTTTTTGAACATAGTGCTTGCCAAAGGACATTAGAAACCGTAAAGTACGCATCCGCTGCCGGGGACGCCAAGCGTTACCAGCGGTGAGTGAAGGTGAAAACCTTCGGATTATCAAGCGGTTGGATGTTTTGGATGTCGCACGTTCCACATCGAAAACAACGCCCTTGACAATCACCAGGAAATGCGTAGAATACGCCTTCCTCGCTGAGGTAAGCGGCTCCGGTCATCGAGTCGAAGGTTTTAAGCCTTTAGCGAAACCGCTCTTTAACAATTTGATCAGGTAATTCATGTGGGCGTTTGCCGATGAGGGTGACAAGTCACCAAATATCAAGGCAGGCGAACACAGCGATACTCTTCGGAGTATCACAGTATAATTCGTTTGAACCTTGAGCCAAGTTTGATCCGCTTTTGTTACCTTCGGGTAACGAGTAAGGATCACAATGATTTTAAACTGAAGAGTTTGATCATGGCTCAGATTGAACGCTGGCGGCAGGCTTAACACATGCAAGTCGAGCGGTAACAGGTCTAGCTTGCTAGACGCTGACGAGCGGCGGACGGGTGAGTAATGCATAGGAATCTGCCCGGTAGTGGGGGATAACCTGGGGAAACCCAGGCTAATACCGCATACGTCCTACGGGAGAAAGGGGGCTTCGGCTCCCGCTATTGGATGAGCCTATGTCGGATTAGCTAGTTGGTGAGGTAATGGCTCACCAAGGCGACGATCCGTAGCTGGTCTGAGAGGATGATCAGCCACATCGGGACTGAGACACGGCCCGAACTCCTACGGGAGGCAGCAGTGGGGAATATTGGACAATGGGGGCAACCCTGATCCAGCCATGCCGCGTGTGTGAAGAAGGCCTTCGGGTTGTAAAGCACTTTCAGCGAGGAAGAACGCCTGGTGGTTAATACCCATCAGGAAAGACATCACTCGCAGAAGAAGCACCGGCTAACTCCGTGCCAGCAGCCGCGGTAATACGGAGGGTGCAAGCGTTAATCGGAATTACTGGGCGTAAAGCGCGCGTAGGTGGCTTGATAAGCCGGTTGTGAAAGCCCCGGGCTCAACCTGGGAACGGCATCCGGAACTGTCAAGCTAGAGTGCAGGAGAGGAAGGTAGAATTCCCGGTGTAGCGGTGAAATGCGTAGAGATCGGGAGGAATACCAGTGGCGAAGGCGGCCTTCTGGACTGACACTGACACTGAGGTGCGAAAGCGTGGGTAGCAAACAGGATTAGATACCCTGGTAGTCCACGCCGTAAACGATGTCGACCAGCCGTTGGGTGCCTAGCGCACTTTGTGGCGAAGTTAACGCGATAAGTCGACCGCCTGGGGAGTACGGCCGCAAGGTTAAAACTCAAATGAATTGACGGGGGCCCGCACAAGCGGTGGAGCATGTGGTTTAATTCGATGCAACGCGAAGAACCTTACCTACCCTTGACATCCTGCGAACTTGGTAGAGATACCTTGGTGCCTTCGGGAACGCAGAGACAGGTGCTGCATGGCTGTCGTCAGCTCGTGTTGTGAAATGTTGGGTTAAGTCCCGTAACGAGCGCAACCCTTGTCCTTATTTGCCAGCACGTAATGGTGGGAACTCTAAGGAGACTGCCGGTGACAAACCGGAGGAAGGTGGGGACGACGTCAAGTCATCATGGCCCTTACGGGTAGGGCTACACACGTGCTACAATGGCCGGTACAAAGGGTTGCGAACTTGCGAGAGTAAGCCAATCCCAGAAAGCCGGTCTCAGTCCGGATCGGAGTCTGCAACTCGACTCCGTGAAGTCGGAATCGCTAGTAATCGTGAATCAGAATGTCACGGTGAATACGTTCCCGGGCCTTGTACACACCGCCCGTCACACCATGGGAGTGGACTGCACCAGAAGTGGTTAGCCTAACGCAAGAGGGCGATCACCACGGTGTGGTTCATGACTGGGGTGAAGTCGTAACAAGGTAGCCGTAGGGGAACCTGCGGCTGGATCACCTCCTTAAACGATGCGTC
>NZ_RZHE01000015.1 GCF_003989825.1 Vreelandella populi
AGCTCACGAATACGCTGAAGGTTATCGTTAACTTGATCAAGACCGCCTTCCATGGTCTGAACCAGAGAGATACCATCACTAGCGTTACGGCTCGCCTGGTCCATACCCTTGATTTGGGCAGTCATTTTGTTGGCGATGGCTTGGCCGGCAGCATCGTCAGATGCGCTGTTGATACGCAGGCCAGAAGAAAGGCGCTCTTGCGCCTGAGCCAGCATGCTCTGCGAAGAACGCAGGTTGTTCTGGCCAATCATGGAAGTGATGTTAGTGTTGATTACAGACATGGAAATGCTCTCCAAAGATTAACTGGCCTTATGGCCTGCTTGGTGGCGCGTACGCCGCCGTTGTTATAATTAACGGCAGGCCAGCTGGATTCTTTAGAAAAAATACTTTTTTTGTCAATTAACATGATTCATCTAATTGCTATTTTACTTACTCTTCTGCATAGCACCCAGCATGTCGAACTGCTGCGTGAGATAGCTGCTCATAGAATTCATTTGCGCGATCATGCCGTCTAGTCCCGCAAACTGTTTACGGTAACGCTCAGTGCTTCGCTCAATACTAGCTTCCATACGTAGCTTACGTTTCTCCAAGCTATCAACGCGCAGCTCAGCACTACCTACAGAGCTTTGAATGATGCCATCATCTGCCGTTATTTCTTTAAGCGTTGAACTTAAACGTCCTGCAAAACCACCCTCTTTCGTGTCACCGGCGAAAAAGGCAGCTAGTCCTTCCGGGTTATCAGCTATGGTTTCGTCCAACTTAGCTTCGTCAACCTTTAGGCGCCCACGCTCGTCAATGGCAATTCCCATTTGAGAAAGCCTTGAGATATCGCCTGTTCCAAGACTATCCGTTATATCTCGGCGCAAACGGTCTTCAATGGTACGAACGGTGCGATCCCCTACCAGCTCTCCAGACGTCTCACCTGCACCGTTAAATTGGGTCATACGTCCAACGGTGGATTTCATCTCATTGTAGTTACTTACAAACGCGTTAATCGCTTCTTTCAGCGACGCCTCGTCACGTTCAATCACGAGCGTAGCGGGGTTCTCGGAGACAGCTGTAAGGTCAAGCGTTACCCCCTGAATAGCTTCTTCCACTCGGTTGGTTGTACTAGTAATAGCAATACCATTGACGTTCAGCTCAGCATCTTGGCCTGCACGTAACGTAGCTGCATCCATTGTCAGAGATGCAAGCCCTGAGAAACCAACCAGAGAGGCCTCTTTGCCCGTTTCTTTAGAACTCAGCGCTAAGCGATATCCTGTACCGTCATTGATGATGGAAGCCGTAACGCCAGCTTCTTTATCTGCATTGATCTGATCACGAACATCAGCCAGCGTGCTACCCGCTTTTATTTCAAGGTTATAACTACTTTGAGGTGCCGCTGTGCTGTCAAACTCACCATCGGTATAGGTAGCGCCAAAATTCAGGGTCAGGTTTGTGGCTTCTGCTGTCAGCACCTGGTCAAGCGTTACACTATTGGAGGCAGCACTGCCCGAACGGGCCAGCTGTGAAACGGTGATTTCATAACGCCCAGCATTAGCTGTTTCGCTGGCGGTTGCCAAAACGCCACTGCCGGTTACCGTACTTTTGTGCTGTTTAAATGTGGCGGCATCGTTCAACGCAGTAATAGAACTCTGCACTCTATCCATTGCGGACTCAAGGCGCCCATAGGCAGAAATTTTAGTTTTTTGGGCGCTCTGCTGTTGAAGAACAGGGGTCAATTTTTGGCGTTCGGCTGCCTTGAGCTGATCCACCAAACCAGCGAGATCCAGCCCAGAACCCACGCCGAGTGCAGTAATTGATGCCATAAATCTAGTCCTCGCAGAGAAAAGCCATGTACGTTGCCAATACTATCGGCTGAAAACGAAGTTACTTTAGCGCCATGCGTCTCTATTCAGTAGATTACCGTCATGCTCAGCTAAATATTGCCAAAAAACATAAGCCTATGTTTTTCTAAACATTTTTACACTTAAAATACTGCTGGCTGAGGTAGCGCCTAACGGCAGCCATTTGCTTTTCAAGAATTTTCAGCTGTGTGTGCTGCAGCGTTGGATCGCCCCCCGCCAAAACCGTTATCTTTTTTGCCAGCATTGTCTTTTCCCCACTTTTTAAAGGCACCTTACTTAATGCAAAAAAGGTTGCATACTCGTTTAGGGCACCCATAGAAAGTAACTGTTTAGCGGCTACTCTACTTCGGAGGGCCATTGGTGCCATCGCTCTTCTATCGGCCTCAGATGGCATTGTTTTCCCCTTCGGCATATCAGTCGCTCCCTTTGCTTATATAGTTATGCGCTTTTTATTTCAGTTAGCATTTTCCTTTTGCCCTCATTTCTGCTTTATTATTAGCAATAATGCATAAACACTATTTTAAGCGTTATTATTAATTCATTTCTTTTAAGATGAAAGCCAGACTTAATCAAACTGTCGTTTGTTTATTTTACTGAAACGTTTTCCACTTCCTTTCATCTTAATTAATTATATAAATACCATAACTTAAAATAGAACTTAATATTCATTAAAAGCCTTGAATTAACAAAAATACACAAATAAACATATTTGTATTATTTATGTAACTTCTTTGCTTATATTGTTACTAATTAAGTGCAAGCTAAATAAATGCGTCATATTTAATATAACCAAATAAATCTTAGCAACAGTAATATGAAAAAACGCTATGCTGGCAGCAGTGTTTTACAATTCGATGAATATCTAATAGACCAGCGTAAAAGCGACGATTTAGACCTTGGTCTAACACCCTCCCCTGCTTTACAATGTACTGCAATATATTCACTCGCGCCGTTCGCAGGACATCGCATCATGCATGCACAGTACGTTCACGATTCCAGCCACACACCTGCCATTAGCGCTCAACGTAGTCTTCGCCACTGCCTTTCATCGGTAGCCGAAATGCTTTATGACCACGGGTATGTACTTGAGAGCGTCACGCTTGCGCAGCGCGGCCTGGCCGAACGTGAGCTTAATGCTTTGCGCACTCAAGCGCCTGGGTGGGCAGCCTGCCAAAAGACCCTGGAAGTAAGTAACGCCGCCACTTTTAACGCATATGGCCGCTTTGTATTAACGGCCATGGGGCGCGAGCTGATGTTTGATATGTTCGGCCAAGGGGCGGCCGACTGCGCTTAAGGAAGGTGCTTGCGTAAAAACAGACGCGCACAAAAAAGCCCACAGGTTTTGCCTGTGGGCTTTTTATTGGCGCGATTAACGCAGGCCGAGCATTGATAGGATGAACAGTACAACGACGATCAGACCTACGATATAGATGATATTACGCATATTGGCGCTCCTTGCTAGTTTGCGTTTTTGATGAAATCAAAGGGTTACTTACGTCTAGATAACGCTTTCAGCCTAGCAGGCTTTTCAGCTTTTTGCGTAATGCTCCTGCATTTCCCTTTCAGAAAGCAGAAAACGGCTAGGCTTGCGGGCCGTATTGCTAGCGTTAGCCGAGACGCTGACGGTTCTCGTGGAATGCTCGCTGAATCATTTCTGCTGCTGGGTATCGATTGCTAACAGTACCTCTACTGTGTTGATACGCTTCATCTGCGCCAAGGTTGGGGGAAAGGTTCTTCGCCAGTCGTGCTTTTCGTGCATTGGCACCGACCTGCTGAGACAGCTCGCCAGGGGCATGCATGGTGGAACCTCTCTCGCTTCTGAAGCTCGAACCTTTGCCACTTATACCGAAGGTGCCACGATGCGCGCTACTGCCTTGCTTGTTTCGTTAGCTGTTGTTTCACTGTTACCCACCGCCTATGCAGCCGCTAATGAACCTTCTGCGCATGCACTTCAGACACTAAACCATCAAACCCGCCAACTAGACCGCGTACACAACGTGATAGTGGCCTACGATGGCGAGATTATCCACGAGTTTCATCAAGGCGGCCCAGGCGTAGCATCGCCTACCAATATCAAGTCGCTTTCCAAGACGGTGCTGGCGGCCATTACCGGCGCGGCGATTGAAGAAGGCATTATTGAATCCGTCGAGCAGCCCATGGCAGCGCTTTTCGGTGAGCACTTGCCAGCAGGCCTTGACCCACGCGTTGAGAATATTACGGTGGCGCATCTGCTTGCCCAGCAGGCAGGGCTTGAGCGCACCTCAGGCAGTAACTACGGCGCCTGGGTGGCAAGCGCCAATTGGGTTAACGATGCACTGAGCCGCCCGTTCGTCGATGAGCCCGGAGGGCGCATGCTCTACTCCACCGGCACAAGCCATCTGCTTTCAGCCGCGCTTACTCATGCCAGCGGAGAAACTACCTACGCGCTTGCCCAGCGCTTGCTGGGTGAGCCGCTGAATATCTCCATTCCCCCCTGGCTGCGTGACCCGCAAGGCATCTACTTTGGCGGCAACGACATGCAGCTTTCGCCGCGTGCTCTGATTGAAGTAGGCGAGCTTTATCGCAATGACGGCATGATGGAAGGTCAGCGCATACTGCCCGAAGGCTGGGTAGAAGATTCATGGACACCGCGCGGCATCTCTCAATGGACAGGCGACGGCTACGGGTTTGGCTGGTTTATTACCCAACTGGCAGAAACGCCTACCTACTACGGGCGCGGATACGGTGGCCAGGCGCTTTACGTCATACCCGAACGGGCCATGACGGTAGTGATCACTTCAGACCCCACGCCGCCTTCGCCTGGAGGGCAGTTTCAGCAGCGGTTAAACCAGCTGGTAGAGGGGTTACTTGACGCATATTAGCTAGGTGTTTAGGTACACGTCAGACTGCACATATAAGGACTAACCGAATACCTAGTGGCGGTAGTCTTGTTGATGCGCGCATATAAGGGCATTCCGCTTCACTACATCGACAGGCATATTCATCGAACCTGTCAACTTATCATCAAGACACTCTACCAACGTCTCTGCTTCAGGCTGCATCTCTTCTATCGGTTTATCCAGCGCTACTCTACCCTCAGCCTGCCACTGTTCCAGCCACTGTCCGGCAGTTGCTATCTTTGCTTCATGGGAAGCTGACATCCATGCGCGTTGGTCAACGTCATTTAACGCGCCGTCCATCCAGCCAGGCTGATCGCTACTACAACCTGCGAGTATCAAGGCCAGTGTGACAGCCACCGCTTTTTTTATGTCCATGCGCACCTTTCCCCTCATAAGTTACCTCCTTGGAGGGTATAGCATAGTTCAATTAGGAGAGCGCCCATACACGCGCTTTAAAACGCTACAAAAAATACATAAGCATCGCCACGAACGTGGCGCCGGTAACCAAAAACCCTAGTGAGAGCACCACCCCGTCATGTGCGACAAGTCCTAGACCTAACAGCGTAAGGGCAACGCCTGCTCCGTTAGCCGTAAAGGGGACGAGTTCCATCGGCGGCATGGCCACCGCCACAGCTAGGCAGGCAAGTGCCGTCACGCGAATACCCGCGTCATTCGTCATCCATACCAATCGAGCACCAAGCAGGCTGTCAATCCACTTAGCGGGCTTTTGCATAATATGAAGGGATTTATCAAAGCTTTTGCGAGATACCGAACGGTTTAATAACCACTTGGGTAGCCAAAATGTTCTCCTCCCCGCGAGCAGCTGAATCGACACTAATAGCACCAGTACAGCCATGAAGGTGGGTACACCTGGAATACCGCTAATGACAGGGATCAGGGTAATGATTCCAGCGATCAGCAGCAGTGGTCCAAAGGAGCGGCGGCCTACGGCATCGACAATATCATTGACGCTAACGTGGGACATACCATCCGCCTTCTCCTCCATCGCCTGGATCAGCTCGGTGAGATTGGTCGCTTCAGGTGATTCACTCATGCGCGTCGTGGCGCTCCTTTACCTGTAGTTTGGTGCGAATAAAATCACTGTGGCTTACATGAAGTAGATCCGCCAAGCGTCGAATGCGGTGCTCCTCAAGCGGGTCCACGCTGCCATCAGCCCAGGCCAGCTGCCACATCAGCGCCACCAGCTCGCAGCGCTGTGCATAACTGTAGTGCTCTTTTACCAAACTGACGAACTGGTAGTGATCGACCGCCTCTTCGACCTCCGCTTCGGCAAGTGTCATTAGTTCTTCAACTTCACGCTCGCTTAATCGGTAGCGAGCGGTAAGCATCTGCTGTAACGCCGCCCGCTCTGCGTCGCTTGCATGGTAGTCAGCGCGCATCACTTCGCAAAGCAGCGCCGCAGTGGCCAGCTCAAGGGTAAGCGTATGATTTTCGCGCTGCTCGGGTTCGGCTAGGGCGCGTTGAAAGAAATCGGTAATCGCATCCAGCATGGGGCGCTCTCCTGATAATAGGTGTATGTGAAGGTTCGACGCTACAGGGCAAGCTTAGTGCCATCGTCCACCACCCCCCATATCTCCTTCACCCCTTACCATTCACGTTTCTCCACTCACCCTTCACGATTTCCGCTTGGCCAACTGCTCTTTTAACTGCTTGGGCACTTGCTTGATGATCAACCGGTCCTGGCCTTCGTCATACTCGATGCTGGAACCTAAAAGGTGTGAGTCAAAGCTAATGGACACGCCGCCTGAACGCCCAGTAAACCGGCGGAATTGGCTGATGGTACGCTTGTCCGGCGGAATTTCGTCAGCCAACCCGTAATCGACGTTACGGATATGCTCATAAAACGCTTTGGGCTGCTGTTCGTCCACCAGCTCCGAGAGCGTTTCCAGGGTCATGGGTTCGCCCCGGCGCAGTTGCTCGTTGGCGTAATCCACCAAGGTGTCGGTTTTTTCGCGGCTGGCGTCTTCGTCGAGGTCTTCCTTTTCCACATAGTCGCTAAAGGCTTTTAGCAGCGTGCGGGTCTCAAGAGGGGCATCGATGCCCTCTTCCATACCCAATAGCGTCGTCATGCCCTCGGCAAGCTTCTTACCACCCCGGTCTTTCAGAAACGACACGTACTGGGTGCCAGGTGCCTCACTCTGCCACTGGGTCAGGTTAATGCGGGCAGCAAGCGTCAGCTGGCTAGTATTCAACTGCGCGGCGGGCACGGCTTGGTGGTCTTCGTTAATACCAATGCCTTCACGCTGATGGACCAGGGCGATAAACAGGGTTTCGGTATCGCCCTGGCGAATGTGCGCCAGCAGCAGATAGCCGCTTACCGAAAGCTGTGCCTGCAGCTCGCGGGCCAGGCGCTCGGCAATGGCTGTAGAAAGCTGGGTAAAATCCTGCCCACCGGCCATATAGTCATGCAGCCAAGCAAGCAAAGGGCCGGCCTGATCGCCCTCTTCGGCAAAGCTTCCCCAGCCTTTAGCCTTGGTGTTGTACGTGTCATTCAGCGTATTCACCAGGCTCGCCATGGCCGGGTCATCGCTTTGGGCAGGTGCGGGCGCAGCGGTCAGCGTTAAGCGCTCACCATCAAGCGATGGGGCCAGGCGATGAACAATACTGTGCAGTAGCGGCATAAGGGGGTATCAGCTCTAAAGGTTAAAACATGAAGAATACGGGTTATGGCTTCAGGCGATAGCCGGTGCGGAATATCCAGGCAATGGTGACAAGGCTTGCCACGAGAAACAGCGAAATCATGGCCACACTGGCCACAATGCTGACATCGCTGATGCCGTAGAAGCTCCACCGAAAGCCGCTGACCAGATACACCACCGGGTTGGCAAGCGTGACGTTCTGCCAGAAGGGGGGCAGCATATCGATCGAGTAGAAGCTGCCGCCGAGAAAGGTAAGCGGCGTGATGACCAATAGCGGTACCAGCTGGAGCTTGTCGAAACCATCCGCCCAGATGCCGATAATGAACCCGAGCAGGCTGAAGGTAACCGCGGTCAGCACTAGAAACGTCAGCATCCAGAATGGGTGGGCGATCTCCAGCGGCACGAAGAAGCTAGAGGTGGCGAGAATGATCAGCCCCAGCAGAATCGACTTGGACGCCGCCGCCCCCACATAACCAATCACCACTTCAAGATACGAGATGGGCGCTGACAATATCTCGTAGATACTGCCCGAGAACTTGGGAAAGAAAATGCCGAACGAGGCATTAGACACGCTCTGGGTCAGCAGCATCAGCATGATCAGCCCCGGCACGATAAAGGCACCGTAGCTTACCCCGCCAATCTCACTGATGCGCGAGCCGATGGCAGCGCCGAACACCACAAAGTAGAGCGAGGTTGAGATAACCGGCGAGACAATGCTTTGCAACATGGTGCGTCGCGTACGCGCCATTTCCGCCATATAAATGGCGCGAACAGGGTAAAGGTTCATGCGCGCTCCTTGACCAAATCAACAAAAATATCTTCAAGCGAACTCTGCCGCGTATGCAGGTCCTTGAAGGTGATGCCTTCACGCTCAAGCGTGGCCAGCAGCGCAGGAATGCCATGGCCTTCTTCTTCTTGGCGACCATCGTAGGTATACACCAGTTCATGACCATTGGCCGTAAGGCTCAACGCTTCATGCTGCAAAGCATTCGGCAGTTGGGTAAGCGGTGACTGCAGCTGCAGAGTCAGCTGTTTACTGCCCAGTTTTTGCATCAGCGCCGCTTTTTCTTCCACCAGCACGATTTCACCGCGGTTGATCACGCCGATGCGGTCGGCCATCTCCTCGGCTTCTTCAATGTAGTGGGTGGTGAGAATGATCGTGACGCCACTTTCGCGAAGCCCTCGCACTACTTCCCACATATCCCGGCGAAGTTCTACATCCACCCCCGCCGTGGGCTCATCCAGAAACAGGATGCGCGGCTCGTGGGAAAGCGCCTTGGCGATCAGCACGCGGCGCTTCATACCGCCTGAAAGGGTCATCAAGCGGTTGTGGCGCTTATCCCATAGCGTCAGGGATTTCAGCACCTTTTCGATATGGGCAGGATTGGGTGCCTTGCCAAACAGGCCGCGGCTGAAGCTGACCGTGTTCCATACCGTTTCAAAGGCTTCGTTGGTCAGTTCCTGAGGCACCAGGCCGATGCGTTCTCGCGCCTGGCGGTAGTCGCGAACGCTATCAAAGCCATCAATCAGCACCTGGCCCTGGGTTGGGTTCACCAACCCACACACCACGCTAATCAACGTGGTTTTACCTGCGCCATTCGGGCCCAGCAGGGCGAATATTTCGCCACGCTGAATGGTTAAATCCACATGGGTAAGCGCCTGAAAGCCACCTTGGTAGGTTTTATTCAGGCCGGTAATCGAAATAATCGGATCGTTCAAGGCGTACTCCTTACACCACAGTGTAAAAGCCGCGACGTGTGAGGCAGTTTTTACGCGAGACCACACACTTAAAAATGAAAAATAAGCAAAACGAAAAATAAGCCGTGCACGCCTGAAGGCGGTGCACGGCTATAGCAACACTGGCTGCTTAGCTGCGGTCAGTGATTTCGAGCAGGTGGTAACCAAACTGCGTTTTTACCGGGCCGTGAACCTGGTTCAGCTCACCGCTGAAAACGACTTTATCGAACTCAGGCACCATCTGGCCGGGGCCAAAGCTACCTAAATCACCGCCTTGACGACCAGACGGGCAGCTTGAGTGCTGCTTGGCCACTTCGGCAAAATCACGGCCGTTTTCGATTTCCTGTTTAAGGGATAAGCACTGCTCTTCACTGTTGACCAGAATGTGACGGGCGCTGGCACGTGCCATAACAAACTCCTTTATTTAACCATCATAGTGGGCCATTAGTTTACCACGCTCGCGTATGGGTTGTGGTGTCAGCCGAAATCAAGGCGCGCCAAGCGCACCGCTGTAACGCAGCGCCTCACCTACGCGGGTCAGGGCATGCTCGTGCTCGCTTACTGCTATCGGGCCACGGCTACAGGTAACAATGACCCACGGGCCGCCGTCGCTACCTGCTGCCACACGCTCGGCGATGCCCGCATCGCAGGTTCTACGATGCTGTGTGCCTGTCTTGTGCGCAAAGCTGAACGCATCGCCCATACCGGCTTTCAAACGCTGTTCACCGGAGCGGGTTCGGCGCATGATCTCCAGCAGCGTTTCGCGCTGGGTGGCATTCAGGTCCTCCAAGCCGCCTTGCTCAAGGCTTGCCAACAGGTCACCGTACGCGCGCAGCGTGCCAACGTTTTCGCCCGTTGCTTCATACGCATCAAAGGCGTGGTCGTAGTCGGGCTGGTTCAGCATCTCGGGGCTGATACCCAGCGCACGTGCAAGCGCGGCCGGGCGCTGGCTTATCTGATTCTGGCGGAGGGCGATAAAATCCATGCCGCCTAGCGTGCGTGCATCTGGGTGTAGCTGCCCATAAACGCCTTGGCGCACGCCTACCAGCCGGGTAATCGGGCCTATATGCTCTGGCTGGCCGCCACCGGCTGCCACCATGGCTTGCGCTCTGGCATTAACGGCATCCAGACCCACTCGGTTTATCAACATATCGGAGGCCGTGTTATCGCTGACCATGATCATCTGCTCCAGCAGGTAACGAATGGAGATCCGCGCTCCAGGATCGTGCCAGATTATCGGTCCAGCGCCGTCCACAAAATCGCTTTGCGTAAGCGTCAGGCGCTGCTCAAGGGTCAGTGTGCCTGCCTGACGCTCGGCCAGCACCTGTGCCGCAATAGGCACTTTCACCAGCGAAGCTAGATACCAGGGCTGGTCCGCCCGCCAGGAGTAGGCCTCGCCTGTGGCCAGGTCTTGCACATATACACCAAGCTCACCTCCAAAGAACTCTTCGATAGCCGCCATGCGGGCATTTAGATCGCCCTGCCAAGGGGTCTGTTTATCCACTTCCTGTGCTGCATGCACGGCGGCTGAAACAGGCAGGGCCAGCATCAGCGCCACGCCTGCAAGCCAGCGTTTTAGTAATCGCAAACTACCTCCTAACGGTGCCTGGCTATCCAACGGGTCAGCCAGATCCAGACAGCGGCACCAATAATTAACACGCCACCAATGCCAAGCGCCTGTGGATAGCTGTACATACCCTCGCTCTGCAGGAGAAAACGCAGCACCAGAAAAATCATCACAATATGAAAGATAAACGCTTTAAGCGCATCGCTACCGACCACGGTAAGCGGCAAGAGTGCCTTGGCAGCCAGCGCGCCTCCTGCCAGGGCCAACCCCAACAGCACAAGCGCGCCGCCAACGCTGAACAGCATGAACTCAAGACCGGGCGGATGTTTACCAGCATTATTGGCAACGGCCATCATGGCGGCATAAGCATCGCCCTCGGTAAAGGCGATTCCATAAAAGGCCGCAATCATTAGCGCGCCTATCCCCATGAGCATCAGCACCAAACGACGGCGTAACGGGGGCGTAAAGTAGCAGCGTAGCAGCGCCTCACCGATCAATAGCCCAATAAGAATCAGCGGGGCCCGGCTAATCTGGCCCCAGGCGTAATGATCCTGGTGATCTACCAAGAACGCTTTCAAAATATCATTTCCACCAAAGGTAACCCCCTGCAGCCAAGTAGAAAGCCCTGCCAATCCTGCAATCACGACAATACGGCTCCAAAGAGGCGCCCGCGCCCAGAGCGGCAGGATTAACGGTACCCAGAGTAGTGCGATGGCATAGAACCCAAGAATCTCCACCCAGATGGCAAAACGGCCGTAAAGCAGCGTATCAACAATATCGGCGGGAGAACTGAAGGGCAGCATTTCGATAATGACAAGCGCCTTGTACCAGAACCAGACTTCCAACGCGCGAAGCCATAGCTTCAAGCGCCGCTTGGGCCACCCATCCGTTTGCGTATGAGAGAGAAAAGCCACCGCCAGCGCGATGCCGAACACTAAAATGAACAGCGATGATGAGAACTTGGTTAAAAAATGGACAGGTACCATGCCCCAGTCGGGCACGTTTCGAATACCCACCAATCCGCTTACCGCGTGACTTACAATCATAAGGCCAATGGCAATACCACGGGCCAAGTCAATAGCCTCAATACGTCCTTCGGCCTTGGGCAGCTGCGGTGTTTCTTTCCAGTTCACCACGATAGGGCGTCCTTGTTGTCGTTACGGATCAGGTGATTAATCACATTTAACAATAGCCTATAAACCAGCAGCCTCTAAGCGGTCTTTAAACGCAAAAATGCCCCGCAATTGGCGGGGCATTTTGTAGCTCATCCTTGAGCCGAAAAAAGAGTCATTCCGTTAGTAGGCGGTATTACCACTGATCATCGCTGTCGGAATCAGTATCAGTGTCATACTCCTGCTCTTCTTCCTCTTCTTCATAAGTGAATTCTTGCTCTTCCTCTTCGTACTCAGTCGTTACATCCTGATCGTGCTCAGTATCGTAAGAGTTGAAGTTGCCTTGCTCATCCTGCATCGGCTCTTCTTGCGGCATGGGTTCTTGCTCGGTGCCGCTTTGCATTTCAGCGAAAGCGAGCGGGCTTGCCATCAGACCAAAAGATACGCCTAAGATACCTAGTTTTTTCAGAGCTTCCATTTTCATGTCATGCCTCCTGAGTAATACGCTTTCTGTTACTTCGTAAATTTAAATAAGAAACATCTAGCTAAGAACTGATCATCTTCCTGATACTGTGTGCATCTTCCTGATGCTGCGTTCTTGTATGAAATATTGCAGCAGGCGTACCAACCCGTACCACAAATAGTTAAAGTTATTTAAATACAATATCTTAAAAAATAAAACCAGTGCCAATACCTTAAATTCTCTCTTATTTATCTGCATATTTAATGGTTACCTTTGGCACATGAGCCCCGTTGGGTCGTGCCAACGGGGCTTTTAAGCCAAAATTTCTCAAACCAGCATCGTGTTTATGCCTGGGTAGCAGTTTTCAGTGAGCTATAGCCTCTTTTAATGTGAGTGGCGGGGCACTTCAGCCCCACGACAACCCACCAGGAAATCGAAGTCGCAGCCTTCATCTGCTTGCAGCACCCGTTCAATGTAGAGCTGGCGGTAACCGCCCTGGCTGGCGATTAACGTAGATGCAGCGGTGGGGTCGCTTTCGGCTAAGCGCGTGGCAAGTTCGGTATCGCTGATATCCAAGTGCAGCCGACCGTTGGCACAATCGAGTTCGATCATGTCGCCATTGCGTACCGCAGCCAGTGGCCCGCCCGCTGCCGCTTCCGGAGCCACGTGCAGTACCACCGTGCCATAGGCGGTACCGCTCATCCGCGCATCGGAAATACGCACCATGTCGGTAATTCCCTGGGCGAGGATCTTGGGTGGCAGGCCCATATTGCCGACTTCCGCCATGCCGTGATAGCCGCGCGGCCCGCAGTGCTTCATGACCAGAATGTCGCTGGCTTCAACGTCCAGGTCTGGATCGTTGATACGCGCTTTGTAATCGTCGAAGTCCTCAAACACCACCGCACGGCCACGATGCTGCATCAGCTCGGCCGTCGCCGCCGAAGGCTTGAGCACTGCCCCGTTCGGCGCCAGGTTGCCACGCAACACGCAGATACCGCCATCCGCGGTGAGTGGGTTATCCAGTGGACGGATTACCTCATCGTTATACAGCGGAGCGTCTTTAACATTTTCCCACAAGGTTTTGCCGTTAACGGTTAACGCATCTTTGAAGGGCAGTCGATCAGCTTCGCCCAACCGTTTAAGCACAGCGGGCAGACCACCCGCGTAGTAGAACTCCTCCATCAAAAAACGCCCTGAGGGCTGAAGATCCACCACCGTGGGAGTGCCGCGCCCTACCCGGCTCCAGTCATCTAGATTGAGATCTACCCCGATACGCCCGGCAATCGCCTTGAGGTGAATTACTGCGTTGGTAGAGCCACCAATCGCGGCATTGGTGCGGATGGCGTTATCAAAGGCTTCCTTGGTAAGAATTTTAGAAAGTCTCAGGTCTTCATTGACCATCTCGACAATCCGGTTGCCCGACAGGTGCGCAAGTACATAGCGGCGCGAATCCACGGCTGGGATCGCAGCGTTATGGGGCAGTGAGGTACCCAAGGACTCCGCCATGCAGGCCATGGTCGAGGCAGTGCCCATAGTGTTGCAGGTACCCGCAGAGCGCGACATGCCCGCCTCGGCGGCCATAAAGTCATGTAGCGAGATCTCCCCCGCCTTGACCTGCTCGGAAAGCTTCCACACTACCGTACCCGAACCAATATCCTTGCCCTTGTGCTTGCCGTTGAGCATCGGCCCACCGGTAACCACAATGGTGGGAATATCGCAGCTCGCCGCGCCCATGAGCAGCGCAGGGGTGGTCTTGTCACAGCCGACCAGCAGTACCACTGCATCAATCGGGTTGCCACGAATAGCTTCTTCTACATCCATGCTGGCCAGGTTGCGAGTAAACATCGCGGTGGGGCGCAGGTTCGATTCACCATTGGAGAACACGGGAAATTCAACCGGGTAGCCCCCCGCTTCTAATACACCTTTCTTCACATGCTCAGCCAGCTTGCGAAAGTGCGCGTTGCAAGGCGTTAGCTCTGACCATGTATTGCAAATACCGATGATCGGCTTGCCCTGAAACTCATGGTCAGGAATGCCTTGGTTTTTCATCCAGCTGCGGTACATAAAGCCGTTCTTGTCGGCAGTACCAAACCACTGGGCAGAGCGAAGCGGACGCTTGAGATCGGACATGGGGAAGTCTCCGTACAACGAGTAATTGTGGAAAATGAGATAAAGACGTGACCGTCAAGCCCGCTGACGACGGGTCTGTTTCCAGCGGTCAAACATTACCGCCAGCAGTAGAATCGCGCCTCGCACCAAGTACTGGTAAAAGGTGGGTACGTTAAGCAGGCCCATGGCGTTTTGTACGCAGCCCATGATCAGCACCCCAACCAACACGCCGGTAATCGTGGCAACGCCACCCGATAGCGCGACCCCGCCCAGTACACAGGCAGAGATGACGGCAAGCTCCAACCCCATGGAGGTATTGGGGTCGCCAAGCCCCATGCGTGATGCCAAAAGCACGCCAACAACGCCTGCCACCACACCCTGAAGACCAAACACAATGATCTTGAGGCGGCGCACATTGACCCCGGCCAGCGAAGCGGCTTCCGAGTTACCGCCGGTGGCCAGCACATTACGCCCGAAGGCGGTCATATTGAGCACCACACCAAAGATCACAAAGCAGGCCAGCATGGTCCACACCGGCAGCGTCAGGCCAAGAAAGGAGGCGCTGCCCAGGTCAAAGAAACCTGGCACGGTAATCATCACCGCATCGCCACCGGACGTGATATAGGCAAGCCCGCGCACAAACTCCATCGCGGCCAATGTTGCAATGAGTGAGTTAATGCCGAACTTAGCAATGACCAAGCCGTTAAAAACACCTACCGCGCCCCCAGCAACAATCCCACCAATCACGCCGATAAACACGCTGTCGGTACTGGTCGTCACTATCGCTGCCACCACCCCTGCAAAGGCCACCGTAGAGGCCACCGAGAGATCCACTTCACCCAATGCCAGCACCAGCATCATGGTGGTCGCCAGACTACCGATCAGGGTGATCGACAGTAGCAGCCCGACCATGTTTCGGCCCGTGAGAAAACCGGGGATAAACACGGCTAGCGCTATAAACAGCAGCAAAAAAATGGCGATCAGACCTGAGGTGTCCAACAGTGTGCGTAGCGGTTTTATAAGCCCCCGACGCCCTGCCGGACGCGCAGGCGCTGGTACGTCGCCATCAAAGGAGGTTGATTTGTTCGTTGTCATTATTGATATCCTGAAAAGTCAGCTTACGCTGGCAACGCCAGCCCCAACAATCGCTCCGGCGTGGCAGAATCACGCGACACTATGTCCACCAGTTCACCATCACGCATGACGGCAATGCGATCACAGATGGAACTCACCTCAGCTAGATCACTGGAGATCACCACCACACTCTTCCCCTGTTCGGCCAGGTCGTAGAGCAGCGCGTAAATATCCCTTCGTGCGCCCACATCAATCCCACGCGTTGGTTCATCCATCACGAACAGGTCGATCTCTTCTGCGAGCCAACGGGCCAAAATCACCTTCTGTTGATTCCCACCCGAAAGCTTGCCGATCGGCGTGCGGTGGCCGGGCGTTTTAACGCTGAGTTGCTGAATATAGGCTTCTGCATTGCGCCGCTCGCGACCTGGATGGCGGAAGGCGCCCCAGCGTTTAAAAAAACGCCGACAGCTGATATTAAGGTTGTCAGCCACGCTCGCCACCGGAAAGATACCTTGGGATTTACGGTCCTCGGGGCACATGGCAATTCCCGCACGGATTGCCTCGGCTGGGCTTTTAAAACGTCGCGATTCACCCTTAAAGTGAACGCTGCCAGCTTTGGGGGCCTCGACCCCGCACACCAGCCGTAGCAACTCGCTACGCCCCGCGCCCACTAACCCAAACAGCCCAAACACCTCACCGCGCTTGACCGAGAAGCTCACCGGCGCCTTGAGACCACGCCCCTGAATCCCCTCCACGCTCAAGACCACATCACCTTGCTCACGCGGGCGGTAACCGTAAACATCATCGATATCGCGGCCCACCATTTCACTGACAAGCAGGTCGTGATTCAGCGCTGACATGTCCTCGTGGGTGCGAATATGCTGGCCGTCGCGGAAGATAGTGACCGCATCGCACATCTCAAATACTTCTTCCATGCGATGAGTCACATAGAGCACTACCCGCCCTTCATCGCGCAGCCGCTTGACGATGCGTTTAAGCTGGCGAATTTCCTGAATGGAGAGGCTGCTAGTAGGTTCATCAAAGGCGATCACCTTGGCATCCCGAAGCAGCGCCCGGCCAATTTCGATCATCTGCTGCTGGCCAATCGAGAGCTCACGCACTTTGGTTGAGGGATGAATAGCCCCCTCGCCCAGGTCGGCAAGTATTGCCAGCGCTTTCTGTTTTAACTGGCGGCGATCGATAAACCCATTGCGTGTCGGCAGTTGCCCTAACAACAGGTTCTCGGCCACCGACATGTTGGGTGAGAGGGTCAGCTCCTGGTAGATAATGGCAATCCCTTCACTCAGCGCTTCCCTGGCGTTACTGAACACATGGCGCTGCCCGTTGATCCACAACGCTCCTTCAGCAACCCGGTTAACACCGCTAAGCACCTTGAGCAGGGTAGATTTACCCGCGCCGTTCTCCCCCATCAGCGCATGAACTTGCCCGGTATGGGCGGCGAAACTTACCTTATCCAGCGCACGCACGCCGGGGAAGACGACGCTAATCGCATCGAAACGTAGATAGGCATCAGACATACGTAAGCACCCCATTAGATAGTCCGTGACAAATCGCCTTAAAGGCCTAGCTCTTCACGTACTTCTTCCCAGTTATCACGTGTCATTAGCGTACCGGTCGTTTCAGTGTTGGCCGATGGTTCTTGGTCCTCGGCTATCCAGCGATAAAGATCTTCTGCGGTCTGGCGGCCGTGCATGGTGGAACTGACGGCGACGGTGCCATGAAAGCCGGTCGGGTTATTTCTGGAAAACTCGGCAAACGCCGCGCCCGAACCGTTGATCCCCACGCCGATGACATCTTCCGCCGCCAAGCCGTACTGTTCAGTTGCCCTAACACCGCCAAGTACACTCTCTTCGTTGAGGGCATAAATGACCCAATGCTCGTACTCTCCACGCTGGGAAAGCACTGGCGATGCGGCCGAGAATGCTCCGTTGGTGTCGGTACTCTGCTGAGGTGCGTCGAAAATATTCTCTTCCGGAAAGCCTGAGGCGAGCAGCGCTTGGGTGGCACCGTCAGTACGCTCTACAGCCGTCGGTAGCTCGTTGTTGGTAATACGCAGCGCGCCTACTTCCTGAGGGTCCCAGCCACGCGCTTCCATTTCAGCGGCAATCGCCTCGCCTACCTGCTGACCGATTTTGGTTCCCGACATCCCCAGGTGCGGCACGCCTTCCATCGGCTCACCGCTGGAGGTCACAAACTGATCATCCACGGTGATCACTTTCATGCCGTACTGCTCGGCACGGTTCATAATCGCAGGCCCCAGGCGCACATCGGGTGGGCAAATGACAAACCCTTGAGCGCCCTGGGCGTAGAGGTTATCAATGGCGCTGAGTACTTCCTGACCGTCTTCGCCGCCTAAACGAACCACTTGAAAGCCGAGCTCTTCCCCTACCTCAGTGGCCGCGCGCTGCTCGTTGATAAACCATGCCTGCTCCGGCTTTTTGACGATAAAGCCGATCTTCACGTCGTCACTTTGCGCCTGTACTGAACCCAGCGAGGCCAACATGATTGCGCTACCCAGCGCCAAACGCGTGAAAGTGGTTACGATGCCCATTATTGTGCTCCTGACGTTTTAACGGTTGTTGGTGTTATTGATGCCAAAGGCAGTTGTTGATCAGGTCGAGCCTATATCGTCCTGGACAGAAAAGCGGAAGACTGTGCGCGAACGGTAAGTCTCTCCTGGCTCTAAAATCGTACTGGGAAAGTTGTCCTGGTTGGGCGAGTCGGGGAAGTGCTGGGTTTCCAGCGCAAAGCCAGAGCGCTGCGGGTAGGGTTGGCCACTTTTACCGGTCAGGTCGCCGGTCAAGAAATTACCCGAATAGAACTGAATGCCTGGCTCGGTAGTTTCGATTTCCAGCATCCGCCCGCTTTGTGGCTCCCATACTTTGGCCGCCATCACCAGATCACCGAGTTCCGCGTCACCTCGGTTAAGCACAAAGTTATGGTCATAGCCGCCACCGAAAGAGAGCTGCTCGTTGTCCTGCTCAATCCGCTCGCCAATCGGTGTTGCCTGGGTAAAATCGAACGGCGTACCTTCAACTGGTTGCAGCTCTCCCGTCGGAATCAAGGATTCACTGACCGGTGTAAAGACGTCGGCGTTGAGCATAAGCTGATGATCAAGAATGGAGTCGCTTCCCTCACCCTTGAGATTGAAGTAGCTATGCTGGGTAAGGTTGATGGGCGTTGCCTTATCGGTCTCAGCGCGGTAATCGACGATCAAGGCATCGTCATCGGTCAGAGTGTAAGTCACTTCAGTTTCCAGGCGACCGGGGTAACCTTCTTCGCCATCGTCGCTGGTATAGCGCAGCACAAGCCCCTTGCCTTCATCATTTTCAAACGGCTCGGCCTGCCAAAGCACCCTATCAAACCCTTGTTGGCCGCCATGCAGGTGGTTGTCGCCATCGTTGGTGGCAAGCGTGTAAGTTTCACCTTCAAGCGTGAACTGCCCTTCGGCAATACGGTTGCCGTAGCGCCCTATGATGGCACCGAAGTAAGGGTTAGCCTGTTGATATTCATCAGATAAATACTCGTCCAGCGAGTCGAATCCTAATACGATATCGTCGACATTGCCTTCCCGGTCAGGCGTCTTTAGCGAAAGGATCGTACCGCCATAATTGGCAACTCGCAGTTCAATGCCGTTGGCGTTGGTGAGTTGATAAACGTCCACTTGACGACCATCAGGAAGTTGGCCAAACACGGATTCGGTGACGCCATGCTCTGCTTCACTATTTACCATGGGTTCCTTATCACTTTGGGCCTGGGCCACGTTAATAAATAGCGCTGCGGTTCCTGCACTCAGCAGTAGTATTGAACCAACGCGGCTTGTTTTGGAGCGCATGAGAGGCATGTTATTTCCCCTGTTGAGGACGTTGTTATTAGCTCGACATAGTTGTTCTTGCGCAGCATCGCTTTACTAGCGCGACATGGTCGGCGCTATTACATGCCCTACAGTAGACAGCTCTGCCATAACCAACCAATATGCAAATGCGTCAATTTCGATATCTTTATTGTTATCAGTACTACTAGAAGGCTTATTTCATGGGTGTTCTTGACGAGAACTGGTTTCTTCACGCACGACTAAAGTTGCGTCACTTTCAGCTATTTTTAGCACTTGATGAGCAACGCAACCTGCACCGTGCTGCCGCCCAGCTAAACATGAGCCAACCCGCTGCCTCAAAACTGCTCAGTGACCTGGAAGCCAACCTGGGCGTGCGCTTGTTTGACCGTCAGCCACGGGGGCTAACGCCTAATTGGTATGGAGAGGTGATGATTCGCCACGCGCATAGCGTGCTGTCGGCACTGCGGCATACCGGTGAGGAGTTGACCGCACTACGCGATGGCAACCTAGGCACCGTCGCGGTCGGCACCGTGATGGCACCTGCGGTTACGCTACTCACCAGTGCCATTGAACGTGTTCAGCGAGACCGTCCGGAACTCAAAATCAGTGTGGAAGTAGATGTTAGCAAAGCGTTGGTGCCACGCTTACTGGAGGGAGAACTGGATTTTGCCATCACCCGTATTCCTTCAGGCAGCAACATAGAGCACTTTGTGTTTGAGGAAATCGGTGAGGAGGAGCTGTGTTTTGTCTGCCGCGAGGGGCACCCTTTGGCAGGCAAAACATCCTTGCATCTCACCGATATGGCCGCCTATCCGTGGTCGCTGCAACCACCCGGAGCGCTGATGCGCCAGCGCGTGGACAGTCTGTTTCTTCACCATCAGGTAGCGCCGCCCCGTCAAGTCGTCAACACTGCCGATTTGCTGGTGTCGCTGGCGCTGGTTGATAAATCCGACACCATTACGGTGACCACCCGGGAGACCGCTGACCTGCTCTGCCCGCCGCAGCGCTTTCATCTACTTCCATTTAGCGAAACGCTCAGCGTGCAGCCTTATGGACTAGTAAGTTTACGCCACCAGCGGCTTTCCCCCGGAGCGGCGGCGCTGATGAGCACGCTTCGAGAGGTTATCTCGCAAGCGTCTTTACGCACCTCAACCGCTCCTCAATCAAAGTAGCCACAATTAATTTAAAAGCAGGTGAGCGTTTTATCATAGAGATGCTCGCTCGGATTTTTGCTTCTGATAGCGATAAGCTTTAATCAACAAGGGTGAGCACCACAGCAAAATGACCGCAATGCCAAGCCCGGCGCTGATAGGCCGTGCAAAAAAGCTGGTCAGATCGCCGCCGGTTCTCAGCATGGCACTCATAAAGTTGTTTTCAACAACGGACCCCAGCACCAAACCAAGTATCGCTGGCGCCATAGGGAAGCCATTGACTGCTAAAAGATAAGCCACCAGCCCAACGATTAGCATTAACCAGATATCCACAACGCTATTATTAATAGCGAAAGCACCCACAATGCAAAAGCACAAGATAATGGGCATCAATACTCGGCTGGGTGTCAGAATGAATAACTTTGATAACCTGATAGCCATATAGCCAATAGGTAGCATCATCAGGTTAGCCAAGATAAACACAATGAAAAGTGCGTAGATTAACCCACTCCCGTCCATAAAAATGGTAGGGCCAGGGTTCATCCCTTTCATATACAAAACGCCAATCACAATAGCGGTAATAGAGTCACCCGGAATCCCGAAGACCAGGGCGGGCACCCATGCACCACTGATACCGGAATTATTAGCCGAGCTGGCATCCACAATGCCTTCTATATGACCAGTGCCATATTTAGCGCTGTCTTTTGACCTACCTTTTCCCACACCATATGAGATCCAGGCGGCGATATCCGCACCAGCCCCAGGTAATGCGCCAATCAACGTACCAATTGAGCTGCCACGCAACAAATTGCGCCAATACCGTTTAATGTGTCTAGGCACATTATGAAAAACACTATCATTATCAACAATACTGATAGTTTTTTTCTCGGATTTTGAGCCGTAATAACCCATCAGTTCATTGAGAGCAAACATACCAATCATAACGGGTATGAAATTAATGCCTGCCATAAGGTCTGGCACTCCAAACGTGAAGCGAGGAGCGCCACTCATCATATCCAGCCCTACGGTTGAAAGTAGAATGCCAAAAAGCAGTGAAAGGAATGCTTTTGTTCTAGAGCCTACAGAAATAAAAATTGAGCAGCTTAGTCCCAATACCGCGAGCCAAAAGTATTCGAAAGCACTAAACTTAAGCGCCACTTCCGCGAGTGACTGAGCAACGACGATTAAAATAATGGTGCCAAAAATACCACCAAAAACGGAACAAACTAGATTAATACCTAAAACCTCTCTCGCTCTGCCTTTTTTCGCTAAGGCGTGAGATTCACCCACATAGGCGGCTGACGCCGGTGTGCCCGGAATATTTAAGTACGTACCTGGAATATCCCCCGCAAATATCGCCATAGCCGATGTCGTTACAATGGCCGCGATAGCGGGAATAGTGTCCATGTAAAAGGTTAAAGGTACTAATAGTGCGACAGCCATTGTCGCCGTAAGACCGGGGACTGCGCCAACAAATATACCGAATAATGAAGCTGCCAAAATAACCAAAATGGTATCAAAATTTAAAACCAGCCCCACTCCATTCATTAAAATATCCATGGCAGGCTACCCCCTAATAAAACCCCTTGAGGCAATGGAATAAGCAAATAGTGAGAGAAAATAAAATAAATAGCGGATGACATAACCACAGAGGTTACTAGGGCCACGTGAATCTTTGTTTTTCTCAATAACATGAGCAAAAACATAATGATCGTTATGGTAAGCATTGCTCCCAGGTAATCGCTTGCCAGGATATAAAAGACGATCGCTATGGGGGGCAGCACCATCGCCCAGCTCATTTTTTCAGACGGCGAGGCAGCGAGTGTCGGATTACCCTGTACTTCTTGAACGGCCGCTTTTCTTCTCTGCCATAGCGCATTTAAGGTAAGTACCGCGCCACCGATGCAGAATCCCCCTCCCACAAGAGAGGGGAACAGAGAAGGCCCATACTGAAGGCTGGGTAGAGTAGGAAATTGCTGGGCTGTGATAATCGTCACAATCCCTGCAATCATAAACCCTATGCCGGCGAAAACATCTCTCATTGTCATTCCTTAGTTAGCTAAGCCAACTTGTTTAACAATTTCCCCGAGAATGCCGTCCATCTCTTCCATCATTTGGCCAAATTCTTCCGCATTGCGCCACTCGGTCCCAAACCCTCTCTGCGTCATGAAATCCTGGTACGTATCACTTTGATATGCAGCCTCGAGAGCTGACTCAAGCGTTGCGACCACCTCTGCATCCATTCCTTGAGGGCCGACGATTCCGCGCCACGCACCTACCTGATAGTCACTGCCCACCAGTTCGTTGGTAGTAGGAATATCGGGGAAGGCTGAAAGACGCTCCGGGGCCATGACGGCAAAACTTTTCACGCGCCCAGCATCAATCATTGAGCGAGCTTCGGGTACCGACGTAGACACGACATCTACCCCGCCCGATGCCAGCTCCGTCATCGCGGGCGCCGAGCCTTCGCTTGGAACCCAGATAACTTGGTCGGCAGGAATGCCCTGATCCATCAAAAAGCCCGCGAAAGCGAGATGCCAGATACCGCCCTGTCCGGTTCCCGACGCGGTAAGGCTGCCTTTGGGCTCAGTGCGAATTGCCTCCATTAGCGCATCAAGACTTTCAAATGCGCCGTCTGTCGCGACCTGGATGCCGGGTGAGTCATAGTTGATTTGCGCAATAGGGGTAAGGTCTTCGTAAGTCAAATCCGTCAATCCTTGCCAATGCATGGTATTGACCTCAACGGTCGCCAAGCCAATCGTATAGCCATCGGGCTTTGCGTTAAGTATGGCGGTATGCCCAACTACGCCGCTGCCGCCGGTACGATTCACCACGTTGACGTTCTGACCCAACTCCTCTTCCAAGGCGCGGGCAATGGTGCGCGCTGTTGCATCAGTACCGCCGCCGGCCGCCCAGGGCACAATCAACGTAAGCGGGCGTTCTGGATAATCCGCAAGAACTGAACCAGAGGCTGCCATCGCCGCTGCTGCAATGCTGGAAGTAAGGAGCGTCTTTAGAGAATGGTTTGTAATTGTCATTTCAATGTCCTCTAGTAATTACTTGCCTGCGATTTCTGGTTATAGAGATTGCTTAAAGGCCACCTTATATCAGTACGCTTTTGATGACGGCTGAGGAGGCAACTCTTTATACTGGGCAAGCATTGCCAGCGCCCCCTGACGAAGCAGGCTGATATCAATACCTACCGCAATAAATTGGCAGTCTAACGCCTGATAGCGGCGCGCATCCTCCTCTAATGGCGCCAGAATCCCTACCGGCTTGCCTGCTGCATGAACCGTTTTAATCACTTTCTTTATCGCACTCTGGACATCGGGGTGGCGAGGATTGCCGGGATATCCCATCCCTACCGAAAGATCTGCCGGACCAATAAAAACCGCGTCTACTCCGTCGGTTGTTGCAATCGCTTCTGCCTGTTCAACACCTTTAGGTGACTCAACCTGGACAATCAGACAAAGCGACTCATGCGCCTTATTTAGGTAGTCATCCACGCCATCCCAACGGGTCGCACGCACCAGCCCACCGCCCACGCCGCGTATGCCATGCGGCGGGTAGCGCGTCGCCCGTACCAAGGCGGCTGCTTGCTCAGCGCTTTCCACCATCGGCACCATTAATGTTTGTGTGCCTATATCCAGCAGTTGCTTGATCAACGCAGGGTCATGATTAACGCTACGCACAACAGGTGCTGATGAATAAGGCGCTACGGCCTGCAGCTGGGCCAGAATAGTGGGTACCGTATTCGGGGCATGCTCGCCATCGATCAGCAGCCAATCGAACCCGGTGTTGGCGATTATTTCAGCGGCATACCCCGTCGCAAAGCCAGCCCAGCAACCCCACATGGGTTCGCGCTTGATCAGCATGTTTTTAAAGGGATTAGTGGGCAGTTGCATGCGTTGGCTCCTTTGAAAGGCGGATGAAAACTACTGTCTGAAGATCATCTACATCATTAACTGACCAAGTTTTATGAGCGATGGCTTCTTAAACGCCACGACTTCGTTTATGCCATAAGGCGAATACGGCCTGTTTCAGACATACTCCTCCCGGTGGTGAGGAGGAAAACAAGGGCCATATAAACGTGGCAAATCAGGAAACGATTAAGTAGTGGCGGTTTCTACAACAACAGATTCTATTGTGAGAAACCGCCTATATTGTCGTGCCTCAGTTAGCTAAGCCAACCTGCTCAACAATTTCACCGAAGACGCTATCCATCTCTTGCATCAGTTGTCCGAACTCTTCCGCGTTACGCCATTCGGTACCAAAGCCTTGCTGATCCATAAACCCCTGATAGGTCTCGCTGTTGTAAGCAGCTTCTAATGCTGCCTCAAGCGTTGCCACTATCTCCGGGTCCATGCCTTTAGGACCGGCGATACCTCGCCACTCGCCCACTTGATAGTTAGTGTCGATTAACTCTTTGGTGGTGGGGATATCTGGAAAGCTGGGGATACGGTCAGGCGACATCACTGCAAAGCTTTTAACCCGACCGGCTTCCATCATGGAACGGCCTTCCGGCACAGAGCTGGGTACGATATCAATACCCCCGGATACCAGCTCTACCATCGCTGGCGCCGCGCCTTCACTAGGAATCCAGGTAACCTGGTCGGCGGGAATATCTTGGTCCATCAAAAAACCCGCAAAGGCTAAATGCCAAACACCGCCTTGACCGGTACCTGAGGCAGTAAACGTGCCTTTAGGCTCAGTACGTATAGCTTCGAGCAGCTCTTCAAGGCTTTCATAAGGGGAGTCTGCGGCGACCTGTATGCCGGGGAAGTCATAGTTGATTTGCGCAATCGGCGTAAAGTCTTCATAAGTAAGATTGGTCAACCCCTGCCAATGCATCATGTTCACTTCACCGGTCGCCAGGCCAAGCGTATAGCCGTCTGGCCTGGCATTGATCATGGCAGTATGGCCAACAACGCCACTGCCTCCGGTGCGGTTAACAACGTTGACGTTCTGGCCCAACTCCTCTTCCAATGCACGGGCGATGGTGCGCGCTGTCGCATCAGTGCCGCCGCCCGCAGCCCAGGGTACAATCAACGTAATAGGACGTTCTGGATAATCCGCAAGGGCTGCGCCAGAGGCCACCATAACCGCTGCCGCAATGCTGGAAGTGAGGAGCGTCTTGATCTTGAGAGAATGGTTTGTAATTGTCATATCCACTTTCCTTTAGTCGTTAACTGCCTGGTTTTGATTATCGTTTTTTGAAACTGCCGGGTTCCATCCTTTATTGCTTTCCTGCCAAAAACTTCCTTTATTGCTATTAAGCCGAGAGGCCTTATCACTTAGAAAGCTTCATTAAGCATTTTGAAGAAGTCTTCTCTGGAAGGTGCACGCGGGTTGGTAGCCGTGGAATGGTCTTCCAGTGCCCACTGCGCCACTTGGTCTAGATGTTCTTCCCTCACGCCCATTTCACTCAGGCTGGAAGGCATTCCCAACTTAATATTGAGCTTTTCAAATGCTTCGGCTAAATCGTCATCCTGGGCAAGCCCCATCGCATCTTTGAGACGAGCAAATTTCTCCTCGCAATCAGGCTGGTTAAACCTGAGAACAGTCGGCATTAACACGGCATTGAGCGTGCCGTGGTGAAGTTTTAGCTCATGCAGACCACCTAACGCATGGGATAGAGAATGCACCGCCCCCAACCCTTTCTGAAATGCCATCGCTCCTTCAAGGGCCGCCATCATCATTTCATTTCTAGCGGTTAAGTTAGTGCCGTTTTCAACTGCCTCGACCAGATAGGCACTCGCGCGTTTCAGGCCGTCCAATGCAATCGCTTCAGCAGGAGGATTCACTTTAGGACTTAAAAAAGTTTCAACACAGTGAGCGATCGCATCCATACCCGTTGCAGCAGTCAGGAAAGGCGGTAAACCGAGCGTTAAACGTGGGTCGCAGATAGCGACAGAGGGAATCAGGTACGGAGAAAGAAAACCCAGTTTCCGATCATCTTTCATAGTAATCAGAGAGGCTCGCCCCACCTCACTGCCCGTCCCCGCCGTTGTGGGTACCGCAATCAGCGGCAGCACATCGGCATTGATCCTGGCGACCCCACCCTCAATCGCCGCGTACTGACGTAATGGCGCGGGGTGGTTAAAAAGTAAAGCGACTGCTTTAGCCAAATCAATACTGGAACCACCGCCCACGGCCACAATGCCATCACACTCGCTTTCCCGCAGGAAAGTCAGCGCTTGCTCTACGGCGGCTTCAGTAGGGTTGGAAGGCGTGCCATCGAAAACACAGGCTTGCTCATTAAGGTTCGCAGATTCAATTACCTGCGTAATAAGAGGAGTGCTACTCAGCCCCTTATCAGTCACGAATAAAGGCCTTTTCACCTTAAGCAACTGCAGCTCATTAGCTAGCTCTGCAATCGCGTTCTCGCCGAACTGAACTTTTGTTAAATAGTTGATGATGTAGGGCATTTTAATTTCTCATTATTGTTTTGCTTGAAACCAAATATACATCTTATTTAAAGGTGTCATACAGCATACCTGCATGACAATAGTTCAGTGATGATTTTTTGGCTACTCATGGCTCCTAGAAAAAACAAAGAAAAAATTCACATAAAACATCATTGAATCAGTAAGTTATTTTTCCTCGTCTGTAGGCGATAACTAACCCGTTGGCTACCCGCCTCCCCTGTCCAAAAGGGTTAAATGTTAGATATCTGAAAGCAATCTAGATCAAATGAACATTGCATTCAATGACCATTATATAGGACGATAGTATAATCGACGTACACCGCTTAATTGCTAAAGTGCATCAACAGTGACCGCTTACTAGCTTTCGCATAGCGCTTACCTAAAAAACCAATAATAAGTTTGAGGTAAACGATGGATCTCATTAATTCCCCGTCAGTTATTATTCAGCTCAACCCTCGGGATAACGTGGGCGTAGCCTCAAAAGCGGTACCCAACGGGTTTCCAATTGATAAAAATGGCACATTAGCTAAAGAGAATATCGATGCAGGTCATAAAGTTGCGTTAACTAAAATAAATAAGGATGAGGCTGTTTATAAATACGGCCAGCTGATTGGGATAGCGGCGCAAGACGTAGAACCCGGGGAGCATGTACACACCCACAACCTCACCATGATAGAACTCGATTCCTCATTAAAAGATTTTCAGCCTCACCCGCAAACAGAAACCCAACGTAGCTCACGAACCTTTCAGGGTTTTCAACGTAATGATGGTAGCGTGGGCACGCGTAACTACATTGGTATTTTATCCACCGTTAACTGCTCCGCGACGGTAGCGAAAGCAGCGGCAGACACACTCAATCAGTCTGACGAACTAAGTCAGATGGGGTTCGATGGTGTCGTCGCGATTACTCATGGCTCGGGTTGTGCCATGAACACGGACTCAGAGGGCTTTTCCTTTCTTGAGCGCGTCATCGCAGGTTATGCCCAGCACCCCAATTTTGCCTTCGTGCTTATTATTGGCTTGGGCTGTGAGACCAACCAGGTCAAAACACTCGTCGCAAAAAAAGGGTTAGAAGACGCTTCGCGGCTTGCTTACTTTAATATTCAGGATGCGGGAGGAACTCGCACCAGTATTAAAACCGCGTGCGATCACATCATGCAGATGGCTGCTCAGCATGGGCAGATGCAGCGTAAACCTGCATCCCTAGAGCACCTGGTGGTTGCGCTTCAGTGCGGCGGTTCAGACGGTTATTCAGGGATTACGGCGAATCCCGCGCTTGGCCACGCGGCTGACCTTATCGTGCAACATGGGGGCAGCGTGATTCTTGCGGAAACTCCCGAGATTTACGGCGCTGAGAACCTTTTGATAGACCGCTCTATCAATGAAAACGTCGCGCAAAAACTGCTTGATCGTATTACATGGTGGAAACATTACACCGAAATAAATGGTGCTGAGTTAAATAATAACCCGTCACCCGGCAATAAAGCGGGCGGGCTTTCGACGATTCTTGAAAAATCCCTTGGGGCCGTTGCGAAAGGCGGCAGCTCAAGCCTTAACGATGTGCTGCACTATGCCGAGAAAATAACCACTCGTGGCTTTAATTTTATGGATAGCCCGGGGTACGACCCCGTTTCTGTTACCGGCCAAATCGCCTCTGGGTCAACGGTTGTCTGTTTTACTACCGGACGGGGATCGGTTTCAGGTTTTAAACCCGCGCCCTGCCTGAAGCTCGCAACCAATACCTCCATGTATGAGAAAATGCATGAGGACATGGATATAAATTGTGGCGTTATCGTCGATGGCACTGCCAGTGTAGAAGACGTCGGGGAACAGATTTTTGAGCGTATCATCGCCATTGCCTCAGGCGACATGAGTGCTAGCGAGTCACTGGGTTATGGTAGTAATGAGTTCGTTCCCTGGTTGGTAGGTGCCATCACCTAATCGTATATTGAAAGGCAACTAACTAACCATGACACAAACGCTGCGCGACCAGCTCTATACGGCTCTTAAGCAGGGTATTGTTGGAAAGCGTCTAGAACCCGGCCTTGTGCTGCTTGAAGGGAATATAGCCGAGCTGTTTGGTATCAGCCGCTCCCCAGTTCGCCAAACCCTGAGCCGGTTGCATGAAGAGCAGTATATCTGCCGCTTTGAGGGGCGCGGCTATCTGGTGGGCGCATCGCCACACGAGATAGTACGGCGCACTCTCAGTGAAAATGATTTCAACCAGCGTGGCCACATTCCCAAAGTTGATCGAACCGTTTCCTGGCGCGCCCACATCGACAGCGTCGAGCATGCCATTGTTCTATGCTCGATCAAAGGCGCCTTTGAGCTCAATGAACTTCAGCTTTCCAAATCGCTGAATGTTAGTCGCACGGTTACCCATCAAATCCTTCTCCATTTGCAGTCCATCGGCCTGGTCGAAAAGTTTAAATACAATAGTTGGAGTGTGGTCCCTTTAGATGACAAGCGACTACACAACCTTTATGAGGCACGCCGCCAGTTAGAGCCTTATATGATTGCGCGTGCCGCTAATCATATTTCAGAAAGTGCACTCAACGGCTATATTGCCAAACTCAAACACGCCGCAGACAGTTACCCCGATATTAAAGGCGAATTACTGGATGAGTTAGAAAATGACCTTCACCACACAGCCGTCAGCTTGGGTGATAACCAAGAGGTAATGAATATGCTACGGCGCACTCATCCTATCTTATTAATCAGTAAACATCTGCTTGGGCGGGTACTTAAACTTCCCGATCAAGATCCTTTTTTTGATGAGCACTTATGGGTATTTGAGAAAATACTTCTGCAAAAGCCTGATCAGGCTGCAAAATTATTAATGGCTCACTTGGAGCGCTCAGAATCTAAAGTACTTGAGCGTCTTATCAATTTCAGAGAATCAGGTGATATCAAAATACCGCTTTATCTACGAGGATAAGCAAAAGCAGATTATTGCCTCAACAAGAACAATAAAAGCGGTTTAACAGCTCGTCTAAAAGCGCCATGCAATATTTCAACAGTCTACTAACCGTTAGAGGAACCAACAATGACAACTTCACGGTCTATCGGTTTTATTGGCACCGGTATTATGGGTGCTCCTATGGCAAGACGCTTGGCCAAAGCAGGACACCAGGTGCGCGCCTGGAACCGGACAAAAAGCAAGGCCGACAGCCTGGAAACGGTGGGTGTCGAGACAGTGGAAAGGCCTGAACAGGCAGTAACCGAAAGCGACGTCGTGATCGTTATGCTCAGCTCGGGGCCTGTGTGTGATGAATTGCTGCTAGGTTCAGCTGGCCTGCTCAACGCCATGCAGCCCGGTGCCACTCTGATCGTCATGAGCTCTATCCCGGTCGAGACAGCACGCCGCCAAGCGGAGGAGGCCGCAACGTATCAGATTCACTACTTGGACGCGCCGGTATCCGGCGGTGAGCAGGGAGCGATTGACGGCACTCTGGCCATTATGGTGGGCGGCGATTCAGAAAGCTTTAAAGCCGTCGAGCCTATCCTCTTGGCGCTCGGCAGACCGGTACATGTGGGCCCAGCGGGCAGCGGTGAGCTGGTCAAGCTCGCCAATCAGATGATCGTGGCCAATACCATTGCCACGGTAGCCGAAGCCATATTACTGGCGGAGCAAGGGGGAGCTAACCCGGCACAGATGCTTAATGCGCTTGAAGGAGGCTTTGCCGACTCGACCATTCTACGTATCCACGGCCAGCGCATGATCAAGGAAGATTTCACCCCCGGCGGGCCGTCGAAATGGCAATTAAAAGACACCCAGACTGCCATGGCCTTAGCCCAAGAATTGCAGCTTAAGCTACCCGTATCCTCATTGGTCAACGGGCTTTATGAAGCGCTTATCGCCCAGGGAGAGGGTGACCTCGACCATAGCGCCCTGATACGCCAGCTCAGACGCCACAATCAATAAACAATCCGTCCACCCATAACGCTGGGAAAATAAACACAATGAGCCAATGTTACGATGTTCAGGAAATAACGCGATTCAGCACTGACTTACTTTTAGCAGCCGGGCTCGATGAGGATAAAGCCAATGCCGTCGCTGAGGTACTGGTGGAAGGCGACCTGATGGGCCATACCACTCACGGGTTACAGCTTCTCGCCCCTTATCTTGAGGAAATCCAGTCAGGCCGTATGCCCATCACCGGTGAGTATGAGGTAATTTCTCAACGCTCCGCCGTACAGACCTGGGATGGCCGTTACCTACCCGGGCCGTGGCTGATCCTCAAAGCCATGGAAGCCGCGGAATCCATGGCGCGCTCCTGCGGTACTGGTACGGTGGTGATTCGGCGCTCTAACCATATTGCCTGCCTGGCTGCCTACTTAAAACGCGCCACCGATCAGGACCTTGTGGTGGTGATCGAGTCATCCGACCCGGCGACTAAATCCGTTGCCCCCTATGGCGGTTTAGAGGCTACCCATACGCCCAACCCTATCGCCGTGGGCTACCCGACTGATTCAGGCCCTGTCCTTTTAGATGTCAGCACATCCATTACCACCAATGGCATGGTGGGGCGGCTTAACAAGCAAAATAGCCGCTTGCCTTACCCGTGGCTTAAAGACAACCAGGGCCAAGCGACCGATCGCCCCGAGGTACTGTTCGACGAGCCCAAAGGCAGCATTATGCCCATCGGCGGGCTTGACCACGGCCACAAGGGTTACGCACTAGGACTCATGGTGGAAGCCTTGACGTCTGGCCTGGCTGGGTTCGGGCGCGTCCAGGCGCCTACGCAGTGGGGTGCCTCAGTCATGGTGCAGGTGCTGGACCCGGAAGCCTTTGGTGGGCTTGAAGCGTTCAAGCGCGAAACCGGCGCACTGGCCGATGCGTGTCGTAACAATCCAGTCGCCGAAGGCGATCCTCAGGTACGTATTCCTGGAGAGCGCGGGCTCGATTTACACAAGCGCTACTCACAACAAGGCGTTCCGCTTCCAGAGGGCGTTCCCGAAGCGCTTCACGATTGGTCAAAGCGTTTAGGCGTTGCTTTCCCCCAAGCACGCCAGTAAACGCTTTCTGCTTAGGTTTATGGTCAAGTACAGGTAAGTGAGCGTTATCTAAGATGTAATCAAATAACTGATCGGAGGTCACCATGAAACAGGAACGTATCGGATTCATCGGGCTCGGCTTAATGGGCAAGGAAATGGCCCGCAACATAGTGCGTAACGGCTACCCGCTAAGCGTTATGGCGTACCGCAATCGCTCGCCTTTAGAAGTGCTCTCTGCCGAAGGGGCAGTTGAAGTCGTAAGCGCCGCCGAGATGGCCAAAACCAGCGATATTGTGTTTATCTGCGTCAAGACGTCTGAACAGGTCAGCGAGATTGTGACCGGAACTGATGGTTTGATGGCAGGGGCCCATGAAGGGCTGATTATTGTCGACTGCTCTACGGCGCATCCTGAATCGACCGAGCGCCTTGCTGAAACCGTCGCGGAGCACGGAGTCACCCTGGTTGATGCACCGCTAGCCCGCACGCCGCGCGAAGCCCGTGAGGGGCGGCTCAATGTCATGCTGGGAGGCGATGCCTCAACAGTTACGCGCATTACGCCGGTCATTGAAAGCTTCGCCGAGAACATCTTTCATGTGGGTGCGGTCGGGTCAGCGCATAAGTTGAAGCTGATTAACAACTTCCTGTCGCTGGGTGCAGCGGCGCTGGTTAGCGAAGCCGCTACCATGGCTGCTGGAATGGATGTCCCGCAGAATAAATTGCTGGAAATCTGTTCTCAGGGTGGCGCCAACAGCGCCATGCTAGCTCCGGTTATGGAGTGGGTGCTGCAGAAAGAGTGTACGAAATTGCAGTTCAGCCTCGGAAATGCAGAAAAGGACATGCGCTATCTGGCTGAAACGTTAACCGAGTACCGGTTAACGTCCGACATGCTTCCCCCACTTTGCGAGTTCCTGAAATTCGCTCGAAATGATGTGGGGGAAGAGAGCTTCGTTCCCCAAGCTTACGACAGCTGCATGCAGCGTAATGGTATGGGTTCAGACGGCAACAAGCACTGAGATAGACGCTAGGCTACCTCGCCATCGCGGCTTAACTTTCCACCGCAACTTGGCCACGTTCACTCTACAAACGCGTCGGTAGCCTCGCGGTGGCCATATAAAAACGCGTCAGCCACCTGGCGTAGTGGCGCTACATCCACGTCACTACGCCCACTGGCGACAAGTTCAACAAAGTGGTTATAAAGGCCTGCATACTCCCGCTCCTCCTCATCCACTATCAGCTCATCGTCAATCAGCAGACGCCGCCCACCCAGAGTCAGGCTCAAACGTCCTTTATCCGTATCGACGTGAATATCCCAGATTTGCGGGCCGGTTTGGCGAAAATCAAAGACCGCCTCAATCTCGGCACCGTCTGGATCGGTAAAAGACAGCTCAGCGGCAATCGGGGTCTGGCAATTCGTCGGCACCCATAACTGTGCCTGGCGCAGGAAAAACGCCTGGGGAAGAATAGTGGTGACGATCGAAAGCGCGTTGATACCTGGATCAAATACGCCCATGCCGCCCGGTTGCCATATCCACGCCTGACCTGGGTGCCATACCCGTACGTCTTCTTTCCACTCGATCTCGACGCGCTGAACCTGGCGCCCTGAAAGCCACTGTTTGGCTTTTGCAACGCCTGGGGCAAAGCGTGAGTGCCAGGCGGCAAACAGACTAACGCCCTGCTCGGCAGCCAGTGAGATCAAGCTTTCCACTTCACTGAGTGTGGCCCCGGGCGGCTTTTCCAGTAGCACATGTTTGCCACGCAGTAACGCTAGGCGCGCCTGTGAGTAACGCAAATGCGTCGGCGTACAGATGGCCACGGCGGTTATTTCTGGATGGGCATCAAGCATCGCGCCCAAGTCTTGATAGCTGGGAACATCCGGCAGCATTGCATGTGGATCTGCCGTGGCGACAAGTCGGCAGTTAGGAATGGTGGCTATCGCCGGGAGATGCTGGTCGCGAACGATTTTGCCCACACCTACTAGGCCGAGGTTGAAGTCAGACATGTGCTTGCCTTCGTTTTAATGTGAAAGGTTTTAATGTGAAAGCTTAACGAGAAATAGATTCAGGGAGCAGTGTGGGGCAGCTCAACGCTGCGCCCTAATGAGCTGACGCTATGCTCAAGCCCCAGCGCTTCTGCCGTCCCTGCCAATACCGCTTGGGCCGCAAGAAACGCCTCGCGGGGGCGACGCAGGCGAATACTTTCCATCAGCTGGCGATGACGCTCCAGGCTCTCTTCCGGATCAGAGGCGCTTTCGTTCGACATCGAGACCAGCAGGTAGATCGAGGGCCGCAAGATATGCGACAACTGAGCCCAGACGATATTGTGGGTCGCTTTGAAGATCGCCTCGTGGAAGGCAATATCACATTCGCTGTGTAAACGCCGCTCCTCTTGGCAGGTCGCATTGCGCAAGTTCTGGCCAAGCCCTTCAAAGGCCTCTTCGATGGCCACTAAGTCACGCGCCTTGGCGCGCTTGGCAGCGGTCATTGCCACATAGGGTTCAACATCCAGGCGAAACGCGAGGATTTCGCGCTGGATATCAGGATTGGGGGCCGCATAACGAGTCAACCAGTCGGTCACCTGAACATCGAGAATATGCCACTCTGAGTACTCGCGCACCTTGGAGCCGTGGCCTGAGATACGCTCAATAATGCCCGCCTCCACCAGTTGGCGCAGATCGCTACGCACCGCCGAGCGGTTAATGGCAAAGCGTTCGCATAGATCCAGTTCACGCGGCACAAAGTCGCCAGGGCGATAGCGCCCGCCGAAGATCTCCTCGGCGAGGTATTCAGCGATACTGGGGCGAGCCAGCGGCTTACTGAGAGATGATGTCACTGCGATAAGACCCTATTTCAATTCCAGCCAATCATAGCGTACTTGACCGGTCTACTGTGACGGGCGGCGTCGTTTCAAGCCCTGCACGCTGCCTAAGCTCCAGCCGCCGTTCATAAAGGCCTTTAGCGCTTAGCGTGCCGAGCACCAAGGCGCCGCCCACCATGGCGACAGGTGCGGGCTGTTCGGCCAGGATCCACCAGGCCAGTAACGTGCCCACCACGACTTCCAGCAACAGCAGCAAGCCCACTTCAGCGGAAGGCAGATACAACGGCCCACGCTGCAACAGCGTGACACCGCAAGGCACAATGAACAGACAAAGCAGCACCACCACCGCGAGTTGATTTGTGGCGGGTAAGGACGGCTCGCTCCCCGCCAGCCAGAAAATCCCTGCGGTGCTTCCCACAATAAGTCCGTTGAATACCAGCATCGGGCTCATATCCACACCCGGCCGCGTACGACAGAGAGTAAAATTAATCGCCAGAGTCGTCGCCGTCACCAAAGCGAAAGCGTTACCTACCCAAGAGCCTGCGCCTGAATCATCTAACGCAATCATGGCGACACCTGCCATGCACAAACAGATCGCCAGCCACGTGCGTCGGGGCAAACGCTCCTTGAGAATGACCCAGGAAAGAATTGCCGCGATCAGCGGCGCGCTGGCCAGTATCATCAACACGTTGCCTGCTTTGGTGTACTGATTGCCAAGCACAAAACCGCAGGTTGTCAGGCTGAACAGCAGCGCCACGGCGATGCCGGTCCAGCCGCAGCGGCGATAAGCCGCCAACGTGCCGCGGCCATAACGGGCCAGGGCGATTAACAAAAAACCCAGCGCGGAGAGAAAACCGCGCCACATGAGAATCTCGGCATCCGGCAGGTCGGCTACCTTGATCAACAAGGCATCCGGCGCCATGATCATCGCGCCACCACCGGTCAACAGTAGTCCCTGCTGGCGATGCGACAAGGCACTAAAGCGGCTCATGCTAGTGGTTGTCTCTGGGCGGATGCTGGCGGGCCACATCGCGGTACTTGGTCGCAGATTCTAACGTCATGCCGCGATCCAGCGGCTCGACCATGCTGCGCTGAATTTCTTGCCAAGGGGTCTGGTGGCCTGGATAACGGTAGCCGCCCTGCTGAGCCAAACGCTCGCGGCGGGCTTCCAGCTCACTGGCGTCAATCAGCAGCTGCACCTCGCCACGCTTAAGATCAACCCGCAGCCGGTCGCCGCTTTCAAGCAGCGCCAGCCCGCCCCCGGTGGCCGCTTCTGGAGACGCGTTGAGAATCGACGGCGAGCCGGAAGTGCCCGACTGACGTCCATCGCCCAGACAGGGCAGCGACTCAATCCCCTGTTTGATCAGCGCCTCTGGCGGCTGCATGTTGACCACTTCGGCACCTCCGGGATGGCCCACCGGGCCTGCGCCACGCATCACTAGAATGGTGCGGGCGTCGATATTCAGCGCCGGGTCATCGATACGGGCGTGATAATCCTCCGAGCCATCAAACACCACCACTTTGCCCTCAAAGGCTTCAGGGTCGTTGGGATCATTCAAAAAGCGCTCACGGAAATCCTGGGAGATAACGCTGGTTTTCATCAGCGCTGAGTCGAACAGATTGCCCTTGAGATTAAGAAACCCTGCGTGGGCCACCAGCGGATCGGCGTAGTGACAGATCACGTTAGGATCCTGAGTTTCCCGGCCCTGCAGATTATCGCCCAGAGAGCGGCCATTCACCGTCAGCGCATCGCTGTGCAGTTTGCCGGCCCCCTGCAGCTCATGAAGGATCGCGGGCACGCCCCCCGCACGGTGAAACTCTTCACATAGAAAAGCACCAGCGGGCATCACATTGGCCAGCAACGGAATTTCGTGGCCCAAGCGCTGCCAGTCGTCGTTGTTCAGCTCAACGCCTGCATGACGGGCGATAGCATTAATGTGTACCGGTGCGTTGGAGGATCCCCCCAGCGCCGAGCAGGCCACAATGGCGTTTTCAAACGCTTCGCGGGTCAGAATATCCAGCGGGCGCAGATCTTCCCAGACCATATCGACGATTCGTACGCCGGTGTCATAGGCCGCCATCGCACGCTCTTTATAGGGCGCAGGGATGACCGCCGAGCCCGGCAGGCTCATTCCTAATACCTCAGCCATGGAGTTCATGGTGGACGCCGTGCCCATGGTATTGCAGTGACCAATCGAAGGCGCTGAGTCGCTAGCACGGGAAAGAAACTCTGCGTAGTCGATATCTCCCGCGGCCAAGCGCTTACGCAGCTCCCAGATAATCGTCCCCGAGCCCACCCGCTCGGCGCCCCGCCAGCCGTTTAACATAGGCCCACCGGACAGCACAATGGCGGGGATATTCACCGTTGCCGCGGCCATCAGCGCGGCTGGGGTGGTTTTGTCACAGCCGGTAGTTAGCACCACACCATCCAACGGATAGCCATGGAGCACTTCCACCAGCCCCAGGTAGGCAAGGTTGCGATCCAACGCCGCGGTAGGCCGCCGCACATTTTCATGAATAGGATGCATGGGAAATTCAAACGGCACGCCACCCGCCGCGCGAATGCCGTCTTTAACCCGCTTGACCAGATCAATATGGTGACGGTTGCACGGGGTTAAATCAGACCCTGACTGGCAGATACCAATAATTGGTTTACCGCTCGTCAACTCATCCAACGTAATACCGTAATTGAGGTAACGCTCAATACACAGCGCCGTGGTGCCGGGGTGGTCAGGGTTATCGAACCAGTAACGTGAACGCAACTGCTCAGGAGTTATACGATGAGGGTTGGCCATGGCTACGCTCCACGCCTAAAGTAAAGGTAAAACGTCAGTAGGCGTGCCTAAACCACTCAACCGGCCCTACCAACATTCTCAATGAAATAATCTCCTTTCAACGCAAGGAGGGGGTCGCCATGACGGTACGCGTTCTTCACAGCGCCGTCGATACATACAAAAGTATATGTTGAACATATACTCAAAACGTTAGACATTCAGTCCAAGGCTGCGGTGCTATCCCATTGAAGAAGTGCCGCACACACATAACAACAACCACGTTGCAGCTCGCTTGCAAGACGTTCTTCGCGAAGCGGTCTGCAGCACGCCAGGAGAGTGATAACGATGCATTATCTTTGGAAGCGCACCCTGTTAATGACCGGTGCTACCCTGCTCAGCTCAGGCATGGCTTACGCGCAAACGCCCGACCTTTCTGACCCGCCCGAGATCGAAGGCGGCGTTGTAGGCGACCACGGCAGCGTGACCCTACGCATGGGGCTTGGCCTCGCCGAAACCTCGCCTCAGTACATTTCCAGCAAGTACTTTGCGGATATTCTCGACCAGCGCAGCGAAGGAAGAATCAGCGTCAACATCTTCCCCAATAGCCAGCTGGGTGACGACGTGCAGATGATGGAAATGCTCCAGACCGGCACGCTGGACATGACTTATCCATCGACCTCCCCCGCTACCGGCTACGTCGAAGAGCTGTCAGTTTTCGACCTGCCGTTCCTGCTTCCTACTCGTGAGGCCGCCATTGAAGCCATGCGTAGCGACGCCGCTCAAGAGATGCTCGACGCGTTTGACGGCACCGGCATCAAGGCACTGGCCTTTGCTGAAAACGGCTTCCGCCAGCTTTCCAATAGCGCACGGGAAGTTTCATCGCCGGAAGACGTAGCCGGTTTAGATGTTCGCGGTCTTTCCGTACGCACCATGGAAAACCCCGTTCACCTGGCTATCTGGCAGGCGCTAGGTGCCAACCCGACGCCCATGGCATTCGGTGAGCTGTTTTCAGCCATGGAACAAGGTGTTGTCGATGGCCAGGAAAACCCCTGGAGCACCATCCTGACGTCCAACTTCTACGAAGTGCAGGACTACGGCTCCGAAACACGCCACGTTTATACCCCCTTTATCAAGATGATCTCCCAGCGTACCTGGGATCGCCTCGATCCTGAATATCAGGAGCTGGTTCAGGAAGCCGCTCTGCAGGCCGCCGATTATGAAATCCAGCTTTCGGCCGAGTACGACGACTGGGCACGCGACCAGCTTGAAGAGCGTGGCATGCAAATTACCCGTCTTAATGACGAGCAGATAGCCGCTTTCCAGGAAGCCGTACAGCCCGTTTATGACGAGTGGGCACCGCGCATTGGTGAAGACTTAGTGGCTGAGTTCCAGCGGCTCGCCGGATCGACAGCAGCCCAATAGGTATCCGCTGATACTTCGGATTGCTCTCGTGCGCATTTTCCACGACTAGACCATGCAAGAGGCAAGCGTCTCTTGCATGGTCGTTACCTGTCTTTTCGGAGAGCTCATGGACAAACCTGATACTCCTATTCCGGATACCGCGGCCTTTTTTGACGACCCTCAGCGCGAGCCGCTGGAGATCGATACCGAGCAGCGCCGCGGTCCTGCGCTGTTTCGTTGGCTGACACTGGCGATGGAACACGCGATTGCGGCTCTGCTAGTAGCGCTCATCTTGTCGGTGTCGGCCAACGTAGTGGGGCGCGCCGTATTGAATCACTCGCTGCCCTGGGCCGATGAGTTGGCACGCATGCTATTTATCTGGCTGATTTTCCTGGGGGCCGCGGCGGCGTTCGCCCGCTATGAACATATTGCGGTGGATATCTTAGTACGCAGGTTAAAACCGCGCGCCGCCCATGCGCTGTATCTGTTTCAGCATTTGGTGATCACCGCGTTGATGGGAATCATCGTCTGGGGTGGCTTTCTGGTGATGTCGCGTGCCTCCGGGCGCACCGCAATCCTTGGCGTGCCATGGAATATCGTCAATGTCTCACTGGTACTTTGCGCCGCCTTTATTGCCGCCGTGGCTATCTGGCGCGCCTGGCAAAGCATTTTGCAGATACGCTCGCCGAACGTCATGCCCACCGCTGATGGAGACCGTTAGACCATGCTATGGATTTTTCTAGGCATTCTGTTCGCCTCGCTGGCCCTGGGCTTACCCATCGCCTTTGGCCTGGGCGTTGCGGCCGTGGTGATGGCGCTACTTTCGGATATCCCTCTGTCCATCATGATTGAGCAGTCAATCCGTGGGGTAAACAGCTTTCCACTGTTGGCCATACCGTTCTTTATTCTAGTGGGCGAAGTAATGAGCAACGGCGGCATTGCCCGTCGCTTAATGGAGCTTGCAGGGGCTTTGGTCGGTTTTGTACGCGGTGGCTTGGGCCAGGTTGCGATTACCGGGTCAATGTTCTTCGGCGGCATTAGCGGTTCTGCCGTGGCCGATACTGCCGCGACCGGTGCGATGATGATTCCCTCAATGACCAAGCAGGGCTATACCGCCCCGCAGGCCACGGCGATCAATACCGTTTCCTCGGTCATCGGCATTATCATTCCGCCGTCTATACCTCTGATTCTGTTCGGCATCGTGACCGAAACCTCCATTAGCCGCCTGTTTATCGCCGGTATCGTGCCGGGGATATTGATTGGCTTCGGCCTCATGGCCACAACCTTCATCATGGCCACCATCGGCCACGCCGGGCAGACCCGCAAGTTCCGTTTCGATGTGCTGTGGCAAGCGTTCAAGGCAGCCTGGCTTGCCCTGGTACTGCCGGTGATCGTCATCGGTGGGATTATTGGTGGCGTATTTACCGCCACTGAGGCGGCCGTTGCCGCGCTGCTCTACTCGCTGTTTATCTCGCTGGTGGTCTACCGCGAATTCCACATCCGCGAGCTATGGGGCATGTTGATTCGTACGGCTAGATTGACCGGCATGGTCTTGCTTCTGCTGGCCTTTGCCACCGTCATTGCCTGGTTTCTGACCATCAACATGGTGCCGCAAACGCTGGTTACCCAGGTTCAGGCCATCACTCAGGACCCCTTCTTACTACTGTTGATCGTTGCGGGCTTACTGCTGCTAGTAGGATTCGTGATGGACCTGACCCCTGCCATGGTGATCATGGCGCCGATGCTGACGCCTATCGTCACTTCAGTGGGCGTCGACCCGGTCTACTTCGGCGTACTCATGGCATTCATTCTGGGTATCGGTCTTTTAACACCGCCGGTGGGCACCTGTCTTTACGTTGGTTGTGGGGTAGGCAAGGTCTCCATGGAACAGCTGGTTAAAGCCATGCTGCCCTACTACGCCGCCCTGCTGGTGGTGCTGGTTATCTTGATCGCCTTCCCCGGCATTGTGACGTGGCTACCTGATCTCACCGCTGTGCGCGGCAACTAATCACCGACATTATATAAGGGAATCATATGCGCTTGATTCAGTACCTCGACCAGAACCAAGTCCACGTCGCTCTGGTGGAAGATGCCCAGACCGTACGCCCCATCACGATCGAAGGCGGCACCTATGCGTTAGCCAAAGCGGCTATCGCCGCCGGGGAGTCGCTTGAGCAAGCCATTAAATCTCGACTCGGCGACACACAGGTTGATTACCAGGCGTTAATCGACGAGCAACGCCTGTTGCCGCCGCTTACTCACCCTGACCCCGCTCACTGCCTGGTAACCGGCACCGGCCTCACTCACTTGGGCAGCGCTGATACACGATCGGCCATGCATGCCAAAACCCAGGTGGCCGAGGAGGAGCTGACCGACTCCATGCGTATGTTCAAGCTCGGCGTTGAAGGTGGAAAGCCCTCAGATAGCACCGAAGGGTCACAGCCGGAGTGGTTCTATAAAGGTGATGGCGACTGCATCGTTGCGCCAGAAGCGGAGTTGCCCTCCCCCGCGTTTGCCCAGGATGCCGGTGAAGAGCCTGAGCTTGCCGGGCTTTATATCGTCGCTGATGATGGCACGCCGTGGCGGATCGGCTACGCTGTAGGTAACGAGTTTTCCGACCACGTTACCGAGCGATTCAACTACCTGTGGCTGGCGCACTCCAAGCTGCGCGCCTGCAGCATCGGTCCTGAACTGCTGATCGGCGAACTGCCTGCTCACCTTGAAGGTACCAGCCGTATCGTACGCGATGGCCAAACGCTGTGGGAAAAGCCGTTTTTAACGGGCGAGGCCAATATGGCCCACAGTCTCGCCAACCTTGAGTACCACCACTTCAAGTACCCCGGCTTTCGCCGCCCTGGCGATGTCCACGTCCATTTCTTCGGCACCGCCACGCTGAGCTTTGCCGACCAGATCCAAACCCGCGATGGCGATCGTTTCGAGATTACGCTTAACGATTTTGGCCGCCCGCTACGTAATACGCTGCGCATGCCAACGAATCACGAGTACGAAACAACCGCTATCAACGTGCTTTAACAGGAGGCTACATGACACTGCAAGGTACATTGCTGATCGGCCAACAGGCCGTCACTGGTTCTCAAGCCGATATTTATGCCGTCAACCCAGCCACCGGCGAGACACTTGAGCCACGCTACCCCGGAGGCAGCCGCGCCGAGGTTGAAAAAGCCTGCCAGCTTGCCGAAGCGGCATTCAACCAGTACCGCGAAACTTCCCTTGAAGCGCGCGCCCATTTCCTGGAAACCATTGCCGAGGAGATTGAGGCGATTGGTGCTGACCTTACCCAGCGCGGCGTGGCGGAAACTGGCCTGCCTGAAGCACGTCTTGAAGGCGAGCGCGGTCGGACGTGCGGCCAGCTGCGGCTGTTCGCTTCGGTGGTACGCGCAGGTGAATGGTTAGACCTGCGCCACGACCCAGCACAGCCTGAGCGCCAACCCATGCCACGTGCGGATTTACGCCAGCGCCAGATTCCTCTCGGCCCCGTGGCCGTATTTGGCGCCAGCAACTTCCCGCTGGCCTTCAGCGTGGCGGGGGGCGATACCGCCTCAGCACTAGCAGCGGGCTGCCCTGTGATCGTGAAAGGGCATTCTGCCCACCCCGGCACTTCTGAGCTGGTGGGCCGCGCCATTCAACGCGCCGTTGCCAAGTGCGAAATGCCTGAAGGCGTATTTTCTTTGCTGTTCGGTTCAGGTCGCGATATTGGCCAGGCACTGGTCTCGGACCCGCGTATTAAAGCGGTCGGCTTTACGGGCTCGCGTAGCGGCGGCATGGCCTTGATGGCGACTGCTCAAGCCCGCCCCGAGCCGATTCCCGTTTATGCCGAGATGAGCAGCATCAACCCGGTATTCCTGTTCCCCGAGGCACTGAAAGCACGCGGCAACAAGATTGCCGAAGGTTTTGTGGCTTCGCTGAACATGGGCGCAGGCCAGTTCTGCACCAACCCAGGCCTGGTGATTGGCCTTAAAGGCGCTGACTTGGATGCCTTTATCGCTGCTGCTGGGGAAGCCGTTAAAGCCAGTAGTGCCCAAACGATGCTGACACCCGGCATTCATGAAGCTTATCAAAATGGCATATCTACCCTTTCGGGCCATTCCAACGTCAAGGAAGTGGCGCGCGGCCAAGCAGGTGACGGCCTGCATAGCTGCCAAACAGGGCTGTTTGTGGCCAGCGCCCAGGATTTCCTGGCTGATGACGCCTTGCAAGGCGAAGTCTTCGGTGCTTCCTCGCTGGTCGTCGAGTGTCAGAACAACGATGAAATACAGCGCATTGCCGAACAACTCGAAGGCCAATTGACCATTACCCTGCAAATGGACGATGGTGACCTGGACGCTGCTAAGGCGCTGCTGCCGACGCTTGAGCAGCGCGCTGGTCGCCTTCTGGCCAATGGTTGGCCTACGGGCGTCGAAGTTGGCCATGCGATGGTGCATGGCGGGCCTTTCCCGGCAACGTCTGATAGCCGCACCACGTCCGTCGGCAGCGCCGCGATTTATCGCTTCCTGCGCCCGGTCTGCTACCAGGACTTGCCTGCCGGCTTATTGCCTGAAGCGCTACGCGACGATAATCCTTTAAACGTTTCCCGGTTGGAGGATGGCAAGCGTGAGCGCTAGCACCGGTAACGCTAAGAAGCATCCGAGAGGCGCTTTTTAAGCTGCCTATAGGTACCGTAATGACGGTCGAGGTGGCGCCGCATGGCCGCCTCGGCCGCATCAGGGTCCCGGGATTCAATCGCTTCGATGATTTCAGTATGAGCAGCAGTGGCCGCCTTATCTTCGTCCTTTTGCTGCAACACGTGGGCACGTCGATCGTCCAGCCATTCAGAAAGCGCTACGTGAATGGCGTCAAAGATCGGGTTGCGGCCGATACTCGCCAATACGCCATGGAAGTCATTATCGGAGCGTTTAAAGCGAGCCTCATCCCCAATGGCATCACGATTGGCTGACAGCGCATCGCGCAATCGCGTCAAATCCTCATCGCTTGCGTGGCGTGCGGCATTACGCGCCAGCGATATCTCAAACATCGCCCGGGCTTCCTGAAAATACTGCTGCCCATCAGGCTTGGAAAGCAATTGTCGTGTGACGCCAGAAAGCCTTGCCATGACGGCTTCGGCGGTAGGACGAATCACTCTGGCACGTGTGCCGCTGTTGATCGCGATTAGCCCAAGCTGTTGCAAATGGAACAGCGCTTCACGCACGGCGGGCCTGCCCACACCAAACTGCTCCATCAATTCCCGTTCTGAAGGCAATTGATCATTTTCACTTAGCCGCCCCTCAAGAATCTCCGCCTCGAGCTGTTCGGCGACTTGTTCAGACAGCGTTTTACGCTCGATCCGGTATCTGCTCATAGGCAGTCACTCCTGGTTAACCTGGAATTCACCGCCACTTTACTGCATTTCCCGTTGCGATCCTTCAACTGTGCCTTCAGTCGAGTCGAGATAGCGGCGCTAGCTGGTACTGCCTGGCGATCTCTGCATAGGCCGACTGATTGGCAGAATCCAGTGGAATGCCGTCTACATCGCGCTGCGCTTGGCAGCGCCATTCACGATCACCTGGCGCCATTACCCGCGCATTTGGGGTGGCAGGCTGGGCACGGAGATCCGCTAAATATTCAGCCAACCCGCGCGCAAACGTGCCTTCTTCCACAAACGCATCGGGTTTCATCGCTAAAAAGAAATGCCCTACGCCACGTGGCGTCGACATATCCGGTCCGCCCATGGGTAGAAGTTTGAAACCGTGCTGCATTCCCGAGAGCATCGAGCTGAGTATCTCTACCATGCCGCCCAACCCTGCACCCTTAAACCCAAAGCTACTACCGCCTAACGGCAGCAATGCGGCAATCTCGCCAGGTATGCGACTTACCTTTCCGCCCGCATCAGCGGCCACTTGATCCGGCAACTCACGACCAATCGCCCCGAACTGTTGCACACGATTCCAGGGAATCGAGCTGGTCGCCATATCCAACAAATACGGCGCATCCCCCGCCACTGGCGCCGCAAAGGCGATGGGGTTGGTGCCATGAAAGGGCTTGGCCCCATCGTGTAGCAGTACAAACGGATCCGAGTTACAGAACGCCATGCCCAGGTAGCCCTTTTCGGCCGCCGCCAACGCATAGCATCCCGCTGCCCCAAAGTGCGATGAGTTACCGACCGCCACAGCTCCCATTCCCACTTCGCCGGCCATCGCCATGGCATGCTCGATGGCGGTGTAGCCTGCCAGGTGGCCTAGCCCATCATCGGCATTTAAAAAGCCCGTTGCCGCCAAGCGCTGGTGAAACACCATGTCAGGCGCGCCGTTAATACGTCCACCTTTAAGCGCCTGTAAATAATGCGGTAATAGACGTAACCCATGGCTGTCGGTGCCCATGCGTGAGGCGGTTACCAGCGCGCGGCTCACGGCATCGGCAGATGCTTGGTTAGCACCGGCAGCCACAAGTGCCGCTTGCATAAAGCGCGTTAGATCCTCACGGGTAACACGAAAATCCAATGACGTATCAGTCATTAAACAATACTCCAGGTCTTAATATTGTTGTTGACGGCCAACCAGCCACGGTAGTGCTCAACGGTATATCAGCGTGGGAAGCCACATAGAAATAGCTGGGATAAAGGTCACTAATAACAAGCAGATCACCAGAGGGATAAGGAACGGAATGGTTCCTCGCATGCAGCGCTCAAAGCTGACATTGGATACTCGGGAAAGTACGTAGAGCACCATCCCCACCGGTGGCGTCAGTAGGCCAATCATTAGGTTGAGCACCATAATCACCCCAAAGTGAACGGGGTCTACCCCGACGGCCACCGCCATGGGCAATAGGACCGGCACCAAGATGGTAATCGCCGCGATGGTTTCCATAAAGCAGCCGACAATGATGAGTACAATGTTGGCCATCACCAGTACGGCGAGTTTGCTATCGGCAAAGGGCCCCATTAAGGCGATTACGTTCTGGGTAACCTGATTGCTAGTGAGTATCCAGGCAAATATCGATGCGGAAGAGACAATGAACAGAATGACTGCGGTTGTCTCGATGGTTTCCATACTGACTTTTAACAACTTCCGCCAGGTCAGTGTGCGGTAAACCACGACACCCAGTATCAGCGCATAAAACACCGCGGCGACCGCCGCCTCGGTAGGGGTAAACGCGCCAGTGATAATACCGCCCACGATAATGACGGGCGTCATTAGTGATAGAAAAGCCCGCTTAAAGGTATGCCCAAGTACGCGCATCGAAAATACCGCGTCACGCTGATAGCCCCGTCGGCGCGAGATGATAAAGATCATCAGCATTAACATCACCCCCATTAACAACCCAGGAATTAACCCAGCTGCAAACAGTTGGCCCACAGAGGCGGATGCCATGACGCCGTAAATGACCATGGGTAAACTAGGCGGGATAATCGGCCCGATGGTGGATGAGGCCGCGGTAATACCCACCGCAAATTCCTCATCGTAGCCCGCATCTTTCATCGCTTTCACTTCAATCATGCCAAGGCCACCGGCATCCGCCACGGCCGCCCCTGACATTCCAGAAAACACGATACTGGCGCCCACATTCACGTGCCCCAGCCCACCGCGCATCCAGCCCATCAAGGCCTTGGCAAAATTGAAGATCCGCTCAGTGATGCCACCGTTATTCATCAAGCTACCAGCAAAGATAAAAAACGGAATGGCCAGGAGTGGGAAGCTGTCGATACCGTTGATCATACGGTGCGCTATGACGATGTTGGGCACCTGGCCTGTGATCAGTACAAACATCAAGCAGGCGCCCGCCAAGCTAACCGCGATGGGAACCCCGAGCACCAACATAGTGAATAAGGCGAAAAACAAGAAGCCGAGGTCATAGCCCATCAGCGGTAATAGTACGCAACCCAGCACGGCCAGTGCCGACAGCAGCGGCGACACTAGCGGTTTTTGCCAGCGCATCATGGAAATTCGGGACATGGCAGGCCTCTCGATAAAAATGGCGTGACGGGAAACCACTTCTCAAACGACATCGGTACGATCCCGGTACTTCAGATAAAGCCGCTGGATGGTACGTAGCGCCATTAATACAAACGCCGCACAGACCGTGAAATAGATGATGCTCTTGGGCAGGTCGACCGACACCATCAAGCTATTGGTACGTGACGCCAACTGATAGGCGATCCACGCCATTGCTATATAAAAGCCAAGGCTTACCAGGCCCACCAGGCGCTCCAGTAAGCGCGCCTGCCACGGCGGCATGTAGTGGTAGAAGAACTCCACCATGATGTGGCTACCGTTGCGGGCGGCCATTACGCTGCCCAAAAAGCCAACCCCGATCAGCAGATAACGGGCAATTTCCTCAGTCCAGCCGATAGAACTGCCCAGCACATAGCGGCTAAAAAACTGAGTGAATACCACCAGAATAAGTGCCCAGAACAGCGTCAGGGTCACAAAGTCTTCAATTCGATAATCACTCAGTTTGAAGGGGGCATCGTCGAAGGCGGATTCAAAATCCACCATTGGATCAATGCTGGGCGGTGCATCTTCGCGTGCGTCACTCATGGCACAATACTCCAGACACTTCGCCAAAAAGTTAGCGAAGTGCTCGCTGAGGTTGGATTATTGGCCGATAGCCTGTAGGCGATCGTAGATTTCCTGATCCCAGGTGGCGGCATTGCCGTTATGGGCGGGCACAACGGCCTCACGGAAGATGTCGCGGTCCACTTCGTTGATGGTATTGCCCTGCTCCTCAAACCAGGCGACCAACTCTTCCTCAGCCTGCAGGATATCCTGGGTGTTGCTCTCAGCGGCCTCCTGGAACACCTCGCGGAATATCTCCTGATCCTCTTCGCTTAGCTGGTTCCAGCGTGGACCGCCTACGATCGTGATCAGCGAATCGGTAATGTGGCCGGTCAGGTTGATGTAATCCTGTACCTCATGAAAGGCCTTGGCACGAATGGTCGGCAGCGGATTTTCCTGCGCGTCGACCACGCCTTGTTGCAGGGCCAGGTAGACTTCATCGAAAGCGATTGGGGTGGGGTTAGCGCCTACCGCGTTGGGCATCATCATGTACATCGGCGCGTTGGGCACACGTATCTTGAGGCCTGCCATATCCTCGGGTGTATTGATCGGCGTATTCGATGTTACATGGCGTTCGCCATAATAGTTGAGCGCCAGTGGGACGTTGCCGGTGGCATTCTGGTAGCCCTGGGCAATTTCCTGGAACAGGTCACTGTCAGCAAAGGCCTGCCAGTGATCAAAATCACGGAACATATACGCAGCCCCCGCAATGCCGATAGGCCCGTAACCGCGACCAGCAAACTGCGTGCCGGTATAGATAACATCCACCGTGCCTAGCCCAAGCCCTTCATTAATGTCTTCTTCTTTACCCAAAGAAGAGGCTGCGTATACCTGCATGGTGTAGCGTCCGTCGGTCCGCTCTTCAATTTCATCCGCCGCCCACAGCGCCCATTTATGGAAAGGTTCCGACGTTTCATAAACGTGGGCAAAACGCAGGTTCTCGGCGGCATGTACCGCACCGGCCACACTGATACCCGCAGCGATTAGCGTAGCGGTTAACAGGCGAGACATGGCTAGGTGGTATTGGCTTTTGTAGCGCATCTTATTTTCCTCACAACCATTAGATTTATTGTTGGTTATTTGCGAGTAGCAATAGCGGATGTAACTGACCATCTTGCTGTATACGTATCATACCAGCAGTTTAAAACCTAGCTAGTGGCCTTCAATTGCGCAACCACCTTCATCTAAACAGATTTGCTTATCGACCCGAATTGTAGCGGTACGCTAGAGTAAGTCATGCTCTGGTATACCTGTCATACAGAACAACCTCTATAACAACCGTCTGTAACAACAGTCTATAAAAACATAGGCGACAAGGTATCAACTGCCGGTCGCCAGCCCATCAGGAGGCACTCATGCAGCCACTATCACTAACTGACACTCTTCCCAACGACCTGGATAACGCCCTGCTCGTGGGCCGCGTATGGCTGGATGGCACGCGCGCGGGCCCTGCATTGGTCACGGTGCACGAGGGCAACATCATCGATATCACCGAGTTTGGCCCCACCATGGCCGACCTGCTGGAACGCGACGATGTGCTAGAAGTTGTGCGGCGCGCAGAGGGTACTCCTTTGGGCAGTATCGAGACGCTGCTGACAAACTCCCAACAGACTCAACCACAAGCGCCCTACCTGCTCGCCCCTTGCGATGTTCAGGCTGTTAAAGCCTGCGGCGTCACCTTCGCCGTCAGTTTGCTGGAGCGGGTAATCGAAGAGCAGGCTGGCGGCGACCCGGCTAAAGCCGTTGCGCTGCGCGATGACCTGCAGGCATTGATTGGTACCGATCTTTCCAGGATTGCCCCCGGGTCTGAAGAAGCCATGGCGCTAAAAACAGCGCTTCAGGCGCGCGGTGGCTGGTCACAGTATATGGAAGTGGGTATCGGCCCTGACGCGGAAGTGTTTACCAAAGCCCAGCCGCTTTCCTCGGTAGGCTTTGGCACACCGGTGGGGCTGCATGCGTCCTCGCAGTGGAATAATCCTGAGCCGGAAATCGTGCTGGCCGTGGACAGCCGCGGTCAGGTACGTGGTGCGACTCTAGGCAATGATGTCAACTTGCGCGATGTTGAAGGGCGCAGCGCACTATTGCTTGGCAAAGCGAAAGATAACAACGCCTCCTGCTCCATCGGCCCGTTTATTCGATTGTTCGATGATCACTTTACTATCGACAGCGTGCGCAATTGCCAAGTCTCACTGCGTATTGAAGGTGAGGATGACGACTTTCTGCTTCAAGGCGAGAGCGATATGCGTGAAATAAGCCGCGACCCGCTGGATCTGGTAAGCCAAACCATCGGCGACCACCACCAGTACCCTGATGGTTTTATGCTGTTTCTGGGCACCATGTTCTCACCCATTAAAGACCGCGATGGCAAAGGCCAGGGCTTTACCCACCACCTCGGTGATCGCGTCACTATTGCCACCCCAACCTTGGGTTCCCTGGTTAACCCGGTGGGCAGAAGCGATCAGCTGCCGCCCTGGACCTACGGCATTCGCGAACTGATGCGTCACTTGGCCCGCCGCTGATCTTTTCACTACTTAAATCACACCCCAGGAGAACGCAATGACAACAATTACACACATTGAAATCCAGGATATTCGTTTTCCCACCTCACGCTCGCTCGATGGCTCGGATGCCATGAATGCCGCACCCGATTACTCCGCCACCTATGTCATTCTGCATACCGATGACGGCAGCCCAGAAGGTCATGGCTTAACCTTTACTATTGGCCGGGGCAACGAGATTGTGGTCACCGCTGTCCACTCATTAGCGCCACTGATCGAAGGCCGCACGCTTTCCTCAATTACCGAGAATATGGGCACGTTTTGGCGCGAGCTTACCGGCGACAGTCAGCTACGCTGGATTGGGCCGGATAAAGGTGCGATTCACCTAGCCACCGCCGCCATCGTTAACGCCGTGTGGGATATGTGGGCAAAACGCGAAGGCAAGCCGGTATGGAAACTGCTGGTGGATATGACCCCGGAGCAGCTGGTGCGCTGCCTGGATTTCCGCTTTGTTACCGATGCGCTAACGCCTGAAGAAGCAATTTGCCTGCTGCGCCGCCAGGCCCCCGGCAAAGCGGCGCGTGAAGCCGAAATGCGCCGCGATGGCTACCCCGGCTATACCACTTCAGCGGGCTGGCTTGGCTACAGCGATGAAAAAGTGCGCAGCCTGGCCCGGGAAGCTTTAGCAGAGGGCTGGACTCACTTTAAACAAAAAATCGGCGGCGATATTGAAGAGGATGCCCGCCGGGCAGCGCTACTGCGTGAAGTCATCGGTTGGGACAATGTACTGATGATGGACGCCAACCAGGTGTGGGAGGTCGACGAAACGGTGGCCAAAATGCGGCGGCTGGCTGAATTCGATCCCCTATGGATCGAAGAGCCCACCAGCCCCGACGATATTTTGGGTCACGCGGAAATCCGACACCGCGTCGCGCCTATCGGGGTCGCGACCGGCGAACACTGCCACAACAAAGTGATGTTCAAGCAGTTCTTTCAGGCAGACGCTATTGACTACTGCCAGCTGGACGCTGCCCGTCTGGGTGGGCTCAACGAAGTGATTCTAGTCGTGCTGATGGCTGCTAAATTCGACGTACCGGTTTGCCCGCATGGCGGCGGCGTTGGGCTGTGTGAATACACCCAGCACATCTCGCTGTTTGACTACATCGCGGTATCCGGTGAGCTTGAAGGGCGCGTGCTTGAGTATGTGGACCATCTTCACGAACACTTTATCGACCCGGTAGTGATCAACCATGGACGCTATCAGGTACCCGAGGCACCGGGCTACAGCATTGCCATGCATGCCGAGTCCCAGGCACAGCATCGTTACCCCGAGGGAGCAGCCTGGCAGGAAGCAGCCCAATGACAGACACTACTAGCTTTCTAAATGAACTCACCAGCCTACTTGGCGAGCGTGGCCTGCTGCGCGAGCCAGGCGACATGGCGCGCTACGTCAGCGACTGGGCGGGCGTCACGCTAGGTATGCCGTTGGCCGTGGCACGCCCGGCAAACACAACGGAAGTCGCTGAAGTTGTTCGGCGCTGCTACGCACAAGGTATCGCGATGACGCCCCAGGGCGGTCACAGCGGCTTGGTGGCAGGCGCCTTGCCCGCGGCAAGCGGTCAGGAGCTGGTGATCAGTCTCGAACGCCTGAATAACGTGCGCGCCATTGATCCCATCAACTTCACTATCACGGTGGATGCGGGCTGTATTCTCGAAAACGTCAAACTGGCCGCAACGGAGCATGACTGCGACTTTCCGCTTTCGCTCGGCGCGCAGGGCAGCTGTCAGATTGGCGGCAATATCGCCACTAACGCAGGCGGGCTTAACGTGCTGCGCTACGGCATGATGCGCGAGCTGGTGCTCGGCCTTGAGGTCGTGCTGCCTGATGGGCGCGTTCTGGATAGCCTCAATGCTCTGCATAAGGACAACCGCGGTTACGACCTTCAACAGCTGTTTCTGGGCAGTGAAGGTACCTTGGGGATTGTCACTGGCGCCGTGCTAAAACTCACTCCTCGCCCTACCCAGAACCGCACCGCCCTGCTAGGCCTGCCATCGGTACAAGCGGTGATCGATCTATATAGTTTAGCGCGACGCGACTGCTGTGATTTGCTCACGGCCTTCGAGCTCATTCCCCGTCGCTGCATTGAGCTTGCGATAGAGGCAACGCCCGAGCTACGCGACCCGCTGGAAAGCGCTTACCCCTGGTACGTACTGATGGAAGTCGCGGCCACAGGGCCGGTGGATCTAGGCGCTATGCTGGAGCAACTGCTGGAAACCGGTATGGCGCGTGACCTGGTGCTCGATGGAGCGCTGGCATCCAGCGCTACCCAATCCGCGCAGCTGTGGCAGTTTCGTGAAAGCATGCTGGAAGGTCAGAGGCGGCGCGGCGAGCATTTACGTACCGATATTTCGATACCTATCTCAGCCATTCCTGACTTTGTCACTCGCGCCAGTGAAGTAGTAATGAACGCTTCTCCCGAGTGCGAAATTATTGCTTACGGGCATGTGGGCGATGGCAATCTGCACTTCAATATCCTGCCCCCCACTGCGCTTCCTGACGTGGATAAAAAAGCCCACCTGTACGCTTTGGAAGAGCAGCTTTTTGACGTGCTTGACGAGTTCCACGGCAGCATCAGCGCCGAACACGGCATTGGGCGCACCAAGCAGGCAGCCTATTTGGCGCGGCTTTCGCCTATCGAGCGGGAGTTGCTTAGCGGCGTTAAATCCCTGTTCGACCCAAAAGGTCTGATGAATCCAGGGCGCATTCTGCCTAACCCTTCTACCTAAAAGTATCCATCGTAAACGTACACCGCCCCGCAGGTTAACCCTGCGGGGCGGTGTACGTTTATCACTATTCAGCAATCTTTCAGTAGCCCATCACCCCAGGCAGCCAGGTGGCCAACCCCGGCACAGCAATCAACAATAAAATGGTCGCGATAATAGGCAGCAAAAACGGCAGCACCGCCTTGACCACTTGGCCGTAACGCAGCCGGGTAATGCCCACCATCATGAACAGCACCGTGCCGAACGGCGGCGTAATAACCCCGACCGACAGGGTAATCACCATCACGATACCGAAATGCACCGGGTCCAGCCCAGCACTCAGCGCGGCAGGCACCACAATAGGGGTAAAAATCAAAATGCTTTCAATGACCGACATAAAGCAGCCGATCAGCAGGAAGAACAGCGCAAAACAGATCAGTAGTGCAATAGTGGGCATATCGATACTGGCCACTTGACCGGCTAACGCCTGGGGAATGCCGATACGCACCAGAATCCAGCCATAGAAGCTTGATACCGCAATGATCAATAGAATGACCGCACTGAACATCAGCGTACGGCGAAACGCGTCATACAGACTCTTCCAGCTCAGATCGCGATAGATAACGCCGCCCAATATCACCGCATACAGCGAAGCGATCGCGCCAGCTTCTGTTGGTGTGAAGAAGCCACCCCAGATACCACCCACGATTATCGCGGGCATCATCAAAGGTAAAATGGCCCGCTTGCCGGTCCGAACGACCTCACCTGCATCAAAGGGTACGGGAGCAGGCATCACGACTTTGCCTGTGGCGCCAAGTAATACGGTCATGCCCATCAGCAGGAGTGCCATTAAAATACCTGGCAGCAGCCCTGCCATGAAGAGCCCACCGATACTCACATTAGCGAGCCAGCCGTAAACCACCAGCGCAATGCTCGGTGGCAGAATAGGGCCCACCACACTCGAAGCCGCGGTAATCCCGGTCGTGTAGTCGAGCGCATAGCCGCGCTCTTTCATCGCCTTGATTTCGATACTGCCAAGCCCGGCGGCATCGGCCACCGCAGTGCCGGACATAGTGGCAAAGATAGAACTCGCCACCACGTTGGCGTGGCCCAGCCCGCCTTTGGTAAAACCCACCAGAGCCGTCGCAAAATCAAATATCCGGGTCGTGGTCGAACCCAGGTTCATGATGTTGGCTGCCAGGATAAACAGCGGAATCGCCATCAAGGTGAAATTATTAAGCGTTTGCACCATGCGCAGTGAAAGCAGCTCAACCGGCAAGCCGCCGGCCCCGGTTACCGCCAGCGCAATAAAAGAGGTAACCCCAATCGACACCACCACGGGCAGGCCAATCATCATTAAGAACAGCAGCCCACCGACGAATATCGCAAGTTCCATCATGACGTTATCTCCTCGTGCGCGGGTTTATTCAACCACGTGACGGGGCCACGTAAGGTTTGCCAGGTGGCGATCAGCGCCATGGCAACAAAACTGAATAACAAGCCGTAATAGAGATAGGAAAAACTGATACTTAACGAGACTGTTTTATTGTTGGCGCTCATATCAGACATGATCCAGGCGCCCCAGCTGGCTAGTACAAAAAAACCGACGGAGATAATAGCCGTCAGCCGATACTGCACTTGATGGCCCAGCGCACTCAGTCGATGGCTAAACAGATCCACGACCAGATGGTCGCTGCGTACCCAAGCGGAGATCGAGCCGAAACCAATGGCGTAAATGGCTAACAGCGAGACGACTTCCTCGGTCCAGGGCATGCCCCAGTTCAACAGATCGCGGGCAACCACGGCGATCACGATCAACCCTAAAATGCCGACCAGTAGCGCAACGCCTACGGCATCGCAAAAGCGGGTCACATAGCGCAGCACGTAAAAAGCCAAACGATCGGCTCCGTTTGCGGGTGGCAGTGCTCCATCCACAAGATAACTCCTTACCTAAGACGGTGGCGGCATCATAATGCCGCCACCTGATGATGATCAGTCGCTTACTTGGCTCGCGCTGATAGCGTCGTCGCGTACACCGTCGGCCATTTCTGACAGCACACGATCAATGGCGGGCATGGCCGCTTCGCGGAAGGCTTCAATATCTGGTTCAACAACCGTCATGCCCTCTTCCTGAAGTGCACCCAGGTAGAAATCATCCAGTTCGCGCTCCTGCTCGGTGCCATGTGCTCGCGCGACATCAACCGCTTCAGTGATCAGGGCCTGATCTTCTTCATCCAGCCCCTCCCACCAGCGCGCACTAGCGACCCAGCTCCACGGGAACTGCACGTGGCTGGTGGTGATGAGGTAGTCCTGCACTTCCCACAAACGCCGGGTATAGGGTGAAGACAGGGAGTTTTCATGGCCATCGACCTGGCGGGTCTGCATGGCGAGATAGATTTCCGGGGCGGGAACGTTAACCACCTGGGCACCTACCTCTTGCCAGACTTCCAGCCAAATTGGCAGTGATGGAAGGCGCAGGCGAAAGCCCTGAAGGTCGTCCGGCGTACGAATCTCTTTATTGGCCGTCATATGGCGCGGCCCGCGATGTTGAACACCCAGAAACTTGAGGCCGCCCTGCTGTTCCGCCTGTTCGATCAGGGTTTGCCCTGATGGGCTATCGATATAGTTATCCACCTCATCCCAGGTCGTGAACAGGAAGGGCACGGTAATGGCGTCGTATTCCGGTGCGTATTGCTGGCGCCAGTTGCCACCGGTGAGTGAAAGCTGGGTTTGGCCCAGGTTGAGCAGCTCCAGTACGGAATCTTCACCGCCCAAAGAGCCTGCCAGGAAAGGCCGTACGTTGAAGCGCCCCGGCGCCTGCTCTTCCAGGTACTCCGCAAAGCGCTCAACCGCAGCACTTTCAGAGCCGCCTTCACTCATGGTGTTGTTAACTTGAATTTCAATCGGGTTGGCCAGCGCGAAGGGAGCAACCGCTAAAATGCCTAACGCGGTGAGCGTGGCAAGCAGTGATTTTTGCATGAGATGTACTCTCTCAATTTGTCGTTATAGGCAGGATGTTGCGATGTTGTCCCTATCGATCTTGAAACAAGCCGCCGATACGCTCAAATCGACGTTCGAGAAGTCAGGCTTCGTCAAATACGATGGCCAGAAACCCCATGATAACGGGCGTTTGAACGCTTCCACGAATCAGCATACGACTAAAGATGAAGAAACACCGGCAGTCGCTAGCCAGGTTTATTCAGGGATCGGCCTGTAATGGAGGGTTCATCACGTGGACGAGCATTCTTCAAACGCGAAGCCGAAAGGTATATATGGCGTTTAAAAAGGCGTCGTTTCATCTTTAACTAAGTGATCCACTAAATGGCGGGCAGTGGCCGGTAGCGTGGCATAGCGGCGCATACCGATCACCAACTCACGTTGCGCCCAGGGGTCGCTAAGCGGAATGCTTTTCAACTCCAGATCCCCCAGTTCGCGATAGATGGTTTGTTCCGGCAGTATGCCCACGCCCATACCGTGATTAATCATGCGGCAAATGGCGTCGAAGCTACGTACCTGAATACGCATACGCAGCGCTTTATCAGCGAAATTGGCTTGTTCATGCAGCAGCGCTTGCAGCGAGGCATCTTGCTGGAGGCCGATAAAATCGAAGTCGAGCGCTTCATTGAAGGCAATGCTTTCACGCTCTGCCAGCGGGTGATTGCCAGGCGTCACCAATACCAGCCGGTCATGCCGGTACGAAAGCTTCTGAAGGTCAGGTGCTGCGACGTGCCCTGCGAAGATGCCGATATCGGTCAATCCATCGCGTACGGCGGTCACAATTTCACTACTCACCCGTTCCTGCAGGTCAATTTTAATATCGGGGTAGTGGCGGGAGAAGGTGCTGAGATCCTGAGGGAGAAACGCAATAATTGCTGAGGTGTTGGAGTGGATACGCACGTGACCGCGCACCCCTTCGCCATATTCACTTAGCTCCGCTTCCAGACGCTCAATATTATCCATGATACGTCGGGCATGGTGCAAAAATGCCTGCCCGGCGGGAGTCAGCTCAACGCCTCTAGGGCGGCGATACAGCAGCGTAGTCCCTACCAGCGCCTCCAGGTCGCTAATCCGTTTGCTTACCGCGGCAAGGGCAAGATGCTCACGTTCGGCCGCGGCCGTCAGGCGTCCTTCGTCTGCCACAGAAATAAACAGCTTAAGGGTGACAAAGTCGAAGCGGCGCATGATCACATCCTTTAACCAACAATCTGCTCATGCTAGCGCATACCTTCGCCAGCCACGAACCCTTTGTTACCCATTGCCTAATTGTCGACCCTAAACGGCTGCCCCATGCTGGCGCTCACTGCGAATAACGATAAGTAGAGGAGAACCTTGATGAATGCTCCTGAGGCGCGCCAGCTCCCCTTGCAGGGCCTAAAAGTGCTTGAGTTAGGCCAGCTGATCGCCGGCCCTTTTGCCACCAAACTGCTGGGTGAATTTGGTGCTGATGTGATTAAGATCGAGCCGCCTGGTGCCGGCGATCCACTTCGCAAATGGCGAATGATCGAAGACGGCACCTCGCTCTGGTGGCATGTGCAGACCCGCAACAAGCGCTCAGTAGCGCTGGATTTACGTAGCGAAGAGGGCCAGGCACTGGTGCGCCAGCTTGCCGCCGAGGCAGACATTGTCGTGGAGAATTTCCGCCCCGGCACGCTGGAAAGCTGGGGGCTGGGTTGGGAAGCGTTATCTACCCTGAACCCGCGGCTGATCATGGTGCATATTTCGGGTTACGGACAGACAGGCCCCTACCGCGACAAGCCCGGTTTTGGCGTGATTGGTGAAGCGATGGGCGGGCTGCGTTACCTTACCGGCCAGCCGGATGAGCCATCCGTGCGAGTGGGCGTGAGTATCGGCGACTCGCTTTCCGCGCTCTACGCGGTGATCGGCACCTTGCTGGCCCTTCAGGAGCGTAACCGCAGCGGCCTGGGCCAGGAGATCGATGTCGCGCTTTACGAGTCAGTGTTCGCGATGATGGAAAGCCTGCTGCCGGAATTCGATGCCAGCGGCCAGGTCCGCGAGCCCAGCGGCAGTGCCCTTCCCGGCATTACGCCATCCAACGCCTACCGCTGCCTGAACGGCGACTATGTGCTTATCGCGGGCAATGGTGACAGCATCTTCAAACGCTTGATGGGCGTGATTGGCCGAGAAGATTTAGCCAATGACCCAGCGCTTGCCCATAACGACGGGCGCAGCCGGCAAGCCGCCATGATTGACGCAGCCATTGAAGCCTGGACACTAGAGCGCCCGCGCGATGCCATTCTACAGGCCCTGGATGATGCCCGAGTACCCGCAGGCTACCCCTACACCGCTGAAGATATCGCCTTTGACCCCCACTACCTGGCGCGGGAGATGATTCAAACCTTTACCCGCCCCAATGGCCAGCCGCTCAAGGTTCCCGGCGTACTGCCCAAGCTAAGCGCCACGCCTGGACGTTTGGGCAATGGCGGCCCAGCGCTTGGTCAGCATACCGACGACGTATTGGACGAGCTGGGTATCGATCAGGAAACTCGCGCCAAACTGCGCCAAGCAGGCATCATTTAAGGAGTTTGTTATGAGCCAGTTATCAACCTGCCCTTTGAGAATCGAGATCAACGAAGTGGCCCCGCGTGACGGCCTGCAAATCGAGTCGCGTTTTGTACCTACCGAAGACAAAATCCGCTGGATTGACGCACTCTCCTCCACGGGTCTTAAACGCATCGAAGCGACGTCGTTTACTTCCCCCAAGGCGATTCCCAACCTGCGCGATGCCGCCGACGTGGTTACCGGCATTCAGCGCCGGGAAGGCGTAGACATCACCGTGCTGGTACCCAACGTAAAAGGTGCCGAACGCGCGCTTGCCTGCAACGTCGATGAGATCAACCTAGTGATGTCGGCAAGCGATAGCCACGGCCTAGCCAACCTGCGCATGACGCCGGAGCAGTCGCTTGAGCAGTTCGCGGCTATCTTGGACGTGACTCAAGGCAGCGGCGTGTTTATCAACGCCTCCCTCTCCACCACGTTTGGCTGCCCCTTCGAAGGTGAGGTGCCCGAAGCGCGAGTGCTGGAGCTGGTCGAAAAGCTGATTGCGCTAGGCATTCAAGGGGTAACGTTGTGCGATACCACCGGCATGGCCAACCCTGCTCAGGTCAAACGCCTGTGTGATGCCGTGCTTAAGCGATGGCCCGAAATGCCGTTCACCCTGCATTTTCACAACACCCGCGGCATGGGCCTGGCGAACGCGCTGGCGGCGTGGCAAGCAGGCATTACCCGCTTTGACGCCGCACTCGGTGGCCTGGGCGGCTGTCCCTTCGCCCCCGGCGCCACCGGCAACGTGTGTACCGAGGACCTAGTGCATATGTTTGAAGCCATGGGCGTGGACACTGGTGTTGACCTGGAGGCCCTGCTTGACGTCGCCGCCACCCTCCCCGAGCTTATCGGCCATGAGGTACCGGGGCAGGTGGTGAAAGCGGGTAAATCGACTCGGCGTTATGCGATGCCCGCCTCGGCTCTCAAGCCATAATAAAGGTTATGTTTTCCTGCCACGTTGTGGTCTTTAGCCAAGAGAGCTATATAACCATTACCTGACACAACTTCGACATATAGGCGTCACACAACTGACACACCTTCAACGCAAGCTGACCAACAATAACCAACAGCTGGTGATGAGTGTTATGGAGCAATCGCGAATCCGCTTGGATCGCGTCACCAAGCGTTGGGACGCGACGACCGCTGTCGATAGCATTTCCTTTGACGTAACGCCTGGTCAGTTTGTCATTCTGCTGGGCCCTTCGGGCTGCGGAAAATCCACCACGCTGCGCATGATTGCGGGCCTGGAAGAGGCAAGCGACGGGCAGATCCATATCGGTGAGCGCGATGTGACACGCCTGCCGCCGGGTGACCGCGGCTTAAGCATGGTGTTTCAATCCTATGCGCTGTTCCCGCATTTAAGCGTTGCCGACAATATCGTATTTGGCTTGCGCAGCCGTAAGGTGCCCAAGGCTGAACAGCGTGAGCGGCTGGCCAAGGTGGCCGAGCTTGTCGATCTTACCGACTACCTGGACCGTAAACCGGCCCAGCTTTCCGGCGGCCAGCGCCAGCGGGTGGCGCTTGCCCGCTCGATTATTTCAGAGCACCCGATCTGTTTGATGGATGAGCCGCTCTCCAACCTGGATGCGCGGCTACGCAGCGATATGCGCCGGGAGATCAAGGCGCTTCAGAGCCGCCTGAACATGACTGTCATTTACGTAACCCACGATCAGGTCGAAGCCATGAGCATGGGGGATCGCGTGATTCTGATGCAGCACGGCCGCATCGTCCAAGACGGTACGCCTGACGAGCTTTATAACCAGCCTGCCAGCGCCTTTGCCGCTAGCTTTATAGGGAGTCCTGCCATGAACTTGCTGCCACTTGTAAAAGGCGATCAGGGTGCGGTTATCGACGGCGAACCGACCACCACGGTCGCGCCGCTAGAAGCTGCTGGCGGGCAGTTAGGCATTCGCCCGGAAGATATTGAGCTACGCCCGGCATCAGAGCCTGGCGTTCCGGCCACCGTACTTAGCGAGGAGTATTTGGGCGCCGATACGATCGCTCACGTCACCGTAGGCACCCATACCCTTCGGGTTCGGCTAAGCGGCAAGCATGCGCTAACCGGCCAAGCGTGCCGCCTGCATTGGACGGCGGAAAGTGCCCACCTGTTTGGTACCGATGGGCTGCGGCGTCATGACCTGACGCCGACTCTACTGTCGTCTACACACCGATCAATCCCCCGTCCACCCGTGGTGGGCTCTTTCCAACATTAATGTTCGTGGAGTCTTTTATGCGTTTGCGTATCCCTTTTGCGACCACAGCCCTGGTGGCCGGACTATTAAGCGCCGCCCAGGCAAGCGCTGATCCCGTTGACCTGACCATGTACTACCCCATATCGGTCGGCGGCGCCCTGACGGACGTGATCGATAATCTCGTCGATGAGTTTGAGAGCGAGCATCCCGATATCTCGGTAGAAGCCATCTACGCCGGCAACTACGACGACACCCGCGTGCGCACGATGTCGGCGATTGAGTCAGGCGATACGCCGCAGCTATCGGTGATGTTCTCCATCGACCTTTACGAACTGATCGAGCAGGACGCCATTGTGGCATTCGATGACCTGGTCGAAACCGATGAAGAGCGCGAATGGCTCGACAGCTTCTACCCCGGCCTGATGGAAAACGGCCAGTTGGATGGCAATACCTACGGCATTCCTTTCCAGCGCTCCACCATTGTGCTGTTCTGGAACAAGGACGCCTTTGAAGCAGCCGGTTTAGACCCTGAAACTCCGCCGGAAAACTGGCAGGAAATGGCCGATATGGCGTCGACGATTCGCGAAGCCTCCAACGGTGACCAATGGGGCGTGATGGTGCCGTCTACCGGCTACCCGTACTGGATGTTCCAGGCGTTCGCGTTTCAGAACGGCCACCGTTTGATGAGTGAAGACGGCACCGAGGTCTATTTTGATGATCCCGCTGCAGTTGAAGCCCTTGAATACTGGGTGTCATTGGCGACCGAACATAACGCCATGCCGGACGGCACCATTGAGTGGGGCACGCTGCGTCAGAACTTTATCGAGCAGTCCACCGCCATGATGTGGCACACCACCGGCAACCTGACTGCCGTGCGCAACGAGGCCGGTTTTGATTTCGGCGTCGCCATGCTGCCCATGAACACCCAGCGCGGCAGTCCCACCGGCGGCGGCAACTTCTACATCTTTAAAAATGCCTCTGAAGAAGAGCAGCGCGCTGCAATGACGTTTATTCGCTGGATGACCGCACCGGAACGCGCCGCCGACTGGTCGATTGAAACGGGCTACATGGGCGTTAGCCCGGCCGCTTACGAGACCGATGCGCTACGCGAATACGTGGAGAGTTTCCCGCCCGCCGCCGTTGCCCGTGACCAGCTGGAATACGGTACTGCCGAGCTTTCCACCTACCAGGGTGGCCGCATTCGCCGCACGCTGGATAACGCCGTTCAGGCAGCGTTAACCGGTCAGATGGAACCGGAAGCCGCGCTTAACCAAGCCCAGCGGGAAGCGGACGCCATACTGCGTCGTTACGCACGTTAAGCCTTTCCTTGCCCATTCGCCGGGGTTCGCCCCGGCTTTTCTTCACTTGCGGTAGTTACCCATGGCATTAACCGCCCACCACAAAATGCAGATGTATGGCGCATTGCTGTTACTTCCAGCTGCGGTGCTGTTAGCCGCTTTTGCGTATCTGCCCACTATTACGACCGTGATTAACAGCCTGTTTCTCCCTGGCTTTCGTGGTGCTCCAACAGAGTTCGTAGGGTTTGAGAATTACCGGTTTCTGTTCGATGACCCCAAATTTTGGAAGGTAGCGCGCAATAACTTGATCTACGCGCTAGGCACGATCCCTACCTCCATTGCCCTGGCGCTAGGCATGGCGCTGTTCGTTAACGGCAAGCTGCCGGGGCGCGGCCTTGTGCGTATGGCCTACTTCACACCGACTATTTTGCCCATGATTGCCGCGGCCAATATCTGGATGTTTTTCTATGCCCCGCAAATTGGCCTGTTTAACAAGTTGCTCGGGGCGCTGGGGTTTTCCGGGGTGAATTGGCTGGGCGACCCGAGCGTGGCGCTGGGTTCGGTGATCGTGATGTCGATTTGGAAAGAAGCCGGCTTTTTTATGATTTTTTATCTCGCCGCACTTCAAGGCATTCCGCCTGAGTTGAAAGAAGCCTCCGACCTTGAAGGCACCAGCCGCTGGAGCTTCTTCTGGCGAGTGACCTTTCCACTCTTAATGCCGACCACGCTGTTTGTGCTGATCAACGCATTAATCAATGCGGTACGCGTCGTTGACCATCTGTTTATTCTGACCAAGGGCGGCCCCAATAATGCGACCAATCTGCTGCTGTATTATGTCTACGAAAATGCGTTCTCGTTTTTTGATCGCACCACGGCGGCCACCATTACGGTGGTGATTCTGCTGGTACTTGCGGTGATTGCCACGCTGAAGTTCACGATTCTAGACCGCAGGACGCATTACCAATGAGTTCAACCACAACACATTCGAACACCAGGAACTCGACGTCTCGATCACGCCAACTATCCATTCCATCGCTTGAAACCGTGGCGGCGTGGCTATTGGCAGTGATTTGGATTTTCCCGCTGCTGTACGCTTTTTGGGCTGCCTTCCATCCCAGCGAATTTATGGTGCGCTTTGATCTGTTTGCCCCGCTGACACTAGATAACTTCGTTAACGCCTGGTCACAGGCGCCCTTTGGCCGCTATTACCTAAACACCTTTGCTTTGGTGACAGGCGTAGTACTCGCTCAGTTTGTGGTGTGTACGCTGGCGGCATTTGCCTTTGCACGCTTTCCCATTCCGGGTAAAAACCTGCTGTTTATGCTGGTGCTGATTCAGCTATTCGTATTTCCCGAAGTGTTGATTGTGGAAAACTACCGTATTGCCAGCGAGCTGGGGTTAATCAACACCATCACCGGTATTGGCCTGCCTTATGTAGCCAGCGCCTTTGGTATTTTCCTGTTGCGCCAGACGTTCAAGACCATTCCTCGGGAGCTTGAAGATGCTGCGCGTATCGAAGGCTGCAACTGGCTGGAAATTCTCTGGAAGGTCTACGTGCCCTTGGCCAAGCCTACGTACCTGGCCTATGGGTTGGTGTCCATCAGCCATCACTGGAACAACTTTTTGTGGCCGCTGGTAGTGACCAATTCAGTGGAAAGCCGCCCATTAACCGTCGGCTTGGGCGTATTCTCTGCTCCCGAAACAGGAGTTAATTGGGCGACGGTCAGCGCGGCCACGCTCCTTAGCATTGCGCCGTTGTTAATCGCTTTTCTGCTCTTTCAGCGTCAGTTTGTGCAATCATTTTTGCGCGCGGGGATTCGATAAGCCCTCATACTCAAGACAGGCATCAGTATATGAATACCAACCAAGGCTATTGAAAACCTTGGCACATTAATGATCGAGTGCAACTGGTTTGCAGAAATAACTTAATGCTGCCCCCACTGACCACTACGCTTCATCGCTCCCCATTGGTGTTTACGGCGAGAAAACCATTGCCATAAACCCCGGCAGCGCCAGAGAGTATTTAATTGGCGATAACCAAAGTTCTCTATCACTGCTACAAAAAACAGCTGCCACATATCTCGCTTTTTTGTGTATACCCGAAATGATAGTGTTTCCAGCAAAAGACCATTAACCGAAAGCAGTATCCCCATGCCAATAGCCACCAGCATAAAGACAGTTAACGCGACAGGAGATATAACGCCCAGACTGAAACCGATTACCATGAAAAGATAGCCTCCCAATTCAATTAGGGGCCCCAACCACTCAAACAGCGCCATAAAGGGCCATGCTAACCATCCTGGCGCGCCGCCTCGCCTCGTTACCGCCAGTTTGGTATGGCGCGATAGGCTTTCGGCTAAGCCACGCTGCCAGCGGCTACGCTGCTTCCCTAAGGTAACAATATCTTCGGGTGCTTCGGTCCAACAGATAGGGTCTGGCAAATAATGGATGCGATAAGGAAGACGCTTTTCACGGTGATAACGGTGAAGCCTTACCACAAGCTCCATATCTTCCCCTACTGTAGTGGTACTGTAGCCGCCCACATCCATGACGCGTTCACGATTAAATAAGCCAAAGGCGCCTGAAATAATCAGCACGGCGTTCATTGGCGACCAGCCTAAACGACCAAATAGAAAAGCGCGCAAATACTCTACGATCTGAAAGCGCGCGAGCAAACTGCGGGGAATTCCTGCCTCAAGTAGAAATCCACCCTGTACTTTTGAACCATTCGCAATACGCACCGTCCCGCCAGCGGCGACTGTTCTCTCATCCTCTAAAAAGGGCTGTACGACCCGTAACAAACTATCTCGCTGTAAAATGGAATCGGCATCCACTGCACAGAAAAGCGTATGCCTGGCTGCGTTAATCCCCGCATTTAAGGCATCCGCCTTGCCCCCATTTACTTTATCAATCACTTTGAGATGACTATGGCGACGCGAGCGATAAACGCCTAGTACGTCTTGATGAGGAACAGTTCGACGCAGTGGCTCAGGATACTCCTCCAGTTCGAATGCCTCTTTCATGACGGCTAGCGTATTATCTTTCGAACCGTCATTAATGACCACGACCTCAAACTCCGGATACTGAATCTGCATCAGTGACAAGAGCGAGGTTCGAATGGTGGCCTCTTCATTAAACGCGGGCACTAAAATAGAGACCGCTGGCTCGATGCCTAAATAAGGGGCCGTTTCACCAAACTCGGCGCGCTGACGCATATAGCGACGAAGGCTCACCATCGACAGTACATTGAGCGTTAAATATCCGCCATTAAGCAGCACAAAGTAACCAATAAAACCAACCTGCCCCCACCAGACCCAGTCGATGGCGAGTAATGCTTGCCAGCTTCCCATTAGCGTTTCTCCGCTATTGCGCGACGCAATGCATCACGGCCATAACGGTCTTGCAGTCCCTCGCAGAGAGCGTTAAGGCGTGGTTCATCGATATTGGGAAGCGCAACCAATGCATCAGCTGCCGCTTGACGGACCCACCAATTAGGGTCACTTAGCATACGTGTAAATTGTGATTCATCTTCAATAGTCGCCTGTCGCTTGAGCGCAACAACAGCCTCGCTTCGTACCTGTGGTAACGGGTGGTCGAGTGCGCTTACTACTAACTCACGGTCTTGGGGGTCATGTAACTCGGCTAAACAGCGTAGAGAGGCACATACGGCGTCTCTCTGCTCGTTACTCAGTTCTGCAGAAACAGGTGTTTGGCGTAAGCTTTGCCTTGCCCACTCAGCCACGTGGGAAGGCACCACCCATTCCAACAGCGCCACTATTCGCGGCGGAGATGCTTGCTTTAAAGCAGCGAGTAGTGGAGGTCCTGCCGCTTCTCGGCCTGCCTGTTTACAAAGTAATTTAAAACGAAAATACGCCCAATCCCGGCGCTCAATATAGAGAGGAACTAAAAAGTGCATGGCACGACTAGGGTTCATTGCCACCAGTGCTTCTGCGGCTGCAAGACTTTCAACCGGATTTGATGACGCTACCCGAGGCGCTACAGATACCCAGAAGCTCTCGTCACCCATATGGCGTAGGCAGGTTAGCGCTAACAGTCGCCGGTGTACCTTCCTGCTATCCAGTAGGGCCGACACGAAGCTGTCCATGGCTAAATGATTAAAAAGTGTATTTAGCCTCTCTTTCGTACTGCCACGAAGTTGGCGCTGATAGTTGGCCCACATGAGCAGTAGCCAGAGCTTCTCTTCCAAACGCTGACGAGGTAATGAAGGCAACTCAACTTGCTCGCCCATACTCGAGGCTATGAGCACTGGACGCCATAACCGGGTGAAGGCGGCTCGCCTTCGCTCACGTCGTGCTGCAAGCTCGGAAAGTACCAGCACGTTTAGCATGCCTACTAACGTTAATGCGGCTAGGGCAAGCGCGCTGTATACGGCAAGTCGAAGGGCTGGATCGCTTGGCAAAACGGTTAGTTGTCGTAGGGCCGCCATCAACAGGTCGACTAGCGCGCCTAATTCAGAAGGCACGGCGTAAGCCTATTTGCGCGCCATACCGGTTATAGATATCCCCCTGGCTAACCCAGCCCAAATCCCAGGAAACAGCCCAATCCGCGTTAAGCCAGTGTCTACCCCGCAGCCCCAGCCCTGAAACGGAGGTAGTAAACACTCGCCCATTAGGCAGCCCTTCTTCCTCACGTCCTGTACTAGCACGTATACCGACAAAACTTGTATCGTTGTAATAGCGATCAAGCGCCACCGCATGCCCAATTGGCGTTCCTGCTCCTTCAACATCGCTGATGTTCAATGTATACGCGCCACGCCAATTCCCCCAATAGCGCTCTATCCCTGGCGCTAAGCGATTGATCTGGGAATTATCGTACTCGGTACGGCGTAGACTGGCGTTGCCTACCCAGCCATCAGGCAATAGCCGCTGTACGCGAAGATCAACGTACCCTTTTGGTAAAAAGCTGCCGCCAAAGGTTTTCCCTACCTCTGGCTGTATTACCCAATTTTGCCCTATGGGTATCGCAACGCCAGCTTCGACACCCTCATCCCAGTTTCCATAGCGGCGTTCCCTAAGGACAGCGCCATACCAGGTGATGCCATTCACCGTTCGTCTTTGAGCATCAAGGCGCTGGGCTTGCCAGGCAGAGAAGCCATTGTCTAAATGTTCATAGCGCTGCGATACTTCGAGTTCAGTTCGCCCTTCGTCGGCTACTACATATGGCGCAATTGCCAAGGTCAGCACGATAAGCGCTACTTGCCATTTCCGTGGCCTCATCTCCTGGCCAGTCACAAGGTAAACGCGTCCCATCAATTTTCCTTTTTAACGTTTCCGCAAAAATCTTCGTAAGCGGGCCAACAATTCATCGGGCTGAAACGGCTTGGTCACATAGTCATCCGCGCCCAACTCTAGGGCACGCACGATATCCGCTTCCCGTGCCTTTGCAGTAAGCATCAAGACCGGCACCTCCGCCCATGCAGGTTGAGCCCGTAGCCGAGCGAGCACCTCTAGGCCATCATGGTAGGGGAGCATAATATCCAGTAACACTAGATCGGGCACTTGACTGCTGCTAGACCCAGGGTCAACCCGCTCAAGCGCTTGTCTTCCATCCTCGGCATGTTCGACATGGTAACCATTACGTTCCAGTATGAAGCGCAAGAGGAAGGCAATATCCTCTTCATCCTCAACTATTAAGATGGTGCTATCCGTTGTTGGCATAAGCTTCCCTTGAAACGAGTGAACAATGGTCTTCAGCTGTGCTTTTTATCCTTAGGCAAACGCACCCAGAAGCAGCTTCCTTCATGGGGTATGGAATGAAACCCGATGGTGCCTCTCATTTCCTCAACGAGTGCTTTGGTGATAGCCAACCCTAGCCCGGTTCCTCCTGTACGACGCTTATCAGAACCATCTGCCTGAGCAAAGCGCTCAAATACGCGAGGTTGGAATGACCACGGAATACCATTACCTTTATCAGTAACACTCACTTCAAGCCAATGGTTATCTACCCGTCGCGTGCCAACCACTACTTGAGCGCCTTGTAGAGAGTGTTTACAAGCGTTTGAAATCAAATTTGCCATGACCTGGGCAAAGCGTTCAGGGTCTACTTCAACGCAATCACTGCTTTCCAATGGCTGAGTCAAGGCATCGTTGGTATCTGGAGGGGTTGAGGCCTGAGGAGCTAACACCAAAGAAACCGCGAAGTTTTCCGCATAAGGCTGATTGATATCGACGGCCTCTTCTACCAGCGATTTAAGAGGCACTGACTGCCACTTAAAGGTCAATTGACCGCTTTCTAATTTTTCAATATCCAGGATATCGTCAATTAAAAGTTTTAGACGCTTACCGTTATCATTCGCTACTGCTATTAAGCGCTTCACATCTTTATCCAGCGTGCCACCAATACCGCTATGCAGCATATTTAACGCCCCGAGTATCACCGTCAGTGGCGTACGTAACTCATGACTAACCGTGGAGATAAATGTCTGCTGCATCGCTATGATTTTCTGACGATGGCGCCATTGGCTAATAATGGACACACAGGTGATGATCAAAAGTAGCGCCACGAAAGCAGCGCCTGCTCCCCATATCCACCGCGACATTCGCGCTTGCCGCTTAGCCTGCTGAGTTTGAGCGTTCAAGTTCTCACGCTCCCCGTGCTCCCACCTACCAAGGTGGCTGCGCAGTTGATCCATAGTTTGCCTGCCGCCCGCCGCCAGTAACCTCAATGCTGCCGCTTCCAAGCCATCGCTTTCACGCACGGCAATATTCGCCTCAGCAATTTGCACACGACGAGCGACTAAAGCATCGAAGTTATCGATAAGTAGCTCATTATCAGCGGATGTGAACGCAGGTATTTGCCCTAACTGCTCGCGTTTGTCGGCTAGTCGAGCACGAGCCTGCTGATAAGGTAGTAAATAGGCAGGTTGACCAGTAACCACATAGCCCCGTTCCCCCGTTTCCAGATCGAGCAGTGTTGCTCGAAATTCTTGAATCAAGGTAATAGTTTCAAGATGTTCCTGGACGTCGTCATTGGATGTTAACAATGCTTCTTGTACACGTATCCCCTGCCATCCCATTGCTACTATGACAAAAACCGCCAATATCAAAGCGACCCGTTGAAAGCGACGTAATAAGGGATTAGCGAGATGTATCGACAATATAGCTCCTGAAAAATACCAATAAATCATTAGGGGGCTTGTCTTTATATATAGCAGTGCCTCCTTGTATTACCATTTATTAATAACGCTGCACTCTCTTAACTTCTGACTAGTACAAATCATAATCACCATTGGCTGAAATTTCTAAGGAATGGCTACTTACCGCTGACTCAGCCTATTCAACTGCCTTACGAGCAAGTGCGATTAGCCATCACTAGAAGCGCTTTCTGCGGTCATTGGTGGGCTGACTCGATTGAGAGCCGCCCGTTAACCGTCGGCCTGGGCACATTTTCCGCCCCGAAAACCGGGGTTAACTGGGCAACGGTCAGTGCGGTCACGCTCCTTAGCATTGCGCCGTTGTTGATCGCTTTTCTACGCGCTGGAATCCGCTAGGCAAACGCGTAAGAAGCTTTTTCGTGCGACAATCCCCGCTCGGCAAAAAGGAGAGCGAGGATGCACGGAGAACCCAACCCGGCGGCCCTTAAGGTGCTGCAGGAAGTCTTTGGCTTTGAGCACTTTCGTGGCCCGCAGCAGGCGATTATTGATCATGTGGTTGCCGGTGGCGATGCGCTGGTACTGATGCCTACCGGCGGCGGAAAATCGCTGTGCTACCAGATCCCTGCGCTGTTACGCGAAGGCACCGCCATCGTGGTGTCGCCCTTGATCGCGTTGATGCAGGATCAGGTGGCGGCACTCGTTCAAAACGGCGTACGCGCCGCCTATCTCAACTCCAGCCTCGACTATCATGAAGCGGTCGAGGTGGAGAACCGCCTGCGCTCAGGCGAGCTGGACCTTTTGTATGTGGCCCCCGAGCGGCTCGCCACGCCGCGTATGCAGGCGCTTCTGGATCAGGCCCGGATAGCACTGTTCGCCATTGACGAGGCCCACTGTGTTTCCCAGTGGGGACATGACTTTCGCCCCGAGTACCGCCAGCTCTCCCAGCTTCACCAGCGCTTTCCCCAGGTGCCGCGCATCGCCCTTACCGCCACCGCCGATGTGCCCACTCGGGGCGATATCATCGAGCACCTACAGCTCGAAAACGCGGCGCTCTACAACAGCGGCTTCGACCGGCCCAACATCCGCTACCATATCGCCGAAAACCAGGGTAACGCCCGCGAGCAGCTGCTGCGCTTTATTCGTGAGAACCACGACGGCGAGGCGGGTATCGTCTACTGCCTTTCCCGGAAAAAGGTGGAAGACACCGCCGCCTGGCTTGAGCGCCAAGGGCTGACCGCCCTGCCCTATCATGCGGGCCTGCCGCCTGAGCAACGCCAAGCGAACCAGACCCGCTTTCTGCGTGAGGATGGCGTGGTAGTGGTCGCCACCATCGCCTTCGGCATGGGCATCGACAAGCCGGACGTGCGCTTTGTCGGGCACCTCAACCTGCCCAAGAGCATCGAAGCCTACTACCAGGAGACCGGCCGCGCCGGGCGTGATGGCCTGCCCGCGGATGCGTGGATGGCCTACGGGCTTCAAGACGTGATCACGCTGCGCCAGATGCAGCAGGACTCCAGCGCTCATGATCACCAAAAGCGCATTGAGCAGCAAAAGCTCGATGCCATGCTGGGGCTGTGCGAGATCATCAGCTGCCGACGCCAAGCGCTTTTGCACTACTTTGGCGATCACCTGGACGAGCCCTGCGGCAATTGCGATAACTGCCTGACCCCGCCGGAGACCTGGGATGCCACGGTGGCGGCGCAAAAGGCGCTTTCGTGCGTTTACCGCACCGAGCAGCGCTTCGGCGTAACGTACCTGGTGGACGTGTTACTAGGCAAAAGCAACGAGCGTATCACCCGCTTTGGTCACGACAAGATCAGCACTTTCGGTATTGGCGGCGAGCTCTCCGCCAACGAGTGGAAGGCGCTTTATCGCCAGCTGATCGCCAACGGCTTGTTAAGCGTGGACATGGAAGGCCACGGCGGCATTCATCTCACCGCCAATGCCAAGCCGGTGCTGCGCGGCGAGCAGGCGCTTACCCTGCGCAAACCCACCAAGGCCAAAGCCACACGCCGCGGCAAGGGCGGCTCAGGCGCTCAGGGCCACGGCGCCCTTTGGGAAGCGCTGCGCCAGCACCGTAAGGCACTGGCCGACGCTCAGGGCGTACCCGCCTACGTCATCTTCAATGATGCCACGCTTGCCGAGCTAAACGAGCAGCGCCCGCAGAACCTAGCGGCGCTTGGCGGCATCACCGGCATCGGCGCGCGCAAGCTCGAGGATTACGGCGAAGGGATTCTGGCAGTCATCACGGCGCACAAGGACGCGCCCGCAAGTGTTTCCGTGGGCGATAGCGCTCTGGAGTCCGCCGCCCTCTTGCGCCAAGGGCTAGCGCCTGAGGAAATCGCCCAAGCGCGGGGGCTTGCCCCCAACACCGTTTACCGCCATCTGGCCGATGTGATCGAAAGCGGCGCGCTGGCACTTGATCAGGTGATTCAGCTCAATGAAAACACGCTTAACCAAATTCGCGCGGCGTTCGAGCAGCACGCAGGCCTGGGTATGAAAGCGGTGTTCGATGCGCTGGATGGTCGTTTCGATTACAACGTGCTGGCTTGCGTGCGGGCCTGGCTGACAGCTAGACCCAGGAGTTCATAGCCTTCATGTGACTCCTTGAAAGCAGGCCCGGCTCAGCACTGCTGGCGATTGACGCCGTGACGAAGGCGCAGATAGCCGCGTAGCCGCCGGGCGAGCACATCGACGCCGATATTAATCAGCGCGGTGATCAATATCAGTACCATCGCCCGGTCGAAACGAATCTCCTGGATGGCGCTGTCGACATAGAAGCCGAGCGTGGCGATGCCCAGAATGCCCAGGATCGCCGTCTCCCGCATGATGATTTCCCAACGGTAGAACACAAGCGCCAGGAAGGGGCCGTAAAGCCTTGGGAGCATTTCAAAGGCGTAGCGGTCGATGCCATGCGGCGCATCCTGGCGAAGCTGTATTTCGTTGCTGCGTCGACCCACCAGGTGCGCGATGATGCCACCGTTATGCAGCGCCAACGCCACCACCGCCGGCAGCATCGACGGCCCCCAGAGCTGAAGCAGAATGAATGCCAGCATGTACTCTGGCGTCGAGCGCATGATGACCAGCACTACGTGCCCCGCCGCCCCGCTTGCGCGATGGGTGAAATGGCGCGAAATCACCGGGAAGAGCGCAAGCGCAAGCGCCCCGGAGGCCACCAGAGCAACCTGTGTCAGCAGCAGCGTATTCAAGATGCCGGGCAGCGCCTGATTCATGAATAGCTGGGCGAACCACTCCCAGAGCGCGGGCAGTCCCTCTCCCCTTTTGAGCGGCGTGGGCACGATATCCTCGGTGAAAAATCGCGTTACGTTCGACCACATGATGGGAAGCCCGGTGCCTAGCAGAAACGGCGCGACCAGCAGGTAAACCGGCAAAAGTCTTGGACGTACCCACCAGCGCAGCGTGCCGATCAACAGGTAGAACAGCAGCAAAAGCGCACCCACCGTCGAATAGTGGCCCTGGGCGAAGGCGGCCATCAGGTGGTAGCCAATGGTCGGCATGCCCACAAAGCCCAGCACCGCACTGGAGCGCAGCCCGCACTCCAGCCGGTAGGCCGTGTAGCTCACCAGGTGCGGCCAGGCCTGGCTGATACGTGCGTAGACGAGCTTCGAGAGCCGCCCGGCGCGCCGGGGGAGCACATCAAGGGGGAGCGGATCGGTCTCATCGAGGATTTCGGCGTACACCTTGGCGAAAATGCCCGCGTAGGGAATGGCAATGGCCAGCACCCCCGTCACCGGGTGCAGGCCGAAACTTTGCAGGAAGATCAGCGCCCAGAAGAGTTCGTGGATGGCGCGAATGAAGGCACTGAAGGTACGCACCCACCAGCGGTGAAAACATAGCGCCAGGAGCATCCCCGCCCCCGCGCCCAGGCCCACGCCGACAAACGCGAAGGCGACGGTGCGCAAGAGCGCCTGGCCCAATGAATCGACACCGCTGAAATCCGGCTGGACCAGGCCCAGCAACAGTTGGCCGACAGAGCGCCACGGGTCGTGCGCGCTGATCTCGAAATCGCCAAGCGCAAGGCATATCAGCGCCAGCAGAATAAAGCCCAGCGTGACGCGGGTGGTGGCACGCAGCGCCATCAGTAGAGATCCTGAAGAGCAGCGCTGGAGAGCGTCTCGCTCGGAGCATCGAGCACAATCGCGCCGTCCTTGAGACCGACGATGCGCGTACAGAAGGCAAGTGCAAGCTCCAGGTCGTGCATCGCCAGCACCGCCTGCGGGTAGCCCTCGGTCAGCTTGGCCATTACGTGACTTGCCTGGGGGCCGTCGAGGGCCGAAACCGGCTCGTCGGCCAGCAGCAGATCGCTCTGCTGGTAGAGCACCCGAGCCGCCGCCACACGCTGGCGCTGGCCGCCGGAAAGCTCGCCGCAAGGCGTCCAGCGCTTCTCGCCAATGCCCACCTCGTCGAGCAGCGCTTTGATCTCATCGATATCGCGCCGCCACGGTTTTGCCAAGGAGGCAAGGTTGCGCCACCACCGGTGGCGGTCGAGCCGCCCCATGTAGACGTTGTGAAACACCGAGAGTGTATCAACGAGCCCCAGCGCCTGGGGCATCAGCGCCACATTTTGCGCCTGCCAGCGGTCGAACATCAGCGAGAGCAGCGTCGACTTTCCCGCCCCGCTCTTGCCAATGAGCGCGACACGCTCACCGGCGGCAATACGAATCGACAGTGGCCCGAGCACCCGCGTGGCGCCGTAGTGCGCCTCGGCATCCTTGAGAGCGAAATCGCTCACCGCTAGAGCAGATCCAGCGATACGGCGACGTCATGTATGGGCTGGAAATCTTCATTGGAGGCCGGAATGAAGCCCGAGCGCGGAAAGCTCGCCAGAAGGTCCGGGTCGTCCATGTCAATCAGCGCCTGCTTAAGCCGCTCGGTGAAGCCCTCGCCGAAGCGCTCGTCCACGTCGCCGCGCACGGTCCAGTGGTAGTCCGGGTAGGTGGGCGATTCCCACACAACCTGCACCCGCTCGGGGTCGACGTTGCCCTGGTCGACCTCGTTCTCCCAGGCGGTGTAGCTCAATACCCCGGCCTGGTAGGCACCGGACTGTACTAGCGACACCGTGCGGCTATGGTTGCCGCTGTAGCCCACGCGCTCGAAAAGCGCGTTTGGCGAGGCGCCCAAGTCGCGAGTCAGAAAGTACTCCGGCATCAGCCGCCCGGAGGTGGAGCTTTGCGAGCCGAAGGTGAAGGTGAGCCCTTTAAGCGCCTCGGGGGCGGTGTCAGACTCGACCGGCTCGATACCGGTGGCCTGGTTGGCGATAAAGTAGCTCTTGTACTCCGGGTCCTCGGCCCCCTGGGCGATCGCCTGAGAGCCGGGCACCAGCTCGCGCGCCTGCACGCCGGTAAAGCCGCCGAACCAGGCCAGTTGGACCTGGTTGTTGCGAAACGCGGTAACGGAGGCGGCGTAGGACGTCACGGGAATGAAGCGTACATCCACATCGAGCTCATCGGCGAGGTAGTCGGCCACCGCCTGAAAACGCTGCTGAAGGCGCGTTTCGTCCTCGTCGGGAATGGCGGTAAATACGAGCGTATCGGCGGCGGCAAGCGGGGAGACAAGCGCAAACAGAACGGCCGCACGGGCCAGACGCGGTTGGCGGAGCATAAGAACACCTTTTGACGGTGATGAAAAAATCGGCGCGAGGCGCCAAAGCAAACCTTGCCAAAGCATAGCAGCTCCTTGCTTATAAATGGCCGAAGAGGCGCTGGAAGGACGTTTTGACTACCACCTGCTGGCCTGACCTGCGTGCGGGCCTCACTAACGGCACCAGGCTAGCGCTTCAGGAAAACCATTACCGGCAGTGCTCGCCCCGTGCGATGGCGGCTTTATCGAACACGCCGGTATCCAGCACCCAGCCGGTCACTAGCGAGGCGGGCGTAACGTCAAACGAGGGGTTCCACACCGGCGCATTTTCCGGCGCCCAAACGACATCCCCGAAAGCACCGGTGGCTCCGCGTATTTCAGCGGCGTCGCGCTGCTCGATAGGAATGTCATCGCCGGTGGCGCAGGCTTTGTCTACCGTGGTGTAGGGCGCAACCACGTAAAACGGCACCTGGTGGTAGTGGGCGACGACCGCCAGCATGTAAGTGCCCACTTTATTGGCAAAGTCGCCGTTGGCGCAGATGCGGTCAGCGCCGACCATCACTTTATCCACTTTGCCTGCGGCCATCAGGCTCGCGGCCATGCTATCTGCAATCAGCTGATAAGGAATATTCAGGTCGGCCATTTCCCAGGCGGTCAGCCGACCGCCCTGAAGTAGTGGGCGGGTTTCGTTGACGTAGACATGCAGCGTCACGCCACGCTTCTTGGCCACCGCCAGCGCGCCTATCGCCGTGCCCACACCGGCCGTCGCCAAAGCGCCGGTGTTGCAGTGAGTAAGCACTCGCTCGCCCTCTGCCAGCAAGTCCGCGCCGCGCTCGGCCATGCGTAGACACAGCTCGCGGTCCTCTTCAAACAGCGCAGCGGCACGCTCGGTAAGCGCATCCGGCCCTTGGGCAAAGCAGGCCTCCATGGCATCCAGACAGTACATCAGGTTAACCGCCGTGGGGCGCGTTGCACGTAAGCGATCACTCACCAATTGCCACTCGTTTTCCTGACCGGGATGCTGCACGGCATACTGCGCCAGCACAAAAGCCGCACTTAAGCCAATTAACGGCGCGCCGCGAATCGCCAAGCTTTTTACCGCAACCTGCCAGTCCTCGGGGCTTGCACAGCGCACCCATGTTTCGGTTTGCGGCAGGCGAGTTTGATCCAGGTACTCAAGCGAGTCGGCATACACCCGTAAACTGCGTGACTGAAGATGAGGCATCAGGGGCTCCTTGAGTACTGAGATAAAGAACGGATGAGAAAGCACGTATGGAAAGTACGTATGGAAAGCACGTATGAACAGAACGAATACGGCGTGCGGCTTATCAGCCGCGGAGCATATCATATAGAATGAAGGCCTTTGAAAGCGACGCGATGCTGATCCTACGATGACCTCACAAGACGAACTGCTAGCGGCCATTTCCTGGGCGGCCCAGCAAGGGTGGACGCCCGCCACGGGCGGCAACTTTTCTGCCCGCGCACCGCAAGGTTACCTGGTGACCGCTTCCGGCCGCGATAAAACCCGTATTCAGGCCGACGATCTACTGCTTTGCGACCTTGATGGCCGCGTACTTGAAGGTAGCGGAAAACCCAGTGCGGAAAGCGATCTTCACGCTGCGCTCTACCGCTTGGACCCAACGATTGGCTGCGTGTTGCATACCCACACCGTGGCCAGCACCGTGCTTTCGCATCGCTTTCCTGATGGCATTGCGCTGAACGGCTTTGAAATGCAGAAGGCGTTACACGGCAACAGCACGCATGACGCCACCATCTGCCTGCCGGTCGTGCCCAACTCTCAAGATATGGACGAGCTGGCCGCGCACGTGCGTGCCGGCTGGCCGATGCCCTGGGGCTTTCTGGTAGCGGGCCACGGCATCTATGCCGTTGGCGCAACCATTGCCGAATGCCGCCGCCACTTGGAAGCCATTGAGTTTTTACTTGCCTGTGTACTTGAAGAGAGCCGGTGGTCCAAATGATAAATAACCCAGGTCTTGATAATACAAACATCCGCGCCGTGGTGACCGATATCGAAGGCACCACGACAGATATCAGCTTTGTGCATAAGGTGCTGTTCCCCTACGCTCATGATCAGCTGCCCGAGTTTGTCTACACTCACTCAGCGCAACCCGATATAGAAGAGCAGATAGCCGCGGTGCGCGATGAGCTCAAGGAACCGGACGCTTCGCTGGATAAAGTGGTCGAAACCCTGCTTCACTGGATCGAGACCGATCAGAAGGTCACGCCGCTCAAGGCGCTGCAGGGCATGATGTGGGCCGATGGCTACCAACGCGGCGCCTTCAAGGGGCACTTGTATAAAGATGTTGCCCCGCGCCTGCGGCAGTGGGCAGAAGCCGGAAAACAGCTTTATGTTTACTCGTCAGGCTCCGTGCAGGCGCAAAAGCTGTTGTTCGGCTACAGCACAGAGGGCGATTTAACCCCGCTGTTCAGCGGCTATTTCGATACCCATATCGGCCACAAGCGTGAAGCCGAGGCGTATCAGCATATTGTCAGCAAGCTACAGCTCCCCGCCGATGAAATCCTGTTTCTATCCGATGTGGTAGAAGAGCTTGATGCCGCCAAGCAGGCCGGCATGCAGACGCTACAATTGGTGCGTGAAGGCACTCAGGCGGGTACACAGCACGCTTGCGTGACAAGCTTCGATGAGATCAATCTCTAACGAATTAGCCTTTAACGGTTCAAGCATTAACTAGCGGAGAGCGCCTTAATGTCACAACTCAAAGTATTTGCCGATCAAGACCCGAATAATGCGCTGGTCGATATTACCGACGGCGAGCAGATCAAGATTGAGCTCAACCGTGTAGGCGTGCTGTTTGAGCGCTGGGCAACACCGGGCGAAATTGCCGACGATGCTACCCAGGATGATATTCTGGCGCTCTACCAGGATGACATCGAGCGCCTGAAAGCCCAGGGCGGCTACCAGACAGTTGATGTGCTGCACATGGTGCCCACGCACCCTGAAAAGGACGCCATGCGCCAGAAATTCCTGAATGAACACCGCCATCACGAAGACGAAGTACGCTTTTTCGTGAAGGGCCAAGGGCTTTTCTGCCTGCATATCGAGGATAAGGTGTATCAGGTGCTGTGCACCCGCAACGACCTGATCAGCGTGCCTGCCAATACGCCCCATTGGTTTGATATGGGCCCGGCACCTGAGTTTACCGCGCTGCGTTTCTTCGACAATGTAGAAGGCTGGGTGCCCCATTGGACCGAAAGCGATATCGCCGGCAAGTTTGATCGTATTGATCAGCTTTGAGTGGTGAGTGGTAGCGCGGCGTAACGAATCTCGCGAGGAACGAGCGTATGAGGCACCCGCAGCGGCGGCCCGGCGCAGCGGCGGCGATAGCCGCCTGGATATGGCCTCTGTGCTTTAACAAGTCTTAGTGGCCAGACCGGCACCGCTCGCGCGGTGCTTGGCGGGTGCGCTGGCGCTTACGCCGCGCTACAAGGCAAGCACTTACAGCACCATTTTCTGATTAAACGCGCTAGCTAACGCTATCAGCGCGCTGAGGTCACAGTAGGCCTCCGGCTCCATAATCAGGGTCTGGCCCATCAGCACATTGCGGGCTTCAAGCCGGGCGCGCAGCGCGGTGTCTTCGATCTCTTCGAAGTCGGCATTATGGGCAAGAGACAGCACCCGGCGGTGCATCTCAATACCGCAGTAGGCCAGCGCATCCAGGCGAATTTCATCCAAGAGCGCATCGCACGCGTCGTCCGCGCTGTTGCCCTGCTCTTCAAACAGCGCCCTGGGGAACAGAATGCCGGTGCGCTCGGTTTGCCATAAGTGGCGGAATTCGGCATCAAAGCTTGTGAAGCACGCCTCTATCACCTCAAGAATCCACGCTTGATAGTCGGCCAGGTCGTCTTCTTGGCGGTGGGCGGGCTGGCTGAAGTAGGCCATCAGGAAGTTGGCTACGGCCATTCCCAGATCAAACGCCATCGGTCCATACTGGGAAAACTCAGGGTCGATCACGCGCACACTGGTATCAGTCGCCATGATCGAGCCCGAATGCAGGTCACCGTGAAGCATGGTTTCGGTGTTGGCGGTGAACTTCATCAATAGCCGCTGTACCTTGGCCTTTAAAGGCGCATTGCGACGCAGCTCATCCACCACCGGCGAAAGCTCCGGCGTATGATGGTTCATCGCGGCGCCGTAATAGGGGTCGGTAAACACCAGCGATTCGGTAATCGCGGGAATGGCTACATTGCCGGAAAAAAGCCCCACATCCTGCTTTTTCTCAGGGCTTGGCAGGGAAAGCTCCGAACCACGAAACGCCGTGCGCGCACAGAACTGGCCGATGGTTTCCCCCAACTGCGCCACCCGCTCGCCCTTGATCAGCTTACGGCGCAAGATGGTATGGGGGTAGAGATACTCCATCACGATCAGGGCCTGGGGCTTATCAAAGTAAAATACCTCAGGCGCAATGTTTGGGGCGCGTTTGGCCTGGCGTACCAGCGCGTAATACTCAAAATGTGCGCGGTAAAGCGGCAGCGGCCAGCTTTCACCTACCATACGAACGTAAGGCAACGCCTGCTTGACCACCACGCTACCTGTGGTGCCCGTCACGATAAACACCAGGTTCAAGTTGCCGTCACCTACCTCACGAATTTCCCAGTTCGTCGGGGCGCCGCCGACACGGCTGGCTACCTCGTGTACATCTCCCAGGCGCGCTGCCAAGGTATCGACCGCCAGCGCTTCATAGCGCGGGTTCCCATCGTGTTGATCGTTATCCACGGCGTGCTCCTCAGGCAATATTTTTGCGTATTTGTCCTCACTGACGAGCCGTTGTCAAATAAGCAGCGTGCTTATCCTAGTGAGTCCAGCCAGCGGTAAGCGTTACCTTTAGAGGGACGTATGATCTGCTCAATTGATCGCGTTAGCACTGGAAAGCAAAACGTCAGTATCCGCCACCCAGCTCCGGTTTCGCCCCTGCTGCTTGGCGATATACATCGCTGCATCCGCGTGGGCGAATAAATCCGCTGACGTAAGGCCATCGCTTGGGCATAGCGTGGCGACCCCAACGCTTACGGTGATGACGCTGTGTGATGAATGACCAACATTGGGAATCTGCAGCGCCTCGACGCTTTGGCGGATGCGTTCTGCCGCTTGCCGGGCGCTAGCCGCCGTTGCCTCCGCCATCAGTATGACAAACTCCTCGCCGCCAAAACGCGCCACCAGGTCCGTATCTCGGCTATTGGCCTGCATTGCGGCGGCCACCTTTCGCAGGCACTTATCCCCTTTCAAATGACCGTAATAATCGTTATAGGCTTTGAAGTAATCAATATCGACTACCATCAGGCCCAGGCAGGCGCCCTGCTCGCCCGCTTCCTGCCAGCGTGTCGCCAATAGCGAATCGAACTGGCGGCGGTTGGCAATATTGGTCAGAGGATCAGTCATGGAGAGCTGCGACAGCTTCTGATTATCCTTCTGATAGTAGCCGGCGCGTATCTTCTCTCTGAGCACCAGGAGGTAGGACTTGCGCTCGCTGCGCTCAAGCCGGTAGTTAGTAACCAGGGTAAATAGCGTTGTGGTAAAAATGCCCAGCAGGGCCAGGTCCTTAGCCTCACGTGGCATCGGCTCGTAATCCAGCACGAACGTCAGCATGATAAGGATACTGAGGGCCGATGAGAGGCAGGCATACGAAAAACGGAGCGGAAAGAAGATGTTGCCCGCCACCAGAATCAGGCCAAAGGAGAAAACGTCGAAATACGAAAAAGGTGTCGTAGAGGCCGACAGGACTAGGCAGGCAATGAGCATGGTCATTACGATGATGCTGGCCATTAGCGCTTCACGCATGATGGGCGATACGCCCCGGTAAACCAACCAAAAAATGGGCAAGCTGATTACAAATATACCGGCCAGGCGTAGCAGCAGGATTTGGATGAATATCTCGGCACGAAAGCTATAGTCATTGACCAAGAAAAGAAAATAGATGGGAATGGCGATCATACCAGCCACTACTAGCATATGGCTTCGCCGCCGCTGGGTATCCTCTTCAAAGCGTGCCTCCAGTTGTTTGGCAAAGCGCAGCCTGCAACGCTTGCTTCCCAGTTCAGCGTCTATGGCTTTGTGTAACGTGTCATCGATCATTACCTGCCCTCTTTGCCCCCAGAAAGCCTATTTTCTTATCGTTCACTATACCTTGCGGTTAATTTATCACCTTATATTACATCATCTAATAGCGAATAATATTGTCAGCATAACGGGTTAAAAATGCCCAGGTTCTGCTCTGGTAAAGAAGGCATATGCCAGAATGCGATAAAGAAGAGACGTTCATATAGCACCGCCACCTATTGACATGGGAGCAGCCAATGCAACGCCAACAGAACGCTAAAACACATGATTGGACATTCACCATTGGCCATGAAGAGCTTGTGGTCCATCGGCGCTATGAAGTGTTCAGCATGCTCAACGACTTTCTGCTGGGCATCTGGTTTACCGTTGGCAGCGTGTGCTTCTTTTTTGAGGGCAGCGTAAGAACGGTGGGCGTATGCCTTTTCGTAATTGGCAGCCTTCAGCTGTTGATTCGCCCAGCCATTCGTTTGCACCGTTACATCCACTTTAAACAGCTACCGGACAGCGATCAGGATGCTTGAAGCCCTGTCATCCCAGAAACCTGACGCCTTTAGCCGCAAGTGGGCTGCGCAATCGGTCGGGTAACGGAGCATCAGTCACGACCGCGTCGTAGTCGGCCAGTTGCCCGGCGGCACAGCGCAGCGGTAAATCGAACTTGGTGCTATCCAGCACCAGAACGCGATAGGCCGCATTGGCCAAAAGCGCTTCGCGAGCCATGACCTCATCGTCGTTGTAGTCGAACAGGCTGCCATGGGCATCCATGCCGCCGACCGAGACAATGCCCACATCCACCCGGTAGCGTTGAAAAAAGCGCCACGCGTCGCCGCCAATTACGTCCTGATCCCGGCGGCGCACACGGCCGCCCGCAACCACCAACTCACACTCCAGGGCAGATAGTTTGATAAGCGCGTGAAGGTTATTGGTCATGATATGCAGGCCCTTTTTGTCGTGCAGCGCGTCGGCCAGCTGTTCAACGGTGGTGCCGGTACCTAGAAACAGAGACTGGTGATGCTGAACCAATGAAGCGGCCTGACGGGCAATATAGCGTTTTCCGGTTTCATTGACGATCTGCCGTTGGTCGTAGCCGATATTCTCGCGATGGGGAAACGGCAATACCTCGCCATGGCGGCGAAGCACCATCCCCTTTTCGGCAAGAAAGCGAATATCGCCCCGCAGTGTTTGCACGGACACCCCAAACTGGCTGGCCAGCGCCTCCAGAGAGTGACGCCCCTCTTGACGCACCCGCTCAAGCAGCGCCTGGCGACGCTCGTTTAACCCTTTCATCCTGCTCTCATCCCCCCACATTTTGTTAACGAAAGCCTTATCGAGGTTTTCGAAAGCCTAGCCCCACCAAACGAAAGCGTACTGTCACGATGTTGTAAGGTGATGACAGTAGTGTGAGCAGGGTTAACTCACTGGAGATTCCTGATGCTCAAGCGCTCACTCTGCACCGCCGTTACTCTTGCCAGCACGCTCGCAGGCTTAGCTCTCTCAGCAAGTGCCGTTGCCGACGATAAACTCGTGCTCTATACCAGCCAGCCCAACAGCGATGCCCAGCAAACAGTCGATGCCTTTCAGGCGGCTTATCCGGATATTGAAGTGGAGTGGGTGCGCGACGGCACTACACGCTTAATGACCCGCCTGCGCTCCGAGCTTTCCGCCGGGGTCAGCAACCCTGACGTGCTGCTGATCGCCGATAGCATGACCATGGAGTCGTTAAAGCAGGAAAACTACTTGCAACCTTACCTAAGCCCCGCCCGAGAGGCCTTTGACGCCGAGCTTTTTGACCCGGACGGCTACTACTACGGCACCAAACTGATCACCACCGGAATCGTGTACAACACCGGTGCTGAAGAGCAACCGCAAAGCTGGCAGGACCTGCTCAAGCCCGAATACGAAGGTCTGGTCACGATGCCAAGCCCCCTCTACTCAGGTGCTGCACTGATTCATATGGCGGCGATTAGTGAGAACCCTGACCTGGGTGAGGGCTACTACTATGCGCTTCACGATAACCGTACCGAGGCCCAGGGCGGCAACGGCGGTGTGTTCAACGCAGTGGCGGCCGGCACCAAGCCTTACGGGATCGTGGTGGATTTTCTACCCATCCGCGAAGCGGCCAAAGGCTCACCGGTTGAGTTTGTCTTCCCTGAAGAAGGTGTGAGCGCGGTAACCGAGCCCGTCGCGATCATGGCAGGCGCCAAGAATGTCGATGCAGCGCAAAAGTTTGTCGATTTCGTGCTTTCGGAAGAAGGCCAGCAGCTTGTCAGCGAGCAGGGTTATCTGCCTGCCCATCCGGGTGTCACCCCGCCGGAAGGCTTCCCCGCCCGTGACACCATCGAACTGATGCCCGTCGATATCGCCCAGGCGCTTGAGCATGAAGCAGCCCTGAAGCAGCGTTTCAGCGATCTGTTCGGCGGCTGATCATGTCACCGAGTCTTACCCAAGGCAGCCAGCATCGCTGGCTGCTTACCCTTTTGACGCTTACCGTCGTCCTGCTGAGCCTGGCGCCTAGCCTGCGCCTTTTGGTTGAAGCGTTAAGCGATCTGACGCAAGGGAGCAACGCGCCGCTCTGGCGCGTGCTCCAGTCAGCGAGCACCTGGCGGGCGCTGTCGCACAGCCTCTACACCTCGGGGCTGGGCATGCTGATTGCCCTTGCGCTAGGCAGCCTGTTTGCGTTCGTAATCACCCTGACCGACATTCGCGGCAAGGCGTGGCTGGTGTTCTGCTTTATGCTGCCGATGATGATTCCCCCCCAAGTCACGGCGCTTAGCTGGCTACAGCTATTTGGCCCGGCAAGCCCTTTACTTAAAAGCATCGGCATGGCGCCTCCACTGGGCAGCCCACAGCCGCTCTACTCAGCGGAAGGCATCGCGCTACTGCTGGGTATTCAAAGTGCCCCGCTGGTGTTTCTGGCACTGCGCACGTCGCTACTTTCCTTACCCCGCGAGCTTGTCGAAGCCGCCCGTATTAGCGGCGCCCGACAAACTCAGGTATGGCGTCATATCGTGCTGCCCGTGACGAGAAGCGGCCTGGTGGCAGGTGCCGCCATGGCGTTTATCTCAAGCCTGGGTAACTTTGGTATTCCCGCCATGCTGGGCATTCCTGCGGGCTATTATGTTCTGCCCACGTTGATCTATCAGCGCATGGCCAGTTTTGGCACCGGCGTACTCGCTGAAATGGCCGCACTTTCGCTGTTGATTGGCGTACTGGCGCTGGCGGGTGTGGCGCTTCAGCAATACTGGATGGGCCGTAGCCGCTTCGGGCTGGTGGGGCATAGCGGGCGCGCCCATGATTTCTCACTGGGCCGCTTTCGCGCCTTGGTCACGGTGCTGCTGGTAAGCGTGTTGTTGGTCATTCTTGTCGCGCCGCTGGTGGCACTGGTAGTCAGCTCGCTGGTACCAGCCATGGGCGTACCGCTCAATGCCGATACCGCCACCCTAAATGCCTACCATGAAGTGATTGGCCGCCAGGGCGCTACATGGCGCGCCATGCGCAATAGCTTTTGGCTCGCCGGTGGCGCGTCCGTGGTGCTTATGCTGTGTAGTTTGCCGTTGGCGTACCGCCTCCAGCGGCTTCCCGCGCGCCTGCAAAACCTGACGCTGAGTATTATCGAGCTACCTTACGCCCTGCCCGGCGTGGTGCTGGCGATTGCCTGCATTCTGCTGTTCGTGCGCCCATTACCTGTTATCAACGTCGCGCTTTACGGCACGCTGGGGCTGATCTTCGTGGCTTATCTGGCGCGTTTTCTGGTGGTGTGTTTGAAGCCGGTCAGCGCAAGCCTCGCCCAGTTAGACCCCTCCCTTGAAGAAGCTGCCCAGCTCGCCGGTGCCGGTCCGTGGCGCCGCCTTGCCACCATCGTCATGCCGCTGATTGCCCCCGCGCTATTTGCCGGTGGGCTTTTGGTGTTTCTGTTGGCCGTCAACGAGCTGACGGTCTCAGCGCTGTTATGGAGCGCCGGTAACGAAACCCTGGGCGTGCTGATTTTCAACCTCGACGAGGGCGGCGAAAGCGTGCTGGCCTCAGCGGTGTCCGTGCTGGTCGTGCTGATGGTCGCCTCACTCATGCTGTCGCTTAGCCTTCTGGCCCCGCGTTTACCCAAAGGAGTCGTGCCATGGCAGGGCTAACCCTCAAGCAAGTCACCAAGCAGTTTGGCGAACATAAGGCCGTGGACGGCCTTTCGCTGACGGTCGAACCGGGCGAGTTTGTCGCCCTTCTCGGCCCCAGCGGCTGCGGAAAAACCACCATGCTGCGTATGCTGGCCGGGTTCGAGCAGGTCAGTGCCGGGGAAATCCATCTGGGCGATAAGCTTCTGGCAAGCGAGCAACACCACGTACTCCCCGAGCAGCGCAACATGGCCATGGTATTTCAATCCTACGCGCTGTGGCCGCATATGAGCGTTGCCGATAACGTCGGCTACCCGCTCAAGCTACGCGGCGTGCGTGGTGCAGAGTACCAGCGCCGCATTGGGCAGGCGCTTTCCCTGGTAGCCCTTGAACCCTACGCCCAGCGCACGCCTCAGGATTTAAGCGGCGGCCAGCGCCAGCGCGTGGCCCTCGCTCGCTGTCTGGTCACTGACCCTTCGGTCGTGCTACTGGATGAGCCCTTGGCGAACCTTGACCGTCACCTGCGCGCTTCCATGGAGCACAGCTTTGCGGATTTTCATCGTCGCACCGAAGCCACCATGGTCTACGTCACTCACGATCAAAGCGAAGCCATGGCGTTGGCCGACCGTATTGCGGTCATGCAGGCGGGCAAACTGGTGCAGTGGGCCACGCCCGAAACGCTTTACCGCGAACCGCGCACACCCTGGGTGGCAAGCTTTATCGGCCAGGGCAGCCAGTTAATGATTGATACCGGTGCGCCGGGCCGTCGAATCAGCGGTAATGAGTTGATGCGGGGGCTGACGTCACCCGCCTCTCAACGCTCCCAGCCGGTACTGGTTCGTCCTGAACATATTCAGGTGCATCCCGACGCGCCAAGCCAACAAGATTTAACGGCGCGCGTTGAGCGCCAGACGTTTCGTGGCGAGCGCTACGAACTGCACCTGCATCTGAACAGTGGTGAAACGCTGCTGGCCTATCATTCCCAGGCGCTCCAAGAGGGCCAGCAGGTGGCGCTAACGCTACTGGAAGGCTGGTGTCTGGAGCCTGACCAATGAGCGCCAGGATCGATATTCTAAGCGGCCTGGGCGACAAAGGCCCGGCGGCCATTGTGGTGGAAGCCAACGTCAAGCGGATTCTGCTGGATGCCGGCGGCGCGTTGCATCCAGGCGAAGCAATCACCTGGGCACGCGGGCTCGATGTCGATGCGGTGATTATCAGCCACGACCATGTGGATCATATTGGCGGGGTGAGCGAACTTCCCCCGACGCTGCCGCTTTACTGCACGCCGCTTGTTGCCCAGGCACTTCCCAAAGGGCGAGCCTGGCAACCGCTGCCCGAGCGCGGCACCTGCCGGATTGCGGGTATTGAGGTGACCACCGGTCAAGCAGGCCATTCGTTGGGCGGGGTATGGATTCACCTGGGTGTCGAGGGCGGCATTTTCTACAGTGGTGACGCCTGCTTTGAATCGCAGCTATTTCCGTTTGATACGCCCCCGCCCGCGAATATTGCCCTGCTCGATGCCTCCTACGGCACCTATGATCAACCCCAACAGGCGTGTGTTGACGCCATCAGCGAACATCTGAACCGCCCGCTGGCTTTCCCGGTACCCGAATCAGGCCGGGCGCTTGAAATGGCGCTCTGGCTAGCCGAAGAGGCGGATGCCCGTGGGCTTTCACTTGCCATCGACCCGATTATTCGAGCCAACCTGAAAACACTGCTGGCACTCCCTGCGACGCTGCGCCGTTCTCATTCGGATGAAAGAATAGAAGCGCTCCTGGCGCGCCCCGATGCCTCTCAACCAAGTCTCAAGCTGATCAGCGACCGTGACGATACGGCCGCCATGTGGCCAGGCTTTCACCTGCTGCACACCGGTTACCTGACGCCTTCGCGCTGCGCCGAGCTTTCCGCCGGCGACATCCTCTGGCAGCGCTGGAATGTACACCTGCGCGCCTCGCACCTGGTTGAGCTTGCCGACCAGATAAACGCCGAGCATGTCGTGCCACTGTTTACCCACTTATCCGACCCCGCCCTGAGCGCATGGCGCACACTGCTGGGTGCGCGCCTCGCCACGGAAAAGGCACTTTTTTTGAATAACCACGTTTTGAACGCTATCCCCTCGAATAACAGGAGCCTTGCATGAGCCAAGCGGTGATTGTCGATGTCGACGGTACGTTAGCCGAATTTCATCCCACGAAAGTGCACGAATGGGTGTTAGGGCCCACAAAACAGTGGGATCCCTTCTTTGCGCATATGGCACAAGCACCGGTGATCGAACCAGTCGCTCGGCTGGTAAAATTACTCAAAGCCCAAGGTCAGCAGATCGTGATTTGCAGCGGCCGCCCGGATACCCACCGCGAGCATACCCATGAGTGGCTGACCCGCAACGCGATCCCATTTGACGCCATGTACCTGCGCCCGGATGGCCATGACCACGTGGATGATGAAGCGGTCAAAGAAGCCCTGCTCAGCACCATGCGTGAAGACGGCTTCGAACCCTGGCTGGTGCTGGATGACCGCGATGCGGTGGTTGCCCAGTGGCGCGCCCTGGGCCTTACCTGTCTGCAATGCGCCCCGGGTGATTTTTAATCCGCCCGGCGTCTGCATACGCTATTGATTGAGTTTTTTGCGCCGCTGCTCGGCTCGTTTAATAGTGGCAAGTTTCTCGGGCCGCTTCATGGACTTCCATTGGCGGATCTCTTCAATCCTGCGCCCACAGCCAGTACACATTCCGCCTTTTAGCTGACAGGCAGATATGCAGGGGCTGTCGATTTTATTGGCCATCAATGCCTCACTGCACGTGAGCGCAACCGGCGCTGCCAGTCGCCGCCATGGGCGCGCTGGCACGCCTGCTCGCTATCGAAATCGATATGGCGTGCCACACTATCAAGCGCCACGCCTGCCTCAGCCAAGGCGCTGGCCGTAAGCTCATGTAGGCGCTGCTTGGCATCACCCTTTAGCGCTGAGGCCAGGTGGGCATCAGTATCAAACACCCAGATGACGACCAGGCTGTCGGGGAAGTGCTGGTAATCAACACAATGAGTTAGCCAGACAAACCCAGGCACTTCAGCCTTGGCCTGCTCACAGGCATCGGTCAGCGATGCGACGAGCTGGCGCTCTAGCTTGCCGCGTTCCCTTTTGGCAATCATGTAACTCCCTGACTTGGTAAATAAGTAAGTTCTTCCCCGGAAAGGTATAACATTTTAAGACATCAAGGGAGCGCCTGACCGCCGCTGCCATAGCAGAAGCACTATTGGCAATAACGAAACAGGGATCAGTAGCGCATTGAGCATCGCCCAGCCCAAGGTGTTGACCAACGGCCCCGCTAGTAGCGCCGTTAAGGCGACCGTACCGAATACGAGAAACTCGTTGGCCGCCTGAGTGCGCGCCTTATCCGCCGGCTGATAGCTTTGTGTTAATAACCCGGTGGCGGGCAGGAAGGTAAAATTCCAACCAACGCCCAGCAGAATCAGCGCAACGTTAAAGCCAGCAAACCCGGCATCGAACTGTGCGGCGACCGCGCTTGCGGCCAGCAATAAACAGCCAGCTCCAATCATGCGCGGGGCGCCAAAGCGTGCCGTCAAATGGCCGGTAAAAAATGAGGGCAGGAACATGGCGACCACATGCCACTGTATGGTCATGGCGACATGGTTAAAATCGTGCCCGGCGCCTGCCATTGCCAGCGGCGTTGCCGTCATTGCCACGTTCATTACCCCATAGCCGACCGCTGCCGAACTAACGGCGAGCAGGAAGATGGGCTGGCGTAAGATAGCCGACAAGGGCTTCTTCTCGCCTTGAACCACCTCCACAAAGGCCACCGGCAAGCGCGTACAAAGCAGTATGCCGAGTGCCAGCGCGTAGAGCACGCCAAGCCCGACAAAGCTGCCCAGAAACGGCGTTTCGCTCAGCTCGCGGCTAAAGCGGGCAAGCCAGGGGCCAAAGAACGCCGCCAGCACACCGCCGCCCATCACTAAACCAATGGCTTTATCACGCAGGGCCGTTGGGGCTGCCTCAATGGCTGCAAAGCGATAAAGCTGCCCAAAACCGATGCCGATACCAATCAGCCAGGTCGCCAGCAGGAACAGCCCAAAGCTCTGTTGGCGTAGCGCGGCAATGGCCACTGCCGTGCCTACCAAGCCGATAAGATTGCCCAGCACAAAGCCGCGCTTGCGGCCCAACCGCCCCATGATCAACGACGCGGGAATCGTTGCACACATCAGCCCCAGCCACTGGCTGGCCACCGGCGCGGTGGCCCAGTTAGCCGTCGGTGCCAGCGAGGCGCCAATGAGTGGCGATACGGCAATCAGCAGGATATTGCCGCTAACCAACAGCGCCTGACACAGCGATAACAGCGTGACGGTTAAGGGCATGACGATGGCTCCAAAAGCGTAGGCATAAGGGTAGACGTTGCAGCCGCGCCGAAGCGCTGACGATATACAGAGGGGGAAACACCGTAGTAACGTTGGAACTGACGGCGCAGCTGTTCGGCGCCTCCCAGTCGCCAGCGCTCGGCCAGCCGCTCGAGCGATACCGCTTGGCGCTCATCCAGCAGCGCCAGACGCGCTTGCTCCAGGCGTAGCTGAGTTAAGTAGGTGCCCGGCGTCGTGGTTAAGTGACGCTTGAACAGGCGAGTAAGGTGACGCGGTGACACGGCCATGAGTGCTGCCATACTTTCCAGCGAATGTGCTCCGCCGGGGTCGGCATGCAGATGATCAAGCAAACGGCGCAGCGGGCCGGCATCTTGCTGGCAGCGCAGAATTTCACTGAACTGTGACTGCCCCCCTGGGCGATGCAAAAACATTACCAGCTCACGCGCCACCCGCCCGGCAAGGGCTGCGCCGTGGTCGGCCTCTACCAGCGAAAGTGCCAGATCGATACCGGCCGTCACTCCGGCACTGGTGTAGCGATCGCCGCTTTGAATATACAGCGCATCGGGCTCAACGCTCAGCGCCGGGTACTCCTCAGCAAGCTGGTCGGCGTGGCGCCAATGGGTGGTGACCCGCTGGCCATCCAACAGCCCGGCGGCCGCCAGCAGAAAAGCCCCCGAGCAGATGGAACCTAACCGGCGCACCTGGGGCGCTATCTCGCGCAAATGTGTCAGCACGTGCTGGTCGTGACGTTTATCCATGACGCCGCTACCGCCCGCGATCAGCAGCGTATCCAGAGGCAGCAGTTGAGGCATATCGGCATAAGCATGATTGGCGCACACTGCGAGCCCGCCGTTGGTCATCAACGGGCCTGGCGCATCAGCAATAAGCGTTAATTGATATAGCGGTTCGGGGCTTAGCGCATTGGCACTGGCAAAGACCTGCCAGGGGCCGCTGACATCCAGCAGCTGACAGTTTGGGTAAGCCAATAAGGCAATATGGCGCGTCACGTTCTCTCTCCAGATCGTTAGTAGGGAGAGTTTCCGCCGAGCGCGATATGTCTTCAAGGACCATTACCCCACCGATACGGACATTGCCTAGCCCGTTTGGCTGATGGGTGCCTCCATGCGGCGTACGCTGGACACGAAGTCGCTGAATCGTTCGCCCTGAATCAGCACGTGATCACACAACGCCTGCTGGGCAAGCGCGGCATCGCCCTGGGTAATGGCATCGACAATGGTCTGGTGTTCGTTCAGCGAGTTATGCATCCGCTGGCGAACCTGAAGCTGCAAGCGCCGGTAGGGTTTCAAGCGCTGCTTTAACTGGCGGGCTTCACTGGCCAGAAAAGTATTGTGGCTTGCTGCATAGATGCAGTCATGAAAGGCTTCGTTTTCGTAGTAGTACTCGTCGGTATCGCCCGCCAGAGCGGCGGCCTCGCAGCGTTCATGAGCGGCGCGTAGTTCAGCAAGCTCCTGCTCGCCGATGCGCCGAGCTGCCAGTCGTCCACACATGCCTTCAAGTTCAGCCATCACTTCAAACATCTCGATGAGCTGGTCGATACCCACCTTGGCTACAAAAGTGCCCTTCTTCGGCGAAACGGTAACCAGGCCGCTGGCGACTAACTGCTGAAAGGCCTCACGTACCGGCGTGCGCGATACGTTGAACGCACGCCCCAACTCTTCGGGGTCCAGCCTCTCTCCTGGTACACGCCGCCCGTTGATAATATCGTCTTCCAGAGAGTCGCGAAGCTTCTGCGCGTTGGAACGCTTGGTGTCGGCCATGCTTCACCTCCAAAAAAGGCATGCCATTATACTTATTGTTTGCTGCACTTATTTGACATTAGCACAGCGAACAACTATTGAAATATATATCAGATTTTCTGATGCACATAAAACGCTCTTCCAAACACACAACAACAAAGAGTTGGAGACGCCACATGCAACGCTACCTGTGTACTACCCTGACCGCCCTGGGCTTGGCCATTGCCGTTTCTCATGCCAGCGCCAATACCGTGCTGCGCGCCTCTCACCAATTCCCTGGCGGGCAAGGTGATGTCCGCGATGAAATGGTGCAAATGATGGCCCGCCACGTCGCTGAGGCGGATGTTGGGCTTACCATCGAAGTCTACCCTGGCCAGTCGTTGTTCAAAGCCCGCGAGCAGTGGGGCGCACTTACCCGGGGGCGCCTGGACATTACCTCGCTACCGTTGGACTACGCGAGCGGCCGCCACCCTGAATTTTCTGCCACCCTGATGCCCGGCCTGGTGCGTAACCAGGAGCACGCCCAGCGCCTTAACGACTCGGAATACATGGAGCTGATTGAAGCTGTGATTCTGGATGGGGGTGCCCGCGTTCTCTCCCATGCCTGGCTATCGGGCGGTTTCGCGTCCAGCGAGCAGTGCATTACCTCCCCCGACACCGTATCCGGACAAAACATTCGTGCAGCGGGCCCGGCGTTTGAAGAGATGCTGGAAGCCGCTGGCGCCTCCATTGCCTCCATGCCTTCCTCTGAAATTTACACCGCTATGCAGACCGGCGTACTCGACGCCGCCAACACCTCTTCCATGTCGTTTATCTCGTTTCGACTTTATGAACAGGTTGAGTGCATGACCCAGCCAGGCGACTTCGCGCTGTGGTTCATGTACGAGCCGATCCTGATCTCCGAACAGGTATGGCAGGGTCTCAATGAAGAGCAGCAGGCAGCTCTGGTGGAAGCGGGTAAAGCGGCCGAGCAGTTCTTTGCCGAAGAAGCGGCAGCCATTGATCAGGAAATGGTCGATGTTTACGAAGAGAACGGCGTGGAAGTGGTCAGTATGAGCGAGGAGGACTACAACGCCTGGCTCGATATCGCCCGTGAAACCTCCTATAAGAACTTTGCCAATAACGTTCCCAATGGCCAAGCCATCATCGATGCGGCGCTAGCCGTCGAGTAAGCACTTACCCCAACAACCTGCGGCCACTTGCCTGCATTAGGCGAGTGGTCCGGTTCGATTGACGCCTGCTTAGCTTGATGAGGGAACTATGGCAACTTCAACCACGCATCCCCCTGCCGCTCGCGGTGGGGTTATCGGCAGCTATATCCGCCTGATGGACAGGCTGTCACGCCTGTTTGCCTATTTGGCCTGCGCCCTGTTTGTCGCAGGCGTATTGGTGATTTGCCAGATGGTCTTTATTCGCTACGTGCTGGGCATGAGCACCAGCTGGCAAACCGAGTTCACCGTTTTTTCAGTGACCGGCGCCATGCTGATGGGCAGCCCCTACGTACTCATGACTGGCGGCCACGTTGCCATCACCATTGTCCCTGATGCATTGGGCGGTATCGCCCAGAAAGCCATGCGCCTGGTGGCCTCGCTTTTTGGCCTGGCCTTTTGTGCAGCGCTTGCCTATGCCTCCTGGGTGTATGTGCTGGAAGCCGTGCACGGCAACTGGACCACCGGTTCAGTCTGGAACCCGCCGCTTTGGCCGGCGCTTATGCCCATGGCATTAGGCGCTTCGCTATTGGTACTGCAATACGTGGCTGAAATTCTACGCGGGGAGCACTGAGCATGGATCCGATTACCTTAGGCATTATTGTAGCCATCGCGCTGATTGCGCTCATGGCCATCGGTACCCCTATCGCTTTCGCGCTGGGCGGTGTGTCGCTACTGGCGTTACTTTATGATCGCGGGCTTTCCGAACTCACCTACTTTGGCGAAACGTTTTTTGACCGCATTGCGGAATTTGGCTTTGTGGCTATTCCAATGTTCATTTTGATGGGCGCAGCGGTAGCGTCATCGCCCACCGGACGCGACCTTTATCGCTCGCTCGACTTATGGATGGGCCGCTTACCCGGTGGTCTGGCGGTCTCCAATATCGGTGCTTGCTCCATCTTTGCCGCACTTTCCGGGTCGTCACCGGCCACCTGTGCCGCGATTGGTAAAATGGGCATTCCTGAAATGCGCGTGCGCGGCTACCCCGATGGCGTGGCGGCGGGGTGTATTGCCGCGGGTGGTACGTTGGGCATTCTGATCCCTCCGTCGGTCACCATGATTATTTACGGTATCTCCACCGAGACCTCTATCGGTCGACTATTTATTGCAGGCGTGGTGCCGGGCTTTATGCTGGCGGGGCTGTTCATGATATGGACGATGATCGCCTGCAAAATGGCCGGTGGTTATAACAACCCGTTGGCAGAGTCTGCCGAGCGCCTGAAGCAAACGGTTAAATACAACGTTGATAGCAACTTGAAGGCATTAGTGCGCGTTCTGCCTTTTCTAGGCGTGGTGGCGGGCATTTTATTCGCGCTTTACGGCGGGGTAGCGACACCCTCGGAAGCGGCTGGCGTAGGCGCCTTCTTGTGTCTCGCGCTGGCCATTCTTATCTATCGCATGTGGCAGCTGGGCCCGATCAAACTGATCATGCGCGACTCGCTACGCGAAAGCGTGATGATCATGCTGGTCATCGCTACCGCCGAAGTATTCGCCTACGCGCTCTCCTCGATGTTTATTACCCAGACGGTGGCCGCCGTCATTGCTGACCTTGAGGTCAACCGCTGGGTGTTGATGGGGATCATTAACCTCTTTCTGCTGGTAGCCGGTTTCTTTCTGCCGCCTGTGGCCGTGATCGTGATGACCGCACCGATTCTACTGCCCATTATCATTGCCGCCGATTTTGACCCTTACTGGTTCGCCGTGATCCTGACCATCAACCTGGAGATCGGACTGATCACGCCACCCGTGGGGCTAAACCTGTTCATTATCAAAGGGATCGCGCCGGATATCTCGCTGCGCGACATCCTGATGGGCAGCCTGCCCTACGCGCTATGCATGGTCTTGGGCATCTTGTTGCTGTGTCTCTTCCCAGGTATCGCGCTGTGGTTACCTAACTTGATAATGGGTTAAGGAGCTGGTCCATGAACATGATGTTTTTGCAGGAGATTTTTAACAATATCACCCAGCGTGATGCACTATTACGGCGCCGTAACCCGGAGGCGCTGACGCCGGATCATGAGCATCTGGTGAGCGCCTGTCAGGCGCTTTTAGCCAGCGACGGCGAAGCCTCCAGCATTGCTCTCGCAAGCCGGGCGCTGGCGATCTACCAACGCTTATCATCCGCTGAAAAAGCCAGCTTTTTTGCGCGCCTGGCGAGTGATTTTGCCGCTGATGCCACGCAAATTGATGAAGCCTATACAGCGTATTCTGAAGCCCGCGACAATTACACCTTACAGGCTCTGTTTGAGGCCTGTGAGCCGCGCCGCCAGGAGCTTTTTCGGCGCTTGAACCTAGCCCGGGACGGTACTTATGAGCTGGTCAAGATGCGTGAGGATCTGCTGGGACTGCTGCGTGAGCAGCCCGATCTCGAGCCGATTGATGACGACTTCGCACACCTTTTCGGCTCCTGGTTTAACCGCGGTTTTTTAATGCTTAAAAGGATCGACTGGAACACCCCTGCATCGGTGCTTGAGAAGATCATCCGCTATGAAGCGGTGCATGAGATTCAGGATTGGAATGACCTGCGCCGACGACTGGATGCCCGCGACCGGCGCTGCTTTGCGTTCTTTCATCCAGCGATTGGCGACGAGCCGCTGATCTTTGTCGAAGTGGCCCTGCATAAAGGCTTGCCGAGTCGCATTCAGCCGATTTTAATGGGCGAAGAAAACGGCGATGACCCCGAAGACGACGATACGGCCGCTTTCTTTGGAATCAGCAACTGCCAAACCGGCCTGCGTGGCATTTCGTTTGGTAACTTTCTCATCAAGCAGGTGGTACAGGAGCTTTCACAGGAACTCCCTCAGCTCAAATACTTCGTGACGCTATCGCCGGTACCCGGGTTTGCCCAGTGGCTCACCGAGCAGCGCGAGGATGAGCAGTGGCCGGAAACCCTGCGTAACACGTTGGGTGAGCTTGAAACGCCCGACTGGCACCACGATGCCGTGCGCGAAGAACGCCTGAAAACAATTATTCGCCCCCTGGCCGCCCGCTATCTGGTGGAAGCCAAAAATGCCAAAGGCTTGCCTCTCAACCCCGTCGCCCGCTTTCACCTGGGCAACGGTGCCGAACTGCATCGCATTAACTGGCTGGGCGATATCTCGTCAAAAGGCGTTAAACAAGCGGCGGGGCTGATGGTCAACTATTTGTATGTGCTTGATGACATTGAGCGTAATCACGAAAACTATACCGCCAAGGGTACCGTTGCCTGCTCAAATGAAGTGCGTGACCTTGCTCGTCGCGCCCGCAAGCTGGCCAAGGGAGAAACCGCCAAATGAACCATAACCTGTTTGAAACCTTTGCCGCCAAGATGCGTGAGCGCGCTGACGCCAATTTCATCACCACCCGTGAAGGCCGCTATTACACATATAAGGATGCATTACGTATCAGTGCCGAATTGGCCGGCGCGCTTACCGACCTGGGCGTAACACAAGGTGCACGTGTCGCCGTACAGGTGGATAAAAGCCCTGAGGCGATCCTGCTTTATCTGGCCTGCTTACGCATCGGCAGCGTCTATCTGCCATTGAACACCGGCTATACCGGCGATGAAATACGCTACTTTTTAAACGACGCCGAACCCGCTCTGTTTGTTTGCCAACCCAAGCTAGAAGATGAAGCGCAAGCACTTGCCGCTGAAACCGGCTGCCCGGCAGTGGCTACGCTCGGTACTGCCGATGACGGTAGCTTGATGGAAAAATCCCGCCACGTAACGCCCTGTGAGGAGATCGCCACCCTGGGTGAAAACGATCTGGCAGCTATTTTATATACCTCTGGTACCACTGGGCGCTCTAAAGGCGCCATGCTGACCCACTCTAATCTGGCCTCCAACGCTGAAACGCTGATGAAGGTGTGGCACTTTAGCGCCAATGATCGCCTGATCCACGCGTTGCCCATTTTTCACACCCACGGGCTGTTTGTTGCCTGCAATGTGATCTTGATGTCGGGCGCCAGCATGCTGTTTCTGCCCAGGTTTGATGCCGATGTGATCTTCTCGGAGCTGCCCAAGGGCAGCGTGCTGATGGGTGTGCCCACGTTCTATACCCGGCTGGTCCAGGATGAGCGTTTGACGCCGGAGGTGACGGCCCATATGCGACTGTTTATCTCCGGCTCGGCTCCATTAACGTCTGAAACTCATGAAGCGTTTGCAGCCAAGACCGGCCATGCGATTCTCGAGCGCTACGGCATGACCGAAACCAATATGAATATCTCCAACCCCTATCAGGGGGAGCGCCGGGCGGGCACCGTAGGAATGCCACTGCCCGGTGTGGATATCCGGATTATCGACCGAGAATCAGGCACAGAAGTCGCCGAAGGCGACATCGGCATTCTTCAGGTCCGTGGGCCTAACGTCTTTATCGGCTATTGGCGGATGCCCGAGAAAACCCGTGAAGAGTTACTCGATGACGGTTTTTTCATCACCGGCGATTTGGCGATGCGCGACGCCCAGGGCTATGTCCATATTGTAGGGCGTGACAAGGATCTGGTGATTTCCGGGGGGTACAACGTCTATCCCAAAGAAGTGGAGCAGATTATTGACGAGCTTGAGCAGGTTGAGGAGTCTGCGGTGATTGGCTTGCCCCACCCGGATCTTGGCGAAGGCGTGACCGCTGTCGTTGTTCTCAAGCAAGACAGCCATGTGGATGAAGCGGCCATTATCGGCCACTTGCAGCAGCGCCTGGCCAAGTACAAACAGCCCAAGCAAGTCTTTTTTGTGGAGGAGCTGCCGCGCAATACCATGGGCAAGGTGCAGAAAAACGAATTGCGTAAGCGATTTGCTGATACATATCGTTCAGCCTAAACCCACTTCACCTATTGCGACATTCGAGCCACTAACAACGCCGCCTGCTGCTTGAGCTCATCGTGAGCCTCTTGAGCGCGGCGTTTTTCTTCTTCGCTGCCGAGCGAATCCATATTGGCCACCACGTTGAGCAGTACGCTACGCAGCGCCGCGGCTAGCAGCTCGCCCCCGGCCTGTGTGTCACTGGCAAACTGCTTTTCACTATAGGCGCTGGCACGCTCGCCCAGGTTTAATGCCGCCTGGCACAGCCGTGCCGTTTGTAGTGGCACGTCCACCGCCGTGGTGGCCGCTGCTTGAACCGCAGTGCGCCGGGCCGCCTTGTGCTTATCATCATGCTGGGGCATTTGTAACGCGGCCATCAGCTCTTCAAATGCCGTAACGTCTTTATCCGCCAGAGGGGCCAACTGGTGCTTTAGGCTTTCGCCCTCTTTGATCAACGCAGCCCTCGCCTCACTTGCCTCATGCTGTTGGCTTAAATGCAGGCCTTTGAGTATCAGCGCCAACCCCATGCTTGCGACCACACTTGCAGCACTGCCACACCCCGGCATCGGCTGGTGGGCAAGCGAATCGCGAAAGCAGGTAAGGTCTTGTTGCCATACCGGGGCTGAATGCGCTGTTCTGGTGTTCTTCATGAAGATTCACTCCGTTGACTTTGCTTCCCTGGTATCGAACTCGTGCTCGCCCAGCGGGTCTTATGGCTGGGCATGCTCTACGATTAACGTCATATTGTGAAAAGTGCTGTCGCTAGTATGGCTTACGTTGGCATGTCCTGCGTGACGACTACATGCGTTGAGACACATGCATTAACAAAGCGCGTTAGTACGACACTGAATCGCACGTCGTGGTAGCGTATCGGCTAGGTTATTAAATCGTTACCGAACATGGCGCATTTTTCGACATTTTTTTATACGTAGCCCACTGTTTTTGAATGGCAATGAGTCGTACTTCGCTAGAAGGTTATTTAGCGCCAGTGCTAAACTAAACTTCACTTTGCATAAGGAGCTTGCTGCTTTGACTACACAACATGAAACGGGCGCCCTCTCGGCGGCCGAACTTTACCGCATTATTACCGATACCCCGTCGCAACAAGATACCGACGGCCTTGAATGGCCAGATGCCAATGTCAGCCTGGATGAAGCCAACCAGACGCTTATCTGGGAGCTTCACGACTACGGCAATTTAACCCTGACGTTGTCGCGTAGTGACAACGAGTGGATTGCAATGACCGCTATTACCGACGTAGAGAGCGTGTCTAACCCGACGGAGCTTAACGAGGTTCTGCTGCGCCAGGGCCTGGCGCTTCCCTTGGCCTCAGTGGGTATTGTGACGATTGATGAGCGCGATTTTTACGTGGCCTATGGCCAGCTGTTTGGCGACTCAAAACTGGCCTCCATCTGTGCCGAACTGCACGCAACGGCAAGCGCTGCAATGGAAGTGGCGGGTTTAATTCAAGAACACTTTTCTTAATACGCTTTTTTCAGGAGCAACACCTATGTTAAGTAAAATCATGACTGCATTACGCGGTAAAGCCAATGAAACCGGCCAGGCGGTCGTTGATTCACAGGCACTGCGTATTCTGGATCAGGAAATTCGTGATTCCGAGCATCACCTCAAACAATCCAAGACGGAACTGGCGCGCTTGATGGGCCAGCGCCAGTTGAACAGTAATAAAGCCGATACCTTGGAAGGCAAGATCAGCGAGCTTGAGAAAAGCGCTGAAGCCGCCCTGGATAAAGGCGAAGAAGCCCTTGCCGTGGAAGTCGCCGAGCGTATGGTGGCCATGCAGGACGAACTCGACGCCGAGCGTAATATTGTCAGCGAGTACGACGCCAGCATTGAAAATCTGCGTGGTGCCATTCGTAACACCGAAAACCAGTTGCGCCAGCTCAAGCAGCAGGTAAGCGTGGTGAAGGCGACTGAATCTGCACAAAAGGCCCAGTCTGCCGTGGCAGCGCGCCATTCTGGACAAAATAGCGCCATGGGCAGTGCCATGGAGTCGCTTGAGCGCATTCGCGAGCGCCAACAGCTCAACTCCGCCCAGATGCAGGCCGCCGAACAGATGGCTGCCGAAGAGAGCGGCTCTTCTCTGGATTCACGCCTTAAAGCAGCAGGCATCGGCGCAAATGAACGCAAGGCCGAAGATGTGCTGGCCCGCCTGAAAGCCAAGAAAAACACTCCGCAAGCATAAATAAAATAGTGCCCGTCGACCGGCGGGCCTGCGCTTTACTGGGCCAATTTTATCGATTAACAGATATCATGCCCTACCCGCTGTCCTTCGGAGACCTATCGAATGCTTAAGACATTAAAGGCACTGTTTGGCACACCCAATGAGGCGACGAACGCCCAGGCACAAAGCGCATCCGCCTTTAGCGCTGGCCTGCCCATCGGGATGTCGCAAGAAGATTTCGAAGGTCTACGACTCGATGGCCGCGTCAAAATTCAGCTGTCTGAGTTAAGTGCTTATCCCGATACGCTTTTTGGCTGGGATAGTGACACTTTTCATCACATTGCGGCCGTTGGTCATATTGACCTAGACCAAGGCGCTCATCTGGTGCGCTTTTATCTGGATAACGATACGTGGCTACAGGCCAATGTCGAAAACCAGCGCGTGGTTGAATACAAGCTGTTTGATTTCTATCGCGTCACCCATTTATCCGATGGGGAGTTTGATGCGTTGATCAACCCAGATGACAAGAAAGCGGGCGAACTCGGCGCCCAGACCATCACCGTTGAAGCTACTGACACAAGCGGGCGCGAATGTCAGTATCAGCGCGTATGGGGCGATGAGGCGAGCCTCTGGTCGCCGCCTGTGCTACTTGAAGAACAGGTAATGACCACGGAAAGTGTCATGACCCGCAGTGTTACCCATCACGCCATGCTCTACGAGCGCTCTATTGAAGGCTCTGAGCGTATGGAATACGTGCTGTTAAATGCCGAAAATGACGGCGAAGGCGGCTTCATGCTGATCCAGAACCTGGGGGTTGATGTTACCTCCGTGGACATTGATGCTATTTAAACAGCGCCAGCCATCTACACTGTTTATCAGGCGTTTTACGCAGCGTTTCAGACACGGATTGACACAAGGGCGCTAGGCAGCGCTTTAACGACAACGTTTATTCTCAACCAAGGAAGATCCTACACATGCAGTATTTACAAGGCCTCCCCCACTTCTTAGGCTATCTGATTGGCGCGCTGGTGCTCCTGATCGCGTTCATGTACTGCTATAGCCGCATTACGCCCCACAATGAGTGGACGCTGATTCGTGAAGGTAATGTCGCGGCCGCCACCGCCTATGCCGGTTCGATTCTGGGTTTCACCCTGCCGCTTTACAGCGCCATGGCTAATTCGGTGAGTTTTATCGACTTTATCCTATGGGGCATCATCGCGTTCGGCGTTCAGCTAGGCGCCTTTTTCGGTCTGAAAATGGTGCTGAAAAACCAAGGTGAAAGCCTGTCACTGCATATTACCGAAGGCCATGTGGCGTACGGCATTCTGGTCGGTAGCGTATCCATCGCGGTCGGCCTGATTAACGCAGCCAGCATGACGTGGTAAGGAGTTCATCAATGGCAAATCACGATCAGACCCCCCACCTCCCCCGCCGCAAGCGTAGCGCTCGCCTGTCATTAGCGATGATGGGGGCTAGCGCCTTCGGTCTTACCGCCTGTGGCCAGCCGGAACAAACTACTGATGTGAGCTTCGACAGCCCGCGCAGCTATCAGAGCGTGGATGAGTGTGTGGCAGCAGATGTGTATACCCAGAGCGCGTGCGAAGAGGCCTACGAAGCGTCGGTTAAAGAAGTACCGCGCTTTAATACCCTTGAAGCTTGTGAAGCCGAACACGGTGAAGGGGCCTGCGTTGCACCGACCGAGGAGCAATCTCAGGCGGCGACAGGTAGCAGCAGCGGCAGTTGGTTCATGCCTGCGATGATGGGCTATATGGTGGGCAACATGATGTCGCGTTCAAGCAGCGGTGCCGCTAGCCGTGGCGTCTACCAAGAGCCGGTGTATCGCAACCGTCAGAACCAAGGCAACTGGAATACGGCGACCAACCAGGCCAGCCAGCGTGTCAATCAGCGTCAACAGACCATGCGCACCTCGGCGATGCAGAACCGTCAGGCGGCCACGCAGCGCAGCGGCTTCGGTTCACGCTCCTCTGCCCGCGGTGGCTGGGGTTCTTGATCAGCACTGGATACCTGAATGCTTAGAATCGACGTCGCCGAGCGCCCCAACTGGAAAACCCTGGCTCACGAGCTAGGGTTTCATTTTCATACCATTGAAGGCGAGCCTTACTGGAAGGAAAGTGCTTACTATCAGTTTACGCTTGAACAGGTAGAGCGGGATATCGAAGCGCCCACCGAAGAGCTTCATGAAATGTGCATGGAGCTTGTCGACCGGGTCTGCCACTCCAATGCATTGATGCAACGCCTGGCCCTGCCCGAGTTCATGTGGGACACCATTCATGACTCGTGGGTGTCCGGCCAGCCGCACCTTTACGGGCGCATGGATTTTGCCTATTCAGGCCAGGGCCATGCCAAGCTGCTTGAGCTTAACTACGATACGCCTACCTCACTGTATGAAGCGGGCTTCTTTCAGTGGGTATGGCTTGAGCAGGCAATTGAGCAGGGCATCATCCCGCGCCGTGCCGATCAATATAATTCCATCCAAGAGCGTCTGATCAACGCAATGGCGCATATCGATGACCGCCTCGATGGCGCCGCGCTCTATTTCTCCTGCATCAAAAATAACCTGGAGGAGCGGGCCACCGTTCACTATCTGCAGGATGTGGCCGTTCAGTCCGGTTTGAAAGCGCCGTTTATCTATATGGAAGATATCGGCTGCCGTGCGGATAGCGACTATTTTGTCGACCTGGATAATCAGCCGATCAAGGCGCTGTTTAAACTCTACCCCTGGGAGGAGCTTGCCGACGATGGCTTTGGCGAACATATCCCTCAGTTGAATACCCACTGGTTCGAGCCACCGTGGAAAGCCATTCTCTCTAACAAGGGCATTCTGCCGCTGCTCTGGGAGCACTTTAAAGGCCATCCCAATCTTTTGCCCGCCCACTTTGAAGAGCGCAATCCTGAGCCGCTTTCCCCAGGCTGGGTACGCAAGCCGTTCTTTTCGCGCGAAGGCAGCAACATCGAGCTGTTAACGCCAGACGGTCAGCGCGAGGCGGTAGACGGCCCCTATACCGATAGCCCATGGATTCGTCAGGCCTATCAGCCCATGCCACGCTTTGGCGAGCATCATGCCCTGATTGGCAGCTGGGTAGTGGGTGATCGTGCGTGCGGCATAGGCGTGCGCGAGGACGTAGGACGGATTACCAAGGACTCCTCCTGCTTTGTACCACACGCCATTGTCTAACGGTCAGGAGAACGCGGCAGGTGGCTTATGCCGCGTTGGCACTCTCGGCGACAAACTGCCCCGGACGTTCAAACAGCTGCTGCATGAAAATGCCACGCGTGACGTCTGGCTCATGGGCCGTTGTGAAGTGGCGCGCGCCTACCCAATGAAGAGGCGCCCCAAGTGATGTCTCCTCAGGTACGCCATTAGCGGTTAGCTGAAGCAGCACATCGTCGCTTTCGGTTGGGTGCCAGTGTGTTAACAGCTCAAAAGGTGCCTCTTGAGAGGTTCGCATTGCCAGAATACCAGTGCTGGGCTGCCCATAAAGCTCGATTATCTGGGCGACGCCGTTAGCCAGCAACGTTTGATACGTCTGTTTATCCAGCGGGGTCGTCGTGACGGCGGTAATATTGGCGGGTAACGATGGCAATCGCTCGGCCAGTTGGCCCCAGCGATCACTGCTGGTCACCACGATATCGCCCGCATTAAGTTTCCAAAGCGCATTGGCATGGTCAAACAACGAACGCGTTTTAAAACCTGCTTCCTGGGGCAGTAGCGCGCCCAGCATAAACCCGGATACGGTTTGAAGCGGCAGCCAGCTTACCAGCGTACGGTTGGTCATTAGCGGCGTGTCAAATAGCCCCTTGAGTGCCGAAACCTCTTGAGCCAGCGTCTCGGCGCGGTGCCTATACGAGCGCTGCAGCTGATGATTAAAAGCCCCTGAAGAGATCGTATCGAACACGTTGAGGTGACGAATGCAGGCCGCTTCACTCAACGCCTTGGCCCACTCCTCCAGCGTAATGGAGGCATCGGTCAAAAGCGCGCCGTCGGCTAAGCCAAAAAAGTGCTGAACGGCTTGGCTAAGGCCGCTACGCTCGGGTGTACCTGCCGAGGGCAGCATATCGGTATGGGCTGGACAATGGTGCGATGCAATATCACGCAGCACATTTAATAACGCAGTGGGGGTAAGAGATAACATGCTGCATCCTCAGCAAAAGATCGTCAGTTCCGTTGGCGCTGAGGTTACGTTCTTGTACCAGTTTTGTCAAAAAAATAACGACAAACATAAAATTTAAGAATAAAAAATATTTTTTTATTTTTCATGATCTTATATCAATTACTCATGAAAAAATAAAAATAGCCACTCTATAATTAACCAACGTTAAATTTAGAGTCTGTATAAAGAATTTAATAAAACTTCAGCTGCTGTTAATACAAACATTAGCTAGCATTTATGAAATCATTGTTACGCTAGCCCAACGCGAATATTGACCGCGCCGGCTTCAACAGAAAGTGCACATTAAGCTTCAGGATAGCGTGTGCGATATCCCCATAGCCTACTTAAGGCGCCCTCAAGGCGCCGTTTGTAGTCTATTAGCAGAAGAATGGTGCCCAAACGGCTGCCTTAACTGTGGTGTTATTTATGCCGAGGGAATATTGCCCCCGTATGGGGTTGCCTTTAAGCAACAGTCGCTGCTGCTTTTACTTGATGCCCGCCTTTAGCCCGCAAGCCATAAGCAGTTGATAACATCGCCCTGCACTACCTGATGGTGAGGCGGAATCACCGCCAGCGCATCAGCTTTGATACACGAGGAGAGCACGGCGGAGTTCTGGTCGGCAAAAGCGCTCGCGGTAATACCCTTGGGCGTGAATTCAAGCGCCACGCGCATATAATGCTGGCGCGGCCCGGTCGAGGTGGCAAAATCCGCTGTAACCGAAAGCGCCGGCAGCTCTACAAGCGTCGGGCAGCCTAGCAGCACGCCCATCAGCGGGCGCAGGAACAGCCAGGCGCCCACAAACCCGGATACAGGATTCCCCGGCAGGCCGACAAAACGCGCCTGACTGCCATCGGCACGCGGCAGCCGGCCAAGTGCCAGGGGTTTGCCGGGGCGGATGGCGAGTTTCCACATATCCAGCTGACCAAGCGCTTCGAGCGCTGCCTTGACGTGATCCTCTTCCCCTACGCTGACACCGCCTGTACTGACGACCACATCCGCCTCGTTGGCCGCCTGTTCAAGCAGCGCCCGAGTCTGGTTGGCGTCATCCGGCACGCTGATCAGGCGAACCACCTCGGCACCGAAGTTCTCCAGCAGCCGCTTGAGCATCGGGCGGTTGGAGTTGTAGAGCTGGCCCGGCTTTAACGGTGTGCCCGGTTCGATGATTTCATCGCCGGTGGAAAGCAACGCGACGCGTGGCCGGCGGCGCACACTGACCTGGGTAACCCCTTGCCCGGCCAGATGGCCAAGGGCGGCGGCCTCCAGGCGCTCGCCTGCCGCCAGCAGCCGCTCCCCCTTGCGCACATCGCGCCCCATCAGGCGAATATTGTCCCCCTCAGGAATATCCTCGGGCAGGTGCGCCGTGTCGCCCTCAAGGGTTACCCGTTCCTGCATCACCACGCAGTCAGCCCCCGGGGGAATCTCCCCGCCGGTAAAGATGCGTGCACAGGTGCCTGCCTCAAGAGGCCGCGCGGGGCTGCCGGCGGCAATCCGCTGGCTGACCGGCAGGCGCTTGCCCGCATCAAAAGCTCTCAGGGCGTAGCCGTCCATGGCGCTGTTATCGAACGGCGGCACGTTGAGGGTGGCCAGCACGTCTTCGGCCAGCACCCGCCCCGCCGCGTCTTCCAGGGGTACTCGCTCAGCCTCGAGCGGGCCTACGTTTTGCAGGAGCGCCTCGAGCGCGGTTTCGATCGGCTGTAGCTCAGCCATGCTGACCTCGTCCGGGAATCACCAGGTTGGCGAAGTTGCACGGCTTATGACGGCTATCCAGCTGCTCGGCCAGAATGCCGTCCCAGCCGGTGCGGCAGGCGCCGGTGGAACCCGGCAGGCAGAACACTACCGTGGCGTTGGCAAGCCCACCCAGGCAGCGGCTTTGAATGGTGGAACTGCCGATCTCATCGCCGCTCAGGCGGCGAAAGTGTTCGCCAAACCCTTCGATGTGCTTGTCCAGCAGTACAGACACCGCTTCCGGAGTGGAGTCTCGCCCGGTAAAGCCGGTACCGCCGGTGGTAATTACCACCTGCACGGCCGGGTCGGCGATCCAGCCAGCCACCACCGCGCGGATACGATACACATCGTCGGGCACAATACGTTTTTCAGCCAACTGGTGACCAGCATCGGTCAGCCGCTCGACGAGGGTTTGCCCGCTGCGATCGGTCTCTTCGGTGCGGGTATCCGAGATGGTGAGAACCGCTATGTTCAAAGGCTCCATGGATTCCATGCGCCTACTCCTGGTTCTGTTTCTTGGCCTGGCGCGCCTCGAGGGCGGCCAGCTGTTCTGGGGTCGCCTTTGCCTGGTGGTTCGCTTTCCATTCGCTATAGGGCATGCCGTAGACGTACTCGCGGGCGGCCTCCAACTCCAGCGAGTCACCGCGCTCTTCAGCGGCACTGACCATCCATTTGGAAAGGCAGTTACGGCAGAAGTCCGCCAGAATCATCAGGTCGATGTTCTGCACGTCCTTGTTGTCGTCCAGATGGCGCAGCAGACGACGAAAGGCGGCGGCTTCAAGCTCGGTACGGGTGGTCTGATCCAATTCGTTAAATGCTGACATTGGCGTTGCTCTCATAAAAATTGATGTAGGACCAGCATAACAAAAGACACCGCCAAATGGCGGTGTCTCGGGTGCTGCGGGTGCTTCTCAGCTGGTTCGCGTGGCCGATGGCCCGGCGCTTGTGCCAGATGACTTGCGCGCGGCAACCTCTTCCTCAGGGATTGTCTGATCCTTGACCTCTTCGTACCACAGATTGTGGTGCTCCTTGGCCCATGTTTCATCGACGTAGCCGGTGGTCATGGCTTCCAATGCACCTTCAGTGCCCAGCGTACCGATATAGATATGCCCCAGAGAAATCGCGGTGATACCCAGTGCGCCGACGGCATGGATGACGTTGGCCCACTGCATGGTGTCGCGGCTTTGGTCAAAGTTGGGGAAATCGAGCACGAAGCCGCTGGCCACGACTAGCAAGCCTACGCTTGCCAGTATCCAGTACCAGGCTTTCTCGCCACCGTTGGCAAAGCCTGCATCCACGTGCTTCTTGCCAATCATGCCGCCGCCTTTCTTGATCCACTCCCAGTCGTGCCACTTGGGAATATTCTCCTTGATCAGACTTACCAGCATGATCACCAGCAGCACGCCAAAGATGGGCCCCATGTAATTGTGCAAAAGCTTCGAGGCAGCAATCATCCATGCCCAGACGGCGTCGCCAAACAGGGTGCGGAACACGAATTTGCCGAACAGCAGATTCAGACCTGTCAGCGCCAGCGCCAGAAACAGCGTGGCCACGGTCCAGTGAAGCGCGCGCATCATCAGCGACCAGCGCAGTATCAAGCGCCCCGTGCGCGGCGCTTCAAGATCCTTGCGCCCTACAATCAGGTAAAATAGCGTAATCAGCGCGGCGGTGGCACCTATCGCGATCAGGCCAAACGGGGAGACCCAACGGTTTCGGATGTGCCGCCAGGTTTCACCGCTTGAATTGATCAGGTTGTAGTTGCTGTCGTGACGCGAATCACGGTAGTTGGGGCCGGTTTCGCCACTGCGCACTTGCCGCCACTGATCGGCGGTAATACCCGGCGCGGCGGTAGTCATTTCGCGGTCAGGGTCTGCCTGGGCCACGGCTACCTGGGCGAAGGCCAAGCTAAGCGCCAGCACAAGTGCCACCGCGATAAACCGCCAGATGCCAAGGGCAAGCCCCTTACCTGAGCGCGGCACCGCTGCGGGCGCCTGTGCAGTCAACAGGTTCATGACACGCCTCCTTACCCTTTCTGGGCAGCATCGTAGGCTAGGTTGTCAGTACTGGCCTGCGGATTGTTGGACCAGGCGCCATCTTTATGACCGCGCTGAACGACCCGCTGGCGGAAGATGTCGGCCACGTCCTGGGCATCACCGGCCAGCAGCGCCTTGGTGGAGCACATCTCGGCGCAGAGCGGCAGTTTGCCTTCAGCAATCCGGTTGGCGCCGTATTTTTCGTACTCTTCTTCCTTGCTTTCAGCGGGGCCGCCGGCGCAGAAGGTGCATTTGTCCATCTTGCCGCGTTCGCCAAAGGCGCTGGTCTGCGGGAACTGCGGCGCGCCGAAGGGGCAGGCGTAAAGGCAGTAGCCGCAGCCGATGCACAGGTCTTTATCGTGCAGCACGATCCCATCATCGGTCTTGTGGAAGCAGTCGGTCGGGCAGACCGCCATGCAAGGCGCGTCATCGCAGTGCATGCAGGCGACCGAGATCGACATTTCGCTGGCTTCGCCGTCGTTCAGGGTGACGACCCGGCGCCGCTGAATGCCCCAAGGCACTTCGTTGGCGTTCTTACAGGCGGTGACGCAGCCGTTGCACTCGATGCAGCGCTCGGCGTCACACATAAATTTCATTTGAGCCATGGTGTTCTCCTCTTGCCAGGGCGGGTTGCTACCCGCCCTGGCTTAATATCTGGTAGACCGGGACCTAAGCGCGCTCGATGCGGCAAATGGTGCACTTGGTCTCTTGCATCAGCGTGACCGGGTCATAGCCGTAGGTGGTCGCGGTGTTGGCCGACTCGCCGATAACGTAGGGGTCAGAGCCTGCCGGGTAACGGTCGCGCAGGCTTTCGCCCTGGAACATGCCGCCAAAGTGGAACGGCATGAAGGCGACCTTGCGGTCCACCCGCGGCGTGACCAGCGCTTTTACCTTCACGCGGCCGCCTTCGGCACCTTCCACCCACACCTGATCGCCGTCCTTCACGCCCAGGTCATTGGCATCGGCCGGGTTGATCTCGACGAACATCTCCTGCTGAAGCTCGGCCAGCCACGACATGGAGCGGGTCTCTTCGCCGCCGCCTTCGTACTCGACCAAGCGGCCCGAGGTCAGGATGATCGGGTAGTCGGCGCTGTTGTCGCGATCCTGGATCGACTTGTAGAGCGTCGGCAGGCGCATGATGGAGTCGAAGTCATTCCAGGTCGGGAAGCGCTCGACCAGATCGCGCCGCGTGGTGTAAAGCGGCTCGCGGTGCTTGGGCACTTCATCGGGGAAGGTCCAGACCACTGCACGCGCCTTGGCGTTACCGTAAGGCGCACAGCCATGGGCAATGGCGACCCGCTGAATACCGCCAGAGAAGTCGGTTTTCCAGTTCTTGCCTTCCGCGGCCTGCTTCTCTTCGGCGGTCAGGTCGTCCCACCAGCCCAGATCCTTGAGCAGCTGGTCGGTGAACTCGGGGTAACCGTCGTCGATATCGCTCTCGACAGGGGCGGAGCCCTCGGCCAGCAGGTTGACGCCGTCACGCTCGATACCAAAGCGCGCCCGGAAGCCCATGCCACCTTCCATGACGGGAATGCTGGTGTCATACAGGTTAGGCGAGCCTGGGTGCTTGAGCTCAGGTGTTCCCCAGCACGGCCACGGCAGGCCATAGTAGTCGCCATCGGCGGGGCCGCCTTCAGCGCGCAGGTTCTCGAAGCTGAAGGTGTGCCAGTTTTTCTGGTGCTCTTTCAGGCGCTCCGGGCTCTGGCCGGTGTAGCCAACAGTCCACATGCCGCGGTTGATTTCACGCAGCACGTCTTCGATTACCGGGCGGTTGCCGTCCATCGCGTAGTTCTTCACGAACTGCTCGCCAAAGCCCAGCTTGTTCGCGAACAGGTACATGATTTCATGGTCAGGCTTGGACTCGAACAACGGCTCGATCACCTGGTCGCGCCACTGAATGGAACGGTTGGTGGAGGTTACACTACCCGTGGTCTCGAACTGGGTCGCGGCGGGCAGCAGGTACACGCCATCGGTGCGGTCGTGCATGACCGATGCCACGGTGGGATAAGGGTCAACGATGACCATCATCTCAAGCTTCTGCATGGCCTTTTGCATTTCAGTACCGCGGGTTTGCGAGTTGACCGCATGGCCCCAGTAGAACATGGCCTTCAGCGCGGTACGCTGGGAGATGTTTTCATCTTCTTCAAGCACCCCATCCACCCAGCGCGATACCGTGATACCGCTGGTATACATGGGCTTGCCGTCGGCGTATTCAGTATCGTCGAAACGCTCCTGTAGCCACGCATAACCCACGCCCCAGACGTCGGCCCAGTGCTGCCACGCGCCTTCGGCAAGACCGTAGTAGCCGGGCAGGGAGTCACAGCCAAGCCCCAGGTCGGTCGCGCCCTGCACGTTATCGTGGCCGCGCAGAATGTTGGCGCCACCGCCGGATTTGCCGATATTACCCAGCGCCAGCTCTAGAATGCAGTAGGCACGGGTGTTGTTGTTGCCGGTAGTGTGCTGGGTACCGCCCATGCACCACACCACGCAGCCTGGGCGGTTGTCGGCAAGGCGCTTGGCCACATCGAACATTTCCGCTTCGGGCACACCGGTAATATCTTCAACGACGCTGGGCGGGAACTGCTCAACTTCCTTGCGCACTTCGTCCATGCCGTAAACGCGCTGGCTGATGTATTCGCTATCTTCCCAGCCGTTTGCAAAGATGTGCCACAAAAGACCCCAGATGTAGGCAACATCGGTGCCGGGGCGCAGGCGCACGTACTTGTTGGCTTTCGCCGCCGTGCGGGTAAAGCGCGGGTCGGCCACGATGATGTCGCAGTTATTACGCTCCTTGGCGATCAAAAAGTGCTGCATCGCTACCGGGTGCGCTTCGCTGGGGTTGGAGCCGATAAACAGCATTGACTTGCAGTTATGCATATCGTTGAGCGAGTTGGTCATCGCTCCATAACCCCAGGTGTTGGCCACGCCCGCAACAGTTGTTGAGTGGCAGATACGCGCCTGGTGGTCAGTGTTGTTGGTGCCCCACATGGAGGAGAGCTTGCGCATCAGGTACGCCTGCTCGTTGCTGAACTTGGCCGAGCCCAGCCAGTAGACACTGTCGGGGCCGTAACTTTCACGCAGTTCCAGAAGCTTGTCGCCAATTTCATTGACCGCTTCTTCCCAGCCCATGCGCTGCCATTCACCCGCGACCAGCTTCATCGGGTATTTCAGGCGGCGGGTGGAGTGGCCGTGCTCGCGCAGCGACGCGCCCTTGGCGCAGTGCGAGCCACGGTTGATCGGGTGGTCAAAGGCAGGCTCCTGCTTGGTCCAGATACCTTCCTGAACTTCGGCATAAACGCCGCAACCCACCGAGCAGTGCGAGCAAATGGTGCGCTTGGTTTCAACTGGCGAGTCCAGCACCGGTGTTTTTTCCGCGGACTCGGCGCGCTGCATCATGGGCGCGCCGATAAAACCGGCTGCGGCCACGCCGCCAACCGTAGCACCGCTGCGTTTCATGAACTGACGACGCGAGATTCCAAGCCCCGGGGCTTTAGGCGTATCAGATTTGCGTGTAAGGCGCATGGCTATTCTCCTGGCGTTTAGCCGTCAGTCACGCAGCGAGGCGTAGTAAGCGCGAATATGGTCGGTTTCATGGTAGTTCTTGGTCTGTGGAGCAGGCTCTGCTGGCTTCGGCGTGTCCGCCTGGGTAAGCGTGGCGTGGCCAATTGCCGCCCCCGCGCCTGCGACAGCGGCGCCAAGACCCACTTTTTTCATAAACCGACGGCGTTCGGGATTGTGAGACGTTTGCATGGGGAAATCCTCTTTCCTGCTTGTGTTATTCGGCCTAAAGGCTCTGTTTCGGCTGGCGGCCATGGCGCCTAAGGCGCCATGATACGCACGGGGCGATAGGCGGCTTGCGCCTCCACACTCGCCCGCTCACTGTCGATAAACGCACTGCCCAACTGACCGATGGCGGCATAAAAGGCGCTTTCCAGCTTGCCCATATCCGCAAAGCAGCGGCCTGCCCAGGGTGCGATATGCTGACGGAAAAAATCGATCTGTTCGTCGCGCTGGGCGGTGATCAGCATCGCCATGACTTCACACACGGCGGCCAGGTGATCTTCGGGCTCGTGTACCGCGTCACGGCGCTCGAATCCTAAAAGGCGCAGGTCCCGACGCAGCGCTACCAGCGCGCTGTCCATCAGCTCACCGTTCAGATAAAAAGAGGCGTAGGGCACGATATCGCCCTGAATGACGCCTACCAGATGATTGAAATGCGCCCGGGACAGCGCCTCTGGCGTGCTGGTGCGCGCCGCCTGAATCAGCGCCGACCAGCATTCGGCAAGCTGGCTGCCATCGGCGTCACTCTCAAGCGTCGTCAGCCACTCAAGCTGCTCGGCATCCGGCGGCTGGCGAATCAGGCTGGCCAGCAGCTGGTAGATATCCGCGCGGATGGCATCCATCTCGCTTAGCGGGCCCTTTGCATCATTCATAGCCATTACACCTTGAGTTGTGCATTGGGGTCACGGGCCATAGTCAGCCAGACATCCTTCACCCGACAGTCCTCGCACATTTCCAGACGCGCCAGCGCCTCACCGGCAAAATAGGGGTGATTGGCGAGCTTCTGCTTCATCATGGCCACCGTACTGACAGTGGCAAACGGCTTGGCGCAGCGGATGCACTCAAACGGCGCTTCCTCATGACAGACATGGCGCTCAAGGCGCTCGGGCGAGGCCAGAAAACCGGGCACCAGGGTAATCGCGTCTTCCGGACATGCCTGCTCGCAAAGACCGCACTGCACGCAGTCTGCCTCGCGAAAGCTGAGCGACGGCGAGTCGCTGCCAGCTGCCAGCGCAGGCGTCGGGCAGGTGCTGACGCAGGCAAGGCAGAGCGTGCAGGCGTTGCTGTCGACATTCAGCCCGCCATAGGCCGCACCCGGCGTTACGCCATGGCGCTGGCCGCTCGGCTGGCCCAGTGCTGCGAGACACTCAAGCACCTGATTGAGCCGGGTACGCTTGTCCGGCTCGCTTAAGGCAAGCAAGGTATCGGTCAGCGGCATCAGGCGCGGTAGAGCATCGCGGGCCGCCTGCTCGCCGGGAGCTATTAACTGGATGCGCTCGGGATCGTGACCCAGTGCTTCCAGCAAGCGCTGCGCCTGAGCCAGCTGATCGCTCAGAAACGCGCTTAGCCGGGGCGGCGCCGCTTCATGCAGCTGAATTCTTACCTCTGCCGCGCCGCTTGCAAGTGCCGTCAGCCACTGGTCGTGGCCTGCAGCACCCAGTTCTTCCAGAGGCGCATCCAGCACGTGGCCTGCCGTTACCACGCCCGCACGCTTTTCAGCTTCCAGGGTGTCATGGGTCACGAAGCGCATTACCGGCTGCGTGCCGCCGGCATCGCGGTAGGCGGCAAGCCAGGTGGCCAGCGTATCCTGCTGGCGGCGGGTTTCCGGCAAGCGGAACTCGATCGCGCCCGTCGGGCAGGCGCTGGTACAGCTGCCCACGCCCTGGCACAGAAACGGATCAATCTCGATTCTGGATTCAATGCGCCCCTGATAGCTGGTAATCGCATCGGCAGGACACACGTCCAGACAGCGCGTGCAGCCAATATTGCCACTGGAGGAGTGGGCGCAGAGGTCGCTGTTGACCTGAAAGTAGCGCGGTTTGTCGAACTCGCCTACGAGTTCAACGGCGCGCTCCAGCACGCTTTCAAGCGGCTCGCCGGCCGCTGATGGCTGCGCGCTCCACTTCAGATAGCCCGGCGGCGGCAGCTCCCAGCGGCAAACGTCACTGGCAGGTCCGGCGCCCGTCATGTCGAGTACCACATCAAAATGCTCGCGGGCAATCAGCGCGCGGGCCAGGTTGAGCGGTGCATCGCTGGCAGGCTGAAGACTTACCGCAAACGCTCCCAAATAACCGGTAATCTGCAGCTGTTGGCACTGTTCAGACGTTAGGGGGTGTTGCACAGCAGGCTCGCTGCCGCCCGTGAGGGGCGAAAGCGACGCTTGTGTATCGGTTGCCAGTAGCGTGATTGAGGCCAGCCCGCGCCCCTGAAGGGCACGAGCGGCATCATGCGTGGCTTGCGCGCTGCCCAACAGCAGAATATGTCCGCGGCTATGGTAGGTCACATTGGCTGGCGTCAGATTAGCGGGCCACGAGATACGCTGGCGCACAGCTTCTCGGGCGGCGGCATTACACTGGTCGTCAACTGACGCCAGGGGTATTTTTTGATTCATGCATTCTCACGGTCAAGAGGTCATGCTTTTATGATGTGCTTTATATTTTATGGTGCTTAATCTTTTATAGATAACTGCCTAAGCATATGGGCATACGGGAGTTTACACCATTATGCTGTTGGTCCGATGATCCAACGCCACAGGGTCTCTCCGCCACGCGTTCATTAATGTCTTAGCGTTTCTTGAGGCGGGCGTTTTCAGCGTTTGCCGACTCATCCGAGGCACTCTGCCCACCAGCCCTTTCTATAGTTTCGGCCGTTTCGATAGTTTCTAAAGTTTTAGCTTTTTCTATAGTGGCGGCTCTTTCTATAGCCTTCGCTGGCTGTGTGCAAGTATTTGTATCGTCCTGGGACTCATTGGGCACGACTGCCGATTCGCGCGTCTCGTCACAATCCGATGACTCCAGTACCTCTTCTGCCTTATGCGTCCAACGCCGCAGCTTGTCCGCAAGCCCCTCGGCCATGGGCTTGAGTTGCTGGCGATAATCCGCGTCGTAGTCGTCCAGGCCGTCTCTGACGTTGTAGTTGCCGGTCGCCCATAGCCGCTTCAGTGCCCGCCGACGTAGCGCTGCACTCACTCCTGACGCCATAAAGATACTGAAGTCGCTACCAGCGGGCAGAAGATCGGGGTCGGGCAGGCTATCATCCAAGCTACCCGGAGCCGGTACTTCAGGTTCAGTTGGATCTGGCGGCGGGTCAGCTGCGGGTACTGCCTGGGCGTCTTCTTCATGAACCTGCGTTTCGGCACCTCGCGTCTGGGCCTCATCAGCCTCCGGTTGTGAGGAGGCCCTACTACTCTCCACGCCGCGCTTGAGCTGCGACCAGCGCTCCCAACGGCTCATTGGGGCGGTTCCTGGCTAGGCGTTGGCTGCGCCCGCCCAGCACCTTTACGCTTTTTCTTACGCCCTTGTTCCGGCGCCTCACCATGCCGCGCCAGATAATTTTCAATCCAGACCTGAATAGCCACCGGCATGGCGGTTTCCAGGACCTGCTGCTCGCCGTCAAGCCAGCCTGCGGCCACATCCTGGCTTGCCGAAATGGCATCAGGCTTTGGCGCCTGCCCGGTGAAGCCAGCACGCACGAACAGCCTGGGCGAGGTAGAGCTCAGGTTGAAGCGATAAGCGGCACGCTCGGTCATGGTAAGCTGGAGCCCCAGCACATGCTCACCCTGATCTCCCGGCGTCAGCTGGGCAATTCGCCATTGAGTGAGCGTAAACCCTTTCATTTGTTTGGGTTCAGCGGCTAGTGTCACGCTGAGCGTACGTAGATTGTCATGCATGGAGTGAACACCTTGAACGGGTAGACAAGTAAGCCTCTTGGGCGCCATCATCGTCAACCTAGTGTGTTTTACTCAACTATTCTTATTCATAGGCTCTTGACCTGGGATCAGCGAGGATTGCGGATGACCGCCCTTCAGTTAAGCCGTGCCCGCTTACCGGCCACTACCACTATTGATGTCATGGATGCCTATGGCGACATGCGCCAGCAGGCCATTGCCGCCGAGCGGGCGCTGACGGTTTACCTTAACAAGCGTGAAATTGTCACCCTCATGACACTGGGTGACGACCCGGAGGCGCTGGTGGTCGGCTATTTGCGTAACCAGGGCCTGCTCCATTCGGTGGATGACTTAATTGCCGTCCAGGTAGATTGGGAGGTTGAGGCCGCAGCGGTCGTGACTCGTCGCCTGCCTGCCGATCTGGAAGCCCGCTTGGGCCACCGGACCGTCACCACCGGATGCGGCCAGGGCACGGTCTTTGGCAATCTGCTCGCGCAGACCGCACTGACAACCCTGCCCGCCACAATGCTGACGCAATCCGATCTGTATCAGCTACTCCTTCATTTAAATGCTTACAATGATACGTATCGAAGCGCGGGGGCCGTGCATGGCTGTGCGCTCTGCCGCCAGACAGACGTGCTCGATTTTGTTGAGGATGTAGGGCGCCACAATGCCGTGGATACACTGGCTGGGCGCCAGTGGCTTCAGCAGACGGCAAGCAGCGATGCAGATATTTTCTATACGACTGGACGCCTTACTTCTGAAATGGTGCTAAAAGTGGCGCAAATGGGCATCAGCGTTCTGGTTTCGCGCTCGGGTGTGACGCAAAAAGGCGTCGAGCTTGCCGAGCGCTTCGGCGTCATGCTGATCGCCCGAGCCAAAGGCAAGCAATTCCAGGCCATCAATGCTGGCGCCCGCTTGGCGCTGGACAGCCCTCCACCCCGGCCGCCAACGGTCAGAACCTCCAAGGAAGCAGGCGTATGATTCCCGCTCAGTCAATTACCGGCCTAGTGCTAGCTGGCGGCGAGGGTCGCCGCATGGGCGGGCGTGACAAAGGGCTTGAACCCTTTGCCGGGCTGCCGCTGGTGGCTCATGTCATGCAGCGCTTTGAGGGCCAAGTGAGCGAACTTCTGATTAACGCCAACCGCAATCTGGATGGCTACGCCCTGCTGGGTGCGCGCGTGATCAGTGATGCCGAAGGGGGCTTCAAAGGCCCTCTGATGGGTATTTATAGCGGCCTGCGTGCGGCAAGCACGCCTTGGCTGCTGGTCGCCCCCTGCGACTCTCCAGCGCTGCCCCGGGATCTGGTGGCACGTATGGTGACGGGTATCGGCGAGCACGATATTGGCGTTGCCTATGACGGCGAGCGCCTTCACCCCGTAGTGGCCCTGCTGCGCACGACGCTTGCCGATGACCTGGCAGCCGCCTTGGCCGAGGGCGAGCGCAAGATCGACCGCTGGTATGCGCGCCACTCTTGGTGCCGGGTTGATATGTCCGACTGCCCGGAGGCCTTTGCTAATCTGAATACCGAAGAAGAGAAACATCACCTTGAACTATCGCTTGCGGCTACCAAGGAGACGCCATGACGCTTTCCTGTTTTGAGCTGGGTGAGACCATGCTCAGCGTCAGCGAAGCCATGACCGCCCTGATGACCCTGGCGACGCGCACCACGGGCTGCGAAAACGTGCCGCTGGAAAACGCCTACGGCCGGCGCCTGGCGGTGGATATCACCGCGCCGATCAACGTGCCCCAGCAGACCAACGCGGCCATGGACGGCGTGGCCCTGGCCTGGCCGGATACTCAGGACACCCGCTGGCCGGTGGTAGGTGACGCCTTCGCCGGCCAGGCGTTCTCGGGGCCGGTTCCCGCCGGGCAGTGCGTGCGGATTACCACCGGTGCCCCGCTACCCGAGGGGACCGACACCATCGTCATGCGCGAGCAGCTCGACGAGCAGCCTGATCACGTCACGATCAACGCGCCGGATCGGATAAAGCGCGGCCAGCATATCCGCCAGGCGGGGGAAGATATTCGCGCGGGCAGCGTGGCGCTTGCCGCCGGCAACCGGCTGGACGCGGCCAGCATGGGGCTGGTGGCGTCGCTGGGCTACGCAGAGGTCAGCGTTAGCGTCCGCCCCAGGGTGGCGATCTTCTCCACCGGCAACGAAGTGACCGCCCCCGGCGCGGTATTGCCGCCCAGCGCCATTTACGACACCAATCGCTTTACCCTGACTGGCCTTCTGACCGAGCAGGGCGCCGAGGTGATCGATATCGGCATTCTACCCGACGACCCGGACGCCATTCAGCAAGCGCTTGAAGACGCCGCTCAAAAAAGCGACCTGGTGATCACCAGCGGCGGTGTCTCCGTCGGCCAGGCAGATTTTACCCGTCAGGCGCTTCAAGCGATGGGGCAGCTGGCGTTCTGGCGCGTAGCCCTGCGCCCCGGCCGACCCATGGCTTGCGGTCTGATCGGCGAGCAGCAGACGCCCTTCGTCGGCCTGCCCGGCAATCCTGTCGCGGTCATGGTAACCTTCAGCCAGTTTGTGGTGCCGCTTTTACGTTGTATTGAAGGGCAGAAGCCTGCATTGCCCGCCCGCCTGAAGGCAATTGCCGAGACTCCCTTGAAAAGCCGCCTGCAGCGTACCGATTTTCTACGTGGCGTGTATCGCTGTGATGAGCATGGCGTGCTTCACGTGCGCGCAACCGGCGCCCAGGGTTCCGGGATTTTAACCTCGATGGTGGCTGCCAACTGCCTAATTGAGCTAGGCGATGAACAGCAAGACGCTCAACCCGGCGAGGCGGTCTGCATCCAACCACTAGCGAGATGGCCATGACCGAACAGCTAATTGATGACTTTGGCCGGCGCGTAAACTACGTCCGCATCTCGGTGACCGACCGCTGCGACTTTCGTTGCGTGTACTGCATGAGTGAGGAGATGACATTTCTGCCTCGCGCGCAGGTACTCACCCTGGAAGAGATCGGCCAGATTGCCCGCGCCTTTACGGAAATGGGCGTCGAGAAAATTCGTCTCACCGGGGGCGAGCCGCTGGTGCGCGGCGGTATTGAACAGCTGGTCGATGAGATCGGCGCCTTGCCGGGGTTAAACGACTTCACCATGACCACCAACGGGGCAAGCCTTCGCAAGCACGCGAAGCGGCTTTACGCTGGCGGCTTGCGGCGGCTCAACATCAGCCTGGATTCGCTCGACCCGGCACGCTTCAAGCAGCTTACCCGTACCGGTGACTTGGCCAAAGTGATCGATGGCATCCACGCCGCTAAGGAAGCCGGCTTCAAGCGCATCAAGCTCAACGCGGTGATCCTCAAGGGCCGCAACGATGATGAAGTGCTGGGCTTGGTAGAGTTTGCTCGCGATGAAGGGCTGGATATCAGTTTTATCGAAGAGATGCCGCTTGGCGATGTATCTGACCACTCCAGGGCAGAAACCTTTTACTCGAGCGATGACGTGCAGGCATTGATCGAAAAGCGCTACGCGCTGATGCCGACCACGGAGACTACCCCCGGTCCGTCACGCTATTTCCGCATGGCCGACAGCGAAAGTCGGGTAGGTTTCATATCGCCCCACAGCCACAATTTCTGCGATACCTGCAATCGCGTACGCGTTACCGTGGAGGGCCGTTTGCTTCTCTGCCTGGGTAACGAGCACTCGGTGGATCTACGCGCCGTGCTGCGCCGCTACCCCGGCGACATGCAGCGACTCAAGCAAGCAATCGTCAATGCGCTACCGCTTAAGCCCGAGCGACATCATTTCACTACCGACGGTGATATTCAGGTAGTGCGTTTCATGAACATGACAGGGGGTTAAGCGTGCAAGCCTTGGCAAAAGTGCCGGTTCATATCATTACCGGCTTTCTGGGTAGCGGTAAAACCACGCTTATCCACAGCCTGATCAAGCAGAAGCCGGTGGATGAAAAGTGGGCCGTGCTGGTCAATGAGTTTGGCCAGATCGGTATTGACCAGGCCATGTTCGATCAGCGTGACGATGTCGTGGTCAAGGGCCTGCCCGGTGGCTGCCTGTGTTGTCAGCTTGCGTTTGTGCTGCAGGCAGCGCTTGTGAACCTGCTCGCGCGCAGCAAGCCTGATCGCGTGATTATTGAACCCTCAGGGCTGGGCCACCCGGCGGGGCTTCTCGACCTGTTACGCGGCGAAGCCTTTCGCGATGTGGTCGATGTCCGCGATATTATTGCCACGCTGGACCCACGCCGTCTTGACGATGAGCGCGCACGGACCCATGAAACGTTTCAGGATCAGTTGGCCATTGCAGACGCCGTTGCACTGACCATGCTTGATCAGTCAACGCCCGAGCAACAGCAGGCGGCTCAACAGTTTGCCCAAACGCTATGGCCGCCACGCAAATGGATTGAACCGGTGGCTAACGGCGAACTGGCCCTTGAACGCCTGATTGCCGGCGGTCATAGCCACGCCCGTGACCTGAGCATGCCCGACGCTCATCAAGCTCTAAGCGCACTTCCCAGCCTTAACGGCGGCTTTTTCGATTTTCCGCCGGTAATAGGCACTCCACAGCAGGAAACCGGCACTTCGCTTGGTTACGTAAGCCTGGGGCTACGCTGGCATCCTGACGAGCGCTTTGACCTGGATAGCCTGGCGCATTATCTGGGTGAGCTGCCAGGCGATGCGCGTATTAAAGGTATCTTTCATACCTCCAGTGGCTGGCAACGGCTCAACCGTGCCGACGGGGCGCTGAATATCGAAAGCAGCGCTTGGCGGCAGGATTCGCGCCTGGAAGTCATTATTCCAAGCACACTGGCAGCTAACGTCCCGGATACACCTGCGCTGGCTAAGCAGCTTGGCAATGCAGCGCTGCTCAGAACCGCTAATGCTGAGTTGCAGTAAGCTGCTCTTCAAGCTCATCAACGGGAACCGGGCGGCCCGACAGATCCCCTTGATACGCGCGGCAACCGTGTTCCAAGAGCCACGCTTTTTGGGCCTGCGTCTCTACTCCTTCGGCGATCACATCCAGGCCAAGACTTTCGGCCAGCACAATAGTGCTCTCGACAATGGCCGCATTCGCGCTGCTGGTCAGTACCCGCTGCACAAAGGATTGGTCAATTTTGAGCTGATCCAGTGGCAGCTGTGTCAGATACATCAGCGAAGAGTACCCGGTCCCAAAGTCATCCAACGAAAAACGTACGCCCAACGCTTTCAGTTTAAGCATCTTATCGCGTGCGTTATCTCGCGCTTCGACAAAAAGTGACTCTGTCACTTCAAGCTTCAGGCGCTGCAGGGGTGCCTGTGTACGCTCGAAGATCGCCTTAATGCGTGCCACGAAATCTGCATCTTGAAATTGCAGCGGGCTGAGATTGACCGATACGGTCAGGTGACAAAATTCTGGTGACTGCTCCCAGCGGGTCAGCTGATAGCAAGCCTTTTCCAGCACCCATTCTCCTACTTCGCTGATAAGACCGGTACTTTCGAGTAGAGGGATAAACTCCCCAGGCGATACCAGCCCACGCTCGGGGTGCTGCCAACGCAATAGCGCTTCCACCCCCGTGACTTTGCCGTCTACATCCACTTGTGGCTGGTAGTACAACTGCCATTGTTTAAGCGCCAACGCCTGGCGTAATTCGCGCTCTAAATGTATCGACGTTAACAGGGCTGCCTGTATGGCAGGATCAAAAAAGCAGAGCGTGTCCCGCCCTTTCACCTTGGCTTGAGAAAGCGCCATGTCGGCTTGCTGCAGATACCCTTCCTGATCAATATTTGAATCGCTTAGCAGCGTAATCCCGATACTGGCACTGATGTTGATTGAATGGTTTATCAGCGCGCTGGTACGTCGTATAACGGCCATCAGCTTGTGAGCGATACGTTCAGCCAATTGAGCGGCTTTTACCGGGTCAGCATTAAGCGAGGGTACCAGTACCGCAAACTCATCCCCGCCCAAGCAGGCTAGCGTATCGCTTTCCCTTAGCTGCTGAGTAAGCTGGTTCGCGACGCCTTTCAGCAGACGATCACCGATCGGGTGGCCATAGACATCATTGATCTGCTTGAAATGGTCAATATCGATAAACAGCAGCGCGCCGTAACTGCGATAGCGTATAACCTCCTTGAGTGCTACTTCCAGGCGATCCATAAACAAGCGGCGGTTAGCCAACCCCGTCACGGAGTCATAAAACGCTAATTGATGGATCTCCTGTTCGGCCGATTTCCGTTCGCTGATATCAATGACGGTGGCCACATAGTGGGTTAACTGATTATCGGCATTGGTAATCGAGCTAACTGCCACCCACCCCGGAAACGCTTCGCCATTTTTTCGCTGATTCCATACCTCGCCCTCCCACCGACCATGCTTCTTTACGCTGCGCCATACACGGCGATAGAAATCAGTCCCTTGGTGCTCTGAGCTGAAAATGTGCGGATCATGGCCAATGACTTCCGCCTGCGTATAGCCTGTAATTAGGGTAAACATGGGGTTGGCCTTGAGAATAAGGCCATGGGCATCGGTGATGATAATACCCAAATGTGCTTGAAAGGCCGCGGCGGCAATGCTCAATTCCACTTCGCTCTGCTTGGCTTCGGTAATATCCCGCGCAACCAGCAGCGTTCCCGAAAAATTGCCGTCGGTATTTTCAAGGGGGCTGACAACCGCCTGGAAAAACAGCTCTCCGCGACGCACTTTAAGCGGATATTCAATAGTGACGACTTGCCGATACCACCTTACTTGTTCAAAAACATCATCAAAGCGCTTAACCAATGCGCCGGGAAAAACCTCTGCATAGTGCTTGCCTACCAGACTATCTTCGCCTTCCTGCGTCATTTCCTTGTGCAGTACATGCATATAGGTAATCTGATTTTGTGTATTAAAAACAAAAATCAGATCCTGTATGGAGTGAATAAGCGCCTGAAGATAGGCCTCGCCTGCCTGGGCTTGGGCGCGCGCCTGCTCACGCTCGTCAAGGCGTTGTTGCAATAACAACTCTAGCTTCAAACGATTGACGTAATGGCGTACTCCCCAGCCGCCCAACAAGACAATAACGATTAACATCCCCAACAAAATGGCGGCTCGCTGACGCCATTCTGCCAGCAATTGCTCCATCTCCATGCCCGCCACGACCCATATCGGGTAATTATCAACTCGTTGAAGCCAAAAAAGCCGCTCGTGATGGTCCAGAGATAGTCCCCTCACGTTTGACCATGAGCTCTGGCCATTATTCAGAATGCCCTGCGTAATAGGGCCACCCAGTTGGGTGCCTGTTTGCGTGCGTTCATCCAGTTGCGGGGTTCGGGCAATCAGCCTGAGCGTTGGATCAATCAGAGCAATACTTTCACCACTTTGAAACTGCATCTGGCTAATCGTATCGACAAATATTTGTGGCGCCACGCGCGCCAGCGCAACGCCTATAAAATTGCCCTGCTGATCGTTCAAACGTAGTGCATGGTGCAGATAATACGCCTGATCCTCGCTGGACCAGTAAAGCGGGGTTACTATTTCCTGCTGCTGGTTACTGCTAAGTGCTGTAAAAAAAGCTGTATTGCTTAGATCTCTGCCCCTATAGCGGTTACTACCACTGCTGGCCAGAACACGGCCCTGACTATCCAACAAGCCAATCTCCTGGATCAACGGTGCATAGTGATGGCGATTTTCCAGTTCCACCGCCATGGATATTGCCGCCTCATCGTCAGGCATACCTTGAATATCAATAAGCTCAGAAATACTTAAAAGCGCCTGACTGCTTTGTGAGAAAACGCTTTTTGTCCATTCACCGATAGTATTTGCCCGTGCTGCACTATGAGATTTAGCAGAACTCATTTCCTGATGATATTGCTCATGGAGAAACCAGCCGAAGAGACTACAAAGCATTAGAGAAGCGATAATATAGAGAAAGTAAACGTTACGTTGCTGGCGACGAAAGGAAGCATACACACGCCTGTCATTCTCTTTATCCTTATTATACTTAACCAATACATTGGCAGCGGGCATAGTGCATTGACCTTAACTAAAAATAAAAGAAACCAGTTAAACCGGTGTAATGCTTTTCTGAGCAACACCTGTCTTAGCGACTTTAACAATCTGGCGAGTAAGATAACGACCGTCTTTTTTTGTTCCGTAAATTATAACTATCAGACTGAGCTGCTTATTTTATTATTCCAAAGCAGAATTAATAACAGAATGGTTAAAAAATATATCCTATTCATAATCTTAATCTCCATAACAAATATTTACAATATGATACGAAGTTATATAAATAATATTTCATAACTAGCTTTATAAGATTCATTTTAAATACTATTCAAATAAAACTTATTAGACGAACTAAAAACTTCATTCCACGAGATTATGAAAAGATAGTCCCACAACATATCATCTAATATAAAATAACTACATCAAGCAGCTTGTTAAGATGAGCCTCCTAGTTTAGATACGTAGGCCTATCTTTAGAAATCTCTTTAAAGAACCAACTCGTAAGTCACATGTGGCATAGCATTTTTCGCAACACTCTGTTCCACATACACTTAGTGACAATAGATTTATTCCCTGAGAACATGAGAAAAAGTCTCATATACAAATATTTCTCATGAATGGAGTCGCTATGAAAATCAAGGTATTGGCCACCTCTCTACTGTTATCTGTTGCAAGTGCTGCCGCCTATGGCGAAGATCGCGTTGCCACTTTTGATCTCGGTAGCCTGGACACCTTGGACGAGCTGGGATTAAGCGAACAGGTAGTGGGCGTTCCTCAGCAGAACCTTCCCGATTACCTTTCCCAGTATGAAGATGAGCGCTATACCGACATCGGTGGCTTACGTTCGCCTGATATCGAAGCGCTCAACAATAGCAAGCCCCACCTGATTTTCTTCACCGGCCGCCAAGGTGAGTGGCAACAAGATATGGAAGTGATCGCCCCTCTACTAAATACCAGTGTTCAAGGTGACGATTACCTGACGGCGTTTGACGATAATGTTCGCCAGATCGCCAGCCGCCTGCACGCCGAAGCGCGTGCCGAAGAAGCGCTTGAAGAACTGCATGCTCACATTGAAGAACAGCGTCAGGCCCTGGCCAACGCGCCGCGTGTACTGGTCGCAACCCATAATCAGGGTGGCCTGACGCTAAATACGCATCCAGTAGTACATGATGTACTGGGCCTCGAAACTCTCGATATGCCTGACAGCGTTACCAGTGAAACGCGTGGCAGCCGCACGTTTACACCGCTATCCTCGGAAGCTATCGCCGAGATTAAGCCCGACGTGATACTGATTGTTGATCGTAGCGCGGCGATTGGCGATGAGCCTGCGGATATGGAAGCCCTGGAACACACATTAGCAGATGCAGGCGCCTCAGATGTACGCCTGGTCAGCCTGACCCCAGCGCTTTGGTACCTCTCAGGTGGCGGACTGCAAAGCTTGAAAATGCAAATCGATGAGGTTGTCGAAGCTCTGTAAGCCTACGCAACTTATGAGTGACCAAGCCCCTGGATTGTTTTTAGCAGCCAGGGGTTTGCAATTAATATCATCGTCCCAGCGTATAGAACTCATCGTTTGCCCGCATATTGGTGACATTGGCCAAGCGGTTGGACATACCGAAAAAAGCCGTAATCGATGCTATATCCCACATATCCTCTTCGCTGAAGCCATGCGCTGCCAGGGTAGCAAAATCCTCCTCTCCTATCGCATAGGCCTGTTGGGTTACCTTCAAGGCGAAATCCAGCATTGCCTTTTGCCGCGATGAAATATCCGCTTTGCGGTAGTTAAGTGACACCTGATCCGCCACCAACGGATTTTTAGCGCGAATACGCAAAATAGCCCCATGCGCAATCACACAGTACTGGCACTGGTTGGCGGCGCTGGTCGCCACGACAATCATTTCCCGCTCGGCAAGTGTCAGGTTGCCCGGTTTCTCCATCAACGCATCGTGATACGCGAAAAAAGCTCGGAACTCATCAGGACGGTGTGCCAGGGTAAGAAATACGTTGGGAATAAACCCGGCTTTTTCATGTACTGCTTCAATGCGTTCGCGAATATCAACGGGCGACTCACCCAAGGGAGGAATGGGAAAGCGGCTGATCGGCTGACTCAGCTGACTCAGCTGACTGCTTTCGTGCTGTCCTTTATTTAGCTCACTCATTTCTTTATTCGGCCCATTCATCAGGGCCGCCTCATTGTTGTTATCGGGGTAGCTACATGATTAACACTAGAGTGGAAGCTCAAAAGACACAATACAACATGAGAGCGTAACGTAACGCCCACTTCCCCCCCTCATGCTCGTCTGGATTGGCTGACTTGGAGAAAGCACGTTAATCTGAAACGACACCGTTAAAGGAGCCATCTATGAGTTTACTGACCGCTCGCAGTTTTCTGGCAGAGTACGCCCCTGATCTTAAGATTATCGAGCTGGAAGACAACGCCACGTCTGTGCAGCAAGCCGCCGATATTCACGGCGTCGAACCCGGCCAGATAGCCAGGTCGCTGGTGTACAAGATCGGTGAGAACCCCTTGATGATTGTAGTTAGTGGCGACGCCCAGATTGATAACACCAGGTTTAAGGATGTTTTTGGCGGCGAGGCGACGCTGCTTGATGATGAAACGGTGATGGAGCTTACCAGCCACCCGGCTGGCGGCGTCTGCCCGTTTGGGTTAACCGCCGACCTGCCGGTGTACTGCGATAAATCGCTTCAGCATTTTGATGAAGTGTTGCCCGCCGCCGGCTCACCTGACAGCGCTGTTCGCGTATGCCCTTCGCGGCTGGCCGAGCTGGTCAAGGCTGAATGGGTAGACGTGTGCTCACCTGCTGATGCGTCTTAGATCAGCTTTACGTTTCGGCATTCAGGGGCTACAGACCCCTGGCTGAGTTTTTACAATCAGCGTAAGATAGACAGACTGATATCCAGCCATAGCGCAGATACAGCAACATGTTCTCAGGGCGGGGTGAAAGTCCCCACCGGCGGTGATGGTACCTTTCGCTTACGAAAGCGGCCTAAGCCCGCGAGCGCTCAAGGGGTTTATCTTCTTGAGGTCAGCAGATTCGGTGAGAAACCGAAGCCGACGGTGATAGTCCGGATGAAAGAGAACGGCATCGACTCAACGGCGTCATTCCGCGGCGAAAGCCTTTGGAGGCGTACGTTTTGCCTATTGGCGGATGCCGAATGCCCTGATTCTGGTACCACTTATCCAAGAGAATGACCATGAATCAGACCTTTCCTTTAACACTCTCCTCGCACACCACGTCTCAGCGCATCGCGTTTATTCAGGGCCATTGGCACAACGATATCGTCGGGCAAGCCTATCAAGCGTTTATTGAGGAAGTGGAGCGCAATGGCTTAAACGCTGATCAAGTGGATACGTTTACCGTATCAGGCGCCTATGAAATTCCGCTGCAAGCTAAAGTGCTGGCCGAGAGCGGCCGCTATGGCGCGATTGTAGGAGCCGGCTTTGTGGTAGATGGCGGCATCTATCGCCACGATTTCGTCGCCCACGCGGTAATCGACGGCATGATGCGCGTTCAACTCGATACCCAGGTGCCGGTCATTTCGGTGGTACTCACACCGCACCACTTCCATGAGCACAGCACTCATCACGACTTCTACTTCCAGCACTTCCTGGCCAAAGGCAAAGAAGCCGCCCAGGCATGTCTGAATACCATGGAAAACCTGCACCGTGCGCGTAAGCTAAGCGACGCTTAAGCATAGCCCGGGCTCGGCAAACGCCGGGCCCGTCAGGCTTTCTAAAGCTTGTACTAACAGCCGCAATCGTTGAGAGGCGTTTTCAAAAACTTACCCTGTAATTCGCCTGTCTGCACCGGATGCCCATCACGGCGCCAAAAATCCAAACCGCCTAGCAGCTCCTTCACTATTAGCCCTGCGCTGGCAAGCTTCCACGCGCCTTTTGTTGATCCATTACAGCCGATACCATCGCAGTACGTTACATAGACACGTGATCTATCAAGCCTTGCCAATCGCTCGGGTGTCATTTCTCGATGCGGCAGACTTACTGCCCCGGGAATATGTCCGGCGCGGTAGTGCTCAAGGCTGCGCGTATCAATCACGACAATGGCGTCGATGCCGTTGGCCAGATCTTCAGCCACATCCCAGGCATCGGTATAGTGGCAAAGCTTGGCATACATTGTTTGGGCCATGCTGGCAGGCGTAGCGGGAGGAAATGCTAATACAGAAGACACCGGTTGTTCGGTCATACGCGCTCCTGGTTCACATCCAGCAGGTAGCTATAAAACGCGGTATTACGCTGCCAGCCAAGTGATTCGTACAAGCGCTGCGCGCGCTCATTCTCTACCTGGGTCATCAGTACCAGCCGTGTAACGCCATGCTCGCGAGCAAGCATTGCGGCAGCTTCCATTAACGCCCGCCCCACTCCTTGGCCACGGCCTTCCGGCGATACGTAAAGATCGTTCAGCGTCCACCGCGCATTGAGCCCGACCGTGGATAAACCGGGGTAGAGCTGTATGAAACCATTAACACACCCCTGCGCGTCTTCGCTGACCAGAATAAATGAATCTCCCAACCCGAAACGCTGGCTCAGAAAGTGTCGGGCGGCGTCCAGGTCGCTTTCCTGCTGATAAAATTGACGATAGTCATCCAGCAGTACGCTAAGCGCATCTAAGTCATCCAGCACGGCAGCTCGAACATTATGCATGGTGGCACTCCTTGAAAAAGATGTTGGTATAGGCAGTCTCTCGTTATAGTGGCCCTTATAGAAGAACCACTTTGCTCAATAGCGAGGGAACCAGTGAAGGAGCGAACGCCGTCTAGTGAATGGCTCATTGATGCCTTGGCGCTGCGTGTAGATGCCGAAGGAGCAACCTCTCTGGTACACCAGCTTTACAGCACGCTGCGCCGCTGGATTCAGCATGGCAAGCTGGCCGCCGGAAGCGATTTACCTTCCTCACGGCACCTGGCTCGCGGCCTGGGTATCAGCCGGAATACCGTGCTGTCGGCGATGGATCGCCTGTTAGCCGAGGGCTTGGTTGTCTCCCGGCGGGGCGCAGGGATGTACGTGGCCAATCTGCCTACCCTAGCGGCTCCTCCCAAGCCGCTTTCTGAAGCGGCGTTTAGCTATTCAGCCCGCGGGCAGGCGCTGATTGATCGTTGCGGTACATTAAGCCAGCACTACCAAGCTTTTGCGCCAGGTGTACCGGGGCTTGACCTGTTTCCCCACGCTCAGTGGCAGCGCCTTTTAAGGCGCCACTATCGCCAGGCCGATACCGCGTGGCTTTCGTATCAAACCCATGGCGGTTTGCCCGCGCTTAAAGAGGCATTGTGCGATTACCTGACGCTTTCCCGCGCGGTGCGCTGTCTTCCTGAGCAGATTGTAATCACCCAAGGTGCGCAGCAGGCATTCGAGCTGGTGGCCCAACTGCTGGCCGATAGCGGCGACACAGTATGGATGGAAGAACCTGGCTACGGCGGCGCACAGACCTGCTTTTTAGCAGCGGGCCTGAATATCGTTCCGGTTCCAGTTGATGAAGAAGGTCTTAATCCATCACTTTGCCCGACCAATACGCCTGCGCCACGTTTGATCTACGTAACGCCTTCCCACCAATACCCGAGTGGCGTCACCATGCCGGTCCCTCGGCGTTTGGCGTTACTGGAGCATGCGGCAAGGCACGGCGCCTGGGTAATTGAAGATGACTACGACAGCGAGTTTCGCTACGACACGCCACCCACGCCGTCGCTTCAGGGCTTATCGGAGCAGGCATCCGTCATCTATATCGGCACGTTCAGCAAGGTGCTTTACCCGGGGCTGAGGCTGGGTTATATCGTCCTGCCCGAGGCGCTCGCGAATACCTTCCGACTGGCCCACGCCCGCCTGCACCGCGAAGGCAACTATCCCATTCAGTCGGCGCTTGCTGAGTTTATTGCCAAGGGTGATTTTTCACGCCATATCGCCCGTATGCGCATGTGCTATCGCCAGCGCCAAGCCTGCCTGCGTAGTGCGTTGGCTCCCGCTATCGAGGCCGGGTTAAAGCTCTCTTCAGGCCATGCTGGCATGCACTTGGTTGCTGAGCTTGAGAGTGTGAGCCAGGAAGCACAGCTGGTTGAACTGGCCCAGCAGGCAAATATTACCCTCTCCCCACTATCCCGCTACTATCTGGGACAACCCCAGCGTGCGGGCCTTGTACTTGGCTATGCGGGCGCCACAGAAGCTGAACTACTACGCGCGGGCCGCTGGCTAAGCCAGGCATGGCTAAGCCTGCCACCTACTTGAATAAAACAAGGGAACCACTATGGCGAACGAATTTATCGCTCCCGATGGACACGCCCGTTGCTATTGGTGCGGCGGTGCGCCGGAGTTTCTGCCTTACCACGACAACGAGTGGGGCTTTCCCGTTGATAACGATCAGCGCCTGTTTGAAAAGCTCTGCCTGGAGAGTTTTCAGTCGGGCTTAAGCTGGCGGACAATTCTCAATAAGCGTGAGAACTTTCGCGCGGCCTTTCATCATTTCGATTTTCATCAGGTCGCGCGTTTTGATGAGCGTGATGTGCAGCGTCTGCTGCAAGACGCGGGCATTATCCGCCATCGCGGAAAAATCGAAGCGGCGATCAACAATGCACAGCGAGCGCAGGAATTAGTCGAACAGGAAGGTTCTCTGGCAGCCTTTTTCTGGCGCTTCGAGCCCGCGCCTGATGCGTTAAAAGAACCGCAAACCCAGACCGTCTCGCCTGAATCCATCGCCCTCTCCAAAGCGTTGAAGAAACGCGGCTGGAAGTTTATTGGCCCCACCACGGCCTTTGCATTGATGCAGGCGATGGGGCTACTTAATGACCACTCGCTTACCTGCGTAACACGTAAACGCGCAGAGCAGGCGCGGAAAAAGTTCAAGCGCCCGATATAAAAAACATTAGAGTCAGCTATTAACGGCAAACCTGCCAGCGCATTTTCTGGAAGCATTCGCGTAGTAGTGTATCGTTCTTTAAAGGCTTACCGATAAATTCAAAGGACAGGGGACAATGCGTTCCCTATGGGGTGAATGTGGCTCAACCGATTTCTTCGCACACGGAATCCCGCGCTTCAATATGCAAGGCATGGAGCGTGCATATATTGACGGCCAGCGGGGTGCTGCTGGGCACTATGGCGCTGCTCGCCCTGATCGACAACAATCCGGTGGCCTGCTTGCTCTGGCTGGGAGCGGCGATGATGGTTGATGGTTTCGATGGTACCCTGGCACGCAAGTATGAAGTGAAAGCTGTACTACCCAATTTCGATGGTTCAACGCTGGATATGGTCATCGATTATCTTACTTGGGCATTTATTCCCGCCCTTTTCATCTACTACTTCATCGAATTACCGCCCAATTTTGCACTGCTGGCGGTGTTCATTATCCTGCTGTCTTCCATGTTCTGCTTCTGCAACACCAATATGAAAAGCCAGGACAATTATTTTGTGGGCTTTCCAGCCGCCTGGAACATCGCCGCCGCCTATTTCTATATTCTCGACCTACCGCCTTACATCACGCTGGCCACTATTATCTTTTTGGCTATCCTCACCGTGACACGCATGAAGTTTCTTCACCCATTCCGGGTACGCTTTTTCATGCCGCTCAATATCGCCGTCACACTGGTGTGGTGTGCTTGCGCGACGTCACTAATACTCTCAAGCCCCGAGCACACAGCCTGGGCGCTATGGGGATGGGGGCTCGCATCGGTTTATTTTATCGGTATGTGCCTGTGGCGGACGGCCCAGGAGTGGTTCGATTGAACCAGGCGCCCGGTGGTTGCAACAAGGAGGATGCAGGATGTCACTGACCCCACGTCAGCAGAAGAAATTCAAAACCCTGGCAGCAGAGATCGAGGGGATCGATGTTGAAGTCTACGAACGCTTCGAACGCGACCCGCTAGAACCCATTATCGGCCTTGGCAAGCCGAACCTGCGCATCGGCTTTTTCGGCCGCGACCCAGGCCGTGACGAGGTACGCCATGGCGAACCCTTTATTGGTGCCGGTGGGCAGTTAGTCAGAAAGGCGCTTTACGAGCAGCTCTATGGCGAGTCGATGCCGGATTTTGAGGCATCAAAAGCGGTGGGCGAGCACTTTTTCTGGATCAACACCGTGCCCTATAAGCCCGTGGGTAACAAGGCATGGTCGATGAAGGTCAAGCGTCACTTTCATAACCTGATGAACGAGGTACTGATTTCGCGCTGGAAGGGGCGAACCCTGATCACACTGGGGCGCGAAGCCTTTCTGTGGTTCGGTATTGGTCGCTCCAAAGAGGAACGTGCACGTCTGGAAGCCTTCTGGAAACGTGATGATCGCTTTGAAAGCAGTATCGAGGTGACGCTGGAGGACGACCAAGGCGAAACGCAAACCTTTACGCTCTACCCGCTGCCCCATCCTTCTCCGCTCAATCAGACTTGGTATACCCGTTTTCCGGGGCTATTGAAGCAGCGTCTGGAACAGCTGGAGGTGCGTCAGGACAACCTTACTTTGTGAGGATGGAAGCCGCTTTCATCTTAATATGCCGCATGCTGGTTGGCCTCTTCCACCATCTTCATGGCAAGCTCGCCCACGCTGCGTACGGCGTCCTCCATGGCGGGTGTTAACGTAAACGCGTAGTTCAAGCGCAGGCATTGGCGAAACTTGCCCGATGCGGAAAACAGCGAGCCAGGGGCCACGTGGAGTTTCTTCTGCGCCAGCCGTTCATTGAGGCGCACGCAGTCCACTGCCGCTGGTAACTCCACCCATAGCAAAAAACTTCCCTGTGGGTAGCTAATGCCCGAACCTTCAGGGAAGTAGCGCTGAACCCAGCTGATCATGATATCCCGCTGGCGCTGATACTGGCGGTTGGCGTAGCGAAGATGGCGCTCGTAGTACCCTTTGGCCACAAACTCCGCCACCGCCAGCTGCGGCAGCGTGGCTGACGCACCGGTGGAGACGTATTTCATGTGCAGCGCTTGATCACGATAGCGCCCCGGCGCCAGCCACCCTACCCGCAAGCCTGGCCCCACCGTTTTGGAAAAGCCGCTGCACAGCAGTACGCGCCCGTCGTCATCAAAAGATTTAATCGTGCACGGCCTAGGCTGAGTGAAGGCTAGATCGCCGTAGATATCATCTTCAATAATCGCGACATCAAAGCGCTGGGCAAGCTGAAACAGCGCCCGCTTACGCGCCTCAGGCATCGTATACCCCAAAGGGTTGTTGAAAGTAGGCGTCACCTGTATCGCGCGAATGGGCCACTGCTCCAGCGCCAGCTCCAATGCTTCCAGGCTGATACCCGTTTGCGGGTCGGTGGGTATTTCCAGGGCTTTTAGGCCATTGGCCTTTAATATCTGCATGGTGCCGTAGAAGCTGGGTGAGTCCACCGCCACCACATCGCCGGGCTGGGTGAGCGTGCGCAGCGAGATGGCAAGCGCTTCCTGACAGCCCGTTGTGATCAGGATGTCATCGGGGTGAAGCAGACAGTTTGAGGCCACGGCAAGCTTGGCCACCTGCTGACGAAGCTCGGGGCTGCCGTTCAGTTTATCGTAATTGAAGCCGTTGAAATCACTGCTGCGATGCAGGCCCGCGAGAATTTTTGACAGTGGTTTTAGCGTTTCATAATCAAGATTCGGCACGCCGCGACCCAACAAGAGCCGGCTATCGTCACGCTGTGTGGCGATAAGCTCCAGCACCTGATCCCACTGGGAAATATCCAACGGCCGCTGGGCGGGGCGAGATACTGACGGAAGTACAGTCGGCACCCGGCTTGGCAGTACGAAATAGCCGGACTTGGGCCGAGACTCAATGAGCGCTGCATCCATGAGCTGACGGTAAGCCTCTTGCGCTGTCGAGATGCTGACCTCCATCTCCTTGCAAACAGCACGAATGGAAGGAAGGCGGTCGTCCACGCGGTAAATGCCGCGTTCGATACGTTCGCGCAATACAGTCGCGACTTTTTCATAGCGTGTCATAGCCTATCCCCTTCCAAAGCAATACAGACACCTCTTAAAGGCGCCATACAGAGATATAAGATACGCTATCTGTATTGTTAAAATACAGAATTCTATATCTGTATTACCAATAGCCGATTGCGTAACCTGAAGTGGCAAACCACTGGAGGATTTGCCATGCCGCGTTTTAGCCTTATTCAGCTTCGCTATCAGCTACGTTCTCAAATACGCGCCTACCGCGAGCGTCGCCGCAGCCGCCGCCAATTGCTGACACTTGATGACCGGTTGCTAAGAGATATTGGTATTACCCGTGCTCAAGCGCAAAAGGAGGGCCGTAAATCCTTTTGGAAACACACAACTTGAAGAGACCCATATGAAAATCGCTGAATATTACCTGCTCGACGTCTTTACCGACCAACCTTTCTCAGGCAATCAGCTGGCAGTCTTTGTAAATGCCGGCGGGCTGTCAACGGAGACCATGCAGGCGGTCGCCAATGAGCTTAATCTGGCTGAAACGGTATTTTTAGGTGCTGCAACAGGTTCAAACCACTACCCAATGCGGATTTTCACGCCCACCCAAGAGCTGCCGTTTGCCGGCCACCCCACGGTCGGCACCGCGCAGCTTCTCGCCGAACTTGGCCTAGTAAAGCGTGAGCAAACGCTAGTGCTCCACCCGCCCGTGGGCGAGCTTTCCATTCGCTACTCGGGTGAGAAAGCCGCGTTTACGACCGCAAGGCCCACCAGCATTACGCCAAGCACGCTGGACCAGGAAACGGCAGCGTCGTTACTCGGCTTGCAATCCCATCAGGTCATCGGCACGCCGGTTATTTCATCCTGCGGGCTGGCATTTCATCTTATTGAGCTGAGTGACCCGGCGGCCCTGAAAAATATACACATTTCAGCAGCCGTATGGGCCAGCGCCATTGCTTCGAGCGGCACTGAACAGATATATCTCTATGTAACAGAGACGTCTGAAAGCTCAGCAACAACGCTTCGTAGCCGTATGTTTTCCAGGGAACATGGCCTTTGCGAAGATCCCGCCACCGGGAGTGCCGCGGCGGCGTTAACCGGGTACTTGGCCTCGACCCAAACAAGCCCCTTACGCTTGCAAATCCATCAAGGAGTAGACATGGGGCGTCCCAGTGTTATTTTTACCGCGGCTAATGGCGACCTCAAGCCCGGTTTTGTTCACGTTGGCGGTAACGCAGTGGTGGTAGGTAAGGGCGAGTTTTACGTAGAACGGTAGCTAATAAGCGTACAAAAAAGAGTGCCCACGGTATCGCAGGCACTCTGCTGTTTACTCAGTCGCTTGCCCTTATGCCGCCTGGACTTCAATACGCCGCGTGCGATGGCTATCCTTCTTAGGCAGCGTTAGCGTCAGCACACCATTGACGATAGTGGCGGTAATAGCATCACTGTCCACTTCGTGGCTAAGGCGAAAACGCCGCGCGAAACGCTGGCCCCGTACCTCAGCATGGAGTGCACTTAGTCCTTTGGCTATATCCAACGCTATCTCTCCCTCCAGACTCAGTACGTTATTGTCGAGCTCTACTTTAAGCGTTTCATGAGTAACGCCGGGCATATCAGCCACCAGCTTGAGCGCATTGGACTCCTCAATAATATCCACTGCTGGCAGCAGGGCTTCCTGTTCGCGCTTCTCATCGCCACGCTGTTGGAGCGAAGAACGGTTAGATGAAAGAACAACGTTATTCATGATTTATCCCTCCTTCTCAAGGTTAATAAACATGACTCACGCCGCCTGAACATCAATACGGCGCGGTTTGAGCTCCTCCCGTTTAGGCAGCACGATCTCGAACACGCCATGGGCATGGCGCGCCTCTGCACGCTCGGCATCCAATCCATCTGGTAGGGCTATAGACCGTACGAACTCACCACTGGCGCGTTCGCGGCGAAACACCGGGCGCGAGCTTCCATCCTCATTGCTGCCCATTACGGGCTCGCGCTTGCCTCGCAAAGTGAGCACATTGTCTTGGACATCAATGGTCAGATCCGATGGTGCCAAACCCGCAGCAAATACGTATACCCGCACGGTATCGTCGCTACGCGCTATGTTGATCATTGGGAAACTGCCCCGAGGCACCGCGCGAATATCCATCACATTACCGTCGGAAAAGAAGCCGTCCAGCAACTGACGCAGCCAGTCAAACTGCTGGGGTGAGCCGGTTTCAAAACGCTTGAGATCATCGAACATATCGAACACCTCCTACGCTAGGCAGATTGTGAGAGGAGGCCGCTACGCCCGAGGTGCAGCGCCTCCGCAATTCTCGAAATAGGAGCATTCAACCGACTTTCAAGGGCTCGAATAGCAATTTTTTTGGCTTTTTTTAACTGCCTTTATCGGCAGAGGAATAGTGCGTCAAAGAGCAGTTTGAGCCGGGTATGTATGCTTGGTGCTAGCCCTTTTGAGGGTAAGGAAGCTAGGCACTAACAGTTGAACGGTTGGATGAGCAGCAATAGCCAATCCTGACCCAGGCTTTCAAAATATTGCTCAACGTAGGCAAGATATCTCGCTTTCTGACTACCTAGCGGCCTGGCACAAGCGCAGCGAGCTAGTCACACAGATGGCGGACTTTCATCAGCGTTTTAATCTTTTGGTGCGCCCAGCTGTTGGAACGCTATTTGCCACTGCTAACGATAGCCTCACGTTCAAAATAGCCGCTGTGGTTACAACACCACCTCATACCCTTCAAACTTGGGCGGGCCAAGGTAAATGCCTTCCGGCGACTTGGCGCCTGCATGGGCCTTACGGAACGCCTCTGACTGTGTCCAGGCACGAAAAGCCTCTTCAGACTCCCATACGCTATGAGAGATAAACACCGTGTGATCTTCCTGACTTGCGCCTTGGAGCATCTTGAACTGCTTAAAACCCGGCACTTCATTCAGATGCGAATCGCGGTTGCGCCACACCTCTAAGAAATCCTCTTCGCGTCCTGGGGCAATCCGAAAACGGTTCATCGCGATATACATCGTTACTCTCCTGTCAGTAAAAACCTTGCTGATTTATACGTTGGCATACTGCTGCTTACGCCAATAATACCTTGACGGTAACATTCTGGTTTTATGACGAATAGATTTACCAGCGAATAGTCCTCGTCCATCCGTAGAGTGAAGGCATTTATATAGCTCGTTTGGTTCAAACGCTGTCTACGTTTTCACGATCAAACGCCACCACGATTCCCTACAAGAAATACAGGCCGCCATCCAACTGATGCATTAAGACGGCGAACTGGTCGAGGTGTTGCTGGTGATGGTGCATGTGGCTTTTTGGTTATGCCAGCCGATGGAGCGGCGCAACAATTTGTTCAGTCAGTTTCGAAATAACCGCAGCGGTCTTAAAAGTGATAGTTGATAAACGCGCCCGTGCGCCACTGCATATCGCTGCCGAGATCGTCAACAATCGGGCTATCGCTGGCATCACCGGTAAGCTTTGATACGCCAACGACGCCGGTGACCGACCATTGCCGCGTCAAGTAGTAGCTCAACGAGGCATTGGCGCCTACCGAGAAAGCGCCATCGTCGGCCGCGTAAGCCGCAATGCCTGACCTTGCGCTCTCACCCGGCGAAACGCTGAACAGCGCATCGGTCCACTTGTCGCTGAAGTAGGTAAGTTCCGGCCCAAGCGTCATGACGGTACGTTCGTTAAAGCGCGTGACGTGATTGGCCTTTAAAGCGAGGCGGTAGCCATCGATATCGCCGGTGAAGGGCGTTTCGGCCGATCCGCTGTAGCGCCAGCGGCCACCCTGATAGCTGATACGCAGCCCGGCCGTGGCGCCACCATCGACTTCCTCCAGATTGCTGATGTCACCGGTATCATCGCGCCCGAAGGTGTAACCAATAAAGGGCGCCACCTGCAAACCGTCACGATTGACGATATTCCAGCCAATGCCGCTTCTCATGCTGACGAACAGCGTGTTGTCGTAGCTTGCTTCAAGGGCCGGAAAAGGCGTCCATTCGTAATCGTCGCTGCCCAGATAGTCTGGAGTGTAAACCGCACCGGCCCCCAGGGTTCCTTCCCACTGAGCCCCTAAAGCCGTTGCGCTGAGCGCAAAACTACCGATGGCTAACGTTAGCGACCAGCGCCCTTTGTGTACATTAATCATGTGCTTATCCCTGAAGCGGTTAGCGATCAACATGCGGCAGCGCCGGCAAAGAGGTTTACCCCTTGGCGCTATGCCATGGATGAGCGATCGAAGAAACGTTTAACGACCAAACGGTCGTTAAGGTATAGTAGCATTTTTTACCATCGCTTCCTGGGCGGTAATCATCCCCATGACAAAAACTCGTGAAGCAACCACCGCTTCGGCAAAACGTACGCGACTAACCGCACCTGTTCGCCGCCAGTACATATTGGACGCCGCTTTGGATGAATTCAGTATTTCAGGATTCGAAGGCGCCACGGTTGAGCGCATTGCACGTAAGGCAGGCATCACCAAAGCGGGGTTTTATGCGCATTTCACAAGCAAGGAAGCGCTGTTCGAGGCGCTGCTCGATACGATCATGCTACCCATCGCGATCGATGATGCCTGGGAGCTGAGCAGCGAAGGCACTCTGGAATCCGCCGTCGATAGCTTTCTGGACATACTTTATGGCGATAGCAAAACGACACGCAGGCTCACCATCATGCGGCTGTTGATCGTCGAAAGCGGTAGAAATCCTCTTAGAGTCCAGCAGTGGTATCAGCAGACCTATCGGCCTTATATCCAAAAACGCCAGCGCGCACTGGAAAGTTATCTACGCCAGTACACGTCGCACACAGCCCTTACGCCTGGGCAGATTGCCTTAGCGTTTTCACCGGCGGTGCTGGCCATGTTCTGGCAAATGATTATTGGAGGCGAAAGTGCCGCCTCCGAGATTGCAGCCATCAAGGCCAGCCACCGCGAAATAATGCTACGCCTTCTTTCAACGGACTGAATATATGCCGATACCCTTCAATGGATTTAGCAGATTCGTTTATCTTTCAAGCTTGGGGGTGTTGTTGACCGCCTGTGCGGCCACCCCTTCCCCTAAGCCCACTCCACTACCCGTGGAACTCCCAGGCGCTTTTTTGGCAGCAACCGGGCAACAGGTGTTCGCTGGTGATACGTGGTGGCAGGATTTCCAGGACGAAGAGCTAAACATTTTCGTTAGAAATGCCCTGGACTATAACCCGGGGCTTGCCCAGGCCATCGCCCAGGCGCGCATCGCCGAGGCGCAGTCACGCAGTGATCGCGCGGACCTCTTCCCCCAGGTCAGCGCCGGGTTGAACAGCTCGCGGCAGCAGCGCCAGGGCGCCCCGGCACCCGGGTCCGAGGGCGGCGGGCAAAGCATTTCCAATAGCCATAGCGCGTCGCTGGATGTCAGTTGGGAAATCGATTTATGGGGGCGGCTCTCGTCTTTATCCAACGCCGGGCAGGCGGATTTTCTCGCCGCCAGCGAGCAGCTCAGGGGCATGCATCAATCCCTGGCCGCGGATGTCGTGTCGCTTTATCTGGGCGTCGTGCAGGCAAGAGCCCAGGTGGATTTATCCGAGAGCACCGTCGAGGCACTTGGCGAGTTTGCCCGCCAAGTGGAAAACCGTGCCAACGCCGGCGTCGTCTCGCCCACCGATGTCACCCTGGCTTATGCCAACCTGGGCTCCGCCAAGGCGGGACTTGAGCAGCGCCGGGAAAACCTGGCCCGCGTGACGCGCCAACTGGAAACGCTGATGGGCGAGTACCCCGCAGGGCAATTGATCACGACCAGCGAACTGCCTGCCGTGCCGCCGCTTCCCTCGGCCGGGGTTCCCGCCGAGCTTTTGGCCCGCCGGCCCGATGTGCGCAGTGCCGAGTGGGCGCTCCAGGCAGCAGATTACCGACTAAGCGCCGCAGAGCGCTCCTTTCTTCCTTCCATTTCACTGACCGGCAGCACCGGCTCAACAGGCAGCGAACTGGCGGATCTGTTCAGCAGCGGCTCTTTTATCTGGACGATTGCGGGCAATATCGTGCAGCCCATTTTTCAGGGCGGACGTTTACGCGCCCAGGCGGATGCCGCTGAAGGCCAGCGTGATGAGGCGTTTTACGGCTACGTGGATGTCGCGCTAACGGCGCTTTCGGAAGTCGAGACGGCGTTGGAAGTGGACGCTCTGTTGGACCGGCGCGTTGTGGAAAGCAATGAAGCGGCTGACTACGCCGAAGAAGCGGTTCGCGTCTCGTTCAACCGCTACATGCAGGGCATCGAGCCCTTCCTGAATGTGCTGGAGAGTTACCAGCGCGCGCTGGATAGCCGCAGCGCCACTATCACGGCCCAGTACGATCGTCTGGAAAACCGCATCGACTTGCATCTTGCCCTGGGAGGCGGCTTTGATGCCGTCTCTGCGTTTGATCCGTCCTCAACAGGAACTTCTGCGTTATGAACATCAAACACATCGCTTTTAGCCTTGCGCTTTTACTGCTGCTGAGCGCCTGTAGTGGTGGAGAAAGTAATGGAGAAGATAACGCTGAGACGCAGGTTCCGGAAGAACCCGCGGTCAGCGTCAGCGTTGTACCTGCCGCGGTGACCGCCTTGCAGGGATGGCAATACAGCCAGGGCACTGCCCGCTCGCTGCGCCGGGAGTACCTGACCTTTACCGAACAGGGCAAGGTCACCTTTGTGGACCAGGACTTGCGTGTAGGCATGCCGGTTGCCGAGGGCCAACTGATTGCGCACCAGGCCCCTGGGCGTTTGGAAGCGGAGCTGGCCTCCGCCCGTGCGTCGTTAAACGAGGCCGAGGCTAGCCTGTCGTTGGCGCGGGTCACCCAAAATCGCTACGAGACGCTGGTCAACCAGCGCTCGGCGTCTGCCCAGGAGCTGGACGAGGCGCGCGTGGAGGTCGAGCAGGCGCTGGCCACGCGTGACAACGCCCGTGCCCAGATCGCCCAGGCCGAGGTCATGCTTGAGGAGTCACGGCTGGTATCGCCCATCGATGGCGTACTGGCGCGGCTCAACATCGAACAGGGCCGCTACTTCATGCCCAGCACCGTGGACACCTCTTCCGAGCAGGGCGCGCTTCAGACAGTACCTGCGCTGGTGATCGATCCCTCACACTTCGAGGTGCGTCTTGATCTGCCGTCATATAATTTCGACCGCGTCGAAGTAGGCGCGCGCGCCATTATCGGTGGGCGCCCGCCACAGCACGCGGACAGCCTCGACCCCGAGATGCTCGGTGAGAGCGAAATAGGTGAAATACACGCGATCAGCCCGTCGGTCGATCCGCAGTCGCGCACTTTCGAGATCATTATTCGCACCACCAGCGACAACCCGCGCTTGCAGGATGGCGCCTTCGTGGCCGTCTGGATGGCCGAGCCTGAAAAAAAGCAGGCGCTGAGCGTTCCGTTCAACGCCCTGCGGTTTTTGAATGATCAGGCCTTCGTGTTCGTGTTTGATGAGGAGAGCGGCCGAGTGGAGGAGCGCAGCGTCCAGCTTGGCCAACAGGCTGGCGAGCGCCGCGAAGTGCTGGAGGGGCTATCCCCCGGTGAGCAGGTGGTGACCGAAGGGCGCACCCGGCTGAACGATGGTGATCGCGTGACGCTTATCGAGGGTCAACCATGAGTTCGGATACAACTATCCAGGAGACACCGCAGGCGCCGCGCGAAACCGACGAGGTACGCAACGCTCATCAGTTGATGCGCTTTTTCTTTCTCAAGCCAATCTTCGGTATTCTGCTGACGGTCACGATGGTGCTGGGCGGGCTGTTCGCCTACTCGGCGCTGGTCAAGGAGGCGCTGCCCGCGCTGAATATCCCCCAGGCAAGCATCACCACGGTGTGGTCCGGGGCGGATCCGCGCTCCATCGAAGAGCAGGTCACCGATCTGATCGAGGACGAGATCACCACGCTTAGCGGTGTTAACACGGTCAACAGCGCTTCCTTCGATTCGCTGTCGGTGATTTCCGTCGAGTTCGACGCATCGACCGATACCGTGGATGCCATGACACGGCTGCGCGCCGCCGTGGCCGATGCAGAGTCCGGTTTTCCTTCCGAGGTCGAAAGCCCCAGCATCAACCAGAGCTCGGTGGACGACCGCCCGATCCTGACCTTGGCGCTGCACGGGAGCGCCGGTTCCGCCACGCTTAACCAGACCGCACGCCAAATTCGCGATGCCTTGGAACGTGTGCAGGGCATCAACGAGGTCAACATCGGCGGCGAGCGCGAGGAAATCGTACAGATCCTGATCAACCCGGAGCGACTGCTGGCGCTAGGGCTATCGCCTACCGCCATCCGCAACGCCGTGCAGCAGGCCAATATTGAACAGCCCTTTGGTGAAGTGCGCAGTCAGAACATGGGCGCAGTGGTACGCCTGGAAGGACGCTTTTCGGATATCGATGACCTGCGCGCGCTGCCCGTATCCAGGCTTGAGAACAGCCAGAGCTCCCGCGCACTGACCCTGGGCGAGGTCGCGACCGTCAAGCGCATGCAGGAAACCGAACAGTCGCGGGCGTTTTTCAGCGAGCGCGGCGGCGATTTTGATGCATCGCTCGAGATGTCGATTACCAAAACCCCGGGGGCCGATACCGTGCAGGTGGTCGAGCGCATTCGCGCAACACTCGCCGACCTGGAAGCCGCCAACACCTGGCCGGCCCAAGTGCACTACTCCGTCTTGCAGGACGACGCCGTACAGATCTGGGATTCGCTGACGGAAGTCTTTGTCAGCGCCCTGCAGACCATGCTGGTGGTATTTGTCATCCTGTTCATCACCATTTCCTGGCGTGAGGCGATCGTCTCCGGCCTGGCTGTCCCGATTACCTTTGCCGGCGTGCTGCTGGCTATCTGGGCGTTTGGCTATTCGCTCAACGAACTGGTGATCATCGGCATGGTGATCGCGCTGGTGATGATCATCGATGTCTTCATCATCCTGATGGAGGGGCTGCACGACGAAATCTACCGCAATGGACGCACCTTCGGCCAAGCCGTGCTGATCACCGTCAAACGGTACGCGGTTCCCATTTTTGCAGCCCAGGTGACCACGATTCTGGCCATGGCGCCGCTGATGTCGATTGGCGGTACCATGGGCGCCTTTATCCGCGTACTGCCCACCACGATCATCATCTGCCTGGTGCTCTCCTTTGTCGTGGCAATGCTCTGTGCAGTGCCGCTTTCGCGGGTGCTTCTGGGCAAGCAGCGCCGCGCAGAAGGTGAGGAAAAACCGGGAATGGCGGATCGCGTGACCCAGCGCGCCGTTAACGGGGTGGAACGCTTTAACGGCCGCTATATCGTGGCCGGCCGCGGCCGTGCCTGGCTATGGGTGCTGGGCGCCGTCGCGCTGTTCGTGATTTCCCTGTTTGCGTTTACCCAAACGCGCCTCGAACTCTTCCCGCCGGCGGACGGTGAGCGGCTGGGCATCAATATCGAGCTTCCGCCTACCGCGCCGCTGGAGACCTCCCAGGTCGTGGCTGATCAGATCGGCGAGATACTGCGCAATAAGCCCTACTTCGAGAGCATCATCAAGCTGGTGGGGCTCAAGAGCCCGTTCGCTGGCGGAGGCGGCGCCGCTTCGCTACAGCCCAGTGATGCCGAGAACTTCATTGGCTTCTCGGCGATGTTCAAGGCCCGCGATGCACGCGATGAGGACTCCTACGTGCTGGCGGAGTCGCTGCGCGCCGAGCTTTCCGACTTTCTCACCCGTAACGTCGCCGGCGCTGAGCTTCTGGTCGTGCCGGAAAGCAGCGGCCCCTCACCGGGGGATCCCATCGAGATCCAGCTGCTTGGCGGCAGCATGGATACCTTGAAAGAGCTTTCGATGCAGGTGCAGCAGGTGCTCAGCTCTACCCCGAACGTGGTGGACGTGCGCGATAACCTGGGCGCACCGCAGCCCCAACTGGCGCTGCGCCCTGATCGCGATGCCCTGAGCTTTTTCGGCATCACCCACGAAGAGCTTGCCGCCCAGGTACGCATCGCCTACAGCTCCGATATCATCGGCACCTTCGCCACCTCCGGTGAAACCGACGATATCGACATCCGCTTAGGCATGGAGTGGCCGAGCCAGCCAGGTGAAGCGGGCGGGCCGAGCAATGTCGAGGAGTTCTCGCGAGTGCGCGCCTATCTGCCGGACGGCGGTTCTATCGCTATGTTCCAGCTGCTGAGCCCCATGCAGTCGGAAGGCGCGATTGCGATTTCCCACGTCGATGGCGAGCGCGCGCTGACCGTTTTGGCCAAGAACCAGGGCCGTACCGTGACCGAAATCATGAACGACGTTGCGCCGCGCCTTGAGGAGTTACAGCGCGACTGGCCCGCGGGATATCGCATCGCGGTGGGCGGCGAATCCGCCGAGACCGCCGACACCGTCGGCTCGATCGGTATCGCCATGCTGGTGGCCATCGTGCTGGTGGTGGGCGTGCTGGTGATCGTGTTCAGCAGCTTCCGCCAGGCGCTGATCATCTTTGCCACCATGCCGCTGGCGATTATTGGTACCGCGCTGGGTTTCTGGGCGTTCGGCATCTCGTTTTCGTTTTTTGCCATGATCGGGCTGGTATCGCTGATCGGTATTGCGATCAACAACGGCATCATCATGGTCGATACCATGAACGGCTTTCTCAGGGAGGGCATGAGCGTAGCCGAGGCCGCTTCCGCAGGCGCCGCCCGACGGTTGCGCCCGCTTTTAACCACCGCAGTGACCACCATCATCGGGCTTATTCCGCTGGCCATAAGCAGCGCTACCTATCGACCGCTCACGCTGGTGATCATCTTCGGACTGATCTCGGCCACGCTGCTCGCCCTGCTGGTAGTGCCCGCGCTCTATTATCTGCTCACACCGGCCAATGCCAACGAGCCCGAGATGCTGGATTAAGCCACTCACTTCATGATCGGCAGGCAGGCCGTCAGCGAACGGTCTGCCTGAGGTTCATGAGCGCGCCGACGGTTTACTGCTCAAGCGAATGACTTTCCCCATGGTCAGGCCCTGAACCATGATCGAAAAGACCACCACGCAGTAGGTGAGCGTGAGCACCAGGTTTCTGAGCTCGCCTTCGGGCAGCGACAGCGCCATGGCTACCGAGATGCCGCCGCGCAGCCCGCCCCAGGTGAGAATCCGGATCGCGCCTGGGGATTGGCTGGTCATTCGGCCAAGCGGGCCCATGATGATGGATACGCAAAACCCGCGCGCCGCTAGCACGATGGGGATCGCCAAAGCGCCCGCTACCAGCCAGGCGCGTTCGATGGGCAGGATAAGAAGCTCCAGGCCGATCAGGAAAAAGAGCACCACGTTGAGAATCTCGTCGATCAGCTCCCAGAAGGTATCGACGTTTTCGCGTGTCTTTTCCGACATGGCGAACAGGCGCCCATGATTGCCAACGAAAAGCCCCGCGATGACCACAGCGATGGGCGCGGACAGATGCAGGCCATCCGCCAGGGCGTAAAGCCCCATGGCCAGCGCCAGGGTAAGCAGCACCTCTACTTGATAGTTATCCACGCGCTTGAGCATCTGATAGGTCACGTACCCCACGACCGAGGCCAGCAAGAGCGCCCCGCCCACCTCCTTGAGCAGCAGCATGCCGATCGCCGCCGCATCAATAGGAGATGACATGTGTGAGCCTTCGGCTGCCACATCTAGTCCCGAAAGCTGCAAAAGCACCAGAAATACCACCACGCCCAGGCCGTCGTTGAACAGCGACTCCCCGGATATCTGGCTTTCGAGCTGCTGGGAAACACCCACGGATTTCATGATGGCGACCACCGCGATGGGGTCGGTCGGTGAGATCAAGGCGCCAAACAGCAGAGCGTGCAGGAAGGGAATGCCGAGCCCCATCCAGTCAAGCAGCAACCAGGTCAGTGTGCCCACGATGAAGGTGGACATCAGGGTACCCACCACGGCCAGCAGCGCAATGGGCAGCCACTCGCGGCTCAGATTGTCGAACTTGACATGGATGGCGGCGGCAAACAGCAGAAAGGCCAGCATACCGTGCAGCACCACTTGGTCGAAGTCGATACGCGCCACCAACGCCGTTGCCTCGTCACGCAGCCCTTCGTGGTAGGGGCTGATCAGAATCAGAGCGAGGGAGGCGATCAGCGCCACCAGCATGACGCCGATGGTGGTCGGCAACTTGATATAGCGGTAGTTGAAGTAACTCGAGACGGCGGCGAGCGTGATCAGTATGCTCACCAGAGAAAAGACGCTCATCAGCGCTCCTGATTGAAAAAATAGAAATAAGGGCAGCAAGGCCATAGCGCCACCCACTTCAATGAGCAGCGGCCTCGCGCATTTCGAGTAGGTTAATGTGGCCCTAAAATGCAAAACCCGCCACCACGGAAAGCGAAGGCTTCCAGGGGTGGCGGGCTAGCCCCGTTGCAGGCACGCCACGTCAATTGAGCGATGCTCTAAGCAACTCAGGAGAACTCAGCTGTTATCGATTCTTCCACTTACGCGGATCAATGCGGCCTTCGTACATGGGTAATTCGAGTACGGGATCATCATCACGATACTGAGACCACATGCGGTTCAACCCGGCGGTGCCGAAAGTGCGCACCCTTTCAACCTCCTCCAGGTTGAGCACGTCGGTGAGAATGCCTGAGGTGGCGCCGGGCATTTGCGCGCGAATCCGCCCTTCAGGATCGACAATCAGGCTCCGCCCTTCGCCCGAGGGCGTGGCAGCATTGACGCTCACCATATATACCTGATTGAAGATGGCGTTTGCCTGAACAAGAATCTGCTCCTGAGCGCGGTCGCAGGTGGTGGTAGCGACTTGATTGATGATCACGTCGGCCCCCATCCAGGCGAGCTGCCGCACCGTTTCGGGAAACCAGATGTCGTAGCAGATGGCAAGCCCAACCCGCCCTACCCCCGGCACCTCGAACACGTCAAAGCGGTCACCTGGGCGGTACGGCTCATAAGGCCTCCAGGGGAAGCACTTGCGGTAGGCCGCCACTCGCTCGCCTTCGGGCGAATACACCGGAGCGGTGTTGTAAAGATGCCCATCCTCCCCACGCTCGCATACCGTGCCGGGCAGTAGCCATATTCCCAGGTTGCGGGCGATACGCGACAGGCATTGGTGGCGCGGCCCATCGATATGCTCAGCCGCGGCTTCCAACTGCTCCTTTCGCTGTTCAGGTGTTCCCGAGGCGCTACAAAGATGCATTTCGGGATAGACCACCATTCGAGGCTGCTCAAAATCAGCGCCAAAGTCGCTCAAATGGACCGCCAGCTCAGCTTCGAATTCCAGAAGCTCGGAGTCGGCGCCGTACCGCCGTGAGATTTCCTGTACCATCAGCACAGGCAAGTATCGGGACATACTAAACTCCTTAACGCGTTTCTTGTGCCACCGAGTACGCTGGCTCAGGCTCTGACTCGTCAAAATCGACTTCCGGCGGTTCACGGCGGAAGAAGCGGGTCAGGTAGGTCAACTGGGCCAGACCGATGGCAAGCCAGATCAGGCCAAGGATAAAGGCGTTGATATCCAGCTTGCTCATTAGCCACAGGTTGACCGCGGCGCCAATCAGCGGAACCACCATCCCTTTGAGCACACCATACTGGCGTCTTGCCTCGGCGTCCTTGCTGACCAGAAAGATTACTGACAGGTTGACCATGATAAAGGCGATAAAAGCGCCAAAATTGATGAACGACGCAGCGGACAGCACATCAAGAAACAGGGCGATAATACCGATAGCGCCCGTTAGAACGATGCTAAATACCGGGGTATGGAAGCGTGAGTGCAGCGCGCCGAACAGTTTGGGTGGTAGTACCGCGTCACGCCCCATGGCAAACAGCAGCCGGGAAGCACTCGCTTGAGCCGCAAGGCCGGACGTGAACTGGGCAAGCACCATGCCCGCCAGGAAGATAGCCCCGAAGAGATCCGCCCCGATGGTTGTTGCAATCTCAAAGGCGGCGGAGTCGGAGTTTACGAAGCTGCTACCAGGATGTACTAACTGGGTTGTGTAACCCACCAGCACATAGATACCGCCACCGATCAGGGCAGTGAGCATGATGGCCCGGGGAATATTGCGCTTTGGCTCGATAGTCTCTTCGGTCAGCGTCGTCACGGCATCGAAGCCAAGGAAAGAGTAGGCCGCCACCGCGGCACCTGCGGCAATCGCCGTAAAACCCGCGTCTTCACCCAGAAATGGTCCAAGGCTGAAAAGTGCATCGGTGCCGCCGGTAGACACCACATGGCGAATCGACAGCAGTACAAAGAAAGCGATGACCAGTATCTGAAAGGTCATCAAAAGCGAGTTCACCTTGGACGCCAGCTTGATGCCGTAGATATTCAGGAAGGTAGTGATACCGATGAAGCCAAGCAGGAATATCCAGCTTGGCACCTCCGGAAAACGCGCATTCAGGTAGGCAGCGCCGATCAGCCAGATCACCATGGGCAGGAAGAAGTAATCCAGCAGCACGCTCCACCCCACCATGAAACCCACCCGCGAATCGATGGCCCTACGTGCATAGGTATAGGCAGAACCTGAAACCGGGTAGGTCCGCGCCATGATGCCGTAGCTGTATGCCGTGAACAGCATGGCCACGGTAGTAATAAGATAGGCAGTGGGTACCGCGCCATTACTGGTACTGGCGATTACGCCGAAGGTGCCCAGCACGATCAAGGGTGTCATGTAAGCGAGGCCAAACAGCACCACGGCTTTTAGGGATAAGGTTCTTTCCAGTCTTATATTGTTATCCGCCATCATCCATCTCCAGGAAACGTTAGAACCGGCACCGGGCAATTACCCTATCAGCACAAAACGACGAGCTGGTTTATCAAGCTTGTTATTGAGGCGGTACCAGCGAGAGTTTTCTTCTTTTAACGACCGGCTTGGCCTCGCCATTGCTGATATTGTTACTGTCCAGCTAGACTGAGACGCTTGGCAGCCAACCTGTTTAAAAGGTATTGGCCGCCCACCCGATCGTATATAACCCCAGCGTGGTATGGCTTTGCGGATGTGGAATTGGTGATACGTAACGAATATGACCCGTTGCTGGCCAGCACCATCATGGCGTTGGCAACGCCTGAGTTACCTCAACATTTTTCCCGATTGGTAAAACACCTAACGGCGTTCGATAACCTGATTATCATCGCTTATCACGGCGAACAGCGGCCCATGGTGCTCTACCGGGAGTACACCGACCCTGTAGTTTATCTACCGATGGACAGCCAATATCTAGGTGGCGCCTATCTGCTCGACCCGTTTTATCGCGAGCACCTGCGAGGTGGTGTGGAAGGGATACGCCGCCTGATGGATGTTGCTCCTGACCATTTCAGGCGCACGCACTACTACAAGAACTACTATCAGCAGACCACGCTGCTTGATGAGATCGCGATTTTCACAAGCCTCACTGAAGGCGTCACTTTAACGGCCTGCCTTGGCAGAGATCGCTCCAGTGGCAAGCCTTTCAACAAACGGGAACGTGAGGCGGTGGAGCAGCACGCCATTACCCTTGCCGGCCTGATGAAAAAACATTGGCAGGATTATCGGCCACAAGACGCAATGAAAGCTGCACCGGCGCCGCTTGAAGAGCGTCTACAAGGGGTGCTCAAGCAGGAACACCGTATCAGACTCAGCCCGCGCCAGGCGGAAGTGGCCCTGTTTATCTTACGAGGCCACTCCTCTCTCTCCATCAGCCTGCATCTGGGGGTTAGCCTGCAAACGGTTAAAGTGTTTCGTCGCCAGCTCTACGCCAAGTGCAGCATCTCTTCTCAAGCCGAGCTTTTCGCGCTGCTGATGCCCTTGTTCGCCCGGCTGACGGCGTCTGAATAAGCGCCTCCCTGGCATTTTGCGTTATTCAGCGGCATATAAAAAAGCCCGCCCCTGCCGCAAGCGAACGCTTTTGGCGGGGGCGGGCTATAGATGCCTAATGCGGCGTATTAGCTAAGCGCTTCCAGCGACTGCTCAATAATGCTTAAGCCTTCTTCCAGCACTTCGGAAGACACTGTCAACGGCACCAGAATACGGATGCTGTTGCCATAGAAGCCGCAGGAGAGCAGGATCAACCCTTTCTCACGCGCTTTCGCGCAAACTTGCTGGGTCATCGCGGTGTCGGGCTTGCCGTTACTATCCAAAAGCTCGAACGCGGCCATGGCGCCCAGCTGGCGGCCGTGTGCCACGGCGGGGAAGCGCTCTTCCCATACGCCAAAACGTTCAGCCAACAGGCGACCCATCTGCGCGCTGCGCTCAAGGATATTCTCTTCCTCGATCACCTCGATCACCGCCAGGGCCGCCGCGCAGGAGAGCGGGTTGCCGCTGTAGGTGCCGCCTAGGGAATTGGGGCCGGAGGCGTCCATCACCTTGGCCGAACCGACCACCGCAGACAGCGGCATGCCGTTAGCCAGGCTCTTGGCAGTCGTCAGAATGTCCGCCTCAACGCCGCTATGTTCCAGCGCAAACAGCTTGCCGGTGCGCGCAAAGCCGGACTGCACTTCGTCAGCAATCAGCAGAATACCGTGCTCATCACACAGCGCGCGCAGCGCTTTCAGGTAATCCGGTGAAGCGATGTAGAAGCCGCCTTCGCCCTGGACCGGCTCGATCACAATCGCCGCCGTGCGATGCGGGGCGATATCAGTCTTGAACAGCGTGCGAATGGCATTAAGTGAGGCCTCTTCGCTAATACCGTGCAAGGGATTGGGGAACGGCGCGCGGAAGACGTCACCCGGCATCGGGCCGAAATCATTCTTGTAGGGCAACACTTTGCCGGTCATAGCAAGCGTCATCATGGTGCGGCCGTGGAAGGCGCCATCGAAGGTGATGATGCCGGTACGGCCAGTGGCGGCGCGGGCAATCTTCACGGCATTTTCCAGCGCTTCGGCACCGGTGTTGACCAGCATGGCTTTACGCTCGGGGCCGCGTACCGGGGTCAGTTCACACAGTTTCTGACACAGCTGAACGTAAGGCGCGTAGGAGATGACCGCGGCGCTGGTGTGCATGACCTTGTGTAGCTGCGCTTCAACGGCGGCAACGATTTTCGGGTGGCGATGGCCGAGGTTCAAAACGCCGATGCCACCCGCGAAGTCAATCCAACGGTTGCCGTCGGCATCCCACAGTTCGGCGTTTTCAGCGCGCTCGGCAAAGGCCGTATTCGGGGTCGCTGCGCCGTTGGCCACATAACGGTTTTTCAGTTCGTTCAGTTCGTGATTTGTCATGATACTTCTCCTTATAAGCCGCCGACGCAGACGTATTTTAATTCAGTAAATTCATCGAGACCGTGGTGGGAGCCTTCACGGCCCAAGCCGGACTCTTTTACACCGCCAAACGGCGCCAGCTCGGTCGAGATCAGCCCTTCGTTGACGCCGACCATGCCGTATTCCAGCGCTTCCATGGTGCGCCAGATGCGGCGGTAATCCGTGGCGTAGAAGTAGGCCGCCAAACCGAATGGGGTATCGTTAGCCATCTGGATGGCCTCTTCGTCCTGCTTGAAACGGAATACAGGCGCAACTGGGCCGAAGGTCTCCTCATCGGCCACCGCCATCTGCGTGGTCACGTCAGCGAGTACCGTGGGCGTGAAGAAGCGCTCGCCCGCCGCATGAGTCTCGCCGCCACACATAAGGCGCGCCCCTTGGCTCATGGCGTCATCCACATGACGCTGCACTTTATCGACCGCGGCCTGATTGATCAGCGGGCCAATTACGCTGCCGTCTGCCAGGCCGTCGCCTACTTTTAGGGCTTTTACCCGTTCGGTGAGCTTGCTGACGAACGCATCGTAAATGCCGTCCTGGACCAGAAAGCGGTTGGTGCACACGCAGGTTTGCCCGGCGTTGCGGAATTTGGAGGCGATAGCACCGTCCACCGCAGCGTCCACGTCGGCATCGTCAAACACGATAAATGGCGCATTGCCGCCCAGCTCCATGGCGGTCTTCTTCACGGTGCTGGCGCACTGGGCCAGCAGGCGCTTGCCCACCGGCGTGGAGCCAGTGAACGACACCTTGCGCACGCGTGAATCAGTCGTCAGCACTTCACCGACTTCCGCTGGTTTGGAGGCGGTCACCACGTTGATGGTACCTGCGGGCAGGCCCGCTTCCAGCGCCAGGTACGCCGCTGCCAGGGCGGTCAGGGGCGTTGCCTCGGCGGGCTTGATCACCACGGTGCAGCCCGCGGCCAGTGCCGGGGCACACTTGCGGGTGATCATCGCCAACGGGAAGTTCCACGGCGTGATGGCGGCCACCACGCCGACTGGCTCGCGCAGCACCAACAGGCGCTTGTCGGCGCCGTGGCTGGGCAGGGTTTCGCCGGCCATGCGTTTGGCTTCTTCGGCGAAGAACTCGATGAACGAGGCGCCGTAGGTGACTTCGCCCTTGGCTTCCGCCAGCGGCTTGCCCTGCTCCATGGTCATCAGCCGCGCTAAGTCGTCGGCATGTTCAGTGATCAGTTCAAACCAGCGGCGCAGCAGGGCTGAGCGCTGTTTTACCGGGGTAGCGCGCCAGGTAGGGCCGGCTTCATAAGCCGCGGCCACGGCATCACGGGTATCTTCCGCGCCAAGCTCTGCGACACGGGCAATGGTTTCGCCGGTGGCGGGGTTGTCCACGGCAAAGGTTTCTTTTCCGGTGCGCCACTCGCCGCCTACCAGGGCGGGGACGGCTTCGTGCAACCACTGTTCGATAAAGCTCATACAATGCTCCTGTGAATGTCGTAGACGGCTTACAGATCCGCCATCATGTGTTGGTCGCTATAGGCGCGGCCGTAGGTACGCAGCGCGTGGATATACAGCGCAATACCCAGTACCGACCAGCCGGCGAAGATGCTCCACTCCGCACCACTCAACGCGGCCGGGCTACCCGGCAAGTAGAGGCAGGCCATGCCGAAGGACAGAACAATGGCCAGGGTGCCGCACAGCTTGCCGTGACGAATGCGGAACGGACGGGGCATGTCCGGCTCACGCACGCGCAGCACCATAAAAGAGATCGCCACAAACAGGTAAGCGATCACGATACCCAGTCCACCGGCGTTAACGATCCACACCAGAGCCGGGCGGCCGAAGAACGGCGCGATGCAGGAGAGAAAGCCCATCAGGAAGATAGCGTTGGTGGGTGTTTTATAGCGCGGGTGCAGCTTGCCAAACGGCGCGGGCAGCATGCCGGCTTTAGCCAGCGCATAAATGGCCCGCGAGCCGCCAATGTAGAACGCGTTCCAGCTGGTAATGATGCCCGCGATACCCGCCATTACCATCAGGTTGCTGGCCCAGGAAGCGTTAAACAGCGCGCCCATGGCGTCCGGCACGCTCAAGGAGCTTGCAGCAAGCTCGGTGCTGTTAAGCGCCAGGCTAGTCGCCAAAATGATCAGCGCGTACCACACCACCGCCAGAATGACCGAAAGCATGAGTACCTTGCCGATGGCTTTATAAGGCAGATTGATCTCTTCCGCGGCCTGGGGAATCACGTCAAAGCCCACAAACAGGAAGGGCACCATGACCAACACCGCAATGATCCCAGCCATGGTGCCGTTATCGCCATGGGCAAAAAGCGGCATCATGTTGATAGTCTCACCCTCAAACAGGGAGCCTGTCACAAACATCACGCCGACCAGCAGAATCAGGCCGGTCACCACTTTTTGTAGCAGGGCCGCGGTGGACACGCCGAAGTAGTTGATCAACATCATCAAAAGCGAACCGCCTACACCCACGGCCACCCAGGTCGCTTTTACTTCCCAGCCAGCAATGGTCCAAAGGTGCCCGACGGCGTAGTTAGGCGCCAGGTGTTCAATAACCGTGGGCAGTGCAACGGCTTCAAACGCCACCACGCTCAAATAGCCGAGAATGATCGCCCATGTACATAAAAAGGAGGGCAGATGGCCTAGCGCCCGGTAGCTGTAAACGTGCTCGCCGCCAACCTTGGGCATGGCGGAGGCAAGCTCTGCGTAGGTCAAACCGACCAGCACAATGGCAAAACCACCCACAATAAAGGCTAGAATAGCGCCCAGGCTGCCGGCGGACTGGATGGCGGTTCCGGTAAGAACGATCCAGCCCCAGCCGATCATGGCCCCAAACGCGAGGGCGAGTACATCGCCACGGGCCAGTACCCGGACGAGTTTATCTTGTTCAGAAGTGGGAGTGCTCATAGCAAAGTATCCTGCAAGTTATTGGATGTTGTCATTGGCGCTCTATGGCGCAGTATCCTTATCCCGTTTATAGGGCATATAGACACGCTAGCAGGCTGAAGGTAGAACGCGTATGCACCACTTTTCTGTTTAACTAGACCACTTTCTTAATGCACCAATACAGTGCAAAGAATCGGCTGATAATTGCCTGACAGTTCACGCTGTTAGTACTTTCAGCCAGGTAAAAGGGAGCTTTGCATGGACCGTGAGCAGGTTTTGCACCAACTTGAACATCTTTATGCACTCCAACCTGAACGGCTAAGCAAGCAGGTCCGTATTGAACAAGCACTGCGTTCTGCGATTACCCAGCAGTGGCCCGTCGGGCTACGCTTACCTTCTCATCGGGTATTGGCACAGAAGCTGGGGGTGGCCCGCCAGACCCTGGCATTGGCGATTGGTACGCTGCTTGAAGAAGGCTTGCTTAAAACGGCTCATGGTCAGGGCACTTGGACCAGCAAACCTTCCCTCGCCGCCAACTCGCCTACCCAGAATCGCCCCCTTTCCAAACGCGCGCAGAAAGTGCTGCAAGGCCTGGGCGCCAGCCTGATTCAAAGCGGGGCCTTTGTGCCGGGTATTCCGGATATTGCCCAATTTCCCATGCGTAAATGGCGCCAGCTTTATGCCAGCGTGACAGTCCCGCAAAATGCGCTGCTACTCTCCTACTCGACCGGCGGCTATGGGCCGTTAAAGCGAGCCATACGCGATTTTCTGGAGCGCTGGCGCAATATTCGCTGCGACACTGACCAGATCATCATCACCGATGGCACCCATAACGGTCTTGAGCTTTGCGCCATGGCGCTTGCCGATGTAGGCGATACGGTGGCAATGGAATCACCCTGCTACTGGGGGGCGCGCAATGTATTTACTGCTACGGGAATGAACGTTGAGATGCTGCCGTGGCACCCCGATCATGGCCATACCCTGTCAGCCTCGCTGGCCCCCGTTCAGTTGGCGTATCTGACCGGCTCCCATCACTATCCGCTCAGTGTGCCGACCTGTCTTCACGACAAGCAGCGCCTGTGCGATACCCTGGCGCCTACCTACATTATTGAAGATGACTACGAGTTCAACCGCAACGACCATTCAAACCTGCTGTTTGATCCAGAATCCGGACATCACTTACTGGCCGGCTCTTTTTCCAAGATGATGTTTCCGGGCCTGCGGTTGGGGTACCTGGTGGTCCCCCGCCAGCTGTCCGGGCCCATGAACCGCCTGCGCAGCGAGCTGTTTCGTGAGGGGCGCATGCTGGATCAGGCGGTGCTTGCGCAGTTCATTTTTGATGGTGATCTGGATGCCTGGTGCCGTCGTATTCAGCGCGATTATCTTGGCCGCCAGCAGGTAATGCATGACCAGCTGCGTGCCCTTCCCTTTGTAAAGCGTATTTCGCCACCGAGCAGCGCTATTAGCCTGTGCATCGAATTTGCATCGCACATCAACGATGTTCAGCTTGCCCAAGCGCTACTCAAAGAGCACTTGATCGTACGCCCGCTAAGCCCGGTATGCGCAGAACATGACCCGCGCTCAGGCCTGGTAATGGGGGTAGGTATGCTTTCAGGTGAAACGCTGGCCCGTGAGGCTCAGCGGCTACGCCGATGCCTTGAAAACCTGTTACGCTAGCGGCCAACAAGAAGCTGATTTGACTCGGTATAAAATATCGGTGACGGCACTTTTATCCACAAGGAATTCGTCATGCTTTGCCCTGTTGATAGTTTTCCCACGAGATACTTGTCGTGGCTTATGACACTGCGTACGTGGGGGGTAATCAGCACTGTCCTGCTGCTCTCAGGGTGCGCCACCTTTGCCCCTAACCCGCCTCGGGATCAGAGCAATATCTGCGAAATTTTCCGTGAACAGCCCACCTGGTATGACTACGCGCGGGATTCTCAAGAAAAATGGGGCACGTCGATTGCCACGCAAATGGCATTTATTCAGCAGGAATCTTCCTTTAAAAGCCATATCCGTCCGGATCGTAAGTACTATCTAGGCTTTATTCCCGGCCCTCGCCCCTCTTCGGCAAAAGGCTATGCCCAGGCGCAGGACCCGGTATGGGGCGAGTACCGTGACCAGGCCGGCAGCCTGTTTGCGCGGCGTACCAGTATGAAGCACGCCACCGATTTTATCGGCTGGTACAACCGCCGCTCACAACAGCAGGCGGGCATTTCGCTGACCAACCCGGAACACCTCTACTACGCCTATCACGAAGGGGCCGGCGGCTATCGGCGCGGCACTTACCGTAATAAGCCGCATGTATTGCGCGCCGGGCAACAGATTGCTACCCGCACAAGCCGCTACCAGACCCAGCTCAACGCCTGCGAAGCCGAGTTTCAATGCCGCCGTTTCTATCAGGTCTGGCCCTTTTGCCGTAGCTAAGAAGCCCTAACATGTCATTACTCATCGGTTCATTGTTTGTCTTTGTTGTCTTTTTGACCTCAATGCTGTCAGGCATCTTCGGCATGGCGGGCGGTTTGGTGCTGCTGTGGTTTCTGCTGCTGGTTTTTCCAGCGAGCACTGCCATGGCCGTGCATGGTGTAATTCAGCTGACCGCCAACGGGTCGCGCGCATGGCTCTCACGGCGGTTTATTGTTTGGCGAATCGTTGCCTTTATGACGCTTGGCGTGCTGAGCGCGGCTGGGTTACTGCTGTTGTTCAATTACAGCCCCAATGCGGCCACCGTTTCGATCCTGATCGGCTTGATGCCGATTTTGGTGTGGATGCCCAAGCGCTGGTTTCATCTGAATGCCAATCGGGCCAGCCACGCGCTGCTGTGCGGCATGGCCTCCGGCGGGCTAACTATTGCCGCTGGGGTGTCGGGACCTTTAATTGATATCTTTTTTGTGCGTTCGCAAATGGACCGCCGCCAGGTAGTGGCCACCAAAGCGATGATTCAGGTGGTCGCCCATAGCATCAAGATCCTGTTTTACCTGGGGGCGGCGCTGGCATTAAGCGCAGGAGAATGGGGCATGGTACTACTGGCGGCTCCCTTTGCCATTTTAGGTACCCAAACCGGGACGCGTATTTTACACCGCCTGACCGATGCCAACTTTCGCACCTGGACACGCTGGATCGTTACCGGGATTGGCGTTTTCTATTTTGGCCAAGGGCTCGTGCTGCTTAGTCAGTAAATGGCGCTACCCGGTACGGTTAAAACCTCCGCCTGTCGATAGCCTTTATATTGACACCCTAATTGACTGCCGTTATCGTCGAAAAGATGTTAATGAGAACCAATTTCTTTTAGTGACATTTAGCGGGATGGCCAAATGACCAGTGAGCAGCGACAGCTTCGCCAGACCCTCGTGTTTCTGCGAACCTCGTTTGAAGCGATTCAGCACTCTATTGCTGGCCGCCTTGACGACCCGCTGCCCTGCTGGCTGGATGCCACGATGCTTTCAATGCTGGCGCGAGAGTTAAACCGCTGCTGCAGAGAGGCCCGGCCACTGTTTGCCCCTCAGGCGGTTGAACAGATATTTCTGGCCTCCCAGCAGTGCGAGCTACTCCTTAAACAGTGCCCGGGTGTGCTCAGCAGCGCCGTATGCCACCGGCAGCTAGCCGCGATAATACTGCCGCTTACCAGCGCCATTGGGCAAGTCGATACGCCCGTCAAACGGCGCTGGCCCTGGCAACGTGAATAAATGATCCCTCACGCTCTAATGCCCCCGCCTTATTTTCCAGGCGGGGGTTTGTTTTAACTAGACCGCATAACAGCGCGTAGAACATCATAGTTGGCGCTTACTAGTAAACTGGTCTATTCTGACCACTGTTATCTATTATTGCCGTAAAAGGAGTTAGCTGCATGGCGTATGAAACGCTTTTTACCCCGACCCAACTGGGCAGCCTGTCGATTCCCAACCGAGTCATCATGGCACCGCTTACCCGGTCGCGCACGCCGGACAGCGTGCCAGGCAAGATGCAAGAGGCCTACTACGGGCAGCGGGCCGGTGCGGGGTTAATCATCAGCGAAGCTACCAATATTTCGCCCACCGCTCGCGGTTATGTTTACACGCCGGGTATCTGGACCGATGAGCAGGAAGCCGGCTGGCAAGGGGTGGTTAACGCCGTTCATGCCAAAGGCGGTCGCATTGCAATTCAGCTATGGCACGTTGGGCGCGTTTCCCATGAAATGGTTCAACCCAATGGAGAGCAGCCGGTCGCGCCTAGCGCCCTGAAAGGCGAAGGCGCCCAGTGTTTTGTCGAGTTTGAAGATGGCACTGCTGGCCAGCACCCCACCAGCACGCCCCGTGCCCTTGAAGCCGATGAAATCTCCGGCATTGTGGACGACTATCGCCAAGCCGCTATTCGCGCCAAGCGTGCCGGTTTCGATATGGTGGAAGTGCACGCGGCCAACGCTTACCTGCTCAACCAGTTCCTGGCAACTGGCAGCAACCAGCGTACCGATCAATACGGCGGTTCGATCGAGAATCGTGCCCGCTTCCCGCTAGAGGTTATTGATGCGGTCATTGAGGTGTACGGCGCAGACCGGGTGGGCATTCGCATGACCCCCTTTATCGAACTGTTCGGCCTGACCGATGATGAGCCGAAAGAGATGGCCTTCTACATAGCGGAGCAGCTTTCCAAGCGCGGCCTCGCCTACCTGCACCTGAACGAGCCCAACTGGGCCGGTGGTGATATTCAGTTCCCCGACGGTTTCCGTGAGCAGATGCGAGAGCGTTTTAGCGGTAGCCTGATCTACTGCGGCAACTACGACGCTGAACGCGCCGAAGCCCGCATTAACGACAAATCGACAGATGTCGTGGCGTTTGGTCGGCCGTATATTGCCAACCCTGACCTCGCTGAGCGCTTTCGGGTTGATGCAGCACTCAATGAACCCAACCACGACACTTTCTACGGTGGCGATGAAAAGGGCTATACCGACTATCCGTTTATGGATAACGGGTATGATCGCACGGGCTAAGCCCAGCTGCCGTTTGACAGTTTACTGATCAAAAAGCACTACTGCGGTAGTGCTTTTTTTGTACTTTTATAAAGGTAAAGACTGGTAACCTAGTACGTTGGCAAAATGCGAAGATGGTATGTTGCATTCGCCGGTGGCGTTTTTGCTTTCGCTGGGTCTGTTGGGCTTGCAGTCAGTACGGGCATGAAATTTCGCCCAAAAGGTGGGTACCGTAACCTATAAAAGCCTTTTTGACCTCCGCCCGTGATCATGCCTCCCATCGCTTGAACTGCTTTTCCAGGTAAACACTCTCGCTATTGGTGCTTTACTGGCTGAGGGTGCCGCTGGCATTGAAGGCAAGAGCTCTACGATTAAATAACACTGAGTCACGAATTAAAAAAAGGGATTTTAAGAATATGGATCGCACGACTGCCATTTTAATGTTGGCATTGATATCGCTGGTATTCGGGGGATTAGCGGCAGCAATATTCATCTACGTCATTATTCCATGGCGCCGACGTCGCGCCAAAGAGAAAGCGGACAGGCTTACGCCGTCACCTGCCAGGGTTGTCGAGTCACCTGCCGACGAAACGCCTGTGACGATCCAACCGGCCGCCAAGGTTTCCCAGCACTCTTTATTTATCATTTTTGCTGAACCGGGGCAGGCCACCGAGCAAACGCTTACTCAGTGGCTTCAAAAGATCAACGCCGACTACGACCCGCTTAAGAAGGTATTTCTGGTGGCGGGCCAGCAGCCGGCCAACCCGATCACGATTGCCAACGCCTTCCTGCCCGGCGAGCTCCCTGATCTGTACAGAAACGAAAGCGCCGATGAGGAAATCAAAGGCATCAGCCTGATCGTCAAACCGCCCCTACACAAACGCCGCAATCAACAGATGATTGCCTTTGTGGCACTTGCCAAAGAGGCGGCAACGCTATTTAACGCCGACGTGCTGGATACCCAGCATCAAAATGCCACGGAAGACACCTACACCCAGATTATCGGCTGAGTGTTACGCCACCCCTTGGCTGCGCAGATAGTCATCGTAACTGCCGCTGAAATCGACAATGCCGCCAGGCTGCATATCAATGATGCGTGTGGCCAGACTGGAGACAAACTCGCGGTCGTGGCTGACAAACAGCAGCGTGCCTGGGTAATTTTCCAGCGCCAGGTTGAGCGCTTCAATGGACTCCATATCCAGGTGGTTTGTCGGCTCGTCCATCAGCAACACGTTAGGGTTAGTGAGTGTTAACTTGCCAAACAGCATACGCCCCTGCTCTCCTCCGGAAATCACTTTGGTCGATTTACCGATGTCGTCACTTGAGAACAGCATCCGGCCAAGCGCTCCACGCACCACCTGCTCGCCTCCCTGGGTCCACTGCGCCATCCACTCGAACAGCGTAGCATCAATGGCAAAGTCGTCGGCATGATCCTGAGCAAACACCCCAAGCTCGGCCGCGTCGGTCCATTTCACCTCGCCTTTATCGGGATGCAAATCGCCCGCCAGGGTTTTTAGCAATGTCGTCTTGCCGATACCGTTGGGGCCGATGATGGCGATACGCTCACCGGCTTCAACCGTCATGGAAAACCGCTCGAACAGCGGCGCGCCATCGTATCCCTTGGTAATGGCATCAACATTCACCGCATTACGGTGTATTTTCTTGTTTTGATCAAAGCGGATAAACGGGCTGACACGGCTTGAGGGCTTGATATCTTCAAGTTTGATCTTGTCGATCTGGCGCGCGCGCGAGGTCGCCTGCTTGGCTTTCGAGGCGTTCGCCGAGAAGCGGCTCACAAACTGCTGAAGCTCGGCAATCTGGGCCTTTTTCTTGGCGTTATCCGAGTGCTGACGCTCGCGCGCGGCGGTTGCCGCCGTCATGTAGTCATCATAGTTACCCGGGAACAGAGTAATCTCGCCGTAGTCCAGATCCGCCATGTGGGTGCATACGCTGTTCAGGAAGTGGCGGTCGTGGGAAATGATGATCATGGTGCTGTTACGCGCCGTCAAAATATCTTCCAACCAACGGATGGTATTGATATCCAGGTGGTTGGTAGGCTCGTCGAGCAGCAGTACATCAGGGTCGGAAAACAGCGCCTGGGCCAGGAGCACACGCAGTTTCCAGCCTGGGGCCACTTCACTCATCGGCCCGGTATGCTGCTCGATAGGAATGCCCAGACCCAGCAGTAATTCACCTGCGCGGGACTCGGCGGTATAGCCATCAAGCTCGGCAAAGCGTACTTCAAGGTCAGCGACCGCCATGCCGTCCGCTTCGCTCATTTCCGGCAAGCTATAGATGCGCTCGCGCTCGGCGGCAACCTTCCAAAGCTCGGTGTTGCCCATGATCACGGTGTCAATTACACGCTCGTTTTCATAAGCGAACTGATCCTGACGCAGCTTCCCCAGCCGCGTGCTGCTATCCAGCATGACCTGACCCGATGACGGCTCAAGCTCTCCGCCCAGAATCTTCATAAAGGTCGACTTGCCGCAACCATTGGCGCCAATCAGACCGTAGCGATTGCCGTTGTTGAATTTGACGGAGACGTTTTCAAACAGGGGCTTGGCCCCGAACTGCATGGTGATATTGGCGGTTGCGATCAAGATGTGGGCCCTGGTTAGCGTATAAAGTGCGCGTGCAAAGGCCCGCGATTCTACGCGCTCTTGGACGTTGTTACACCTATCACCTAGCGTGGCGTATCACTGAGTGCGGGTAGGTCGAGTAGAAAGCGTTCGCCATCAATCGCTTGGCGTAGCCGGGAATGCAAGATATCTACGATCCCGGCATGCTCGCCGACGAGCTTCGCAGTCATTACGTTAAGAGCTGGATGACGCTTTTCCGCCGCGCGGCAAATCTCATCGATATCGCCGCCCTCGCCTGCGTGGCGGCCTGGCGAGAGAAATAGCATGGCCAGTACCACCGGCCCTGCCTGAAACTCAGGCTTATCCAGCAGATTTTCCAGAAGCGGCTCATTAAACCGGTATTCATCACCGTCGCGGCGCTCCATGGACGCCGCCGCCACACAGGCGACCTCCTCTTCCAGCAGAACACTTAACTGCCCGGCTAGGCGGTTGCGAACGGCCGTGACGTCGGGAATGGGGCTTCCGTGGTCTACCAGGGCAACGTGCGGCCGCTCACCGTTAAGATGCTCACGTACGTTATCCGCCAGCAACTTGGCTAGACGCAGATCGATATCGCCCAGCTCGTCTACCAGTGGCTGGGCTACGCGTACGCTAACGCCTGGGAACTTTTCCTGTAGAGCCGCCATGCGTTCGGGCAAATAGCCAGTCAAGGCTTTACTCGGGCCAAAAAAGAACGGTACCACGATAAGCTCGGTTGCCCCTTGCTCAGCGCTGCATTCAGCAGCAGGGCCAAGGGTCAACGCGGGCGTACCCTCAAGCTCGTCAGGGGGAATTTTATTGGAGTGAAGTAACGAGGCAGCCTGTACCGGCTCATCCAGCTTTTGCGACAGCTCTGCCGCTATCCGACGCAGGTTGAGCGTGGCCGCCGGGCGCAGCGAGCCGTTATCTACCAGAAAAATCGCGCGCATGTCCCGCTCCAGGAGAAAGTGATAGGGCATGTTACCATGGCCTTTTCACCACGTTCACGGTGCCCACGTTGATCGACACCACCGCCATCAACCAGCAGCGCAACCAGTTTGCACAGCACGCCGATATCTGGCTGTTTGGCTACGGCTCGCTGATCTGGAAAGCTGATTTTGCCTATCTGGAAAGTCGCAGTGCCTATATTACCGGCTGGGAGCGTCGCTTCTGGCAGGGCTCGCATGATCACCGCGGCACGCCAGAAGCGCCTGGCCGTGTAGTCACGCTAACGCCGGTGGCCGGCGCCATCTGCCACGGCATGGCCTACCGGATTACTCCGGAAACCCTGGCGCCGCTGGACCACCGCGAGAAAAACGGCTACCTGCGTGAAATCACCTCAATGCACTTTACCGATGGCAGCGAAGCTCAGGGCCTGGTCTATATGGCCACCGATGATAACCCTGCGTTTCTAGGCCCGGCGCCGCTTGAGGCCATGGCGCAGCAGATCGCCCGCGCCGAAGGGCCTAGCGGGCCCAACCGCGACTACCTTATGAACCTGGCAAGCGCCTTGCGCGAGTTGCAGGTTGATGATGCGCATATCTTTGCGCTTGAAGAACAGCTTCAGCGCCTCTAAGCGCTTTACCAGTAGCGCGGGTAGCGGCGATGGCGGGCCAGGTTGTTGACCAGAATGGCGATGACCAGCATGACCACGCAGCCCATGCCAATAGGCAATAACGGATACCACCACCCCAGTTGATGCACGCTAGCCCCACCGCCTACGGCAATCAAGGCGGCCGCTGCGCCGGGTGGATGCACCGTATGCGTGAGCTGCATTACCAGAATTGACAGGGAAACTGAAAGCGCCATGGAAATCGGTGTTGCTCCCAGCAGCTGATAGCAGCCTACGCCTATACAGGCCGAGAGCACGCTACCAAACAGCACGTGGCTGGGTTGGGCGAAAGGGCTTTCCGGCGCGGCGTAAATCAGCACCGATGTCGCCCCGAACGAGCCCACAATCAGCAGCTGTTGCGAAAGCCATGCCGAGCTTAGCCAACAGATGACGGCCATACCGGTAAAGGCACCCAGCCATGACCAGATGGCATCTTGCCAGCCTACTCGGGCGCGCTGAATACGTTCGCCACGCATCTTGCCAAGATAAGTTTTCATTACACCCACTTTGCACTAAAGAAGTGCAAATGATGGCAAATTGCACCAAATAGGCAAATGATAAATGGTCATACTCTTATGAGTTGAATTCAGGCATTAGTAATGCGCGCCAACTTCCGGTATCCATACAAATACTTAGCGCGCTTACTTATAGAAAGGCTGTGCCACTGCGTTACATCATCAACCAAGAAAGAATAAATAGCGCGATAATAGTTTTCACAATGCCTCCAACAATTGAGCCACGTAAAAACGACTTTACCCCTCCCCATAGAATCAGCAGCCCGATCACCAACACCGCAATGCTTAAAAAAGAGTCGTTGATTCCTAATGATCGGGTCAGGCCGTCAATAAAATCGCCAAAGGCACCAAAGAAGTTGGTAAAAATGCCCAGAAGAAATTCCACCACCGTACGAATCACATCGCCAATGGTCTCGCCTACCCGGTCAAAAAATCCATTTGCTTGCATCCGTTCTGCCCCGCGTTTAAAGGAATCAGGCATTGTCGGCGAAAACCCGACAAGGGGCAAAGCGTTCATGGTTTATGACATACCTGGTCTAGCGGTGGCGGTGGCGAAGGCACTTGCCTTGCTTGACGCAAAAACGCCACACCATACGTGACTACTAACATTCCAAGCCCCAGCAAATCGCTTCGGCCTTCCGGATACATCATTAGTAGTGCCGCTATCAGCAGTGCCCCTCTTAAGGGCCAAGAAACGGAGCCGACGCGGTACAGATAGCCTTCCATCGCCGCCGCCACCAGCCAGATAGCGGTTAGAGCTGTTAACGTGGAGACAACAATATCGAACACCTCGCCCTGGAGAATCAATGAAGGGTTAAGAACAAACAGAAAAGGCAGTACAAATAGCACCCCACCCAGGCGCACCGCATGCAGACTGGTGCGCGTATTATTGGCACCTGCCACGCCTGCGGCGGTGATAGCAGCAAGCGCCACCGGTGGCGTGATATACGAGAGCATGCCCCAGTAAAGAATGAACAGGTGACTGCCCAGAGGATTCAATCCAGCCCCCACTAATGCAGGCGCCAGAAGAATGGACAAAAAGATATAGCAAGCACTTACAGTCATTCCCATACCCAGAATGAAACTGGTTACCGCTCCGGCTGCCAGCATTAACGGTATGCTGTCGCCCGCATAAAGCAGTAACTCGCGGGAGAAAGCGCCCGCCACGCCAGTGTAGGAGAGCCCACCGACCACTAGACCAATACCTGCGAGCACCGCGACCAGGTTGCCCACGCCATGAGCAAGTTGATAGAAGAACTCACCCAACTGCTTTAATCCTAGCCGCTTCTGTCGGCGAAACAGTGCAATGCCCAGCAATACGAGTGTCGCGTAATAGGGTGCTTGGCTCTCCAGACGCATGGCCAGAAGCATATAAATCAGCACAGCCAGGCTCAATAGATAAGGCCATCCGGCCACCAGCGTGGTACCAATTCTAGGAATATCCTTGGCGGGCATTCCCTGAAGCCCTTTTCGCGCTGCGTAGTGATCCACCTGCAGCAGCAGCGCCAGATAGAACAAGATCGCCGGCAGTAGCGCCGCTATCATTACCTCGCCATAACTCACTCCCAGAAACGAGGCCATGATAAACGCCACCGCTCCCATGACCGGCGGCATCAACGTTCCCCCAGTGGAGGCGCAGGCTTCCACTGCGGCGGCGTACTCAGGCTTATAGCCACTGCGCTTCATGGCGGGAATAGTGATCGTCCCGGTCGTTAAAATATTGGAAACGGCGCTCCCAGAGAGGCTACCCATGAAAGCACTGGAGACCACCGCCACTTTGGCAGGGCCGCCGCGGCTTCGCCCCATCAAAGCCGTGGCGAAATTCATGAAAAACTCACCACCGCCTGTAATGGTAAGCGCAATACCGAAGACGACAAAGCCAACAATCAGATTGGCCACCACCTGCATGGGCACGCCAACAATGCTTTCAGCGCCCATCACGTGAGCACGAATGGTTTCACCCAGCTCAAACCCGTTGCTCCACAGAAAACCCGGCATATAGCCTGCATAGAGCGGATAAGCACCGAATATTAGCGCCACTGCAAAGATGGCCCAGCCTCCACAGCGCCGCACGCCCTCCAGTACGAGTAATAGCATCATGGTAGCGATGAGCGTCGCCGAAAGCGGAGCGAAGTACTCCCATCCCTGCTGGGTCATACGCAGTCCATTGAGCCCGAGGTAAAGGCTGCCACCTAACGCGGCGGCGGCCAACAGCCAGTCGTACCAAGGCAAGCGCTCGCTATCGGTCTGACGGGCAGGGAAAATCAACAGAGCTACTGCCAGAAAAATTCCAATCAAGTAGTAGATAAAGGCATTCCCGATGGGGTAGAAGCCGAATAACTTAAGCGCAAAGGTCTGATTGATCGTCATCAATAGACCCAGCCCACCAAGCCCCATTACGACCCAGCGGGCGACTCCGCTCATGCGCGCCTGGCTTGCATCACTCATGACGACACTCCTCTATAGGCCGACTTTAAAGCTCGTCGATGACCTGTTGGCGACGCTCTTCCCAGCGTTCGGCCAGCGCATCGCCGTTCAGGTTAGCCTCTTCTTCGAGAAGTGAACTCCAAGCGTTTTTGAGTGCTTCAAGCCGCGCCAAGCGTGCATCGTTCCAAGCTTGCATATCCTCATCCCAAAGCCCTTTCTCTTGCATATAGCGAACGGCGCCTGGGTGGAACGGAATATCGATAGGTGGCACGCCAGCGTCTTCGATGGACCAACGCTTAATAGCAGCGGTGGCGTCACGATAAAGGTCGTAGCTTTCATCCAGCGCTCCAATCAACTGATAGACCTGTTCTTCGTCTTGATCCGCCATAGTGACGATGATGGGATAACGGTAGGCCAGCATATTGGCGGGAGAGTCTTCGGAAAGTCCCGCACCGATCGTTTCGGTGAACGGCTGAAAGACCGGTGCTACCTGGTTCATGCGCGACCACCCCTGTTCGTCATCGGCAGGAATATCTACCCAACGAATGCCACGCGAGGACTCTTCCAGCTCGTATAGTTGGCTGGCCGTGGTGGTGGTGCAGGTGGCATCAGCGCGACCTTCGACCAAAGAACTCATGGCAGCGCCGTGAGTGGGGAACATCACTGCATCGACGTCATCGCGTGTCAGCCCGCCGAAGGCAAGGATAGCGTCGCACTTTACGTTGACCGAAGGATTGCCGGCCACGTAAGCCACTCGCTTGCCCTGCAAATCTTGCAGAGTGTGTATATTCGCATCGGCCGCGGAAGGAACGCCGAAGGTGGAGGGGCGCCCCGCAATCGCCCTCAGATCCTGAGGTCCCCAGCGCCGATCACTGAAATCGTAGAGCCCTTCTGTCGCGAAAAAGGATTCGGTGGCTAAAAACGCATAGTCGGCGCGCCCACTTAACAGCGGCTGAAGCCGCCCGATAGCAGAACCCGCGGGCTGAATACGAACACGTGTGTTATAAGCGCGGCCAAAAGCATCAGCGATGGCTGAAGCCTCCGAATGCCCTTGGGAGCCTACATCGTAGGCCGTCCAGGTCATGGTATTAGGCAGCTCGGCTGCTGATGCAACACCAGAAAAGACAACAAAAATGGTCGATAAAAGGCCGGTGGCCAGGCGTGTACTTGTCATGGAAGTGATCTCGCGTTGTGTTATTTTTGGAATAGCTATTGACTTACATATTTTCGTATCGAGCGATAATTCGTGGGCCGCTCAAGCTCGCAGCGCCACTGGCAATATGCCCTTTTCCTTTAATGCATCGATCTGCTCTTGAGTCAGCCCTACCTCCTTGAGGATGGTATCGGTATGTTCGCCAAACCGCGGCGGCGGTGTAGTATAGCTAGAGGGCGTTCGCGCCAGCTTGATCGGCGAGCCGGTACCCTTGTATGCACCTATTTCGATCACCATGTTGCGGTGCTGAGTATGTGGGTGCTCCAAGGCCTGAGACGTATTCAGGACCGGCCCGCAAGGCACGCCGCTTCGCATCAGTTGTTCGGCGAGTGTAACGCCGTCGCGGCTGGCCATGGCCGTCTCGAGCATTTCGCGAAGCGCCTCACGGTTGCAAAGACGCGCACCGTTACTAGCAAAGCGGTCATCGGTAAGTAGCTCGTTACAATCGAGCTGTTCGCAAAGGCGAGCGAACTGGGCGTTGTTACCTACCGCGAGGAAAACGGGTTGGGTGGCGGTGCGGCATACCTCGTATGGCGCGATATTAGGATGTTCGTTGCCGGTGCGCCGCGGCTGAGGCCCTCCGTAGAAAACGTTCGGAAAATGAGGATGCATCAAGGAGAGCCCCGAATCGAACAGCGCCGCCTCGACGAACTGGCCCTTTCCACTGCGTGTACGTTCGTGAAGCGCCAGCGTGATACCGATCACCGCGTTTAGCCCGGTAACGATATCCACCACCGGTAAGCCAACGCGTAAGGGCTCGCCGCCCTTCTCGCCGTTAACGCTCATCAATCCGGCCATCGCTTGAATGATAGCGTCGTAACCCGGTAATCCCCCCATGGGACCGTCGGCGCCGAAACCGCTGATTCGGCACTGGATCAGGTGGGGAAAGCGCTCGTTCAGAGTATCGAAACCCAGCCCCCACTTCTCGAGCGTGCCGGGTTTGAAGTTTTCCACCAGTACATCTGCACTTGCCAGCAGTTGAAGCAGTACAGCCTGACCATCGGGGTGGCGAAGATCGAGTGCCATGCCGCGTTTGCTTCGATTTAAGCCATGAAAGTAAGAGGCCGCATCGCCCTCGAAGGGAGGTCCCCAACCACGGGTTTCATCCCCGCTGGGCGGCTCGACCTTGATGACATCGGCACCGTAATCGCCCAGCACCTGGGTGCAGTAAGGCCCGCCCAGCACCCGGCTTAGATCGATTACTTTGATATCGCTTAGTGCGCCCATTGCCTTAGTCATAGGCTGCCTCCACCTGACGCGCCAGCATGTCTACTGACACCAGGGCCTCTACCTGCTCGTCGCTCATTGGTGCCTCTTCAAGTAGTATCGTCAGGGCATCGCCCGATTCCGAGCGCGGAGCAAGCGGCGAGCTAGGCAATAGCTTATGGCGGACGACCAAACGTGCCAACGCCAGTCTGCGCTTGTCATTGCACACTTGATACGCCTCCCAGGCGAGCAGGATCGCCGAAGTGACGTGATACAGGCCGCTGGCGATGCGCCGTGCATCCGCGTCGTGCTCGTTTTCCAGCGCCAACGCTTCGACCCCGGCCACGGCGCTTGCGAGCAGCGCCTTGAAAAGCGCTCGTTCGCTGTCGCCGAGCGCGATCTCGTCGAGCCGCGCACTCAGGTACTCCGCCAGCACAGGCAGGGTCTGCTCTCGCCTCACAGCACGGAATACATCGAGGGCGACGATGTTACTTGTGCCCTCCCAAATAGAGCCCAGGTGAGCATCGCGCAATACGCGCGCATCGGACCACTCTTCGATATAGCCGCACCCGCCGCGTACTTCCATGCCGTCGCCGGCCACCTTGCGCGCATCTCGCGTGGTGCGAAATTTGATCATAGGCGTAAGAATTCGCAGAAGCTTTACCGCCTGGGCATCGCCCGCATCGGCACGACGCAGGCACTCGGCGGTGTGAAACACTAAGGTTCGTCCCTGCTCGGCGGTCACCATCATCTTACTGAGCTGACGCTGCATTAGCGGCATATGCATCAGCTGTTTACCGAATGCGCTGCGGTGGCGAGCAATAAACAGTGCTTCATTGAGCGAGCGGCGCATCAGCCCGGCCGAACGTACGCCGTTGGAGAGGCGCGACATATTGATCATGTCGGTCATTTGCTTAAAGCCCTGGCCCGGCTCGCCGACAACATAGGCCTCGGCACCTTCGAGAACGATCTCGCCACTAGCCATGGAGCGTGTACCCATCTTGTCTTTTAAGCGCACGATCCGGTAATGATTCAACTCGCCGTTGTCCAGGTGACGCGGCATCAGAAACAGGGTCAGGCCGCGGGTGCCTGCACCGCCCCCTTCGGGGCGGGCGAGCACCATCGCCAGTGCGGCATCGGGGTTGGAGCAGAACCATTTATCGCCGTACAACCGCCATTTGCCGTCCTCTTGGCGAGCTCTAGTCGTGATGGCGCCCACATCGGAACCCGCGTCCTGCTCGGTCATGAACATGGCACCTTGGTGGTTGTTCGCCATATCTTGGGACGTCAGGGAATCCAAGTAGCGCGTTACCAAGGCGTCGTCGCCGAACTTTCTGAGCGTTCGGGTCAACGCATCGGTCATACTCAGAGGGCAGCAAAGACCGAATTCCGCCTGCACGAACAGATAGGTCAAGGCGTACTTGACCAAAGCGGGCATCGGCTCCGGCCAGTCGAGCACGCCGCCTCGGTGGGACATGGCCGCCAAGCCGAACCGGCCGTAGGCGTACGCTTCCAGACGCTGATAGGCGGGATGCTTACGGATTTCCTGAACCTCGGCACCGTTACGTCGACGAAGGACTAGCTTAGGCGGCGCTTGATCTGCTTCGAGGGCAAGTGTCTCCAGTTCCCCCCCTGCCAGCTCTCCCATCTCGCTTAGATACGGTTCAAGGTGACGACGTAGTGAAGCGGGTAAATAAACATCCAGCAGTTGGGAAAGACTCGGATCGCTCCGATAACTGTTCTGTCCCCAGGCATCAGGAATATTACGATGAATAGGCATGTTCAAAATGTGTACCTCTTGGGCTTATTATATGTTTTCCCCTCACATTAAGCGGGTAATTGCGCCGTCTCCAATACTGTTTTGAGATTCATTGATACAGTTTTGTGTATGATTAAAATCTGGTGAATCACTTGGAGCTAATATCGTGGCGCTCACTTTTCGACAGCTAAGCTACTTTCTAGTGCTTTCGGAGGAGCTACACTTCGGCCGCGCAGCGCAGCGATTACATATCTCTCAACCTCCGCTTAGCGCCAGCTTGCGACAGCTGGAGGGCGAACTGGGAGTAAAGCTATTGGAGCGCAGTAGCAAGCGGGTGGAACTGACCCCGGCGGGTGAGGCCTTTCAACATCAGGCGCGACGTATTCTAGGACAGCTCAAAGACTCTCAAGAGCTTGTCCAGCGTATTGCTGCCAGCGCCTCAGGCCTGGTCCGTGTAGGCTTTACCCCCGCGATGCTGTTTCGCGGCCTACCCGAGGTCATTACTAACATGAAAACACACTATCCAGGGATCGATATCCAACTGACTGAGCGCAACTCAGCGCAACAAGTTGATGCCGTTGTAGAGGAAAAGCTTGATATCGGTTTTATACACTCAATGCCCCTACCTGAAGGCATTGAGTCGCTGGTGCTCTCCGATGAATCTTTTCTCTGCTGCCTGCCAGCCCATCATCCTTTGGCTGCGCAACGGACCATAGCTATTAAAGCCCTCGCCAACGAGCCGATTATTATATTTGGCCGGGAACTGGCCCCTCATTACTACGACCGTATCATCAGCTTGTTTCACCATGAGGATGTCGACCCATATATCTGCCACGAAGTCTCGCACTGGCTAACGATTCTCGCTCTGGTGGCCAATGCTATGGGCGTGGCGCTGGTCCCTCAGTCACTTGCCAAAGCGGGCTTTATTAATGTGCGCTTTCTTCCTCTTGAGGATGTGACGACAAGCCACCAGTCTCACTGTATCTGGCGGGGTGATATGCTGTATGAAAGCCGTGATCTTCTACTAAAGTGCCTAAAAGAGCACCTGAGCAGTTAGCTGTTTACAAAACTCTACTGACGCTTTTACTTGAATAGTCTGTTCTTAGCCTATCAAGCAGTTTTGTTAAACGATTTCGATGACTCAATCTATTTAAATGGCTTTCTCCTATGCTTAACCAGCGCGTCCTGACGTATCTGAACGAAGTGATCCGGCGTGGGTCATTGCGTCGTGCCGCGGCGCATCTGGACGTTGCCCCCTCGGCGCTTAGCCGCCAAATCAAAGCGCTTGAAGAAACCCTGGATACCAAACTTTGCGAGCGTCATGGTAGCGGTATGCGCGCCACCCAGGCCGGGCAGCTGCTAGTACATCATTTCCATACTCAGCGCGCCCAAGAAGAAGCTGTGCTATGGAACTGCAGGGGCTGGCGCGGGGGGATGTGCGAATTGCCGTGGGCGAAGGGTTTATCGCGGATCTGATTGCTAAGCCTCTGGGTGATTTCATGTCAACATTTAGTGGTATCAATGTCGAGATTCGCATGGCAGGTGTCAATGAGGCCATGTCTCTGCTTAAAGACCATGAGGTAGAACTGGCATTACTTTATGCCTCCCCCGGTTGATCCAGCACTTTACTGCAACGTGGAAACCTGACAACCGCTGGATCTAATCGTCCCGCCTGGCCACCCAAAGGGGTAACGTTTGTTCTGAATGCCAAATAGCTAACGGCTAGGTAAATAGCCATCAAACCTTCATTAAACACGCCGAAACAGGCTACATTAGAGCTGTGCTATTTGCCCACCACAAAGGAGTCATCGCGATGCCTAGCGTTTTAATTACCGGTGCTACTTCCGGCTTTGGTAAAGCCGCCGCACAGCGGTTTGCACAGTCCGGCTGGTCATTAATTCTGACCGGCCGTCGGGAAGAGCGCTTAAAGGCGCTGGAGGAGGAGCTTTCCAAGCAGGTGCCGGTACTCACCCTGACGCTGGACGTTCGCGATAGCGATGCCGTGACCAAGGCGCTTGGCGAGTTGCCCGAACAATTTTTACCGCTGACCTGCCTGATCAACAACGCAGGCCTGGCACTGGCCCCGGAACCCGCGCAAAAGGTCGATCTTAAAGACTGGCATACCATGATCGATACCAATATCACCGGGTTGGTCAACGTGACCCACGCGGCTCTACCGTTGCTGCTGGCGAATGACGAAGGCGCCAGCATTCTGAATCTGGGTTCGGTGGCGGGCCAGTGGCCTTATCCCGGCGGCCATGTGTATGGCGCATCCAAGGCGTTTGTTCAACAGTTCAGCTATAACCTGCGCTGTGATTTGCTGGGCACCGGCGTCCGTGTCACTGACCTAGCCCCCGGCATGGCGGAAACCGAGTTCACCCTGGTGCGCACTAAAGGTAATCAGGAGGCGTCTGACGCACTTTACCGCGGCACCACGCCGCTCCAGGCCGAAGATATTGCCGAGCAGCTCTACTATCTCGCCACACTGCCTGCACATATCAATATCAACCGGTTGGAGATCATGCCCGTACGTCAGGCATGGTCACCGTTTAACATTAACCGTGACCCTGAGTGATAGCTGAACGCCGGTAAACCACGTAAACCCTTTTAAGCTGCTGCACGCAAGCCCTTCTTTAAGGCACTCGTTTGCATCAACGCTTGAGCGTACAGCAGCTTCACAATACCTGCCTCAAACCCCTGAACTTTATTCTGCACAGTTCTTTTCGCCTGGCCTTGCGCCCTCTCTTATTGTCGCAGCTGCGCCCTGCTGCCTTCAGCGCCGTCTTCACCCTATGTCTAACGCGCATCTATTGACCTATATATCTTAAACCTCTATTTGTTATATATAACAAAGCATCTGATAAATCTCTCTAGCACCATAAAGCGTGTGCTGCTAGGGAACCGTCCATCCAGAGGTCGATGTGCATGAATGTGAACATGACGTTTCTTCAAGGACTACTCTCCAACATCAGCACGCGTACTCGCCTGTTGGGCAACGCCTCGAAGGCCGTGCAAGGGAGCGATGCCCATTTGCATGCTCTCTCCTCAGCTTGTGAAACACTGATGCAACGCGGGGGCGAAGCCTCTCAGATAATGACGGCACAAAGCGCCCTAACCCATTATCAGCAGCTTGAAGAAGAAGAGCGTCAGGCTTTTTTTAAACTGCTGGCCGATGAGTATGCCGCCGAGCCCCAGGCGATTCACGCAGCCTATAAGGCCTACTGCGACTCTGAAGATAACGCGGCGCTTGAGAAGTTGTTTAATGCCTGTGAACCACGCCGCCAGGATTTACTGCGCCGTTTGAATCTTTGCCCAGGCGGTACCTTTGAGCTGGTTAAAATGCGTGCCGACCTGCTCAAGCAGTTGCGTCATGAACCTGATCTTGCCGCACTGAACAGCGATTTTTCTCACCTGTTCAACTCCTGGTTCAACCGGGGCTTTCTGGTGCTGGAGAGCATTGACTGGAACACCCCCGCCGCCGTGCTGGAAAAATTGATCCAATACGAAGCGGTGCATGCCATCAGCGATTGGCGCGACCTGCGCCGTCGGCTGGACCCGGAGGATCGCCGCTGCTATGCCTTCTTTCACCCGGCAACCGGAGACGAGCCGCTTATCTTCGTGGAAGTGGCGCTATGCAAAGGTATTCCGGACAACGTCCAACGCATTCTGGAGCACGGTGAAGAAGTGCCCATGGATGAAGCTGACACCGCCGTGTTTTATAGCATCAGCAACTGCCAGGCGGGGCTCAAGGGCGTATCGTTCGGCAACTTCCTGATCAAGCAGGTAGTGCAGGAGCTGAGCCGCGAGCTCCCCCAGCTCAAGAACTTCGTCACCCTCTCACCGGTGCCGGGCTTTGCCGACTGGCTTGCCGAGCATCGCACCTCGCAGGCGGTAACGCTTTCCCAGCCGCTGCAAACTTTTCTTGAGTCCAACGAAAGCGTCGACCTGCCGGCCGCCGTGCACAAGGAGTTCATGCGCCTGGCGGCCCGCTACTTGGTAGAGGCCAAGCACCGCAGCGGTCAGCCGCTCAATCCTGTTGCGCGTTTTCATCTAGGCAACGGCGCCAGCCTTCACCGGCTTAACTGGCTGGGGGATACCTCATCCAAAGGCATGCAGCAAGCCCACGGGCTGATGGTCAACTATCTCTATCAACTTGACCGTATTGAGCAAAACCATGAAGCCTACACCCGCAACCACAGCGTGGTATGTGCCAATGATATTCGCCGCCTGGCAGGCCAGGCCGATCAGTACTTCAGTACCGAAGCGAGCGCTTGATAGCGGCCGCTGTTGCAAAATAATAAGGAATCGTCATGAATCACAATCTCTATCTGCAGTTCTACCCGCATTTTGAGCGCCAGCCTAACAAGGTGTTGATGGATACGCTTAATGGTCAGCGCTACCGGTATGCCGACGTGCTCGCGACCAGTCGCAAAATGGCCAGCGTACTGCTTGAGCTAGGCGTTTCACCCGGCGACCGGGTTGCCGTGCAGGTTGATAAAAGCCCTGAAATTGTCATGCTGTATCTTGCCTGCCTACAGGTAGGCGCGGTCTATCTGCCGCTCAATACGGCGTATACCGACAGCGAAATTGGCTACTTTCTACAAGATGCCGAGCCTCATCTTTACATCTGTCGGCCACAGGTACTTACAGAGGCCAAGCGCAATGCGAGCGCGTCTGGCGTTGCTCAAGTCGAAAGCCTGGGCACCCAGGCCGACGGCAGCCTGATGGACAAAGTCGTAAGCGCCCAGGAAACGGAGACAGTCTGTGAGGTGGGCGAAGACGAACTGGCCGCGATTTTATATACCTCCGGCACTACCGGACGTTCCAAGGGCGCCATGCTCAGTCATAAGAACCTGGCTTCTAACAGCCAGGCGCTGAGCGAGGCATGGCACTATACCGATCAGGACCACCTGATCCATGCGCTGCCGATTTTCCATACCCATGGTCTTTTTGTGGCGTGCAACATCACGCTGATCAACGGTGCCTCAATGACGTTTTTGCCCAAGCTGGACGTCGATGAACTGCTGGATCTCATGCCCCACGCCACCGTGCTGATGGGCGTGCCCACTTTCTATACCCGCCTGCTTGCCTCCGAGCGCCTGAACCGCGAGGTGGTTGCCAATATGCGCCTGTTCATCTCCGGCTCAGCGCCGCTGCTGGCCGAGACGCACGAGGCGTTCGAAGAACGTACCGGTCACGCCATTCTCGAGCGCTACGGCATGACCGAAACCAACATGAATACTTCCAATCCCTACGACGGCAAGCGCCGCCCGGGCACGGTGGGCCTACCGCTTCCGGGGGTGGAAGTACGTATTGCGGATCGTGAAAGCGGTAAAGCGGTTGCCCCGGGCGAAACCGGTATGGTCGAGATGCGTGGCCCGAACGTGTTTCAGGGGTACTGGCGCATGCCGGAAAAAACCCAGGCAGAGTTTCGCGATGACGGCTTCTTCATTACCGGCGATCTGGGACTTATCGACGAGTATGGCTACCTGAATATTGTAGGCCGCGACAAGGACCTGGTGATCTCCGGTGGCTATAACGTTTACCCCAAAGAGGTAGAGCAGTTAATTGACGAGCTACCGGGTGTGGTCGAGTCTGCGGTCATCGGTGTACCGCATACCGACCTTGGTGAAGGCGTGGTTGCGGTGGTGGTACCCGATGCGTCCGAACCCGTGACGGAAGCCCAAGTGCTGGCAGCGCTTAAAGATCAGCTTGCCCGCTATAAACAGCCCAAACGGGTCTTCTTTGCCGATGCCCTGCCGCGTAATGTCATGGGCAAGGTGCAGAAGAACCAGCTGCGCAGTACCTATACCGATATCTTCAAAACTCAACCGGCCACGGCCAGCGCGTGATCAAACGTGCGCCGCAGGCAAGGAATGAGTCTGTCTGCGGCGTACCATCGAACTAGACCACTTCCAACAACGATAATACAGGAAGGTTGCCATGGTAATTTACGGTGTTGCACTTTTGGCAGGCTGCATGCTGGTGGGCCTGTGGGCTGGTGATGTGCTGGGCATACTGCTCGGCGTGGACTCCAACGTAGGTGGTGTTGGCATTGCCATGCTGATGCTGATTTTTCTGGGCGGATATCTGATGGATAAGAACAAGATGCCCGCCAGTACCGAAGACGGCATCAAGTTCTGGAACGGTATGTATATTCCTATCGTGGTAGCCATGGCCGCCAGCCAAGATGTGGCGGCGGCGTTTGATGGCGGCATGATTGCCCTGCTGGCAGCCCTTTTGGCGGTCATCGTAAGCTTTGCCCTGATCCCTTTTCTCAACCGGCTCGGCCGCGCCACTCCAGCCGAAAAGAAAGCCGGCGAAACCAAGGACATCGTGCCCGTGTCGCCAAAAGGCGCTAAAAAAGCCTTGAGCGCCTCATCGTCCCCTCATTCTCATGCCAGCGCTCGCGCGCGCCATGCCCGCTAACAAGAGGCCGCTATCATGATTGAATCACTAGTTACGCAACTTGAAAAACAGCACCTGATCGCCGCTTTTGCCCTGGTGGGCGGGGCCATGTATATCTCCTATCTGGTCAGCGACAAATTGACCAAAGGGCGCGTTCACGGCTCGGCGATTGCCATTATGGTGGGATTGGCACTGGCTTATTTCGGCGGCATTTATACCGGCGGCAGTAAAGGGCTTGCCGATATCAGTCTGTTCGCCGGGTTAGGCCTGATGGGCGGCGGCATGCTGCGCGACCTGGCTATTATTGCCACTGCTTATGGCGTTCGCTTTCAGGAGATTCGTGAGGCAGGCATCAGCGGCATTATTGCGCTGTTTCTGGGGGTAATCGTGTCCTTCATTGCAGGTGTTGCCGTGGCCTACGCGTTTGGTTACCGCGACCCGGTTTCCCTGACCACCATTGGCGCCGGTACCGTCACCTATATTGTTGGCCCTATTGCAGGTGCCTCCATTGGTGCACCTTCCGACATTATTGCCCTTTCGATTGCGGCAGGCCTGTTCAAGTCGATCTTGGTGATGATCCTAACCCCCATCGCTGCCCGGCATATCGGCCTGGACAACCCCCGCTCGGCGATGATCTTCGGCGGGTTGATGGGCACTACCAGCGGCGTGGCCGCCGGGCTTGCCGCCACCGATCCCAAACTTGTTCCCTATGGCGCCATGACGGCTACCTTCTATACCGGCCTTGGCGCGTTACTGGCACCCTCGGTTCTATATATTGCCGTACGCGCCGTGTTCTAGCGCTCCCAGCTAGCCCGTGACGGCTAACCGCTTGCGACTAAACGCGGTCAGCCCGACCAACAGCGCCGTGGTGGTAAAAATCGCCACGGCGCTCATGGCCATTCCGACGCCTGGCGAGCCTTGCTCAAACTGACCGAACACAAACGTTGAGACCGTGCGCATGCCCGCGGGCGCGACCATTAGTGAAGCCACCAGCTCCCGCGAGGCGATTGCAAATACCAGCAGCATGGCCACCAGCAGGCTGGGCGCCAGCGCAGGTAGCAAAATACGCCGAAACGTGGTCAGAAAACCCGCCCCGCATACGCGCGCGGCCGCCTCAAGACTCTCCCCCATTTGGCGAAACGCAGCGGATGCGTAGCGTACCGGGTAAGGCAGCAGCAGGCACGTATACGCCAGCAGCAACATCGCACTGGTGTTGTATACCTGGATGGGCCAATGGCTCTGGTTCCACGCCAGAATCAGCCCCACTGCCACCACGACGCCCGGCAGCGTATTGGGTAACAGCGACAGCAAATCCAGCAGGCCTTTACCGCGCACCTGAGCGCGTACCACCAAATACCCGACCAGCGCGCCTAACACGCCGGTAATCAAGGCAGCGCCCACCGCCAGACTCAAACTCGTGCCCAACGCCTGCATGGCACCGCCGCGATTAGCAAACAGCGCCTCAAAGTGGCGCAACGACAGGTTGTCGAGCACCAGTCCGCCTGACAGCGTTCCCGTCAGCGCCGTTGCCAATACGGCTAGAATGGGCACTACCACCGAAATGAACGCAACGGTTGAGAAAAGTACCATGACCGGCCATTTCCAACCGCCCAGTTCGGCGCGCTCCAGCACGGCGGGCTTACCGGTTTGGCTAATATAGGAACGCCGCGTTACCAGCCAGTGCTGGAAATAGAAAGCGCCCATGGCCAGCATGACCAGCAACAGCGAAAGCACTGCGGCCCCTGGAATATCAATCGGCCAATCGGAAAAGCGCTGGTGAATGCCGGTTACCAGAACGTAAAAGCCTGCCTGGGCACCCAGCATGGCGGGGGTCCCGAATTCTTCAATTGTCAGCGCGAAGACCAGCAGCAGGCTGGCCGCGATACCGGGCGTAGATAGGGGTAACGTGACCCGCCAGAGCGTCTTCCATTTATTGGCACCACAAACGCGCGCGGCTGACGCATAGCGACCGCCGACACTCAGCATGGTGCGCGAAACGGCAAAATAAACCACCGGAAACACGTTAAGCACCATGACAAACACGATGCCCGGAAAGGAGAACAGAAAGTGGTTCGCCTCCATGCCGGTCAGCTGCTGAGCGTAGCCCCTCGGCTGAAGCGTCAACATCCAGGAGAGAGCCGCGATATAGGGCGGAATCATGAAGGGGATCAGAAAGATGACATCCCACAAAGCGCCACCCGGCACGCGCGTTAATGCCCGCAGTGCCCCCAGAGGCACGGCCAGTAAGGCACAGGCGGCAACCACCACCAACCCCAAGCGCAGCGTATTACCTAATAGTTTGAGCAACGCGGGATCTAGCAGCGTGGGTATAAATAGCGTGAAGGCGCCCGAAAGATCCCCCCGTGTCCAATGGGGAAACACCGCCTGCAAAATGATATACCCAAGCGGCAACCCCACCAGCATTAACAGCGCCAGCGCAGTGAGCAGCAATACGCTGCCTGCCCCGGTTAACCGGGGCAGGCGTAGCCTCTTACCTACGCTCATTGATGGCCCGTCACGTCACGAAAACGGGATAGGATGGCATCGCGCTGAGCGTTCATTTCTTCGGCATCCACATCGATCAGCGTTAATTCGCCAAGTGTCGGGCGCAGGGCGTCAATATCATCACGCGCGGGCATCAAGTAGCTCTCTGCTACGCGCTTCTGGCCCTGTTCAGAAAGGACAAAGTCGACAAACTGTTCGGCTTCATCAGGCTGTGCAGTCGAGGCCAGAATCATCATGGGCCGGGGGGCGATCACCGTGCCGCTTTCAGGAAAAATGACGTCTATCGCCTCGCCATCGGCCTGTTGCCCAAGCGAAATATAGTCAACCGCGCCAAACACCACCGACTTGGCGCCCTGTAACACGGGATTAAGCGCACGCGCATTTGGCCCCGGCACGATCATGCCGTTATCCACCAGCGCTTCAAGTAACGACCATGTTCCTTCTTCACCCATGGAGGTCAAAAGCCCGGTGACCAGCTCGAAAGCCGCCCCGGATTGAGCCGGGTCAGGCATGGTGACCTGATTGGCATAGGCGGCGTCCGTCAGGTCGCTCCAATCCTTGGGTGCAGGCGAGTCACTGTTACGGTTCCAGACCAGGGCCAGGGCCGATACGCCTTGGGCAACGTAATAGTCTGTCTTTAGAAAATCCGGCACTTGGTTTGCATTGGCGGAAAGGTATTCGTGCAGCAGTCCTTCATCTGCTAACGACGTAGCACTGTCCCATGAAGCCGAAATAACCACATCCGCCAGCGGATTGGCACGCTCGGCCTCCAGGCGAGCCATCACCTGCCCGGTGGTGCTCTGGAAAACGTTCACAGCAATGCCGGTTTGCTCGGTAAAGTCCGCAGCCAGCCGCTCAATCAGCGCGTCCGGACCTGCAGAATAAACCGTTAAAGCCTGTGCCTGAGCACTTGCTCCTGTAGCTAATAACAACATACTCGTGAGGGCCGCCATTGCAGGGCCAGACAAGCGTCGAGAGACCATCAGTGATTTCCTTACAGGTGGGTTACAGCTTAAAGAAGTGCAACAGCATCCCGGATAGAAGCGCAGGTTAGCGCCTCTCCACTTGGCCGCCATGCACGCAGTGCTGAACCGTCGACCAAAAGGCCAACGTGCTCGTTAGGTACATCGGATTCATAGGTATGCAGTTTTAAAACGGTATGCTGATCAAGTGCGAGTGTCAGCGAGGTGTAGTCGCCCTGAAACAGCCGACCACGCACCGTGGCCACCAGCGCCCCTTGGGCGGGTGTTGTCAGCGTAATGCCTCGCCGGGGTAATAAAATACGCGAAGGCCCGATATAACCATCACAGGCAGCAACGGGAAGCATTTGCCCTGCAAGCTCTAGTCCGGAGGCACTGAAGTACCCATCAACCAGCGTACCCGCATCAATAAACGCAGCAATATCGGGGGTGGCAGGCGCCTGGTACAGGGCCTTGGGAGAGGCTATCTGTTGAAGCCTCCCCTGCTGCAATACGGCCACTTGATCGGCCAGGGCAAAAGCCTCGTGCTGGTCATGGGTCACAAACACAGCCGTCAGGGCGAGCTCTTCAATTAGCGTGCGTATTTCCAGCGCCAGATTTTCCCGTAGACCTTTATCCAGATTCGAGAGCGGCTCATCCATCAGCAGCAGCTTGGGCTTGGCTACAATGGCCCGCGCCAGAGATATGCGCTGCTGCTGGCCTCCCGAAAGCGACCCTGGCTGGCGGTCGGCATAATCGCCAAGCCCTACCAGGGAGAGCGCCCACGCCACCTGCTCACGCCGTGCACTTGCTTTCACCCCTTGCATTTCCAAGGGGAAGGCAACATTTTGCGCAACGCTCATATGCGGCCAAAGCGCATAATCCTGAAACACCATGCCCAACTGGCGCTCGTTGGGGCTCAGGTAGTGCGTCGGCTTGGCGACACACTCCCCCGCGAGCCAGATATGACCTTCATCGATACCGGAAAGCCCCGCGATACAGCGCAGCAGCGTGGTTTTGCCACAGCCTGATGGCCCAAGCAGGGCCAATACCTTGCCGCTCGACAGCTGAAGGTCGATTCCGTCCAGAGCTTTTTTATCACCAAACGTTTTGTGTAAGCCTTCGATAACAAGCGCTGGGGCAGGCATAGGGTAGTACCGTAATGAAAACAAGCACCTTACCGGTAAAAGATGACAACCGTTTGACAGAGCCAAGCAGCGTTACAGCGGTACCAAGGCCGCTTGTGCTTCATGGCGGAGATGCTGCGTCAAACCTGCCAGTAAGCGCCCGCCGTTACGCCAGTAATGCCAGTAAAGCGGTACATGGATGACGTGCCCGGTTATCAGCTCGACGAGCTTGCCCTGGGCCAGCTCATCACGTACCTGAAGCTCGGGCACCATTCCCCAGCCAAGCCCGCTTTCCAGTAAACGCACGAAGCCTTCAGACGAAGGGCACAGATGATAGGCAAAACTGCCCGTTATATTCAGCGTCGCCAGATAGCGGTGCTGTAACTGGTCATCAGCACCAAATACGATGGCAGGCGCCTGAGGAAGTACGTCTGTACTGATGCCGCCAGCAAAGTATCGCGTCATGAAAGCAGGGCTTGCGACCGCAAGATACGACATGGCACCTAATGCCACGCTATTGGCACCTGCGACAGGGCGCTCGGCAGCACATACGCAGCCAGCTACTTCGCCTGCGCGCATACGCTTTAACCCGACCTCCTGATCTTCGACGACCAGCTCCAGCAATACGTTTTGATGGGTACAAAAACCACTCACTGCCGAGGGCCACCAGGTGGCCAGACTGTCGGCATTAATCGCCAGGCGCAGGCGTTCCGGCACCGCATCATCCAATGCAGGCACCTGGCGCGTGAGGTCACGCTCAAGTAAGCGCACCTGCTGTACATGATTCAGCAATCGACGACCGATTTCTGTGGGAGCAGGCGGCGTCGCACGCACTAACACCGGCTGACCAATACGGGCTTCTAACAGCTTGACCCGCTGGGATACCGCCGACTGGGATAGCCCCAGCGTATTCGCCGCGCGCTCAAACCCGCCCTGTTCTATCACGGCGGCCAGGGCCGCCAGCAATTTATAGTCCAGCAATCAGTTTTCCTTATAGGGCATCAGGAGTATTCGTTTTTCTTATGAAAATGATTCTAGCAAACTGCGCTTCTAATAAGCGGCATAACACGCTTTAAAAGGCGATTGATAAGGAATAAACGGAATGTGGCAGAGTTATAGCAATGGCCTTTTTATAGCCATTGGACTAATCATGGCGATTGGCGCGCAGAACGCCTTCGTTTTATCGCAAAGCTTGCGACGCGAGCACCATGTAGCGGTCGCCTTGCTGTGCATCTTATGCGATGCAGCCCTAATAACCGCAGGAGTCTTTGGGCTGGCAAGCATATTGACCCAAAGCCCGCTGCTGCTTGCTATCGCACGCTGGGGCGGCATAGTGTTTTTACTTTGGTATGGCAGTCAGGCGTTATACCGCGCCTGCCGTCCTCAATCGCTTCAAGCTACTTCCACATCACCCCGTTCGTTTAGCGCCATAATGCTAGCTGCGCTGGCGGTCACGCTGCTTAATCCTCATGTCTACCTGGATACCGTGTTGCTGATTGGCTCACTTGGCGCCCAACAGCCGATGCCCGGCGCCTACGCCTTGGGAGCCGCCAGCGGCTCGTTCATATGGTTCAGCGCACTGGCCCTTGGTGGCGCCAGCCTTGCCCCTTGGCTTGCCCGCCCGCTTACCTGGCGCCTGATTGATATCGGCGTAGCCCTCATGATGTGTTTCATTGCTTTTCAATTGTTTATCGGCAGCTCATAACTTTTCATCACCGTTTTAATATTGATAGATATTAACTTTAATCAATTTTTAAGTTACTTATTTCAACATTAAGTGCATTAACGAATGGTACCTGCCTTAAAAGCTTAACTTACATAAATTTGTTCTGTGCAAATTCCCTGCTAGCTTTAAAGGGCTGAAGACGTTTATTACGGATGATCCTTTTATTAATCAAGCAGGAGCAACACGATGGTTATTAAAAACGCCAAGGAGCTTTTCACCCACCTTCTTTCTGATACAAATAGTGCTGAAAAGCAGATTACAAAGGCACTACCCAAACTGGCTCGGGCAGCTGATGATCCTCAACTGGCTGAGGCGTTCAAACATCACCTTGAAGAAACTCAAGGGCAGTTAGAAAGGCTTGAAAAGGTAGCCGACAGCCTGCCAGATATCCGTATCAAGCGCATGAAGTGCCATGCGATGGAGGGCCTGATCGAAGAGGGCCAAGAGCTTATCGACGCAACCGAAAAAGGCCCCGTGCGTGATGCTGGCCTAATCGGCGCTGCGCAAAAAGTAGAGCATTATGAAATCGCTACTTACGGTACACTCTGTGCGCTTGCCGAGCAGTTAGGCTATACCGAAGCCAAAGACCTTCTCGCCGAAACGCTTGAAGAAGAAAAGAACACCGATGATAAGCTCACCCAGTTGGCTGAAACGCTTGTTAACAAGAAAGCAGGCTAACATCTGCTTTGCAGAGTGGCCATGCTTGGCTAGGCTTTATTGACGGTGCTTTATTAAATGATACGTTCATTACGTATAGCGACCTAATACGGCCAACTTCATTGTAAAACATTAGCAAGTCTTATCACGTTAGGCGGGCCGATATTAAATGGCTCGCCTAACGTTTGTTTTATAAATAGTCTTTGGATTATTGCGCTTTAGCGAATGATAAAAAGTGATTCTTTCCTCCTCTTTCCCCTTCTCTCTACGCTTGATCAGACTTCTTTACGTTGACCGTGTATGGCTGATACGCCTAGGGCAATGCGTTGAACACGACCTGCTCCAACATGTTTTAACGGCCGCCACTGTCGCCAGGGTGTACGGCTCGGAGCTTCAGGTCATTCAGAGCGACACGGCGTCGGCCCCTCTTATTGCCCTTGCGCCTTGATTTTTGATAGCTAACTCACCCAGTATCAACAGGTTTACGCTGCTTTGTGCGATGCGTCGTCATCCGGACGCGCAGCTAGCTTAACATCAGCGATAAGGTCATGACGCGCCGCAACGCACTCCCCAGCATTAGGGTATGTTGATGGAAGAGAAAAAGCCAAACGGTACGCCGCTAGAACACAGCCAACCTAAAGAATCCATAACGCTGGTTCGCGCCTTATGGGTAGGTCTTGCTGCGCTGAGTTTCGGCATTGGCGTCATCGGTATCTTCCTGCCCTTGTTACCGACTACCGAGTTTATGCTGGGGGCCGTTTACTGTGCCTCGAAAGGCTCGCCGCGTTTTGAAGCATGGATCCGCTCGCGCCGCTATGTTGGGCCATTGATCAAGAACTGGGAGCGTGAGCGCGCCATTACCCGGCGTGCCAAAATTCTGGCGGTAGGCATGATTAGCGCAAGCGCCCTATTTATCTTGCTGCATGTGGGTAGCGGCTGGTTGCGCTGGGCAATTATTGCGCTGTTGGCTGGGGTGGCGATGTGGCTAGCGACACGGCCAGAGCCCACCATGAAGGATTAACACGACAATAGACATCACAAAAGCGCTTGTAATCTTTTTTAAACGGTAAGCGCTGCGCTAGCCGGGCAGGTTACCGGATTGATCCCTCACTTCTTCGCCGTTAGCGTACTTTATCCAGGTTTTCCCTAAATGGTTGCGCAACTCGCGCCCAACACGCACGCCGTCACGTGCTTCCAGCGCCGCTAGAATAGCCTCATGCTCTTCCATCGCAGTCGCCCATTTTTCATTCTTCTGATTGGAAAGATAGCGAACCCGATATAGCTGCCGGCTAAGCGTGGTGTGCATGTCGATTAGCGTTGTATTACCTGACAGAGCCACAATCTGATTGTGGATATCCTGATTTAAACGAAAATAGTTCTGTCGGTCCCGCCTTAGAAAGGCTGCTTTCATTTCATAATGCAGTGCCTGAAACTCAGCAATATCCTCATCACTGGCGATAGCGCAGGTGAGTTCGGCAGCTGCCTGTTCGAGCACGCTCAGTACATACGCTTTCTCTTTCATATCAGCCGCACTGACATCTGCCACCACCGCGCCCCGGTTAGGGGAAATCACCACCAGACCTTCAGTAGCCAAAATCTTGAGCGCCTCGCGCAAAGGCGTGCGCGAAACCTGCAATTCGACAGCCAACGTACGTTCAGGCAGCCGCTGACCCGGCTGAAAATGATCCATCACGATATGTTCACGTAAATAGTTCGCGACTTTTTCGACAAGCCCCGCGTGATTGGACTGAACAGCTTCTGGCATAGATTTATTCACGTTAGTTAGCAAACACAAAGAATGGCATACCAAAAATATCCTTTCAAATTTTATAATATAAAAACAAACTATTCTTTAACCCAATGCATTCATACACTTAATTAAAAAATGCACTTTTTTAATACTAAAGTATTACACTGCTTTTATTGACCCTTAAAATGGTATACCACAACATTTCCAGCATCTGTATACTGTGCCGCCGTGGCAAATCAGCCTTAATGGGTTAACGGTCACCCTGCAATACACTCTGACCAAAACAGGGAATACCCTTTATCTATGAATTACTTACAACACTTTGAGTCAACCAAGGTAGTTGAAGCCTGCATTGCAGGTGCTGGGGATTTTGGCCGTGGCGTACTTCGCCAGGCACGCCAGATGCAAGGGTTATCGGCCCGTATCGCGATCGATATCAACCCTGAAAAAGCGGCTGAAGCCTTACGCCATGCGGGTATTCCCGAATCCCAGATAATGGTATGCCACTCTTCAAGTGATGCCGAAGCTGCCTGGGAAAAAGGGTTTTATATTGCCACAGCCTCATTCGATACGATAAAGGCACTCCCCTTTGACATTCTGGTTGAGTCCACGGGCATTCCTGATGTAGGTGCCCGTTATTCCGAAGCTGCGTTGCTGGCAGGCAAGCATGTAGGTATCGCCACCAAAGAAACCGAATCGGTGGTGGGCCCTTACCTGACGCGTCTGGCTGAAAAGCAGGGGCGCCTGTTCACCCCGCTTGATGGCGATCAGCCAAGTCTTCTTATCGGCCTTATTACTTGGGCGAGAACGCTGGGTTTTGAGGTTGTTTCGGCAGGCAAAAGCAGCGAATACGACTTCATCTGGGATGAAGCGCAAGGCACCGTGACCTGTAACGGCACCCAATACGATGCCTCTGAAATGGCCTCGCTCTGGAAGCTTGACGATAGCGATGCGTGCGCAACGGTTAAAGCTCGCGGTGAGGTCCTGTCAGCTATTCCGCAGATTTCCGTGCCTGACCTGTGCGAGATGGTCAATGTTGCCAACGCGACAGGCCTGCAGCCAGATCTGCCTGAATTTCATGCCATGGTGCTCAGAACGATTGAAGTACCGTCACTGCTGGACACTTGGTCAGAAGGCGGCGTGCTGGAAGGCAACGAGCGTCTTGAAGTCTTCAACTGTCTGCGCCGTCCAGACGAGCTTAGCTTTGCAGGCGGTGTATTTGTAGTGGTGCGCTGTGAAGACCCGCATGTATGGACGCTGCTGCGCGATAAAGGTCACGTATTAAGCCGTAGCGGTAATAGTGCCATGGTTTACCTGCCGCGCCACCTTTTAGGCCTGGAAGCGCCTATCTCCCTGCTGGATATCGTGCTGAATGGCCTGACGTCAGGGGGAGGTCACGCCACGACGCCCAAGTTCGACCTGACGGCACGCACGACCCAGCCCATTAGTGCAGGTCAGCTGCTCGAAATGAAGGGGCACCACCGACATATCGAAGGCCTGCGCCCGGAAATTCACCCCGCCGCCGCCCTTGCAGGTGAAGCCAAGGTGCCTTTTTACCTACTGCCTGGCGCCGAGGTGATTCGGGATATTGCCTCTAATCAACCCATTACCCTGGCCGATGTTCGGTTACCATCCTCGCGGCTATATGAGCTTCGTCTTAAACAAGATGAATTGTTTTATAAAGCGGATAGCCAGTAACCAACAGCAGGGCGGCATGCCATTGGCCCTGCTTTTTATCGCAACGGATCTTAAAAGCAATAACAATCAACTTGGAGAAAAATATGTCTATTAAGCATAGTGTTAAATACGCCTCTTTCGCTTTTGCCCTTATCGGTGTGGCGACCGGTGTCAGCGCCAGCGATGCCGATAACTTCCCGAGCAAGCCGATCCAGTTTCTGGTAGCGGCAGGTGCCGGTGGTGGTACCGATAACTTCGCGCGGGTCGTTCGCCCGATGTTTGAAGAAGCGATGGGTGGCGCTCGCATTACGGTGGTTAACCTGCCGGCGGCCTCTGGTGCGTTGGCGCACCAGCGTACCGCGACAAGCGCAGCTGACGGCCATACGCTGGACTTTGCGTCCACTACGCTTGTGACCTCACTTGCGGCGGGCCAAAACCCCGTGGGTCTGGATCAATTAACGCCGGTTGCACGTATGCAGTCCGACGTGATGGCGCTTTTTGTCAATCCTGAGCGTTTTCCCGATTTTGAATCCTTCGTGAAATACGCTGAGGAAAATCCCGGCAAAGTCACCGTTGGAGGCACGCATACGGCAAGCCCTGACCATGTGACTTTCCTGTCGCTGCGTGATGCGTCAGGCCTGGACATGAACTTTATCCCTTACGACAGCACAGGCAACGCCACTGCCAACGTGCTAGGCGGCAACATTGATGCGACCACCACCTCGCTAAGCCCGCTGCTGAGCTACATCGAAGCAGGCCAGATGATGCCGATTCTGGTGTTCAGCGATGAGCGTCTTGACGATTACCCGGATGTACCGACGACAGTTGAAAACGACTGGGATCTGACCGACGGCAACGATCGCGCCATCTTTGTACACGCCGATACGCCTGCGCCGATCATGAAACGTCTGGAAGAAGCCTTCAAAGAGGTGTACGACTCTGAAGATTATCAGAGCTACGCTGAGCGAGTGAACCTTGACTACCGCGAAGGCTGGATGGGTAGCGACGAGTACCGTCAGCGGCTTGAGAACAACTACGAGCTTTACTCACGCTTGCTGCAAAACGACTAAACCAGCAGCTGCTGGTTGGTGGAGGGGCATGTCCCCTCCTGTATCCATTTGAGAGATCGGCCTTGCGGGGCCGGTCTTCCATTATCCCTTTCAGGGTTTACCATGCACGCCAGGATCACTCTTTTTGCGCTGGGGGTCGTGTCACTCGCGGTGGTGAGTCTTTATCCCACACTGCAATTCCCAAGCTCTGCGCAAGTATCCACGTTTATCGGCCCTCGCGTTTGGCCACTGACACTGCTGATCGTTCTGTTTACGCTGGGCATTATACTGCTCGCCATCACGTGGCGTGACCGCAAGCAGGCACTGGTCAGCGAGCCCCAGACTACCCCTGACACCTCAGCTGAAACAGCACCAGCTTCGTCACGCTTCTCTCTTGGCCGAACCCGCCATTGGTGGTTTATAGCGGCGGCTGTCGCCTACACGTTATTGATGCAAAGCGTCGGCTTTTTAATCGCCAGCCTGATATTTACGTTTATCGGCACGCTGCTGCTGGGCGCCCGTTCGTGGATGACCATTGCCATTACATTAGTTATTGCTGCCGTACTGATGCAGGGCGTTTTCGTTTCGCTGCTCGGCATCCCCATGCCGTAAGGCTGACCCATAACAGACCCAACCTTCTAGGGAGTCGACCATGCTAGAACATTTTTTGGGCGGGTTAGCCGTGGTGATGCAGCCACTTAACCTGCTGCTCTTAACCTCTGCCGTGTTTATCGGCTTTATCGGCGGTGCACTGCCCGGCATTAGCGGCGTCATTCTGGTGGTTATCCTGCTGCCGGTTACTTATGGCATGGAGCCGACCACGGCCTTTATGGTGTTGACCGCCATCTATGGCGCAACGGTCTTTTCAGGTCTGATTACGGCCATTCTGTACCGGGCCCCTGGCACGCCTGAAGCGGTAATGACGGCGTTTGACGGCTACCCCATGACGCAGCGTGGCGAAGCAGGCAAAGCTTTGGGCATCGGCGTTTTAAGCTCGGCTATTGGCGGCCTTGTGGGTACCGTCGCGCTGATTATATTCACGCCCATGCTGGCCAAGATGGCTTTGAAGTTTTCATCCCCCGAATACTTTGCCTTGGCGGTACTTGGTTTAACCGTGGTTGCATCACTCGGTGGTCGTCTCATATTCGGCTTGATTGGTGCTGCTCTAGGCCTATTCATTGCGACCATCGGTATTGATCCACTCACCGGCACCAGCCGTTTTACCTTTGGCAATCTCAACCTGGCCGAAGGCGTGGGCTTGATTCCGGTCATTGTCGGTTTGTTTGCCGTTTCAGAAGTCATGAAACGCACGCTGGACCATGAAAATCACCAGCCCTTGAAAAAGGTGAAGGTAAAGATCTTCGACCTGCCTATTCTGCGCCAGATTGGCATGACCCTGTCGCGTTCATCCATTATCGGGGTCGTCATCGGTATCCTGCCGGGTATCGGTGCCAGTACCGCGGCAATGGTGAGCTATAGCGAAACGGTCCGCTGGTCCAAGCACCCTGAGAAATTTGGCAAGGGCGCGCCGGAAGGCATCGCCGCCCCTGAGTCCGCCAATAACGCAGCGGCCATGGGTGCCCTGGTGCCGCTTTTTGCGCTGGGCATTCCGGGTAGCGGCACTACGGCCGTTATTCTAGGCGCGTTTATCATGCACGGCCTGCAGCCTGGGCCAATGTTCATGCTAACCAGCAGTGACTTGATCTACGCCGTCTTTGCCGGGCTATTTATCGTCAACTTTATGATTCTGCTTTTCTCAAAGCCGTTCATCGTGCTGTTTACCAAATTGCTGAATGTACCTTATTCCGCACTCGGGCCCATCATTATCATGTGCTGCATCGTGGGTACCTATTCGGTGCGCAACTCCATGTTTGATGTATGGTTGATGATGGGCTTTGGCGTGCTGGGCTATCTGCTTGAGAAGATCAACTTCCCCCTGGTATCCATTATCTTGGGATTGGTATTGGGCCCTATCGCAGAAAGCGAGCTGCGCCGTGCTTTATCCATGTCACAAGGCGATTTCAGCATCTTTCTTGAGCGTCCTATCAGCGCCACGCTGCTGAGCATTGCTTTCCTTCTGCTGGCCGTCACGCTGATTACGCCGCTGATCAAGCGCGCACGCCGCAAAACCGCTGCTACCTGAAGGCCGTATCCTGGAGAATGCTATGACCATCGTACTGGGCGCTATCGCCGACGATTTCACCGGTGCCACAGACCTTGCCAATAACCTGGTACGCGGCGGCATGCGCTGCGTTCAGGTGATCGGCGTGCCGACCACCCCGCCTGATTTAAGCAACGTGGATGCCGTGATCGTGGCGCTTAAGTCACGCTCCTGCCCGGTTGATGAGGCCGTCGCCGATTCACTGGCAGCACTTGACTGGTTACGTGAACAGGGTGCCCGGCAGATATTTTTCAAATACTGCTCGACCTTTGATTCAACCGACAAGGGCAATATCGGCCCGGTTGCCGATGCGCTACTTGATCGACTCGGCATCTCGCAAACCGTGATGGTCCCGGCATTTCCGATTAATGGCCGTACGGTATATCAAGGACACCTGTTCGTTGGCGATCGCCTGCTTAACGATAGCGGCATGCAACATCACCCGCTGACGCCCATGACCGATGCGGATCTGGTACGCGTGCTTTCACGCCAGACCTCCCACGCCGTAGGCTTGGCCAGCCGCGCCACGCTAGCCAAGGGAGCCGAGGCCACTCGCCAACACCTTGATGCCCTGGCAGCTGAAAACGTACGCCATGTAATCTGCGATACCGTCGATGACAGCGACCTGGACGTACTGGCGGAGGCAACGGTAACGATGTCCCTGGTAACCGGTGGTTCGGGGCTTGGCCAGGCCCTGCCTGCCCAGTACCGCAAACAGGGTTGGCTTGCCGAGATTGCCGAGCCGGGGCGTCTTCAACCCGCCTCTGGTAACATGCTGGTACTGTCCGGCAGCTGCTCACGGGCAACGCTTGCCCAGGTTGCTGATTTCCTCGAACGCCATCCTGGCGCTGGTTTTGCGCTTGACCCGCAGGCTCTGGCGAAAGACGACAAACAGTGGGAGCAGGCCCTGGCCTTCGCGTTCGAGCGTCTTGAACAAGATGCACCTGCCTTGATTTATGCCTCTGCCGACCCTGATAAGGTCAAGGCCGCTCAGGCGGAGCTGGGCGTCGATAAGGCCGGCCTTCTCGTCGAAGAAGCGCTAAGCCAGCTTGCCGTTACCCTAGTCAATGAAGGCGTTGGCCGACTGGTGGTTGCCGGTGGCGAAACTTCAGGTGCGGTGGTGTCTGCCCTGGGCGTTTCAGCGCTACGTATCGGCGAGCAGATCGACCCCGGCGTACCCTGGACACAGGCGGCACTTGCCAACCGCGAGGCGCCGCTTTCCCTGGCGCTCAAGTCGGGCAACTTTGGCAGCGTGGATTTCTTCACCCGAGCGTTTGAGGTATTGGCATGAGCACGCACGACCAGAACCGCCTGCGCGAACAGATCAGCACGCTGGGGAAATCGCTGTTCGATCGTGGCCTGACCATGGGCTCCAGCGGCAATATCAGCGTGCGCCTTGATGACGGCGGCTGGCTGATGACCCCTACCAACGCCTGTCTTGGGCGACTGGACCCTGCGCGTATCTCGCACCTGGATACCCAAGGCCAGCTGATCAGCGGTGATAAACCCACCAAAGAGCAGTTTCTGCATATGGCCATGTACGACGAGCGGCCGCAGTCTGGCGCTATCGTTCATCTTCACTCCACGCATTCGGTGGCGGTTTCCTGCCTGCCGGGTATCAACCCCTGCGACTGCATTCCGCCTCTCACCGCCTATTACGCCATGCGCGTGGGCAAGCTTCCCCTGGTTCCTTACCACATCCCGGGCGACCAACAACTAGGCGAAGCGGTACGCGGCCTAGCAGGCAAGCACAGTGCCGTGCTGCTTGCCAACCACGGCCCGGTTGTTGCAGGAAAAAACCTCGAAGCGGCGGTGTATGCCACTGAAGAGCTCGAGGAAACGGCAAAGCTGTTTCTGCTGTTGCGCGGCGAAAACCCGCGCGCGCTGACGCCTGAACAGGTTGCTGAATTGGAAGCCCGGTTTCCAAGGGACTGAAGCATTCAGTCGCCGCGCTTGAAGCATAAAGGCAAAGCTTGTTGAGCTTTGCCTTTATCGATAATTCCCCATATTAACTACTATCCGTCATTCATCACCCTGGTCAGGATTCAGTGCGCGTCTCAAGCAGGTGAATCAACTCCGGCACCGCCATGGTCTGATCCTCTACGCCTGCATACAGCGCTGCCACCGCACCGGCCACGCCTCTTGTCGTATTAAGCTCATCGGTCATGGTGTGGTAGTAGCCCAGGTCTTTATGCGCGTTCGCCACGCTAAAGCGAAACCCCGAAGCATCGCCTGATTCAATAAAGGGACGTAACCGTTCCAGCACCACGCCGCCCCCGCCGCCCTTGGTCAACACCTCCAGAAAAGCGTGGTCATCGATACCCGCTCGCCGGGAAGCCGCGGTCGCCTCGGCCAGTACGGCTGAAAAGCCCAACGACACGTAGTTATGCAACAGCTTAAGGGTATGCCCTGAGCCTACGGCGCCCGCATGGGTAATGACCTCAGCAAAGCTTGCGAGTAGCGGGCGCAACGCTTCAAACAGCGTCTCATGTGCACCGACAATAAGGTTTAAGCGCCCCTCCTCGGCTTCTTTGGGAGTGCGTGTCATCGCCGCATCGACCAGGTGGCCGCCCGCTTCTTCCACCCTAGCGGCGACCTTAGCCGTGGAGCTTGGCAACGAGGTAGAGCAGTCCACTACAATGGTGCCCTGGGCGAGCCCCTCCAGCACGCCATCAGGCTCAAAGAGCACGGCCTCTACCTGGGGCGACCCCGTTACGCACAGCAATACCACGTCGGCTTTTTCGGCCACTTCCCGCGCGCTAGAACACGGCACGGCGCCCGACGCCAGCAGATCGTCCACGGGTTGGTTGCCTGGGTGATCAAGAAAGGCCAAAGAATACCCCGCGTTGAGAATGTTTTTGGCAATGCCGTGGCCCATTAGTCCTACACCGACCATGCCGATGCGATGCTCTGTACGAACGGATTGATTCATGAATAAGCTCCTAACCTGAAATAGATATGATTTTGCCTAGCCATGGCGAATGGCGACCGTTTTAATCCGGGTATAGCTGCGCAGCCCTTCGAAGCCTTTTTCCCGCCCATAGCCCGAGCGCCCGACACCGCCGAAAGGCAGTTCAATACCGCCGCCCGCGCCGTAGTTATTGATAAATACTTGGCCGCTGCGGATTCCTCTTGCCAAGCGCAGCTGGCGGCCACCGTCGCGCGTCCAGACACCGGCGCAAAGCCCGAAGTCGGTTGCATTCGCCAGGCGCAGCGCTTGCGCTTCATCCTCAAATATCTGGACAGCCAGCACTGGGCCAAACAGCTCTTCGCGCAGCACATCATGATCATCGGGAATATCGGTGAGCAGATGCGGGACGACAAAATGCCCGGCTGGTGAGGCGTTTTTAGCTAGCTGCCCTCTCGCCGAAACTCGAATACCGTCCGCTTCAGCCGTGGCTAGCCGCTGATCAAGCTGCGATTTTTGGCGGGCATTGATCAGCGGGCCGCAGTCAACGTCCTCCTCACCCGACGCACACTGCAGTGTCGAGAAGCGTTCTATTAGACGATCCGTAAACGCTTTCGATATATCGCGCTGTATCAACAGACGACTTCCCGCCGAGCAGGTTTGCCCCGCATTCTGGATAATCCCACGCACCACCGCTTCAAAAGCAGCATCGAGATCAGCATCTGCAAAGACAATCTGCGGCGACTTGCCACCCAGTTCTAACGTGACGGGAACGTGGTGTTCGGCAGCAGCCTGGGTTACCTGGGTGCCGGTCACGGGCGAGCCGGTGAAAGAGAGATGGTCAATGCCTGGGTGCGCGGCCAGGGCAGCGCCAGCTTCGCGCCCAAGCCCGGGTACCACATTGAGCACTCCTGCTGGCAAGCCGTTAGATACCGCCAGCTTTGCCAAGCTCAAGACACTCAAACAGGCATCTTCGGCAGGCTTGAGGACCACGGTATTGCCGGTCGCCAAGGCGGCTGCCACGCAGCGGCCGAAAATCTGGGCCGGGTAATTCCAGGGAATAATCTGAGCACAGACACCATATGGCTCGCGTAGCGTCATGACGGTGTAGCCCTCTTCATAGGGCAGGGTCTCGCCATGTAATTTATCGGCGCCTCCGCCATAAAAGCGAAAGTAATGAGCGCAGGCTTTAATATCCGCGCGCGCCTGGGTTAAAGGTTTACCTGTGTCCAGGCACTCCAAGGCTGATAAATTCTCATGGTTAGCCTCAATGGCATCGGCAAAACCAAATAACCAGGCGCTGCGCTGCCGGGCACTCCACTGAGCCCACTCCCCCAGCTCACCGGCAAAGGCGCGCCGCGCCATAGTGACGGCGTCATCAACATGCTTGGATGTGCAGCGGGCAATTTGCGTGTCGACTTCTCCACGGGCAGGGGCCTCTACCGGTAACGTAGCGTCGGTATCGACCCAGGCATTACCTATCAGGGCTGCCTGGGGCGGAAATTCGGGCAAATGAATCATCAATATACTCCTTAGCCATACAGCAGGTTAACCAAGCCCATGGAGATCCAGGGCATATAGGTAATCGCCATCAGACACACCAGCACTACCAGCACAAAGCGCACTAACCAAGGCAGCATCTGATCAATGGAAATTTTTGCCACCGCACATGCAGCAAACAGGTTGACGCCCAGCGGTGGAGTGATCATTCCCAGGGCCAAGTTGACCACCATGATCAGCCCGAAATGCACCGGATGAACCCCAAACTGCATGGCAATCGGGGTGAGGATCGGGGCCAGCACCAGGATGGCGGCGCCGGTCTCTACAAACATCCCCACCACAAGAAGCAGCGCATTGACTGCCAGCAAAAAAGCCCAGGGGCTTTCAAACATGGCCGTGACCCCAGCGGCAACTTGAGCCGGAAGGCCGGAGCGGCTGATTAAGAAGCTGAACAGGGCGGCTGCTGAGATAATCAGCATTACCGCGGCGGTAGACACAACACTTTGGCGCAGTACGGGTATCAGGTCGGCAAGCTTAAGCTCACGGTAGCAAGCGCCGACGACCAAGGCATAAAACACCGCCACCGCCGAGGCCTCCGTAGGGGTAAAAATACCGCCATAGATGCCGCCGATGACCACCACCGGCATCAGCATCGCCGCCCAGGCGCTCTGGAAGGCCGTCGTGAAGCGGGTGCGGTCATTGCGATCTTGAAGACCAAAACCGCGCAGCTTGCAGAAAATATACACAAAGACCAGCAGCGCACCGCCGACCAACAACCCTGGACCGATGCCTGCAATGAACAGCTGACCAATCGAGGTATTGGTACTTACCCCAAATAGAATCAAGGGAATAGAGGGCGGAATTAGCACCCCCAGTTCTGCCGATGAAGCTTGGATGGAGGCGGCCAAGGGTTTGGGATAACCGTGCTTGACCATTGCGGGAATAAGAATTGCACCGATAGCAAAGGTCGTCGCCACACTGGAGCCTGAAACCGCCGCAAACATCATGCAGGTCAGTACGCAGGACATTGCCAGCCCGCCCTGAACGCCGCCCACGATTGACTTGGCCAAGTCAACCAGTCGGTTAGAGATACCACCGGCCGCCATCAGGTTGCCCGCCAAGATGAAAAAAGGAATCGCCATCAGCGGGAAGTTATCCAGCCCCACAAACAGTTGCTGGGGCACCATCATCAAGGGAAAGCGCGAGAAAAACTCAATGCCGATGATCGATGCCAGCAGAATGGAGATCGCGATCGGCACGCCAGTGGCGAATAAAATCAACAGAGAAAGACCAATGGCTAAGTTCATAAGCGCGGCTCACTCTGGGTAGCAGGCGGCATGGTGGACGTTGCTGCTACCTCTTGCTCGGCTGCTTCATCATGCATTGGCCCTAAAGCTTCAAGACCGCAACTTTGGGCCAGCAGCCGCGCGATAACGGCCAGCATCGCAAAGGCGCTGCCTACCGGGATAGCCGCGTACGCCCAAGACATTGAGACTTCAAGGGCCGACAACGTCTGGTTGCTGACCCGCTGGGTCATCTGGATGCCGTAGAACACCAATACAAAGAGCACCAGAAGACAGCACAGGCCGATAAACCACTCAAGCGCCAGCAGGGTGGGCTTGGGCACAAGCTTGTAGATAACCTCTACGGCCATCATAAAGCCGCCGCGAAACGTAGCCGCTGCTGCCATAAAAACACACCAGATCATAGACGCTCGCGACAACGTCTCCGACCAGGTTGAGGGCGCGTTGAAGAGAAATCGCGTAAGCACTTGATAGAACCCCAGCGATACCGAAACGATCAGCATCAGAATAGCAATCGCCAGCGCCAACCGAGTCAATATATGTTCGACACGCAGAAACCAGGACACCATGAGTCACCTCATCCGCCAGGTAATAGGAAGGTGGCGCCCAAGGGCGCCACAAGATGGGCTCAGCAGCTGCTGTTGCGAATGCGCTCCAGCATCTCATCGCCGTACTGCTCAATGAAATCGGCATGGACCGCTTCCACGGCTTCCTGGAAGGGTGCTGGATCGACGTTATCGGTCACTGTCATACCACGCTCCTGAAGGAATGCCACGCCCTCCTCTTCCAAGCGTGATACCTCAGCGCGGGTCGCTTCGGTAGCGGCTTGGGCGGCTTCATCAAACCAGGCGCGCTCTTCTTCACTTAGTCCATCAATCAGAACCGGCGAGCCAAGCAGAATGGCAGGCGAATAGACGTGGCCAGTCAGCGATAGCTGGTCCTGCACCTCATAGAGGTTCGCGGCCACAATGACCGTAAGGGGATTTTCTTGGCCATCCACCGTGCCTTGTTGCAAGGCAGTAAATAGCTCCGGCATGGCCATGGGTGTCGGGCTCGCGCCTAATCCCTGAAAAGCCTGCTGATGAATGCGGTTTTCCATGGTGCGTATCTTCAGGCCACGGACATCCTCAGGCTTTGCGATGGGGCGTCGGCTATTGGTGATATGGCGAAAGCCGTTTTCCGACCAGGACAGGCCGACCAGGTCATGGTCGCCCATCTTATCGAGTAGTTCCTGGCCAATCTCGCCATCAAGCACGCAGCGAGCCTGCTCGTAGCTGGTAAACAAGAACGGCAGGTCGAGAACGTAGGTCTCTGGTACAAAGTTACCCAATGGCCCGGAGGAGGTAATCACTATATCGACGGTGCCTATTTGCAGCCCCTCGATCATGGCCCGCTCCCCGCCGAGCGAGCCACTGGGGTGATCCGTAACGGTAAAAGCACCATCAGAGAGGCTTTCGAGGGTCTCTTTAAATGCCCGCGAACCGGCGCCATAGTGAGAGTCACTAGAAATAGCGTAGCCCACGCTTACCTCTGTGGCGGCCTGAGCCTGAAATGCCAGGCCCGCCAGGGCAAGCGTGGTAGCGGTGCCGATGGCGGTCGCAAGCGTACGTCGAGCGAAACGAGTGGTCATGGTAATACTCCTGATTGTATTTATTAGTAAGAACGGCGGGGAGTAGTAGCCCCTTATTGCTCGCCCGCCAGGCAGGCGAAGATCCATTAGCGATGCTCTGCCACATAGGCATCGATAATCTGTTTGAAATCTCGGTCCCCGACAAAACCCAGTTGGTTAGCTTTAGCGGTTTCAAACCGAGCGGGCCAGCTAGCCACCAGAGGCTCAATGTGTGGGTCAGGCTCATGACGTACACGCTCCACTGCCTCAGCGCCCGCCACCTCACGCAACGCCTCCAGCATTTCGGAAACATTGGTGGTGATGCCCGGCAGAATGAACGCGCGAAACTTGCCGAGCGCTTCTCCCTGCACTTCGGCGCCATGTATCAACGCGTCGATCACCTTATCCGGTGACATAACGAAAAGCGCCTGATCCAACGGTACGGGGCAAATGGCTTCCTCCCCGTTTAAGGGCTCGCGCAGAATACTGGACGCGAAGCTCGACGCCGCGGCATTCGGCCGCCCAGGGCGAATCACAATAGTCGGCAAACGCAGTACTCTGCCGTCAATCAGGCCGCGTCGGCTGTAGTCGTTGATTAGAAGCTCGCACATTGCTTTTTGCGTGCCATAGGACGTTTGCGGCTGCGAGGCCGTCATGTCATCCAGCACATCGGGCAGATCCCCGCCGTAAGCCGCCACGGAGCTTGCCATGACTAAGCGCGTCTTATGCAAACCACGGGCACGGCAACCTTCCAGCAGAGCGCGAGTAGCATCAAAATTGACCGCCATCCCCAGATCAAGATCGGCCTCTGCCGCGGAGCTTACGATCGCCGCCAGATGGAAGATGACATCGGGCTTTTGATCAAGCGCACTACCCAGCGCATCAGAAGCTGTAATATCCACGGCATCATTGCGGATCGTCATATCAAACGCGTCAGGTACGCCAGCCTGGGTTTGATCGACCAGCGTTAAGTGCGAGATCGGATGACCGCACAGCTCTTTGCGGCTAATCAGTCGATGTAAAAGACGCTGTCCCAAAAATCCAGCGGCGCCCGTGATTAAGATATGCATGATTAAGGTGTCCTCGCTTTATTGTAGGTTGTTAGCGTTTGAGACCGTTTTCCACAACTCGCTCATGAGTGAAGCCCATAGTTTCTACCCCAGCCTAGACCTTGTCGCGTATCGCCAGCCGGCCTGTATTCGCAGCCAACCCAACCGCTATAGCCCAGCGTTTCGAGCTTGGTAAACAGCGCCGGATAGTTGACCTCGCCAACATCGGGCTCGTGCCGTTCCGGCACTCCCGCCACTTGAACATGAGCGATAACGCTAAACTGCCGCTCAAGATGGCGAATAAGGTCTCCTTCCATGATCTGACAATGGTAAAGATCAAACTGTAGTTTCAGATTGCTCGTCCCCAGTTCTTTCAATACCGCCATGGCTTGCGCCTGTCTCGACAAGAAGTAATTGGGCATATCCCGGGTATTGATAGGCTCGATCAATATGTCCTTGCCCAGCTTGGCGGCCTCAGTAGTGGCGTAGCGCAGGTTACGCAAGTAGGTAGCCTGATGATCGGCTTGGGTCGTCGCATCGGCACCTTTAGGCAGCAAGCCCGCCATGGCATGAACGCGGGGGCAGTTGAGCGTCTCGGCGTAACGTAACGCCTCGACGACCGAATCACGAAACTCAGCTTCGCGCCCAGGCAGGCTGGCAAGGCCTCTTTCACCGGCTTCCCAATCACCCGGCGGCAAGTTGAACAGCACTTGCTCTAAGTGTGTTTCGTCAAGCGCCTGGCGCAGTTCCGCAGCGCTATAGGCATAGGGAAACAGGTACTCAACCCCTTTAAAACCCGCATCAGCCGCCGCTAAAAAACGGTCCATAAAATCGTGCTCGTTAAACAGCATACTGAGGTTGGCGGCTAATCGAATCATGACGTATCGGTACCTCTTTATGTTTTATCGCAATGTGGACTAATCCCGAGGTAATCACGCCTCAAGCTTCGCGACTTGCCTAGGGCCCTGATCTGCTCCCGCCAGCTATTAGGATGGGGGCGGCGCAGATAAACGCTCATGCCAGCACCTCAAAGGCTCGTGTGAAGAAATCGACACTCCCGAAGTTACCCGACTTCAACGCCAGGGAAAGCGGCGCTTCACGCCCCGCCAGCGGTGTCTGAGTCCAGGGCACGCCAGGATCAATCTGCTCGCCAATACGTAGGGTGGAAATTTCCAGCGCCGAGACTACTGCCCCCGAGGTTTCGCCCCCGGCGACTAGCAACTGACCAACGCCTTCGTTAACCAGCGTGACCGCCAATTGGCTCAATGCCTCTTCGACCAGCGCTCCTGCCCGCGCGACACCCAATGCTTTCTGGGCAGCGCTAACCTTCTCTGGCTCTGCCGAAGCGTAGATTAATACCGCGGTCTGTTCCGATAGTTGCTGCCGAGCAAAAGCCAGCGCCTGCTCCCACTGTCGATCACTTTCGGCAAGCGACAAAGGGTCTAGCGCAAAACCGCCGTTAGGGTGACGCGCCAGAAAATCAGCTACTTGTGCCAGGGTTGTTTTAGAACAACTCCCGGACAACACCAGCGCACTGCCTGATGCAGGCTGTAAACGCCCCGGTTCGGTAACGGGCTCCAGCCAGCCTTGGGCACGGTACTGAGCGGGCAAGGCCTGTCCCAGGCCAGAACCACCGGTAACCAACGGCATCAGCACGGTAGCTTCTGCCAATATATCCAGGTCCTGCTCATCAAGCGTGTCACAAATCACATGGCGAGTGCCCTGTTCGGCAAGTGCGAATAAGTGATCAAGAGTGGCGCCGGCGCCTTGGGCCAATACCGAGTGACTGAGCAAGCCTACCGGATGGGATGTTTGGCGGGATAAGACCCGCACCAGATCGGCGTCCTGCATCGGGTTGAGCGGATGATGCTGCATACCACTGTCGTTAAGCAGGCGGTCACCTACGAACAGGTGGCCCTGATAAACCGAACGACCATTAATCGGAAACGCCGGCACCATTACGGTTTGAGAGGCGCCCAGGCGATCCAGCAATGCTTCGGCCACGGGGCCGATATTGCCTTGATCAGTGGAATCAAAGGTAGAGCAGTACTTAAAGTACAGCTGTCGGACGCCCTGCTCACGTAGCCACTCAAGGGCCGCGAGAGAATCCGCGATGGCCCCAGCTGCCGGGCAAGAGCGTGATTTCAAGGCTACCACTACCGCATCAATCTCTTGGAGATCTATCGACTCCTGCGGCACGCCAATTACCTGTACACAGCGCATGCCACCGCGCACCAAGTTATTGGCAAGATCCGTTGCCCCGGTAAAATCATCGGCGATGGCTCCCAGCACTATGTTTCCAAGGGCTGTTTTTCCAAGGGCTATTTTTTCAAGGGCTATGCCCTGCTCCGCGCTCATGCTTAGGTTCCCTGAGCATCGTTAGCCGCTTCAGGCAACGTAATACCTGATAGCCGCTGATAGACTTTGATAACGGCGGAATCATCCTCTCGACCGAAGCCTGCCCCACTGGCCGAGGTAAACTGCTGCAACGCACTGGCGGCAACCGGCGTTGCCATCGAAAGCTCACGCCCGGTCTGGTGCACGATATTGAGGTCTTTAATAAAGATATCCACCGCCGAAAGCGGCGTGTAGTCACCTTTGAGAATGTGGGGGACACGATTTTCGAACATCCAGGAATTGCCCGCCGAGTGGGTAATCACCTCAAAGATGACCTCGGGGTCAAGCCCCATTCGGATACCCAACGCCATGGCTTCAGCGGCAGTCGCGATATGTACGCCTGCTAGCAGTTGATTGACCAGCTTCATACTGGAACCCACACCGGGATCTTCGCCAAGGTGATAAACCTTGGCCGCCATGGCATCGAGCACGTCACTCGCGTAGCTGAATGCCTTCGCGGCGCCCGACGCCATGACCGATAACTCGCCACTTTTGGCTTTAGCAGCACCGCCGCTAATCGGTGCATCCAGCATCATCAATCCCTCTGCTGCCACACGCTCGCCAAGCTGTTTCGCCTGACTAGGCGCTACCGTGGCGCACTGTATGATCAGGCTACCTGACGCTAGATGCCCAACCACGCCCTGCTCACTAAACAGCACCTGTTCAACTTGATTACCGTTAACCACCACGACCAGCACAACATTACAGTGAGAGAGTTCTGCAGGCGTTGCGACACTGCGCCCACCGGAGGCGACAAAAGAGGCGCGGACTTCGTCAGCGATATCGCAACCAGTAACATCAAACCCCTTTTGCAAAAGAGTATTCGCTATTCCCATGCCCATAGCGCCAAGACCAATAACGCCGATATGAAGAAGTTGTTCACTCTGGCTGTTCACCTAGTGATACCTCACTGTTGTTGTTATTAGTTATCGTCGCGGTGTTTAACCATCAATCAACCGTCAAATGGTAGCGCTGTCATGATAGCGCTACCATTACTTCTAGATTACTCTCTGCGTATCGACAAGTTGAACATCAAGGACGTGTGACTAATGTCTAAAGACTCCCCGACTAATGCCAAGTCACGTCGTCGTCCTGAGCAAGTTACACTCAGCCAAGTGGCCCAGGCAGCGGGGGTATCCCCGATTACCGCATCGCGGGCTCTGAATCACCCAGATAAGGTGAGCGACAGTACACGCCAAAGTGTTTTGGAAAGCGTGGAGCGCCTGGGTTATGTGCCCAACCTGGTAGCAGGAAGCTTGGCATCCTCCCGCTCCCGGTTAATTGCCATTATCGTACCTTCACTTATCAACAGCGTATTTGTGGAGGTCATTAAAGGCTTGCAGGAAACGCTAGAAGCACAGGGATATCAGATCCTGCTCGGCAATACCGATTACGACCTGGACCGTGAGTATCAGTTAGTGCGTACCTTTCTAGGCTGGTCGTGCTCGGCTCTGGTCACCGCCGGGCTACGCCATAACGATGCGTGCCGGACGCTATTGGCTAACTGTGGCCACCCCATTATGGAAGTGATGGAACTAGGCAAAGGGATGGACCTAAATGTAGGCCTCGACCATACGGCTGCCGGGAGCTGTATGACGAACCACCTTATCGACAGAGGCTATCAGCGAATTGTGTATGTTGCCGCGCGGCTCTCTCACGATTATCGCGCGGGGATGCGCTACGAAGGACATAAAGCGGTGCTGAAGGCGAAGGGGCTTGAGGCCCCCTTGTTAGAACTGGATACGTTAGGCAGCCTGCAGGCAGGCGCAGAAAGTCTGGCCCAGGTGTTACAACACTATCCCGCTACACAGGCCATCCATTTTGCCAACGACGACCTTGCCGCAGGCGCCCTGTTGGCCGCCCAGCGCCGAGGTCTTAGTGTGCCGGATGATATTGCCATTGCAGGCTTCAATGGCCTACCGCTCGGCCAACATATCACGCCGAAACTCACCACTATTCTCTCTCCACGCGAAGACATGGGCCGCTTGGCCGCTCAGGAACTCATTCGCAGATTAAGCGGCAAAAGCGTCTACCGCCGCCAGCACGACGTGGGTTTTACGCTTCAGGTGGGCGAGAGCACTTAGGCCGGCCCTTATGTTCTTCTTCAACCAGGATACAACTGAGGTTAGCTATTGGCCTTCTCTAGATGAGTCCGCACATACTCCATACTTGCCTCCGTTGGCTCTGGCGCCATTAGGGTTCACCCACGCTACGCTGACCTAGACCGATGTCACCAATGAAATGGTAGGTAACGATGTACCACCTGTGTCCGGTCAGCAGCGCATGGCTACCGGGGTACGCGTGGCTTTCAATCCAACCAGTCTATAAACTCAACAAAGCGAGCCGCCGAGAGTTTGCAATTTTATTGCCTTCAATACCTAGTTTCCAAAAAGGACGGACGCTATGCGCGATGATGAAAAATATACCAATAACGAAGAGCTGCTGCTTCACCTTCAAAAGCTTTTAGACACTCCAGAAACAGCGGTTCTACACGAGTTTTTCAATGAACTCGATATTTTAGACATTGCGCGAACACTTGAATCCTTCCCGGCCAAAACACGCGATTTTCTTTGGGAGTTTATTCCTGACGAGGTGATAGGCGAGGTTCTCGCGGAAGTTGACGAAGGTATCCGTGCCGACTATATCGAAGATTTATCGGCCAGCGACGTTGAGCAAATTGTTAAAGGCCTGGATGCTCAAGAAGTTGCAGAAGTACTGGATGTTGCTGATGAGTCAATAAAAACCAGCGTCTACGCAAGCCTCGACCAAGAGATTCGCGCCCAGGTCGAGAATCTACATGCCTATGAGGATGACGTAGTGGGTCGTTACATGGACCCAGAAACCGTTAATGTAAAACAAGGCGTGTCGTTGGAAGCAGTGCAACGCTACATCCGAATTCATCGTTTGCTCGACGATGAGTCGCAGCAGATCATGATCACAGATAAGGATAAGCGGTTACTGGGCACCTTAACCCTAATTGATTTAATCAAGCAGCCACAGGATGCCGTGGTTGATGATTACATAAATGATTTTTTTACCCTCAATGACCAAATGAAAGTCAGCGATGCGGCTGCGCTGCTGCGCTCTAAAGAGCTTCACTTTGTGCCCGTATGCGATAGCGACGGCTTACTGGTCGGGCAACTAAACGCCGCTGACGTATTAGAAATTACCCAGGATGATGCCGACCTGACGCTCAAGCATATGTCAGGCGTCAGTGATGAAGAGGAAGTCTTTACCCCGATTGTGCGCAGCGCTAAAAGCCGAGGCGTTTGGTTAGGTATTAATTTATTGACCGCTTTTTTAGCAGCGTTTGTTATCGGGCAATTTGAAGCCGTGCTGGATCAAATTGTAGCACTGGCCATTTTGATGCCAGTAGTCGCAAGCATGGGGGGTATTGCCGGCAGCCAAACGCTTACCGTTGTTATACGCGGTTTAGCGCTGGGCCAACTCGCGGGTAACAATAAACGCTGGCTCTACAATAAAGAGCTATGGGTAGGCATGAGTAATGGTCTGGTTTGGGCGTTAGTGGTCGGGCTGATTGCCTATTTCTGGTTTAGCGACCCTCTGATCACGCTGGTGATAACCCTGGCAATCTTTATCAACATGAGCCTGGCTAACATCGCAGGTGTGCTGGTCCCCCTGGTTTTGAAAAGACTACAGATTGACCCCGCTTTATCGGGTGCGGTGATATTGACGACCGTTACCGATGTGGTTGGTTTTTTATCTTTTTTGGGTCTCGCCACGCTGATTATTCTGTGAGCTTGGCTCATCAAGAAGGCAATTGGGACACAGACCCCTTCGCCTGCTAACATTCATCTCGCATAAATCTCCATGTGATTAAAACCCTGCTAAGGCAGGATTTTAACATTCAATGCTTTACTTTTCCGTGACCGCCAAGGAATCGCCGTGCTCCCTGAATACTCCACCATCGCTTGGCTGTTAATCGTATTTTCCGTCTATCTGACAGGGGTTTCCAAAGGGGGTTTTGCCGGTGGTTTTGGTACGCTGTCGGTGCCGCTAATGGCGCTGGCGATTAGCCCTACCCAAGCGGCAGGGCTATTGCTGCCACTGCTCTTGGTGATGGATGTATTTGCGGTAAAGGCATGGTGGGGTAAGCATGATATGGCCGAAGTATGGCGCTTTTTGCCAGGGCTACTGGTCGGGGTGGCGGTGGGCACGCTGTTATTTGACCGTCTGAGCGAACAAGGGATACGCCTGGTGCTTGGAGGGATATCTCTGGTGTTTGCCACCTACATGCTGTTCAAGCCAGTGGCCAAAAAGGCCATCTCCACCCGCTGGGCACTGCCTGCCGCCAGCGTGTGTGGCTTTACCAGTTTTATTGCTCATGCCGGTGCCCCACCGCTGAATCTTTACCTGCTGCCACGCAAGCTATCCAAAGAGACGTTTATTGCCACCTGCGCCGTCTCGTTTGCGGTAGTTAACGCGATCAAACTAGGTCCATATCTGTGGCTGGGTGAAGTTAACGTGACCAGCGCCTGGGCCTCCCTGCTGCTGGTGCCCGTTGCCTGGATGGGCGTGCGTAACGGCTTTTGGCTGCAAAGCCGTGTTAATGAAAAACTGTTTTATCGGCTGGTGATTTTTGCCATGTTTTTGGTGGGCGTCAATTTAATCTGGCAGGCCCTCTCGCCTTGAGACATGGACGGCTTAGATGATGACGATTATTTATACAAATTGTCGCGTCGTCATCCTAGAATTTGCAAGCGGGAAAGCCCGCCAATCTAAGCATCGCGCTCTTCAATATCCACTTCCTTAGCCAACACATGATTTGGACTGATGGGGCGTAGGATAACCAGAAAAAGTTTCAAAAAGACGGCTTTTTGACCTAAAAAAACCTACTGGCGAGCTAACCATTAGTCGTAAAAATTTTTTCATTAACTACCTGAGAAGACGTTAGCAGCTAGGGAGTATATGATATTAGTACGACATCAACGCCGCCCGCTACGCTGACAGTACATGAGGAGAGCACATGACGGGCTCTTTAGAATCAGACAATACGCTCTACATGACACTGACTAACGAGCTACCGGCGTTTTTGAACCAATCGCTTTTACAGTGTAAGAATCTCCCTTCACTACCTTCTGTTGCGCTTCGGGTGCTTGAAATAGCTCGTTCATCAAGATCAACCTTAGGTGATTATGTCAAGGCAATTGAGCACGACCCAGCTTTAACGCTGCGTTTGATTGCGTTTGCTAACAGCGCGTATCACTCACAAACATCCTCACCCGTTCAAACCTGTTTGGAGGCAGTACAGCGTCTTGGTTTAGATGCGACTCTTGCCGTTATATTAGGATTTAGTTTATTCCAGCATGCCACAGAGGCGCCTTACCATAACCGAACATGGCAACGTGCCATCACCGCCGCTCTGGTGGCACGTTATCTTGCTGAGCAGGAATGTCCGGAGCAAAGTGGAAGCGCCTTTACCACAGCCTTATTGCAAGATATTGGCATACTGGCGCTTCAATCCGTCTACCCTGATGAGGCGAAGACGCTGTATGCCGAACCTCCTCTATCCTATACAGAACAACCGCATGCAGGTTTATCTCGCACAGACCTGACTTTTACAGACGCTTTTTATGCAGAACCTCCTTATGCAGAAGGCTCACATGCAGAGCTAGCGCGCGCAGAGCAGAGCTATTTTGGTTGTGACCATACGTTAGTCGGCGCATGGTTGGCAGCTAAATGGGGAGTTCCTGATAACATAGTGCATGCGATACATCAGAGTCATGAAAGCTTTTTATTGAACGATAAACCCCTGCTCTGTATTCGTTTGTCTGGGCCTATTGCTGACGCCTGGTTATCCAAAAACCCAGCTTCTCAGCTGGCTGCTTTGTTATATCAGTTAAAGACGGTTAGCTATACCTACGCACTAAAAATAGATGAAGTACTTCATAATGTTCAAAAGCAAACCGATATACTCATCAATGCGTTGAATATGACCGCTCCCGTCAAGGTCGATAGCGCCACTTTGTTGGCTGAAGCTCATCAGTTGCTCTTCCAGCATACGCTAACGCTGAGTTCTCAATTGGAGGACCAAAAACAAGCGCTAGTCTCTTTACGCTATCCTGATGTAAATCAAAAAGAGCACAGTCGGCGCGATGCTTCCCTTAATATCCACCGGTCAGGATTAATCAGCAAACCGAAAAACAAATAATCGTACCCCCATCGCGCCCGTAGTAACCAACAGGCCGCGCGTTTCGCGGCCTGTTTAGATTAGCTATTCATTGCATAAGGCAGATAAAGCGCGATTGCCGGGAAGAAATGCATCAAGGCAATTGCCAAGAGCATCAATAAGAAGAAAGGCAGCGTCGCCTTGGTGATAGTCAAAATATCCTTGCCGGTCAGTCCCTGAATGACAAACAGGTTAAAGCCTACAGGCGGGGTGATTTGCGACATTTCCACCACGACCACCAGATAAATACCAAACCAGATCAGATCAAACCCCGCCGCGCTCACCACTGGCATAATCACCGCGGTTACCAGCAGGATAAGCGATATACCGTCCAAAAAGCAGCCCATGATCAGCAAGAGCGCTGTCAGGGCGATCAGCAGCATAGTGGGTGATAAGCCCATTTCACTAATCGTACGTGCCAACTGCATGGGTACTTGAGTAAAGCCCATCGCCGAGGTAAGAAACGACGCGCCGGCGATAATAAACGCGATCATGCAGGCCGTACGAATTGCCGCAAATAACGAGCTTTTGAATATCTGAAGTGTGAAGTGGCCGTTCCAGCGCGCAATCATCATAGAGAGTACAACCCCGACCGCCGCCGCTTCAGTAGGCGATGCCAGCCCGCCGTAAATAGAGATAATAATGCCGCCGATCAGCACCAGAATGGGTGCCAGTGCCCAGGTATTACGCAGCTTCTCTGAGAAGCTCATGGATGATTCATCTGCCCCGGTCAGCCCCGCTCGATCACCCTTGATGAGCGCCCAGAGGATCAGATAAGACATAAACATCGCCAGAATCATAAGGCCCGGGCCAACGCCTGCCATAAATAGGCGTGAAATGGACTGCTCGGTCACCACACCGTAAACAATCAGCATGATGGAGGGCGGAATCAGCAAGCCTAGCGTCGAGGCACTGGCTAACGTACCAATGGCCATATTGCTATCGTAGCCGCGCCGCTCAAGCTCTGGCAGGGTCATTTTACCTACGGTGGCACAAGTGGCCGCCGACGAGCCGCATACGGCTGCAAACATGCCGCTACCGATAATGTTGGTATGCAGCAAGCGCCCGGGTAAGCGGTTGAGCCAGGGCGAAAGACCGCGGAACATATTGTCCGCAAGCCCTGAGCGAAAGAGTATTTCGCCCATCCAGATAAACATCGGCAGCGCCGTTAAATCCCAACCGTAACTCGCCCCCCAAAAATCAGAGGCAAGAATCGGCCCTGGGTCAAACGGGCTAAAGAATTGCAGTGCCACCCAGGCGGTACCGATCAAGGCAAAAGCGATCCAGACGCCCCCGCCCAGCAAAAGCACCAAGGTGAAAATAGTTGCCAAACTGAGTGTTAACACGGTTTTTCTCCAACATAACGTGGCCAAGCAGTGTCGGCAGGGAATCAGTGCATTTCGCTATCATCGGTGGATGTTGCTTCGCGAAAGCTGGACGGGTCACGTACGGCGATGCGCAGCGCAATCACCAACGCTTCTATTAAGGCAAGGCTGAGCAGGCCTACGCTGATTACCAGGACACTTTGCGGTATCCACAGCGGTATGGATAAAAAGCCCGATGACACATCGTTGTATTGCAGGCTTTCTCTTGCCAGCTCAATCAGGCCATACCCGAGTATCAGGCTGATCGTCAAGGCAATAAGCAGAGCGGCCACTTCAAACCATACCCGGATGGCAGAAGGCAGTCGTGAAATCAAAAGCGTCACGCGAATATGGGCGTAATGCACAAAGGTATAGGCTAGGCCAAGGAAGGTGGCGCCCACTAATAAATAGGCCGCCATCTCGGAAACACCGGTAATACTGATACCCAGGCGGCTCAGGCCCACCAGAATCAGCAGCGCATCAATAGCGCGAAAAGCCACCTGCAGTGCAATCAGTGCACAAATCGCGATCATGCAGGCCGCCGCCCCCCAAGCACCAAGGCGGTAGAGCTTGTCGAATTTAAACGTCATGTTCGTTATCTCACCGAGTGGCTGGGCGAAAAGAGGCGGCCAATACCGCCTCTGAAGAACGTTCCAGGCTTAGTTAGCCTGCTGTTCCCGATAAGCCTCGAGCGCAGCCTCCGCTTCATCATCGGCGCGGCTCAGCCAATCCTGGAAGAGCTGGTCGCCTGCCGCCTGGAGCGCAGCAGCGACCTCTTCATTGGGCTTGGCGACGCTGACACCGTTCTCTTCAAGGGTGGCGAGGCTTTCCTCATTATTTTCACGGCTTAACTGCCAGCCACGTTCTTCCGCACGCGCGGCGGCCTCCATTAATGATTCTTGAGTCTCTTCATCCAGACGGTCAAAACTGCGCTGGCTGATAAACACGATGTTTTTCGGAAGCCATAAGTTGGCGTCGGTGTAATAGGACACGTAGTCCCACGCCGTCATGGAATTACCCGTAGAGCTTGAGGTAATCATGGCGTCTACACGGCCAGTACTGAACGCAGTGGGAATGTCCGACTCTTCGGTTTCCGTGGGGCTGCCGCCCAGGTTGTTCACGAACCGTTGGGTATTGATATTGGGCGCACGCACCCGCAACCCCTCAAACTGGGCGGGATCCGTCAACTCCTGAGCGGTATAAATCCCTTGCGCCGGCCAGGCAACCGCATAAAGTGGAATCAATCCCTCCTGAGCGAATAGCTCAGTAATCATGGGCTTGGTGGCCTGCCACAACGCAAAGGCATCCTCGTAGCTGCCGGCTACGCCGGGCAGCGTATCGATTTCGAAGATCGGGTCATCATTGGAGAGAACCGACATGAATACTTCGCCAGCATCGATGGTGCCGCGACGTACCGATGGCTTGATCTCACCATGAGAGACAAGCGAGCCCCCGCTATGCACGGTGATCGTTAGTTCGCCATCCGTCATTTCAGCCACATCTTCTGCAAACTGCTTGGTATTCTGGGTATGAAAGCTGGCGTCTCCATAGGGGGTGGCCATGGTCCATTGAGCTGCCTGGACGGAAGCTGTCGTTAACAGGCCGTAAGCCGTTGCCAGAAATAGTGGGGTCGCGATGCGCATACGCATGAGTAAATCCTCTTGTTTATATTAGTGGAGTTGATGCGTCAGGGGTGGTAAGGGAGGCGCTCGGCTGTACCCAGTGCCCGTTGAATAGCGCGCTGGTCATCTCGACACGGCGCGCATGCGCGTAAGCGATGGCTGTTTGTTGGGCTAAACGGCCAACGCCTCTGCAAAAGCGGGGATGATTGGCGCGACGCCATATCACATCATAGTTCATTGCCGGTAGCGGCACCGGTAACGCCAGACGAAGAAGCTCGCCACGCCGCCACTCATCAAGCACCGTGGCAACCGGAAGCGCGCCGATACCCAGGCCTTCCATCGTCATGCGTGCGATGGTCATCAGCGTACTAACGCTATGGATACGCGGATGGGTAACGCCCTGCTCGGCCAGGTACTGAACCAGCTCTTCATAAGGGCGGGCCAGTTTGCCAAACGAAATAAACGGCAGCTTCTTACACCAGGCTTCGGCGCTTTCATTGAGCATTTCTGCATGCTGGGGAGATACGAACATACCCATTTCATATGGGCTTAACGCTTCGTATTCGATCTGCTTGGGTGGCAGATAGCCATTCATAGCCAGCAGGATATCCAGCTCGTTACTGATAAGCCGCTCGTTTAACGTCGGCGAGTAATCCACCGTCAGCTCAATGGTTAAACGTGGGTAGCGCTCGGTAAGTTGGCGCATGAATTCGGGGAACCAGCTATGGGCAATGGTTTCAATCGTACCTAGCCGAAGAGGGGCAGAGTACTCCTCTTCGCTGTCGAAGAGTTTCATGGCTTCATCGCGCTGGCTGAGCATGCGCTCGGCATGCAGGAAAAATTCACGCCCGCGCATCGTGGGCTGCACCGGGCGAGCCGAGCGCTCCAGCAGCAGTTCGCCTACCGTCGCTTCTAAGCGCGAAATACGTTCTGAAACCGATGGTTGAGTCAAATGCAGACGTACGGCCGCCTTGCGAAAGGATCCCAATTTGACGGCCCAAACAAAGGCTTCAAGTTCTTTGAAATCGAGCATAATGTTGCCTAATCCACGCGTGCAATGACCAAAAGATATCGGCGCTGCCTATCGAAGCGCATCGATTCACAGAGCAGTTATTTGGCTCGTAGAGCGAGCTACCACTGCAATGTAATTTCAAGTCCAACGCTGGCAGTAAACCGCCCCGTTGATGGTGCGTGGCTGGCAAGTGCATGATTCACCCCGGAAAACGCTTTTTTATCGACCCATTTATTGTGAGTAGCTTGAGTCAAATGCGCGTTTTTCTTTATTTTTTATCGAGTGCTTTATTTAGTTGATAATCGTATTACCCCCTATCGTCAACTATTTTTATAAGAAATAACAATACGATAGAAGTTACCGATATTAAGTATCGTGAAAAACGATTGGTAAGTGAAAGAGCCTCTCCCCTATATTAGTTTGGCTTTAATAACGCATCCCAAATAACCTCTGTAATAATAATTGGAGTCGTTATGGTCATTCCCCTACTCAACTGCGACATGGGCGAAAGCTTCGGTAACTGGACACTTGGCCTTGATGCTGAGGTCATGCCTTACGTTGACTGTGCCAATATCGCCTGTGGCTATCATGCCTCCGACCCCCACGTCATGCGCCACACCGTCGCATTGGCGGCCAAGCATGGCGTGCGCATCGGCGCTCATCCAGGCTATCCCGATTTGATGGGCTTTGGGCGTCGTTCCATGACCTGCTCGGCGGCTGAAGTCGAAGATATGATGCTTTATCAGGCAGGCGCGCTTGCGGGCATTTGCCGCGCCGAGGATGCCGAGCTTAGCTACATCAAGCCGCACGGCGCCATGTATAACGATATGGCCGCCAACCTTGAGCTGCTGGAAGGCGCGATGCGCGCTGTGCGAGCGTTTGATGCAAGCCTCCCGTTAATGGTAATGGCTACCGCTGATACCGCGCCGCATCGCGAACTGGCTGCCAAAATGGGCATCACGCTGTGGTTTGAGACCTTTGCTGACCGCGCTTATGAAGCCAACGGCCACCTGGCGTCGCGCCGCTTAGAAGGTGCTGTGCATCACGACCAGGCAACTATCGTGGCCCAGGCTATTGCACTGGCCAAGGGTGAAGCCCTGACCGCCCGTGACGGCACCGCACTTCACCTGCCCTGCGACACGCTCTGCGTGCATGGCGACAACCCCGAATCAATCGCGGCCGTACGTGCCATCCGTGATGCCTTTAAAGCGTTGGAGTCCGCGTGAAACTGCGTCTTGAAACCGCTGCCATGGATGCGCTGACAGTACGTCTGTTCGACGCCATCGACGAGAGCAACATGGCCTGGATCATGGCGGCCGACACCGCCTTGCGTCACGCTTTCGGCGATGCGCTGATCGACCTTGTTCCTTCTTACACGACACTGTTGATTCATTATGATTGCCGGGTCATAGCCTTTGTTGAGGCCACAGCCCTTGCCCGCGAAGCGCTGAAAGACTTGCAGCCCGCCGATACTCAAAACGGCCAGCTACATGAAATTCCGGTGTGGTACGACGAGAGCGTTGGCCCTGAGCTGCCGCAGGTGGCCAAGCGCGCAGGGTTAAGCGTTGAGCAGTTGATTGAGCGTCACTGCGGCCACGACTACTGCGTGTTCGCCCTCGGCTTTGCTCCTGGCTACGGATTCATGGGGCTAGTGGATGAAGACTTGGCCACGCCACGCTTGAAGACACCACGACGCCGCGTAGCGGCCGGAAGCGTGGGCATCGCCGATAGGCAGACGGCCATCTATCCGCTGCTCTCACCCGGTGGCTGGAATATCCTGGGTCGCACGGCGGTTCCCCTGTTTGAGTACGCCCGGCGCGGTGAACCGCTATTCCGCCCAGGTGACAAGGTACGCTTCATGTCCATCTCCAAGGCTGAGTTTGAAGCCGCCGGCGGTGATGCCACCCCACTGGAGGAGCGCGCATGAGCCAAGGCAGCATAACCGTTAAACAGGCCGGGCCGCTGGCTCTCATTCAGGACGCGGGGCGCTTCGGCGTGGGTCATCTGGGCGTTACCCAGAGTGGCGCTGCCGACTGGATCTCCTATAACTGGGCGAACTGGCTGCTGGGCAACCCAACCAATAGCGCGGCGCTGGAAATCGTCATGGGCGGCAACCTGACATTAGAAGCCAGCAGCAACGTCTGCCTTGCGCTGACCGGGGCCGATCTCGATGCCCGCATTGATGGCGAGCCGCTCGCTCCTAACGCGTGCTTTACCCTAAAAGCCGGGCAATGCCTGACGTTTCGCCAGCCGCACGCCGGGCTACGCGCTTATCTGGCATTTCCCGGCGGCCTGCAGGCCCCGGAAATCCTCGGCAGCCGTGCCTGTACCGTGCGAGAGATGATCGGTGGCCTGCATGAGAACGGCAAGCCTCTACAAGCCGGCGATCAGCTGAGCTGGCAAGGCGATACACCATCACCCCGCCGATTGCCGGACAATGCCAGCTTGCCCATGCCACAAAAGCGCTGCCAGCTTCCCTTGGTGCTGGGCTCCCAGGTGGCCCACTTTGCCGGGCGTAGCCTTTATCAAGCATTCAACCAGCCCTGGACCGTCGACCAACGCGCTGACCGGATGGGCATTCGGCTGACCGGGCACGCGCTTAACAGCAAACTGGAAGGGGTGATTTCAGAAGGCATTCCCCTGGGCGCGGTACAGATCCCCCCCGATGGCCAACCGATTGTCCTGATGAATGACCGCCAGACGATTGGCGGCTATCCGCGTATCGGCGCGCTCACCCCCAGTGCCTGCGCGCTGCTTTCTCAGTGTCTGCCCAGCACAGAAGTCTGGCTACGTCCGGTGAGTGCTACCCAGGCTCAGGTTACTCACCGCCGCCAGTTGGCTGTGTGGGAGTGAGCCTTTAAGAAAGCTCAAACGCCAAAAGGCACCCGCCGGGTGCCTTTTGTATTGAAATGCCGCTAACGGTCAGTTTCTAGGCATCTGTATATCCTTCACAACGATATCGCCATCAACCACGACAGGCTCGTCGTCCAAAAATAGCGAGCAATTGCGCATGGGAATATCCAGATGACAGGCCGTATCGTTGGGACCACCCAGTTCGTTATTAGGGCCGGTGGAGAACATCACGTTGCCATAAAAGCTGCGTGGCTCCATGCCCATCCCGCCCGGAAACTCACCGGGCACCATGCGGTGCCACTTGGCATCAGGGTTCATGCCCCAGCCAACATGGCTCATGCCCAGGCCACGTTTGTCGTTGAAGCTGTCCATATAGGATTTAACCAGCTCGGCATCCAAGCCACCTTGAATACCGGTAATCCAGCCCTTCTTGATGGTGTAGGTGATCGGCTCGCGGACATACATGTTCTGAGGCAACAGGACATCGCCGGGCGCCACGACAATGGTGCCGTCTACGCCATCGTCATCACCGCCGGTAAACACGAAGCCAGACGGCCAATGGTCCCAGCGGCCCGGCTCATCGGTACACGCATATTCGGCAACCGTCGGGTAGGTATTAAGCTGGTAAGTAACGTCAGTGCCATGGGGAGAAGTAATACGCATCACCTTGGCCTTGGCCAATAGCTCAGCGGCAATCTCGACCTTCTCTCTGAGTTCCTGGGTTGGCAGCATACGCGCCAGCAGTTCAGGCGGCTCCACAGCGGTAAGAATTCGGGTGCCCGCCGCCTGAATGGCCATCTGTTCTGGGGAGAACAGCAAAAAGATACAGTCGATAAGCATGTCGCAGTTCTTGAGCGCTTCCACCGCCTCGGGCATCGCAGCAAGCCCGGTAGTGCCGACATTCCAACCACCCACAAGAGGCGGTGACGGCAGACGCATATGGTACATATTGGCGCCCAAACGTTGCCCGGCGGCCATGAAAGCATCGGCATAATCGAGGCGGTCGTTACCTTGGGTCAGTACGATGAGCCTTTCATCGGACTGGACGCCGGACATTTTCAACTGGTGAAGGCAGATTTCCGTAAAGCTTGCGTGATCCATAACCACTCCTGCATATCGTCAGTATGACGTTGAGGGCGGTAACCTCTGCCCCGACGCTGGCTGTATTTACCAGCCCAGCATCGAGGCAGACAGTTACCGAGAGATAGCGTCGGTAGAAATAGTCCTACACAGCGGCGCTCTGAGATGACGGCGCACTGACCGGAGCACGCTTTTTACGCCCGAGCTCTTCGGAAATAGCGTTCAGGAAGGCATTGGCCGAAGCCTCATGCGGCTTGGTAGCAAGGCTTATACCCACAAAGAGGAACGTGGAGACAAAGATACCCCATATACCGGCAGGTAAACCCAGCAGGGAGTTACCCGTGGCATACATCCCCAGCACGAACACGCTGGTACCCACGACGCTTGCCAGCGCACCTGCAGCAGTGCCGCGCTTCCAGTAGAAAGCTCCGATAATGGCAGGCACCATGGCGACCAGGCCTGACGAGGTCGCCACCGAAAGCACTGCAATCAGATCCAGCTGCAATTCGGCAAACCCAAGCGCCATCAGGGCAATAACCGGAATCACGATTTTACCCATCAGCAGCTGGCGCTTTTCATTCACGCCAGGCTTGACGTTGGCATACACGTCACGCGACAGCATGGAGGCCAGGGTCAGCATGATGGAATCAATGGTGGAGACGGCGGCTGCCATGATGCCGATCATGACAATGACACCCAGCACCGGTGGGATGAAGTCAGACGCCAGCAGCGTAGGCGTTGCCAGATCCGCTCGCGCCAGATCCGGGAACGCGGCCAGCGCTGAGAAGCCCCACAGTACTGATACCAGCGTATAGATCAGGCCGAATATCAGAAAACCAATCAGCATCTGGCGCATCGCGCGCAGCGAAGATGGCATGAACAGGCGCTGGCTCACCTGTGGATTGGAGAGGCTGAAAAAGAACCAGGGAATGCTTAGCCCAAGGAAGGTCACCAGACTGAAAATGCCGGAACCCGGAACGCTCAGTGATGCCGGATGCTCGGCTTCAAGCGTGCCGAATAATCCGCTGAAGCCGCCCAAGCCCTGGATTACCAGAAAGGCTACTAGCGTAGAGGCAACAATCATCATCAGCGCCTGTAGCGAGTCGGTCCACATGACCGAACGGATACCGGCAATATAGGAGAAGAAAATGGCAATGATTGTGGCGATCACAATACCCGTGGTAAAGGTAATCGCACCATCTGTCATCCCTTGCAGCAGGTAGCCCACGCCAGCCAACTGAACGGCAGAGTAAGGAATTAGAAATATACAACTGGCAAGCGAGACAGCCATAGCTACATGCTTGTTGTTATAGCGATGACCCAGCATCTCACTAGGCGTTACAAACCCGAACTTCTTGCCAACGGCCCAGAAGCGGGGGCCGAAAATGGCCACCAGCGAAACACCGGCAAAGTAGATAATTTCAAAGCCCAGTGCGCCTACACCACCGGCATAGGTAAGCCCGGCCAGGCCGACCATCATAAAGGCGCTATAGGTAGTTGCACTGTAGCTTAAGGCCGAGACAAACCCGTTCATTTGCCGGTTACCCAGAAAGTAACCCGACATGCTTTCTGCCGCGCCCTGGCGTGAGAGAACGGCAATCCCGGTCGCGATCAGTAGATAGATGGCGATCGACCACCAGATCATTGACTCAGTCATTGCCATGCTCCTCGAAGTCTTTGGTGATGAAGATATTCAGTGCGATGACGGCAACCCCCGCACAGGTCCAGAACAGAAAACTGCCGTACCAGGCCGCGACATTCGTTAGTAGGGTGTAAGGCACAAGACAGCTCAAAAGAACCACTATCCAGACTGCCCATATCCACTTGCTGCGTTTCATGATCCACCTCGTTTTGTATTGTCAGAGAGAAGAGTGCGTATTGTTGTGATGAGGCTGGCGTATTGCGGCAACGCGTTGTTCAAGTTGTTGCCAGGGAGGCGCGTCGGGCGCGAAGCGTGCCCGTAGATAGGTTGCCAGGGTAGCGACTTGTGTATCACTGAAGCTGTCGGCAAAACCGGGCATGTTACCTACACCAGGGACGGTGTCAGCATGCACACCGCCTAAAATCGATTGAATAACGTTATCGGGACGCTCGCTGTAAAGGTTGGTATTCAGCGCAAGCGACGTTCTGGCTCGGGTAAACGATGGCAAGCCGTTATCCAGATGGCAGGCGGCACAAGCACCTTCAAACAGGCGCTCGCCCTCCTCCATGCCACTGGGGCTCACCGCCGCTGCGGCCAAGCGTTGCTGGGCATCGACCTGCTGTGCCTCAGTGTCCCCTGACGGGGCCTCCATCTGCTGCGCCACGTAATGGGCGATGGCGCGCACGTCATACTCTGGCAGCTCGCTCAATCCGGCAACGACAGGCGCCATTGGCCCTGAAGCCACGCCATGCAGGGCCGATTCGCCGTGACGTAAATAGTCGTACAGCGAGCTTTCGCTCCAGCCAACGGGAGATTTTGAAAGCGTATTCAAGGCAGGCGCCTCCCAACCATCGACGACGGCACCGGCAAAGTAGTACTTACCGTTCTTTTCCGCGCCCATCGCATTGCGCGGACTATGGCAGGCACTGCAATGCCCCAGTCCTTCGGCGAGATAAGCGCCGCGATTGTAGAGCTCACTTTGCGCAGGATCCGGCTGAAACGGTTTGGGGTCGTGATAAAGCGCATTCCAGGGCGCCATGAGCGCACGCACACTGAAAGGGAACGATAGATCGTTTTGAGGCGCTGGCGCTGCTACGGCCGGCTGGGACATCAGGTAAGCATAGAGCGCCTGAAGGTCGGATTCGCTGGTCTTGGCAAACGCCGTATAGGGAAACGCCGGATACAGATGGCGACCATCGCGGCCAATACCGTGGCGCATCGCACGCTCGAAAGCGGCATAGGACCAGTTGCCAATGCCGGTCGCCTCGTCGGGCGTGATGTTGGTGCTGTAAAGCGTACCAAAGGGTGTCTCAAACGCGTGACCGCCGGTATTGACGGCACCGCCGCTTGCGGTGTGGCAAGCCGCGCAGTCGCCTGCCGCCGCTACGAGTCGCCCGCGCTCGATAGTTTCAGCGGAATAGAGATTGGCCGCTGGCCGCGAGACAGGCGCAATCGCCCCTTTCCAGGGCCAGGCCATGGCCGCGCTACCGGCAACCGTCATGAAGGCAGCGGCCGCCAGCCATTGGCGGCGCGGCGCTTTGCTTTTGCGAGGTAAAAACAGGCTATCACGGCCCTGGGATGCTTCCAGATCCTGCTCTTGCAGCGCCTGCCGTACACGATTGGCCGTAAAAGGCGGCTGACGAAAACGTATGCCGGTGGCATCGAACAATGCATTGGCAATGACGGCAACACCCGGCGAAAATTCGGTATCCTCAAGGGGAACCGGCAACACGGAGGATGCTTCATTTGGCGTCACCACCTGCCTTTCAAGCGAAGACTGGCGCCTGGCCAAAGGCAACTCTTTTTTGGCTTCTAAACTGCCATCGCCCCACTCATCGAAAGCCGGCTCACTTCCCAGTAATGGCCGCGCTTCGCCTAATACTCGCGCTTGAAGCGTGTGTTGCAAACGCGCTGTATCAACCTCGACGCCCGAATCCTGGCCCACGACCAGTCGCGTTAACTGCACGTTCCCCGTGATCCGGTTGACCTCGACATCGGCAATCCAGGCAGAGCGTACGCCACTTTCCAGACGCTGTTGACGGTCGGGTAGCTGTGCATAGGCCAAACCACGGCCCTGCAACACATCACTCGATGCTATACGAGAAGGGGTATTTACCTGCCAGTCAGCTCGCTTGGCAACCGATTCAATAATCTCGCGACCACGTACGTCGTCAAGATAGTGCAGGCGTAACGCCAGCGGGTCCTGGCCGCGCGCATGAGCGACTTCATCAAGAAATGATTCACGGGCGAAGGTCTGTTGAATACCCAGCAGGGTATCGTTCAAAGGCTGCCCCGAGGGGCGCCCGGTATGCGCCGACAGATGCGCGTTTTGGAAGGTATACGGAGAATACAGCGGCTTTTCAGTGTCCGTTAAAACACCCAGCACAAGGGCTCGCCCGCTCAAAAACAGCCCGACGGCTGCCACCTCGCCACTGGCATGCGCCTGCCGGTAGCGATAATGCTCGATGTGATCACCTTCCCCAAAGGCGGCACTTAACGACAGGCGTTGCGCTTGCCCGAGAGCCTTAACATCAACGCTGTACTGTGCATCCAGCCATACAGCGACCGGATGACCCAGCGCACGTGCCATCAGGGCAGCATCCACAGCGGCATCGTCACCACAATGGCGGCCAAGGCCCGAGGCCACGCGCCGCTCTGCTCCCGTGTTGGTATAAAGCGCTATCTGATCCGCATCTAGTGCCGTCAGGGTACTCAAATCCTGGCGCAGCGCTTCCGGCGTTGTGGTTTGTGTCCAGATATCAAGACGGTCGTTTCGATACTCGGCAACCACCCAGCCTTCGGTTTCTCCCCAGCGCATGCGGCTGGGCCAGCCGTAGTCGCGCTCATATCTGTCAGCGTGGCCGCCCTCGACATCAGCTACGCCGGTTTTTTTATGTACCAGAGCCTTGTGATCTTCTTCGTTTACGCGTGCTTGCTGTGCTGGCGTCTCCGCAATTTGGTCGTGTGCCTGCCAGCTTAGAATCAAGTGCTTAGCGGCATCGCGGGCATTTTCAATACTGCTTGCCACGACCCCTACAAAATTCCCCTCAACCACAGCTTTTGCGTCATATGGCAACGTTTTCAGCGCCGATGTATCAACGTGCGCCAGCCGGTCACACGTAAGATGTTCGCCGTTCCAGCGGTAGTGAGGCGGGCGTACTACAACACCGTAGCGCAGGTTCTCGAAGCCGGCGGGCAAGGCAGTTTGATAGGGCTTCACCGTGGAATGGCGCTCAGTCATCAACGCCTCCCAACGCCATCGCGTTGAGTGCGACAGCACGATGAGCGGCATCCAGGATTTCCAGGTGCGTGCCACAACGGCAAAGATGATGCTCCAGCGCCGCCCCAATCTGTTCGGAAGAGGGAGTGGAGGTGTGGTTCAACAACGAACGGATGCTGATAATCATGCCATTCAGGCAATAGCCACACTGTGCTGCCTGCGCATCGATAAACGCTTGTTGAACAGGATCCAGGCGGCCCTTATCGGCCAGCCCGTCCAGTGTCGTGACTTCTCGTCCAACCACCGAGGCGACTGTCAGTACGCAGGCTCTGGCAGCCATGCCATCCACCAGCACACTGCACGCACCGCATTCGCCCAGCCCACAGCCATACTTCGGGCCGTTCAACGCCAGGTCGTTACGCAGTGCGTTGAGCAGAGGTGTTGTAGGCGGAATGGCCAGCTCAACATTCTGTCCATTCACTTTTAGCTTCAGCGTCATAGGGAATTATCATCGTTATTGTTAAAGCAAGTATTTATTTAGAGAGCTCTTATTTATCGGCAGCGCTTACGTAATTGTTAATTATTTTTTTGACAATATTTTATCTATTGTGGCCATCCCCACCTTCAATGCACCTGCACGGTGCAAAGTGTTTTGACTCGCTTAAAAATAGTGCACACACTATAAATACGCGACTATAAAACATATACCACTCTCCTCTCCCATCTCGCAAGTTTTTTATAATGGCAACTTAAAAAAACATAAATATCCATATTAAATATATAGTTACAAGAATCTAATAGATGATGGAAATTATTTAAAGGTTTGAATTGATTTTTCCTTGACCAAAAAATAAATGGCGTATACGTTGTTTTATAGCGTTTCAAATACCCTTTCAAAGGTTTGGCTATTGCCTCCCCTGTGCGTTATGCCAATAAAAACGAGGAAAATAACGTTATGAATAACAAACCCACCATCGCCGTGATTGGCGCAGGTCTTGGCGGCGCTGCTGCTGGCGCCTTGCTGCAGCAGGCCGGTTACCCCACCAAGGTGTACGAGCAGGCCCCGGCATTTTCCCGCCTGGGCGCCGGTATCCATCTGGGTCCCAACGTAATGAAGGTAATGCGGCGCATCGGCATTGAGGACAAGCTCAATGCCATGGGCTCGCACCCCGACCACTGGTTCAGCCGCAACGGCCTGACCGGCGAATACCAGTCGCGTATTCCTCTTGGCGACTTTGCCCACGAACATTACGGCGCGGCATACATCACCGTTCACCGCGGCGACCTACACGAGTTGATGGTCAGCACGCTCGATCAGGAAAATCTTTTCTTCGACAAGCACCTGGTGGATGTCGACGACCAGGGCGGCAAAGTGCGCATGACCTTTGCCGACGGCACCACCGAGGAAGCGGACCTTGTGATCGGCGCCGATGGCGTCAACTCGCAAATTCGCGAAAAACTGCTGGGGTCTGAGGCACCCATCTATAGCGGCTGGGTCGCGCACAGGGCGATCATCTCCGCTGAGAAGCTCAAGGCCTATGATCTGGATTTCGAGGCCTGCGTGAAGTGGTGGTCAGAAGACCGTCATATGATGGTTTACTTCGTTACCGGCGACGAGAAAGAGTACTACTATGTCACCGGCGTACCGGAGCCCGAGTGGAGCCACGGCACGTCCTTCGTTGACAGCTCGCGCGAAGAGATGCGTGAAGCCTTCACGGGCTACCACCCCACCGTTCAGGCATTGATCGATTGCACCGAAACGGTGACCAAGTGGCCGCTTCTGGAACGCAACCCCTTGCCGCTGTGGCACGACAACCGCCTGGTACTGCTGGGCGATGCCTGTCACCCGATGAAACCCCACATGGCTCAGGGGGCTGCCATGGCTATCGAGGATGCTGCCATGCTGGTCCGCTGCCTGGAAGAAGTGGGCGCCCACGACTATCGTAATGCTTTCGAGCTCTACCGCACCAACCGCTTCGAGCGGGCCTCTCGCGTGCAGAAGGTTTCCCATGACAACACTTGGCTGCGCCAGGATGAGGACCCCGCCTGGGTCTTCGGCTACGACGTGTTCGAGACGCCGTTGAAAGCACCTGAAGCCGTTAGTGAGGAGAGCCCGGCATGACCGATACGACCTCTGCCAGCACGTACCGCTACGGCGCCAACGTCCACGCCAACGGTATTCGCCAGCACTACCTGCGCTTTGGCGGCGAGTCAGCTTCCACCGGGCAAGCGCTGGTGCTGATCCCGGGTATCACAAGCCCCGCCGTCACCTGGGCATTCGTCGCCGAGCGCCTCGGCCAACACTTCGATACTTACGTGTTGGATGTGCGCGGGCGGGGGCTCTCCTCCACGGGGCCGGAGCTTGACTACGATATTGATACCTGTGCCGATGATGTCATCGCTTTTATCAAAGCGCTGGGGCTTGAAAACGTAATCCTCGCCGGCCACTCCATGGGCGCACGCTTTGCCCTGCGCGCCATGACCCGTGGCGCACGCGGCATCGACAAGTTGGTGCTGATCGACCCGCCTGTCTCCGGCCCCGGGCGCCGGGAGTATCCCAGCAAGCTGCCCTGGTACGTGGACTCCATTCGCGACTGCACCCATGGCGCCGATCTAGACACTATGCGCGCCTACTGCCCCACCTGGAGCGAGGAGCAGCTGCGCCTGCGCGCCGAGTGGCTGCACACGTGCTATACGCCGGCCATCGTGCAGGCCTTCGAGGAGTTCCATAGTGTGGATATCCACCAGGATCTCCCTGCTATCAAGGTGCCCTTGCTTCTGATCTGCGCTGGCAAAGGCGGCGTGATCCAGGAGGAAGATCGCGAAGAGATCCAAACGCTGTTGCCGTCGATTCGTATTACTACCGCCGCGAATGCAGGCCACATGATTCCCTGGGATGACTTCGAAGGTTTCTTCACAGCCTTCGAAGACTTCCTCGGCACCCCACTCTGAGAGGCCGATTGCCATGACGCTTGAAACCAAGACCTATCGTATCGGCCAGATCGTGCCGAGCTCCAACATCACCATGGAGACGGAAATTCCCGCCATGCTCACCGCACGGCAGTTGATTCGCCCCGAACGCTTTACCTTTCACTCCAGCCGCATGCGCATGAAAACCGTGAGCAAAGACGAGCTGGCCGCCATGGACGGGGAGTCCGACCGCTGCGCGCTGGAGCTTTCCGATGCCGCCGTGGACGTCATGGGGTACGCCTGCCTAGTGGCCATCATGTCGATGGGCCCTGGCTATCACCGTGAGTCGCAGAAGCGTCTGCGCCGCCGCACTGAAGAGAACGGCTGCGATACGCCGGTCGTCACCAGCGCCGGTGCACTCGTGGATGCTCTGCATGTCATGAAGGCCAAGCGTGTGGTCGTGGTAGCTCCCTACATGAAGCCGCTGACCGAGATGGTCGTGGACTATATCCGCCAGGAAGGGGTTGAGGTAGTCGACTATCGCGCCCTGGAAATTCCCAACAACCTTGACGTGGCGCGTCATGACCCGGCCAAGCTGCCCGAGATCGTGGCCAGTCTCGACCTGAGCGATATCGATGCCATCGTGCTCTCGGCCTGCGTGCAGATGCCCTCACTTCCAGCCGTCGCCAAGGTCGAGGCGCTGACCGGCAAGCCGGTGGTGACCGCTGCCATCGCCACCACCTACGCCATGCTCAAGGCGCTGGACCTGGAGCCGGTGGTGCCCGGCGCGGGCGCCCTGCTCTCTGGCGCCTACTAGGAGCTTACCCATGGCAACCCCTGATGCGATTCAAGACAGCTCGCTTCAAAACGACTCGGGTCATGAAGAAAACTCAGCCCAGGAGAACTATCGGGGCGTCTGGGACGGGCGCATCGGTTTCGGGCGCAAGGCAGCACTTCTGGTGGTGGACTTCATGCAGGGCTACGTGCGTGAGGAGTCGCCGCTTTTCGCCCCCGGCGTCGTCGAGGCCGTGGCCAACATGCCGCCGCTTTTGGATGCCGCTCGGCAGAGTGGCACCCCGGTCATCCACACCAATATTCTCTACCATGCGCCGGATCAGGTCGATGGCGGCATCTGGGTGAAGAAGTCGCCGGTCATGCGCGCCATGGTAGCTGGCAACCCCTTCGCCGAGTTCTGCACTGAAGTGGTGCCGGATTCAACTGAGCCGGTTATCACCAAGCAGTACGCGAGCGCCTTCTTCGGCACTTCGCTTGCATCGATGCTGGTGGCCATGGGCGTCGATACGATCATCGTCACCGGCTGCTCGACCAGTGGCTGCATTCGTGCCACCGCCGTCGACGGCCTGCAGTACGGTTTCCGCGTGATGGTAGTGCGCGACTGTGTGGGCGACCGCCACCCTGATCCGCACGAGGCGAACCTGTTCGACATCGACAGCAAGTACGGCGATGTCATCGACCGCCAGGCAGCGATCGATCATTTGCTGGGAGGCTGAACAGCACTTCTAAAAGGCCGCTTTGCGGCCTTTTGGCTTCTTAACACTCACTGTTCATTAAAAGAGGAAGGAGTACTTCAACGCTCGCCAGCTCGCAAAACCAACAAACCACAATAAAACGCTTTGCGTTGATCCCACTGACAACATAACAGGTAACTTACATGACACTTCGCCGTTTGATAATAGCGTCCGTTTTGGGCTTCACCCTGCCCCTGAGTTCCGGACTTCTAGCCGATGACTTTCCCGAGCGTGCGCTCACCCTCGTCGTTCCCTGGCCCGCTGGCGGCGCCTATGACCTGGCGGCCCGTTTAATGGCCGAGCATGCTGGCACGGCACTCTCTGTCCCCATCGTCGTTCAAAATGTGACGGGGGCGGCCGGGTCTACGGGCATTCGCCACGTAGCTGAGTCCGACCCAGATGGCTATACCCTAGGTATGATGGGTACCCATGCCATCGCCCAAAGCTACATGAACCCCAATGCCACGCCATTGGACGAACTTGAGGCGCTGGTATTCATCGGCCCCGAGCCAGCCGCGTTCGCGGTGGGCAGCGATACGGGCATCACGGATATTGCTGACTATCTGCAAACACTCCAGGAATCGCCCGGCGCAATTATCAACGGTAACGACTCGCCCGGCGGCTTCTCCTATATCGCAGCCAGCATGCTTGAGTCGCAGTTTGACGTTACACTGACGAAGATCCCCTATCAGGGTTACGCCCCCACCTTCTCGGCATTGCTTTCTGGCGAGGTCATGTCCGCCCTGCTGCCAATACCGTTATTAGCTGACCAGCACGCCTCGGGGCAGCTCCAGATACTGGGCGTGGCCTCAGATGCGCGCCACCCCTTTGCACCGGATGTTCCTACCTTCAAGGAGCAAGGTTATGACTTCACGGCGGAGGACTTCTTTATGCTTTATCTGCCACAAGGCGTACCCAATGAGCGCCGCGACACGTTGGAGTCGGCTTTCTACACACTGCTTGAAGACGAAGCGTTTCAGTTGGCGGCAAGTGAGGTGGGCTTAGTGATAGCTCCGCAACCTAGGGAGGCAAGCTCAGATTACCTTACCCAGCGCGCCGATGAGGTCTACGAAATCCTTTCTTCCGCCAATCTGGTGGATGACGCGCTGACGCGCTGACGGCTCCTGCTCACGGCTTAGGAGAGACGCCATGCGTTCGTTTAACGCTTTTCTTGATCGCGCCGTCGGGCGCGATCTTGCCTGTGGACTGCTTTTCAGTGGCATTGCCCTTGTCGGGTTCATCAACGTAAGTGGCAATACAATGCTGATGAACACGCTAGGCCGAGGCCCTGATCCAGGTCCCGCACTGCTGCCGCTGACCGTTCTCAGCTTCATGTTGCTGGGAGGCAGCCTTCTACTTCTCAAGGGGCTGGCCGGTTGGGCACTGCACTCGCGCAGGACAGCCGAGCAGACGCCGCCCCAAAATAACGTTCCCTTTGGCCGTCACACGCACGCGGTGGCCCTGTTTGTTTCTCTTTTGGCGCTGCCGAGCGTGGTGACATCGCTTGGTTTCTTGCCAGCGACCTGGCTTTTCGCCACCCCTTGGCTCATCTGGCTGGAGTATCGTCGCTGCCATCGCCTGCGTCGTGCCTTACTGCTCGGCATCATGACCGCCGCATTGCTAAGCCTTGCGCTGTATCTGATCTTCATCACCCTACTGGGTGTCGCTCTATGACGCCCGCGGTTAGGAGACTCCCATGCTGATCGACAGTTTCCTTACCTCGCTCCTGGCAACGCTCGCATCGCCCTGGGGTTTGATGCTTGCCGTGCTGGGCACTCTGCTTGGCATCGTGCTCGGCGCCCTGCCGGGCGTAAGCTCCACCATGGCGCTGGCTATTCTGCTACCGCTGAGTTTCGGTATGGACCCCGCATTTGCCATTCTTTTTCTACTCTGTGTGTTCGTTGCCAGCGTCTATGGTGGCTCAATCTCCGCTATCCTGATCAACATTCCAGGCACGCCGGGTGCAATCGTCACTCAATTGGACGGCCATCCTCTTGCCCGCGCAGGGCGGGCCAAGGAAGCGTTGGTCTATGCGCTGATCGCCTCGAGCGTGGGAGGCGTCATCGGTCTGGCACTTCTGGTTGTCACCGCTCCAATGCTGGCCTCGATCGCGATGCGCTTTAAAAGCCCCGAGTTCACGGCTATCGCAGTGTTCGGTTTGGTGCTACTTGCCTACGCTTCGCCAGGTTCAACGGTACGCGGATTGCTGGTCGGCGCCGTCGGTCTACTCTGTGGAATGGTAGGGTTCGATGCTTTAACCGACGTCTCGCGCTTCACTTTCGATACACGTGGCCTGCAAGGAGGCATCGAACTAGTACCGCTATGTGTAGGGTTGTTTGGTCTCGCTGAGGTTCTAAGGAATCTGCACGGCTCTCACCGCGCCACGCCTGAGTTCGACATGCAATCTACCCAATTGCCTCTACCAAATCTTCGCACGATCGCTGGACGCTGGGCGTCGATGCTGCGCGGTTCCTTTATTGGCGCATTTGTCGGCGCTATACCCGCTGCCGGGTCGGCTATCGCAGTGGCTATCGCCTATGCCCAGGAGATGCGCTTTTCAAGGCATCCCGAGCGCTTCGGCCATGGCGCCGTCGAGGGTGTGGTGGGGCCCGAGGCCGCTAATAGTTCGAGCATTGGTGGCACGCTGATACCAATGATGACGCTGGGCGTACCTGGAGATGCCATCACAGCAGTATTAATGGGGTCGCTGTTGATCCATGGGCTGCGGCCTGGGCCCATGCTCTTCGCAGAAAACCCAGGTTTCGTCTCGAGCCTCTACGCCGGATTCTTCCTCGCGTTGCTGCTTACACTGGTCATCGGCCTTTTGCTGATGCGCTGGTTGCCTTGGGTACTGCGCATCCCTTCGCATACGCTGCTCATTGGCATTGCCCTGCTCTGCGTGGTGGGCGCCTATGCTATTCGCAGCAGCATGGCAGATGTCTACATCATGCTCTTCTTCGGCGCTGTAGGGTACGTCTTGTATCTCTTATCGCTACCCGCTGCCCCTTTGGCTTTCGGCTTGATTCTGGGGCCGCTGCTTGAGGAGAACCTGCGCCGCAGTCTGCTGCTGGGTCGCGGCTCCTGGGAGGTATTCCTGCACAGCCCCATTGCCATGGGCCTGTTCGGGCTGTCGCTACTGGCCATCATACTGCCGCTTTTGGCGCCACTCTGGGTGCGGCTTGGCAATGACATAAAGCGAGTAAGGATGCATTGACTGTCGCGCCCACAAACGGAAAAGCTCCCCGTGCTAGGCCACGGGGTCTGCATTCATTTTTTCCAGCAGGTGCATCAGCGCGACGCGCTCGGCAGGGTTGAGGTTTTGCATGGTGGCATCGCTGATCTGTCGGGCATTGGGCACCATTGCCTCAACGATAGCGGCCCCGGCTTCGGTAATTACCACCATCACCTTGCGTTGATCGTTGGGGTCGGTGGTCAGCGTGACCCATTCACGGGCCTTGAGACGCTTGATCACCCCCCTAACAGTGGCAGGATCTATAGCCGTGGCGTTAACGATATCGGTTAAGGAACTGGCCCCCCGCTCCATCACTGTGCACAAGGCGACAAACTGAATGGCCGTTAGCTGCTTATCACAGACGTGACGTTGAAAAATGGCGATATGACGCTGATAGGCCTTACGCAGCAAATGACCTACCTGCTCTGAAAAATCGTACCCCTGCTCAGACGGCGTAGGGTGCGCATTTTTTTGGACGTCGTGGGAACGGTCCGATGTCATTCAAACTCCTTGCTGATGCGCAATGATGTCTTTCAAGTATGGCAGTGGAAAAAGGTTAAGGAGACTTTACGTATAACGCGAGAATTACCGCTTTATTCACCGCCAATTTATGGCGTACACATTATAAATTTATATTAAACTCAAGCAACCTCTCACGATACATGAAAGACCTGAGCATCTAAAAACAACCATGGAGGCCACATGACCGGTAAGAAAGCCTATGATCGGCAAGCCCTTCTACATGATCCAGACCTTCTTATCGTGTATCGGGACCCGATTACGCCTCCCAAACCTGCGCCAGGACAACCGGGCACACACTCTAATTTCGTACCTACTGAGCCCGAAATATTCATTGCTATCCTGAGCACGGGCCAAGTGCTGGCGTTCAACGGCCATGTGGATCTTGGCACAGGCATACGCACCGCGCTTGCCCAGATCGTAGCTGAAGAGCTTGAGGTAGCGCTTGAGTCCATCACCATGGTGCTGGGAGATCCGTTCGAGGTACCCAACCAGGGGCCAACGATTGCTAGCGCCACTATTCAGATTACTGCCGAGCCGCTTCGTCGTGCTGCCGCTCAGGCGCGTGAATATTTACTGTCCAGAGCCGCCCTGCATTTTGGTTTACCTCAACATAAGCTCCGTTGTCGCGTAGGTCATATTGCACCGTTAGACGACACGTTACCCGCCATCGGCTATGGCGAACTGCTCGCCGGTGCCCGACATGCCTTGAAGCTTGCCGATGATGTTCCCCTCAAACCTGCCCACCAATATTGCCTGGTGGGCAAGGCTGCGCCTCGCGTGGATATTCCCGGTAAGGTAACGGGTGCACTGACGTTCGTGCATGACTTTCGCCTGCCGGATATGCTCTACGGCCATGTGATACGACCTCCTTACAGTGGCTATGATCGGGGCGATTTCGTCGGTCATTCACTGATATCCGTCGATGAAAGTTCAGTCGCCGGCATGGCAGGGCTGGTCAGTGTCGTGACGATTGGTGATTTTGTCGGCGTTGTGGCTGAACGCGAAGAGCAGGCAGCTGCTATTGCCCGTAAACTCAATATCGTTTGGCGCAAGCCCGGCACACTGCCCCCCATGCATAACATTGAACAGGCGCTGGATGAATTGCCGGTTCAAAAGCGCCTGCTGCTTGAAGAAGGCCAGGTCGACGATGCCCTCAAAAGTGCTCAACATCGTGTTCGACGCGCTTATGTCTGGCCATTTCAACTGCATGGCTCAATTGGGCCTTCATGCTCGGTTGCTCACTACCGTGACGATCAACTGCACGTCTGGTCGGGCACGCAGAATCCTCATAGCCTGCGTGCCGAGCTGTCGCGTCTGATGCTGCTGGATGAAAGCGCCATTACCATCACGCGTATGGAGGCTTCCGGCTGTTACGGCCGCAACTGCGCTGATGATGTGGGGGCTGATGCGGCGTTGCTATCAAGGGCCGTTGGCCGCCCCGTGCGCGTCCAACTCACCCGCGAGCAGGAGCATCTCTGGGAACCCAAGGGGGCCGCCCAGCGGATGGATGTTGACGCCGGCATCAATGCCGACGGTAACCTGGCAGGTTACCGGTTCGTTGCTCGCTATCCTTCCAACAATGCACCGACCCTGGCGCTTTTGCTGACAGGCACACAGCAACCCAGCGACGTGCCTTTCCAGATGGGGGACCGCACGTCCGTTCCGCCCTATGGCTATCCGCATCGGCGCATTGCCTGTGATGATGTGCCCACGCTCGTGCGCGCCTCATGGCTACGCGGCGTTTCCGCCATGCCGAACGCGTTTGCACACGAAAGTGCCATCGATGAGCTGGCTTTCTTGGCCGGGGAAGACCCTATTGCCTTCCGAATTCGGCACTTGACCGATACGCGCGCCATAGAACTCGTCAAGGCCCTGGCAACACGCGCTCATTGGCAGCCTCGCCCAGCATATTCTACCCCCCGTATCGAAGCGGGCTGGCATTACGGGCGCGGGTTTGCCTACGCGCAGTATGTGCATAGTAAATTCCCCGGCTTCGGCGCGGCGCTGGCGGCCTGGGTCGTCGAACTGAAAGTGCATCCCGCCAGCGGCCGAATTATTATCGAACGTCTGTATGTGGGCCAGGATGCTGGACTCATGATCAACCCCGACGGCGTACGCCACCAGGTGCATGGCAACGTCATCCAGACACTTAGCCGAACCCTGAAAGAGCGGGTGACCTTCGAAAAGGGTTTACCCATGAATCGCGAATGGGGCAGCTACCCCATCCTGCGCTTTTCGGAGCTTCCGGATATTCAGCTTCTAATGTTGGATAGAACGGATCAGCCGTCACTAGGTGTCGGCGAATCCACGTCGCTCCCCGGCGCCCCGGCCATTGCCAATGCGTTGTTCGATGCAACAGGCGTGCGCTTTACACATCCTCCGTTTACCGCCGAGACCGTTCGTCGAAAGCTTGAGCAAAGCGATATCCCCATAGAAAGACGCGCCGAGGTGGCGCTGTAATGCAGCACCTTGATCTTCAGGTTATCGAGCGTGCCCTTCAGTGGGCTAACCAGGGCCGTGTGGTCTGGCTGTGTACGGTACTGACGACCTTTGGCTCGTCACCCAGGGAACCCGGGGCCGTCATGGCTGCGTGCTCAAAAGAGCAGTTCATCGGTTCACTATCAGGCGGGTGCGTTGAAGAGAACTTTCTGGAACGCCTGGAAAAGGGCGCCCTTTCATCTTCACCGGTTCAACTGATTCATTACGGTGGAGAAAGTGATGACACCGTTCGCCTGCCCTGCGGCGGGCGTCTTGATGTGCTGGTGGAACGGCTTGAACCCAGCGCCGACACATTGATCCATCTTGAAGTCGTGCATGCCACGCTGATGGGGCGCCGACCATTGATACGTCATGTGTTACTGGACGGCTCGCGCAAGCGCTTCATCGTGCCCGAAGGGCCGGGGCCTGCCGTCACGTGCGATGAGCATGCCGCCTATCTTCGTATTGGCCCGTCGTTGCGCCTGGTTATCGCAGGCATTTCCACTATCGCCGTTCCCTGCGCCCAGTTCGCTCAGACACTGGGATTTGAAGTCATTGTCTGCGACCCACGCGAGGAGATGCGGCGCGACTTCAATGTTCCTGGTGTCGAGTTACAGGCGGTACTGCCTTCGCTGTTCATAGCCTCAGGAGCGTGCCACGCAGCCACGGCGATTGTCGCCCTTACCCACGACCCGCGTATTGATGACTTGACGATGATCGAGGCGGTACGCACGGACGCTTTTTATATCGGCGTCATGGGATCGAAGAAAACCTCAGCCCAACGTGCCGAACGCTTACGGCGCTCAGGCGGTTTGACCGACATCGATATCGCGCGGATCGTCATGCCGATCGGTCTAGACCTGGGGAGTAAAACACCGGCCGAGATCGCCTTGGCGACCATGGCCGATATCCTGCGTGTCTATCGGGGAAAATGACATCACAAGCGGTAACAACATCGGTGGTCAGTAACATATCCAGCGCTTTGGATGAAAACGCCCTCAACGTTTACTGAACTATAACAATGACAATTTCACTTAAGTTAATCGCAAAATGGCCGTTATTAATCTCTGCGCCAGCAATAAAAACGATCTCTGCGCCTTAAATTAAAAAATTGCGTAGATCATGACTGGTCAGTAATGACCAACCTCTCACTTACCGAGGCCTTCAATGAGCAAGTTCTCTCGTCTGTCGTTAACACAAAAATTGCTGAGCGCAGTCGCTCTCCCTTTACTGATTGTTGCCGTCGTTCTCGGCGTTATTGTCAATCAGCAGCTCAATCGAGCCATTCCTGGCCTGATCGACAATGCTGGCACACGGCAGGTTGAGGCACGTGCTGACGAGATAGGCCGCTGGATCAACGGCTATCGTAACTGGAATGCGGTGCTGGCGGAGGATGAGCGTCTCGCCGAAGATCTGCCTGTTGCGACCCATCTTGATTGGCTTGCAAAGCGCTATCCGCCGGGCGGCACCATCGAGTCACTGTTCTTCTCCAATGCCTCGGGTGACACGATAACCCATGCTGGCGTGCCGCTAGATATCTCGGAACGTTCCTACTTCAAGACAGTTGTTACTGAAGGTAGTCAAGATAGCCTACTTGTCGACCCGGTTACCTCCATGGTCAGCGGACTGCCGACGGCATTAGTGGTCGATACCGTTTTCGATGAACGCGGCAATCGTGCAGGGCTTCTAGGCATCACTGTTTCCATGGCGGCGGTGTCTGATATTACCTCGGCAATCAATGTCGGTGAGGGGAGTTACGGATGGCTAATTGACAGCCAGGGTCAGGTGATTGCCCACCCGGTGGAAGAGTATCGCATGTCGCTGAACTATACCAACGCCGACCGTACCCAGGGATATCAGGGGCTGGATGCGCTAAGTCAGTCTATTCTCAGCGGCACCCCCGGTTCCGGTGAAATCACCATGCCCAGTGGCGAACGTACCCGGCTTATGTGGAGTCCTGTGGAAGGTACCTCCTGGGTTGTTGGCGTGACCGTACCCATGACCGCTTTTACCGCCGTGACCAACAGCTTGCTGAAGTCTCTTTTACTGGCAGGCGGTTTGCTGCTGATATTGCTCCTGGTAGCAGTTGCTTATGCGACGCGCCGCTCGCTTGCGCCTATCAAGCATACGGCTAACGCCATGGCCGATATTGCTCAGGGCAAGGGTGACCTGACTCGTCGGCTGGAGGTCAAATCCCAGGACGAGATCGGGGATCTTGCGCGCGGTTTCAATGCGTTCGTTGAACGTATGCAGGCTACCCTTCAGGAAGTGCGCCATAACGCTCAGACGGTACTTGCCGGTGCCAGCGACATGGCGGATGGTACCCACGAACTCTCATCGCGCACCGAGCAGGCGGCAGCTAACCTTCAGGAAACTTCCGCGTCCATGGAGGAGATCCACTCAACGGTGGCGCATACGTCACAAGCGTCTGAACAGGCCAATGGCCTGGCGATTGAAGCCGCTGGTGCCTCCAAACGCGGCACTGAATCCATGACGCAAATGGAAAGCAAGATGGGCGCCATCAGTGAATCGTCCAACAAGATCAGCGATATTATCGGCCTGATTGACTCCATCGCCTTTCAAACCAATATTCTGGCACTTAACGCATCGGTCGAAGCCGCCAGAGCCGGTGAGCAAGGGCGTGGGTTTGCGGTGGTTGCCAACGAAGTTCGTACGCTGGCCAGCCGCTCGGCAACCGCTGCACAGGATATTCGTGCGCTGATTGATGTCTCGGTCAATCATGCCAAGGAAGGTAACCATATCGTTAAATCCGCCGCCCAGCAGATGCAGGAAATTCATCGCAGCATCACCCAGGTGTCTGATGTGATTGGTGAAATCACCGCCGGCGCCCGCGAGCAAACCGCCGGTATCGAACAGGTCAATACCGCTGTTGCCGAAATGGATACCATGACGCAGCAGAATGCCTCCATGGTGAGCCAGAATGCTTCTCTTGCCGCGAAAATGCGCGAGAATGCCCAGCAACTGGATCAATTGATGAGCGAGTTTGTGCTGGGCGATTCCCAGCCGCTGCCCCTCTCTGCAAATACTACCTCGCTAGCTCCCAGCCCACGTTTACCGGCCGCATCCTCTACGCCTTCAGCGCCCAAACCTAGAAAGGCCGTTGTCGAACACGAATGGGAAGAGTTTTAAGCCGTTCCTTATGCCCTAAAAAAGCCCGCATCTTTCGATGCGGGCAAGACTGGGTACATTAATAGTCGTTACTGCTCACGCGCCCCTTCTGGGGCGCGTGACGTTACGCTAAATCAAAGCGGTCGGCGTTCATCACTTTTGTCCACGCGGCGATAAAGTCGCTGGCAAACTTTTCGGCGTGGTCATCCTGGGCGTAGATTTCAGCGTAGGCGCGCAGGATCGAGTTGGAGCCAAACACCAGATCCACGCGGCTGGCCGTCCACTTCACCTTGCCAGTTTTGCGATCACGAATTTCATAGTAGTCGCCTGCCGGGTGCCAAGTATTGGCCATATCCACCAGATTCACGAAGAAGTCGTTGGTCAATACGCCTTCACGCTCGGTAAATACACCGTGCTTGGTACCCGCGTGGTTGGTGCCCAGTACGCGCATACCGCCTATCAGTACGGTCATTTCTGCAGCAGTCAGGCCAAGCAGTTGGGTGCGGTCCAGCAGCATCTCTTCGGGGCTGACCACATAGGTGTCTTTCTGCCAGTTGCGGTAGCCATCGACCAGGGGCTCGAGCGCCTCAAACGACTCGGCGTCGGTCATCTCATCCGTTGCATCACCGCGGCCGGGAGCAAAGGGCACCGTGGCGTTGATGCCGGCGGCTTTTATCGCCTGTTCGATACCCACATTGCCCGCCAGCACGATGGTATCGGCAAGGCTGGCGCCACTTTGCTGGGCGATGGGTTCAAGCACGGCCAGTACACGAGCGAGGCGCTCGGGCTCGTTGCCTGCCCACTGGTTTTGGGGCGCTAAGCGAATGCGGGCACCGTTGGCGCCGCCGCGCATGTCGGAGCCGCGGTAGGTGCGCGCGCTGTCCCAGGCGGTGCTGACCATATCGCTGATGCTCAGGCCGCTGGCGGTGATGCGGGCTTTCAGGGCGTCAACGTCGTAGTCGGTACGGCCTGCCGGTACCGGGTCCTGCCAGATCAGGTCTTCCTGGGGCACATCCGGGCCTAGGTAGCGCACTTTCGGGCCCATGTCGCGGTGGGTCAGCTTGAACCAGGCCCGCGCGAAGACATCATCAAAGTACGCCGGGTCCGCCATGAAGCGCTGGCAGATCTCGTTGTAAATCGGGTCGACCTTCATGGCCATATCGGCATCGGTCATGATCGGCATGCAGCGGATGGAAGGGTCTTCCACGTCGACCGGCATATCCTCTTCTTTAATGTCGATAGGTTCCCACTGCCAGGCACCGGCGGGGGATTTTTTCAGTTCCCATTCGTGGCCAAACAGCATCTCGAAGTAGCCCATGTCCCACTGTGTCGGGTTCTTGGTCCAGGCGCCTTCAATACCGCTTACCAGGGTGTCACGGCCAATGCCGCGGCCCTTGGTTTTCATCCAGCCAAGGCCCTGAAGCTCGGGGCCTGCCGCTTCGGGTTCCGGGCTCAGGTCGGCGGGGGTGCCGTTGCCATGGCACTTGCCAATGGTATGGCCGCCGGCGGTCAGGGCCACCGTCTCTTCATCGTTCATCGCCATGCGCTTGAAGGTTTCGCGCACCTGGGCGGCGGTCTTGAGCGGGTCGGGCTGGCCGTTCACGCCTTCCGGGTTCACGTAGATCAGACCCATCTGCACGGCGGCCAGCGGGTTTTGCATGGTTTCGGGCTTTGCCATGTCGCCATAGCGACCGTCAGAGGGCGCCAGCCACTCTTTTTCAGCGCCCCAGTAGGTGTCCTTTTCCGGGTGCCAGATATCCTCGCGGCCAAACGCGAAGCCGAAGGTTTTCAAGCCCGCGACTTCATAGGCCATGGTGCCGGAGAGGATCATCAAATCGGCCCAGGAGATCTTGTTACCGTACTTCTTCTTGATCGGCCACAGCAGACGGCGGCCTTTATCGGTATTGGCGTTATCCGGCCAAGAGTTCAGCGGCGCAAAGCGCTGGTTGCCGGTACCACCACCACCACGACCATCGGCCAGGCGATAGGAACCCGCCGCGTGCCAAGCCACTCGAGCAAACATGCCTACATAGCTGCCCCAGTCCGCTGGCCACCACGCCTGGCTTTGGGTAATCAATTGGCGAAGGTCTGCTTTCAGGGCCTCGACGTCCAGTTTTTCCAGCGCCTCACGATAGTTAAAATCTTCACCCAGTGGGTTCGTTTTTGTATCGTGCTGGTGCAGGATATCTAGGTTCAGGGCGTTAGGCCACCAGTCGGTGTTGGACTTGCTGGCCGCTGTGTTACCGCCGTGCATTACCGGACATTTACCACTCATGCTGCATTTCCCCTTATCGTTCTTTACCTTGGCATCGCCAAGGAACCACGGTGAGCGCCGCTGAACCCGAAAGCCTGAACCCTGGCAGGCTGGCGCCTCACTGACATGGCGTATTTTTAAAGCACTTTGGCGATAGCAACAATTTGCATTTAACGACTAAATTGATAGGAATTTACAATTAAAGAAAAGCGGTATCCATAAAAATAACTATGGTGGGCAAAAATGGGGATAGAAGCAGGGGTCTGAAAAGCCAGCAGGGCGCCTCGGCGCCCTGCTGGAAGTTACATCAGTCTTGGCAGGCTTAATCCACCAGCGGCAGCAATGCATTCAGACTATCGCGGGCATCGCCGTAAAACATCCGGCTGTTCTCTTTAAAGAACAGCGGGTTTTCGATACCCGAGTAACCGGTGCCCTGCCCTCGCTTGCAGATAAATACCTGCTTGGCCTCCCATACCTTGAGTACCGGCATACCCGCGATAGGGCTATTAGGATCTTCTTCAGCGGCCGGGTTAACGATATCGTTGGAGCCGATCACGATCACCACGTCGGTGCTGGTGAAATCGTCGTTAATTTCGTCCATCTCTAACACGATATCGTAAGGCACCTTGGCCTCGGCCAGCAGCACGTTCATGTGGCCGGGCAAGCGCCCTGCTACGGGGTGAATGCCAAAGCGCACAGTCTTGCCTGCCGCGCGCAGCTTACGCACCAAGTCACTCACTGCGCTCTGGGCCTGGGCCACGGCCATGCCGTAACCCGGCACGATCACCACGCTGTCGGCATCGTTCAGAGCACTGGCCACGCCGCTGGCATCAATGGCTACCTGTTCGCCTTCAATCTCCGCCGCAGGCCCTTGGCTTCCACCAAAGCCGCCCAAGATCACGTTGACGAAGTTGCGGTTCATTGCCTTGCACATGATGTAGGAGAGAATCGCCCCGGACGAGCCCACCAGCGCCCCGGTCACGATCAAGAGATCGTTTCCGAGCGTGAAGCCGATGGCCGCCGCCGCCCAGCCCGAATAGCTGTTAAGCATTGAGACCACGACCGGCATATCGGCGCCGCCAATTCCCATGATCAGGTGGTAGCCGATAAAGAAGGCAAGCGCGGCGAGCACAATTAGCGTCCAGAAGCCTGCGCCGTTGAGGTACAGCACCGCCAACAGCAGTGAAAGCACCGCGGCGCCTGCGTTGAGCAGATGGCCGCCGGGCAATTGACGCGGCTTGCCGTCGACCTTGCCAGCGAGCTTGCCGAAGGCGACCACAGAGCCCGTGAACGTCACTGCGCCAATAAAGATGCCCAGCACCACCTCGATCTGCAGGAACGTCAGCTCATCCGGTGCCTTGGTGGCCACCAGGGCGGCAAACGCCGAAAACTCATGCATGACACCATCAGCGGCGCGCGCTGCCAGCACCCGGCGGCGTTCCAGGTCCGCACTCCAGGCAACAAACACGGCGGCCAAACCCACAAAACTATGCAGTGCGGCGACCAGCTGGGGCATTTCGGTCATCCCGACCTTGCCCGCCATATAGGTACCGATAGCCGCCCCGATAATCATCATCGGGATCAGCCACCAGTAGCCGCCAATGCCCGGCCCGAAGGCGGTAAAAAACACCGCGACCGCCATGCCTACGATGCCGTACCACACGGCGCGCTTGGCTTTTTCCTGATTGCTCAGCCCGCCCAGCGATAAAATAAACAGTACGCTTGCCGCAATTGCCGCGGCAGATACGAATCCTTGACCCAACATATCGTCTCTCCGCCGCTTATGATTTCTGGAACATGGCCAGCATCCGGCGTGTCACCAGGAAGCCACCCACGATATTAATGGTCGCGATCAGTACCGAAATCGCCGCCAGTACACTGACCACCGCACTGCCCGAGCCGATCTGCAAAATCGCCCCCAGTATGATGATGCCGGAAATCGCGTTGGTCACCGCCATCAGCGGCGTATGCAGCGAGTGGCTGACTTTCCAGATCACCTGGAAGCCGATGAAGCAGGCCAACACGAACACAATAAAGTGCTGCATAAAGGAGGCAGGCGCGACCTGGCCGAGCAGCAGCATCAGCGCGCCGCCAATAGCCAGTATGCCGACCTGGCGCTTGGTCTGAGCTTTAAACGCTGTTGCCTCTGCGGCTTTTTTCTCTTCAGGCGTCGGCTCTTTTTCTTTCTTCTTCGGCTTGGCCGCGGCAATCGCTTTTACTTTGGGCGGCGGTGGCGGAAAGGTCACTTCGCCCTGATGGGCCACTGTCGCGCCACGAATCACGTCATCGTCCATATTGTGATTGATCACGCCGTCTTTCCCAGGCGTCAGATCGGTCAGCATATGGCGAATATTGGTGGCATAGAGTAAGGATGACTGGGTCGCCATGCGCGAGGGGAAGTCGGTATAGCCGACCACAATCACGCCGTTATCGGAGACGATGCGCTCATCGGGCTGGGTTAAATCGCAGTTGCCGCCTTTTTCAGCCGCCAGATCGACGATCACCGAGCCGGGTTTCATGGCCGCAACCATATCCTCAAGCCACAGCTTGGGCGCCGGGCGTCCGGGAATCAGAGCGGTGGTGATGACGATGTCCACGTCGGGCGCCTGTTCGCGGAAGCACTCAAGCTGCTTTTCACGAAACTCGGGGCTTGAGGGCGACGCGTAGCCGCCGCTTTCAGAACCATCCTGGCTATCTTCGAAATCGAGAAACAGGAACTCCGCACCCATGGACTCGATCTGCTCGGAGACTTCGGGGCGTACATCAAAGGCGCGCACCACGGCACCCAAGCTTGTGGCGGTGCCAATGGCAGCTAGCCCGGCAACGCCTGCGCCAATTACCAGCACTTTAGCAGGGGGAACTTTACCTGCGGCAGTTACCTGGCCGGTAAAGAAACGGCCAAAGTTGTTGCCCGCCTCTATCACCGCGCGGTAACCGGCGATATTGGCCATGGAGGAGAGCGCGTCCATCTTCTGGGCCCGGGAGATACGCGGCACCATGTCCATGGCGATCACGCTGGCGCCTTGTGCCCTGCACTTTTCCAGCAGCGCTTCGTTCTGCGCCGGCCAAAAAAAAGCAATTAGCGTTTGGCCTTGGCGTAATCGCGCGGCTTCTGTATCAGAGGGCTCGCGGACTTTAATGACCACCTCAGCGTCCTGCCAGAGCATGTCCGCGTCATCCACCACGGTCACGCCAGCGTCACGGTAAGTGTCGTCATTAAAGCCCGCCGCCAGGCCAGCGCCTGTTTCAATCAGGCACTCATGACCCAGCTTCTGAATCTGTTTGGCACTTTCAGGGGTGAGCGCCACACGCGCTTCGCCCCGGCTAGTTTCCTTAGGTGCGCCTATTCTCACACGGGTACTCCCTACGGTTTAGAAGTGGACGATGGGCCTTAATTATCTGTTTTAATTTAAAGCACAGCCCGCTAAAAAGGCGGTTGATTCTCACCGCCCCACCTTTCTTCAAACGTTTTAGATTCTCATGATGCTTTTAAGAAAAGCCATTCAACCTTTGATAGGTGATGGCCTGGGCTTTTCAAAAAGTCATTACACGGGAGGAGCAGTATGGGCAAAAAATAGGCGGGGTAATTATCTCAATGCGACCTGATAGTTAGCTGAACAAGGCGGGCTACCAGGGGGCGTACCATCAAAATACATAGAAATGCGCAAGGCATGGCGACGCGGTAAGCCTGCCAAACCTGGCTGAAATAGTGTTCATTGATTCCCGCGTTGACGGCAGTAATCAGCAGCGTCATCAAAAACGCCATAATCGTCGACATATAGAAAGCAAATACGACCGGCGTAAAGCGGGGGTGCAGCTTGCGCGCCGCCAGCATGCGCTGCTCCGGGAACTGTCGTTGCGTCATATAAAGTACCTATCGCTTGGTCATGAATAGTTAGTTAGCGAGCTACTTTACAATGCCCCCAAACTGCAGAGAAGTTGTCGCGCAGAATATCGTCATTAAAAGCGCCGAAATAACTAAAAATACACCCGTCGTTACAAGTTACGTAATAAAATAATCTCATGTTATTTATCAACACTTCAGGTCGCCATAACGCTCTGTAACATTCCCTCTGCATCGCCCTCACTTACCCCGAGCATTAAAAGAATCTGGCGCTGGGTGGCCAGCAGTACATACTGACGCTCCTCTTCACCAGGCAAACTTTTGGCAATCGCGACGGCGCCCACCAGGGAGGCTAAAATCACCCGTGATTTATCAGCAATAACACGGCGGTCGCTGGCGAAGGGCAGTTTTTTCAATCGGCTTAACGCGAGAAGTCGCGTTTCGAGCATCTTTTTCATGCTCAGGTAAGAAGCTTCAAACATGGTGCGGATTTCGGCCTTCTCGCTGCCTATCTCGTTAAACAGCACCGCTTCAGGTCCTGGCTGCTGCTTACGCTCAAGCTCCTGAAGGTTCCAGTAGTTGGACACCAGCTCGGTTAAATGCTGCAAAGAGAGCGGCCCTTTGACCAGCCTTGCCGCGCGGCTGCTATCCAGCGTCTTGCGTACTGAAGCGTCATAAAGCGCTTCTTTGGAGGCGAAGTGGGCATAAAAAGCGCCATGGGTCATCTTGGAAAGCTTCATTACCTGGCCAATGGAGACCTTGTTAAACCCGTAACGACTGAACAGTTCAGTGGCTGAGGCCAGAATACGCTCTCGGGTTTTCGCCTTGTGGCTTTTGGGATAAGGCATATTTACCTCGTTGTGGTACGGCTAAAGGGTGCCGCTGAATATTATCTTGATCATATAATACGTACTGCTAGCGTAGCCGTATTTGAAGCATCGAGGAGCCGCTATGCACTCACCTATTGTTATCACCGGCATGGGTATGGTCAGCCCACTGGGATGCAACGTCAAGGCAAGCTGGGAAGGCCTTCTGGAAGGCCGCTCGGGCATTCGTCAGATTACCCGCTTTGATACCGCGCAAACCCCTATCAAGATTGCCGGTGCGGTCCCCCACTCGACAGATGACCCGGTCGCGGGGCTGTGCCTGGATGATATAGCGGACGTTAAAGAGCGCCGCAAGATGGATCTATTCAGCCTTTACGCCATGGCGGCGGCAAAAGAAGCCCTTGAGCAGGCAGGTTGGCAGCCAACGGATGAAGCCCAACGCCGTGCCACGGCAACCATTATCGGTTCCGGCATTGGTGGGTTCCCGACGATTACCGAAGCCCAGCAAACGCTACAGCATAAGGGCTACCGCCGGTTGTCGCCGTTTACCGTGCCTGCATTTCTGGCCAATATGGCCGCAGGTAACCTGTCGATTCGCTATGGCTTTCAGGGCCCGTTGGGCTGCCCAGTCACGGCGTGTGCGGCAGGCCTTCAAGCAATTGGTGATGGCATGCGCCTGATTCGCAGCGGGGAGGCCGACGTTGCCTTAGTGGGCGGCGCCGAGGCGTGTATCGACCCGTTATCTTTGGCAAGTTTCAATGCGCTCAAAGCGCTCTCCACCGAGCATGAGCAGCCTGAAAGCGCATCGCGCCCCTTCGACAGTACCCGCAACGGCTTTGTCATGGGCGAAGGTGCGGGGCTGCTGGTAATCGAAACCCTGGAGCATGCCAAAGCGCGCGGCGCCACACCCCTGGCAATCATTAGCGGCTATGGCACCAGTGCTGACGCTTACCATATGACTGCCGGACCTGACGACGGCAACGGTGCCGCCGCGGCGATTCATTCAGCGCTTAAAATGGCGGGAATCTCCGCCGAAGAAATCGGTTATATCAATGCCCACGCTACCTCGACCCCGGTAGGCGACCGGGCAGAAATTGCCGCCTTGCGGCGCGTTTTCGGTAGCGCCCTGCCCAGCATCCCGATCTCTTCGACCAAGTCGGCAACGGGCCACTTGTTGGGCGCAGCAGGCGGCGTTGAGAGTATCTTTTCCGCGCTTTCGGCTACTACCGGCCACCTGCCGCCCACACTTAACCTGACCCATTGTGATGAAAGCATGCAGGATTTGGACTTTATCCCGCTAAAATCACGTACCCAGCCCACTCAGCATGTGCTGTGCAACGGGTTTGGTTTTGGCGGCGTCAATGCAGCACTGATTGTCAGTCGCGTGTAACGTCAGGCTTGATGCGCTCATCGGTTGGCGGAATCGCCTGCCAATCGGTTTTTGCCTGCGGTTAGCGTATCCTCTTAGCCTGCTTTTTTGCGGCGAAGAGACATGAAGCGCTACGAACGATTTGCCGAAGAAATATCCGAACTTATTCGCAGTGGCGTCCTGACGCCGGGCGAGCGCGTGCCCTCCGTTCGTCAGGCAAGTCGCCACTATGCCATTAGCCCTTCGACGGTGTTCCAGGCGTACTACCTGCTGGAAAAACAGGGGTTAATTGTTGCGCGCCCGCGCTCTGGCTATTTTGTCCGCGAACAGGCAAAGCTTTTTCTCAACGAACCCGAAATGACCCAGGGACACCCTGAAACGGCGGATATTGCGGTAAGCGAGCTGGTTTTCTCGGTACTCGGGTCACTTCAAGATGTGGATACAGTGCCCTTTGGCTCGGCCTTTCCCAGCCCCGAACTGTTCCCGCTACAACGCCTGGCGCGCAGCATGACCAAGGGGCTACGTGAGCTCTCCTCCAACGCCATCATCACCGATATGACCGCAGGCGATGCGGGACTGCGCCGCCAGATTGCCCTGCGCTATCGGCTGGCAGGCGTGCATTTGCCACCCCAGGAGCTGGTAATCACCAATGGCGCCATGGAAGCGCTCAATCTGGGGTTTCAGTGCGTGACCCAGCCCGGCGATCTTGTCGCGATCGAATCCCCAGCCTTTTACGCCAGCCTTCAGGTATTGGAGCGCTTAAAGCTGAGAGCGGTCGAAATTCCGGTGCACCCGCGGGAAGGGATCGATCTGGACAAGCTAGCCGATAGCCTTGCCAAGTATCCCATTAAGGCCTGCTGGTTGATGAGCCATTTGCAGAATCCGCTGGGTGCAAGCCTGAGTGATGCAAAAAAGCAGGCGCTGTATGCGCTATTAAAAAGGCATCAGGTACCGTTGATTGAAGATGATGTGTATGCGGAACTCTATTTTGGTGACAAGCCACCCACGCCGGTTAAGCACTTTGACGATGATGGCTTGGTGATTCACTGCGGTTCGTTTTCAAAGTGCCTGGCGCCCGGCTATCGAGTCGGCTGGGTAGCCGGCGGGCGCTATGCGGAAAGCATCTCCCGCCTAAAGCTGATGACGACTATTTCGCCATCGGTACCAGCCCAGGTGGCGATTGCCGACTACCTTCAGCATGGTAGTTACGACCGGCACTTGCGCAAGCTGCGCCTAGCTCTTAAAACCCAGCAAGGGCAAATACTTGCGGCGGCGGCACGCTATTTCCCAGCAGAGACCCGAGCAACCCGTCCGGCAGGCGGCTACTTTCTGTGGTTTGAATTTCCCAAACGGGTGGACTCGCTGCGCCTGTTTCAAATGGCCCAGGCGCAAGGGATCAGTATTGCCCCCGGGCCTATCTTCTCTGCCACGCAGGGGTATCGAAACTGCGCTCGCTTAAGCTATGGCCACCCCTGGACGCCGCGTAGCGAAGAGGCGATGGCTGTGTTGGGAGAACAGCTGGCATTGTTTTAGGCGCTTAAGCGTTTTGGCTATGCAGACGATGATTGCCTGCCGGTGTCTGCCGGGAAAGTTTTCCAATTTGATACAGATCGTGCAGATACATATCCAGCCGAAAAATGCCGTGGGAGATCACGATCAATACAAAGGTTAAGAGCATCAGAATCACCGGCTCGTTCAGCCAAGCAAACGCCGCTGAGGTGAACGGATACAGCAACGTATAGATACTCATGCCACCCAAAAACTGCGCCAGCATGCTGTTGATAATCACCAGTGAGATCATCAGCACGCGGATATCCCATTTAGGCAGGCGGGCTTTCCAGAACGGCAGGTGGCGAACGTTTATCTCTTCGTTGAAATCGAGCTGCTTCCTGCGACGCAGAAGAGGAATGGCGTAGGTGCCCGGCTTCTCTTCAGTAAAAGCCAATAGCGCCAGTTCAGGATCAAGCCCAGGGCCAAAGATACGCGTGACCGCCTGATTAAAAGCGCTAGTGTCATTGGTTTGCTTAGTGACACTGGCCTTCTGGGTTAACTCGCTCAAATGCTCTTTATTGGCGTTTGAAAGCTTCAAGTCATTGGCGAAGTTAATATTGTAATTAACCTCGTAGACTTGATACAGAGCGGCGGTCACACCCACGAAAATCATGAAATAGATAAAAACAGTTAGCATTGTCAGCCCCTTGAACGTTCTATCATCCTACCCGCGTGGCCCAACCAGCAACTTCGGTATGCTAAGCCAGACCAGTACGACTATGCCCTGCCCCGCTTATCCAGTACAGACTCAGAAAGGCACAATAAATACATATCAGTCTAGAGGCTGACCTGGCGCAAGCAATGTAGGCTTGGCAGGCAGGTGGTGCCTTTAGCGGTTTTAGTCACTAAGGATAACCCCACGCAATAGGAAAGCGGCCCCCGACTAGGCTAACATAGCGCTCCCACGACCCTGCTCGCGCAAGAACAATAATTAGAGTTAAACAAAATCCAGCTCACAAGGAACCTGCCATGCCCCCACAAGAATCGAGTACGCTGACGGTCTCCCCACCGGCCAAGTCAGTATATGCCAAGTACCTAGCGGCTCTCGGGCCCGGTTTTTTATTTGCAGGTGCGGCCATTGGTACCTCTCACGTTGTTCAGTCAACGCGTGCTGGCGCTGAGTACGGCATTGGACTTTTGGGCTTTATCCTGCTGGCAGTATTGCTTAAGTATCCGTCTTTCTTCTTTGGGCCTTTTTATGTCAGCGTGACGGGCAAGTCGCTGGTGGAAGGGTACCGTCAGACGTTTGGCAAATCGGTGGTAGCCCTGTTTGCGTTGGTTCAGATTCCCGTCACGGCGATCATTATTGCCGCCATTGCGATTACCACTGCGGGTCTGGCGGGCAGTATTGTGCCCTTGACGCTAAGCCCGCCCACGGTGGCAGTAATATTGATTGCGCTGTGCTGCGTGCTGACCTTTGCCGGCGGTTACAAGCTGCTCGACTGGGTCAACAAGGTCTTTATCGTCATCCTGAGCGTTACCACCGTGTTTGCAGCCATGGCTGCCGTGCCCTTGGTCGATTGGACGCTTTATCCGGCAACTGCGGTCTCTCCGCTGTTCAGCACCGCCACGTTTATTACGCTGGTGGCCGTACTGGGCCTGATGCCTTCGGACATTACGCTGGCGATCATGAACTCGCTTTGGTCAGAAGCGCGCAATAAAAACCAGGGTGTGCGCAGCGATACCGCCGCTGAAAAGATCGATTTCAACATTGGCTATATCGGTGCAGCAGTACTCGCCGCCTGTTTTGTGATCATGGGCGCGGGGGTCATGCACAGCCAGGGTATTACGCCTGCCGATGGCGCGGTGGGGTTTGCAAGCCAGGTGATTAGTCTTTACACCAGCACCTTAGGCGAGTGGAGCGGCGTGGTCGTGGGCATATCCGCGTTTACCGTCATGCTCACCACGCTTTTGACCGTGCTAGACGGCTTTCCGCGCATGATCACCGCCTCTTACTATACGTTTACGCGCGAAGCCGATACGGAAGAGACCCGCACGCTTGAGGGCGGCCGGGCATTTTTGGTGTGCATGGTAGGCCTATCGCTGTTGGCGATTGTAATTCTGTATACCCTAATGGGCAGCTTCCGCCTGTTTATGGACTTTGTGATGGTTGTGGCATTCTTGATAAGCCCGATTCTTGCCACCCTTAACCATCTAACGGCCAACGGTTCTACCGTGCCGTTGGCGCTGCGCCCTTCACGCCTGATCAATGCGTGGAGCTGGCTGGCGATCGCCACCTTAACGCTGCTTTCGCTGGGCTATATTTACGTACGCTTTATCTACTGATCTTCAGGCGTTAGGCGTTAGGCGTTAGGCGTTAGGCGTTAGGCGTTAGGCGTTAGGCGTTCATATTAATGGCGTGCTGGATAACAGCACGCCATTTTTTTGTATGACTCTTTTGTTTTTAGCCTATCGTTTTAGCCTAAAGGGCCGCCCAGAATGGTCTTTTTGATCCCTTCGCGCACGCCCTGGCCATCTTCACGGCTTAATTCGTCATACCAGTTTTGGGTTAGCGCCGGGGTGTGGCCATGGATCATTTGTGCACGCGTTCGCGCTCTTGCCACAATCTCCCCTACCCGCTTAACGCGCGCCGTATTGTAATTATCCAACGCCTGGCGCAGCGCCTCATTCGGCGTTGGCACATCCTCAAGGGCCTTTTGAACCACTTGAGCCAATACCCAGGCGTCTTCCATGGCCTGGCAACCGCCCTGGCCCAAATCGGGCGCCATGCCGTGGGCAGCATCGCCCAGTAAGGCCACGCGGGTATCGATCAGGGTCTCCAGCGGCTCGATGTCATGGATCTCAACCCGTGCCATGCGCGCCGAGTCAAAATGTTCGATCAGGGTCTGTACGGCGTCACTCCAGCCCGAAAAATGCTCGCGCAGCTCCTCCCGGTAGCGCGCTGGCTCGTTGGGCGTGTTGGCGGGCAGGGGAACGTCAAAGAAGCAGTAAAATTCCTGCTCAGCGTCGGCATTGCCACCGGTGCCCATGGGCATCAGTGAGACGCGCTTACTCTCGCCGACATACTGATCCCAGCTATCCAGCGGGGCAAGCTCAGCGGTGGCCTGCACGCGTACGTTCCAGTTCACATAGCCCACGTACTGGCGTTCAACGGGGCGCCCGATTATCTTGTTGCGCAGTTTGGAGTGCGTGCCATCGGCCACCACCAGCAGATCCGCCGTTACCTGCCGGCCATCGGCGAAAAAAGCGGTTACGCCATCGGCATTACTCACATAATCCACGCAGTGCTGGCCAAGCTCGATATGCTCGGCACCCACGGCGTCAAACAGGGTTTGCTGGAGTGCTGCCCGCGCAATGGGGCAAGCGCGCTGCTCTACGTCTTCATACAGGGGCGTTAAGGAAAAATCGCTAAGCAGTTCACCGTCGTGGCGCAGATAGCGCATTCGCTGCATATCACCACTCAAACGCTCGATCGTGGTGCCCAGCCCCAACTGGTGCATCACCTTGACGCCATTGGACCAGAGCGAAATGGCCGCCCCGATGGGCCGAATATCTTCGACACGCTCCATAACGGTAACGCGATGGCCGTGCTGCTGAAACGCCAGCGCAGCGCTCAAACCTCCCATGCCTGCCCCAATGACCAGAACATTTAGTGACATTGGCGAACTCCTTGCTGTTGTTATAAAAGATGATAGTAAATGCGTTCAGTGTAATCCGGTGAGTCGTGATACGAACAACGTCTCCAAGATACTCGAATTATTGAGCAAGATAGGTGCCAGCCTTATCGTACAGTTCCAACACTGCGCATGTGATACGCGTTCGCGCTATGCCTGCTCACTGAATGTCTGCTCGCTAAATGCCTTGGCAAACGCGGTTAGCTGCTGATGGAGCCAAACCGTGGAGGGCTCATTGGCATACAGCCCATGCTCAATCAGTGTCATATTCAGCGCGGGTAGCTCCTTGGGCGGCTCAACCAAGCGCACCGGCAACATGGCGCTAAAGCGCTGGGCCATTTGTCGGGGCAATGTCATGATCGCTCCGGTTAGCGCCACTACCCTCGCCGCGGCGATATAGTTAAGATTTTTGGAAATCACCCGTCGAGTTAATCCATGCCGAACCAGACAGTTATCAATATTACTCGGCCCCAGCCCGCTGATATCGGCAAGCTCGACATGCAGCGCGCCGGCAAACTGGGCAATCGTCAGGGCATCGCCGACATGGCTATTGTTCAACGCCGCCAGACACACAAGCTCTTCCTGCATCCAGGGGGTTTTCAGCACGCCGCCAGGCAGCTCGATCTGGCTATCCAGCCCCACCACCATATCGACTTGGCGCTGCTCCAGCCCTTCGCTCAATACCTCGGGGGTAATCAGCTCGATGGAAAAACTGATTCCCGGCGCGTAGGTCAAGAGCTGGCTGAGAAACGTCGGGTACATGACTTCTTCAAAGTAGTCCGTGGTGGCCAGAGTAAAGCGGCGCGTGCTGCTTTCAGGCGAGAACGCTGCCGGAGGCGCCAGGCCCTCCTGCAACATGGCCAACGCCTGTTGAACCACCGGCAACAAGGCAAGCGCTCGAGGCGTGGGCTGCATGCCCTGATCGGTGCGCACCAGCAACGGGTCACCCAATGCATCACGCAGACGCTTGAGCGCATGGCTGATGGCAGGCTGGCTTAGATGCAGCTTTTCCGCTGCCCGCGTTACGTGACGCTCATGCATCAGTGTCACGAATACCCGCAGCAGATTTAAATCAAAGTGGCGAAAAATGTTCATAAACTCCCACTACAAAGCACCATTCATATCACGAATGATTTAATTCTAAACATTCATTTAATGTATCACTGAAAATTATTTATTGTCGGCCTCCTTTCGCCCAGTGCGATGCACTTAAGCCCTTTGTTTCTCAATGCAGGCTCAACCCCAGGAGACGCCCCACGGTGAGCAACTCACAAATCATGCCCAGCCTGTTTGCTGATGTTATCTCTACCTTTATGGGCGTGGACAAAGCCACCGACCCCAAGGCAACCGACGCCGAGGTAGTGGTCAGCGGCGTACCGTTTGACCTGGCGTGCTCTGGGCGTGCGGGTACTCGCATGGGGCCGAATGCGATTCGTCAGGCCACCGCCAACCTGATCTGGGAAGGCAAACGCTGGCCATGGGATTTTGCCCTGGAAGAGCGCTTACGCGTGTGCGATGCGGGTAACCTTGATTATGCTTACGGCGAGCCGGAAAGCCTAGTGGATAATCTGGAAAACCATGCCAACCGCTGGCTCAGTGCGGGTAAAAAGATGCTGACGTTGGGCGGCGATCATTACATCAGCCTGCCCCTGTTACGTGCCCATGCCCGTGAGCATGGCCCGGTGGCACTGATCCACTTTGATGCCCACACCGACACCTACGAGCAAGGCACACGCTTTGATCATGGCACCATTTTCCACCACGCTCTTAAAGAGGGGCTGGTTGTGCCCGAGCACTCGCTGCAAATCGGTATTCGCACAAGCTACGACCGCCACAATCACCCTTATGAAGTGCTGGATGCCGATTGGGTGAACGATAACGGACCCAAAGCGGTGCTCGAAAAGATCCGCGCCCGCGTGGGCCACCACCCGGCCTACGTCAGTCTGGATATCGACGGCCTGGACCCTGCTTTTGCACCGGGCACCGGCACGCCGGTGTGTGGCGGCATGTCCACTGATCTGCTGTTGAAAGTCGTCCGCGGCCTGGTGGGTATGGACCTGGTGGGCATGGATGTTGTCGAGGTTAACCCGGCTTACGATCACGGCGATATTACCTCACTTGCCGCGGCGACGCTGGGGCTTGAGTTTTTGTATGTGCTGGCGGCGTCCAAGCGCTACTAATTGCATCGTACGCACCTAGATGTTGACTCGAACGCGACTTATGTCGCGTTCGGCACTTTTGAATAACCCCTCCCGCCGCTCGACAGGCCTGCGCAACCAAAGAGTTAACAGCACAACGGCCAGCAGCACTTCCGCCAGGTCGCCGCCGTAATACATCAACTGGGCGGCGGCCTGGACTTCCTCAAGCGAGTGGCCGGTGCCACGCGGCCAAGCGTAGCCGTACATCAGTTTGCCCAGCAGACTATGGGTGGCGATAGACGCAAACAGTACGCCTAATCGAAAACGCAGACTAAGCCGATGGGGCGACACATCGGGCTCGGCCAGAATCGCCCAGCAGAACAGATAGCCCGCCACCAGAAAATGGACATGTATCCAATAGTGAAGTGCTTGATTATCTAGCGATGCGCTATACAGAGGCGTGAGATACAGCACGTACATGCCGCCGATATTGAGTATAAGCGCGCTGACGGGATGGGAAACAAAGCGCACAAACCGGCTCTGCAGTAAGGCGGCTACACGCCTGCCACCTGCCTGCGGCAACGTGCTTAGTAGTAAAGTGATGGGGGCGGCCAGGACCCAGGCAAGCGGCGCCAGCATGCCGATCAATAAATGCAGGGCCATATGGCCCACCAGATCATGGTGCGCCCAGGCCATCAAAGGGGGCGCCACGGCGACGGCAAGCAGCAGACTGCCTAAGGTAAAAAAGACACTTCGCCAACCGCTCCAACCGGCCGCTTTATAACGCTGGGCATTAGCCGCCGCTAGATACGCCAGCGTGATTAAAACAATCAGCGCCAGCGGTAGCCAATTAAGCAACGTCCCTTGCGCTGCATGGGCATGATCATGAACGTGCATGTCTAGCGATACCCGAGACGCTTGGCACGGCGATAGAACCAGACACCGACCAGCAGCAGTACTATCGCGGCGCCGTTCCAGACCACGTCGTAAAGTAGTGGATCGACCCCGTAACGAATCTGATGCAGGCGTAAAATCTTGTGGTTGATCAAGCCATCAAATAGCTGAAAACCGCCCATGCCTAAAAAGAAGCCCGCCTTGGCCCAGGGGATCGCCAGGCGCTTGCGCTGGGAAAGGTCGAGTAGCATAAACACGCCGATCACAATGGCGAGTAACTCGAAGGCATGCAGTAGCCCATCCGAAATAATCCCAAACGTTGGCGTACCAAAATCAAAGAAATGGTGCCATTGAAGCAACTGGTGAAAGACTATTTCATCGACGGCCGCCATTACGCCAATACCCAGCAGTAACGCCGCCCATAACGAGCGTTTCGTATCAATATTTGAAGAGGTGGGATCGTTCGCCATGGCATCCTTGCTCCTGAAGACTCTTCTTCAGGTTAGGCACGCCAAGCGTTAGGCGCAACACGGCGGCTGCGGCTGTGTTGCTCTTCATACCGATTGCGCTGGCATCCCAGGCAGAGGGCTACCAAGCATGAATCAATATTGAGTAAAAAAACGCTTTGTATTAGCGAACGCTTATCAGCATGGCATCCGCGCTATGCATACGCCTTCCAACGCTCACTTACGTTAAGAGGCTGTATTGTTTACTTCCCCCGCCTAGAATAGCCAGGTCGGTGTTCCCTCGGGAACTTAATAGAGAATCCGCCGCGGCTTGCCCGCCAACCGGAACTGCCCCCGCAACTGTAGGCGGTGAGCGACGCTCGATGATGCCACTGGACGTAACGTCTGGGAAGGTGAGCTAGCCATGACCCGTCAGTCAGGAGACCTGCCGACTCATGTAAAATCATCGAGCGGGCCAGCTCGGCCTACTGCCGGTTTGGGTGGCCCGTTCATCATGCACGGGAGTGTACATGATGTTGAGATTGACCACGGCGATTGCCGCCAGCCTGTTACTGGGCAAAACGGCCTGCGCCGCTACTGACTACCCCTTAACGCTTGAAAGTTGCGGCCATGGCATTACCCTGGAGCAGCCTCCAGAGCGTGTAGTGAGCATCGGTCAGGCCCCCACCGAGATCCTTTACATGTTGGGCCTTGCCGATAAGGTGGCTGGCACCGCTCTCTGGATCAACCCGGTGCTTGAAGAGTTTGAAGCGGTGGATGCAAACATCGAGCGCCTTTCAGACAACGCCCCAAGCTATGAGAGCGTGGTAGCCAAAAAACCTGACTTGGTGGTTTCAGCGTACGAATGGATGATTGGACCGGCAGGCGTGGTGGGCACTCCGACGATGTTTGCCGATATTGGCATCCCCAGCTGGACTCTACCTACGGAGTGCATGGGTAAAAGCAACCAGCACAGCATGGACGGCGCTCGCACGGCGTTGTTCGATACCGAGCTTGTTTACGACAGCATTGCCACACTCGCTGAAATCTTTGATGTTACGGAGCGTGGCGACCAGCTGATCGCGGACCTCAAGGCGCGGGAAGCCGCTGCCGTCGCGAAAGCCGGGTCTCTGGACTTGCCCGACGACATCACCGGCGTTTTCTGGTACTCCTCCGCCGACTTGGCCATTGACCCTTATGTAGCGGGCGCGAACAGTGTACCCGACTGGCTGATGAGCCGGCTGGGGATCACCAACGTCGTGACCGCAAAAGAAGAATGGCCGACTGTTGGCTGGGAAACGATTGCCAGAAGCAACCCGACCTTTATTGCGGCCGCACAAATGAATCGACGGCGCTTTCCGGCTGATAATATAGCGGCCAAACGCGAGTTCCTGATATCCGACGCCGTTACCCGCGAGACCGAAGCCGTACAACAAGGCCGCATTATCGAGATTGACGCGCACGCACTGGATCCCTCGGTTCGAGCGATTTTTGCGCTAGAAGAACTCGCCGACCGGCTTGCCGAGTTCAAGCTGTCCCATTAATACGCCGGCCACGCCATGCAGCGCCCCGTCTACGGGGCGCGCTTTTTAATGTTAGGATTGATCGTAATATGGCGCTTTAGTAACGCAGCCAGGTATTGATTTCTTGAGCGACGAGCTCTGGGTGCGTCATATGAAGGCAGTGCCCTTCGCTTGCAAGCAGTCGCAGCGTGCTGCCCGGCATATGAGCATGCATATAATGGCCGACATCAGGGCTGGCCAGGGAGTCTTGCTGGCTTTGCAGTAGCAACGCCTCATGCTTGGCTTGCGGCAATAGATGACGATAATCCGAGAAGAAGGTCGCTTTAGCGAATGCCTTGGCGACCACCGGGTCAGTCGAGCAGAAGCTGTCCGATAGCTCGCTCGTCAGCAACTCAGAATTCTCAAGCCCCATTACCAGCGGCGCCAAATAGTTAGCCCAGCCAATATAATTGCGATCCATTAAACCCAGAAGCTCTTCAATATCAGCGCACTCGAACCCGCCATAATAGTCTGGCGGCATATTTAAAAAGCAGGGCGAGGGGCAAATCATCACCTGACTTGCAAAAAGCTCAGGGTGGGCAATGGAGGCCAGCAGGCCTATCGTGCCGCTCACAGAATGACCTATAAGATGCACCTGCGTTAAATTTAGAGCTTGGCAGATCTCCGTTACATCCTTGGCATAGCCTTCCAAGGCACGGTAACGCGATTCGCTAAACGCCGATATCTGCGACTGACCAGACCCCACATAATCAAAAAGCACCAGCGTGTAGCGCTCTTTCAGGTGAGGAATCAGGTGCCGCCACATTTGCTGATCACAGCCGAAACCATGAGCAAGCATCAGTGTTTTTTCGCCAGATCCGACGATAGTCACATTATTACGCGCCACGACCTGTTCTTTAGTTAACACGCAGTTTTACTCCCTTTCCCTTTTTAAACGAATGAGTTTTTATATTTCTCCTGACACGCTTGCTGATACCACTCATCGATCCATGTTGGAAAGGCGCGAGCGGGCATCGGCTTTGCTATGTAGTACCCTTGGCCACACTCACAGCCAAGTTCAACCAGCCGTTGGCTATGCTGTAATGTCTCAACCCCCTCCGCGACCAAGCCATATCCAAACGCATGGGCAAAGCCGATAACGCCCTTTAGAATGGCCAAATCATTGCTACTGGTCAGCATGTTCTTGACAAAACTACGGTCAATTTTAAGGGTATCTACCGGCAAATCCCTGAGGTGGCTCAAAGAGGAGTAACCGGTTCCAAAGTCGTCCAGTGAGATGCGAATACCCATTAGCCGACAGGCATTGAGCACTGAAGACACATGACTTACATCCTCAATAGTACTGGTTTCAAGCACTTCAATCTCAAATAGCTGTTTAGGCAGGTTGGGGAAGTCAGAAAGGATGGCGCTTAAATCGCGCAGAAATTGCGGGTGCTGCAAGTGGTAACCATCAATGTTGACGCTGACCTGTAGCTTCAGACCCTTCTGTACCCATATTTGTTGTTGGCAGAGAGCTGTCGTGATTACCCACCGTCCCAGCGCCAATCCGGTGGGCGTATTACTGAGTACAGGCAGGAAAGTGGCAGGCCCTTTTAGCCCTTCTACCGGATGGTTCCAACGTATTAAGGCCTCAACGCCAAACACCTTACCCGTACGCATATTGATCTTGGGTTGGTAGTAAAGCTCAAACTGGTCGAACTCCATCGCGGCTTTAATCGCTAACAGCTCTGAATGCTTTTCCTTCTGGACAACTTCATTATCTGTATTAAATAGGCAAACCTGGTTCTTTCCGGAAAGTTTTGCTTGATACATGGCCTGGTCGGCCTGGCGAATAAGCTGGCCTGGCTCTACGTCTTTCGCCTGGGGATAAAGGGTAACGCCGATGCTGGCAGAGAGATTTAACGGGAGAGCATCCACTTTAAAAGGTTCGGCAAGTTTACTAACCAGCCGAGTCAGCGACTCTTCTACCAAGCTTGCGCTGAAACAACCTTTTAAAAAAATTACGAACTCATCGCCTCCAAAACGAGCAACCATATCATCACTTTTAAGATTACCGGTCAGCCGCTCGGCCATTAGCTGAAGCGTCTTATCGCCGACATGATGCCCATGGCGGTCATTAATCTCCTTGAACCCATCAAGATCAACAAACGCCACGGCGAACGCCATACCGTTACGCTTTCGGCTCAGCATTTCCTGGTCAAGATATTTGGTTAAGGCAGCCCGATTAGGTAAGCCCGTCAATGGATCTGTATCTTTTAAAGTACGCAGTAAGGAAACCTTCTGTTCAAGTAGACTTTTAGTTTCCGTTAATTTCTCAAATAATTGGTTAGACCGGCTAACGCTACTGATACTCCAAAAAATACGATCATAGACGCTATCGTGACGTGCACTAACCACGATAGGCGCCAAGCTTTCTGCTGATGTTACCAGTGTGAGGCGAATTTCGTCACAGTATCCCTCCCTTGCAATCAGGGGCACAATATATGCTTCATATATAATCTGCGACGCTTTGCTCAATAAGGAAAATAGATCGGCATCTAGCAGCTCATGGGGTGAGTAGCCGAAATACTCCTCAATATAGCGATTGCTATACACAACATGTCGTTTATTGTCGGTAACCATGCATCCTACTGGGAAATCATCGAGTGAAAACAGAGTAGGAATGGACATGACGTACCTTGGATGATGATAAATGACTTCTGCGTAATCGACCTTTACTTTTCGTATAGTCTCTTATAATGATCAAATTTGATGTTGATATAATGTAACAAATTAATACAGATAATAACAAAAGTACTGGCACTAAGCACGTGTTGGTAAGAAATGATCGCCAACTTAAACATCAAGGAGCAGTAGGCCGCTTGAACCAGTGCCCTCTTTAGTGAATTACCGACCTTTGCAGAGAAAAGCGCTTGCCAGTATATAAGCCTACTGCTCCAGCGTTAGGAGCTGGTTAGGGTGGTAGCTAAGGATTAATTCGTGTCCGATAGGTGGCCCTCGCCTCTCTATTATGGTCATTAACAACCGCAAAACCGTAAACAATAAATACTCTGAAGCTAAATCATTAAGAAAAAATGAAACACGCTGAAACCAACGCCGCTGAGCCGTCCCTATACCAGTGCTCTAGGCTCACTTCCATTAAACCCATGCACGGTAAACTCACCAGGGGCGGCGCGTCGGGTGCCTAGCGCCTCCAAGGCATGGCTCATATCCAAGCGACCTGCCTCCCATCGTTCGGTTAGCGAGGGGCGTGAAAAATCAAAGGCTCGCATTTCGGTGTCGTGGGGCACGCCCGCATGGCTGAGCATAAGTAGCGTGGTGGCCCTGTCGGTGTGCGCCCCTTCTGCCAAGGCTGATGCCAAGGTTGGGTCTTTGCGCTGCTGTTCGGGAATCTGGTTGGCCAGTAGCTGCAACTGGCGACGCAACTCATGACGTTGGCGCAGGTTACTCAGGGCCCGCCTGCTCTGGTTTGAAAGAAGCAGCTCCAACTGCCGGTCCATCGCCTGTCCTACTGTCTTGAAGTCAGGCCCGCCGTGGCGGAATAAGTCCAGAGCAATACACAGCCGATCTTCTGTGCCAGCTTCATCCAAAGCAGCTTCCAAGGGGAGGTTTGAGGTCATCCCCCCATCCACCACTAGCTGGTCATCAATCTGCGTTGGCGGGAAAAAGGGAATAAACCCGCAACTCGCCAGCAGATGATCGGCGTTGATAGTCGATTTGGCAGTATCGAAACGTATTTCCTCTCCGCTATTGGCATCCACCGCGACGATGACCAATCTGATCTCACCGTTATTCAGCCGGTCCCAATCAACCAGCCGTTCCAAGCTTTCACGCAAGAAAGCGAGATCGTAGAGGCCGGTATCGGTAGGCATTGCCGGTAGCATGGATAAACCGCCTGGAAAACGCGTGTGATAGACAGCAGGGCTACCAAGAAGCAGGCTTTGCATGGCGCGACTGCGCTTACTGTCCCATGTGGTCGTCCAGGCAGGGCTAAAAGCCCAAGCCCCGTCCTGTACGGCGGTATTCCAAAAGTGATGCAGAGCATCAATACGTTTTTCTGGAGGATTACCGGCGATTAAAGCGGCATTGACCGCGCCAACGGAGACGGCGAAGATTTGGTCAGGATGAAAGCCCTGTTCGTGCAGCGTTTCATAAGCCCCGCCCTGATAGGCCCCCAGTGCGTTCCCGCCAGACAGAATGAGTATGCTTTGCTCAGCCATTGGACCTCCAAATAGGATCAACAATATTCATAACAGACGCGGGCATTAACCGACAAACGGGCGTTTTGCCCGCTGAATAGCTAAATATAAGCGACCCATCAAAGTGACCGGCAACAGCCGTATTACTTCGTATTCAGTGTGATTAACGTTAGCCCATCGAGAAGAATTTTCCACAGCGCCTTGCCGGCTCGCTTATTGAGCGCCAGCCTGCCGCGATGTGCCTTCACGATTCCCTGAGTAATGCTCAGCCTCAGGCCTTACCCGGTGGCACTTGATAGCGTTGACGCCTCGCCATGTACTTAAGGTTTCATATACGCTAGCGTCATCTGTGGCGACCCGCACAGTGCGTCGCTTAATTTGTGGACTATGTTCTAGAGCGTGTAGAGCAGATGAAAAAGCCGCGCATTTGCGCGGCTTTTTCTCGTTTCGGTCTTGGATGCCTCCGTTTATTTAACCTTAAGGCACACTATTCACTACGCGACCCACCACCTAAGTGCCTTGTGCTTTTTTCGTCATGGCGCCTGCAAGGCGGCATAGTAGCAAAGCGGCTACGCCACACAGCGCAATCGTCAACGGCATCAGGTGCGGCCCCTGAGTAACCAAGCTGACAATGTAGCCAACGGCCGCCGCTATCACATAGTGCAGGGTACCCATCAGCGCCGAGGCTACACCGGCTTTCGCCCCACCAGCGTTCATGGTCAGCGCGGTCAAATTACCAAACACCAGCCCGAGCGCGCCGATTGCGACCGCCAGCAGCGCCACGTAAATTTCGAACGTGACCATATCCGTCGTGACGACCAGATATAAAAGTGCACCGGCCAGTGTGTGCATGCCAAGCCCGATATAAGTCACCCCGGCAGGCGTCATACCGCGTGCAGACAACCCATTGGACAGCATGCCACCAATAATCAGCCCGACCGAATTGGCGGCAAACAGATAGCTGAAATGGGTCGGGGTCATGCCAAAATGGTCGGTAAACACAAAGGCCGCGGCGCTGATATAGGTGAAAAGTGACCCCAGAACAAAGCCACCGGCCGCCGTATAAGCCATAAACACCCGACGACGCGACTGAGCCAGATACCCACGCACGACACTGCCTACGCTAAGCGCTGTGCGCTGCCTAACGTCAAGCGTCTCGGGAATGGCTGCCAGGCTCCATGCCAATCCGATGACACCCAAGACGGCCAGTGTCCAGAAGATAACGCGCCAGCCGCCGTGCTCAAGCAGAAAGCCTCCCATCATGGGGGCCACTACGGGAGCGATCATCATGACCTGCATCAATAGAGAAAAGATTTTGGCGGAGCTTTTCACATCGCAAAGATCGGCCACGATGGCACGCGGCGCGACCAAGCCTGCGGCCGCGCCGATGGCCTGCAAAAAGCGCGCGGCGAGCAACCACTCAAGAGTAGGCGCCATGGCTGCAACCACCGAGCCTGCCACAAAGATCACAAGCCCCACCAAAAGCGGCATCCTCCGCCCAAAACGCTCCAGCAGCGGGCCATAAAGGCACTGCCCCAGCGCCAGCCCTGCCAAAAAGACCGACAGCGTTTGCTGCACGCTGCCCGCCGAGACCTCATAAGTCTGTGCAATCATCGGCATACCGGGCAGATACATATCGATCGCCATGGCATCGAGTGCGGTCAAAAGCGCCAGCAGAATCACCAGCGCCATGCCCACTGTCGTTTGGTGAGTATTATCACGGATGGCCTGTTCAGTCATGACGCTCTCCTACAAGCCTTGCGATGCTGTCGCCCATAAGGCGTTCAAGCGCATTGAGACGTGCTTCAAAACGCGACGGGCCAATATAGATAAGCGCCACGTGGAGGCTATCCACCATGCCCATGTAGGCATGCCCTAGCGTCAAGGCATCCTGGTCGGAAAACGCCTCCCCAACATGGCGACGCAACGCTGCCGTAAAATCTGCTAACAGCTGTTGCATGTAAGTTTCGTAGCCTTCCTGAAGCTCGTGGAAAAGCGACTCAGGCGGGATATAGGAGGTGCGTAGCAGAAACCGAAAGTGCTCAGAGTCGGCGTAGCGTGCCAACAACGATTCGCAATAGTATTGGCCTGGCAGCCCAGTATTGGAATGCTCAAAGCACTCATGGGCAAATTGCGATTCAATTTTCAAGGCATCTTCAAACACCGCCAAAAACAGCGCGTCCTTATTTTTGATATGCGAATACAGCGACGCTTTGCGAATACCGGCGTAGGCAGCAATTCCCGCCAGTGAGGCGCCCTCATAACCATGCCGGGCAAACTGGGCAACGGCTGCGTTGAGCACCCGACGCAATGCGGGTGTCGTTGTGGATAACATTTCTTGCTCTCCCAATATAACGTTCTTAAAGGCGCATGCCTCAAACATGTCAAAGCCCAATCGACGTATCATACCCAAAAACTACCGACCGGTAGGTAGTTTTTGTAGCTTATAAAAAAGGCCCTTTCGGGCCAAATAAAATCTACTGCTATCCGATTTAAAACATAGCTATCTAATTTAAAACATAGTGTTGTCGTTGGCCGCTTCTTCCGGCACAGACTGGATGACATCCCAGTGCTCAACGATCATTTCATTTTCAACACGGAAGATATCCACAACGGCCTCACCGCGATCCTCATCACCGTTGGTGGAGTGAACATGCAGCCAGACCAGATCGCCATCGGTGGCACTACGTACGATCTCGCTCTTGTAGTCCGGGTTTTCCTTGAAGTAGGCTGCAAAGTAATCCACGAAAGGCGCCTTGCCATCCGGTACTTCCGGATTGTGCTGAATGTAATCTTCCGCCAGCACCAATGAGCTCTGCTCTGTTTCATGCTCGTTGAAGAACTGGTTATAGAACTGGATGACCAATGCCCGGTTTGCTTCCTCGGCCTCGATATCACGTTCGGCTTGCGCAAAAGATACGGCGGGTAGGGATAGCATCAGCACCGACGTGGCAACGCTCAAAGATTTCAGTATCGACATGTAAACACTCCTGTTTGGTTAGATGGATCAATAGCCAACGGTAAAACGTTGATTCACGTGGCGAGGCTTCTCCAGCTCATCCACTAGTGCTACGGCATAATCTTCAAAGGAGATGCTCGAGCCCCCGTCATGGGTCAGCAATTCATCCTGGCCGAGACGGAATACGCCGGTACGCTCGCCGGGTACGAACTCTGCCGAAGGCGACAGGAACGTCCACTCAAGGTCATTAACGCCGCGTAAAAAATCCAGAAACTCACCACCGGCACTCGCTTCAGGCTTGTAGGCCTCAGGGAAATCCGGCTGATCAATTACCTTCTCACCCGGAGCAACTTCAAGGCTGCCTGCCCCGCCAACCACCAGATAGCGGGCAACGCCACTATCGCGTACCGCACCCACCAGTTTTTTGACATCGCTGGCCGAGAAAGGCACGGCGCTGATGACCGCATCATGTCCCTTGAGCAATGCGCTCAGCGCCTGTTGGTCGTTGGCATCGCCTTGCTTTGGTTTAACACCCGGCAATGCGGCGATCTTGTCCGTATGGCGAGCAATGGCGGTTACCTGATGCCCTCGGCGTGATAATTCCGCGAGAATACGTGAGCCTGCATCACCCGATGCGCCAATAAGTGCAACCTGTGCCATGAGAAACCTCCTTGAGCTTCTATGCCATATACGGTCTAAAATGTAGACCTTCAGATAAACTTAAAGTAGTTTCTGTAGCCGCACAAGAAGTCACATTTACCTGACCCGGTTACATCCATATGCCCACTGCATACCCATCCATGGAGCCGCAATGACTGCCATTACCGCGAGCGACAAGATCGTTCTTGAACAGCCCTGCCCGATTCGTGATGTGCTTGACCGCATCGGCGACCAGTGGAGCTTGCTGATTCTGGAAGCCCTGGCCCCGGGCACGCTACGCTTTAACGCCCTGATGCGTGAGATTGGCGATATCTCAAAGCAAATGCTTTCCCGCACTCTCAAGCAGCTGGAGCAGGACGGCTTTATCACGCGCACGCTCTACCCGGAAGTCCCGCCACGGGTGGAATATACACTCACCCCGCTGGGGCTCTCCTTTCTTGAGCCGATGCAACAGCTGGTGGCGTGGGCCGATACACATCACCGCACCATTGTGGCTGCTCGTATTCGCTATGAGGCCGCTCAGACGAAGACCTGATGCCTGCACGCGAGAATTAACAACACTAGGCGGTAAAAAGCCCTGGATGAGTCTGAATAATGGGTATCAAGTATGTTCATGGTGGGCTCTTGATAGGCATAAAATGCCTTTATGGTGCCCAGCGCCACAATAGGTACTGATCGCTGAGGCTAAAACGACAACACCCCGCCGGCGTAGACCGGCGGAGCGTGGCATGACGGTATCGAGGCCTAGTGGTTATTGACCGGCGTTGAACTCAGCGATGCCGTAGCTGCGTTCCATTTCACGCTGGTCGCTGTCGAAGCCGCTGACCTCGACCGTACCGTCCTCATCAAGATCGATATCTTCGAAGCGGTCGAAGCCGTCGCCGCTGGCCCGGTCGAGCAGACTGTTGAGCTGTTGCTGATCAAGCCCCCAGGGCGCGGCCTAAGTGTCGTTGCTCGACTCGCGGATGACTTCTCCGCTCTCGCCGTTCAACGTCAATTCATACGCTTGACCCTCGCCGTTCCAGCCTTCAACCTCGAATTCTAATGTGCCGCGCTCTTCGTCTATCTGCAGTTCGCGAAACGACGTGACGCCTGCACTGGCAGCTTGACCGATCATATCGGAGAAGGCCGCTTGGTCGAGCGCCTCTTGATAGTCGTTACGGTCGGCCATAGCGCCTTGGCTGAGTCCTAGCGTGGCGGCGGCGAAGGCGAGTGCGATCGATGTCTTTTTCATGGCAATATCCCTTTTCGATGAAGTGACGCTTCGATGAATGAAATACCTCAAGGTGAGGCGATGTCATCCAGTGGCACTCACTCTACTCAAGCCCACCTTACCCAAGCATGATACGTTCATTCATACTTCGTTCATGTTCGTTCAACCATGCATTGATGCACAAGGATCGTGGCACGCTATGGCTCGCAATCGCACACTGCTCAACAGCGTCTTATTACTGCTGCCAAGGCTTACCGCCTTTGCCTGGCGGGTACTGAGCCACTTTCTGAAAAACCGCGGTATTCTGCTGGCTGGTGGCGTGGGCTACAACATTTTGCTCTCGGTCGTGCCGCTCTTTGCCTTGCTAGGGGTGATGTTGACGCGCGTGGTGGACGAGCAACACCTGCTAGAGGTGCTGGCAGTGCAGGCGCGCCATCTCGCCCCAGCCCACGCCGAGGTCGTGATGGACGCCGTCCGAGGGCTGCTGGATTCCCGCGACGTGATCGGCATTCTCAGCGTGCCCATCTTGCTGCTATTGAGCTCCTTCGCCTTTCGCATGCTTGAAGACGCCATGGCGCTGATCTTTCATACCTCTGAGACACCCCAGCGCCACCTTTGGATATCGATGCTGTTGCCCTACGCCTTCATGCTGGTGCTGGGCGCCGGGCTAATGGCATTGACCTTGGTCGTCACGCTGGCAAGTTCGCTCAATGCGCTGGCGCTGGCCCTCTTCGCCCAGGAGCTACCGCTGGCAGGGCTCTCCGGATCGGTGCTCAACCTGATCAGTTTCCTCGGTGTATTCCTGCTCTTCAGCGCCATTTACAAGGTGCTTCCGGTCGTCAGGATCGCCCTGCGCCGGGCAGTCGTCGGCGGCTTCGTGGCGGCTCTACTGTGGGAAGGCGTACGGCTGCTGCTGATCTACTACTTTACCCACCTCTCTTTCGTCAACGCTATCTACGGCTCTCTGGCAGCCTTGGTGATCGTGCTGCTCAGCCTGGAAATAGGCGCCATCATTTTATTGCTGGGCGCTCAGGTCATCGCTGAGCTGGAGCGTAACTCGCGCCTTGGGCTCCCCTGGCATGTCGACCCCGACCGCAAGCCGATCAGCCGGATTGATTAAAGGGGCATCATCGAAGCCCATCTGCCAACTAAGCAGGCTACGCCACACTAAATAGTGCCTCTCTTGCGCTACAGATTACGCTTTAGAATGGAAAAGTCGCATCTTTCGCGCGACTGCTCATATTCTGGACGCCCGATAGGTATTGAATCTTCGGCTTTGGAAGCATGCACTCCATTCAATTGAGCGGCGGACGCTGTTTTCACTGCCGCAGTACTTGGCGCTATCAATGCGGCACAGCGATACCGGTGATTGATGCAGGCGGAGATAGCGCCAAGCTCAATTTCATGGCGCGCACTTCTTCTGCCGGAGGTTGACCAAATAGCCGCTTGAATTCCCTACTGAACTGGGAAGGGCTCTCGTAACCCACCCGGCTCGCCGCGGCCGCCGCGGTCAGCCCATCACGAATCATCATTAGCCGCGCATGGTGCAAGCGCGTCGACTTGATGTACTGGATAGGCGAGGTTTGCGTGACGGATTTGAAGTGCGCATGAAACGATGGAGCGCTCATGCCCACCTCATGGGCAAGCGTGCTGACTTCCAGCGGGGCAGCGAAATGCACATGGATGCGGCGCAGCGCCTTGGCTATCTTACCGAACTGCCCATAGTGGGATAACGCCGAGCGAACGCTTCCGCCCTGCTCGCCGGTCAGTACCCGATAGCAGATCTCTCTCACGATGGACGGTGCCAAAATGCGCGCATCCGCAGGCGTTGCCAGCGCATCCAGCAAGCGTAGCGTTGCACCGGCAAGTGACTGATCAAGCGGTGTGGAAAGCATGCCCCTGGGTGGGATTGGCTGATAATCATCCGTTTCATCCAGCTGGGTGACAAGCTCTGCAATGACCGCGGCATCAAGGCGGATCGCAATCCCCAGCATCGGCACGTCAGGGCTCGCCTCTGTCTCTGAAATAAACGGCAGAGGAACCGCCAGTACCAGATAGTGATGCGCATCATAAAGATACACTTCACCGCCCAGATAGCCCCGCTTACGCCCCTGGCAAATGATGACGATGCTCGGCTCATACAGAACCGGGGTATTTTTGAGCGTCCGATTCGAACGCATCAGGCGCACATCATCCACTAGCGACTGGGTATACCCCTCGTGCGGGGCGAGTTGATATAACCGCTCGATTATCCGACGCTGCACTACCGCATCGCTACTCGCTACCATGGGCAACCTCGCTCAATGCTTTTCAATATTCGCCATCGCTTTCCGCCGCTGACACTGCCAGTGCCTGAACCAATCTAAGAGCAATATTATAGGTTGCCGGGTCAGTTTCCTGCTTCCAGAGCGCTAATTAATAGTTTTAGGCAAGCATGCAAGAGGATCTTTCATATTGCCGTTCGTGGGCATCCCCTACGCTTTCCCTGTACTTTCCCACAACAGGAAAAACATATGACCAGCCTATCGAACGCCCCATCTAAAGTTGTTTTATTGACCGGCGCCAGCAGCGGTATTGGTGAAGCCACGGCCCGCGAACTGGCTAAGCAAGGCCATCGCTTGATTATTGGCGCGCGGCGTACCGACCGCCTGGAAGCATTGACACGCGACCTACGTGCCAACGGCGGCACGGTTGATTACCAGGCCCTGGATGTCACTAGCCTTGAAGATATGCAGGCGTTTGCCGAGTTTGCGATCACAACCCATGGCCGCATCGATGTCATCATCAATAATGCGGGCATCATGCCGCTTTCCCCGCTGGCAGCGCTCAAGGTAGATGAGTGGAACCGCATGATCGATGTGAACATTCGCGGCGTACTGAACGGGATCGCCGCCGTTCTTCCCACCATGCAGGCGCAACAGGCGGGGCAAGTCATCAACATCTCCTCCATCGGCGGGCTGAGTGTGGTGCCCACCGCCGCGGTTTACTGCGCAACCAAATACGCCGTGCGCGCCATTTCCGATGGCCTACGTCAGGAAACCAACTGCCTGCGCGTCACCTGCGTTTACCCCGGCGTTGTGGAATCTGAGCTAGCCAATACCATCACCGACAAGGAAGCCGCCGAGGCCATGGCAGCTTATCGCCAGATTGCGCTTAAACCCGAGGCCATTGCCGCCGCCATCGCTCACGCCATCAACCAGCCTGACGATGTCGACACCAGCGATATTGTGGTGCGACCTACTAAGAGTCAGTAGCCTATCTGCAATAAAAAAGCGTGCCTGAGTTCTTCAGCTATGCCCCTCTGGTAAGCGTGGAAGCGCTTGCCAAAGGGGCATGAATACGAGGTAAGGGAACTTCAGCCAAAAATGTGACAATGACCATCAATAATGGTTATAGGAAAGACTCACTGATGGTATGGGATTAACATCAAGTTGGTGTATGAGCATCTAACTGCCACACCTACTTAAGCTGATTGATCATATACGGCCATTTCGGTGCAGTAAATTTACACACAGCGTTCTGATTACCGAACAGCCCCACTTCACCGGGCGCCTACGCAAGCTCGACTGTATAGAGCCAGCGAACCAGCATTAGATATTCGGTATTATCTCCTTGGGTTCTTTTATTCAATCAGATAAGCTAGCAGAAGTTTTGTGCTGATCAGTTAACCTCTCGAATTCTTAAGTGTACCTCAGGCCATTATAGCTAGACACTCATCATCGTAGCCTACGAGTAGCGTGGTTTTGAGCTGTTTTAATGTTGCTAAAGCGACACTTAGCCAGCCAGTTATAACACATCCCTCTATTGCCGCATTTAATATAGGCATTCTGTTGAAACTTTGCGTTCAAGATAAATATCAGCAGATACTTTTAAAAGACCACCTTACATATACCACTTCCACGACATAGCCCTGAAAAGGAAAACGGCCTCTGGTTTGTTTGAGTATCGACAGGATTAAGCTGGACGCTTGCGTAAAATAAAAGCATAAAAATGCAAAAACCCCGCACTGGGCGGGGTTTTTAAGCTTACCGTTCTAGACGGTAGCCAACATTAAGGTATAGAGCTTAATCTATAACCTTGATATTGGAAGCCTGAAGGCCTTTTTGGCCCTGAGTGACGTCAAAAGAAACCTTCTGACCGTCTTGCAGGGATTTAAAGCCTTCCGCTTGAATTTCAGAGAAGTGTGCGAACAAGTCGTCGCCGCTAACTTCAGGAGAAATAAAGCCGAAGCCTTTAGTGTCGTTAAACCACTTTACAGTACCAGTTGCCATGATCGAAATCCTCGATTTAGCGAATTTATGCCGGGGAAATACCCGAATTACAGAGGGCAGGACAAGAAACTTTCACCAGGCTCAACGCTAAAGATGCTTCGATACTGCTGACAACGTTCGACTTGCTAACCAACTGCAAGTAGTCTGCGCTTATATATTGCTTACGTCAACAGCTTGTATGAATTATGTTTGGATAAGGTCAATAAAGGCATCGGCATCGATAAGAATGCCCTTATTTCAAGCAGCAGATTAAGCCATACTCTTTTAAAAAGATTACGCCTTTTATAACAGCACCTTATAATGAAATTAAATGACATATTAGCCAACCATCTATTAAAGCAATAAATAAAATATTTAATTCCAAACGATCAAAGCAAGTAACAGCAAGACGTTTCCCGCCCTGCTGATCGACCCTGCTGTAGAAATAAAGCTAAAAATGCAAATAACAGAGCGTTAATTCCATTTGAGCTACCAAGATAATAAGGGCCTGCGGTTTCTCGCAGGCCCTTATTTGTAAATTTTGGCGCGCCCGGCAGGAATTGACCCTACAACCTTTGTTTGGCTCAGAAGGCTACGTTGGCCTGCTTAAAAAAGCAGATGAAATAGCCGTAATGGATTAGCTAACGCGGATGTGCTGGTCAATGCTGCATGCGTGTTCATACTTGTTATGCAGGATGTATGTTGATTGGTATCATGCTGCTGGGGACATAAAAGATAATGTTTTATAATTCAATAGATTAAGAGGAGGTTGGCGTGCAGTATAATATTATCGAACGCGCATTCTCGGTCATGCAATATCAGAACGTGCGGTTAAATACCTGTCGGGCACTATAAAAATGCGCCTCTGGTCGTTACATCCTCAGTATCTTGATCGCCTTGGCTTAGTCGCCCTGTGGCGGGAGGCTCTATTGGCACAGGCTGTTCTGCACGGAAAAACACGTGGCTACCGCAACCATCCACAATTGGATCGATTCAAAGACCATACAGCACCTCTTGCAGCCATTTCGCTGTATTTGATAGGTATTCATTCGGAGGCTATGGCGCGTGGCTATTCCTTTGACAAAAGTAAAATTGAACCAGCCCAGCAACCAGTTGCACTTACCGTCACCACCGGTCAAATGAAATACGAATGGGAACATCTTCTAGCGAAGCTCAAGGTACGTAACCCTTTAACATACCAGAAGTGGCAAGCTATCGAACTGCCAGAGGTACACCCGATTTTCAACGTGTGTCCCGGCGAAGTTGAGTCATGGGAACGTCAGTAAAAAGGGCGTTCAGTAATCGTGTCACTTCAGGCTGTCCGAATTTGCGCCGCTACGCTCTACAGCTTTAACTGATTACGTTAAACATTATATCAGCGTTCACTGGGATCGGTTGTTCAGTCAAACCTTGGGCGCGAGGCAGTCCTCGTTCCAGAACACGAGACAAACGGCAAGAAGAAACATGAAAAGGTCTCAATAACAGATTATCGTGACTAAGCCGTAATCTTACCGTCAGTTCGACAGCGCTGGGCAATAGAGAATTGTCTCGTGATCTCCTCAGGTTCGATGTCATACCTCGGTGCCGTTGCCCCCGGTACGAGGGCTTTCTAAATTAAGCTGCTTTTTCGGCAGTGCTGTCTAACATTAGCTGCGCATATTCACCGCCTAATGTGGCTTCAGAAAGTGCTTCTTCAATTAATGCGCTGGTCACGGGATTCATTCTGTCGCCTTCATATCGACGAATATTTTCAAGTAACGCCAAAATTCGCTCAAAATGTCCCTGTTGCTGTTCAAAGTGGTTAATCATTACTATCCCCTCCTTTACTTAATTTTTAATTTTTTCGTCATGGCTTCACGAATCATTTCGTTTATACATAGTGCTTATTATTAGAGCGGCTTCGGGTTTGCTTGCCTGATTCATACCCGTCAAATTCTATGCCAGCCGCTCTGAGGCCACCCTTTACGTTACCATAATGTAACAGAATGAAACTAAAAGTATATGTAAAGTAATTTAAAAAGGCTAATAAAAACTCAAGCTAATCTCATCAGTTAAACGCGAGTTACCTCGCACTTGAATTACGGGGTATCTCGCTCATAGCTAATGAAGTTTGCTCGTAATTGCCCTTAAATTGACACACTTGATCTAACCGTGTATTACGCCGCTTTTTTTTGTGATGGCCTCAAAATCCACGTGCCTGGGCAATAGAGCTTTCAGTGTCTCCAGCATATCCGCCGGGGCAATGTGCTCCAGTATGTGATGGATATACGCGTCAGACTCCAAGCCATTGGCCTTGGCTGTTTCGATCAATGAGTAGCAGGTCGCGCTTGTGTGAGCACTGCGGGTGGTATGAGCGAACAGCCAGGCCCACAACAGCGCCCAGGCCAGCGCGGCGATTACAGCCCATTGGAAGAGGTAGCCAGCATGTCCGATAAGTCCCCTTCACTGCCACGAAGAGCTTTACTCCTTATATCCCCCGCTTAAAAAGGCAAAGGTGTTATTTACCTTTTTGAACAACCCAGTAGGTGTCGAATAATACGAAGCTTTTTCCTAAGTAACTCAGCTGGTCATGCTCACCGTTGAGATGCACAGCACCTTGCTCAAACAGTTCTCGTGCTTGGCGTTTGGAACCTACAAACTTCCCTCTTACCAATACGGTGTCGATTTCATCCTCGGGAGAGACCTCTACGCAGGGCAACCCATCCCAAGCCAGTTGCTCTAGCTCATCAAGCGTGAGTGTAGTAACTTCACCGCTAAATAGCGCTTATGAGATGCGCTGTGCCGCTTCCAAGCCCTCTCCCATGCACAAAATGGATCACCGACTCAGCAAGAATTCGCTGCGCGTGGGCTTACCCGGGGGAAGCGCATCGCTTGCTTCAATTTCCGCAAATTCCTCGCAGCTAATAAAGGGTTACTGCACGAAGGGGGCAGAAGATCCTAGCAATTGACTCATCGGGAGTTCGAAGAACACGACTAGGTTAGTGCGTCACGATTACCTATGGACCATGTCGATAAGGAACGTTTGCATGACCAGCCTGCCAGAATATGTTCTGCGAGACGAAGCGCAATGGGAAAGCCTCTTTTTTGATGTGGGAGGTATGACTTACCACACCAGACGCAGTCTTACTGCCTCAGCGCCGGGGATAAATCCGATCGTGCTGGTACATGGCTTGGGAATGTCCGGCGACTATTTAATGCCCACTGCAAAGCGACTCGCCGCAAAGGGTGCCGCCGTTTACGTGCCCGATCTACCCGGCCATGGCAAAAGTGATACGCCCGAATCGCCCTTGAACATGCTCGGCTTGGCTAATGCCCTGATCGATTGGCTGGATGCCATGGACATTGCACAAGCCGACCTGGTGGGGCATTCAATGGGCTGTCAGATAGCAGCTGATGTGTCTGTTCGTTTCCCCACTCGGGTAAGACGCTTGGCCCTGATAGGGCCGACAGTCGACCCTTCTCATCGCAACATCCGCGCTCAGCTGCTTCGGGCGCTTTACGCCTGTACCTTCGAGCACCCCGGGTTCCTCCTGCATGTCATAGCTGATTATTGGCGCATGGGAACGCGGCTCTGGCCCGAAGCGATCGCCATGCTCAATTATCCTATCGAAGAGAAGCTTTCTTGCATTGAGCAGCCTGTGTTACTGGTTCGTGGCCAGCGGGATAAGATCGCGCCACAACGCTGGCTCGACCAAGCGAGCCAAATGACTGGCGCGGAGCGGGTAGTGACCATCCCTAACTGGGGTCATAATGTCATCTACAGTGCGCCTGATGCGGTAGTGGCTGAGCTATGGTCATTCTTGGGTTAGAGGCTACCTCTTTCGGCCTCCGCTTAGCGATCAAGGCGGTGAAGCACCCACTCCGGCATCCAGGTGTTGATTCTGGAAAAAACAGGACTGCTATCGACCACTGCTTTCCCTAGTCGCGCTGGAACAACAATGATCTATGGAATTTGCTACCAGCGACAGAAAAAGCTAATCAATCCAAATCGGGTCGATTGCCTGCAGCTCAAGTAATGCAAAAGGCTAAACAGAACATTTTGCACTGGTGGCAATATCTCGATGCCAGTACGGCCTGTCAGCAGTTTCGTGATGAAGCTGCCATAGCACTACCTCTTGCCACGCCAACGTCTTCTCTGGATGGAATTTTTATCAGCGCATTACTACAACGCAAACGATTGAAGGCGAACCAGCAACCTACGGAATGGATAGGAGTGCGCTGACAAGCCTGCGCCCCACCTTGTGTCAGGTAACAGCTAAAGGTCATTAGATTGGTAACGGTATTAGCTCAAATGTTGATGGGTTTGGCACACTGAGGACACAGATTTGACACACGCAAAAAATAAGGGCCTACGCGTTAACGTAAGCCCTTGAAATTCTGGCGCGCCCGGTAGGAATTGAACCTACGACCTTCGGCTTCGGAGGCCGACACTCTATCCAACTGAGCTACGGGCGCATTGGGTGCGTATCGTACCTGTGTGGGCGCGCCGTGTCCAGCCGCGCGGCGGTTTACTGCGTATCCCGATTGACCGTTTTCCCCCGTGTGGGGCATGCTTTGCAGGCACTTTCTTTTTTTACGCATCGGGAACACATAAAAATGAAAACATTTACGCTGAATACGCTGGCACTCGGTATCTCTCTGGCGCTGGCAGGCGCTGCCAACGCGGCTGATTTTGACGATATGGACCCGGTTACCCTGCGCCTGGCGCACGTGGTGAATGAGCAGGACGGCTTTCATTTGGCGGCCACCAAGTTCGAGGAGCTGGTGGAAGCGCGCACCGATGGCAAGGTCAGCATTGAGATTTACCCCAACGCCAGCCTTGGCGATGAGCGCACGCTGTTGGAAGGCATGCAGATCGGCACCGTGGATATGGGCGTGATCACCAACGGTCCGGTGGCCAACTTTGTGGAAGAGATGGCGGTGTTCGAACTGCCCTTCCTGTTCCCCTCGCCGGAAGCTGCCTACGGCGTGCTGGATGGCGAAATTGGCCAGGAGCTTCTGGACAAGCTTTCCGAGGTTAACCTGAAAGGCTTGGCTTACGCCGAGCGCGGTTTTCGCAACCTGACCAACAGCGAGCGCGCCGTTAACACGCCAGACGATATGGATGGCCTGCGCATCCGCGTCATGGAAAACCCGGTGTACACCGATACGTTCCGCGCGCTGGGTGCCAACGCCATTCCCATGGCCTGGAACGAAGCGCTGACCGCGATGCAGCAGGGTACTATCGATGGCCAGGAAAACCCGGTGAACGTGGTGCACTCGTTTAAACTGGACGAAACCCAGACCTACATGACGCTCTCGCGCCATACCTACGCGCCAGCCATTTTCGTGATGGGCATGCCCGCCTGGAACAAGCTGCCGGAAAACGCCCAGGCCGTGATCGAAGAAGCCGCTCAGGAAGCCGCCGAGTACGAGCGCCAGATGAACGCCGAAATGGAAGCCGAGCAGTTGGCCTCACTCAAAGAAGCCGGTATGGAGATCAACGAAACGCCGGATATTGAAGCCTTCCAGGAAGCGGTCGCCCCCATCTATGACCAGTACGGTCAGCAGTTTGGCGATTACCTGCCGCGCATTCGTGAAGCACTGGCGGAATGACCGAAGCTTTACCGCTTTGCGTAACAAGAAAGGCCACCCTGCGGTGGCCTTTTACTTTGTTGAGCTGTTGAGTAGCGCTTAGCCCAGAACCTTGCCGGGGTTTAATAGCCCCTTGGGGTCCAGCGCCTGCTTCATGCGCTTCATCAAGTCGATCTCTTCGGGCGAGCGGGAGATATTCAGATACTCTTTCTTCTCCAGCCCCACGCCATGTTCGGCGGAAATCGAGCCGTTGTATTTCACCAGTGAACCGTACACCAGCGCTTCCACCCGGCGGCGGCTTTCTAGGCTGTCGTCGCGCACCGTAATCATGATGTGCAGGTTGCCGTCGCCCAGGTGGCCGAACACCACGATCTGACCGCTTTCCGGGAACTGCTCGTTAAGCCCCTTCTCCAGGTTATTGACGTACTCATCCATATGCGGAATGGGCAGGCTAATATCGTAGGAGAACATCGGCTTTAGCGATCTGACCAGCCACTCGATGTCTTCGCGCACCGCCCAGATGCCTTCGCGCTGTGTGCTGGAGTTGGCCAGCACTGCATCGGTGATCAGCTCTTTTTCCATGGCGGCTTCCAGCACCTTGGCGAAGGCTTCGGCATCCTGCTCTTCATCCAGGCCCAGGGTTTCGATAATCGCGTAGAAGGGCGAGTCGGTGGACAGCAAAGACGCGTGCTTGCTGCCTTCCATGGTCATCAGCCTGTAGTGGTTGTTCCACAACGCTTCAAAGGCGCTCAGGCTATTGGCAAGCTCCTTGGAAACCAGGTTCAGCAGTGCGGTCAGAGCATCAAAGGAAGGCACCGCCACCAACGCCGTCTGTTCACTGGGCATATAGGGCTGCAGGCGCAGCACGGCGCGGGTGACCACGCCCAGCGTACCTTCGCTGCCGATAAACAGCTGCTTCACGTCGTAACCGGCGTTGTTTTTCAGCATCTTGTTGAGCGAGCTGACCACAGTACCATCGCTCAGCACGGCTTCCAGGCCCAGCACCTGCTGGCGCATCATGCCGTAGCGAATGACCCGAATGCCGCCTGCGTTGGTGGCAATGTTGCCGCCAATGGTGCAAGAACCCCGAGCCCCCAGGTCGAGCGGGAACTGCATATCGATCTCTTGTGCCGCCTCCTGAACGCGCTGAAGCGTGACGCCTGCCTGCACCTGCATGGTGGAACCCACCACGTCGATCTCTTCGATCTGGTTCATCAGCTCAAGCGACACCACCAGCTCATCGGGGCTTGCAATGCCGCCATGCACCACGCCGGTCAGGCCGCCGTGGGTCACCACCGGCTGGTCGGCCTGATAGCAAAGCGCCATAACCTTGCTGAGCTGCTCGGTAGTTTGTGGGCGTACGATGGCCTTGGCCTGACACGGTGCGCCGGTAAACCAGTCAACGCTGCGCTGAGCAACGTCTTCGCCCAGCAGTACGCCGCTTTCGCCCACTACCGCTATCAGATCGCTAATCAAAGAGTTCATAAGGTTCCTGTATTCATTAATGCGGCGGTTGCAAGCAGGTTGGCGGCCGCTCTCACTACTTGCCTGCTTATTCTTTAGCAAGTATCGCCAACCCATTGTTAACCTATGCTCGATTCAAACCTACGTTTTATAAAGTATTTTTATTTTTAAGCTAAATAGTTGGGTAACATTAAGGCATTTGTGCGCCAAGGCCGATGTGGTATAGATGAAGCCTGATCGTCCACCTTCACCACCATAATAACAACCGAACCCACCCAGGAGATATTGTGAATAACCTCGCCAGCCTTTTTACCCCTGTATTATTGAAGCGTCTTACCGGCTTTGCTGCCTGCCTGGGCCTGCTTAGTGCCTCACTCGTAAGCCAAGCCGCTGAGATTACGCCCACCACGCTGCGCCTTGCCCACGTGGTCAATACCGAAGATACCTATCATATCGCCGCGGCACGCTTTCAAGAACTGGTGAGCGAGAAAACCAATGGTGCGGTCACGGTGGATATCTACCCCAACGCCAGCCTGGGCGACGAGCGCACGCTTTTAGAAGGCATGCAGATCGGTACCGTGGATATGGGCGTGATTACCAACGGCCCGGTGGCCAACTTTGTCGATGAGTTCTCGGTGTTTGAGCTGCCGTTCCTGTTTCCTTCCCATGAGGCGGCGTATTCCGTACTCGACGGCGAGGTTGGCCAGGAGATTCTCGATAAGCTCGAAGGCGTCAACCTCAAGGGGCTGGCCTATGCCGAGCGCGGCTTTCGTAATATCACCAACAGCCGCAACGCCATCAACACGCCTGCCGACCTGGATGGCTTGAGGCTGCGCGTCATTGAAAACGAAGTCTATGTGGATACCTTCCGCACGCTGGGCGCCAATGCGGTTCCCATGGCCTGGACAGAAGCCTTAACCGCCCTTCAGCAGGGCACCATTGATGGTCAGGAAAACCCGGTGAACGCGATCCATGCGTTTAACCTAGCAGAAACCCAGGATTACCTGACCATGACGCGGCATATTTATGCCCCGGCCATCTTCATCATGAGCCTGCCCAAGTGGAGCGGCCTGCAGGAAGAGGCTCAGGTAGCCGTGCTGGAAGCCGCCCAGGAAGCCTCGACCTACGCCCGTGAGCAGAACGCGGTGATGGAAGCCGAGCAGCTTGCCGAGCTTGGCGAAGCCGGCATGGAGATCAACGAATCTCCAGACATTGAAGCCTTCCAGGCAGCCGTTACCCCCGTGTATGAGAAGTACGGCCAGCAGTTTGGCGATTATCTACCGCGTATCCAGGAGGCGTTGCAGTAAGTGGCCACTTTGTCTCAAACGTTGTTAACACCGCTGCGGTGGGTGGAGCGCGGGCTGGATGCCATCATCCAGCCTGTCGTGTTTATCGGCATGGCGGCCCTGATCGGGGTGATCACGCTGCAGATCGTCTCGCGCGTGCTGTTCACGGCAGTGGGCTGGACCGAAGAGGTGGCTCGCTTTCTGCTGATCTGGATTACCTTTCTGGCCGGTACACTCGCCTTTCAGCGCGGCCACCATATTGCCGTCACCTTTGCCGTGGATGCGCTCCCCGCCCGGTTACGCCAGCTAGCACAGATGCTGGCGGTGTTGGCGGTGATCGCCTTCATGATCACGCTGGTGGTGATTGGTCATCGCTACATGCAGGTGCAGAGTTTCCAGAAATCTGCCTCGCTGCGCCTTCCCATGTCGTATGTGTATGCCGTGATGCCGATCAGTGCGGCCATTATGGCCTGGTATGCTGTGGTCGATTTTCTTGAACTGGTATTTGAAGGCAAACCTGAACAGCCGATGGGAGAACAGACGCCATGACCATGCTGCTATTTGGCCTGTTCTTCCTGTTCATGCTGCTGGGCGTGCCGATTGCCTTCGCGATTGGCGCAAGCACGTTGTATGCCCTGTACCAATCGGGCGTGCCGCTGATGGTGGTTACCCAGCAGATGTTTCAGGGTATCAACTCCTTCGCGCTGGTCGCCATTCCCATGTTTATTCTTGCCGGCGACTTGATGGCCCAGGGCAAGGTGAGTGAGCGGTTGGTGAGCTTTGCTGATTCGCTGGTAGGTTTCATGCGCGGGGGGCTTTCGATCGTGTCGGTCATGGCAGGTATGTTCTTTGCTGCCATTTCAGGCTCGGGGGCGGCCACCACGGCAGCGGTAGGTTCAAGCCTGGTGCCCGAGCTCAAGCGCAAGGGCTATGACCCCGCTTCGGCAGCCAGCCTGATCGCGGCAAGCGGCACGATCGGGGTGGTGATTCCGCCCTCGGTGCCCATGATCATCTACGCGGTAATCGCCCAGCAGTCGGTTTCCAAGCTGTTCTTGAGCGGATTTTTGCCTGGCTTGGCCATGGGGCTAGGGTTGATGGCTATTGCCATTGTTCAGGCGTATAAACGCCAATATCCCAAGGGTACGCCGCTGTCACTCGCCACCATCTGGCGCACGCTGAAGAATGCCAGCTGGGGTCTGATGACGCCGGTGATCATTCTGGGCGGTATCTTCACGGGTATTTTCACACCATCCGAGGCGGCAGTGGTCGCCGTCAACTATGCGCTACTCGTTTCGCTGTTCGTCTACCGTGATTTGACCCTGCCCCAGGTGTACCGGCTGTTGATTCGCTCGGCCATGACCACCGCAGTCATCATGCTGGTAATTGCCATGTCGGCCGTGCTGAGCTGGACGCTCTCCAGCTGGCAGGTACCCGGCGCGATCGCTCAATCGGTGCTCTCGCTCTCCACCAATCCATTAATTATCATGCTGCTAGTAGTCGCCGTCATTCTGCTCACCGGGGTGTTTATCGAAACGGCCAGCGCCCTGATCATTCTCACGCCGGTACTGCTGCCTCTGGTGCTGCAGCTGGGAATCGACCCGATCCACTTCGGCCTGATTATCGTAGTGGGGCTCTCCATTGGCATGATCACGCCGCCGGTGGCGATTAACCTATATGTAGCATCGTCGGTGACCCAGCTGCCGCTCGAGCGTATTACACGGGCCATCGTGCCTTACCTGCTGGGGCTGATTGGCGTGCTACTTCTGGTAGTGTACGTGCCGATATTAATGGGCTGGTCGGGTAATTAACGACGTATAAAGCACTTTGCACAGATTAACGCTATGGGGCGTGCCGTTTGACACGCCCCATAGCGTTTTAAGCCCCTTACTTCTATAGAAGGTTTGCCACTTCAATAAGGTTGCCACACTGGCTTGGGCTATAACCCGGCAAGCGTTCGACCGCTTCTTGAAAGGGTTCACCTTGCAATATCTCAAGAAAGGCGCGAAACCGAGGCTCTTTTAGAGAGCGATGGTGGCAAGCCAGTAGGTAGTCTTCAACCGCCAGCGGAATAAAATCGAGCCCGAACTTCTGCGCGGCGGCCTCTACGCCAAAGCCGGTATCCGCCATACCAGCGGCCACATAGGCTGCCACGGCGGAGTGGGTAAACTCCTCGATTTCAAATCCGCGAATCTTCTTGCTTGAAACCTCCGCCTCTTTTAGTAGGCAATCCAGCAGCGAGCGCGTGCCCGAGGAGGCTTGACGGTTAACGAAGCGCACGGATTTATCGACAAGCGATTCAACGCCCGTGATGCCTAGCGGGTTGCCCGGCGCCACCATCAGCCCCTGGGTTCTGGCGATAAAACCGATCACTTTATGCTGTCGGGGTTTTAGCAGGCCTTGGTAGGCGATGCGAACGCGCTCACCGACCTTGCCGCGCGGCAGGTGAAAGCCCGCCACATCACAATTGCCCCGGTTGAGCGCTGCCAGCGACTCCTGCGGGCTACAGTACTGTAAATCCAGCGGTATTTCGTGCAGGTGTTTGGGAAGCAGTTCCACGGCAAAGCCATGGCTTGCGTGCAGGCGTAGAACCGATAGCGCCCCTTGCTGTTGTTGCTGAATGGCGAGATTGAGCTCGGAACCCAGGCTTTCCAGCTGTGGACCCAGGCGGGCGATGGCACGCTGCTCGGCCCACAAGAGTTTTTCACCCAGCAGCGAAAGTTGCGCCCCTCTCCCACGCTGCAACTCGACCAGCGGCACACCAAAAAACTCCCCGCCCTGACGCAAAAGATTCCAGGCATGGCGATAGGAAATACCAACGTCACTTGCGGCGAGGGTGAGTTTTCCCCGCCGATAGACCGCTTCGAGCAGGCGAAGTAGATGTAAATCAAGCTGATTGCCCGCCTCATCGCGAAAGCACCAGGAGGGGATGACGCTAATTTTTTGCATGGTTTTTTTCATAGGCAGTATCTTTCATATTTTGTCCTTATTGGGTTGATGCTAGCGTTGCAATAACCGTGGTGCACGCTCTTTTTAAAAAGCAATTTTAAACAGGCAGAGCTGTGCATATTTACTAGATAATAATCAGCACCAGGAGAGACCTGATGAATGAGTCTCGAGAATGGTCGTCGCAGTCGATTCAGGCCGAGATCAACGCTCTTAAACACAAGCCGGGCGCGTTGTTGCCGATTCTTCATGCCCTCCAGGACCGCTTCGGCTTTATTCCCTCGGATGCCGTCCCTCTTATCGCCGAGTCGCTGCAGCAGACCCGTGCCGAAGTGCATGGGGTCATCAGCTTCTATCATCACTTTCGAACCACGCCACCAGGTCGCCACGTAGTGCAGATTTGCCGTGCCGAGGCCTGTCAGGCGGTAGGCGCCCGCCAGCTGGAAGCCCACGCCAAGGCGCGTCTTGGGATTGACTACCATCAGACGACCAGCGACCGTGAAATCACACTGGAGGCGGTTTATTGCCTAGGCAACTGCGCCTGTGGGCCGTCCATCCGTGTGGACGACAGCGTGCGCGGGCGGGTAACCCCCGAGGCCTTCGATGCGCTGACAGATGAGCTGCAAACCCGGCCGCTGGAGGTAATGGGATGAGCATTCGCGTTTTTGTACCCCGCGATACTACAGCGCTGGCACTGGGCGCCGATGCCGTCGCCAACCGGCTGGCAAGAGAAGCCGCCGCTCGTGGCCATTCGATCACTCTGGTGCGTAACGGCTCCCGCGGGCTTGCCTGGCTAGAGCCACTGGTCGAGGTGGAAACTCCCATCGGCCGGTTTGCCTACGGTCCAGTTGCGCCTAACGATGTCACCACCCTGCTCGCCAGCGGCCTGCTGGAAGGCAGCGTTGCCCATCCGCTGGCGCTGGGGCTAACAGAGGAGATTGGCTACCTCGCTCGCCAGCAGCGCTTGACCTTTGCCCGCATCGGCATCACCGATCCGCTATCCATTGAAGACTACCGCGCCCATACCGGTTTCTACGGCCTTGAGGCCGCGCTACAACGCGAGCCCCAGGATATCGTTGAAGAGGTAAAAGCCTCCGGGCTGCGCGGGCGCGGCGGGGCGGCGTTCCCCACCGGTATCAAGTGGCAGACGGTGCTCGATACGCCCGCCGACCAGAAGTACATCGTGTGCAACGCCGATGAAGGCGACTCCGGCACCTTCGCCGACCGGCTAGTGATGGAGTGCGACCCCTACATGCTCATCGAGGGCATGGCGATTGCCGGGCTCGCAGTGAAAGCGACTCAGGGCTACATCTACCTGCGCTCGGAATACCCGCTGGCCAAAGAAATTCTTGACGAAGCAATTGCCCGCGCCGAACAGGCTGGCTACCTGGGCGACAATCTATGCGGTAGCGGCCGCGCCTTTCATCTTGAAGTGCGCCTGGGCGCTGGGGCGTATATCTGCGGTGAGGAAACATCGCTTCTCGAAAGCCTGGAAGGAAAGCGTGGCCTGGTGCGCTTTAAGCCACCGCTACCCGCCATTGAGGGCCTGTTTGGCCGCCCTACAGTGGTTAACAACGTGCTCTCGCTGGCCGCCGTGCCGTTTATTCTTGCCGAAGGTGCCGAGGCCTATGCCACCCACGGCATGGGCCGCTCCCGGGGCACGTTGGCGCTTCAGCTGGCGGGCAACGTCAAACGCGGCGGGCTAGTAGAGCTAGCCTTCGGCACTACTCTGCGCACCCTGATGGAAGAATTCGGCGGCGGCACGCTAAGCGGCAAACCGCTGCGCGCCGTACAGGTGGGCGGCCCGCTGGGTGCTTACCTACCGGAATCCCAGTGGGACCTGCCGCTGGATTACGAAGCCTTTGCCGCGGAAAGCGCGGTGCTGGGCCACGGTGGCGTAGTAATGTTTGACGAGAGCGTGGACATGGCCGAACAGGCGCGCTTCTCAATGGAATTCTGCAAGGTGGAGTCCTGCGGTAAATGTACGCCCTGTCGTATAGGCTCGACCCGTGGCGTGGAGGTGATTGACCGCATCCGCGCCAACCAAAACCGCGAGGCCAACCTCGCCCTGCTCCATGACCTCTGCGAAACGATGGTGGATGGCTCGCTCTGCGCCATGGGTGGCATGACCCCCTTCCCGGTGCAAAGCGCGCTCAAACACTTCCCCGATGATTTCCAGCGGGCAGCGAACGGAGACAGATCATGATCGGACACTTTGACCCCAAACAGCACGCCAAAAACGCCGCTCATGGCAAAGATCTTGGCACCCCCTTCCCGCCTCAGGCGCTCGGCACGGCCCTGGTGAATCTAGAAATTGACGGCGTCACCATCAGCGTGCCGGAAGGAACGTCAGTGCTACGTGCAGCGGCGCTGGCCGATATCAATATTCCCAAGCTGTGCGCCACAGACAGTCTGGAGCCTTTTGGCTCCTGTCGGCTGTGCGCGGTGCAGGTAGAGGGGCGGCGCGGGCTACCTGCCTCCTGCACCACGCCAGTGGCTGAAGGTATGAAGGTGACCACCCAGAACGAGCGGCTGGCCAAGCTGCGCCGCAACGTGATGGAGCTGTACATCTCCGACCATCCGTTGGACTGTTTGACCTGCCCGGCCAACGGCGACTGCGAGCTGCAGGATATGGCAGGCAGCGTAGGCCTTCGCGAAGTACGCTACGGCTTTGAGGGCGAGAACCATCTTGAAGCCGCCAAAGATGAATCCAACCCCTACTTCAGCTTTGACCCCAGCAAGTGCATCGTCTGTTCGCGCTGTGTGCGCGCCTGCGAGGAAGTGCAGGGCACCTTTGCCCTGACCATCGACGGCCGCGGGTTCGACTCCAAGGTGTCGGCGGGGCAGGACGAGGCGTTTATGGATTCGGACTGCGTCTCCTGTGGCGCCTGCGTTCAAGCCTGCCCCACGGCCACGCTAATGGAAAACAGCGTGATCGATCATGGCGTGCCGGATAGAAGCGTGGTGACCACCTGCGCCTATTGCGGCGTGGGCTGCTCGTTCGAGGCCCAGATGAAAGGCGATAAGCTCGTGCGCATGGTGCCCTACAAAGGCGGCGACGCCAACCATGGCCACTCCTGCGTGAAGGGGCGCTTTGCGTTTGGCTACGCCACTCATCCAGACCGCCTGACCACGCCGATGATCCGCGAGAGCATCGACCAGCCCTGGCGCGAGGCTAGCTGGGAAGAAGCCATCGGCTTTGCCGCCAGCCGCCTGAAAGCGATCCAGGCCGAGCACGGCCGCGAGAGCATCGGCGGCATCACCTCATCGCGCTGTACCAACGAAGAGACCTACCTGGTGCAGAAGTTGATCCGCGCGGCATTTGGCAACAACAACACCGACACCTGCGCTCGGGTCTGCCACTCGCCTACCGGCTATGGCCTGAAGACCACGCTAGGCGAATCTGCAGGTACCCAGACCTTTGATTCGGTGATGAAGGCTGACGCGATTATCGTGATTGGCGCTAATCCCACCGACGCCCACCCGGTATTCGGCTCGCTGATGCGTAAGCGTCTGCGCCAGGGAGCGAAGCTAATCGTCGCCGACCCGCGCTATATCGACCTGCTCAAGACGCCGCACTTGAGCGAGGCCCAGCACCTACCGCTTCGCCCCGGCACCAACGTGGCCTTAATCAACGCGCTTGGACATGTGGTGGTCACCGAAGGCTTGGAAGACAAGGCGTTTGTGACCAAACGCTGTGATACTGAGGCGTATCAGAGCTGGCGCGACTTTATCGCTGATCCGCGCCACTCCCCCGAGGCTAGCGAAATGATTACCGGGGTGCCCGCCGAGGCCGTGCGCCAAGCGGCACGCACCTACGCCACGGCTGGCAACGGCGCCATCTACTACGGCCTGGGCGTGACCGAGCACAGTCAGGGTTCCACCATGGTGATGGGGATCGCTAACTTGGCCTTGGCCACTGGCAATATTGGTCGCGAGGGCGTGGGCGTCAACCCGCTACGCGGCCAGAACAATGTGCAGGGCTCCTGTGACATGGGCTCCTTTCCCCACGAGCTTCCGGGGTATCAGCACGTCGCCGACCCAATAGCCCGTGGCCGTTTCGAGGCTGCCTGGGGTGTGACCCTGGACAACGAGCCGGGGCTGCGCATTCCCAACATGTTCGATGCCGCGATCGAAGGCAGCTTCAAGGCGCTCTACGTGCAGGGGGAGGATATCGCGCAATCCGACCCTAACACTCAGCACGTTGAGGCGGCGCTGCGCTCGCTGGACTGTCTGATCGTTCAGGATATTTTCCTCAACGAGACAGCCAAGTTCGCCCATGTGCTGCTACCGGGTTCCAGCTTTCTGGAGAAGGACGGCACCTTCACCAACGCCGAGCGGCGCATCAACCGGGTGCGCAAAGTCATGCCGGCGGTGGCTGGCAAACAGGATTGGGAAATCACTCAGGACCTCGCCAATGCGCTGGGCTACCCGATGCACTACACACACCCTTCTGAAATCATGGATGAGATCGCAACGCTTACGCCAAGCTTTACCGGGGTGAGCTACGCGAAGCTTGAGGAGTACGGCAGTCTGCAGTGGCCATGTAACGACGAGCACCCACAAGGCATGCCGACCATGCACGAGACCACCTTCCCAATCGGGCTGGGCCGTTTCGCGATTACCGAGTACGTGGCCACCGAAGAGCGCACCAACCGCCGCTTCCCGCTGCTGCTCACCACTGGGCGGATTCTCAGCCAGTACAATGTGGGTGCCCAGACCCGTCGTACCGATAACCAGCAGTGGCACAACGAAGATGTGCTGGAGCTGCACCCCAGTGATGCAGAGCTGCGCGGCGTTCATGACGGCGACTGGTTAGGTATTACCAGCCGCTCGGGCCAGACAGTGCTGCGCGCACGGCTAAGTGAGCGCATGCAGCCGGGGGTGGTCTACACTACTTTCCACCACCCTGGCAGTGGCGCTAATGTTATCACTACCGATAACTCGGATTGGGCCACCAACTGCCCCGAATACAAGGTTACCGCCGTGCAGGTAGAAAAAGTCAGCCAGCCCTCCGCTTGGCAGCAGCGCTTCAGCGCCTTCGATCAGGCCCAGAAGAAGCACTTGGCGAAGGCGCAGCAGGAGGCGCCATGAGCGTAGCGCGAGAACGCGACACTTTTCCTCAACCGACAGCCGCTCTGGCGCGCTTGCCGGTTGAGGTGCATAAAGGCACCAACGGCTGGGTTGCCGGTAGCCAAGAGGACACGCTTGCGATGGAAGTGCCGGTAGCGCTGGTCTACAACGGCATCTCCCATGCAGTAATGATGGCAAGCCCGGCAGACCTTGAAGACCTGGCGCTAGGCTTTAGTCTCACCGAGGGCATTATCGCGCACCCCCATGAGTGCTACGACCGGGAGGTGAAAGAAGAAAAGAACGGCCTGGCCGTTCATCTGAACATTGCCACCCAGCGCCTGATAGCCCTGAAGGAGCGCCGACGCAGCATGACCGGACGTACCGGCTGCGGGCTATGCGGCACCGAGGCGCTAGAGCAGGCCATTCGGCCGATCCCTACGGTAACCGCGCCGCCTCTTGATGATACGGCCATTCAATACGCCATAGGGGAGCTTGCCAACTACCAACCCTTAAAGGCAGCGACAGGAGCCGTGCATGGCGCTGCCTGGTGTGATTTGCAGGGCCACATTCAGCGGCTACGCGAGGATGTGGGCCGCCATAATGCGCTAGACAAGCTGATTGGCACACTAGCACGAGACGGCGTACCGCTTGAAAAGGGCTTTGTACTGGTTTCCAGTCGGGCCAGCTACGAAATGGTGCATAAGTGCGCAAGCGCCGGTATTGGCGCGCTGGTGGCCGTCTCGGCGGCAACGGCCCTGGCTGTCGAGCAGGCCCAAGCGGCAGGCCTGCTGCTGGCGGGTTTTGCACGCCCAGGCCGCCATTTGATCTACCACCGCCCCGCTAATGTTCAAGGTTGAGGAGAAATATAATGTCGACCAACAACGATGCCAACCTGATTCGCATGACCAATCAGATCGCCACCAACCTAGGCGGCGGCCGCGACGAGGAAACCGCCGCCGCGGCCGTCTGCCGCCACCTGGAAACTTTCTGGGCGAGGCCAATGAAACAGCGCCTCGTTGCCAACCTAGCGCTTGAGGGCATTGAGTTTTCACCATTGGCGCGGCGCGCTACCACCCTACTGGCTGCCAAGCTCTCAGAGCAACAAAGCATTACTCGCTAGAACGTAAAAAGGCTTACCAGTCGGCAAGCCTTTTTCTATCCACACTTTATTATATCTACGTTAGAACGCTTCCCGCTTACCGTGTGTAACATGCACTGAGGATGGCTTTATTAAACAGCCAAATTACCTATTTGGCCGCCCGCTTTCTATCGCTAACTAGCAGGCGACATCGCCGTTATCAAATTGATTTTGATCAACATTATCATCATTAATGCTGATTTTTTGGATAATAACGCGGTTAGACAGATTATAAATTCATTTTTATAACCTAGGTTAAGGCTATAGATGACCACAACGTTCACTGTGGTGATGTGGTGGCCAGGGATGGCCCGTTTTGGCTAGATGCCAACCACTCTTTTTGGCTGCCCTGACCTTTTTCCGCCTGGTCATGGCAGCCTTTTTATTTACGCCTGCTCAGCGATTTGCGGGCGCCGTTCGTCCAACATCCCTTTATCAAGAATAAAGCGGATGATCTCCTCAAGCCCCACCCCATCGTACAGGTTGGTAAATACGAACGGCCGCTCGCCACGCATCTTTTTCGAGTCCCGCTCCATCACCTCTAACGAAGCGTGTACCTGCTCGGCAATATCGATCTTGTTGATGATCAGCAGATCCGACTTGGTAATCCCTGGCCCGCCTTTACGCGGAATCTTGTCGCCAGCCGAGACGTCGATGACATAGAGCGTCAAATCGGAAAGCTCAGGACTGAAGGTGGCCGAGAGGTTATCGCCCCCGGATTCCACCAGCACCAGCTCCAGCTTGGGATGGCGCGCATGCAGCTCATCAATGGCCGCGAGATTCATCGACGCATCCTCTCGGATGGCTGTATGCGGGCAGCCACCGGTCTCAACGCCCAGGATACGGTCAGCCGCCAGGGCATCGTGCTTAAGCAGAAAATCGGCGTCTTCTCGGGTATAGATATCGTTGGTCACTACGGCAATATCGTAATGATCCCGCAGGGCCAGGCAGAGCTGCTTGAGTAGTGCCGTTTTACCGGAGCCGACCGGGCCTCCCACACCAACGCGTAAACAGTGAGTCATGGTAAATACCTCCTAACTTCTAAATAGTCGTGAATACTGGGTTTCGTGTAGGGCGCTGGCCAGGGCCAGCCCCGGCAAAACGGGGCCAAGGTCTTGATCGTCGAGTACTAATGCTTCATCCACCGCCGTCACCAGCGCCGGACGTAGCTGCTCAATCAAACGCTGAGCAGCGGTATGGCCAAGGGGAAGTGCTTTACAGGCCACCGCCAGCTGGTTTTCAAGCCATGCCCAACCAAACCCAAGTAGCGCCTGGCGGACAGGCACGCGCCGCGCATGAGCGGTAAAGGCAAAGAGCGTGACATAGCCTGGCTGGGTCGGTAGTAAGTCTTCATTGGGCAGCAAATCAAGGCTTCCCAGTAGACGCTTGAGTGAGGCGCCTAGACGGCTGTCTTCGGCAACCAGCTCGGCGGTTTCTCTTGTAGCGGTTAGCCACATATCCCACTGGGCTATCGCATCACGGTCAGCATGTTCAAAAGCACGGTACAGGCGGGCGATCAGCGGCAGTTCACAGCGAGTCAGGCCATCTTCCAAGACACCAGAAAGCCACGCTGCGAGGCTCGACTCGTCGTGCACCCAGCCAAGCTCAAAGGCGCTCTCAAGCCCTTGGGAGAAGGCAAAGGCGCCAATGGGTAGCGCAGGGCTGACTAACTGCATCAACCCCAGTAGCGCTAAATCCCCTTCCGCTGCATGCTCAGTGGGCATGGGAATGCTCATGCGAGTGGTCGTGGTCGTGGTCGTGGTCGTGGTCGTGGTCGTGAGCATGAGAATGGCTGTGCCCGTGTGAATGAACATGCCCACCGACCTGGTTATAGGCACCCGGTTCCGGGTCAAAGGTGTCGTTATGGTGCTCAAGCGTAGCGCCTAGCAGCACAGCAAGCTCCTCCAGCACATGGTCTGGCGGAAAGCGCACCCAGCCGCCTTTTTCATCTTCGCCTAGCGCCAGCTGCACGTGGCGATTGCCCAAATGGTAAGCAAGCCGCGCCAGAGGCAAGCCAGCACTTATTCGCGCGGTTACCACCGGTTCAATGGCGGCGCATACGCGAACCACTTCGCCACTTTCAGCTTTCAGGCCTTCACCGCTACGCAGTACCGGGCCACGGTCTAAAAACAGGCCCAGCGCCTGGCCGCTATCGCTTTCGGCCTTGAGCCGCCCACGAATGCGCAGTTCAAAGGGTAGCGTCAGCGTATCGGTGGCCGCGCTCTCCTCTACCGGGCCTAGACGTTCAATCAGTTTCAGCATGACTAGCTTCCTTTCGAAAATCGTATGGCTGTGCAGGGGGTAGGCTGTAGAGAGAGTCTTTTGCCATGCCGAAAATTGTTCCTTACATTTCCGGCATGGCAAAAGTAGCGTACAGGGATGTATTCACAACGCCCTCTCTTAGGCCTACCCCCAGCGCCTCCCAAATGGAATAGCCTCCATCAGAACAAGTGGTAGCGCTGGGCCAACGGTAGCTCGGTGGCGGGCTCGCAGGTTAAAAGTTCGCCGTCGCAGCGTACTTCGTAGGTTTGCGGGTCCACGGTCAGTTCTGGGCAGGCGTCGTTGAGCTTCATATCTTTTTTGCGTACGCCTCGCACGTTCTTGCACGCTACTAAGGTGCTTTGCAGGCCCAAGCGCTCTTTAATGCCCCCATCAATCGCCGCCTGGCTGACAAAGTTAAGTCGGGTTTGGCTGGCCGCACGGCCAAAGGCGCCAAACATATGGCGGTAGTGCACCGGCTGGGGGGTGGGGATCGAGGCGTTGGGATCGCCCATGGGCGCTGCCGCAATCATACCGCCTTTCAAAATCAGCGAGGGCTTCACACCAAAAAACGCGGGCTTCCAGAGCACCAGGTCTGCCAGCTTGCCCACCTCAATGGAGCCTACTTCATGGGCGATACCGTGCGTAATTGCCGGGTTGATGGTGTACTTGGCAATATAGCGCTTGGCGCGCAGGTTATCCGCGCCGAGTGCTTCGTCTTCCGGCAGCAGACCGCGCTGGGTTTTCATTTTATGCGCGGTTTGCCAGGTGCGGCAGACCACTTCGCCCACCCGGCCCATGGCTTGGGAGTCCGAGGCAATCATGGAGATCACGCCCAAGTCGTGCAGGATATCTTCAGCGGCGATGGTCTCGCGGCGTATGCGCGAATCGGCAAAGGCGACATCTTCCGGAATATTAGGGTCCAGGTGGTGGCAGACCATCAGCATATCCAAATGCTCGTCGATGGTGTTCACCGTGTAGGGCCGCGTGGGGTTGGTAGAAGAAGGCAGTACATACTCTTTGGAGCACGCGGTGAGGATATCCGGCGCGTGACCGCCACCCGCCCCTTCGGTGTGATAAGTGTGAATGCCACGCTCTTTAAATGCTGCCAGCGTATCCTCTACAAAGCCTGACTCGTTGAGCGTATCGGTGTGGATGGCAATCTGCACATCGTATTTTTCGGCAACGCTTAGGCAAGTATCAATCGAGGCAGGCGTCGTGCCCCAATCCTCGTGCAGCTTTAGGCCCATGGCGCCTGCGTCTAGCTGGGCTTCCAGCGCTTCCGGCAGGCTGGCGTTACCTTTGCCCAGCAGGCCAATGTTCATGGGCAGGTCGTCGACGGCCTGGAGCATTTTGCCGATATGCCAGGCACCGGGCGTACAGGTCGTGGCGTTAGAGCCGGTGGCAGGGCCAGTGCCGCCACCCAGCATGGTGGTCACGCCGCTCATTAGCGCCTCTTCTACCTGCTGGGGGCAGATAAAGTGAATATGCGCATCAATGCCGCCTGCAGTCAGGATCTTGCCTTCGCCTGAGATGATTTCGGTGCCGGGGCCAATCACAATATCTACATCAGGCTGTACGTCGGGGTTGCCCGCTTTACCAATGGCGGCAATGCGTCCACCTTGCAGGCCTACATCGGCTTTAACGATGCCCCACCAATCGAGGATCAAGGCGTTGGTAATCACGGTATCCATTACCGTGTCGTCATTGCGCTGGCTCTGGCCCATGCCGTCGCGGATGACCTTTCCGCCGCCGAATTTGACCTCATCACCATAGTGGGTGGCGTCTTTTTCAACTTCGATCCAAAGCTCGGTATCACCCAGGCGTACCCGGTCGCCTACCGTGGGGCCGTACATATCGGCATAGGCTTGCCGACTGATCTTATTCACCGGTTTCATTGTGTGTCTCCCTCCAGTGCGCCCATTACTTCGCCACGAAACCCGTAGATTTCGCGCTTGCCCACAAACGGGATCAATGTCACCTCGCGGGTCTGGCCGGGTTCAAAGCGGATGGCGGTGCCTGCGGCCACGTCAAGCCGGTAGCCCCGCGTCTTGGCGCGGTCGAACACCAACGCGGGGTTGGCTTCGGCAAAGTGGTAGTGAGAGCCCAACTGAATCGGCCGGTCGCCGGTGTTAGCGACTTCCACCATGATCCGTTCGCGGCCCACGCACAGTTCGATATCACCCTCTTTTAACTGATATTCACCGGGAATCATGTCAGCCTCCTGATTGCTGATAACTAGTTGATCGGCGTATGGACAGTGACAAGTTTGGTGCCGTCAGGAAAAGTGGCTTCAACCTGTACCTCATCGACCATTTCGGCCACCCCTTCCATCACGTCTTCGCGGGTGAGGATTTCACGGCCGTAACTCATCAAATCGGCAACACTTCGTCCATCGCGGGCGCCTTCCATAATTTCAAAACTGATCAGCGCGACGGCTTCTGGATAATTGAGCTTTAGACCACGCGCTTTGCGACGCTCGGCAAGCTGAGCGGCAGAAAACAGCAGTAGCTTGTCTTTATCTCTTGGGGTTAATTCCATGGGGCATGTCTCCAGTCGTGCATCCAAAAGATGCCAATTAGGTAAGCCAGATACGGGGCGTGTGCGCCTCGCGCTCAATCCAGCGCGGCCGCAGCAGTCGCCAAGCCTGTTCACAAAGCGCCCAGGCCTCATTGCGTGAATTGCCTAAATAGCGCAGCAGCAGGACACGGTGGCGTACCGTAACCGCCCAGCACGGGTTGTCAGGCAGCGCTTCACGCAAGGCATCAATGGCCTCAGGCGCATCGGCAATGCCTACTGCCCAAAGCGTCGCTTGTACCGACGCGCCTCCCTGGCCCCAGCGGCCCTTAAAGCGTGGGTGCAGCGGGTCCAGCGGCTGGCGCTCCAGCCACAGCGGCTGGTCATCCAGAGTCAAACTAAAGTGCTGCTCAATACGTCCGGACAAATAGGGTAACTGGCTTGCCGGACGGCCTAGTGCCATCACTTCCCAGCCTAAACAGCGGGCGTTGCCGTGCAGCGCGATATGGGTGCGCTGCTCGCCTTTAGAGCCATCAAACGCAATGGTTTCCTGGGGTAGCCACTCAAGCGTAGCGCCATCTTCCACCTCAAGCGCGGTGTGTTGCGACCAGGCAACGCCTTGGCTGTCGGCTTTATAAAGCTTATTCGCCGCTGGGGTGGTCAATAGGGCATGCGCGCCACGTTCAACGTGCGCCTTGATCGTCAGTGCATCGCCACTGACCAGCCCGCCGGGCGGGTGCAGCACATAAATATGGCACGCTTCATCACGGCCCTCAGGATAAAACGGGCGCTGTACCCGAAGCGGCCCGTGATGACGTGCCTGGATGAGCCGAGTGGCACCTTCGCGCCAGGCAAAGCGCAACGCGAGCTCGGCCGCCCAATGCCGTTTCTCATCAAAACGGTGGCCAGAGTCAGCAAGCGGTGTAGCGAGTTCGCACAAGGTCATGGGCAGCAGTCACATCCTTTTGAATAAGTCTTGCCATTCAAATGCAAGGAATGCGCCAAAATGGTGAAAAGCATGGAAGTCCCGCCTTGAGCGGACTGCCAGTACGGAGGACAAAAAGTACACCAGCGCAAAATGCACCAAAAAAATACGTAAAAAAAGCCCAATGCACCAAAATGGTAGCAACCATGAAAAGCTGCAAGAAAAGAGCGCTTGTTGTCACTGCTCAATCAGAATAGAAGCGCCCACTAGTAGGCGGACGCTTTGCTTAGTGATGAAAAACCGGGTGTGGATAAGTTAAACCGTCAGGTGCTGTTTGATCAGCTCCTGGGAGAGCCCGCTGATATCGCCCTTGGCGACAGGGCGGCCGCGGTCCATGATCACAAAGCGATCGGCGTATTTACGCGCAAAGGGGAGCTTTTGCTCTACTAGCAGCACGGTCAGGCCATCCTCTGCAATCAGTTGACGAATCACTTGGCCGATTTGTGCCACGATATTGGGCTGGATGCCCTCTCCCGGCTCATCCAAAATCAGAAGCTTAGGCTCAATCACCAGCGCTCGGCCAATGGCCAGCTGCTGTTGTTGACCGCCGGAGAGGTCGCCCCCCCGACGGTGTTTCATTTCCTTGAGTACCGGAAATAGCTCGTAGATGCGCTCAGGGATTTTTTTCAGCCCATCGGTTCGGGCGGCAAGGCCAGTACGCAGGTTCTCTTCCACTGTAAGCAGCGGGAATATCTGCCGCCCCTGGGGTACAAAACCAATGCCCAGCCGGGAGCGTGCTTCTACCGCTTTTTGGGTTAGCTCAACCGTTTCGCTGTCCGCTTGATAGCGAAGCTGCCCGCTTTTCACTGCCACTTCGCCCATGATAGCTTTCATCAAGGTGGTTTTACCCACCCCGTTACGTCCCATCACGCAGGTACACTGGCCAGCGGGCACGTCCAGGTCCAGATCCCAGAGCGTGTGACTTTCACCATAAAACTGATTGAGCTTTTCAATGGCAAGCATCAGGCCGCCTCCTCGTCATCAGCACCCAGGTACACTTCGACCACGTTAGGGTCGTTTGAGACCTGATCCATGCTGCCTTCGGCCAGCACGCTACCTTGGTGTAGCACAGTGACCTTGCGCGCAATCGAGCGCACAAAGCCCATATCGTGTTCCACAACGACCACCGATTGCTTGCCAGCAAGACCTGTTAGAAGCTCAGCGGTGCGCTCCATTTCCTGCTCGGTCATTCCCGCTACCGGCTCATCCACCAACAGTAAACGCGGGCGTTGCATTAACAACATGCCGATTTCCAGCCACTGCTTCTGGCCGTGGGAGAGAATGCCCGCCGGCTGAAAGCGCAGTGTGGTAAGGCCAATGGTTTCCAGCACTTCGTCGATACGGTCCTTGATTTCCCCGGTCATGCGGGCAGTCAGTGTGGGAAATATCCGTTTGTCAGCGGCCATGGCCAGTTCCAGGTTCTCGAACACGCTAAGCGCTTCAAATACCGTGGGCTTTTGGAATTTACGTCCGATGCCCAAACTGGCAATTTCCGGCTCGTTCATGTTGAGCAGATTATGGCGGCTTCCGAACCATACGCTGCCTTCAGTGGGCCGCGTCTTGCCGGTGATAATGTCCATCATGGTAGTCTTGCCGGCGCCATTGGGGCCGATAATGCAGCGCAGTTCGCCGTTATCGATGGTCAGGTTCAGGTTATTGATCGCTTTAAAGCCATCAAAGCTCACCGTGACATCTTCCATATACAGGATTGGGCCATGGCGCACATCAACCGGGGAGGCCGCTGGCGCCATAAACTCAAATACCCGGTCGCGCGTTCTAAGCGATTGCAACAGGCTCATGCGGTAGCCTCCTTGGTGATAGTGGGCGTCTTTTTGCGACGCTGTTTCTGCAGAAGCCCCGCCACGCCCTTGGGCAGCAGCACCGTCACCAGAACAAACATTGCCCCTAGGGCAAACAGCCAGGCATCGGGCATGACACCGGTAAATACGGTTTTGGCGTAGTTGACTAACATCGCACCAATCACCGCGCCATACAGCGTGGCTCGCCCACCCAACGCCACCCACAATACGATCTCAATGGAAAACAGCGGCGAGAACTCGCTGGGGTTGATGATGCCCACTTGGGGCACGTAGAGGGCGCCTGCCAGACCCGCGAGCATCGCGGAAACCACAAACACAAACAGCTGAAAGCGCTCCACCCGGTAGCCGATAAAGCGCGTACGCGCTTCCGCATCTCGAGTGGCCACACACACCCGGCCCAGCTTACTGGTAACAATGGCCCGGCACAGAATATAACCCAGCGCCAAGGCAACGCCGGTCGCCAGAAACAGTCCCAGCCGCGTGTCGTTACTACGCAGGTTGAAGCCTAAAAGCTCACGGAAGTCGGTCAGACCGTTGTTGCCGCCAAAGCCCATCTCGTTACGAAAGAACGCCAGCATCAGTGCAAAGGTGAGAGCCTGGGTGATGATCGAGAGATACACGCCGGTCACCCTAGAGCGAAACGCCAGGAACCCGAACACCAAGGCCAGCAGGCCCGGCGCCAGCAGCACCATGGCAAACGCGAACCAGGCCATATCAAAGCCCTGCCAATACCAGGGCAGGCTGTCCCAGTTGAGAAACACCATGAAATCCGGCAGCACCGGGTGGCCATAGGTACCTCGGTCACCAATCTGGCGCATCAGGTACATGCCCATGGCGTAGCCACCAATGGCGAAAAATGCCCCGTGACCCAGGCTTAAAATGCCCAGATACCCCCACACCAGATCCACCGCCACGGCCAGCAGCGCGTAGCTTAAATACTTGCCGAACAGGTTCACTGTGTAGGCGTTGACGTGCAGCGGACTGCCTTGGGGTACTGCCACATGCAGCACGGTGACGATCAGCAGCGCCGCGAACAGTACTCCTAGAAAGACCTGTGTAGCACGCTCGCCAAACGGGCAGGTTAGCCAAAACTGGCTTGAAGGTGGTTGTGTCATCATGGATTAGCCCTCCGCAGCCCGACCCTTCTGCGGGAAGAGTCCACGCGGGCGTTTTTGAATGAACAGGATGATAAAGACCAGCACGATAATCTTGGCGAGCACCGCCCCCGCCCAGGGTTCCAGCACCTGGTTGATCACGCCCAGCGAAAGCCCGGCCACAAGCGTGCCCCAGAGATTGCCCACGCCGCCAAATACCACCACCATGAATGAATCAATGATGTAGTTCTGGCCCAGGTTCGGCCCTACGTTAGTTAGCTGAGAAAGCGCCACGCCTGCAAGGCCTGCCACACCGGAACCCAGCGCAAAGGTCATGATATCCACGCGTGTGGCACGAATGCCCATGGAACGTGCCATGGCACGGTTTTGGGTCACAGCGCGCACTTCAAGCCCCAAGCGCGTACGGCGCATAATCAGCATTAAACCGGCAAACACCACCAGCGCAAACGCCAGTACGACCATGCGATTAATGGTCAGCGACAGCGCATCATTAATGACCAGCGAGCCACTCATCCACTCGGGGGTAATCACCGTGCGGTTAAGTGGTGAGATCCCTGTACGCACCAGTTGCTGCAGAATCAAGCTGATACCGAAGGTGGCCAGCAGGGTCTCTAGCGGACGGCCTTTGAGGAACTGAATCACGCTGCGTTCAATCGCCACGCCCACGAGTGCGGCGACCAGAAAGCCCGCTGGAATGGATAGCACTAGCGCAAGCCCTGGTTGGCCGGGCAACAGCTGCTGCATCATCCAAGTGGTATAGGCGCCGAGCATCATCAGCTCGCCGTGAGCCATGTTAATGACGCCCATCACCCCGAAGGTAATCGCCAAACCAATCGCGGCCAGCACCAGTACCGACCCCAGGCTCAGGCCAAAGTAGAGCGTCTCGACCCCCCGGTTGATTTTGAGGTTCTGCTCGACGCTCGCGAGCGCGTTGCGGGCGGCGTCGGCCACCACCGGGTCGTCGCCATGGGCGGCGCGGCTTAGCGCCACCCGAGCGCGGGGGTGCAGACTGCCGGTCAGCGCCTCGACGCCTTCCATTTCGCCCTGTTCGGTGCGATAAATCGCTACCGCCTGGCTTAGCCGGTTACGTACCTGGCCATCATCTTCCTCCAGGATCAGTTCATTGATGGGAGCAAGTAGCTCACCATCCACCTCGCCGAGCAGGCGGTTTGCGGAGGTACGTCGCCGCTCGACGTTGGGCGAATAAAGATCTACTACGGCAATCGCACTGCGCAGCTGATTACGCAGGGCATTATTAATTCCGATGCGATCCAGCTCCCGGCGCGACATCTCGCCAAGCGGCTCCCCGGTCAGCGCATCGGCAACCGGCCAGTTGCGGCCTGAATTATCCAGCACGACGATAAAGCGGCCGTCGTCTGAGCGCTGCAAGCGGCCATCCAGTAGCGCCTGCAGCCAGTCGCGGGCGCGCTCGTCATCGCTTTGCAAAACGGCGGTGATCGCTTCGCCTTTGTCACGGTAAGAGTCCACGTCCAGCGCCTCTAAAAGCGCATAGGCAGATTTATCATCGGGCGGGGTGACGTTTGTTTGCGCTTGGGCGGTCAGCGAAAGGCTTAACAGCAAGCAGCATACAAACCCCAAGGAAAGGAAACGCCTCATCGGGTTCTTCCTTTTATTTGAGTAAGAGATGGCGTGCCCCAAGCCACGCTAACGTGCTTGGGGGGAGGGTTGGATTACTCGGCCAGTGCTGCTTCGGCTTCTTCAGCGGCGGTGCTACCACCGCATGAGCCGTTCACAACGTTGAAGTTGCCGCACTCCATGGGCTTGCGCCAATCGGCAATCAGGTCACGCGAGCCGGGAAGAAAATCGGACCAGGCATCGCCCGCCACGGTTGACGGCGTCTGCCAGACGATGTCGAACTGGCCGTTATCCTGTACTTCACCAATCAGTACCGGCTTGGTGATGTGATGGTTGGGCATCATGGCCGCATAGCCGCCGGAAAGATTGGGTACCGTTACGCCGATGATGGCATCCTTCACCGCATCCACCTCGGTGGTACCCGCCTTGCGTACCGCTTCAGCCCACATGTTGAAGCCGATGTAATGCGCCTCCATGGGGTCATTGGTTACCGCTTCCTCATCACCAGTATGCTCAATCCAGGCATCGATAAAGTCGTAGTTCTCGTCGGCATCCACGCTCATGAAGTAGTTCCATGCGGCCAGATGACCAACGAGCGGTGCGGTGTCGATACCGGAAAGCTCCTGCTCGCCTACCGAGAAGGCGATCACCGGGATATCGGCCGCATCAATGCCCTGGTTGGCGAGCTCACGGTAGAACGGTACGTTGGCATCACCGTTGATGGTGGACACTACCGCGGTAGGTTTACCCTCTTCACCGAAGCGGCGAATTTCAGAGACGATGTTCTGCCAGTCCGAATGGCCAAACGGCGTGTAGTTGACCATGATGTCCTCATCTGCCACACCGTGCTCATCTTTCAGGAAGGCTTCCAGAATGCGGTTGGTGGTACGCGGATAAACGTAATCGGTACCCACCAGGGCAAAGCGCTCGATACCCACTTCATTGATCAGGTATTCAACAGCCGGAATTGCCTGCTGGTTGGGTGCAGCGCCGGTGTAGAAGACATTTTCAGATGACTCCTCACCTTCGTACTGCACCGGATAGAACAGCAGACCGTTGAGTTCTTCAAATACCGGAAGTACTGCCTTACGTGACACGGAGGTCCAGTTACCAAACACCACGTCGACTTCATGCTGAGCTAACAACTCGCGGGCGCGTTCGGCAAACAGCGGCCAATTGGAGGCAGGGTCGACTACTACGGCTTCCAGCTGGCGGCCCAGCAAACCACCGGCTTCGTTCTGCTGCTCGATGAGCATCTCCACGGTATCTTTCAGGGTGGATTCACTGATTGCCATGGTGCCGGAAAGCGAATGGAGAATGCCCACCTTGATGGGGTCATCTTCCTGGGCAATGGCCTGGGCACTTGCGCCCATTACGGCGGCGGCCAGTACAGAGGTGATAAAACGGCGAGAAGGATAGTTGTGTTGTGTGGCCACTTGAATCTCCTTGCACCCTTTGGTGAGGGCTCGTTATTTGAGCGTCGCGATCAGACCAGTGATGAGCTGCCAACGAGGCGGCGGGCCTGTTACGGTTACTAGCGGCTAGCCAGTTACTGTCGGCTATTCACTGTTCACTATTCATACTGCAAGGGATGCGCCACATTGAAACAAAAGCCATTAATAAATTTAGAATCAAACACTTAAAATCACACAAAAAACCCGACAACTTTCATAGCGCACTAAGTTGGCGCAATCGCGCAGACAGAATGCACGCTTACCATGCACCAAGACGATACCGTGCACCATCAAAGTGTTTTTTGCAGAAAACAAAAAAAGCGCCCTGGGTAGACCCAGGACGCTTCTCAGTAACTTCATCCAGCTATGGCGATATACGCTTATTCGGCGATAGCGCGTTTGCGGCGCTTCTTCAGCAGCGGCAGGCCCAGCGACAGCAGCGCAATCAGCAGCAGCGAAAGTGAAATCGGCTTATCAACAAACGTCATCCAGTCGCCACCGGAGATCTGCAGTGCACGGCGCATGGACTCCTCCATGATATTGCCCAGAATCAGCGCCAGAATCAGGGGGGCTGCCGGGAAGCCGAACAAGCGCATTCCCAGGCCCAGCAGGCCGAAGCCCAGCAGAAGCAGCAGGTCAAATACGCTAAAGCTCATGCCGTACACGCCGATCATGCAGAAGATTAGGATCAGCGAGAGCAGCAGCGGCTTGGGCAGGTCCAGAATCTTGGCGATCAGCGGAATCAGCGGCAGGTTAAGTACCAGCAAGAAAATATTGCCAATATACATACTCGCCACCACGCCCCAGAACACGTCCGGGCGCTGTTCAAGCATCATCGGGCCGGGCGTGACGCCCATCACCAGTAGTGCGCCCAAAAGTACTGCCGTGGTCCCCGAACCCGGTACACCCAGGGTTAAAAGCGGTACAAAGGAACCGGTACACGCTGCGTTGTTGGCCGCTTCAGGGGCAGCAACCCCTTTGATGTTACCCTGGCCAAAGGTATGGCCATCTTTGGCGATACGCTTTTCCATGCTGTAGCCCAGAAACGAGCCGATCGTGGCGCCCGCACCTGGCAGTACGCCAGTGAAAAAGCCCAGCACCGAGCTGCGGCTGACGGGTCCGGCGATCTCTTTCACTTCAGAGCGGGTCAATTTCAGCGAACCAATGGCATTGCGCGGTGCCTCTTTGCCGCCGCCGCCGCGCAGCAGCATGTAAAACACTTCAGCGAGCGCGAAAATACCCAGCGCGACCACCAGGAAGTCGATGCCGTCGAGCAAATTGATCGAGCCAAACGTAAAACGCTCGGTGCCGGTTTGCATGTCGATGCCCACAATCGAGATCATGACCCCCACAACCGCCGCAATTAAGCCTTTTACCAGCGATTTGTCAGACAGCGACACCACCGCGGTCAGGCCCAGCACCATCAGTGCAAAATATTCAGCCGGGCCAAAGCTGACCGCTACCTTGGAGAGCAGCGGGGCCACCAGCATCAGGAAAACGACCGACACCGTACCGCCCACGAAAGACGAATAGGCGGCAATGGCAAGCGCTTTACCCGCTAGGCCTTTCTTGGCCATGGGGTAGCCGTCAAACGAGGTGGCCACCGTACCCGCCACCCCTGGCGCGTTGAGCAGGATGGACGACGTAGAGCCGCCGAAAATAGCGCCATAATAAACCCCCGCCATGAGAATCAAGCCAGAAGACGGCTCCATGGCAAAGGTAATCGGAATCATCAAGGCAAGTGCACTGATGGGGCCTAACCCCGGCAGCATGCCGATAATCGTGCCGGCAAACACACCGGCAAAAACATAAGCAATATTGATCGGCTCAAGCGCGATGCCAAAGCCGTACATAAGATTGTTCAAGGCATCCATGGGATCTACCCTCTTAAAAACCTGCTCAGAATGGCGTTAGAAGGGCAGTAGGCCCGTCGGCAAATAGACATCCATGACGCGTGTCATGGTGAGGTAAAGCGCCAACACCACGCCTAGTGAAGTCAGCAGGTTCACGCCGTGGCGGCGGTAACCGTAATAGGCGGTCAACCCGGTACATAGCAGCGTGGAGGCGAGCACAAAACCCAGCGGTACCAGCAGGAAGGCGTAGGCGGCAATCGCCAGCGCCGTTACGATCACGCGCGCCCAGGGGGTCAGCAAAAGCGGCCCGTGGATGGTCGCGTCATCATCAATCGTATCCGCCCCGGCAATCGCACCCGGCTTTTCAAAAAACAGAAAGAGGGAGAGCAACAGAAGCGCTGCACCCAATACCTTGGGGAAAAGGTCAGAGTCGACCGGACGCGGCAGCGGAAACGTTGGCACCTGCCACGCCATGGCCAAATAGGCAGCAGCGAACAGCGCCAGCACCACTGCCAGCCACTGGTTGGTATTCAATTTAGTCATTGGAATTCTCCGGGAGCACACGCTCAGTCGTCACGGACAGGCGTCACGAACAGACGTACCCAGCGACACATGGGCCGCTGGGATAGCACAGTATTGCTCTATAGGGTGTTTATTGACGCAGCAGGCCGAGGTCGCTCAGCACGCTGCTGAACTGCTCTTGCTGCTCATCAAGGAAGGCACCAAACTCTTCGCTGTTCTGGTAAGCATCGATCCAGCCCAACTGGTCGCTTGCCTGACGCCAAGCGTCGGTTTCCAGCATTTCAGCGAACAGGTCTTCGTAGTAGGTGACCGCTTCCTCGGGCATATCCGGGGTGCCCATTACGCCGCGCCAGATATCGAAGGTGTAATCGATACCCTGTTCCTGGTAGGTAGGTACGTCAGCTAACGCACCGCCCAGACGCTCTTCGGCAGATACGCCCAGGGCGCGCAACTGGCTGCCTTCACCGAGCTGGCCTACGGACTCACCAGCACCGGTAATGACCGCTTCAATATGTCCGCCCATCAGGTTGGTCATGGCGTCGCCACCGCCCGAGAACGGGATGTAGTTAACGCTTGAAGCTTCAAGGCCCGCCGCCGAAGCAAGTCCAGCCACGGAGATGTGATCCATCGAACCCGGCGCGCTGCCACCACCCACGCTCAGGCGGGGGTTCTCTTTGAGTGCGGCAAACAGATCGTTAAGGTCCTGATACTCAGAGTCCGCAGCTACCAGAATGATCGAGTAGTCGGTATTGATGCGTGCCACCGGCGTGAAGTCGGTGTGATCGTAGCGCGATGCACCGGCAAGTGGTACCAGGATCATTGGCGGGCTGGTGGCAAACAGTTTGTGCGGGTTACCGCTATCACGGGCGATCTGTGCCCATGCAACTGCGCCGCCGCCGCCAGGTACGTTGATGGCCGCAAAGTTCCTGTCGGCCAGTCCTTCTTGCTGAAGGACGCGCGACATGGTACGCACCAGCGTATCCCAGCCGCCACCCGGGTTGGCAGGCGCCACGAACTCAATCGATTTGCTCGGCGTCCACTCCTGTGCCTGGGCGGATGTCATCATGCCTGCCAGGGCAGCCATCGGTAGGGCGATCACGGCTAAGCGCTTAAGCGAAAGCGAAGTCATTGGCGTTCTCCACATTTAAATGTTGTTGTGTGGTCCACTGTTATTATGTCGTGGTTACGCCGCGAACGTTAGAAGACGCCTGCCCTCTACGACAAGCTTGTGAACATAAAAAACAAAATGTTCTTTGTGGGCATTTTGTTCATTTTGTTCACGGCACGCCAATGTGTACGAACTCATGATCGGGTTAAAGCGACTCAAGCCAATCGTTTGCTGTCTCAAGCAGTCGATAGCGTCGCTCTGGGCGGCCCACATCGCCATAGCCAAGCTCTGCGCTAACCCCACGCTCTGCGACGAGAAACTCCAGGTAACGTCGAGCGGTAGAGCGGCTGGCACCCATGACCCGGGCGACCTGCATGGCGGTTAGCGGCGTCGCCTCGGCGGCCAGGGCTTCAACTACCCGCCTTAAGGTCAGCCGATCAATGCCCTTGGGCAGGACATTTGAGGCCTGGCGCGGCGCGTCCCCCGGCTGTAGCCGGGTAAACACATGGTCCAGCTCGTCCTGGTTCATCTCATTACGCCCGGCAAGCGCTTCGCGCTCACGCCGAAAACGGGCCAGCATCTGCTCCATGCGGGCCGCTTCAATAGGCTTGATCAGGTAGTCGAACACGCCGCCACGCAGCGCCTCGCTGATGGTGTCCACCTCGCGGGCGGCGGTCACCATGACGATATCCACATGGGTATAGTCGCGCCTGATCGCCCATAAAAGCTCCAGACCTTCGACATCAGGCAGGTAGGCATCCAGAAGTACCAGATGAATAGTGGCGGCATGCTTAGCCATTAGCGCCTTGGCTTCGCCGCCGTTGCGGGCAACGCCTGCGATATAAAAGCCGTCGCTTTGTTCAATAAACGCTTTATGAATATCAGCAATGCGAAAATCATCTTCAACGACCAAAATGCCGTATTGCGTTGCAGACATCACGTTCCCTCTAGCCGTTGTGGTCGTTTAAACGATCAAGGTGTGGTGCATAGCGAGCGGTCCAGTACGGCGATAAAGCATGCGCCACCCAGCTCACTCTCCTCAAGCGTCACCGCTCCGCCGTGCTGGCGGCATAGGCGCGCCACCAATGGCAGTCCAATCCCGCAATGCTTGCCGGTCTTGGTGGAAAAACCTTCCTGAAATATCGATTCAGCATGGGCCTCGGGCACCCCGGGACCATTGTCTTCAACCTCCACCAGCAGCTGTTCGCCGAGGTCGGTAAGAAACAGCCGCACCTTGGGCGCCTTCCCGTTAGGTCCATTCAGCGCCGCGTGGCAGGCGTTATCCAACAGGTTGCCCACCACACTCATCATCACTTCCTGGCCGGTGGGCGTAAGCGGGCTGGAGAGCGAGCTTTGCTCGTCAATCTCCATGGTCACGCCCAGTTCTCGTGCTCGGGTCAGTTTACCCAGTAACGTACCGCTGAGCACGGTATCGGCCACGTGGCGCATCAAAAAGCTCATCTGAGCCTGGGCGCGTTCGGTCTCCTGATGAATCAGGGCCAGCGCTTCATCAACACGCTTAAGCTGTAGCAAACCGGAAATGGTGTACAGCTTGTTAGAAAACTCGTGCGCCTGAGCGCGCAGCATATCCACGTCGCGGCTGGCCTGTGTAAGCGCCTGGGAGAGATCGATGATTTCCCGGCGGCTTCTAAATGTGGCCACCGCTCCTTCGATTTCCCCGTCATGAAGAATGGGCACCCGGTTGACCACCGCCGGATGGTCGCCCAGCCACATCTGCTGATCAAACTCCTGCTCACCGTGCTTGAGAACTTCCAATAGGCGGGTATTGGGAACCACATCCTGAATCGGCTGGCCCAGCATAACATGCTCATCGGGAAGGTTGAGAAACCGCCTAGCTTGCTGGTTGACCAGGGTAATATGGCCATCACGATTGACCGCCAGGATACCCTCATGGATGGATTGCAAAATGGCCTCTTTCTCCATGGCCAGCCGGGCAATTTCATAGGGCTCCAGGCCCAGAATCACTTTCTTGAGGTGCTGGGATAGCCAGTAGGCCCCGGCAAAACCCAGCGCAATCATCAGCACGACCAGCGCCCAGCCGAGGTTTGTGTAACGGGCGACATCCATCTCGACCCGGTCCATCATAAAGCCGACGGACACCACGCCGATGATATTGCCCTCTTCATCCCAGATGGGGGTTTTGCCGCGCATGGCCGTGCCCAGCGAACCGGTCGCCTCAGAAACATAGGATTGGCCATAGATCAGCGCCTGGTCGTTATCGCCGCCCACCATGGGCTGGCCAATACGCTCTACCACCGGATGCGAGTAGCGAATGGACTGGGCATTACCGACTACCACGTAGCGCGCGCCGGTTTCATGACGCACCCGTTCAGCCAGCGGCTGAATGATCATTGAAGGGTCTGGAATGGCAAAGGCGTTCACAATCTGCGGCATGCCGGCCACGGTTTTCGCCACGGCCAGTGCCCTCTCACCCATCTGGTGGCTGATAATATCCGCCTTGCGGTGATTGAGATATGTGCCCTGAGCCAGTAGCATGCCGGCCAGCAGCAGACCCACCAGCAGCATTACCTGTAACCGAAAGCTACGTTTATACCAGCGCCGTTTAGCGCGAGTACGGCGCCAGCGCTGCAATTCAGCTAAGGTACGGGGGCGGGAATCAGTCATGGCGGAACTCAAGGTGCGCGACAGCGTCATTATGACATGCGCAGTGAGGCGACGTTAATCGCCATCTTTTATGTCATTAAGGGAGGCGTTGGGTGCCCAGCATATTTCAACGTGTTGTTTCGTCGAGCTGTTTAGTGTTTGTTAGTACCACCTTTTCCAGCACGGTATTGGTCGGCCCGGCGGCCGCGAACCCGTTTTACGCTCCACCCCCACCCACCGATGACGCGCCGATTTTCAGCGGCGATGCTGAGCTTGGCTTCACTCACCTCTCAGGCAATACCAACAGCCAGACGCTGATCGGCAAGACGCGTCTGACCTGGCTGACCGGCGATTTTACCCATTCGCTGCGCGGTGAAGTGCGTAACGTGAGCAAGGATGGGGAAACCAGCGCCGAGCAGTACCTGATAGCAGGTCGCGAGCGCTTTGATTTCAGCGGTCCGCACTACCTGTTTGGCTTTGCCCGCTGGGAAAAGGACCGCTTTGCCGGCTACGACCAGCAGCTCTCGGTGATCGGCGGCTACGGGCGCCAGTTGCTGGAAGGTTCGCGCCATTCACTGTCGCTAGAGGCGGGGCCTGGCTACCGTAACGACCGCTTGCGCGATGATGATAATGAACGCCTTGCCGTTGCCTACTCGGCGCTTGCCTACCACTGGGGGTTTTCTGACTACGCTGATATTGAACAGGAAATGTCAGTGGAGTATACCAGCCAGAATACCACCGGCCGGTCGCTTACCGCGCTGACCGCACGGCTTAACTCGCGCATGTCGCTGCGCCTGTCTCACGAGATCAAGCACAACTCCCAGCCGCCGGACGATACCAGCGTACGCACCGATAACACCACCAGCGCTTCGCTGCTCTATCACTGGTAGGCAGACAGCGTCTAGCGCTGTTGCCCGCGGTGGGCCCAACCGGTCATGCGTTTTTCAAGTAGAGCAAAGAGTTCGTACATCACCATGGCCATGGCACTGATCACGATAAGCCCTGCAAACACCAAGCCCATGCGCATTTGCGAGCCTGCGCTCATCATCAGATAGCCGATGCCCTGATTGGAAGCCACGGTTTCCGAGACTACTGTGCCGACAAAGGCCAGCGTAATAGCGACTTTCAGCGAAGCAAAAAAGTACGGCAGCGAGCGCGGCAGGCCCACCTTCAGCAGCACATCGATGCGTCGCGCGCCCAGCACCCGCAGCACATCCTCCATTTCCGGCTCAAGCGTGGCCAGGCCTGTCGCGACATTGACCACAATGGGGAAAAAGCAGATCAGAAAGGCGGTCAAAATGGCGGGCACCGAGCCAATCCCGAACCACACCACCAAAATGGGCACAAACGCCACTTTGGGGATGGCGTTGAAGCCCACGAGCAGTGGATAGCAGGCGTTATACAGAAAGCGCGAGGAGCCGACGATAAAGCCCAACACCAGCCCCACCGCCACGCCTAACCCAAATCCGATCACCGTGGTCCAGAGCGTCTGCCAGGAGTGTTTGCCAATAGGCCCGGCATAGGTAATCAACGCCTGGGCGGTTTCCATCGCGCTTGGAAAGATAAAGCTGGGTACGTCAAAGAGTCTGACGAGCGCTTCCCACACGACCACCAGAACCACCACGGCGATCCAGGGCGCCAAACGCTCGGCTGTTTTTCCAGGTTGATTCATGACAGGCCCCTTAGCTACTGCGCACTTCACCAATCTGGGCGCGTAACGCCTGTACCAGATCAATAAAGGGTTTTTCATACGTCATCTCAAGCGGGCGCGGGCGTTCAAGCGAAATGGTGCGCTTCTCGATCACCCTCCCCGGCCGCCGACTCATTACATAAACCGTATCCGCTAGAAAGGCCGCTTCGCGCAGGTCATGTGTGACCAGCACCACGGTAAACCGCTGGGCTTCCCAGAGATCACGCAGCACGCACCAAAGCTCTTCACGGGTAAACGCGTCCAGCGCGCCAAACGGCTCATCCAGCATCAGAAGACGCGGCTGATGAATCAGCGCCCGGCAGATGGAGGCGCGCTGCTGCATACCGCCGGAAAGCTGCCAAGGGTATTTATCCTCATACTCAGCAAGACCAACGGTCGCAAGCAGCTTGCGTGCCCAGCCCACAAACTCTTCACGGCGCTTACGAAACTGATGACAGTAAGGTTTGACGATCTCGAGCGGCAGCAGCACGTTATCCAGGGTAGTGCGCCAGGGCAACAAATTGGCGTTCTGAAACGCCATGCCCGATATTTTCAACGGCCCGGTTACCGGGTTGCCGTCTACCTGCACTTTGCCCTGGGTAGGCGCGTGCAGTCCGGTGCAGAGTTTCATGAAGGTCGATTTACCACACCCAGATGGCCCCACGAAGGCCACAAACTCGCCCTCGTGAATACTCAGGTTAATATCCTCAATCGCGTTGCCCGACCTGTCATACGCCAAGCTAACGTCATCAAAGCTGACAAACGCTGCCGACATCTAGCGCGCCTCCAGCAGCATGCGTTCTTCCACCGGCGGCAGGTAGCGCGAGGTAAACACCTGATCCTGCGACGGCAGGCTGGGCAAATCGTAGGCGTCGGCGACCAGTTGAATCGCTTCTATCAAGCGTTCCTCGTCAACCCCGCCTACGCCATGCTCGCGGGCATCAGGCGTATTCACCGCGCTTTCAAGGGCAAGCTCCAGGCGACGAGTCTCCATGGCCACATCAATTAAGCCGTCGCGGTTTTTGACATACGCAACCGCCGTGGCCGGGTCCTCGATCGTTTCGCCTAGCGCGCGGTTAAAGGCACGTAAAAAGCCCTGTACGGCGTCCGGGTTTTCATTGGCAAAGGCTTCGCTGACGATAATGGCATTGCCGTAAAGCGGTACACCGTACTCGGGGAACGGCATGATAGTAAGCTCATCTTCACTAACGCCGCGCTCTTCAAGGTTTAAAAGACTGGTGAAGTAGAAGCCGGTAATAGCGTCTACATCGCCGCGGGTCAGCAGCGTCTCACGAAGCGTGGGGTCAACGTTCTGCCACTCGACGGCATCAGTTTCCAACGTGTTGGCGGCGGCGAATATCTCCCAGGCGCGAAAGCCCGTATCAAAGGCCGGGGCGGCAATAGTCCTGCCGACAAGATCCGCTGGCGACTCAATACCGCTCTCTTTGAGTGCAAACACTGTCGTGGGCGTACCGTCGTAGACCACGTATACCCCTTGAATGCCCGGCCCGTCAGGATTTTCCGCCAGGAACTCGATCAGTGCGTTCAGGTCGCCAAAGCCCATTTCATAGGCACCTGAGGCTACACGGTTGATTGCTCCTGCCGAGCCGCTGCCAGCGTCGATCTGAACGTTCAGCCCCTCTTCCGCAAAATAGCCCTTCTCTTCTGCCATCAGAAAGGGCGCCGCTGGCCCCTCAAAGCGCCAATCAAGTTGGAAGCGGATTGCCGTGACGTCTGCGCTCACGCTGTTCGCCAGTAATAATGAGGCAACCGCGCCGCCGATCAGCCTGTGGAACATCGTTCGAGAATTGGGTATTGAAGCAGTCATCACTGTCAGCCTTGTATACAAAACGTTGCAAGGCTATTTGCAGCAATGTGGCCAACATTGTTTTTATGAATGAATTTCAAACGCTTACTTCGGTTAATTGAGCACAGCGCAACTAACAAGGCGCTGTATTGGTGCATGACGCTCTTTTCAAGCACCAAAAGCAATCACGTTAGACTTTGGTCTATATGCGCGATATACTGAACGCAGTTTCCTGTCCTCGCGCCATTCAATGAATGGCGCTTTTTTTTAGCTGTATGCCGCGCACTTTGCCGCATCGCGTCGCTTAATGCCCTTCTTGCTAGGCTTGGGCACACCGCCTCTTCTTGCCACCCAAAAGGTATATTAATGACTCAATCGGCCTCTGATGCCGACCGCCAAACGCGATTTTCGTTTGGCGATCCTATCGTCCTTACGCTAAGCATTGGCTTCATCGTGCTTTTTCTAGCGCTTTCCTTTTACGACCTGGACCTTGTCGCCGACTCGATCAGCCAGGGTTTTGCCTGGAGCGCGCTGACCTTCGGTACCTACTTCCAGTTTCTGATGCTGTTGACGTTCTTTATCGCCATCGGGCTTGCGCTGACCCCGGCCGGCAACGCCAAGATCGGCAACCTGGATGCACCGGAGCTGAGTACCTTCAAGTGGCTTTCGATCATCTTGTGTACGCTGCTGGGCGGTGGTGGCGTCTTTTTCGCCGCCGGCGAGCCGATCTATCACTTCGTGAACGTGCCCCCCACCTTCGATACCGACCCGGGCGTGGCCGCTGCGGTGCCTGGCGCGCTCGCGCAGTCGTTTACCCACTGGGGATTCGTCGGCTGGGCGGTACTGGGGTCGCTCACCGCGATTGTGCTGGCCCACGCCCACTACGTGAAAGGCCAGCCGCTGCAACCACGCACCCTGCTCTACCCGTTATTCGGCGAGCGCTTGATGCGTGGCCCCCTGGGTGGCGTCGTGGATACCTGCTGCGTATTGGCAGTGGTAGCGGGCACCGTCGGGCCGGTCGGCTTTCTGGCGACCCAGGTCAGCCATGGCCTCGAGGTGCTGTTCGGGCTGCCCAATACCTTCGTTACACGGCTTTTGGTTCTGGCGACCCTGGGTATGGTGTACGTGCTTTCAGCGGTCAGCGGTGTGCACAAGGGCATGCAGCTTTTGAGCCGCTTCAACGTCATGCTGGCGCTGGGCATCGGCGCGGTCATCTTTTTGTTCGGGCCGACGCTGTTTCTGTTCAACAGCTACTTTGCCGGCATGGGCACGTACCTGGACAACTTCTTCAAGATGGTCACCGCCACCGCGGAAACCTCGCCGGCGGATTGGATGCAGTGGTGGATCGTGTTCTTCTACGCCTGGTTCATCGCCTTTGCGCCCTTGATGGCGATCTTCGTAGCGCGCATCTCTCGCGGGCGCACCATTCGCGAGATGATTCTGGCCGTGGCGGTCATCGCCCCCATCGCCACCACGGTCTGGTTCACACTGCTGGGCGGCTCGGGCATCTACTACCAGTTGACCGGCGTGATCGAACTGACCGATGCGCTGACGAACTTTCAGTTCGACATCGCCACGCTCACCTTGGCCCAGGCGCTGCCTGGCGGCACCTGGATGGCGCTGGCAATCCTGCTGCTGACGACCATCTTCGTGGCCACCACCGGCGACTCCATGAGTTACTCCATTGCCATGGTCGGTGCTGGCCACGACGAGCCCAGCCCATTTCTACGCGCCTTCTGGGGCGTGACCATGACGATCATGGCCGCGGTACTGCTGGCCATGCGTGAAGGCCAGATCGCCGCGCTGCAGCAATTTATCGTGATCACTGCCGTGCCGGTATCGCTGATTCTGCTGCCCTCACTCTGGGATGGCCCCAAGGCCGCTTACGCCATGGCTCGCGAGCAGGGGCTGATTGACTAGGCGTCTCGCTACACGTGGTGATATAACCCCCGCTTCGCCTGCGCTATGATCAACGTTTACCGCTGCCCCGGCCAGCCGTCGGGGCGGCAAACGTCCATCAGGAGTGCCTTGCTTGGTTTCTCGCAATCTTCCCTCGACCGCCGCCATGCAGTGCTTTGAAGCGGCGGCTCGCCATATGAGCTTTACCCGGGCAGCCGACGAACTGAACCTTACCCAAAGCGCGGTCAGCAAACAGGTCGCTCACCTTGAATCGACCCTGCAGCACAAGCTGTTTCGCCGGGTAAGGCGCAGCCTTGTGCTTACCCCCGAAGGCGCCATTTTTTTGAGTGATGTACGCAAGATACTGGCCCAGCTTGAGATGTCGACCCATACCATCATGACCTACAGCGGCAACAGTGAAGTGCTGAAAGTCGCCACGCTACCCAGCTTCGGCAGCCGCTGGCTGGCAGATAAATTACCGCCCTTTCTAGCGGCGAATCCGGGCATTAGTCTAGAGTTTCATGATCGGGTGGAAGATTTTGACCTTGAGCAGCAGGATATTGATGTTGCGCTGTTCTACGGCCATGGCAGCTGGCCCAACCTTGCCTGCCATAAGCTGGTGGATGAAGAGATGGTCGCGGTTGCCGCTCTGTCACTTCTGGACCGGCACCCGATCCATACGCCAAGCGACTTGGCCCAGCTGCCGCTACTCCATCTGTCCACCCGCCCCGACGCCTGGCACCACTGGTTTGCAAGCCAGGAAATCGCCACTGATCGCAGCTACCACGGCACCCGTTTTGAGACCTTCCCTATGCTGGTGCGCACCGCCATGGCAGGCGGCGGCGTGGCGTTAGTGCCGCACTTTACCGTCGATGAAGAACTGGCGGACAAGCGGCTCGCTCAGGCCTGGCCGCATCGGCTACACAGCGAGAGTGCGTACTATCTGGTGTATCCCGAACATCTGGGCGAGCTTGGCAAGGTGCGCCGTTTCGTCGAGCATATAACGGCCAGCGCTGAATGCCGCGTATAAACGACTCAGGCCGCCGGTTAGGCAGCCCGAGTCAAGAACGCTGAAGAGCTATTAGCCCGCCAATGCGGCCAGCACGCGCTGTTTAGACGCCTGTTCGCGCTCGGCATAAAGCGCCAGTTCATCGGTCACCGAGGCGCCAAGCGCTTCTTCGAACGCTTCGCGGTTGGCGTTGCCCGCATAGGCTTCGTTTTCGCCCCCGCCCAGGTTTGACTGGAAGATGCCCGCGGCGCTAACCGGCAGGAAGTCTTCGTAGGTAATCGGCTGGGCTTCCACGAAGCCTTTGGCGATCAGGACATCCATATCGGTCGTCACGCTTTGCGCGGCTGCCTTCCCGGCACCGGTAAGGTGGTAGTGGAAGTAGGCCAGCCCTTCGCGGCGCATGGCTTCATCATTATCTGGAAGCTCAGCAAATACCTTGTCCATAACCGCTTGGTGGGCATCGTTATTCAGTCCCCCCGTTTGTTTGCGCCCTTCCCCCAGCAACTGATCGTAAAGCGCCCGGCCTTTCGGCGTAAGAGCCATGCCGCGCTGCTCGATTTCACCAAAGCGGGCGGTGTGCGTGCCTTGGGCGTCGCCTGCAAAGCGGATCGATTCTTCCAGCGCCTTGAAACTTGTCTGGCGCAGCAAAATGGGCGCTTCACGGCGCGGCGGGCCTTCGATCACCGCCTTCGGATTCATGCCCACGCTTGGCATGCGGCGCTGAACTTCATCAATATCCAGCGTACGCGGCGTTAAATGATTGATATGCGGCCCACGAAAGCACACCACATCAGCAATTAGGCGATGCTCGTCGTGCAGCGCCTGGTAGGTATCCAGATCAACTGTGGCATCCTGATGCCAGCGGAAGGTTTCCAAAGCCTCGTTCACGAACTGATCGGCCTCTTCAGCGGTTAACCCGCCCTGCGTTTCAAAGCGCTCGATCAGTTCACGCGCCGTTGGCGTGAAAATATCCCGTTTGGCGAGAATCTCTTCCGCACGCTGGCGCAGCGCCTCGTTTTCGATAAGTTCCAGGCGCAGCAGTGAGGTAAAAACGCGGAACGGGTTGCAAGCCAGCGCCTCATCCTCGATAGGGCGAAACGCCGTGGAGTGCACCGGCACTCCCGCTTCTGAAAGATCATAATAGCCCACCGGGTACATGCCCATGACGGCAAACAAGCGCCGCAGCATGGATAGTTCTTCGGCAGACCCCACCCGGATCGCCCCGTGGCGCTCTACGCTCAGGCGGGCAAGCTCGCCTTGAGCTTCCAGGCGGCGGCGCAGCTCTGGCTGCTGGCTAAGGGTTTCCTGATTTACCTGCTCGACCAGTTCCAGCAGCGTGCCGTACTGGGGCACTTCTGTTTGATACATCGCCGACATGGCTTTGGAGAAACGGTCGCGAACATCGTTAGTCGCTAGAAACGGGAGCTGAGGCATGGCACGGATCTCTATCGTTTATTATCAGGATGACCGTGGCACGCCGGTCATTCAGGGTCGAATGACCTTATCAAAGCAGATGTTCAGGCGGAGCCGCAAACGAAAAAAAACGCCTAATGCATGCCAAATAGGAATGTACGAAACATCAAACGCCTAATGCGCAGACAGCGGCGGTGTTAAGTAGTGAAAAAGGAATGGATGCTTTCGCCAGATGTTTATAGGCCTTCCAACAAGCGCAAGATCATCTGGGGCTGCTGGTTGGCCTGGGCAAGTATTGCCATTCCCGCCTGCTGGAGGATCTGGGCGCGAATCAGGTTGGATACTTCTTTTGCGTAATCGGTATCCTGAATGCGCGATTGTGCGGCGGAAAGGTTGACGATGCTGTTATCGAGTCCGTCGATCACGCTTTCGAAGCGGTTTTGTACCGCGCCGAAATAGCTGCGCTGCTGATCCAGTTGCTTGATAGCCTCATCAAGCTTGTCCATGGGCTTATCAGTGGCGTTGTCTTCAAGCACGCTAAAGCCACTAAGGCCTAGAGCTTCACGGTCCATGGCGACCATGCGAACACTGATAGTATCGCCTGCATTGGCGCCTACCTGAATATTGAGACTACGCGTTTCGCCCAGCAGATTGATGCCGTTGAAGTTGCTCTGCCCGGCGATACGGTCAATCTCATCCAGCCGCTGGTCGATCTCAAGCTGAATCGACTCTCGATCTTTTGCTGAATAAGTCCCGTTGGATGCCTGAACGCTCAGCTCACGAATTCGCTGCAGGTTATCGTTGATCTGGTTTAGCGAGCCTTCGGCGGTCTGCACCATCGAAATCCCGTCGTTGGTGTTGCGGATAGCCTGATTCATCCCCCGAATCTGGGCGCCCATACGATTGGCGATCGCCTGTCCGGCCGAGTCGTCCTTGGCGCTATTGATACGCAAGCCAGACGATAGGCGCTGCATTGAGGTCTGCATGGCCTGCTGGCTGGTGCGCAGATTGTTCTGCACCAGTAGCGAGGTAACATTGGTGTTTAGGCTAAACAAACCAGACCCTCATGTAGGGCAACCTGCCTGCAGGGATAAGTGAAATGACCGTACGGGTATTATCGGCTCAGCAGGAAAAAACTTAATTCTTTCGCTCAACCAAAGAGCGTCCTGTCACGGCCAGCACTTCATTGACGGGAAGACGAATATAGTCGTACTCAAAGTAGCCTTCATCCAACAGCTCGCCATTCCATGCCACGATATCCAGGTCCATGGTGCGGGGGCCTGACTTGTTCGGTCCGCGTACCCGTCCCAGACGATTTTCCACTGCTTTCAGGTAGGCACGAAACGCGTCATGGGCAAGCGGTGTGCGTACCAGAAGCGCCGCATTTAAAAAATCGGGCTGATTTAGAAACCCTACAGGTGGCGTACAGATTGGTTTGGAGTGAGCCACCAGCTCACATTCGCAGCCCAAAAGAGTGAATGCCTGAGCAAAGTGACGCTCGGGCTCAATATTCGAGCCTATCGAAATCAGGCATTCATGTAGCATTGTATTCTGCTCTGCCTGCAATACCGTCGTTGACATGACCATAGCCTGACCCCGAATGACCCAAAGAATTCATAAGCATATTAGTGACTCTATTTCAGACTAGCGGTACGCTTTTAGTGTGCAAGCCATAAATCGATTAACAATAAGCACAAGAGGCACGAAGCCACTACATAACTCTAAATACAGGGACATCCAATGAGTAAGAAAGCAGCCTTAGTGACAGGGGGCGCTACCCGCCTGGGACGCCACTTTTCGGAAGCGTTGGCCGATGCAGGGTATGACATTGCATTACACGTTAATAGCTCTCGAGAAGAAGCCGAAGAGGTGGCAGAGGGGATTCGTGGAAAAGGACGCGAGTGTGAAATATTACCTTGTAACTTCATACACGACCCGCTTGATACGCTGATTCATACTGCAAAAGAACGATTTCCCAACTTAAGCGTGTTGCTTAACAGCGCCTCGACTTATCAGGCAGCGCCTATCGCGGACACCAATTTAGCCATGCTGGAAACGCAGTTTCGGGTCAATCTGTTTACCCCATTGCTATTAACCCAGCATTTTGCGAAGACGGTCGATAAGGGATGCGTTATTAACATCATCGACAATAAGGTGGCCTATCATCAGTACCCTTATGCGGCTTATTTGCTGTCTAAAAAAGGGCTGGCGGACATGACGCAAATGGCGGCACTCGAGTTTGCGCCGCATATCCGGGTCAACGGCATCGCACCTGGCGTGATACTGCCCACGTCTATACGCTCCCATGAGTATCTCGCCTGGCGTTTGGAGGGCATTCCACTTAACCGGCAAGGAGCGCCCGACCATCTGGTTCAAACATTACATTATCTGCTAGATAACGACTTTGTGACCGGGCAGGTGTTATTTGTGGACGGCGGCGAATCTATCTACCTGGAAGGTCGCCACTCGGAGAATTACGCCCCCCAGTGACCGAGTAGAAACAACAAGGGCCGCCCGAAGGCGGCCCTTGTTGGCTTATAGTGCAATAGCATCATCCTGCTGGCTAGACGTCTTCTTCATCAGGCTTGTGGTGCTCAGGATTCTTCGTTGTGGAATCATCCTTGTGCGGGTTATGGCGATCATCAGTTACCAGTTCAGCCGCTTTAGGCTGCCCTGCCGGGCTGCCATCAATGGTGAAGGCCTGCTGCATGACACGCAGGTTAGCGGGTGGCGCAGAGCCTGACTTGTCCTGGCCAAAGTAAAGCGTGGTATGCGGGAACGGAATCTCGATACCGGCTTCATCAAAGCGCATTTTCACCAAGCGGTTGTAGGCACGCCCAACGCCCCACTGGTCGCCAGGGGTCGTCTTGATCACGACACGGATATTCACCGAGCTGTCCGCCAGGGCCGTCACACCAGCAACGGTCAAGTCAGCAAGGATTTTGAAGCCATGCTCTTCGCTGGCGCGTAGATCTTCAAAGGCCAGCTTGAGCTGCTCAATCGCGTCATCGATGCTTTCACGGTAGGCAATACCGTATTCGCCCACATGGTTGCCATATTCGCGCATATAGTTGGATACGGTATCCACGCTTGAGAACGGCACGATATGGTAGGTGCCCGAGAGATCGCGAATCCCTACAGAGCGAATGCTCAATCGCTCAGCTGTACCGGTAACACCACCAACGGTAACTACATCGCCGGTATTCATGGCATTTTCGACCTGAATGAATACCCCAGTGATTACGTCCTGTACCAGCTTCTGGGCACCAAAACCAATCGCCAGACCCAGCACACCGGCACCGGCAATCAGCGGCCCGATGTTGATGCCGATCTCCGAGAGAACGATCATACCCGTAATGGTCACCATGGCAATTGCCAGGGCATTACGGAACAGGCTAAGCAGCGTCTTGGCGCGCGCAGATGGCTCGCCAGTACCCGTTTCCGGGTTGAGCTTATGCTCAATCAAACTTGCCAGCGCCAGCCATATACCCAGCGAGACAATTAGAATGACCGCCACGCTAATCAGGTTGCCGACGAGGTGCGCGCCACGCTCAGAGGCATACCAGCCTGCTAGGTTAAAGGCTCCCCAGGCATCCAGAATCACCATGACCACGGCTACCAGAATCACTGTTCTCAGCACGCGTAGCGCATTAGGCACATAGCTATTCAGGCGATGTTCAAGCATTGGCAGCTTGCGGCGTAAATCATCGGATAACTGAATGCGCCGGCCAATAGTCTGGGTTAAGAACGTTGAAGCCAAAAGGCCGACCACCACAGCAGCGAGCGTTTTAAGCGTCGCAAACAACACAAAGGGTAGCGCATCGCCTGGGCGAATTAGCGTAAGTACAAAGACCATCAGGAAGTACAAAAGCGCAAACAGATGCCATGTACGTGCAAACAGCTGCAGCGATACACGGCTTGCGGTCATGGTGGCATTAGCCGCGATAGCATTTATGTTGCCACGCAAGCGCACGCGGTTTTTAAGCACTACGCTAACCGCATAGACAAAGGCGATTATCATGATCAGCGTACCGAGCGCTTGCCCAAGCGACGCCCCCAGATAGAAATTGACCAGCGGTACGGCTACCATCAGCCCATACCCCACCATACCGATCAGCCGGGCCAGCCAGCGATTCCAATACGAGGCTTCATGGGCAGAAATAGGCAGCAGGCGCAGCCCCTCGTAATGAGAGGAAAAGAGCATCCGCATAACCGCCTTGAACAGTTCGATAATCAGGAAGGCATTAAGAAACAGCGATGCGCGTGTGGAAAGCTCGCCCGTTTGGCCCACGGCAAAGGTGGCGATCAGATTGCCACCTACGTACGCCAGGCCCACGATCAGAAAGTCGATGACCGCCGCAATGGCAACACTCAGAATAAGGCGTAGTACCGGCGTTAAACCGGAGCCGTTTAACGACCAGCTACTTACCTTGGCAAAGGCGGGTTTACCCAATCGCCGTAGGACAAAGAAGAGTGCAAACGTGGCACCAATCACGATGCCCAGATTAATCGCTGCCTGGATAAATGCCGCCGAGTCGAACGTGCTTGAGCTTTCGCCACTACCGGTAAACAGGTCGCCAACCACAGTGGCCGCCTGCTCAATCTGGCCGCCAATATCGGTAACCACACGACTGGTAAGCTCGGCAAGCTGGCGAGGTAGGGACACATCCTCAGGCGATACATTGCCGCCAGCAGCAGCGGCTTCAGGCGATAATTCCGTTTCCAGACCAGCCGGCAGTGATGACGCCTGATTGCGTAGCAGGTCAATCAACGCTTGTCGTGATTGCTCGTCTTCCAGCAGCTCAGCAAGCGCCTCGTAAGAAGGCGCTCCCTCTTCTGCTGGAGGAGGAGCGCCTTCGTTGTCAGCGCTTAACGTTGTCTGGGCCAATGCTGGTGTTGCAAGCAATGCAAACAGTGCCATTAACCAGACGCCTAACCAAGGTAGTAATCGTAGTGGCGTCACACCTCAACCTCCATTTGGGTAAATGCTCTCTTAAATCTAACGGTTGGCCTACTTTATGCAAACAGAAATGCAAGAGTAGGCCTGCTGGCAGCCTATAAAGCGCACAGGGTAACATGAGAGTATGAACAAGGCCTGGCAGATGACTTTATGCAGAAAGCATACAACGTGTGCCGCTCAGACCTGGCAAAGCGGTAGCAAAAACTGATGTGCCAAGCCAAGTACCACGGCATAACGTGCGCCCTTAGCCACCACGATCCATAGCAACGCACGCCACCAAGGCAGGCGAAACAGGCCAGCAAGCACCGTTAACGGGTCGCCGATGACCGGCACCCAGGAGAGCAGCAGACTCGCCTCACCCAGCTTGTGGTACCAGCGCTCTGCCCGGGCAAGGCTTTTAGCTGATGCCGGAAACCAGCGCCGATTCTGGAACTGACGCGCGTAGCGGCCCATGGCGACATTGATAAGGCTACCCAGCGTATTGCCGATAGTAGCCACACACCATAACACCAGCGCGGGCTCGCCCAGACACCAGAGCCTGGCAAGCCATACCTCAGAACCGCCGGGCAGTAGCGTGGCACTTGCTAATGCCACCAGGAAAAGACTCAGCATGGAACTCAGCGCCCGTAATTAACGCGGCACCTGGCCACCCAGTTGAGCGGTAATTTCATCGGCCACCTGGCGTACCAGTGTTCCCAGCGCGAGCAAACGCGACTCGGGAATTCGCGCCATGGGGCCCGAAACGGAAATCGCGGCCAGCGGTGAGACGTGCTCATCGTAGACGCAGGCGGCCACACAGTGCAGGCCAATGGCATGTTCTTCACGATCACAGGCAAACCCTTGCCGACCAATTTGTTGTATTTCCGACAACAGTGCATCGGGACTACACAATGTATTTTCGGTAACGCGGGCAAGCTCTCGGTTATCCAGAAAGCGGGCGCGCTCGTCGGCAGGCATCCAGGCCAGTAGCGCCTTCCCCACGCCAGAAGCGTGCAGCGGCGCCCGCGAACCCAGGCGGGTAATCATGCGCATCATTTGGGGCGATTCGTGCTGGGCCAGAAAGACCGCCGTATCACCATCGCGAATTCCCAGGTTGGCGGTTTCGCCTGTTTCAGCGGTCAGGCGACGCAAAAAGGGGCGGCTGGTCGCCACCACGTCGCGGGCCTCCAGAAAGCTGTTGCCAATACGGAAGGTTTTGACATCGATACGCCATAACCCTTGCTCGTCATCCTGGGTAACAAACCCCTGACTTTGCAGGGCCTGGAGCAGACGGTGGGTGGTGGAAGGGGCCAGTTCGGCTTTTTCAGCCACATCTGACAGGGCGAGCCCCAAAGGGCTTGCCGCCAAATACTCCAGTAGCGTTAGGCCACGTACCAGCGACTGGCTATGCCCGCCGCCCGCTTTGGCGGCGTTTGCCGGACGCCCAACCGTTCTACGCTTGGCTTCACTCACCCTGCTCTCTCCTGAAGGCGCAAAACCCACAGGATAACGCGCCGTCATGACGCTGTCGCGTTTACGGAAACGAATTCCACTAATAGCGGGTATGCGCTAGCGGTGTTGCCAACGCGGCGGGCGCTTGTCGATAAACGCATCAATACCTTCTGTGGCGTCAAGTGTTTGCATATTGCAGGCCATGGTTTCCCCGGCAAATGCGTAGGCCTCATCCAGCGGCATGGCCAGCTGGCGTGCAAACATGGCCTTTCCCGTTCTCACCGCCACGGCACTTTTGGCGCAGATACTATCCGTCAGCGCCTGAACGGCGTCGTCGAGTGCCACATCCTCGACAACACGATTGATTAAGCCCCATTCAGCCGCTTGGGTGGCACTTATGAACTCGCCGGTCAGGAGCATTTCCATCGCCTGCTTGCGGGGCACATTACGCGACAGCGCCACGGCCGGTGTCGAGCAGAAAAGGCCTACATTAATGCCCGACACCGCAAACCGGGCACTCTGCGCGGCAACGGCTAAATCACAGCTGGCAACCAACTGACAGCCGGCAGCGGTGGCAATACCCTGCACCTTGGCAATCACCGGGACCGGGAAATGAACGATAGCTTGCATCACCTCGCTACAGCGGGCAAAAAGCGCTTGGTGGTAAGCTTTATCAGGGTTGGCGCGCATCTGCTTTAAATCGTGCCCGGCACAGAAGACTTTACCATTGGCTGCCAGCACCACACAGCGCACCTGCTCATCGTTTGCAAGATCCGCCAACGCCGTTTGAAGCGCCTCAAGCATCTGCTCGGAAAGTGTGTTAAACCGCTCTGGGGTATTGAGAGTGAGCGTGGTCACGCCCTGCTGATCATCGCGGAGCAGTAGCTCGGCTGCCAATGAAGTATCAGAAGAAACAGGCATAAAAGGCCCCTAGCGAAGCTGAATAATCTTCAGTCTAGTGCCTCACACGACCAAAACGGGATGCTTACGACCAAAGGCGACCACGGGCGTGGCCGCCTACTTAACATTAAGCCTTACGTTAGGCGTCAGGCTTTTTCGCGATGGTTGTAACCTAGCGGATGGGGCTGGCCGCGTGCCTTGGCAAGTTCGATCTGGCGCTGGCGCTCTCGGGCGGCAGCACGGGTTTTCTCAGGCAAAGAGTCGATGCAGTGCGGGCAGCTGATTCCGGGCTCATAGGCTGACGACTGCATGTCGTCGGCGGAAATCGGCATGCGGCAGGCGTGGCACTGGTCATAGGCACCTTTGCTCAGGTCGTGCCGCACCGCTACCCGGTTATCAAACACAAAGCACTCGCCGCGCCACAAAGACTTCTCTTCAGGGACTTTTTCCAGGTAGTTCAGCACGCCGCCCTTGAGGTGGTAAACCTCTTCAAAACCCTCTTTCAGCATAAAGCTGGAGGCTTTTTCACAGCGAATGCCGCCGGTGCAGAACATGGCGACTTTCTTGTGCTTCTCCGGATCATAGTGCTCGCGCACATACTCAGGAAACTCGCGGAACGTAGTGGTTTTGGGGTCAACCGCGCCTTCGAAGCTGCCAATCGCCACTTCGTAATCATTGCGGGTATCGATCACCAGCACTTCCGGGTCCGCAATCACGTCGTTCCAGTTCTCCGGCTCAACGTAGGTGCCCACGGTATCGTTGGGATCAATGTTCGGCACGCCGAGCGTCACGATCTCTTTTTTGAGCTTGACCTTGGTGCGATAAAACGGTGTTTCGTCACAAAACGATTCTTTATGATCGATATCGGTCAGGCGCGGGTCGGCAGTCAGCCAGGCAAGCAGGGCGTCAATGCCTTCGCGAGTGCCCGCCACGGTGCCGTTAATGCCTTCTTTGGCCAGCAGCAAGGTGCCTTTGACGTCGTTATCCAACATGGCCTGGCGCAGCGGCTCACGCAGCGCTTCAAAGTCATTTAGCGTAACGAATTTATACAGCGCCGCGACGACAATGCGCGGCGTATCGGCAGGGGTAACGATAGGTGCAGACATAAAAGCTCCAGGTAGTCGCCCTCGCAAAGGGCGGACCAGGTTAATAAACGCGCATAGTCTAGCGCAAACCGCGTAATGCTTGAATCCTGCCAGATTGACGCAGGTCATTAGCGGCTTCAAATTCGTCGATTTAATCGACGTTATCATGCAGAAACCTTCGCCCGACGCGGCGCGATTACAGGCGTATATTGAGTTCATTCCTTCAACAGCTATTCCTTCAACACGGCTGGGAGCACAAAGATGAAAATTCGTCGCGCGGGTGAAAGGGGTTATGCAGACCACGGCTGGCTGCGTTCTTATCATACGTTCTCGTTTGCCAACTACCATGATCCCAAGCATATGGGCTTTCGCGCCCTACGGGTGATCAACGAAGACCGCGTGGCCGGCGGCCATGGCTTTGGCGCCCACCCGCACCGGAATATGGAGATTATCTCCTATGTGCTGGAAGGCGAAATGGAGCACAAAGACAACATGGGCAACGGCGAGGTCATGCGCCCAGGCGACGTGCAGCGCATGTCAGCGGGTACCGGCGTGCTGCACAGTGAGTTCAACCACTCCAAAGAGAACGAGCTGCACTTTTTGCAGATCTGGATTGAGCCCAAAGCGCTTGGCATTGCGCCCAGCTACGAGCAGAAGCCTTTCCCGGCGGCTGAAAGGCAGGGCCAGTGGCGCCTGGTGGCCTCGCAAGAGGGCCGTGAAGGTTCGGTCAGCCTCAATCAGGACGTTAACCTTTACGCCGGCTTGTTCGATGCAGACGAAAGCGTAATGACCCCAGCCACACGTTATGCCTGGCTGCATGTGGTAAAAGGTACGGTTGAAGTGAATGGCGAACCGCTCAGCACCGGCGATGCCGCTACGTTCCAGCCTGGCGATGCCATCAGCGTGACCGGCAAGGATGCAAGCGAAGTGCTGCTGTTCGATCTGGCCTGAGCTTCAGTGTTACCAACCAAAACGGCTCCCGTTCGGGAGCCGTTTTTTTACGCCGCGAGCCAGGTATTAGCTATTGTGCGCCGAGTAGAGCGCGCGGATTTTCAGCGTATGCTCTACCTGCTTCAAGGCTTCAAGCGCCTGCGGGCCGTAAGCTTTGTCGACATCAATGACCACGTAGCCGACCTTGTCGTTGGTCTGCAGGTACTGGCCGGAGATGTTGATGCCGTTTTCGGACAGCACGCGGTTAATTTCCGACAGCACGCCCGGCACGTTGTCATGAATATGCAGCAGACGGTGCTTATCAGGGTGCGCAGGCAGCGCCACTTCGGGGAAGTTGACTGAAGTAATCGTGGTGCCGTTATCCGAGTAGGTAATCAGCTTCTCGGCGACTTCGATGCCGATGTTTTCCTGGGCTTCCAGCGTAGAACCACCGATATGCGGCGTCAGAATCACGTTTTCCAGGCCGCGCAGCGGGCTTTCGAACTCTTCGTTGTTGCCCTTAGGCTCAACCGGGAATACGTCAATGGCGGCACCGTTCAGATGACCCGACTTGATGGCATCGGCCAGCGGCTCGATTTCCACCACGCTACCGCGCGAGGCATTGATGAAGATGGCGCCCGGCTTCATGGCGGCGATCTCCTTGGCGCCAATCATCCAACGGGTAGAGGGCAAGTCCGGCACGTGCAGGCTGACCACATCAGAGCGGTTCAACAGTTCCTCAAGGCTTGCCACCTGGCTTGCGTTACCCATACCCAGCTTGGTGATGCTGTCGTAATAGATGACATTGAATCCCAGAGATTCGGCGAGCACGGAAAGCTGTGCACCGATGCTGCCGTAACCGACGATACCCAGGGTCTTGCCCCGCGCTTCATGGGAGTTGCTGGCGGATTTCAGCCATCCGCCCTGGTGGGCACGGGCGTTCTTCTCGGGAATACCGCGTAGTAGCATGATCGCTTCAGCCAGCACCAGCTCCGCCACCGAACGAGTGTTGGAGTAAGGCGCGTTGAACACGGCAATCCCGCGTTTCAGCGCAGCTTCCAGATCCACCTGATTGGTTCCGATACAGAAACAGCCAACGCCGACCAGTTTCTCTGCCGTAGCAAATACCCGTTCATTAAGCTGGGTACGCGAGCGAATGCCGATGAAATGCACATCACGGATCTTTTCGATCAGCGACGCTTCATCTAGCGATGTCGGCAAATGCTCGATATTTTCATATCCGGCATTGTGAAAATTGTCCACCGCGCTTTGGTGGACGCCCTCGAGTAGCAGGATCTTGATCTTGCTCTTTTCCAGGGACGTTTTAGCCATGGCTGAATCAACCTCTATGGTCGGCGGCGTGCGCCGTGTATCGGTTCACGGAAAGGCCGTATAGTAGCACAACGCATATCCATCAGGCCTTTGCGGCCGGATGAAATGTCTGCGTTCTCAAGATGAAAACAGTGCAAGTACCCGCAAAAACGGGCGGGGGCAGACGCCACCCCCTGGCCTCGGTGTATACTGTGCGTTTACGTTGCAGACACGCGCGCTGCCTTTTGATTGGGGCGCCAGACAACAGTAGGCATTGACCAATGAGCGATACCGCACCTTCACCGCAGGATTTTGCGGCCACGGTTGAACAACTGGAATCCATCGTAGAACGCCTGGAGTCAGGCGAGCTCTCATTGGAAGATGCGCTCGGCGCCTTTGAGCAGGGCGTGCGGTTGACCCGCGATGCCCAGCAGCGCCTGGACACTGCGGAGCTGAAAGTACGCGCGCTGAGTGAAGACAGCGAAGGCCGTTTGAATGTTACCCCCTTCGCCAATGACGAGGCGCCCAGGGATGACGCTGATGAGGGTAAGGAGACACCGCCATGGTAGCCATTCAAGCGGCCTCGCTGACGGCCCTGCGCAAGGCTAGCACCACCCGGGTAGACGCTACACTTAACGCCCTTTTTGATGAGCGCGCCGTGGTTCCCCGGCTTGAGGATGCCATGCGCCATGGGCTTCTGGTGGGCGGCAAGCGCCTGCGTCCATTGCTTGTCTATCTTGCCGGACAGGCGCTCGGCGCACGTGATGAAGACCTTGACGCCCCGGCGGCGGCCATTGAACTGATTCATGCCTACTCGCTCATTCATGATGACCTACCCGCCATGGATGACGATGACCTGCGCCGGGGCCAGCCCACCGTGCACATTGCCTATGATGAAGCCACCGCCATTCTGGCCGGTGATGCGCTGCAAACCCTGGCCTTTGAAGTGCTGGCACGCACCGCACACCCGCGCCTGGGTAATCTGGTCATGACCCTGGCCACGGCCTCGGGCCGCACCGGCATGGTGGCGGGGCAGGCCCTGGACCTGGCCGCAGTGGGTGGCCATCCCGACGTTGATGCTCTGGCGCACATGCACGCCCATAAGACCGGCGCGCTGATTGTTGCGGCAGTTCGGCTGGGCGGGCTGATCGCCGTGGATGAAGATGACCCGCGTTTAAACGCCCTGACTCGCTACGCGCGCGCCATTGGTCTAGCCTTCCAGATTCATGACGATGTGCTTGATGTAACAGGCGATACCGTGACACTCGGCAAAACATCCGGCGCCGATGCCGCCCGCTCAAAACCGACCTACCCCAGCCTGCTGGGGCTTGACGGCGCGCAGCAAAAGGCGCGCACCCTGATTGACGAGGCCATTGCTGCTCTCGCCCCGTTAGGCGAGCAAGCCGCACCGCTGGCCGAATTAGCCCACTATATGATCGAGCGCGACCACTAGATGCCCATGAAGCTGTTCGACGAGATTCCCCGCGAGCGCCCGGCAACGCCGCTGCTCGACTCCTTTGATCATCCCGCTGCGCTGCGGGCCATGAATACCCAGCAGCTTGCCCAACTGGCTGACGAGCTGCGCGCCTACCTGCTTTATAGCGTGGGCGTTTCCGGCGGTCACTTTGGCGCAGGCCTCGGCGTAGTGGAGCTAAGCGTAGCCCTGCACCATGCGTTTCATACGCCCAAGGACCGCCTGGTATGGGATGTAGGTCATCAAGCCTACCCGCACAAAATCCTTACCGGCCGCCGTGAAGCGATGCTCAGCATTCGCCAGCATAGTGGCCTGGCGGCATTTCCGCGCCGCGCCGAATCCGAGTACGACACTTTTGGCGTGGGCCACTCCAGCACCTCGATTTCTGCCGCACTGGGTATGGCGCTGGCCGCCCAAGCCAAAGGTGACAACCGCCGTGTATGCGCGATTATTGGCGATGGCGCACTCACCGCCGGCATGGCCTTTGAAGCATTGGCTCACGCGGGCCACGTCAATGCCAATATGCTGGTCGTGCTTAACGACAACGAGATGTCGATCTCGGAAAACGTTGGCGGTCTAGCCACTTACCTCGCCCGGATGATGGCAAGCAAGCCCTACCTGAAGATGCGGGAAGAGGGTAAAAAAGTGCTCTCTCATCTGCCCGGCGCGCTGGAACTGGCCAAACGCACCGAAGAGCATATGAAGGGCATGGTCAGCCCTGCCACACTGTTCGAGGAAATGGGCTTTCATTACATCGGCCCGATTGATGGGCACGACCTTGAAGCGCTTACCGAGACGCTTACCAACCTGCGTGAGCTGGATGGTCCGCAGTTTCTTCACATCAAGACCTGCAAGGGCAAAGGCTTTTTACCCGCTGAGGCGGACCAGATTGGCTACCATGCCATCACCAAGCTGGAAAAAACCAGCAAGACGCCCGCCCCGCCGCCCACAGCGCCAAGCGCGCCCAAAAAGAAGTACTGCAACGTGTTTGGCGATTGGCTGTGTGACATGGCCGAAAGCGACCCGCGCCTGATGGGAATTACCCCCGCCATGCGCGAAGGCTCGGACCTGGTGCGCTTTTCCAAGGAGTACCCGGCGCGCTACTTCGATGTGGCGATTGCCGAACAGCACGCGGTCACGCTTGCCGCCGGCATGGCCTGTGAAGGCATGAAGCCCGTGGTGGCGATCTATTCCACGTTCTTGCAGCGCGGCTATGACCAGCTGATTCACGACGTGGCGGTGCAGGATCTGGACGTCACCTTTGCTATTGACCGCGCGGGACTCGTCGGCGAAGACGGCCCCACTCACCACGGCAGCATGGATCTTTCATTTTTACGCTGCGTGCCCGGCATGGTGATCATGGCCCCTGCCGATGAAGCCGAGTGCCGCGCCATGCTAAGCGCGGCCTACCATCATCCCGGCCCCGCGGCGGTTCGCTACCCGCGGGGTACCGGCCCCGGTGTGGAGATTCCAGAACACCTGGAATCGCTTCCCATTGGCAAGGCAGAAGTTCGTCGCCAGTCCAAAAGCAATGGCGCGCGCATTGCGCTCCTCGCCTTTGGCAGTTTAAACACCGCGGCGGCCGAGGTTGCCGAAAAGCTTGATGCTACACATATCAATATGCGCTCCATCAAGCCGCTGGACCGTGACGCGGTACTCCACGCCGCCGACGAACATGAGTTACTGGTTACGCTAGAAGAAAACGTGATCGCCGGTGGCGCGGGTAGCGCCGTCAACGAGCTACTCCACGCCGAAGGCGTACAGATCGAAGTGCTCAACCTTGGCTTGCCTGACACCTTTGTCGAGCACGGCACCCCGGAAGAATTGCTGCATGACTGCGGCCTGGATGCTGAAGGCATCGAAGCCGCCATTCGCCAGCGGCTGCCTTGACGCTCAACCGAGCGGCGGTTTTATCAACGCCACCCGCAGTGCCGGGCTGGCGCCGCCTGCGGGCTGAGTGCTAACCCAGTCCGCCTCTTCAAGTTCCGCGCAGGCGCGGCGAATCAGGGCGTGTTCGATGTCCAGCCGCCGGGCCAGCAGCGCGCTGGAAATACCCTTTTCATTAGGCGGTAGCTCACACAGTGCCAGCAGCACCAGGGCGGCTAGCGTGTCGAGTTCGGGGTGAGCGTCCTGCAGCTCGGCGAGTACGCGCTGCAGGTCATGTGGATTCACCGTGTCAGGCGTTTGATCAGGCAATCCGTGTACTCGGTTCCAGGCGAATGGCAATCGACTTGGATGCCGGGGTGTGGCTTTGGTCGCCCTTGTGATCCAGCGGGATCAGCGGGTTGGTTTCCGGGTAGTAGGCGGCCGCACAGCCTTTCGGGGTGTCGTAGGCGACGACCTTGAAACCATCCATGCGCCGCTCGACGCCATCGCCAGACTCACCGATCAGATCCACCCACTGCCCTGCTTTAAGGCCCAGCCGATCAATATCTCCGGCGTTCAGGAAAATCACCTGGCGGCCGTTTTCGATACCCCGATAGCGATCGTTATAGCCGTACACCGTGGTGTTGTACTGATCATGAGAGCGCATGGTCTGCAGGGTTAGCCAATTGCCTTCGCGGGTAGCCATTTGCTGGTGTATTACCTGGCCCGGCAGTTCGGCTGCAGAGAATTCGGCCTTGCCACTTTCAGTTGGGAAGCGCAGGTCGACCGCCGGGTTGCCCAGCCAGAAGCCTCGCGGTTCGCGTACGCGCTCGTTGAAGTTTTCAAAGCCGGGGATGACCGTCTCTATATGCTCACGAATCACATCGTAGTCTTCGCGCATGGCCGCCCAGTCAACCACTTCGCTGCCCAACAGCCGCTCGGCGATACCGGTCAGAATGGTGATCTCGGAAGGCAGCTTGCTGTCTACCGGGCGGTTAATGCCCGCCGAGCCGTGCACCATGCTCATGGAGTCTTCCACGGTAATCAGCTGCGGCTTGCCCACCGCGTTACGGTCAACTTCCGTGCGTCCCAGGCAGGGCAGGATCAGTGCATCCCGGCCGGTCACCAGATGGCTGCGGTTAAGCTTGGTGCTGATAAAAGCCGTCAAGCGGCACTGGGCCATAGCCGCCTCTGTCACCCGGCTATCGGAAATGGCCCGAGTGAAGTTGCCTGCCAGGCCGATAAATACCTTGCCCGGCTGGTTGCGCATGGCATGTACCGCGGCCACGGAATCTACGCCATATTCACGCGGCATGGGCTGGCCGTAGCGGGCTTCCAACGCATTCAACAGGGCATCTGAAGGCTTCTCGAAAATCCCCATGGTGCGGTCACCCTGCACATTGGAGTGCCCGCGCACCGGCGAAGTACCGGCACCGGGTTTCCCCAGATTGCCACACAGCATCAGCAGGTTGACGATTTCACGCACCGTGGGTACGGAGTGCACGTGCTGGGTAATGCCCATGGCCCAGCAGATAATCGTGGCCTTGGAGCGGGCGTATAGCTTGGCCGCGTCTTCCATCTCGGCCCGACTTAACCCGGACTGGGCCTCTAACGTTTCCCAGGTGGTGGCTTCCACCAGGGCGCGGTAAGCATCCAGCTCAACGGTGTGTTCGGCCATGAAGGCGTGATCGAGTACCGCTTCGCCTGCCGCGTCGCGCGCAAACAGCGACTTGGCCATGCCGCGCATCACCGCCATATCGCCGCCAAGCTTGGGGCAGAAGTAGTGGGAGCTGATCGGATGGCTGCCGTTATGCAGCATCTCAAGGGCCTTTTGGGGATCGGCAAACTTCTCAAGGCCCCTCTCGCGCAGCGGGTTGACGCTGACAATCGTCGCGCCACGCTCGGCGGCTTCACGCAGTGTACCCAGCATGCGCGGATGGTTGGTGCCGGGATTCTGGCCGAATACAAAGATCGCTTCCGCTTTCTCAAAATCCTCCAGCCGCACGCTGCCTTTTCCCGTGCCCAGCGCCTTAGTCAGCGCGACCCCACTGGCCTCGTGGCACATATTGGAGCAGTCCGGCAGGTTGTTGGTGCCATAAAGCCGCGCCAGCAGCTGGAAGACATACGCCGATTCGTTGCCCGCTTTGCCTGAGGTGTAGAAGATTGCGTCATCCGGCGTGGGTAGCGCCTTAAGCTCTGCAGCAATCAGATCCAGCGCCGCGTCCCAGGTAATCGGCTCGTAGTGGTCGGTATCCGCGTTATAGCGCATGGGTTCCACCAGCCGCCCCTGGTCTTCCAGGCGGTAGTCATCCCAGGTCTTAAGCTCGCTGACGGTATGCTTGGCAAAGAAGTTCCGGGTAACGCGCTTCGACGTGGCCTCCCAGGTTACGGCCTTGACCCCGTTCTCGCAAAATTCAAATGAAGAGCCATGTTCAGGATCGCCCCAGGCACAGCCGGGGCAGTCAAACCCATCAGGCTGGTTAAGCTTGAACAGCGAACGGGCGTTAACGGCCGGGGAGCGACTATGCAGCAAGTGCTTGCTGACCGCCTTGAGCGCACCCCAGCCACCTGCCGGGTTGTGATACTCAAAAACCTTGGGATCGTGTACCGTAGAGCTTTTTGGGGTACCCGGATTGGGTGAGGACATTGTGCTTCTCCAAGCAAAAGGGCAGAAAGCCTAGCAATAAACGTTAGCAAGCTTTCTTTTATCGCCTTACGTTCGGTGAAAAGCACCGCTTGGTCAAGCGGTAACGCTTAAATGCGCTCGCCGCCCGGCTGCCGCCCCCCTGACTTCTGACGCTAGAGAGAGCCATGTTACTTCTGATTGTATTTTTTGCCCTCATTGGTCTTGCCACAGGCGGCCCCGTTGGTTTGCTCATTGGCGGCGCATTGGGCTGGTGGCTGGGGCGGCGCCTCGGCAAGCGCTTGAGGGAGGCGCGCATGCGCCTTCAGGAAGGCTTTCTGGAGTCGATTTTCTCGGTGATGGGCTGCCTGTGCCAGGCGGATGGCAAGGTGACCGAGGGCGAGCTGAGCGTTGCCGAAAAGCTGTTTGACCAGATGCACCTTCAAGGGGAGCAGCGCGCCAAGGCACGCGCTGCTTTTGAGCGGGGCCGTGCTGATGACTTTGATCTTGATGCCGAGCTTGCAAGCGTTGGCCGCCTGACTCAGCACCAGCCGGTCATGCGCCAGGTATTTTTACAGGTCCAGCTCACAGCCATCGCGGCGGACGGTGTACTGCATCCTGAAGAGCATACAATGATCCTGCGGGTAGCACGTGGCATCGGCTGTAGCGAGGCGGAAGTACAGCAAATCGAAGCCATGCTGCATGGTGCAGCCGCCAACTCCCAAGGGGCGAGTGAAGAAGCCCTTAAAGACGCCTACCGCGTGCTGGGCGTTTCTGAGGAGGCCAGCGACGCCGAGATCAAGAAAGCCTACCGCCGCCTGATGAGCCAGAACCACCCGGACAAGCTGGCGGGCAAGGGTCTTCCCGAAAGCATGCGTGAAGTGGCCCAGGCGCGCACCAGCGAAATCGGCAATGCCTACGAGCGAATCCGCAAGGCGCGCGACAGCTAAAAGCCGTTTACAAGCATTGGCCGTTTAACAGATGCTGGAGCGCTTTTACATAGCGCTTCAGCATACGTTCGGCGGCGCCGAGCGCGCGGCCCCTCAGCGGCCGTGCCAATAATCTTGCCAATATCGACATCCTGGCACTGGGCCACTAGATTGAAGGCGTCTTCTTTTCGCCAGCTCAGGTTGGCACCCTGTTAGGAGCACGCCATGATTACGCTATACAGCTTTCCCCACTCTCGCTCATTGCGCACCGCCTGGACGCTTGAAGAGCTGGGCCTAGACTACGATTGCCGCCATGTCGCGCTGGATAAAGGTGAAGGCCAGACCCCGGAACATTTGGCGCGCCATCCGGATGGCAAAGTACCGGTGCTGGAAGACGGTGAGCTCATCCTGTTTGAGTCATCCGCCATTTGCCGCTACCTGGCCGAACAGTATGGCGAGAGCAACCTGCTACCCACTAATGCCGCCGAGCGTGCTCAGGTCGATCAGTGGTTAAGCTTTATCGTCACCGAAATCGAGCAGCCGCTGTGGACCCACGCCAAGCATAAATTTGCGCTGCCTGAAGACAAGCGCGTGCCCACTATCGTACCGACGGCTACGTGGGAGTTTCAGCGTGCATTGGGTGCGTTAGAGCGCCGCTATCAAGGCCAGGAAACCTTGGTAGGCAACACTTTCACGCTGGCGGATATATTTCTCACCCACACGCTTTCCTGGGCCATCAGCATGAAACACCGCCTGCCTGAGCCGCTAGTGGCTTATCAAAAACGTCATGCCCAGCGTTCGGCCTTGGCAAAAGCGGTGGCGCGTGAAAAGCAAGCGGCTGAATCAGATATTTAGCGCTTCAAGTCGAATACGGCAGTACGGCTGCCACTACCGCAAAGTAGTGGCATACGCTGCCCGCCACCACAAACAGGTGCCAGATGGCATGGTTGTACGGGATCGCCCGCACTGCGTAGAAAATCACGCCCAGCGTGTAGAACATACCGCCCGCCGCTAACAAGGTAATACCGGTTACTGAAAGGTTGGCGGTCATTTCTTCGGTTGCCAACACAATCATCCAGCCCATCAGCAGATAAACCACCACTCTTAAGATCGCGAAGCGCTGCGGCCACAGCAGTTTGCAGGTAATCCCGACCAGCGCGAGTGACCACACGGCGGCAAACAGCGTCCAACCGGTAGGGCCACGCATATTCACAAGCAAAAACGGCGTGTAAGTACCCGCAATAAGAAGATAGATCGCGCAGTGATCCAGTAGCTGAAAGCGCTGCTTCCAGAGTCGATGCGGGATACCGTGATAAAGGGTAGAGGCGGTATACAGCAACACCAGCGTCAAACCGTACAACCCAAGGCTCACCAGTTTCCAAGGGTCTACTTGAGCGGCGATACTCGCCATCACCAGTAGCACCGTGACCCCAACAATACTAAGTAACGCGCCTACCCCGTGGCTGATGCTGTGCAGGCGCTCTTCTAAAGCGCTGAATTCTTCGGGTTCAACATCGTATGCGTTGTTCATGCCCTGATCCATTCTGATAGCTGCTGTCATTGAACGGTTAGTGCCAATCACCAGGCTTCACTCTACCTCTCGAATATGACAAAACCCAGACGCCATTGGTTTAGCGTCTGGGCTTTGCGGGGTCATGAAAACAGTGGCCGTTGTGATTAAACACTGTGCTTAAAACAACGACACGCTTGCCTCAAATCGGCGGATTGGGCAGCGCATCCTGCATATCGCTTGGCACTTCAAAACTACGCGCTGCGCCGCGGGCACTTTCAAGCCCCTGGGGAAAGCCGCTGCGGTGGCTGTAATCCGGTGTGACACCGGATTGATAAGCATGACGTTTGGACAACTTCTGGGCGCAGCAAACGTCTATCGCCGTGATCACACTTACCGCCGTTAACGCAAGATATAGGTTCTTTCGCTTGGGGTTATGCCTGTCCTGTAACGCGTAAGTCAACGCGGCAAGATCAATGACATCGCCGCCTACTCGGCTCCAGATTGCTGGAGTGGGATTATCGGTAAGCGCGCCAATACCGCTGATCATTTCCCGGGCGCCGCAGGCGCGCATCTTGTTCTCATGACCTGGCATCCCCAACTGTTCGCCTAACTTACGGGGCGCTAAAAGCTTATAAAGACCCAGACCCAGGCTTAACCATCCAAGCCCACGGGCCACTCTATCGGCAGTGCTGAGTGAGCGGGTCATGTCCGTTGATGGGGTGTTGTGGTGATGCATATCTACCTCCATGTGTGGATCGTTCAAGGCTTGAGAATGACCTTGACGCAACCATCCTGCTTCTCGCGGAAGGTGTTATACATTTCAGGCCCCTGATCCAGGCCTACGGAGTGGGTAATGACGAACGAAGGATCGATCTGGCCCTCATCGATCCGCTGTAGCAGATCATCGGTCCAGCGTTTGACGTGAGTCTGGCCGGTACGCACGGTCAGGCCCTTGTTCATCAGCGCACCCATGGGAATCTTGTCGACCAGGCCGCCGTAAACGCCGGGAATGGACAGCACGCCAGCGGGTCGGCACACGTAGATCATTTCACGCAGCACGTGAGCGCGGTCGGTCACCAGCATCATCGCCTGCTTCACCCGGTCGTAGGCAGAATCCAGCGAACGCGTGGTGTGGGCTTCAAGGCCGACGGCGTCGATGCACTTTTCCGGGCCCTTGCCGTGGGTCAATTCCTGTAGCCGCCCAAGTACGCTTTCGTGATCGAAGTTGATCGTGATCGCCCCGCCCGCCTGTGCCATGGAGAGGCGCTCGGGGACGTTATCGATCACGATGACCTGCTTGGCACCCAGCAGCACGGCGCTGCGGATGCAGAACTGGCCGACCGGCCCCGCCCCCCAGATGGCTACCGTATCGGTGGGCTTGATGTCGCACTGCACCGCTGCCTGCCAGCCGGTGGGAAAAATATCTCCTAAAAACAGCACCTGCTCATCGGTGAGCGTATCAGGCACCTTGATATGCGTGGTATCGGCAAAGGGGACGCGAACAAATTCTGCCTGGCCGCCTGCATAGCCGCCGGTGAGATGGGAGTAGCCAAATAGCCCCGCGCCAGCGTGGCCAAAAGCTTTATCCGCCAGGGACTTGTTGCGGTTGGAGCGCTCACAGACCGAGAAGTTGCCCCGCTGGCACTGCTCGCATTCACCGCAGGAGATAGTGAACGGCACCACCACCCGGTCGCCTACTTTAAGATCCTTGGTCGCGCTGCCCACTTCCATGACTTCGCCCATGAATTCATGGCCGAGCACATCGCCGCACTCCATACCGGGGATAAAGTGGTCGTAAAGGTGCATGTCGGAACCGCAGATGGCGCAGCTGCTTACGTTGATAATCGCATCGCGAGGGTGTTCTATTTCGGGGTCGGGAACCGTGTCATAGCGAACGTCGTTCTTACCGTGCCAACAAAGTGCTTTCATCGTCGCTTCTCCTTCTTATTGCCTTGGGTTAGCGTCCTGCCATGTATCACCATAGCTCAGACGCTGGGCAAAAAAGTTTAAGAAAAAGCAATTTTTCGGGGTTTTAGGCGCACTAAAACGTGATTTTCAGCCTTTTCGTTCTATATCCACATCACTTGCCTGGGTAAAATCACCCAGCGCCATCATATGGCCAAGCTTGCCCGCCTTGGTGGCCAAGTACTGTTCGTTATGCGGATTAAGGCCCGTGGTGATGGGTAGCCGTTCAACCACATTGACGCCATCTCGGGTAAGCGCATCCACCTTACGCGGGTTATTGGTCATCAGTTTAAGGGCGGTAATACCCAGATGATTGAGCATGGGCACGCACAGGTCATAGCGGCGCATATCGGCGCCAAAGCCTAGCTGCTCGTTGGCTTCGACGGTGTCTGCGCCCTGGTCTTGCAGATGATAGGCGCGGATCTTGTTCAACAGGCCGATACCCCGTCCTTCTTGGCGCAGGTAAAGCAGTACGCCGCGCCCCTCTTCGGCAATACGCTTGAGCGCTTCCTGCAGCTGGTAGCCGCAATCGCAGCGCATGGAAAACAGCGCATCGCCGGTCAAACACTCTGAATGTACGCGCCCCAGTACCGGATCAGAAGTGCTGACATCACCCAAGGTCAAGGCGATATGGTCCTTGCCCGTGGCTTCATCTTCGAAACCATGCATGGTGAAAGTGGCCCAAGGAGTGGGCAGCCGGGAAGCAGCAATGAAGCGAATGGTCACAGGTTACCTCGCTGATTAACCAAACCAGTTAACCACAACAGTGTTGGCAAATGGGCGGATAGTTTATCAGGAAGTAGCCATGAGCTCACGGCGGCCATGCGTCTTGATCGGTGAGAAAAATAGTGGGGTTGGATCGATTTACACCATGATGCCAACTTCCTGGCACGCTATCCTCTTGTATCGGTTTCATGTGCACCTAAAGGGCATACCTACGCACATTTTCAAGTACAATTACCTACATACGACTCCCATTACGATGCGGGCAAATTCCTTAAGGGTACGTGTTTATGACCTCCACACCTTTGCAAAACGATCGTTTTCTCCGCGCCCTGGCACGCCAGCCCGTAGATCGCACGCCGGTATGGATGATGCGCCAGGCCGGCCGCTACCTGCCCGAGTATCGCGCCAGCCGCGCTGATGCGGGCAGTTTCATGGACCTGTGCCGCAACCACGACCTGGCCTGTGAGGTTACCCTACAGCCGCTTGAGCGTTATCCGTTAGACGCCGCCATTTTGTTTTCGGATATCCTGACGATTCCTGACGCCATGGGGCTCGGGCTCTATTTCGAAACCGGCGAAGGCCCCAAGTTTCGCAAGACCGTGCGTACCGCTGAGGAAGTGGCGGCACTCAGCGTGCCGGACGCCGAGCGTGACCTGGACTACGTGATGCGCGCGGTGTCCACTATCCGCCGTGAGCTGAATGGGCGCATGCCGCTGATCGGCTTCTCTGGTAGCCCCTGGACGCTGGCGACCTACATGGTGGAGGGCGGCTCGAGCAAGGACTTCCGCCACTTAAAAACCATGCTCTACGACACGCCGGATACCATGCACCAGCTGCTGGATACCCTGGCGCAGTCGGTGACCGATTACTTGAACGCTCAGATTCGCGCGGGCGCCCAGGCGGTGCAGATTTTCGATACCTGGGGCGGTGCGTTGTCTACCCCCGCATACCTGGAGTTCTCGCTACGCTATATGGAACAGATTGTTTCCGGGCTGATTCGCGAGCATGACGGACGCCGTGTGCCGGTGATTCTGTTCACCAAAAATGGCGGCCAGTGGCTTGAACATATTGCCTGCGCCGGTGCTGACGCACTCGGCATCGACTGGTCGACCGAACTCTCCAGTGCCCGCGCCCGCGTAGGCCACAAGGTTGCGCTGCAGGGCAATCTCGACCCCAACGTGCTGTTTGCCCGCCCCTCGGCGATTCGTGCTGAAGTCGCCCGCGTGCTGGAGAGCTACGGCCACGGCCCGGGTCACGTATTCAACCTCGGCCACGGCATCAGCCAGTTTACCAACCCGGACAACGTCACCGCCTTCATGGAGGCGCTGCACGAGCTAAGCCCCCAATATCATCGGGATATTCCAACCCACTCTACCCCCTCTTCCTCAGGAGCCAATTGATGAGCGAATTACGCGACGACCAGTGGTTTACCGAAGTCTTTGATAGCCACGGCAGCGCCTTCTCGCTGAAGATCTCTGAAAAGCTTTTAGATGTGCAGAGCGAATACCAGCACCTGGAAGTGTACGCCACCGAGACCTACGGCAACCTGATGGTGCTGGACGGCTGCGTGATGCTCACCGACCGCGACAACTTCCTCTACCACGAAATGATTGCCCACCCGGCGCTGTTTACTCACCCAGCGCCCAAGCGCGTGGTGATTATTGGCGGCGGTGACTGCGGCACGCTAAAAGAAGTCTTGCGTCACCCAGGCGTCGAGAAAGTCACCCAGATCGATATCGATGAGGAAGTCACCAAGGCCTCCGAGCGTTTTTTCCCGGCGCTGGTGGAAGCCAACGACGACCCGCGTGCCGAGCTGCTGTTCGCCGATGGTGTCAAGTGGGTGGATGACGCGGCCGATGAAAGCATCGACGTACTGATCATCGATTCCACCGACCCGGTGGGGCCTGCTGAAGGGCTGTTCAAGACCGACTTTCTGAAGCGCTGCCACCGCATTCTGAAAGCCGATGGCGTGATGGTGCAGCAGAGCGAGTCGCCGCTTTATCACAGCGGCTCGATCATTCGCGAGCTGCGTCACGATATGCGTGAAGCCGGTTTTGATAGTGTCGCCACGCTGCCCTTCCCCCAGCCGGTGTATCCTTCCGGCTGGTGGAGCGTGACGCTGGCCGGTAAAGGCACCAACGTGGAAACCTTCCGCGAAGAGGCTGCCGGAAGCCACGAAATGCCGCTACAGTACTACACAGTGGATGCCCACCGGGGCGCCCTGGCACTCCCGCCGTTCATGCGTAAAGCGTTTGGCTGAATAGCGTGCCAGCAAGCGATAAAGGCCGGGCATTGCTCGGCCTTTTTTGTGTCACCACGTTAAGGAACCAACAATGAAAACCCTTAAATGGATAAGCGTTGGCGCATGCGCCCTGGCCCCGGCCGTTGCCATGGGCACCACACTGGAAACCGTTCAATCCCGCGACAGCGTGCGCTGTGGGGTAAATGCCGCGCAGCCGGGCTTCTCCTCATTGGATGATAACGATACGTATCGCGGCCTGGATACCGATGTTTGCCGCGCGATTGCAGCGGCTGCCCTTGGCGATGCCAGCAAGGTTGATTTCGTGCCGCTCGATTCGGTTGAGCGCTTCACAGCCCTACAGTCCGGCGAAGTGGACGTGCTCTCGCGCACGACTACCTGGACCTCCAGCCGCGATACCACTCAAGGCATGCACTTTACCGGAGTGAGCTATTACGATGGCCAGACCTTCATGGTGGCAAGCGACCTAGGCGTGCAAAGTGCTGAAGAACTGGATGGCGCAGCGGTCTGCACCCAATCGGGCACGACCAGCGAGCTGAATCTTTCCGACTATTTTCGTATTCATGATATGAGTTATGACGCGGTAGTGTTTGACTCCCCCGAGCAGTCGATTGCCGGTTTTGAAGCCGGGCGTTGCGATGTTCTAAGCTCCGACGCCTCTCAGCTGTATGCCCAGCGCATGCAGCTGGCCGACCCCAATATGGCAGTGGTGCTGCCCGAGATTATCTCCAAGGAGCCGCTGGGGCCCGCCGTTCGCCAGGGCGATGATCAGTGGTTCAACATCGTTAAATGGTCACTGTTTGCCATGCTTAATGCTGAAGAGCTAGACGTTTCGAGCAGTAATATCGATGAACACGCAGATTCCGACAACCCGGATATTGCCCGCCTACTGGGCCAGGACGGCAACTTCGGCGAAGGCATGGGTTTAAACGCCGATTGGGCCTATCAGATCATCAAGCAGGTGGGCAACTACGCCGAAATGTTTGACCGCAACGTGGGCGCGGACTCCAACTTCAAGATTGCCCGCGGCTTGAACGCTTTATGGCGCGATGGCGGCATTCAGTATGCCCCACCCATTCGCTAGACGCTTTAAAGAGCCAATCTTCCATCAGCCTGCGGTTGCCGCACCAAAACAGGGCGTGCGGTAACCGTTTCTATTTTTTTGCACCTAAACTTTCGTAGGAACCGAGCTACTTAGCGTTGAAAAGCGCTGAATATGGCGCTGTACCCATGTTGGCATCTTCCTTGCTAGCTTTATGTGTCATGCCTTTGCATGCATAACAATATTAATCGAGGAAGGGAATTACCATGTTGAACAAGAAACACTGGGTACTACTAGCCTCTGCAGGTGCGATTACACTGACCGGCGCCGCTAATGCCGCCACGCTTGAAGACACCATTCAGCGCGGTGCCGTACAGTGTGGCGTCAGCGACGGCCTGCCGGGCTTCTCGGCCCCCGATGGTGATGGCAACTGGCAAGGTCTGGATGTAGACGTTTGCCGTGCAGTGGCTGCTGCCGTGTTGGGTGATGCCGACGCTGTAAACTACATTTCCCTCAATGCCGTTGAGCGCTTCACCGCCCTGCAGTCTGGCGAAGTCGATGTGCTGTCACGTAACACCACCTGGACCACCACCCGCGATACCACGCTCGGACTTAACTTTGCCGGCGTCAACTTCTACGACGGTATCGGCTTCATGGTCAGCAACGATCTGGGCATCAGCGGCGCTGACGAGCTGGACGGTGCGGCGATCTGTATCCAGAGTGGCACCACCACCGAACTTAACGTGGCCGATTACTTCCGCGCCAACGACATGGAATTCGATCCCATCGTCTTCGATACTTCCGAACAGACCGTGGGCGGCTTCCAGTCCGGCCGCTGTGACGTATTGACCTCGGATACCTCTCAACTGGCAGCTCTGCGCATCCAGCTCGATGATCCAAGCGGTGCGGTAATTCTTCCCGATATCATTTCCAAGGAGCCGCTAGGCCCGGTAGTGCGTCAAGGCGACGACACCTGGTTCAACATTGTGAAGTGGTCGCTGTTTGCCATGCTCAATGCTGAAGAGTACGGCGTGACCAGCGAAAACGTTGACGACATGACCAGCTCCGAAAACCCCGACATCGCTCGCCTGCTTGGCCAAGACGGCAACTACGGCGAAGGCATGGGGCTTGAAGCTGACTGGGCTTACAACATCATCAGTCAGGTAGGTAACTACGCCGAAAGCTTTGAGCGCAACGTCGGCATGGACTCACCCCTTGAGATTGAACGCGGTGCCAACGCCCTGTGGAACCAGGGTGGCTTCCAGTACGCCCCGCCGATTCGCTAAGCGTCTCGTTTGACCCGGCCCGTCGCGCTATCAAAAGCGCGACGGGCCATCTGACTGACCTTCCGTGTAGCGGAGACGCCACCCATGTCCGTAAGACCCAACACTCGCCCCGCTGGCCACAAGCCACCGTTTTGGCGAGATCGCGCTAAACGCGCGCTTGTTTTTCAGCTTCTTCTAACGGCGGCTGTTGCCGTCTTCCTGTTTTATATCATTGGCAACGTTCAGGACAACCTATCTGCCCGGGGGATAACCACCGGCTTCGGCTTTTTAAATAACACCGCAGGCTTTGGTATCGTACAAAGTCTGATCGATTACTCCTCTCAGGACACCTACGGGCGCACGTTCGTGGTGGGCTTAATGAATACGCTGCTGGTTGGCGGGTTAGGGGTCATCGCGGCGACGCTGGTTGGTTTTATCGTGGGTATTGCCCGCCTATCGCCCAATTGGCTGCTGGCGCGCCTAGCCACGGCCTATATCGAAACCTTCCGCAATATTCCGTTACTGTTACAGATTTTCTTCTGGTACTTTGCCGTGCTGCGCACCCTGCCAAGCGCCCGGGACAGCATGGCTTTTGGCGAAGTGATTTTCCTTAACGTTCGCGGTCTGTATCTGCCCGAGCCGCTCTTTGAATCAGGCTTTGGGCTGATTCCCGCCGCGTTTATCGTGGCAATCATCGCAAGTATTGCGCTGATGGTCTGGAACAAGCGCCGCCATGAAGCAACCGGCAAGCGTATCCCCGCTGGCTGGATATCGCTTGCACTGATTCTGGGCTTGCCGCTTTTGGTGACAGTAGCCACCGGCGTACCGATCACCTGGGATATTCCTGAGCTTCGCGGGTTCAACTTCCGCGGCGGCTTTACCGTGATTCCGGAATTTCTGGCTCTGTGGCTGGCGCTTTCCATCTATACCGCTGCGTTCATTGCCGAGATTGTGCGCTCTGGCATTCAAGCCATTTCCCACGGCCAGACCGAAGCCGCCCAGGCGCTCAGCCTGCCGCGCAACCTAGTGCTGCGCCTGGTGGTGATTCCTCAGGCGCTGCGGGTGATTATTCCGCCCCTGACCAGCCAGTACCTGAACCTGATCAAGAACTCCTCGCTTGCCACGGCGATTGGCTACCCCGATCTGGTATCCGTGTTTGCGGGCACCACGCTTAACCAGACGGGGCAGGCCATCGAGGTTATCGCCATGACCATGGCGGTGTATCTGACCATCAGCCTGCTGGTTTCCATGTTCATGAACTGGTTCAACGCCCGCGTGGCGCTGGTCGAGCGCTAGGCGCCGGTGAGGATAGCTTTATGATTCATAATCAAACGATGATCGACCAGCGCCCGGCGCCCAGCAATACCTTGGGGCCGATGGCGTGGCTGCGCGCCAACCTGTTCAGCAGTCCGCTCAACACGCTGTTTACCCTGGTGGGGCTGTATATTCTCTATCTGCTGGTGGTGCCGACCATTCAGTGGGCATTCATTAATGCCGACTGGATAGGCACGACAAGAGCCGACTGCTCTCGGGAAGGTGCCTGCTGGGTGTTCGTCAACGCGCGCTTTACGCAGTTCATCTACGGGCTTTACCCGCGCTCGGAGATCTGGCGGGCCAACATCGTGTTTGGCGGTTTTTTCACGCTAATAGCCTGGCTCGCCATTCCGCGCCTGCCGCTCAAGCGCTGGGTAGCCGTGTTTGCCCTGGTCGGTTTTCCGGTGGTGGCGTATGTGCTGCTTCACGGTGGCTATTTTGACCTGCCGCGCGTGCCTACCCACCGCTGGGGCGGCTTGATGCTGACCCTGCTGCTCGCATCAGTGGGCATGATCGGCGCACTGCCCATCGGCATTGTGCTGGCGCTGGGGCGGCGCTCCAACATGCCCATCGTGAAGAGCTTCTGCGTCATCTTCATCGAGTTCTGGCGCGGCGTACCGCTGATTACCGTGCTGTTCATGGCCTCGGTCATGCTGCCGCTGTTTCTGCCGTCGGGTATCAGCGTGGACCGATTGGTGCGGGCGCTTATCGGCCTGACGCTGTTTCAGAGCGCGTACATGGCCGAGGTGATTCGTGGCGGGCTTCAAGCGATACCCAAGGGCCAGGAGGAAGCCGCCGCCGCGCTGGGCATGACCTACTGGAAACGCATGGGCCTGATCGTTCTGCCCCAGGCGCTGAAGATGATGATTCCGGGCATCGTCAATACGTTTATCTCATTGTTTAAAGACACCACGCTGGTCATGATCATCGGGCTGTTTGATCTGCTGGGGATCGTGCAGGCCGCACTTTCCGACTCCAACTGGCTGGGCTTTTCGCTGGAAGGCTACGTGTTTGCCGCGTTTGTATTCTGGATATTCTGTTTCAGTATGTCGCGCTACAGCCAGTACCTGGAGCGCAAGTTGAACACCGGCCACAAGCGCTGACGTCGCTTTTTCCTACAAGAATTCGAAGGATTTAACCATGACACAAGCAGCCACCAACCTCTCTGGCACCAGCATGTCTAAAAGTACGTCTGACTTGATGGTCGAGATGCGCGGCGTCAACAAGTGGTACGGCGACTTTCACGTACTGCGCGATATTGATTTCGAAGTAAAACGCGGCGAGCGAATCGTTATCTGCGGCCCGTCAGGCTCGGGTAAATCAACGCTGATTCGCTGCATCAACCATCTCGAAGAGCACCAGCAGGGTGACATCGTGGTCGGCGGCGTGCCGCTGACCCAGGACGTGAAGCGCATCGAGCAGATCCGCCGCAGCGTGGGCATGGTGTTTCAGCACTTCAACCTGTTCCCCCACCTGACGGTGCTGGAAAACTGTTGTATCGCGCCCATGTGGGTGCAGAAAAAGCCGCGCCGGGAAGCCGAAGAGCAGGCCATGCGTTACCTGGAGCGCGTACGCATCGCCGAGCAGGCGAAAAAGTACCCCGGCCAGCTCTCCGGTGGCCAGCAACAGCGTGTGGCGATAGCCCGCTCGCTGTGCATGCACCCGGATGTGATGCTGTTTGATGAACCTACCTCAGCACTCGACCCGGAGATGATCAAGGAAGTGCTGGATGTCATGGTCGAGCTTGCCGAGGAAGGCATGACCATGCTCTGCGTGACTCACGAGATGGGCTTTGCCAAGACCGTCGCCGACAGGGTGATTTTCATGGACCAGGGGCAGATCATTGAAGAGAACGCGCCCGAGCCGTTCTTCAATAACCCGCAATCCGAGCGCACCCAGTTGTTCCTGAGCCAGATTCTGGGACACTAAAACACACGGTATAAGTCAGGACACGCCCACGCGGGTAATACTGGCGGGCAACAAGGCGGGCTGCTCACGATGTTGGCTGAGTGGCCTGCCTTTCAACGCGGTCAGCAGTATCTGCAGCGGATCACCGTGACTCACGATCAGGATGGTTTCGCCTTCACTCTGCTGTTCCAAATCCTCAAGCACCGCCAGCATACGTGTGGCCACTGTGCTTACCGACTCCACCTGATAATGGTTGTGTTCGGCATCTTGGGCATCTAGCGCCCACACATCCGGGTAATGCTTGTCGGTCAGCCCCTCCAGTTCGCCAAAAAAGCGCTCCCGCAAGCGCTTGTCGGGTGTCATTGCCAGCTGAAAGGCATTGGCCACGCGAGCAGCGGTTTGCGTGGTGCGTAAAAAATCCGAATGCACCACTCGTGTCGGCGTGGGCCATGACCAATCATCGACTGTTTTAACCAGCTGCTGCTCGCCTATCGCGGAAAGCCCAAATGCCTCGACGCCACGCTCAGGACTGCTGATGACCAATCGTTGTTGATTCGCCTGGCTATGGCCATGACGCATTAACAGGTAGCGATTGCGCCAATGGTCGGAGGAGGTAAGGAAAGTGTTTGACATAACTTTGTAACAAACCCTAGATTGAGAGTGTCGATTTTCGAAAAATAAATATTTTGACGGCTAAATGTGCACTTTCGAACCCTTAACGTCTTTTGATCATGACAGAAGGTATACAAAAGAACACCTTCAGCCTGCTGAATAATCGCAAGACCACAAAAATAATCTATAAATGAGGCTTCCCAATGACTTCCATGACGTTTCGCAAGCGTCCGCTTGCCCTACTGTCGGCAGCAGCGCTTCTGCCCCTTGCACTGCTTTCCACTCAGGCCTACGCTGAATGCGAACGCGGCGATCTGGATACGCTTTACTGCGACGAAAATGGCGATATGGTCGCGGACCGCCCGGCCGATGAAGCGCAATGGCTAAATCCCGATACGCTGATCTTTGCCTATACCCCGGTGGAAGACCCGGCGATCTATTCCGACATCTGGCAACCCTTTATCGATCACCTGTCAGAGGTGACCGGCCGCAACGTGCGCTTCTTCGCCGTTCAGTCTAATGCGGCCCAGGTTGAAGCCATGCGCAGCGGCCGCCTGCATATTGCCGGCTTTTCTACCGGCCCTACGCCGTTTGCGGTGAACCTGGCAGGTGCGGTTCCCTTTGCGTTGATGGGTTCAGATAGCGGCCAGTTTGGCTATACCCTACAGCTTTTTACCCATGCTGACTCTGACATTCATGAACTTGCCGACCTGAAGGGCAAGCGGGTTGCCCATACGTCGCCCACCTCCAACTCAGGCAACCTGGCGCCTCGGGCACTGCTGCCCGAGCTTGGCATAACGCCTGACGAGGATTACGAAGTCGTCTACTCAGGCAGCCATGATCAATCCATGCTGGGGGTGGTGGCCCGCGACTACGACGCGGCTCCGGTTGCCTCGGAAGTGGTTGACCGCATGGCCGCGCGCGGGCTTTACGATACGGAGGACGTTCGCCTGATCTATGAGTCCGACCGCTTCCCCACCACCTCGTACAACTACGCCTACAACCTGCACCCGGATCTCGTCGAGAAAATCGAAGAGGCGTTCTTCAGTTTTGATTTTCAAGGCACCGAGCTTGGCGAAGAGTTTGAGGGTGTCGAGAAGTTTATCCCCATTAACTATAAGGATAACTGGCAGGTGATTCGCACCATCCAGACCGCCAATGGCGTGCGCTACACGCCCGAAAACCTGGAAGAGTAAAACGCCTTGCGCCACGCTCGCGTGGCGCGGTTACTGGCTGCCGATGGAAGCGAAAACATGCTGGAAATCAAGAATCTGGTCAAACGTTATGGCCGTAATAAGGCCGTGCTGGAAGGGCTTGATCTAAAGGTTGAGGATAACAGCGTAGTATCGATTGTGGGCGCCTCCGGCGCAGGCAAAAGTACCATGCTGCGGTGTATCAACCGCCTGGTAGAACCTACCTCTGGCTCAATTACCTTGAACGGCACCGAACTTGTGCATCTCAAAGGCGCCGATTTACGCCGCGCCCGCCGCAAGATTGGCATGGTGTTTCAGGGGTTCAACCTGCTGGACCGTCTGACCGTTATGGAAAACGTGTTGGCCGGTCGCCTAGGGTACGTGAATCTCTATCAGGCAATCACCCGCCGCTACCCCCAGGCCGATATTGAGCGCGCTTTTGTTCTGATGGAGCGTGTGGGCATTGCCCAGTACGCCAACAAGCGCGCCGATGAGCTTTCCGGTGGAGAGCGCCAGCGGGTGGGCGTGGTACGAGCGCTGATGCAGGAGCCCGAAGTACTGTTAGCCGATGAGCCTACCGCTTCGCTTGATCCGCGCACCTCGGAACAGATCATGATGCTGCTGCAAAGCCTGGCAAGCGAGCTGTCACTACCGGTGCTGATCAATATTCATAACGTCTCTCAAGCTAAGACCTACACCGAGCGCATTGTGGGTTTGCGGCATGGCAAGATGATCTTTGATGGCGTACCTGCCGATTTTAATAAAGACGCCTTGGACGCCATTTATGGGGGGATCGAAGCACCCGACGATGCCACCAGTAACGCCCCCGTAGAGGAGCGCGCTCATGACCCGGCCTGATGCTCAAGCCTCAGCGCCGCGCACCTGGAAAAAGCCGCCGTTTATTGCCAACCCACTAATTCGATATGGCATTCTCATCCTGGCTGCGGCGTATCTGATCTGGGCGTTCGGCTCGCTGCCGTTTAACTGGGCGCGTATTTCAGAAGGCCTCCCGCGGGCTGCGCGTATTTTCAGCGGTGGGTTTCCGCCGAACCTTGAGCGCTACGAGCTGCTGATCACGGGCTTCAAGGAGAGCTTTCAAATCGCCATACTGGCGACCCTTCTGGGCGTATTCCTGTCGATTCCCTTTGCCGTGATGGCCGCTCGCAATATCGCGCCCATGCCGATCTACCTGATTGGCCGCGCGGTGATCATTATCTCGCGCAGCTTTCACCCGGTGATCGTGGCGATTCTGTTTGTCGCCGCCGTGGGGTTTGGCCCGCTGGCAGGCATTCTCACGCTCACCCTCTACTCCATCGGCTTTGTGGGCAAGCTTCTGGCCGAAGAGATCGAGGAGATCGACTGGGGGCAGGTGGAAGCCATGCGCGCCGCCGGGGCCGGGTATCTGGCCACACTCTTCTACGCTGTATTCCCACAGATTCTACCGCGCCAGGTAGGGCTTTCCATGTACCAACTGGACAGCAACCTGCGCGCTTCTGCCGTGGTGGGCATCGTGGGCGCCGGCGGCATTGGCGGTACGCTGATGAACGCCTTTGGGCGCTACGATTACGATTTCGCTTTTGCGATCCTGCTGGTCATCATTGCCGTTATCTTGCTTAGTGAAGGGGTAAGCGGCTGGGTAAGGAAAAAAATATGGTAGATCACGCACAAAAGCTCGCCGACCACGTCTGGCAACGCTACAACGCCAAGGAACGCCTTATTCGCTACGCCGTGCTACTCGTCACCCTGATGGTGGTGGTATGGGCAGTTCGCGATATCGATATCTTCTGGCCTTGGGTATGGGATGCGCCCAACCAGATCTCGGGTTTGGGCGCGCGCATGTGGCCACCCAGCGCCGCCGGGCTTGGCAATATCGTGAATGCCCTTATTGAAACGGTGCACATTGCAACGCTTGCCACCTTTCTGACCATCTTCCTGGCCCTGCCGGTGGCCTATATCGCCGCCCAGAACACCACGCCTAACCGAGCCTGCCTGTGGCTGGGTCGGTTTATCCTGGTCTCCAGCCGTTCAGTGAATACGATCATCTGGGCGCTACTGTTTGTGGCCATTTTTGGCCCCGGCGTGTTAGCGGGCATTTTAGCCATCGTGTTTCGCTCGATCGGGTTTATCGGCAAGCTGATGGGCGAGGCAATCGAGGAGATCGACCGGCGCCCGGTCGAGGCCATGGAAGCCACGGGGGCCTCCAAGGCCAAGGTGATTGCCTATGCCATTGTGCCCCAGGTGATGCCGGCATTTTTTGCCATTGTGATCCTGCGCTGGGATATCAATATCCGTGAATCCACTGTACTGGGTTTGGTAGGCGCAGGCGGTATCGGGGTGATCCTGCAGGGCTCGATTGATACCTTCGCCTGGCCAACGGTCGCGACCATTCTGCTTGCCATTATCCTGCTGGTGCTGATTGGCGAAGCGGTAACCAGTCTCCTGCGGCGTAAAGTGCTCTAGGTTGACCGAATGCCAAACGCTTGCCATGGTTAATACATCCCTAACGACATGGAGGACGTTTAATGATGACAACCTATATCGTGGTAGCGGATGCCGCTAGAGCACGTATCTTCACGCGTGATGCACAAAATCTGGCTGAGAAAGAGAGCCTAGTACATGCTGAAGGGCGAATGCATGAAGGCGATCTGATCACCGACAGCTCAGGGGCGGATGTGCATGAATCCAGGTCATCGTCATCACGCTCATCCTCTGAAGGAGGCACGGCGTTAAAGCATGAAAATGAGCTGTTTGCCAAAGAAGTTACCCAGTGCCTGTATAACGCGCGCGTCAATAACAGCATGGAAAAGCTAATTCTGGTCGCGCCACCCAAGTTCTTGGGCCTGCTGCGTGACAAACTCGACGCGCCGACACAGAAGCTGGTGACACATACGCTGTCAAAAGACCTCAGCAAGGCATCACTGAAAGATATTCAGGAGGCCGTCAGCGAACTCCGCTGAGCGTCTTAGCAATAGCGTTCAAGAATTCAACTAAAGTAGAGGTCGCTCTCGCCGATAAGCTAATACCCCTATCCTGTATACGGCAGCGTATACGACGGCTTATCGACACAGAGAGCGACTATGTTTTCCTCCCTCCGAATACGCATCCTATTAGCCGCGCTGGCAGCCATAATTCTTGGCTTGGTCATTAATGGCATTGTCAGTTACGCAACGGTAAAACATCACAACAATGTACAGATAGCCAACAACCTAAAAGCGGTTGTCAGCGGCAATACCCAGGCCTTGAACGAGTGGTTTAACACTCGGCTGAATATGTTGGAAAGCATGGAAACGGCAGCCAACAGTAACGACCCTGGTCCAGCGCTTCGCCAGCTCCTCACCTCGGGCGGGTTTATTTCCACTTATATTGGCTACCCTGGTGCAGGCGAGATTATCTTTGACAATGGTTTTGAACCGCCAAGCGGCTATGACTCGCGGGAACGCCCTTGGTATAAGGCAGCGGTAAACGCTCAGGATACGATTATTACTGAGCCTTATGTGGATACCCAAACCCATGAGCTAGTGGTTACTTTCGCCCGGCCTTTCTATCGCAACGGTAGGCTCACGGCGGTAGTAGGTGCTGATATTCCCATCAACAATATTGTCGAAACCGTCACCAGCATTGCCCCGACGCCCTCAAGCTTTGGTTTTCTTACTACCTATGACGGCACACTGGTCGCCCACCCCGATACGGATTTGATACTTAACCCTGTTTCAGCCATTAACAACCAGCTTACGACAGGCTTGATCAATCAATTGACGAGTGCTGCTACGCCGCTCCCCCTAACTCTCCAGGGTAGCGACAAGCTATTACTAGGCCGCGCTATTGGCGGCGAAAATGGTTGGCGTCTGATTGTCGCTTTGGACGAGCACGAAGCAACGGCGGGTCTGCGCGCGATTGCCACCTCTTCTATCATTATCTTGGTGATCGTGGCGCTTTTGACTGCCCTCGCCTTTGGCCTACTGCTGTCGCTGCTGCTCCGCCGTCTGCTGGGCGTGCGTAACGCCATGGACAATATAGCCTCCGGCGAGGGTGATCTAACCCAGCGCCTGCCCGAACAAGGTAATGACGAAGTCACCCAGATTGCTCGTGCCTTCAACCGCTTTGTAGGAAAAATGGAAGCGGTGTTGATTGATGTGCGCACAAGCAGTGTATCTGTACACCATGCGGCCAATGAAATCGCCATGGGTGGGCAGGATCTTTCCCGGCGTACCGATAACGCGGCCGCCAGTCTGCAACAAACATCCGCCTCGATTGAGGAAATCACCAGCACCGTCCAGCACACCGCGGCCTCGGCTCAGGAAGCCAATAAGCTTTCGCAGACCGCTTCGGAAGTGGCCAACGAGGGTGGAAGAGTCGTGGCGAATGTGGTGACCACCATGGAAGACATCACCCGCGCGTCCGATAAAATTGGCGAAATTGTCACCCTGATGAACAGCATTTCCTTCCAGACCAACCTGCTGGCGCTCAACGCCTCGGTGGAAGCCGCCCGCGCCGGCGAGCACGGTCGTGGGTTTGCAGTAGTCGCCGATGAAGTGCGCAAGCTTGCCGGGCGCAGCAGTGATGCCGCCAATGATATTCAAAAGCTGATCGAAGACTCGCAGAGCAGGGTCAATAAAGGCACCTTACTTGTGCGCAATGCCGGCACTACCATGCAGGATATCGTCATCCATATCACCCGCGTCACTGGCGTGCTTGAAGAGATCAATGCAGCCGCCCGTGAACAAAGCGATGGCATTAATCAGGTCAACATCGCAGTAGCCGAACTGGATCGCATGACCCAGGAAAACGCCGCCATGGTGGAAGAGTCGACGACCGCTGCCGAGCAGTTGAAAGAGCAGGCTAATCACCTCGCTGGCACCATTAGCAATTTCACCCTGTCCCACGCAGCCGCCCCTGCGGCCCAGCCTCCTGCCTCATTACCATCTCGTTCAGCTATCAAGCAAACAAGGAATCTTACCCATGCATTTTAAGTCCGTTCGTACGTTGATCGCGACACTGGTCGGGGGCTGTATTCTGCTGGTGGTGGCTGTGCTGGTGATTTACTCTCTGATTGCCAACGCGCGCTCCCAAGCGCTAATGGAAAGCCAAACGGAAGAGCTGCTTGAACATAATATTGAGTCGCGCCTGGCGGCCATTGCCGCCGAGCAGGCAGAGCGTATCAAGGGGCAAATGGAGCATGCCCTGACGCTGAGCGAGAACCTGGCCCGAACCAATGCCATGCTAGGCAATCTGGATGAGACAGGTCGAGCCTCACTCAACCTGAGCCGTCGCGAACTCTCCCAAATAGTGCGCCAGACCGCTATCGCCCATCCTAAACTCCTGGGCACCTATATAGCCTGGGAGCCTGATGCTTTCGGTCGTGATGAGATCTTTGCCGGCCGTGAAGGGCTCGGCTACGGTAAAGACGGCCGCTTTCGCCCCCTGTGGTATCGCGATGATAGCGACAATGTCGTCGTGCTCCCGCTCGACGAGAATATGGAGAGCGAAACCCTGCAGCCCAGCGGCGTGCGTCAGGGCGAGTACTATTTATGCCCCCGTGATACGCTGGCAACCTGCATTGTAGACCCTGCACCCTACAACTTTGACGGCCAGACAGTAATGGTCACTTCGTTCAGTGTACCCGTGCTCGTCAACGGCGAATTCCGGGGTGTGGCCGGAGTCGATCTCTCGGTCAATTTTATCCAGTCCATGCTTAACGAAGCTAGCCAGTCGCTTTATGAAGGGGCGGGTGAGATGGCTCTGATCGCCTCTGGCGGCACTTTAACAGCACATACCAGCCAGCAGGAAGCGCTCGGCAGGCCCGTAGGCGAGGTACTGGATACGTCTTTGCAGTCACGCATTGCCGAGGCCCAGCAGGGTGAAGTCGTTCGTCACCATGACACCGAGCAAGGGATGCTCGAGCTTTACTGGCCATTCACCATTGGCGATCTTGAGAAGCCGTGGGTCCTGATGCTGCGCCTGCCCGAACAGGTAGCGTTTTCTGACCTGAATAACCTGCAGGAACAGATGGAGGATCAGCGCACAACGTCCACGCTGGGCATGCTCGGCATGGGCCTGATTATTGCGGGCCTTGGTTTGCTGGCCAGCTGGCTACTTGGCACCAGCATCTCCCGCCCGTTGAGAAATCTGGCTGAGCGCATGCGCGATATAGCATCGGGTGACGGTGATCTGACCCAGCGACTGCCGGTGCGCGGACGCAATGAAAGCGCCGAGCTTGCGATCCAGTTCAATGCCTTTGCGATCAAGATTCACGATGTGCTGGTCGACGTGCGCGCAAGCAGTGAGTCTGTCCACCACGCTGCTAATGAAATCACCCAAGGCGGCCAGGACCTTTCACGGCGCACCGAGCAGGCTGCCGCCAGCCTGCAGCAAACATCTTCGGCCATGGAGCAGATCAGCAGCACGGTGGGTCATACCACCAGCGCGTCGCAGGAAGCCAGCGGGCTTTCCCAGACAGCATCACAACTTGCCTTGCGTACCAACACTGCGTTTGAGCAGGTGGTGGTGACCATGGACGATATTCGCGCTACATCGTTTGAGATCCAATCCATTGTCACCGTGATCGACAGCATCGCCTTCCAGACCAACCTGCTGGCCCTGAACGCCTCAGTGGAAGCCGCGCGCGCGGGTGAACATGGCCGCGGCTTTGCCGTAGTGGCAGACGAAGTCCGCAAGCTGGCAGGACGCAGCAGTGAAGCAGCGGCGGATATCCGCCAGCGCATCAACGCTTCGGCAGGCCAGGTGGAAAGCGGCACCCAACTGGTACATGATGCCGAAACCGCGATGCATGAGCTTTCCGAAAGCGTCACGCGGGTCACCCAGATGTTGGGCGATATCAGCACAGCGGCCAATGAGCAGAGCGACGGCATCGGCCAGGTCAGCATCGCAGTCACCGACCTTGATCAGATGACTCAGCAGAACGCCGCGCTGGTAGAGGAGTCCACCACCGCCGCCGAGCAGCTCAAGGAACAGGCCGAGCGACTGGCAGACTTGGTGGGTGGTTTCACTCTTGAAGGGGACAGTGCGTCATCCCGCCATCAGTTGCCTTCCCCAGCTCCCTCGGGCTACTAAATGATTAAGGCACCGGCGGTAGTTCAATATCATCACTGCGTTTAGCGCCAGCGGTCATTTCGCGGCACAGGCGCAGGAACTCGCGTACGCCGGTGGTGAGGTACTTGTGGCGATGCCAGATAAAGGTGAACTGGCGCTTCAGGTCCAGCTCCGGCGTGGGTAGGGGTACCAGGCTTCCCCGCCGGAAGGCATCGCGTAGTGCCAGGCGTGACACACAGCCGATGCCCAGGCCGGACTCGACGGCGCGTTTAATTCCTTCAGTATGCTCAAGTTCCAGCAGCGTATTAAAGCGGCTGCGCCGATGGCGCGCTGCATGCTCCAGCGTCATCCGGGTGCCCGAGCCCTCTTCGCGCATAATCCAGTCTTCACGTAAAAGCTGTTCAAGCTCCAGGTGCTCCTGCCCGGCCAGCGGATGACGGGGCGAGCAGAAAACGCACAGTTCATCCTCTACCCAAGGCTGGCTGATGATCATCTCGTCATCGCACTGGCCTTCAATCAGGCCCAGATCCAGCGAGTGCTGGCGTACGCTTTCAATAATGTGACGTGTGTTGCGTACCGAAAGGCGCACCCGGCTGCCGGGATAGCGCTGCATGAAATCGCTGATCAGCAGCGTCGCCAGGTAGTTGCCAATTGTCAGGGTCGCCCCCACATCCAGCGTGCCTACGCCCTGCTGGCCGCGCAGCAGCTCCTCGATTTCCTCACCCCGATCAAGCAGTGCCACCGCCTTGGGCAACAGTTGAAAACCCAGCGCGTTGAGCTTCAACCGCTTGCCGAGCCGATCAAGCAGTTGGCAATCGAACTGGCGTTCAAGCTCGGCAAGTGCCGTACTGGTGGCCGATTGCGACATGGCTAGCGCCCGCGCCGCCTGGGATACGCTCTCGTGCTGGGCGACCGCTACAAAAACCTCCAGTTGCCGCAGGGTATAGTGCATAAAAAGCCTATATCGATTTTAAAGATAAGAGTTATCAATATAATTTACTTAACAGATATAACATCTTTGCTTAGACTTGATGACAACATATTTACTAGTTTTTATTCTTTTTAAGAATATAAAAGATGCGATTGAGTGTCCGCATCGCTTAATGGAGAGAGTGCATGAGTAAGTTTGCCTTGGAAGAAGTGCTTAGCGTTCATCATTGGAACGACACCCTGTTCAGCTTCCGTACCACGCGCGAGCGCAGCCTGCGCTTCAAGAACGGTCAGTTTGTGATGATCGGCCTGGAAGTGGAAGGCAAGCCGCTGATGCGTGCTTACTCCATCGCTAGCCCTAACTACGAAGATCATCTTGAGTTTTACAGCATTAAAGTGCCCGACGGCCCGCTGACCTCACGCCTGCAGCACCTCAAAGTGGGCGATCAGATCATGGTCAGCCGCAAGCCGACCGGCACGCTGGTATGTGATGACCTACTGCCTGGCCGCAACCTGTACATGCTCTCCACCGGCACGGGGCTTGCGCCGTTCATGAGCCTGATCCAGGACCCTGAAGTGTACGAGCGCTACGAGAAGATTGTATTGATCCACGGGGTGCGTGAAGTGTCCGAGCTGGCCTATGCCGACTTCATCACCAAGGAGCTGCCGGCGCACGAATACCTGGGTGAAGAGATCGCCAACAAGCTAGTCTACTACCCCACCGTTACCCGTGAAGAGTTCCACACCATGGGTCGCCTGACCGATCATATCCGCTCGGGCAAGCTGTATGAAGATACCGGCCTACCGCCGATCGATCCGCGTCAGGATCGGGCGATGATCTGCGGAAGCCCGGCCATGCTGGATGACACAAGCGCGCTTCTCGACGAGCTGGGCATGAATATCTCCCCGCGCATGGGTGAGCCCGGCGACTACGTGATAGAGCGTGCGTTTGTCGAGAAGTGATGTGTCGATGAATGGTGAGTGGTAGCCCCATCCTCTTCACATTCTTAATAAAAAGCCCCTGCTGGAAATAATCCACAGGGGCTTTTTTACGACTTACTACCCACCATTCACAACTTACCATTCACCAACTCAAACCGCATCCTTGCCGGTTTCTCCGGTACGAATACGAATGACCTGTTCAAGCGGCATGACAAAGATCTTGCCGTCGCCGATTTTACCCGTGTTGGCGACCTGGGTAATCGCATCAATCACCTGCTCAACCATATCGTCATCGACGGCAACTTCCAGCTTCACTTTGGGCAGGAAATCCACCACGTACTCAGCACCACGATAAAGCTCAGTGTGGCCTTTTTGGCGACCAAACCCTTTTACTTCTGTGACGGTAATGCCCTGCACGCCGATATCGGAGAGCGATTCGCGTACGTCATCAAGCTTGAACGGCTTGATAATGGCTGAGATCAATTTCATTGCGACATCCTCTAGCTTGGTGGCCATTGTCTTGTCTATTGGGTGCGGCGAAAGCCAGCCACCTCTAATGCTAAGCATACACCGCTACAGGCAGAGAATAAAAAGGCCTTCCTCGAAAGGAAGGCCATAAGAGCACGCCAGCTCACTTGCTTAGCATTATGATTATTTCTTAACGCTAAACTCGGGGTAGGCCTCGAGACCGCATTCCGCGATATCCACGCCTTCATACTCTTCTTCTTCACTAACCCGAATGCCCATGATGGCTTTAAGCACCAGCCAGACCACCAGACTTGCCAGGAATACCCAGGCAAATATGCCGACAATACCGATCAGCTGAGCGCCGAACGAGGCTTCCTCGTTAGTGATCGGCACGGCCAGCACGCCCCAGATACCCACCACACCATGTACGGAAATCGCGCCGACCGGGTCATCCAGCTTGAGCTTATCGAGTGTGACAATCGCGATGACAACGATCAAACCACCCACCGCACCGATAGTCGCCGCGCCCAGGCCAGTGGGGGAAAGTGGATCGGCGGTAATCGCCACGAGGCCCGCCAGCGCCCCGTTAAGTGCCATGGTGAGATCCGCCTTGCGGAACCACAGCTTGGCCAGAATAAGGGCTGCAATCACACCGCCAGCCGCGGCGGCGTTGGTGTTCACAAAGACCTGCGCCACGTTGTTGGCCGAGCCGATATCCGACATTTTCAGCTCAGAGCCGCCGTTAAAACCGAACCAACCCATCCATAAAATGAACGTGCCCAGCGTTGCCAGCGGCATGTTGGCACCTGGGATCGCATGGATAGAGCCGTCCTTACCGTATTTACCCTTACGAGGGCCAAGGATCAGCACACCTGCCAACGCGGCTGCAGCACCTGCCATATGAACAATGCCCGAACCGGCGTAGTCGGAGTAACCCACGGCATCCAGCCAGCCGCCGCCCCAGGTCCAGTAGCCGGACACCGGGTAGATAAACGCGGTCATGACTACGGCAAACGCCAGGAAGGCCCACAGCTTCATGCGCTCGGCTACTGCACCGGAAACGATCGACATGGCGGTTGCCACGAACACCACCTGGAAGAAGTAGTCAGCGCGCATGGAGTAGTAAGGCGCATCTTCGCCGCCTGCGAGCACTGCATCCATGCTGTTTTCAGCGCCGATCAAGAAGCCCAGGCTCGGCAGGAAGCCGCCTTCGCTGCTTGAGTACATGATGTAGTAGCCCACCAGCAGGTACATGGTGCAGGCAATGGCGAACAGTGCGATATTTTTGGTTAGAATTTCCGCGGTGTTCTTGGAGCGCACCATACCGGCTTCCAGCATGGCAAAGCCGGCAGCCATCCACATGACCAGCACGCCGCAAATCAAGAAATAAAAGGTGTCGAGCGCGTAGCTCAGATCAGCCAGTTCGTTCATTTTCAGTTCCCCGTTGAACCCAGAAAGTATCCCAGTGAGTCCCTACCTAGACGGCGTCAGCGCCGCGTTCACCGGTACGAATACGGATGACATCCTCAAGCGGCGTGACGAACACCTTGCCGTCGCCAATCTTGCCGCTGTTCGCCGCGGTACAGATGGCATCGATCACGCTCTCCAGGCGTGAATCGTCAACGGCCACCTCTACTTTCACCTTGGGTAGAAAGTCGACCACGTACTCGGCGCCGCGATACAGCTCGGTATGGCCTTTCTGGCGGCCAAAGCCTTTTACTTCCGTCACGGTGATGCCTTGAACGCCGTTGTCGGCTAGTGCCTCACGAACGTCGTCAAGCTTGAATGGCTTAATGATGGCGGTGATGAGTTTCATCCCGTATCTCCCCTGCTGGATAAGTCCTGCTAGATGGTTAGCGACACTGCCGCTGGTAATGGCAATGCCCTGCTAATGCGCATACCGTGCCATTCAATATTTTTTTATTACTTTTTAGATACTTAAATAAAAAAAACGTGCTTTAAAGCACTGTTTAGGGTCATCTCAGATCAAGCATCTTCGTCTTTGCACCAAAAGAAATCGTCTCGCCCCTGCCAATGCACCATTAGCGGGCAGCAGCCCTTACAATAAATACTCAGGGAACGCAGCCAATACATGCGCACTCGCGCAGGGTTGCGTATCCTTGGGATAGCGCCCATTTTTAAAGCATTAACATTGAGGAGAGAATCATGACACCCCAGGACCGTATCAGCCGTTTGGCTCAACAGATTGGCGACCGTTTACAGAATGCGTCACAAGCCCCTGAAGATATCCAGAAAGGCGTTCAGCAGGTGGTTCGTGGTGCTTTTGACCGTTTGGAACTTGTCTCTCGGGAAGATTTCGACATCCTGATGGATGTACTGCAGCGCACGCGCACTCGGGTAGAGGCGCTGGAGCGTCAGGTGGCAAGTCTTGAAACGGCAATCGAAAACCAGAAGTCCGCTCCCAAGGCGCCAGCGCCCACGTCCTCTGTTGAAGCCAAGGAAAGCCCGGCAAAAGATGATACCGCCAAGGCAACAGTGAAAAAGCCCAAGACTGCTGACACTGCCACTCCCAGCAAGCGAGCGGCGAGCAGTAGCCTGAAAGATGATAAGTAAGGCCACCGAGGGTCACGATTGGGGCATTTATCATGGCGTTTTACCCCGCCAAGAATAGGATCCCGATTAACCACAACCTGTTCTCTGGTTAACCCATGAACCGACATATCGTTTTAAGCGCTGGCCTTTTGAGCGGCGCTTTTCTTGTGCTTGCCTTTTCTCAACAATAGGCTGATCGCTCTATCTAAGACACTCTGGTGGCAGGCTCGCGTTCTTTCCCCCAAATCAGCCAGATACCGTGGTCTGTAAATCCGCCATGAGCCTCCGCTTGCTTGACAATGTAAAATGATCGTTTTACATTGAATGCATGGATATTAAAACGAAGCTTATCTCCGCCGCAGAATCCCTTTTCGACCGACACGGTTTTACCGCCACGGGGATGGACCGGCTTACCCAGGCTGCCGGTATGTCGAGCAGAACGCTCTATAAACATGCGGGTAGTAAACATTCACTTATCGCCAAGGTGCTTTCGGAACGGGACAAGCGATTCTTACGTAGATTGGATGTGAGCAGTGTTGATGCGCTGTTCAAAGCGCTGGAAGACTGGGTGCGGGTAGAAGGGTGCCGAGGGTGTCTTTTTCTACGCGCTTATGGAGAAACCGGTGGCGATGTACCGGAGATCGCCGAGGTAATGGCCGCTCACAAGGCCGGGGTCTGGAACAAGATTCAGGAAATTGTCGCGCTTGAAACCAGCGGACGTGGCGATGAGCAGCTCGCCGAGCAAATTCTGATTCTGTTCGAAGGCGCAACGGCGACCGCCATCTATCGCGGTGCGGACGCCGTTACCACCGCTAGGCATTGCGCGGTTCGCCTAGTCAAACAGGCCTCATCATGAGCCCGGGCATGACACTTGGCACCGTAGGCTTTGGGCTCATCGCTATCTGCTACGGCTTTGCCCGCTTTGCTTTTGGGCTGTTTCTTCCTCAAATCGATGCGGATCTCTCTTTATCCTCAACCGTGGGCGGGTTGATATCGGGCGGCTCTTTTCTAGGCTATTGCGTGGCTATCGTTGTCTCTGCCCACCTGACCGAACGGTTAGGGCCCCGTGTGGTGGCAACCGGCGCGGCACTCGTAGCGGCAGTGGGTATGATAGGCATCGCAGCGGCCCCCTCATCACTATGGCTTGCAGGTGCTGTAATGCTGGCAGGCTCCAGCACAGGCCTGGCTTCACCGCCCATGGCCGCCGCCGTGGACGCTGCCGTCAAGCCCGCCCGGCAGGGTGCCACCAACACGATTATCAATGCCGGCACCGGTGCAGGCGTGGTACTTTCAGGACCCGTGGCGCTGCTAATGGGTGGACACTGGCGGGTCGCTTTCTTGGTCTTTGCAGCCACTGCTTTATGCATGGCGATAGCAGTGGCATTCAGTGTACCGGTTAACGCTAAACCAGTGGGGGGAAGCGAGAAAGGCTTACCGCGAATCAATAAGGCGCTTAAACGTCTGATTATCGCCTCTTTTCTGATGGGCGCCTCAAGCACGGCCCTATGGTCTTTTGGCAGCCAGCTGGTCACGCTGCGATTAGGCTGGGGCCATACCGGCGTGGGGCTTTTATGGATCGCCATTGGCGCGGCGGGCATGGCAGGCGCGTGGGCTGGATCACTCGTTGCCCGGTTTGGAATTGACCGGACACACTGGCTATTCTTGGGTGCACTGGCAGGTGGCATCTTTCTGGTGGGTTTTGAGGGCACCACACCCGCTCTATCGCTACTTGGCGGCGCGCTCTTTGGTATGGCCTACATCATGCTTACCGGCGTCTATCTGGTGTGGGGGGTCTCAGCATTACCCAGCCGCCCGGCTACAGGTCTGATGATAGGCTTTTTAACCATTGCTATTGGCCAAACCCTAGGCGCGCCCCTTTTCGGTCTTCTCATGGATCAATTGGCGCCTACCTACGCAGTGATTACGTTCGCCCTCCTTGCCTTTACGGCAGGATTGTCGAAATCGGGTAAGGCACTTAAAGCAGGGCGTTGCAAACAATAAATATTATCGTTTAAATACAGCTCTTCTTTCAAAAATGGCTCTACCCCATGCGCCGTACCGTGACGCACTTCATTGCCCGTGGCCTACTGCTCATAACCGGCCTACTAACCGTGACCAACGCCCAGGCCCAGTTCGCCACGGTAGACTGGACTATTGCAGAAACGCTGGTTGCGATTGGCGCACCGATTAGCGGCGTTGCCCAGCAGCAGGATTACTACGACTGGGTAGGCGAGCCGCATCTTCCAGAAAGCTCCGCCGACCTTGGGCTGCGCGCCCAGCCCAACTTCGAGCTGCTGGCCCAGCTTGCCCCAGAGCAAATCTTGATATCGCCGATGTTCGCCTCGCTTACACCGCGCCTGGAGCGCATTGCCCCGGTCACCTCGCTTGCGCTCTATTCCCCCGACGCGGATACCTGGCAGGAAATGCAGGCGCTGACACGCGAGCTGGGGGAACTGACCGACCGCGAAGCGGCGGCAGAGCAACTGATTGAAGACACACAAACGCTGATGGCATCACTGCACGACGCGCAGCCGGATACCGCACCGCTATTGATGGTGCAATTCATGGATGCACGGCACGTGCGGATCTTTGGCGAAAACAGCCTGTATAACGCGGTGCTTGAACAGCTTGGCCTGGCCAACGCTTGGGATCAGCCCACTAACGCCTGGGGGTTTTCCCTGACGGGCATCGAGGTGCTCGCTGGCTACCCCGACGCCCGGCTGGTAATCATCGACCCGCTGCCCCTGGGTGTGGAGGAGCAGCTGGCCACAAGCGGCCTGTGGCTGCAGCTGCCGATTGTCAGAAACAACAACCTGCTGCGCCTGCCACCGGTGTGGAGCTTTGGCGCGCTGCCTTCGGCACAGCGTTTTGCGAATGTGCTGAGCGCGGCGCTTACCAACGATAGCTGACGCTGCCAATCACGCTGCGCGATTCCCCGAAATAGCACCAGTAGTCGCAGCTGGCCACGTACTCCTTGTCGGTCAGGTTGTTGACGTTGAGCTGAGCCTGCCAGCCCTCGGCAAACTCATAGCCGATCATGGCATCTGCCAGGGTGAAGCTACTCACCTGGGTGTCGCCATCCACGCTTTCACCTACGTAGCGCACGCCGCCGCCTAGGGTAACGCCATCCAGCGCGCCACCGGTAAAGGCGTAATCCAGCCAGGTAGACGCCTGATGACGCGGAATCAGGCTGGCGCGCTGGTCATCTTCCAGGCGCGAGTCGGTATAGGTGTAGGCGGCGGTGACCTTCAGGTCTTCGGTGACATAGCCCACGCCTTCAAGCTCAAACCCCTTGGAGCTACGCTCTCCCTCCTGAACCTGGAAGCCCGCCGGCGAGGTGACCAACGTGTTGCTCTCTTCCAGATCGAACACAGCGGCCGTCACGTAGCCATCCCAGCCTATCGGTGCATACTTCACACCCGCTTCCCACTGGCGCCCTTCACGCGGGTCATAAAGGCTTCCTGCGCTATCGGATTGGGCAATCGGCTCGAACGACTCAGTGTAACTGACGTAAGGATTAACCCCGTTCTCGCCCAGATACATGACGCCGCCAGACCAGGAGAGCTGGTTATCGTCGGAGCGCTCAGTGGTGCTCGCCGTCACGTTGGTATTCTCGGTCTCGGCATGGTCGTAGCGCACGCCGCCCAGTAGTACCCAACGGTCATCCAGGCGCAGCTGATTTTGCAGGTAAACGCCGGTTTGCTCCTTATCGATATGCCGCTCGATCAAGTCTTCGGCGGCAAACGGCGTGTAGTTGCCGTAGGTGGGCGTGAAGATATCGATCGGTGCACCGAAGGCGTAGTCGTCGCCCTCCTGGCCCTTGAGGCCCAGGTTCTGGTAATCAACGCCCACCAGTAGGGTGTTTTCGGTGCGCTCGGTGTACCAGTTGCCCACAAAACGGTTATCTACCGTCCAGCTATCGGCCTTGCCGTCGCGCAGCGTCAAGCCGCGTGACGCACGGCGGTCATCCACCATGGAGAGCGCGTAGGTGCTGCGCAGTTCCAGGTCGAGTTCGCTGTAGCGTAAATCCTGCTCGAATGCCCAGGTGTCGTTAAAATTGTGACGCAGCTCGTAACCCATGCCCCACTGGGTACGCTTGTTACGGTCGTAGTCGGGTTCGCTGACGTTGGATTGCGGGCTGACCCGGCCAAAGGGCGTATCCTGAATGCTGCCATAGGGCAGCTTGAAGCCATTGACGGGCACGCCGTCGTCCTTCTGCACGCTGGCCAGGAAGGTAACGCTGGTGTCGTCACTGACATCCACCGCAAGACTGGGCGCAAAGTAGTAGCGCTCGTTATCCGTGTTATCCAGATCGCCGTCGCGCTCTTTATACATGCCCACCACGCGGTAGCGAACATCATCTGATTCGCCTACCGGCCCGCTAGTATCCACGCCTATCTGGCGATGGTTGCGATTACCCAGCTGGAAATTCACGTTGCCCTGGGGCGTATCGGTCGGCCGTTTGCTCACCGCGTTGATCAAGCCACCGGGAGGCGCCTCACCGTAAAGAATCGAAGACGGGCCCTTGAATACATCAATCCGCTCAAGGCCGTAAGGCTCGGGTAGCCACTGATAGAAGCCTTCGCGGTAAATCCGCAAGCCATCCTGGTAGGTGGATTGGTCAAACCCGCGCACCTTGAACCAGTCAGTATCGTTATCGCTGCCGTAGTGACCGGCAAGCACCCCCGCACGGTAGCGGAAGGTTTCATCCAACTGCTGTACGTTGCGGGTGTCAAGCTCTTCACGGTCCACGCTGGATACCGGGCGCGGCGTTTCCACCAGCGGGGTGTCCACTTTCAAGGCCGTGCCGACCACCACAACGGTATCGTTAATGACCGCCTCCTGGGCGCTAGCGGTGGCGCATACAAGAACAGCAATGACAGGAATCAGCGCGGCAATGGAACGCGCCAAGGGGCGGCGAACAAACGGCAAAGACGGCATGTGGACACTCGGTATAGTTAAAAGCAGAGAAGTAAAAAGTATTTTAGTGATAATCGTTGTGATTTATATTCACTATACAGTGGCCTAGCCAGCGCTATCAACGCCTGCTCAAATAAGTTAAGTTAGGGTTAAGTAAAACTAGCGAGAGAGCGCAATGACCTTAGCGATTGTTGCCACGCGCGCAGGCGTGGGCTTGGACGCACCTGCGGTGCACGTAGAAGTACACTTGGCCAACGGTTTGCCGGGGCTGACGCTGGTAGGCCTGCCCGAGACCGCGGTAAAAGAGAGCCGCGAGCGGGTGCGCAGCGCCCTGGTCAACGCAGGGTTTGATTTTCCCAACACTCGACGGATTACGCTAAACCTCGCACCCGCGGACCTTCCCAAGGAAGGCGGCCGGTTTGATCTGCCCATAGCACTCGGCATTCTTGCCGCTTCTGGCCAAATACCAGTAGAGGCGTTGGAAGGCATGGAGTGCGCGGGCGAGCTGGCATTGGACGGCAAGCTACGTGCCGTACACGGCATGCTGCCGTTTGCGCTGGCAACGCGCCGGTCTGGAAAAGCCTTAATTATTCCCCGTGAATGCGCCGATGAAGCCGCACTGGCGGGGGATCTTCCAGTACTGCCTGCCGATACGCTTTGGCAGGTTGTCGCTCACCTGCTCGACCAGGAGAAAATTCCACCCCACCGCTTACCCGCCTCGGTAAAAACGACCACGCCCATTGCGGATCTGGCCGATGTGCGTGGCCAGCAGCAGGCACGCCGGGCATTGGAAGTGGCCGCTGCCGGTGGGCATAATCTGCTGTTCGCCGGCCCGCCTGGCACCGGCAAGACCATGCTCGCAAGCCGCCTGCCGGGTATTCTGCCGCCGCTTAGCGAGGATGATGCGTTAGCGGTGGCCGCCGTGCGCTCGGTATGCGGGCTACCCTTGGATGCTGACTGGGGAAAGCGCCCGTTTCGTCAACCGCACCATAGTGCGAGTGCTGCCGCGTTAGTGGGCGGTGGCTCTAAACCCAAACCGGGTGAGATTTCACTCGCCCACCACGGCGTGCTGTTTTTGGACGAGCTGCCGGAGTTTTCCCGCAACGTATTGGAAGTGCTTCGCCAGCCGCTGGAAACTGGCGAAATACATCTGGCCCGGGCCAGCCACGAACGCCGGTATCCGGCACAGTTTCAATTGGTCGCCGCCATGAACCCCTGCCCCTGCGGTCACTTGGGCGACCCACGCCAGCGCTGCCAATGCACCGCCAGCCAGATTCAGCGCTATCAGGCGCGGCTTTCAGGCCCGTTATTGGATCGTATTGATCTACAGGTTGAAGTTCCCGCGCTGCCGCCCGAACAGTTGACCGCCCAAACCCAGGGCGAATCCTCTGAAGCGGTGCGCGAGCGTGTGATGGCCGCAAGAGAGCGCCAGATGGCGCGCGGCGCGCTCAATAGCCAGCTAGGCGGCAAGGCGCTGGAAGCCGCCTGCGACTTGAACGATGAGGAACGCACCTGGCTTGCCGGCGTGCTGGAAAAGCTCAAGCTCTCCGCCCGCGCCTACCACCGGGTACTGCGCGTGGCGCTGACGCTGGCTGACCTACAGGGCGAGCCCAAGCCCTCCCAGGCGCATCTGATAGAAGCCATCGGCTATCGGCAGCTGGATAGGATGCTAGGGAAAGGCTGAAGACGCATGAAGGAAGGCCTGCCATCAACTCTCGTGGCGGCCGCTCATTACCCACGCTGTCCATGAGCCATCGAACAGCGAAAGGTGCTCGTACCCGGCCAGCTCCGCGGCCACCCACACAATGCAGGCCGTAATGCCGGAGCCACAGCTGAAGGTCAGATGATCCGAAGGGTCAAGCTCTCTGCTACGCATGAGCCTTGAAATCTCCTCCTGGCTCTTGAAGTGCCCATTTTCCAGGAGCTCGGTGAAAGGCAGATTAACAGAGGAAGGAATATGCCCACTGGGAAATTCCGGGCGGGGCTCGGGCCCCGCCCCGGAAAAGCGCTCGGCACTTCGAGCATCCACCAGCTTGAAGCGTTGGCGCGCGATATTGTCGTAGACCTCGTCCACGCTGACCACGCTTTCGTTGGCCTGGAGCGCAGGCCGGGCAGGCAGCGGCGCTGGAGCGGAGTAGCCTTGCTGAACCGGTAGCGACAGCGAGAGCCAGTGAGGCAAGCCGCCATCCAGCAGTTTTACCTTCTTGAAGCCCGCTTGGGTGAGCAGCCAATAGGCGCGCGGGGAAGAGTAGACACCCCGGTTATCGTAAATCACGATCTCATCGTCGGGTGCCAAGCCGAGGCCTTGGCACGCCTCTTCCAGTGCCTCTGTTAAGGGCAGCGTATGCGGAAATACCGCCTCCCGGTCGGAAAAGACTCGTTCAATATCGAACTCGAGCGCGCCGGGTATTTTTCGATCATCTTCCGGTACATGAGCCGCAATGGGGCTGTTGGGCAGCGATGCGTCCAGCACCGTGGGGGGTGCGTCACTCGCCAAACGATCCAGCAGGTCATGGGCACTAATCAGAATATCGGACATGAAAGAAAACTCCCTTGAGTTGGAGGCGGTTACCCCTACTTTAGAGGACAAACCCAAGCCCACCCAGCCGCATTTTATAGAAGCCATTGGCTACCAACAGTTGGATAGGTTATTTAGGGCGCTTCACTGAAAGGCTTAGCGGTAGAAATTACGCGCAGGTACGCGCCAGAATATCCACCAGCCGCTGGCAAAGGGCATCAAGCTTTTTGCTGTTGGCTTCTTCGATAAGCGCGCCCGTTTCATCAAAAGCAGTGTGCGCTTTGGAGAGCGACATGGGCTGGGGCAGTACGATCAAACCCAGATTGGCGAGCAGCTGCTGGGCCAGCGGCATGGCACGAATGCCACCTAGCCCGCCGGGGGATGCCGAAACCAGCGCCGCCCATTTACCTGAGTAAAGTGCCAGCCCTGGCGCGTCTTCGTAAGGACGTGATAGCCAGTCCAGCGTGTTCTTCAAAAGCGGGGTGATAAAGCCGTTGTATTCCGGCGAGGCGATAAACAGCGCCTAGTGATCGGCCAATAGCTCACGCAGTTTAAGCACGTTTTCGGGCATGCCCTGGGTTTCGATATCTTCATCAAACAAGGGGCACGGGTAGTCTTTTAAATCCACGAACGTTGCCGCCCCGCCCAGCGCTTCAATACGCTTGGCAACTAGCCGGGCCAGCTGCTTATTGAGTGAGTTCTGGCGGCTACTGCCTGCAAATACTAATACTTTTGACACTGCATCCATTAAGTACAACTCCTTATAAGTAATTGGTTTATGGATCGGCAGCCTTAGGCTCTCCGTTAGGCATCTGGTCAATAAACGCATTGATGGCTTCAAACGGCACCTAGCGAATCGGCTCTGCTTCGTTCACCAGCTGATGGCGCGCTTCAGGGTGACGGTGAATTTAGGCGGCGGTAAACTTCTCCGCCAGAACGGTTAGGTTCCACTGCCAGTCCACCTACAGGTCCTGCTCGCCCTGTAAAATCAGCGTTGGCACATCAACAGATTCAAGTGTCATCAGGCGAGGCTTTCCGGCCCGCTGTTGGATAGGTGCCCGAGCCTACCGCCGTGTGCTGCGCGTAGCTCTGACGCTTGCTGATTTACAGGGCGCGCCCAACCACACTTGATTGAAGCAATTGGCTACCGGCAGCTGGACAGGCTGTTAAAGGGGTAAAGGAAATACAGTCTTTATATTGGCTTAAATCATTATGATTGCGCTTGGGGCTGATACCCCAAGCACGCCCATATAGCGACACTAAACCCTAAAAAGCCACTAAATCCCCTTAAGTCTCTGAGCATTGCTTGTGTAAGACCAAAATCAAAAAAGGCGACAATAACCATCATACCGCTAACCGCTAACAGGTGACTATGTAACTGATAATTATCCTGCAACATCTTTTTTGTGAATGCCAAGGCAAATGCAATATATAGAAACAATAAGCTGATAACGCCTACTACTCCTCGGCGAGCGAGTGTATCGATAATATCGCTATGTAACTGCGGATAAACAATCCCCCTCTCATAAGCTATTTCTTCAGATACCAGTAAGGGTAATAGCTTTTGTACAGATCCCTCTCCAACCCCCAAGATGGGGTTTTCAATGAACATAATCCAGCCAGCGCGCCACATTTCTAGACGTATACCCAATGAGTTATTGGCTTCGTTATTTACAAAATATTGGTAGGCATCCTCAAATATAGACGCTAGCCGTAGCCATACGCCTGTAGGGGGGTAAGCAATCGTGCCAACAATGATTAAAACTATAAAAAGAATCGCTATATTCCGCGTTTTCGGCGTTATTAGATTTCTGGTTGCTGGTGCCAGTAGGGCGACGATAAATGGAATAGACACCCAGCCACCACGTGTCCCGGACAATAAAGAAGCCAGAAAGCCCAGAAGCGCAGCGCTAATGGCTAATAGTACCAACCAAAAATAATGCTGGCGCTGCCTTTGGACATAGTAGATAGCCACTATTAAAGAGATTGCACCTAAGAGCAGCGACAAATTACCGAAAGGAATCGCATTAATACCATTATCGGCTCTAGCTAGGCCGATAATCACCCTGTCATATATCGCGATCAAGCCTGTTCCTAGCGCTCCACAGCATACCCCTATCCAAAGCCAGTGAGGAGAGGGAGTAAAAACACGTGCTGATAGTAAAAAAAATGCCGCTATAAAAGGCCAAAGGTAGAGGTGATGGAACCCTTCGTCAGCTACCCAAGGTATGCTGCTACTGCCTAGTACATTCCACCACCAAACACTTCCAAAGAGCACTAGGGCACTCACTAGCTTATAGTCGTTACCTGTCAATACAGAGGGATATTTTTTATAGCCAACCAGAACACCCCCCGCCAAAAGGGCAGACACAAGGGCGGCTAACCCGAACCACCAGTGCGCTTGCGGAATTAATACAAGCGAAGCAGAGAAACCAAAAATAATAATACCGTTAAGTACAGTGAGGGTTTTACCAGCTTTCCCTTGCTGTATCGACTGCATACATTTCATTTAAGAAAGATCGTGTTGATAGTACTTAGCCTGACGGCTAAATAAGTCATGATAAATACCTTTTTTCTCAAATAATGACTCATGAGTACCTGATTCTTTAATTTCTCCATCATCCATCACATAGATATAATCTGCTAAACGAATGGTTGAAAGCCGATGACTAATAACCAAGGCAGAGCGGTGATTAATGCGTTCACGGAAATTCTCAAATAGCTCCGATTCTGCAACCGGATCCATAGCGCTGGTAGGCTCGTCTAATATGACGATGTTCGACTTCAGCATAAAAGCGCGTGCGAGTGCAATTTTCTGCCACTGTCCGACACTAAGCTCTTTACCATTATCAAATAAACGTGTTAACAGCGTATCGTACTTATCATCCATCTTTTCAATGAACGCAGCCGCACCAGCCCTTTCTGCAGCGTGAGGCACTGTATGTTCGGCATCGGTACCGTTTATATGGCCAAAGCGGATATTATCGTGCACTGACTCTGCATAATGCGAATAATCTTGAAAAATAACACTAAACAACTCCCTGTATTTTTCTACATCGCAATCCTTTGCATTAATACCATTAATCTGGACACTCCCTTCCGTAGGGTCATAAAGACGCGTCATTAATTTAATAAGCGAGGTCTTACCCGAGCCATTAGCACCCACCAACGCGACGACTTGCCCAGGCTTTATTTCCATATTTACATTTTTGATAACGTCTTTATAAGTGCCGGGATAGGCGAAGCAAACATTTTCAAGCTTTAATGTAGTGTGCTCAGGCTGGGCAATTTTAACGGGCTGAGACGACCGTGGGACGGTATGCCGCATATCCATAAATTCAAACAGCATACCCATATACAAATGGTCTTCATATAGCTTGGAAAGCTGTTGAACAAGCTCCTGCCCCATCGATTGGGCACGTTGAAAGATCAACAGAAATAGCACCAAATCACCTACGCTATTTCCTCCTTGGGCAGTATTCCATGCTAAGTACCCTAGAGAACTAAAGAATATTACCGAAGCTATAGCTGCAACAACTGATTCAACAGCTGTGCGCTTGCGACTGATGGCAAGCTTCTCAACGCGAATATTGTCACGAATATGTTTATACTTTCCCCTTAAATAGTCACCTAATTGATTGAGGCGGAGCTCTTTTGCGTGGGTATCTGAGGTCATTAACCAATCTAGATAACCAGCACGCCGCTCCATTTGAGTTCTTCTACGCTGCCATTCGTAAAGAATACGTGTGAAGTAGATTCTGGCAATTAGCGCAGGAATAATTGCGATCAGAATAATAGGTAGTAGATGCCAATTAATCGTCGCCAGCAGTACGACAATAGCAGTAAGCATTAAAGCATTTTTGCCCAGAAGCATTAAATTGCTCGCTACTTGGGCAGGCCGCTGACTACCGGATTGTCGAGCTCGTTCTAATGTATCGTGGTATAACGGGCTTTCATAAAAAGCCAGATCAACACTAATAGCGGTTTTTTGAACAATATCATCAACATAATCTGCTACCATAATTCCCTGCGTTTCACGCGAAAACCCGGCGAGCGCTCGTGAAATTACGTAAGCCAACGTGCCCAGGCCTGTAAGTACAACGTAATATAAAACTGACCCAACGTTTTCAGCCGCCTCAGGTTCGGCAAGCACATTAGTGACGACATCAACCATTTGTTTTAGAAGATAAAGCACTCCAAGCCCCGAGATAATCTCAAGCGCCATAAAGAAAGTGCTTAAAAGCGTCCATTTTCGACTGCTTTTCCAAGAAATCGAAAGGATACGCATCAACGAAGAAAAGGATGTAAAAAACTTATTAATAATAGACATGAAATTAAAACCGCCCCGTTAATTTACTATTTTTTTATGACCTAACCGAGTATAAGCTTCATGGAAAGGACGAATACAACGGTAAATCCATTGCCAGTTACGAGTAAGGGGCCAAGCTGTATAACTATCGTAGGTAGGCCGGAATATTCGTTTCCAGCCCCATAAACGCCATTGCCATATTTGAGTATTGGTCGTTTGCCAGTCAAAAGAAAAGTCAGGCGTGGGTTTTTTTCGACTAAGTGAGTGTTCAAACTCGACATCGCCATGCATTGCCAATATCGAAGTACGCACCAATTCACGAGTATTGGGAGTTAATTCTTCTATCGTGCGTTTCGTAGGCGCACTAAAATACTCTATCATTTCTAGACATGAATTAACGGTACTGCCTAAAGAATAGCGCTCTGCACAAGCTAATACTTCGTCTAGATTAAAATCCTTATGACATTGCATGGCGGTAATATCAACTAGCCAATGAAGCCGTGACCAATAATGCTTGGTATGATGCCAGCACAAGTAGACAAAAAGCTCGTTAATGGGCATAACCCAAGTGTCAATATGGCTAACACTAATAGGCTGGCGCCTTTCAAGCATCCGTGAAGCATTAAATACGCTTCCGGTATTATCTATCTTGGTATGGAATTCTACAGCGACGTTACGAGGTGAGAGCAAAGTGACTACTTTTTGGTGCTTAGCCACGAACGCTACGCTTTCATCATCCGGTGTTAACGCTTTCGGATCATAAGGCTGGTAGCCACTGCTTAAAGCGTGCTGCAGAATTTTCGGTAAATCTTTCCGCGAGACAAGAATGTCAACATCCCTACAGAGGCGTTGAGCAGGCTCCGGATAATATTGAAAAGCCAAGGAAGGCCCTTTGAAGCAGAGATGCGGAACCTGGAGGGGCAATAGCACATCCCTAATAATATGCTTGAACTCTGCCGTCATATTCAGATTGTGCTTTAACGCCCCAAATGAGTAGCGCTTCATCACATCAATATAGGGTTCAGGAATTCGATGCTTCCACCGCTTGCTAAGGTGGCTATGAACAATGGGTAATACGAAACGCTCTGATGCCTGGCGAGTAAACCCCTCCCAATCTTGAATACGTGGGATGAGCTCTTCGACTGCTTGAACGTGCTCTTGGCTTAACTGTAACCGTGATAATAACAACAGTAACTGAAAGCTTGGATCCGCCATGTGGTACTCAGGGGAGACAGGCGTCGTTCGCTCATTCATATGCTTCATTATTCCAGCCCTGGGAAGCGGTAATGGGTACTTTCATTCGTATTACACATCAATTATGGCTTTAGAAACCCCGTTTTACGGAACGCTCTACTAAGTACGCTAGCGCGTGTTGCCTGTTCGAAGACTAGCAGCAAGCGCCTCCACGGCCGGCTTCATTATTATCAACCTGATGGTAACCATCGCATCCAAAACAGTGAGACCACACTGCGCAATAATCTCAATTAGGCGGTGCCTCTATCTCACCTAATTTGACTATTATCTTTACATTTAATGTTACCTTATGTAAACAGAATTTATATTTTGGCGATGCAGCGCTCTGTCTCATCACAGGAGCACATCTCCAAGCTCAATCAAGCTTACTGGCCGCTTTACCCTAGGTGACATGCCTACCTAAAGGATGATAAATCGATATCATGACGAATTTTACGCTTCACCCCGATACAAAATGTAACCCTACGGATACTTTTAACGTATCCATGCCGTGGGAGATTCCTGCTTTTTCGCAGCCTGAAGAGCATGTACCGGAGAAGGATCCCCACTTTCATTTTGTGGAAAGCACAACGCGCGCTATCTTGATGGGATTCGCCAAAAATCGCCGTGTCTATCTTTACGGGCCGCATGGGAGCGGTAAGTCTTCGCATATCGAGCAGGTCGCTGCCCATCTGAACTGGCCATGTATACGTATTAACCTAGATGGCCACATCACCCGGGCCGATCTGATCGGCCGCGATATGGTCGTTATCCGTGATGGTAAACAAGTAACCGAATTTGTGCCCGGAATGCTGGTATGGGCCATGCAGCGACCCATCGCACTCATTCTTGATGAGTATGATGCTGGCCGCCCCGATGTCATGTTTGTGATTCAGCGCGTGCTAGAAACCCAAGGCAAACTAACCTTGCTTGATCAGAATCAAGTCATCACCCCCCATCCTTGCTTCCGCCTTTTTGCTACTGCCAACACGGCTGGTCAAGGGGACGCCTCTGGACTTTATGTTGGAACCCAGGCGCTTAACCAGGCACAGCTTGATCGCTGGCATGTTACTACCGAGCTTGGCTATATGAGCGCGAAAGCAGAAACTCAACTGCTGGAAAGAAAGCTGACAGAGTTACCATCAGAACAAATTCAACGTATGGTCGCTTGCGCCGGTCTTCTCCGCCAAGCATTCAATCAAGGCGACCTGACCACGCTTATCTCGCTACGTACGCTAATTGCTTGGGGAGAAAACACGTTACTGTTAGGCGATCCGCATGAAGCGATGCGGTTGAGCTTCTTTAATCGCTGTGACGAAGTGGAACGCGTTCTGGTTTCTGAAATCTATCAACGCTGTTTTGATGTTGAGCTGTCATGAGGGCTATGTGATGCCAGTAGCCCCTAGTAAAGAGCAAGCACTGATAGAAGCGTGGACACGTACTTATTCTTCGGGGCGCATTACTCCCTCGCTTTCAGCTAGCGCCCTGCCGGCTACCTTGAAAGATCGCGGGGTTGCCGACGCACTCGCTGCCTGGCGGCGATGGCATGACCCACGCCAGCAGAATAAGTTTACCCGTCATGAACAGCACTGGTACAGCCTGCTGGATCGCGCACGCGTTGAAACATTGGCTAGCCAAGAATTGCCTGGTATAGCACACAACTTAGCGAACCCTACTGCAACAGCCCCAGCCAATAAGGAGATGGCAGCGCTTTATCAAGCTGCCCGCCTCGCCTTTCAGGGTTTGCCGCTGCCAGACAAAATATTACCTTCGCCACTCGCCCAGCCCTCGAAAGGGCTATTGAAACGGGCCTTGGGCCAGTTGTTAGGCCAACAAACGCGCGGCCCTCAGCCAGCACCAACGTTTCATGAAGATCAATTACACGAAGTATTACAAGAAGCTACCCATCATTTGGAAGATAGCAGCTCATTTGCGGAGGCCGTTGCACAGCTGGTCGAACAACTGGCTTGTTTTTATGACCCCGGACAGACACCACATCAGCAAATAGAAAATAGCGTAGAGCCGGAAGAGAACGGCGAGGTAGAAGAAGATGAGTCTGCCCATGAGGATCCAACCCTGCCTGGGTTAACCGAGGAGCTCGCTGACCGTGACGATCAAAAACAGCAGTATTGCGTATTCTCACGCGCCTGGGACGAAACCCAGCCAGCCAGCTACTGGTTACAGCACACTGATACTGAAGCGCTTAAGCAACTCCATCAGCTTGACCGACGACGCGTTAAGCAACTCGCCCGCCGCCTTCAGAGACGTCTTTTAGCGGCCAGCCAACGCCAATGGTTATTCGATCAAGAAGACGGCCGGCTGGATAATCGCCGTCTGGCAAGGTTACTGGACGATAAGCCTACTCAGCGTGTTTTTCGCGTTGAGAAAGAGGCCCTCATGCCGGAGGCTTGTGTAACACTCCTAGTAGACCAATCGGGCTCTATGAATTTGAAACGCCGGCAGATTGCCGCCATGGCGATTGAGCTTGCTGTTCATACCCTGGAGAACTGTAAAATTCGCTGCGAAGTGCTGGGTTTTACTACACGCTATACCGCCGATAACCCAGTATTTAGAAGCTGGCTGCAGCGGGGGAAACCCGAGCAACCCGGACGGCTTAATGCGCTACAGCATATTATTTATAAAACACCTGAACAGCCCTGGCGACGAACCAAGCATCACTTAGGCCTACTGCTACGCAGCATGCCGGGTCATGAAAATATTGACGGAGAAGCGTTGCACTGGGCCGCTAGTCGGCTCAGCCGACAGCCACAGCCGCGCAAAATAATGATCGTCATATCGGATGGCGCGCCTTATGACAAAGCAACTGCCCAGGCCAATGGACGCGATTTTCTGGAGCGCCACCTACGCCACATTATTAGTGATATAGAAAAAAGCCCCATTAGCTTGGCGGCGATTGGCACGGGCCAGGATGTAGCACGGTTCTATAACAACGCTATCACCGTGCGTACTCCAGATGCTGTGGCAGAGACGTTATTTGAACAGCTAGGCGACCTACTTGTTCCAACTCAAACCAATGAGGGTTCATCATGAGCGCTATTGCAGGACTCATCCATCTCGATGCAAGCGCTGTTGACCGCGACACACTGCACCGTATGCAGACGCTGTTGATGCCCTATGGTCGCGATGCTCAACACAGTTGGCACCGTCAAAATGTAGGACTAATACGTACGTTGCTACGCACTACGGCAGAAGACAGGCTTGATCAGCAGCCCTTATGGCGAGGGCATGACAAGTTGGCATTAGTGTTTGATGGCCGAATAGACAATCGAGACGAGCTTAGCGAAAAGCTGGAAATAGCCCCTGAGCAAGCGGCGCGAATGGCAGATAGCGAATTGGTTTACCACGCTTGTCTTCGGTGGGAAACGGAAACGCCTAAACACCTACTTGGAGACTTCGCACTCGCTTGCTGGCAGCCGGAGCAGCAGCGTCTATGGCTCGCCCGTGACCCCCTCGGCATGCGCCCCCTTTACTGGTACCACCGCGATGGCTTAGTGGCGTTTGCTACCATGCCTAAAGCGCTTTTCGCGATACCCGGCCTTACCAAAGCCATTAGTGAAGAGCAGCTTCACGATTATGTCTGTTTAATACCTATGTCAGGTCCAGAGACACTTTATAAGGATGTCTATCGCGTTGAAGCAGGGCAAGTGGTTAATTTTGAGAATGGCGAAATGAACGCTCATTTTTATCATCACTTTGACCCCGAACGGGAGCTTCAGCTTGAAAGTGACGAGGCATATGTTGACGCGTTTCGTGAGCAGTTCGAACAGGCCGTCAATCGGCGTCTACGTTCAAACGGCCCCATCGGGGCTGAATTAAGCTCCGGTCTAGACAGCTCCTCAGTCACTGCAACCGCGGCTAAACTGCTGGCTGAACACAACCAATCATTAGCGGCCTACACGGCAATGCCACGCGAAGGATTTGATGGCCCAGTGCCACAAGGCCGACATGCCGATGAGTCCCTCGGTGCCAAAGCACTAGTGCGACGTTTCGAAAACATTGAACACATCATAATCCGGACCGGAGACGAAACCCCTCTCGACCAGTTACAGGAAGCGGTTGAGCTGCTTGACCGAGCACCTCTCAATGCGTGCAATATGGCCTGGTGGATCGCCATTCGCAAAGATGCTGCTCAACGTGACATCAGAGTACTGTTAACCGGATCAATGGGAAACTTCAGCATTTCCTATGATGGTTACCCCTATTTAGCGTGGCTAGTACGTAAAGGGCGCTGGTTAACGCTATATAAAGTATATAAAGAGCTTAAGCAGCAACAGCCGACCCTACGGTGGCGCAGATTGGTTAGGCCCTGCCTTGCACCGCTATTGCCAAACTTTTTATGGAGGCTGCGGGAAAGCGCTCAAGGTAGGGCTTTTGGGTTGAAAAAATATTCGGCTATCAATCCAACCTGGTCGAAAAGGATGGGTTCACAACAACGGGCTAAGCAAGCGGATTTCGATACTAGTTTCCAGCCTGCCTGGCAAGGCCGCCTACAGCGCATCCAAGCGATCCAAAAGACAGAAAATGGTGACTATAACGCGTTAGCAAACGCCTATGGCCTAGAAATGCGTGATCCTACTGCTGACGTGCGTTTAATTGAATTCTGCTTAGCCGTACCGGAGTCTCAATATTTAGGGGGCGGGCAATTTAAATGGCTACTCAGACGCTTGATGAAGGATGTGCTTCCGCCGGAAATTCTTGATGTCAAAACCCGCGGATTACAGTCGGCCGATTGGCCTGAACAAATTGATCGGGCTATACCGCAAATACGGGAGGAGCTTGAAAAGCTTAAAGCACACGGTAGCGCAAGCGATTATCTAGATATTAAAGGTTTAGAAAAAGCATTAGACGAATGGCCCTCAAATAATGCCTTAAATAGTCAGGAAGCTGAACTTCGTTATCGGATACGTATGTTGCGAGGGCTTTCAGTAGGACGCTTCATACGCTATGCTGATGAGCAAAATGAGTAACAAATTGAAACAATTCATATAGACGCGTCACACACAAGTTACTATAGTGGAAATGTTACCGCATTTGAGGTGACATTTAACCAAAGGAGATCGAAATGCTACATACAGATCGTAAAACTTACAATGCTCCTACGCTGCAAGAGCTGGGTGCAATGAAAGACATCACCGAACATGGCCAGCAAATGTTTTCTGACGAAGTTAAAGGCCAAGACGGTACTGCATACGACATCGCTTCCTAATTAATTTAGGGACGTAAGCCGTACGTAGTATGCCGCACGCTATTTAACGTAGCGTGCGGTCATATTTCGTCTGAAATTTACTCCTCCTTGGGCCTCTTTATTAAGTGTTATTTTCTAGCTGTAGAAATATCTAGCTGATTGATATTATTTATGATTTTTCGTCACCATAGCAAATAAAACATCGCCAGCACCCATGCTGAGCGCCCCCTATTGGTATATCAAGACGGGCAGCTCGTAGGCTTCGCCTGCACCACGCAAATCCTGATGAACCTTGCAATAGCCGTATCGAGCAACGATCACGGTAACGTGATGGCCACGTTCTACCCCCTTTGACGGCTTCAATCTTACATTCATTAATGTGACGTGGCTGGTTCATGGGCCCTCGTTAATATCTCTATTATGAAGCCTGGAGCGCCCATAAAAAGCCGGGGCAATTCAAAATGGCAGAAGAATGCGCTCAAGTCTAATGCACATAATCCTTTAAGCTTTGTTTCTTTCTCTTCGCGCGCTCTAGGAGTTGAGCAAACTCACTCCTAATAAATGTTAGTAAATATAAAACTTCCCTCCCTTTTTTAAAGCTCGGAAGCGCTGGCAGTTGATGAAATTGACAGTACTCAATTGTGAGCAAGAAAAAGCAATTTTTCCTTCTTCTGATGAGATATCTCGCACTCAAGGGTGAATTTTAAAATCAGTAATAAAATGTAACGAATAAGTGTGGACGTGTAACACACAAGTTACTATAGTGGATTTGTTGCCTACGGCTGGCAACCACAATTACAGGAGATCAACATGCTACAGACAGATCGCAAATCCTACGAAGCCCCGATGCTTCAAGAGCTGGGCGCTATGAAAGACATTACCGAGCAAGGTAATGTACCAAATGCTGACCAACTAAATGGTAAAGATGGTACTGCTTTCCCTCCCGGTTCTTGATGCAGGTTGTTTATTTAACCGTTAGCATTCCGCATGCCACTCTTTGTGGCATGCGGCTTTTATTACACGAATTAGAAAATTACTATTTTTTAAACTCAAGTAAAAAGCGCATTTAGTATATTAAGTACCAAGACTCTTTTTTTGCGAACAATGAGCCATTATGATGACATCGACGATACTTTCTTCAGCTACGTTGTTACAACGCAATCCAGACATGGTCGCTGCCAACCTTGACGGCGATCTTGTTATGATGAATGAGAAATTGGGGCGTTATTATGGCATTTCCGGCGTGGGCGCCCGTGCTTGGGAATTGCTTGAAACACCTGCAAGCATTGATGACTTAGTGAACACTATTTGCCAAGAATACGATATTGATAACGACACTTGTCATCAAGATATCAGTCGCTTTGCAGAGGATCTTATGAAGGTTAACTTAATTGAGCCAGTTAAAAAATAAGGTCTAAATCATTGTATTCTTTAAAATCACCAAATGGCAGGGCGAAGAGTTTTCTTCATAAACCGGCCTTTACAAAACGGTGGTTTATACCAGTTTGGCTAATGCTAGGTATTAGCCGACTGCTGATTCTGACGATTACTTTCCGACGCTTGGCTCCCTATCTTGGCAAGCCTCAAGGCTTGTGTGCCTACTCACATATTCTAACGAGTGACCAGGAAGAACAAGCTTTGCGTATAGCGCGGGTAATCCGTTTAACTGCGCGTTACTGCCCTTGGGTTGCCAATTGCTTTCCTCAAGCGATTACAGCACGCTTATTACTGGGTTTCTACCGCATTCCCTATTCACTCTACTTCGGGCTTTGCCGAGATCCCGATACAAACGAGTTTAAAGCACACGCCTGGGTAACTGCAGGCCGTATACCCGTTTCAGGTGGGCATAGCTTCCAGCTTTTTACCATTGTAGGTTGCTACATTAAGTCTTGATAAAATATTTTAAATATGAGTAAACACGGTTGACCTTTCCCCTGAATAATACTCTCGCTCAATGAGCATTCTTCACACTATGCCGCTCGTTGAATATGCTCAAAGGGCGGCATAATATGGAAAATCTCATTGAGCGAGTGGCACTAATCCAGGGGGGAGGCAGCTGGTCAGAGGCAAAAGCTATTGACTAGCGCTCATTGATCTTCGTTGGTATCTCCGAGGGTTGCCGGAACCGATAGAGCTTCTTGCGTCATTCAGTGCGTGCTTGTAAGCCATCTTCGGTATAAATTCAGTAGGTTCGCTTCCAGTTAGTGACCTGGCTATCTGCTGGGAAACCAGTTCTTTGAAACAGTTTCTCAGGTCACTGCCTTGCCTCCCCTAAACTTGATACCGGAACGCCGCTGGGGAAATGTCTACACGTTAGCAGGCGATACGCCCACTGATCGGATGGTACTCAATCAGATACCGAGCGGCCGCTTTCCGGGCTGTAGGCATCACCCCTTCTTCAACAGCATATCCCTCATGGCCTCAGCTCCCAAGCGCTTGTCAGCCAGAAACTTCTTCAACTTATTATTTTCCTTTTCAATCTCTCGCAAACGCTTCGTTTCATTCACTTCCAAGCCTACGCACTTGCTGCGCCAGTTGCAGAGGGCATCCCACTTGCGGTACAGGTCGCCTACCTTGGCACCTGTCTCATGTTCCTTAATGGTGCCAATAATCTTCTCTTCGGTATAGTATGCTTTTTTCATAATGAGATCTCCGTTAGCCAAATTAGCTGGAAATCTCACTGTGTTCATGGCGCTAATTGTGGGAAAAATCAGTCTAAGGCCTTAATGATATGACGTAAAAAACAACCTCAGCAATATTATGATTTGCTATTTAATCTCGATATCATTTGAGCAACAGAAGGGTACAGTAATTCGCTACCTGTTTTCGTTAAGTGATGATTATCAAAGTAAAGCGGTGCTCCACTACTAGATTTATACAGACAGTTTGGTTTGCAGAAGATATTGCCAACATTCATTCGGGAAAAATTACCTGCAGCAATATTTTCGAGCTCATTAAAAATGTTAGAATTATCCGAGTAATAATCATCAATATTCTTTTCTAGAAGAAAATCGTTGTTTTCACTAAACGACATCATCCACATAGACTGTGGAATATCATTTTCCCAAACGGGAACTGGCTCCAAATAAATAACCCTAATACCGTAACTGTCAGCTTCAGAGACTAGCGTACTCAAAGTGTTGTAATCAAAAGATTCCGCAAGCTGATGTACAAAAATTGCAGAGACATCATTTTCTACAGCTTGTTTTATAATGAAATTTGGGGAATGACCGTTTTTATTCATGGTTGAATTAGAAACAAAAAAGTATAGATGTAATTTATTTTCCCTTGCAATGTCTCTAAAAACTTCTTTAACAGCGTCAGCATGCGAATTTCCCGCGAGCATGATGCTTCCTGAAGCATCTTTATCTGATAAACCAGTCAATTCACACACGGGTTCGCCAATGTGTAAAATGCGAAACACTTTTCCACAACGATACTCTGATCTATCACGCTCAGCTTTAAAAATAAGCTGTTCCGGCTGCTCCAATTGATTCAGCTGAAAATAATCGACAGTGCTAGTGAGCAAAACTGCAGAGACACTAGCTGCAACTACGATATGTCCCCAACGATTAGCAAAAGCAATCGGCCAGCGTCGAATTTCTACTAATCGGTATAGCAAAAAGGAAGCACCAGAAATCATAGTTACCAGCAGCAATAGATCAGGAATAGAATTCGATCCATATTGCGTACCCTCAAAAGGCTCACTATTGTAAATAACGATAATTGGGAAATGGACCAAATAAATCGAATAGGAATATTTTCCAAGGATAACTAGCGTTTTTCCGATCAAGGATTGCTCAATCCTTTTTGGCATACCGCAAGCCAGCACTAAGGCTGTGGCAATAGCAATTGCTAACGCAAATATTCCAGGATGGCCGATTAGAAAAGACTTGCTTTCTCCATCTACAGGAAAAAAAGGAATCATCAATAAAGCTAACAACCCAATGCTTCCCAAGTAGCGTCTTGGCTTCATGCAGATATTACCATTGCTTGCAAAAAAAACCGCAACGCAATAACCGATTAAGAACTCCCAAATTCTAAAAGGTGTAATGAAAAAGCTGGTTTTCGGAGAGACAGTAGTTGCCCAAAAGCAAAGCACTAAAGAAGCGAGTAAAAGTAAGACAAGTAGCCACTTGCTTTTTCGAATAAAAAAATAAAGGAAGGGAATTAAAAGATAAAATTGAATTTCTACCCCTAATGACCAAAGATGAAGAAGAGGATTAAAGTTTCTATCAGAAAAGTATGAGTTATGTGTCCAAAATCCAATATTAGAAGCAAAGAAACTTCCGTAATATACTTGTTCAAAAACCTGCACCGCTTCGTTTCTTGTTGTTAAAATAACTGAAAAAATTAATGTCAAAATTATGACTACGTAGTAAGCTGGCAGTAGTCTCATAGCTCTACGCTTAAAGAATCCCAGTTTATCTTTGTGATCATACAGCACAGCCATTAAGAACCCGCTGATCACAAAAAAAACATCAACTCCTAAAAACCCGCTTTTGAAAGAATCAAATCCAAGATGAAATAACACAACTAGTAGGACCGATAGTCCTCTTAGTATTTGAATATCTGCTCTAAAGGTCATTATTAAGTTCCCATAATTTTTTTAATATTTAATATTTAATATGTGGCTTAAAGTCAGATCGTTCATAACTGCTAACTGTAGTTAGCGATATAATGATAGGTATAGATTCGTTAGTCAACTAACATCTACAGATAATTAAGGTTTAATTTTGTCGGTGCAACCCTCTAACTCCATAAACAACTCTTAATTAATAAATCTATACGCTGAAAGATTAAAAATATAGATTATTAATTATACTTTTTTAAATGAAGTTACGCGTAATTATTTAATAAATTCTAAATTCGTGAGACTTAGCTTTGTACGAAAAGTCGGTTCGCAAGCAACGGTCTATGCATGCCACGCATACCATCTCCCTAAAGCTACTGGCAAATTTTTCGTAGCGCGTAGCGATGCGACGTAATTCTTTGAGTCGACCAAAGCAGCGCTCTACCGCATTTCGTTACCGATATTTGTGCTTATCAAACCGTCTTGGTAATTCAGGTCGGGTCCTACGACGCATGTTACGTCGAGCAATCACGGGCTTCATACCGTGTCTGTCGCAATAATGACGCAGCTCATTGCTGTCATAGCTTTTGTCAGCCACCACATAACGACTACGTGTGTGAGGTCGCCCGATGCTACCGCGCAGATAAACCCTCTCTAGTGTAGAAATGAAGTACCGAGAGTCGTCTGTCTGTTGGCTAGGCGACAGAATAAAGGACAGCGGCCACCCATGACGATCACAAACCGGACGGGCTTTGATGGTTAAACCACTGCGACTACGGCCAAATCCAGGGTCTAACGGTTCTTTCGACCTCCTTTTTACTGACTCCAGCAGCAGCACGGGGTCGCGCACTGAAGTAGAGCCAATCATCCGCGTATTCAAGTAACATCTGACTATCACTTTTCCCCTAGGCAACAACTGCATAGCTGGGCTAAATAAAAAAGCAGGCGTAAATACGCCTGCTTTTTCAATTTGAAAGAGCTATTCATTCTAGCCTTTCCTAGCTTAATTCTGATGCAACCGCCTGGGCTTGAATTTCATCAAGTAAGGGCTTTAGGTTTTGATTCATATCCTCTAACGACCAAGGGCGCCGAAAGCGATAAACATTTATCTGCTGCGCCAAACGAATGCATTCATGCATAAGCTGCTCATTGGTATTGAATTCGTTGCCCAATTCAGGTCGATAAATAGCGCCCATAACGGTCTTAAAAGCTTCAACTCCTGATAACTTCACCAGGCTTGCCGCTTCCCCATCATCAGCACGCTCTAATTGCACTAATGCACTTAGTCGGTGGGCATCGTAGCGGACATCCTTGTTTACCATTAAGTGAAACTTCTCGTTACGCATCAGGTCACGTACGAGCCCTTCTGTCTCTATACCCAAAGCAGTTAACGCATCACGCCAAAGTTTGACGCGGGCTGGGCCAGGATGGAGTAGCGGCTCGGCTTCATCAGGTTTGATAACGGCCACGTCATCGGTAATTAACGGCCACTGCTGAGCATAGTGTAACCATGCGCTCATCGTGGATTTGCCTGCACCTGAATGACCGGTAAAGGCCCAAGCGCCTGCAGGGGTCTTTAGCGCACTTACATGAAGCGGTAGCCAATGGCGTTGATGTAACAATGCTCCCAATGCACTACCTAATAGAAACAGACGTACATCACCAGGGTCAGCTGCTGGGTCAGCTCCCTGAGGCATACGGCGGTCTAACATAATACGCTGGCCCTTCTCAACCCGATAGCGGGCAATACCCTCAATATGAATCTGGCAGCATTCATCGCCAATCTCTAACCAGTGGCTAAGATTAGTACCATCTTCTAGCCGATCAACGGCACCTGGGGTCGTTACCCATACATCTGGATGTTCGCATGGGGCAATTTCAGGAAGTTCAGGCAGCTCAAGCGTAGAACAAATTTTGAGCCCATAAGTAAGGTAGTAATAACGATTGTTAGTAGCGGGCAGGTTACCGCGTTTTTCCATTTGCTCCGGCAGACTGTCGTCCACGGCACAGGTAGCATGTCTCTCAGCCATTATGATTCCCTTTATGTCCTAACAAGCGCATTGTTATTGCCCCATTAAATCAACCGAATGTTAATTAGTGTTTATAAAAGCACGCTAAAAGATACTTATGTCGTTAAATAACGCTTTCAAGGGATTGCTCTAGTTCGACGAAATGCACAATAAAAACTTGCAGCTCCAGAACGCTGCAAGTCTTAATAAGCTTTACTACGAAACCTTTTGGCATAACTCCGCGTGCCTAACGCAGGCCACCCCGAGAAGCGCCGTTGCAGCCCAGCAGTGGTATGGCGATAGATAAAAAAACTAGAGCTACCACTCACGCAAACAGCCATCTTATAAAAGATCGGCAAGGGAAGGTTGGCTTACAGCCTTAGGTCAGTCTGGGCTTTGGGCAGCAAGTATTTCAGGTCGTAAAGCACGTGCAGAGGCTTACCCCAACCGCGAATAGCGTCTACCGACAGCTCTTTAAACTCATTATGCGCAACCGCCAGTATAATGGCGTCGTAAGCAGAAGACTCTGGCAAATCTATGGGTGAAATACCATAGGCCTGTTCAGCTTCGTGCTTATTCACATGTGGATCATAAACATCGGTTTGAATATTATACTCAGCCAATTCGGCAAGAATATCCACTACTCGCGTATTACGAAGATCGGGACAATTTTCTTTAAACGTTAACCCCATTACCAGGACTCGCGCATTCTCTACATGAATGCGTGTTTTAATCATTTGCTTGATGAGCTGACTGGCAACATATGCCCCCATACCATCATTGATACGGCGCCCTGAGAGAATCACTTCTGGATGATATCCAACTTGCTGGGCCTTATGTGTCAAGTAATAAGGGTCAACCCCAATGCAGTGCCCACCTACCAGACCAGGTCGGAATGGCAAAAAGTTCCATTTAGTACCGGCGGCTGCCAAAACCTCTTCAGTATCGATATTCAAACGATTGAAGATAACGGCTAATTCATTGATCAGAGCAATATTTACATCACGCTGAGTATTTTCAATCACCTTGGCAGCTTCAGCAACGCGAATGCTACTGGCCAGGTGGGTACCCGCAGTAATAACACGACGATAGAGTGCATCCACAAATTCAGCAGCTTCTTTGGTAGAGCCTGAGGTGACTTTCTTGATCGTGGTTACTCGGTGCTCTTTATCACCTGGGTTGATACGCTCAGGGCTGTAACCCGCAAAGAAGTCTTGGTTGTAAACCAACCCTGAAATACGTTCAATAACAGGGATACAATCTTCTTCCGTAGCCCCTGGGTAGACAGTAGATTCATATATGACGACATCGCCCTTACTCACCACTTGGCCTAGCGTTTCACTAGCCTTGATCAGCGGCGTCAAATCAGGACACCGGCTTTCATCAATGGGTGTTGGCACAGTAACAATATAAACAGTGCAATCACGAAGCGCTTCTAAGTCACTGGCAAAACTAAGCTGCGTAGATTCAGCCAGTAATGCTGGCTCCACTTCCAAGGTGCGATCAATACCGTCGTTCAGTTCCGCAATACGTTTAGCGTTGATATCAAAACCGATCGTCGGCATCACTTTGCCGAACTCAACGGCCAGCGGTAGCCCGACATACCCCAATCCAATAATACCTAGGCGCACTTGATTTAGCTCTTGCATTGTTTCCCTACCTCACCCTTAGTTTAAATCGTAAAAGTTTTAGTATTACCCGCCGCTGTACCCATTGGGGTTGGCCTCTTGCCACCGCCATGTGTCACGAATCATATCGTTCAGATTTCGTTGTGCCTGCCAGCCTAATGCTTCATATGCCAAGGTCGGATCTGCCCAAAAAGCAGCCAAATCACCCTCTCTTCTAGGCACCACATCGTAAGGTATCGTTTTGCCTGAGACCGTCTGGAAAGTATCCACCATTTCTAATACCGAAACGGCTTGCCCAGTGCCTAAGTTGTAAGCTCGGCAACCGCTGTATTCCAACCTCTCTAGTGCCTTAACATGCCCTTCCGCCAGATCCATGACATGTAGATAGTCTCGTTTGCAAGTACCATCCTTAGTGGGGTAATCACTACCAAATATGGAAAGCCTCTCTCGTCGGCCAACCGCCACTTGAGCAATAAAAGGCAAAAGATTGTTGGGAATTCCACGTGGGTCTTCTCCAATCAAACCGCTTTCGTGAGCACCAATAGGGTTAAAATAGCGTAACAATGCCACCGCCCAGCGCTCATCAGCCAAGCAGACATCATCAAGTACACGTTCCACCATGGCTTTTGACATGCCATATGGGCTGCTTGGCCAACCACGAGGAAGCTGCTCGTGGTATGGCACCGGTGCATCAGGGCCATAAATAGTGGCTGAAGAACTGAACACCAAACGAAAAACAGCGGCCGATTGCATGGCTTGGCAAAGCGTCACTGTGCCTGCCAAGTTACTTTCATAATAGGAAAGTGGCAATTTCACACTTTCACCCACCGCCTTCAATCCAGCAAAGTGCAGCACAGCAGAAATATCATGGGTGGCAAAAATATTATCTAACAAGGCTCGATCACGGATATCGCCTTCTATAAACGTTAGGGATTTTCCAGTAATACGCTCAACTCGGCGAAGGGACTCAAAGGAAGCATTGACCAAGCTGTCTATTACCACTACATCATAGTCAGCTTCGAGAAGTGCTAAAACCGTATGAGAGCCAATATAACCAGCGCCACCCGTAACTAGTATTTGGGAATCTCTTTCATTCATAAAACTATCCTTTAACCCAATATTGAACTGGCATGCTGGAGCCTGTTATGAAATTGGTCGTACTAGAAATTGGTTCATTGCTTCCAACATGTTTGAATTCACTTTTTTAACCTCATAGACTTCTTTAATACGATTTCGAGAAGCTAAACCCATTGTCTGTAAGTGATCTTTTTCGTTAATCATTTTGATCATGGCGTTTTTAAGCGTTTCAACATTTTTTGCGCTGGCTAAGTAACCATTCACGCCGTCAACAACCGGTCCTCTACAGCCAGGCACATCTGTTGTTAAAATAGGACGGCCAATACTCATGGCTTCGAGAATAGCTCTTGAAGTTCCCTCTCTGTATGAGGGGAGTACGAATACAGTAGCGCTGCCTATACACTTGTTTACATCAGAAACTTGGCCAAGGTAAGTAATACCACATTGGTTTTCCCACCGCGTAACGGTCTCTCGGTTGATGGCAGTTGTTAGGTTTTCATCAATAGAGCCAGCCAGGTAGAAAATGGTATCGGGGTAAGCAGCTTTAACTTCTTTTGCTGCCTCAGCATACTCTATAACACCTTTCTCTTTTATTAACCGAGCCATGCATAGGAATGAAAACCCTTCTTCAGGAACCGGCTGATAAGGATATTCTTCTATATCTACCCCGGACCCTCCCACTACGATTTTTTTCTTTCCTAATATATCAGCCAGCTTAAATAGCCATCCTTTAGACAGTTCTTTTTTATCGTCTTCATTTTGAAAAATAAATAGATCACCGAGTAATGCCGCACTACCATATAGAAATCTTGAAGCTACACGGACTAATCTGGGCTTTAAGCCGTCTGCACAATAGGCGTAACCTAACCCCGTGACCAAACAAAATACATATTTGACGCCTGAAAGCCGTGCCGCAACCGCACCTAACGCTATAGGTTTAATGGAATAACAGAAAACTGCTTTCGGGGCTAACTGCTTAACTTTTCTTATTAAACCAGCAAGTTGTGAGAGAAAACCTAAGGGGTTGAGTGAGTGCCTGTCCAAGTCATATTTTTCAATGGTTATATTAAGCGACTCGACCTCTTCTATGTAATCATAGCCAGGAACTAATGCTGCTACGCTTAGCCCTTGCGCTTGCATACTTTCAATAAGGCGACCTCGGTTATGCAGCAGGGACCTAGCGTTAGCAGCGATGAATAGCACATCAATGTTTTCTTTCACACTTATCCCCTTAAAATATTAATAACCTTTACTTATACTAACTTCACTAACAAGATTACCTGTTTTTCGCCACTCTTTAAGATTATCTATAAAACATTCAATTCCAAGCGCCATTCCATTAGAAAAGTAGCCTGATATGTGTGGTGTAATAACTAAGTTTTTGCATTGCCATAGTACAGAAGTATCAGGGAGGGGCTCTTGACGAAATACATCTAATGCAGCGCCACGAATGCGGCCAGCATTTAAAAAATCAGCCAGGCATTGCTCATCGATCAGTTCACCCCGAGAGACATTGATAAGAACTGTTTCTCGCTTAAAGTTAGAAAGCATCTCTTTATTGAATATACTTTCAGTTTCAGTAGTTCTGGGAGCTGCAATAACAATATAATCAGCACTTTTCACGCACTGTTTCAACATGTCAGGTTTGTATACTTTTTCGAAATTTTCAACACTTCTGCCACTGCTAGAAACGCCGATAACACGCATCCCTAAAAAATTAGCTACCTTCCCTACTTCTTTGCCAATATTACCAACACCATAAACCAGCATTTCTTTACCTGACAGACATGACAAAGGAGTTCTGTTCCACTCAGTGTTGTTTTTCTGCTCTATCCATCTATCCATATTTTTTTCAAAATAAAGCATTGTACCTAGAACATATTCACGCATAGCAACGCTATGAATCCCTTTTACGTTGCTAAATTTTATATTATGTTCAAGGAATGACTGACCAGCATTTTTGAGAGCCTTATCAACACCTGCACTCATCGCATGAAACCACTTTAGAGAATGAGGTGGATTGGATATCAGCTCTGAATTCACATTGTTAATATGGCCAATCAAAATGTCAGGAGTGTAAGCATAAATATCAATAGCGTTATTAAAGCACTCTACCTGATAGTCCAACCCTGCATTTCTTAACGCTTTAATAACTCTTTCCTTGATATCGGCGTTTCTTCTCTCATCAATATTGATTGCTATTTTTTTCACTTTAACTCTACCGTATTAAAAGAGAGGTCTCATACATTAAGCGATCGGCCTATTTGCAATGCAGTAGTGGCGATTTTTTGTTGGTTGTCCATAAGCTCCGAAGGATTGGCAAGCTGCCAACGTGTTTGGGCTTCACGTAATTTGGCAATTTCGGCTGGAAAGTCTAATTGGCTCATCAGAGCTTTCGAAGAAGCGGCACCTTGGTGGAAAGCTCGCGAAAGAATAACCCATTGAGAACCAAGGCGTATATGCTCACCCATTAGGATTTCTGCGGGGAGCTCACCTTGCCCAATACGCGCCATACCTCCAAATCCCCACGTTACTCCGTGCCTGTTGAATAACTCTGCAGCTAAGTCGAGTAAGCGAATAGCGAGTGGTTCAAATAGGAAACTAAGCCCCATTCCCAGAGAGAGATCGTTCAGGCCGATATGCACTTCATCGTACCCAGGTTTCAATAATGGCAACCAATCAGGTATACGCACCAAGGCTTGGGGTGTTTCAGCTAGAAAAGTAACAGGTACTCGACCATCCACCAGGGCGAGAAACTCCTCTACATCAGCCCGCTTGGTGAACATCGGCAGCATAAGCCGCTGAGCGCCGCTATCAATAGCTCCAGCCACTTCTTCACCGCTACGAGAATGGAGAGGATTGATACGTACCATAAGCTCAGCATACTGTATCGCTTCAGCGACAGCGGCTACCTCTTCCAAGCTATGAGCGGCTTTGTGAGTATCCAAGTGTCCTTGACGCTCCGCTTTACCGTTCACCTCTTGATCCATGAAAATACGTGATACGCCATGCTGCTCTATAAATGAAGCTACCTCGGGGCTGGACGTGATCATCATAAGATTCAGCTGGTTCATAATGTAGATTCGCTTTGGTTGCCGGTAGAAGATTTAGCCATCGCCTGTAGTACATCTTCATCAGCGGGATCACAACCATTAAGCGATTCGCGGTAAGTTCGCCAGTTCATACCCTCGCCGCCATAAATCCCGCCACCTACGAGCACCACTTTGACCGTACGCAATATAATCCCGATGTCATATAAGAAGCTGTATCGCTCGACATACTCAGCATCCAGCCATAATTGTTGCAGCCAGCCTAAGCTACGCCGCCCGCTGACTTGGGCTAAGCCGGTTAGGCCAGGCCTCACTGAAAAGCGCTTCATATAGCTAGGCGGTACCACCTCTTTTTGCTCCATTAGTACTGGACGCGGGCCGACTATACTCATATCCCCTTTGGCAATATTGAGTAACTGAGGTAGCTCATCTAAGCTGGTCGCGCGAATAAAGCGTCCGGCACGGGTAATTCGTGGGTCACGTCTCCCCTCAATGACCGATTCCTGTATTTGGTTAATCGCGTCAGCGGGCCTATCCAGCATGGTACGGAATTTAAAAATACGAAATGGCTTACCTCCCGTACCAGCACGCCGCTGCATAAAGAAAACAGGCCCTTTGCTATCCAGTTTTATCCACAACGCGACTAATAGCAGCAGCGGTGAAAGCACAACTAAGCAGGCGCTGCTAACGACTATATCGAAAAGTCTTTTAATGCCATCTCTCATACCAACCCCATTGTCTCAAGAAGCACGTTGTTTGCCTTACGAACGTCGTAATAGCGCCCGAAAAGTCTCAAGTTTATTTACCAAGGAGTTTTACTCCCTGCGACATTAGTAACTCTACGAATCAATGCTTTTTCAATCGAACTGATAATTTATCGAAAGAGGAAGCGGCAAGTAGTGTACAGACTGCCAAAAATTTTGTTCGGTGCCGGATGGCCGTGCCATAGTTAGTGACCCCAATAGCAAAAACGAAAATCAAAGCGCCTGCCATGAACATCAGCACAATGCACTCCTCCTTGCGCTTGACACGATGCCAGCCTTTATAGAGCCGCCAGGCGAGAAACATATACATGGCAGATGCTAGCAACCCCAACACTTGCCGCGGACTGCGCAAATCCCAGGGAAATGGCGAAAAGGTAAAGTATACAATCCGCATGGGAATCAACCACGGTTGTGTATAGGGGTTGCCCTGTGCAACGAACCCAGGATAAGCCGAGCCACCCCGAGATTCGTTCTGAAAGCGGGATTCAATCAGGTCGTCGACTCCCTCCTCACTATCCCCACCGATTGAAATTCCCTTGGCGAGACTTATACCGCCGCTCCCCACGACAATAAGTAACGCAACCGAAAAGAGTGCAATAGCTGAAAAGAATTTGCTGGCTACTTGACGCGTTGTCGCCCCGCCCTTTATTGAATAAACCAGTGTCTTACAAGAAAAATAGCCCAGATATAAGGCGATTCCTACCATCGCCCCGATCCAGCCCGGGTGAATCATAAGCGCTACGGCAAACATGGAAAACGCGGCAAAAATCCAGATAGTGCCTTTACCAGACACCCACTTTAAAAAGAAATAAACGCCCAACAGAAAAACAACGATTGAAAATTCTTCGCGTAGAGCAACGACAGAATTGAACGCAGCAAAAGGAAACAGGGCCATTATATAAGCGCTGATAACAGCAGGCTTTCTACCCCATAAACGGTAAGCCATTATGCCAGTAAGAAAAATGCCTACTAGGCCTGCTACGAGGTTCAATACCGGTAAGACGAAATGGTTATAACCAAACGCTTTGAAAAAAACGGCACCAACAGTACTGTATACATAGGAAGCACTATAATTAAAGGTATCGAATAATCTATCCCATTCGAGTTGCGACCATTCATAAGCCGTTCTTGTAAATGCGAGGGCATCACTGTTAGCGCCTGGCGGTTCGAATATTTTGTAATAATCAAGAAACATCAGCAGTATGCGGAAAGCAAAGCCAAACATGATCGGCCATAATAGCCAGCGATGCTTCATAGATACCATCAAACAAAAAACGAATGATAGTACGAACATTACAATTACAAACAGTGCCGATATCATATAGATCTCATCTAAAAAGCCAATAATTAGGCCGTCAGAGCTTCTTCGTATAAAGCAATATGCTTATCAGCAGAAGTCTTTATCAAATAGTCATTTGAGTAGGCCAGTGCACTCTTGGAAAACAGGTGGTGCAGGCTATCATTTGTTAGCATTTTCTCTAATGCCTGGACATAAGACGCTTCATCCAGCTCATCGACAACAATTCCATTACATGCCTTGTGCACGATTTCAGCGCAACCGCCAACATTGGTCACTATCACAGGAAGTCCACTCAAGGTGGCCTCGATCTGCGCAATCGGCAGCCCCTCCCAGGCGGAGGACATGACAAAAACATCGGCTTCATAAAGCAGCTCATCGACATTACTAACGTTACCCAAGAATTCAATATGGGCAGATATACCTTTATCGTGTGCCAGCTGCTCAAGGCGCTCACGAAAAGGGCCTTCACCAGCAATTTTCAACTGGTAACGGACATCATCCAATTTGGCAAGCGACGATATAAGCAGCTCAAGATTCTTCTGAGCGGATAAACGTCCAACGCTTATCAACTTCACAACGTCCCCTCTCTCTTGGTCACGGCCCCTCAGCCTTTTTTGTATACGCGTTGGGGTAACGCCATTGTCAATTCTTACCACCTTTTTTCTAGAAACGCTTTCAAGGAGCTCCTTACAAGCTAGACAAATACCTATATACCGCGACACCTTCATATCTAGAATTTTATAGATGAGTGCTTTGGCTCCAAGACGAATATTATGGTGTGTATAAACAACTTTTGCTTTCTTTACGAAAAGAGAGAAAATAGCCGCATAATATAAATGACAGTGTACGATATCGGGTGAAAACTCAGACACTACTTCATTTATTCTTCTGGTACCCTGCCATGGTTTTTTGCGGGCAGCAGCGCCTATAAATCCATACTCTATTCCTTGCGATTCGAGTTCTTTTAGAAACTTTGCTTCAAAATCGCCGTCTCGTCCTGCTTCTGCTGCTCTATCCAGAAACAGAATGAACACCTCATGGCCTGCCTTAACCATCTCTACTGAAAGATCCCTGACATATATTTCAGCACCACCGGCGGCAGCAGAGGAGATAACGTGAAGAATTTTCATGAATCAACTCTTATCGAAATCATAATGGAAGCGTTGTATATCATCGCGATAAATAGATCTCACCAACTCAACCATGTCATCGTTAACATAGGCCTTACGAAAATCAGAACGATCTGAGGTGGTGTTCTCACGACCAACGTTGATTGGCTTATTCAACATGGACTCGACATGCTTTATGTCCGTATCCAGGCTTTCCACCTTGCCAACATAATCCGTCAAGAGATGGCCTTGTTCACCAACTATAAACTTACTTTGTGGCTGAAAGACAAAATCCACCTTGTTTGTATCCTGTTTGGCTAGCCACTCGAAAAGAAATCGTTCAAAACTTTCAAACTGTGGGATCTGGTACTGCTCCGGCCGGTACATACCCATGCTATTGGTCTTACCTACTTTTGCAAAACGGTAAGCTGATAAAGCGCGGTCCCAAGGGTTTCTAACAAAAGAGAATACAAAAGCTTTTCCAAAGAGTTTTGGAAAGAGCGACTGAATCTCATGAGCAGTATAATGACCTAATGTACGGCCATAAATGGCTTTATTTAAACTAGTACCCGCTGCTTTAGGAACATGTATATAAATACAATTATTACTTTTCCAGTGTGGGTATCGTCTAAAGAGATTTATCTTGTGTTTGACGTCTTTACTGGTCATTTATCTTCCTAGAAACTAGATGAGTATATTGTGACGTCACAAATGGAATAGTAAATTGCTCAAGATGCTTCTTAAGGTCATCACTCATTTTCCGAGCATTTGTGTTATTGGATATAACGTGGCTATCTTGGGGGTAGAGGCGGGCAATGGCTTGCGCCATTTGCTGGTAGTTCCCGATATCTACAAGAGTGCCAAAGCGGCCATCATCAAGTATTTCTCTCGGGCCACTAGGGCAATTTGTCGAGATCACCTGGACACCGCTTCCTAGCGCTTCGATCAATGCGTTAGGCAACCCTTCCCAACGAGACGCAAAAAGAAACAGATGATAGTGTTTTATTTTCTTCTCAATATCAGGATCGAAAGATTTAAGGTAGATACGATCACTAAGGCCTCGATTAACGATCTCTTTTTGCAGTTCATCGTACAGATCGCCTTCACCATATATATCAAGCTCAATATCAACACCCAACTCATTAACCGCATGATCAATAGCACGAATGAGCATTTGTTGATCTTTAGCTTTTGTCAATCTTCCTATATTGATTGCCTTGACTCGTTTCTTATCTCCATCGTTAATATTTTGTACCGATGGAAAAGAGTGAGGAAGTTCGTCAAAGACCGGGTTGTAAATGCAGTGCACTTTATCTTCACTAAGCTGGTAATAATCGCAAAGCGAAGTACCAGAATCTTTCGAATTTACCAGTACCATGGGTGCATTTTTACATGACAAGCCATGTAAAAAAGAAAGTAACCTTACTTGGGGGGTCCTATTTAAGTTACGATACTTTTCCGCTACATCTATTCTGACATTAGGTATGCGTAAACATCTATAAGGCCACGCTAACATACATGCAAAATATGTAATAATATTAGGAATGTCAGTAAATGATAAAACAACATCTGGGCGTTCTAATTTAATTAACTTGCTAATACCCCATGCCCGCGCCAGAGGATTAGTAGCAGAAAGCTTATTCAACTTGACATTAGCATCTAACTTGTATTCCTGACCTTCCTTTGTTTTCCAGTACACATAACTAACATCATGTCCTATATCAGCAAGGGCACTCGACAACTTGACAGCAACTTTTTCGGCACCGCCTCCACCAAACGATGAGCAAATAAATACAATCTTCATGAGGATATTTTCCTTAAACGAGTACTGGTTTTTGCAACATGAAGAGGATTAATTAATTTTATTAATTGCTTAAGCCCTTTCTTATCAAGACTGCTAAAATAAATAACCTTTAGATCAGAAAGAGTAAACATACCACTGCGTTTTCTTGCTACCAACCACGAAATATTTTTTCTATTTGAAAGTTTTTTTAAGGCAGCATTTATATTTCCCTGTTGATGACTCTTCATATACTGAATAGATGTTTTATACACGGGATGCTGGTTTTCTACGCTTGCTTTACCATAAATAACACCGCTGTTATCTAATGCATAGCATGATGTCACAATAGGCGATACCACTATTGAATCGCAATTTAGTAACAATCTGAGCCAAAGGTCACTATCTCCTCCTCGCTTACACTGTCCTGCTGGAAACCCTCCAGCGGTAATAAAAAGCTCTTTTTTGATAACAACGGCATTCGTATGAAATATATCTTTATGTGAAAATCTTTCTAATGCAATGTGATGCTCAATCTGTTCTTCCTTAGGATGAAAAAAACCGCTCTTTTCACCTTTGAAAATTTTATCTCTAGATAAACTAAAAAATTCTACTTGCTGATACTTATTAATTAACTCATACGCTGTTTGAAGATGATTAGGATACCAAATATCATCCGCATCAAGAAAAGTTATCCATTGGTAGTTAGCTTTCTCGACACCTAGATTTCTAGCTGCGTAGCCTCCTGGTCCAGGAGTATCCCTGTTATATATTGTTACCTTTTCCGACTCATAAGGCTTAATTAAATCAGTGCTCCCATCAGTGGAGCAGTCATCTATCAGAATCAGCTCGAACTCACCAAACGTTTGAGCTAGCACTGAATCAATAGCAGCTGTTACATATTCTTTCTTATTATGCACAGGTATGATTACTGTAAACATAGTTTTCCCTGCTAAATTTGGTGCTAAATGAATAAAATATGCCGGATAATTATAGAAATTAACGACCGTTCGTTATTCTCTATATAATTAAGTTCTAGCTTCTATATAAAAATGCCATAAAAACGTTTACTCTTGTAAAACAATTTTCTTACCTTCTGGTTCAGACATTTGAAAATCTTTCAGCTGCCATGGTGTAAGTAAGTTTTACAGTTCATAAAATTTCAAAACCTTTATTTTAAACAATAAGCTTGCGGTACATATCTACGAGAAGTGTGTTTTGATGATCTTTATTGTAATCTTGTTCAACTTTGGTTCGGCCTGCTTGCCCTAATTCAGACCATGATTCCGGTCGCTGAGCGAGATAAACAATTTTTTCGGCTAATTCTGTAACATTTCGCTCGGGAACAAGATAACCTGAAACTCCATTATCCACTAACTCAGGAATGCCGCTATGCAAGGTCGACAAGACGGGCATTCCTGACGCCATGGCTTCCATAAGCGAGACAGGGATTCCTTCCTGATCGCCATTCTTGGCTTTAACGCTAGGTAATATAAAAACATCTGCATCAGCCAGTAATTTTTGTACTTCGCCATGCGGTAATGCGCCATGAAGTTTTATGCAATCAGTAATTTCCAGCGAAGTAACCAAATTTTTAATTTCTTCTGATAAGGGCCCTTCGCCAATTATATCGTAGTGAAACTTAATTTCCGGATGATCCTTCTTGACTTGTGCTACTGCTTGAATGGCATAAGCGAGCCCTTTTTTTTCTACAAGCCTTGCCGTTGTAATTATTTTTAATGGTCTGGAATTTGCAACACGCTCTCGATAGCTGAAACGACTGACATCAATACCAACTCGATGTACGAAAACACGAGATTCAGGGGCGCCCATATCAAGCAATTTGTCTTTCCAAAACTCGCTTACAGGTAAAATCAGGTCAGCTTCTTCAAAAACAGGCCCGTAAATATTTTTAGAAGTATTAGCCTGTAAAGCGGCAGAAACATCATGCCCATGAAAAGTTACTACCAGTTTTTTGGCAAAGCCGAGCTTTTTTAAATAAGCACCAAACACTCCATTATGTCCGAAGTGACAATGCAGAACGTCTACGGGTTGAATATCGAGCGCTGTATTATAAATATAAGGTAAATTCAAATTAACCGAACTTTTACCGAAACGGAAAATGTTCCAGCTTCTTAAATAACTAGTATTGCCTTGAGCCAAGTGGTGCATAGTTCGGCTCAATGCGCCTTTGAAGCGACCTATTTTTTTCGAGGGAGCCTGGTAGTACCATACTCGTGATTTAAGCGCTTCCTGGTAAGAACCAAGACTTTCCCAGGCAGCATCCATTCCGCGATGTGCAAGAACGTGTACGTCAATATTGTTATCCAGCAGACCGGTCACATGCTGCATTACAAAAGTTTGGGAAGTCATTGGGAACATACTAGGCATTACGCATACACGCATTTTAATCACTTCTAATTTGTGTGGTTAAAGTAAGTTTTATATTTAACACACTTTATCTTTTAATATATTATCTATTAATAAGGATAAAGTTTTGAGAAATTTTCGAAAGATTTATACGAACTCGATTACATCTAATCTATTCATTGTCTTGCAAGGTAATTATTTATCGTGTACTTGCACTTTCTTTTTTTGCCTTATTACTACCGTAAATCATTACTTTAATCTTATTTACAAGTTTAAGTGAAAACAAAGTTGTTGCTAGTGCAACGATAGTATTTCGCGATGTAGGGGCATAAAAAAAAGCTTGTAACGCGAGCCGGCGTGCTGACTTCATGTCATTCCAATGAGAGGCCATGTGGCGGTTAGCACTTTGAACGAGGAACAGGTGAGCCACACCTTCCTTTTTCATCTGCGCTTGATGCTTCATATAAAATTGATCTCGGGCCTCAAGGTTAGCCTGAATGTTCCGTGATCGTCGAACATCAGTATTTGTCGAGATAGCTCTAATATCGTGATATCGAACAAGAGGTTCTTCAACAAAATCGAAGTGATAGTATCTAGAAATACGCAACCAGTAGTCGTAATCTTCAATCGCTAATAGGTTCTCATCAAAAAAACCAACGTTGGTGATAATATTACGACGCATCATCGTAGATGAGCCGCCATGAATACAGTTTTTAACGAGTAATATTCGATAAGCATTTCCCCTCTCAGTAGGGAGCTGAATCTCGCTATGGCCTTCGTCCATTACTGTTTCAACACCGGTATAAATTAGCCCGACTTCTGGCGGGGATTGTAAAAACAGCTCGACTTGCCTTGATAGTTTCTCTGGAAACCATTCGTCGTCGTCATCTAAAAAAGCAACAAATGATCCTTTAGCCTCACGTAAGCCTCGGTTACGTGCCGCTGCGACCCCTTGGTTTTCCTTTTGCCTAATATATTTAATTCGAGAATCATTGTATTCTTTAATTACTGAATGAGGATCATCTCGAGAGCAATCATCTATAACAAGTATTTCAATATCTTTGAACGTTTGTGCTACAACACTATCCAATGAACGATGTAGCAAATGTGCTCTGTTATATACAGGGATGATCACACTTACCATTGGAAATTTAATGTCTTTTACTTTAGCTATTTCTGGTAAATATTCGTTTTCTGCCATTACCACATTATTAAGCCAATCAACGTTTTTTTGATATTTTTCAGGTGTCGGTTTAGTTCCTCTTACACCTTTCGAATAACGCGCCAACCATCTTGTACCTTTAAGAAAGACTGACTTAAAGAGAATAGGCTGGTATTTCTTTTGCTTTAAATTAGCATCGCAGTAAATTTTTTTGTCAACCGTTTTAGCATCTTGAGCTATTCCACGATACGCTCGACTTAATGAATCTTTGTACTCTTTTTGAATGTCTTGCTCTTCCAGGATGCGAGCAATCTTATCCAGGACGTACATACGCCCTTTTAATCCCTTTAACGTTTTGCCTTTTCCACTTAACGATTCTTGGCCGGATGGAAGTTTACGGTAATAAATTGCGCCTTTATTAGTTTCTGCTAATGAAGCGCCTTGGGCAAGTGCTCGCATCATTAAATCGCCGTCTTGATTTATTATGACATCTTCATCCCATCCACCTGTTCTATCGAAAGCCTCTCTGGTCCAAAGTATAGAACTAGTTGGGTAATACCATCCTGTTAACCAGGCACTAAGCGCATCCTGATCTGGCCGGCGTTGAGCACACGATGCAGGCTTTGCAAGCCAATTTTCTTCAACTTTCTCGAGTCGGAGCCATGAACAAGCAGCGACTCCAGCTCCTTTTTTATCAAGCGCATTCGATAATGCTTCCAGTGTACCTGGACCCATAACATCATCAGCATCCATGAACATCAAAGCTGGACCCGCACTAATAGACGCACCGAAATTGCGTGATTTAGGAGCACTTCTAAATGTTTTTGAATATACACTTATTATGTCAGGAAATTTAACTGATAACTGACGGGCTATTGTTAAACTTTTATCGCTAGAGCCATCATCAATAATAATGATTTCATCAGGAAGTATGCTTTGGCTTAACAGCGAATTTACAGTTTCAGCTAGGTATGCTTCAGCGTTATGAGTGGGAATAATTACCGAAATAGCGCTCATAGTATTTTTCCATGATTATCCAAACTTTTATCTCTTGCTAGTTCAGATTAAAGAGGTCAACATTTCTTTTATGACTATCGGATCGACATACATATTCTTTTCTAGCGGATGCGCATCGCCTTCTGACTGGGCATTAATGATCCAATATTGATGTTTCATCGCAGATGCCAAGGCATAAAAATTAGGATTTGGAAAGTCAAGATCTGCTATCTCTACTATCTGGGCACCTTGAGGGCAAAACATCATGTTTGTCAATCCAGCTCCATGCGGTGCTACCAAGACAGATGTTTCTTTCATCAATGTAACCTGCTCCTGAAATGTCAGGTCTTCCATAAAAACCCGCTGAAAACCATGTGGTTCTAACAAAGACCAAATCTCTTCTTCGTTTATCAATTTGCGCCTGGATGCTTTAGCACGGCTAATAAGTATTCTTCTATATGGAGTTTCGGCTTCATGCACACCGTAAGCAGTGGGAATTAATCTGAGAAGTTCAGGGCGAAACCTGTCAGTATCCATAACTGTGAGCTGCTTTACGAATAAGGGTTGATTTTCATCATACGTTATAAAATCATCCGGATCTAAACCAAGCATACGAAGCGAGTCGTTCATTGCCGCCGTGCGGTTCGGCGGTAAAATTACCTTATGAAGCAGGTTATGATTACGCAGCCATAGCAATTTTGGTAAATGGGCTGTTAGCCAATGTGAGTGATTATGGTAAACTCGTTCAGTAACCCAAATTGCTTCTTCAATTTGCAAAGGTTCTGGCGCTTTTCTTAACACTTTCGCATGCTGTTGCTTATAGGCTACTTCGCGCATTATTAATGCGCGTCGATCATCTGTTAAAATAGCAGGGTAGTAATCGTTACCTTTATCTGGATTGTTAAACCAAGTTACCAAACAATTTGGCAAGGTAGCTATAATGGTTTCGTCGCTATATCGGTGAGGCACGTCATTAAAAGAGTAGCCCCACCACCCTTTTTCATCCGGTAAATCTTTTTTCGACTCAATATTATAGGGCAGTGGGTTGTAAGCCCTTTCTTTTTTATGAACTATTTGGTAACTACCAACATTTTTCTTATTGTTATTTCTATCAAAATAATTTTTTATTGTTTCTTTTTGCATCCCACGATATGCAAACCAATTTGGAAGTAGTCCGAAAGAAACTGCTTTATCAAAAACGATACCGGTTTTTATCAACAGATTTGTTTTTATAGATATTTCTTTTGGACTTTTCCCACCAGGTGAAGTTGCTCTTTGGTTTTGCGTAAAGCTTGTTCTCATATTGCATCCCTTTTATTAAATTTAATTATGTCCATCGATAAAACAAAACGCCTACGCTTATAGTAATATCGCTGCTATAATCAAGGTGTTTAAATATGCATCTTCACCTAAACTTAAGGTTTTTAGATTCTTATTAAAGGCATTTCTGCTTTCAAGCAGCACTTCTTTATATTCAGGAAAAGTGCTCTTTCTAAAGGCTAATTAAAGACGCCTTTAAATTAATCAAGACATACTAAAATGTCATTTCTCTATGGCTGTAGAACGGCATGAATTGTACGCCTTAAGAAGCTTATTAAGCGTATAAAAGCCTAATATGGTCATTTGTAACTTGTGTGGTATAACTTCATGCCTTGATTTTATTGTCGTAGCGGCTCAAGCGGGGTTCAATTTTAAAGAACCCCATACCTAATGCCGAGAGACAGAGGTTCTATATTGTTAAAAAAACCTTCTTGCTTTATGCATGTTCAGCCATTCGCCTGAACATATCGTTACGTGCTGCCAACTCATCATGGCTGCCCTGGTCTATCACTTTGCCATCGGCCAGCAGATAAATACTGTCGCACTGTTTTACCGTTGCCAGGCGATGCGCAATCATGATGATGGTCTTCTTGCCGGCGAAATTATGAATGGCATCCATTACTAGTTTTTCGGTAATACCATCCAACGAACTCGTCGCTTCATCGAGCACCAGCACATCCGCATCATCATATAACGCCCGGGCTATGCCGATACGCTGACGCTGACCGCCGGAGAGCTGAATGCCGCGCTCGCCTACCCCTGTATCCAACCCATCCGGCAACCTCTCCAGAAATTCATCCAGAAGCGCCATCTTGGCGGCTTTCTCTACGCGTTCATTGTCGATCTCTTCCAGCGGTAGCCCGAAAGCGATGTTTTCTCGGATGCTCGCATCCGACAGAAAAATGCTTTGCGATACAAAGCCAACGTTATTCTGCCACGCTCGCAGCGCCTGACCACTGAGCGGCTCGCCGTCTACTTTCAACGCACCACTTTGTGGTGTAATTAAGCCCAGCAGGATATCGATGGTAGTAGATTTGCCTGAACCGCTGGAGCCCACTAATCCAATCACGTGATTTACGGGTATCTCTAGCGTCAAGCCGCTCAGCGCTTTCTTCTCTGTACCCGGGTAACAGAAATGGATGTTATCCAGTGTGATGTTCTGCTTGGGCGCGAGTTTGCCTGCCTTGTAGGCGTGCTGAATTTGTATATTGTGCTTACTAGCCGTCAGGTCCTCCTCTAATATATCGAAGGATGCAATGTTGCCTTTAATGGTTGCTAGGCTGGCGTAGATCTGCTGGAAGGCTGGCAGCAGTTTAAAACCTGCCAGAGCATAAATGGAAAGAATCGGCAGAATATCGCCCAAGTTACCTTCGTAGGCGGCTAGCAGATACAGTACCAGGAAGATCACTGCACCAAAGGCCAAAAGCTCCATTCCATAGCGCGGCACTTGAGAAAGTGCGATTGTAACGCCTTTCGCCCTGGCAAACTTTCGGCTGGTCACTTCAAAGCGCTGATTGAAATCTGCCTGGCGGCCAAGCAATAGCGTGTCCTTGATGCCACCGAAACCTTCGTTCATCAACTTGAAGCGAACTCTGCTAGTGGAGGAGATAGTTTTGCCGTTACTTGCCAGCCGCTTACGAGCCGTATGAAAAAGCCCCCAATACGCTATGCCGAAAAGTATTACACCGGCTATCGCCACCACAGGATTGAATATAAAAATCGCTGTCGTCATGACCAGCGCCAGGGTCCCCTTGGCATTCATTTTCATTAACGGTTGGATGACACTGCCGGTAACTCGCGAAGCTTCCTGAGAGACTTTGTTGATGAGCTGGCTGCTGCTACCACTAGCGTGGAAAAGCCATGGCTGCTGCATATAGTGCTGGAAGAGACGAACAGATAGCTCCGCGCCGACTTGCTGGGCATAGAGCGACAGCCGCCAAGTGACGTAAATAGAGACCGCAGCGGCACCCGCCAAGGCTATAATTACCGCAACCCCCAACCAAAAAATAAACTGCCGAGGGGTTTCCATGCCACTGGCCTGATAAAGCTGTGCTAGCGTACCGTCACCCTCCAGACGGCCGATATCACCCACTACTGCCATGAAAGGGCCAATCGCGGCTACGCCCGCTACTTCGGCAAAGGCCATTAGCACTACAAGCACTTGCAGGCTGAGAAGTTTCTTACGCTGCTCCCTGGTGAGTAGTTTCCAAAGCCGTTGAACACGGTTAAACATATAAAACCTACCATCAATAGTTAAAAAGAATAAGATATGGGCGCCCAACAGTTGATGGGAAAACTAGCAACTATCCTGTCTTATCATCTTGATGCTAGTGATCACGCTGTCCTGCTGTTGCGCCCAACCGAGTAGTAGGTAAAGCCTTTCTTGAGCATACGTGCCGGCTGGAACATATTGCGCCCATCAAATAGCGTCGGCTGACTTAACTGAGATTTGATGAGGTCAAAATTAGGGGCGCGGAAGCTCTGCCATTCAGTAACAATCACCAGTGCATCCGCCCCCTTCAGAACGGCTTCTTTGGTGCCACAAAGTGCCAGGTCATCACGCGTACCGTAAATACGCTGCGTCTCTTCCATGGCTTCTGGATCGTATGCCTGCACCTTAGCGCCAGCCTGCCACAAAGCCTCCATCAGCACCCGACTTGGCGCCTCGCGCATATCGTCGGTATTCGGCTTGAAAGAGAGCCCCCATAAAGCAAAGGTCTTGCCTTCAAGCTGCCCTTCGAAGTGGCGATGTATTTTCGCGAACAGTGTGGTTTTCTGTTCATGGTTACGAGCTTCAACGGCCTTTAGTACCTTGGCGTCAAAATCAATGGCGCCAGCTGTGCGAATCAGCGCCTGAACGTCCTTTGGGAAACATGAGCCCCCGTAACCTACCCCAGGGTAGATAAAGTGGTAGCCGATACGCGGATCGGAACCGATCCCTTGACGAACCATCTCGATGTCGGCACCTAGCAGCTCGGAGAGATTAGCTATCTCGTTCATGAAGCTGATTTTGGTCGCCAACATGCAGTTAGCCGCATATTTGGTGAGCTCTGCACTTCTTACATCCATGACGATAACTTTGTCATGGTTGCGGTTGAACGGCGCATACAGCTCGCGCATCACCTCAACAGTGGCTTCGTTCTCGGTACCAATAATAATTCGGTCGGGTTTCTGGCAATCAGCAACGGCACTGCCCTCTTTCAAAAACTCCGGATTGGATACAACATCGAAGTTCAGATCCTCTCGATTACGCTTGGCGAGGACCTCCGCTACTTTGGCTCTCACCTTGTCGGCAGTACCCACTGGCACGGTTGATTTATCAATGATGATTTGTTCGCACTGCATGTGTTCGGCAATGGTTTGGGCTACTGACAGGACATATTTAAGATCAGCCGAGCCATCCTCGTCAGGCGGCGTTCCGACAGCAATAAACTGTACTTGGCCATGCTTGACGCCTGCCTCTGCGTCGGTAGTGAATTCTAACCGGCCCGCTGCATAGTTCTCTCGTACCAGTGATTCAAGACCAGGCTCATAAATAGGGATGTGCCCCTGATTGAGTTGCTGAACCTTATTGACGTCCACATCAACACATACAACGTGGTGTCCTACATCAGCCAAAATAGCGCCTTGCACCAAGCCTACATAGCCTGTTCCAAATACCGTGACGTTCATGCCATTCCTTCCCTATTCTTTGTACGTTTTACCACTGCGCAGATGCAGTACCCAGCCGCGGTTGCGATCACACTTGATAATAATCACGGTACCAGGCAACAAAGTTAGCAACCCCTTCTTTTACTGGCGTTGCGGGCTGGTAATTAACGGCATTTTTGAGCTCACTGCTATCCGCATAGGTATCTGGAACGTCGCCTGGCTGGAGCGGCAAGAGATCTTGTTTCGCGGTTTTATTTAACGCATGCTCAAGCGCCTCAATGTAAGCACTTAGCTTCACTGGGTTATTATTGCCAATATTGAACAAGCGGTAAGGAGCATTACTAGTGGCCGGATCTGGATCATCGCTGTTCCAGTCCGCATTAGGTTCGGCAATTTGGTCGCTGGCTCGGATCACGCCTTCCACAATATCAGCTACGTAGGTGAAATCACGAGTATGGTTGCCATGGTTGAACACGGTAATCGGCTCATCCGCTAACATGCTTTTAGTAAACTTAAACAGCGCCATGTCCGGCCGCCCCCAAGGCCCATACACTGTAAAGAAGCGGAGTCCTGTGGTCGGCAAGCTAAATAGATGGCTATAACTGTGTGCCATCATTTCATTGGCTTTTTTGGTGGCTGCATAAAACTGAAGCGGATGATTGGCACCATCATGCTCAGAAAACGGCATGTTGGTATTAGCACCATAAACAGAACTAGTGCTGGCGTAAGTTAAATGTGGTGTTTTAGCGTAGCGACAGGCTTCCAGCACGTTGGTAAACGCGATGATGTTGCTTTCCACATAGCTATGGGGGTTTTCAATAGAGTAACGAACACCCGCTTGTGCTGCTAGATGAATAACACGATCAAATTTATGCTCTTCAAAACAGTCTGTTACCGCTTTTTGATCCGCTAGATTTTTGCGAATGAAATGAAACGGAGTTCCTGTCTTTTCGGATAGAGAGCGTAGTTCCTCAAGACGACGCTCTTTAATATCAACGTCGTAATAATCATTAACGCTATCAAAGCCGACGACTTCATCGCCTCTTTCTAATAGACGACTAGCGGTATGAAAGCCGATAAAACCTGCTACGCCGGTTACAAGAATCTTCATATTCATCTTCCTTTAAATGCTTTACATCACCTACTGATATTTGTAGGTACCGTATCCGTAGTAACCCGACGCGCCTCTAGAGGAGATTTTAACGCCGTTCAAAATTGCACCTTGTATTTCGAGCCCACTACCTTCAAGGCGCTTTTTCGCCATTCGTATTTCACTAACTGAGTTTTTATCGAATCTTGTTACCAGCAGGGTAGTTCCACAATATTTACCTGCGACACAGGCGTCTGTTACAGCGAGGACAGGCGGAGTGTCCACAATTACCATGTCGTACATTTCGCTTAGGTCTTCCAGCGCTTGCTCAAACCCAGGCCGCATCAATAATTCAGACGGGTTGCTCGCCGCTACACCCCGGGTAATAACATCATAATGAGCAATCCCTGTGGGCTTAATAATATCTTCAAGCGTTAATTCACCACTGAGAAACTCAACTAGGCCACCTGCACTCTCTTGGCCAAAGGCATGATGTACACTGCCTTTGCGAAGGTCTGCATCAATGATGAGAACTTTCTTGCCCGCCATTGCCGATATAGCACCCAAGTTAACACTGACAAAGCTTTTACCTATACCAGGACTTGGCCCAGTCAGCATGATGCGATTATTACGCCCATCCATCATGGTAAAGTGCAGACTGGTACGTAACCCACGGAGCGACTCTAGGGATAGATCCATCGGTTCTCGTTGAGCCAACACACCACCCACCACGCTTTTCGACGTCTTTTTCCCGCGCCGTTTTAGCTCCCGGTTAAGTTTATGCTGTGCTGCAGACTGCGGTACGGTCGCGTAAACCGTCAGGCCAACACTTTCTAACTGCTCGGTGGATTCAATGCCCCGTTTTAGCAGCTCTTTCAATAATATATATCCGATAATAAGCAGTAAGCCTAAAACGGTGTAAAGAACGAAAATGCGTGCGACGTTAGGGGCAATTTGACCATTGAGTACAGCGCTATCAATGATACGAATATTGCCGATAGTACCTGCGCGGGCCACCTCTAACTCTTGTACTTTGTTAAGAATATTAACGTATATGGCTTGGGTAACTTCTACATCCCGAGTGCGCCTCAGCACTTCTTGCTGAGCTGCGGGTAGTTCGTTCACTCTGGCATTGAGTTGCTGTAAGTCACGTTCAATCTGGCGTCGTTGACGAAGTAGTGCTTGATAATTGGGGTGGCTGGGCGTAAAGCGCTGTGCAAGCTCGGCTTCTTGAAATTCCAGTTCATCAAGGCGTGTATCGAGCTCGATATAACGCTGAATGGCTGCCTGTGCCTCACTACTGAGATCCACGCTGTCTAGATTGGCGCGGTAATCATTAAGATTTTGCTCTGCTAAATCGAGCTGCTCACGCAGCTCTGGCGCTTGCTGCTGGAGGAACTCTAAACTTTGCTGCGCCTGCTCGGATTGACGCTCTATATTTTGGGTCAGGAAGGTTTGCGCTACGGCATCTAAACTGCGGGTAATCTCACTGGGCTCTTCGCCAATCATCATTAAGCGAATCATGCCCGTTGTGGTACCGCCTCCGGCAACTTCAGCTACTTGCAATCGACTCGCAATACCACGAATAGCCGATGGTTTGTGCTGGCGGGTCAGTACATACTGCGCCCCCTCGGCAGCGTCGAAGCTTTCAATAGTGAGTTCAAGACCACCCTCATAAAATACTTCCGGGCGTCCTATTGTTCCCGTTACCCCACGACTATCCCCTCGCATGACATAGTAGGTGTCTCTGGGGCCACGCTCTACGGTAAATCTTTGCCCTCGATGACTATCATCGATATTAAAACGGGCTACATTGATACTTTCATTTCCCCATACATGCGGGTAACCCTTCATAAAGTCAGGACGGGGTATGCCTCTACGTAATACCAAGCCACCGATAAAAGGTACTTCCACTGGCGAAATATTGAAATCGCTACCCACTCGGTCTACCACCTGACCCAACACCATCCGAGACTGCAGGATTTGCAGCTCTGCTGAGGTATTAAACTCTCCTGAAGCTGGGCCGGTAATACTCTCAACAGCCCCAAGGGGGCTAACGGTATTGCGCCTTTCAACTTGTACTAAGGCATCAGCTTGATAAATCGGTGTTACCAACATACCGTGCAAAATACCGATAAAAGCGAACAATAAAGTAAAACCGATAATGAGCCACTTCTTTCTAAAAAGTGCACCAAACATTCGGCTTAAATCTATCGTCTCTTCCGGAGTACTCTTTTGTGATGTGTCTGACATTGGCTCTATCGCTACACTCTCTGTCACACACCGTTTAGGCGTATGAAAATGGATAATTAAAAAGCTTTAAATTGTTTACCACACGCTTGTACCGCCGGTGTTTTTAAGCTTTTCTCGCCAGGCTAAACTTGCCGTTTTGATTGTGTCATAAACTAGCCGACAGACTTCATCGCTACGCTGATAAGGATCAGGAATATCTCGGTCGTCGATTGGCTTATCTTTTCGCCACATTCCAAACATTAACGTTTTTCCTAACATCTCAGGCCATTTTTGGGCAATTATCTGCCGCTGCTTGGCGCTCATTACGAGCACCAGGTCAGCATTGTTCAATAGATTGCGATCTAATTGCCGCGCTTGATGTTGGCTGAGGTCGTACCCATCTGCTTGAGCAAGCGCAGCGATACGCTGATCCGCGCCCCCTTGCCCGGCTGCCAGACCTGCCGATGTTACTTCGATATCGGCAAGCCCCTGCTGCAACATGGCTGCTGCAACCGGGCTTCTACAGATATTACCGGTACAAACTACCAGGATACGTTTTGTCATATTAAAGTAGGTCGTTAAGCCCATCACTGCTATTACCCAGATCAGCAGGCAAATTGAGTGAGGGTAGGAGTAGGCTAATAACACGGTTCCAACGAGCTAGCGGTGCGGTTGTTACGTAAACCACATCTTTGGGCTCTAATTGGAAATTACTTGCCATCGCTAAGGAGATCGCATTGCTAATATCTAGCTGATAAACAGTGGCGATTTTTGCAGCGCCAGGCTCATTACGACGTAGCACAAAGATACCCGAAGGCTTGGCGGTCTGTTCATTGACCCCGCCGGCACGCGCCAATGCATCAGTAAGAGATAAACGCTCGCGGTTCATACGTAGGTTACCGGGCGACCGCACCTGTCCCAACATGGCCACACCTTGGTTATCAGCGCTGGGGATATGCAATAGATCACCGTCTCTGAGCAGCCGATTTTGACGTTGATCCCCTTCACTTATCAGAGAAAAAAGCGATAACTCCTCTTCTGTACCATTGCGGAAGAGAAACATTTCATGCCAAAAAGCGTTCTCAGTTGGCCCGCCTACTTCGTTAACGGCATCCAGTATGGTCATTGGCAAGTTAGTAACGGGGACTGATCCAGGCGATGAGACCGCACCGGTCACGTGAAACCGCTTGGAATTATACGCAGCAATAAAGACGTCTATTTGAGGCTCTGTCAGAAAGCTACCCAGGCCCCGAGTCAGTTGAAGACGAATCTCTTCAGTGGTTTTTCCTATAACATTCACACGCCCTATGAATGGATAGAAAATAGTACCATCGGAGCGCACTATATTCCCTGCCTCCACAGCGCTACGTTCACCACCTGTCGGAATAGTTAATTCAGGGTGGTCATAAACGACGATACTTAAAACGTCGCCTACACCTACCCTATACTCATAGTTATTTATTTCATCGCGTAGCTCTTGAGTGACTGGATGCACACGTCGTTCTTGAGATTCCTGACTCCACACTAATTCTGGTGTAATAGGCTTGATATCGACCAGTTGCGATAGGTCCGGCGGCTCCGGAGCATCGTAATCAATATCGCCTCCAGGCGCGATAGCGCAACCAGCCACCAGCAAGGCAACTGAGACCACAATTAGCAAGCGAAAAATAGTTTGTTTTCTCATGACAACGTTTACCTGAATGCAGAGTGAGCGAAAGGTTGTGCCAGCTCTATTACCGCTAGAGCCTAGTTTTCAGATTTCCTTATCTATATTTAGCGCTTTTCATCATGCTGAAATTTTTACACGCTACCGCCCCGAGGTTTTATTGGCGCATCCTCGAGGCCGGCAAATTTATTAATACGATTTTCTTCATGGGGCAAACCCATGGTTAAAAGATATTTACTAAATGCCCTACTTAGGGCAAAACCCAACCATTAAACCTTACCCCTACCGGTGGCTCAGCTTAATGACGTCAACTGTTCTGTTACTTGTATTAAGACCAATACCTTCAGACGTTAATTCTGTTTACTATGCACACTATCTATAACAAAACTCACTTCAGGTATTACCCTTGAATTTTCCAACGAACTACTTTTCATCGATTGACTTTCATTATTTTTTTCATAGCGTTCACTTACATCTCCTGAAGCGACCGCAGTATTCATTGGTGATTTACTGATGGTGTGTTGGGTAGCTGTAGACATCCAAAAATGATCGACAATATCTGACTGCGGCTGGTAAGCGGTAGGCGCAGCTATTAATAACTCGCGTATTCTTGCAGCATCCTGCGTTTTGCACGCCACTTCTAGTTCAGACAGCATTGGCTCAAGTACTGACCAAGGCAAAAAGTCTTCTGATGCTGTCATTATTCGAGGATGCCGCGTCTTCTCAGCACTATCTGTTGCTAGAAGTTCTTCATATAACTTTTCACCTGGTCGCAGACCAGTAAACCGGATAGATATTTCACCTTTCTTCTCAACTATCTTTTCAGATTCTTGAGCGGGTACTGTCTTTGCATCGGAAGGGACAGACATAAAGCGAAAATTTAACCCCGAAAGTTTAACCATTCGGATAGCAAGCTCTACAATCTTTACCGGTTTACCCATATCCAGAACAAATACATCTCCTCCTGTTGCCATACCGCTGGCTTGAATAACAAGCTGGGCAGCTTCAGGAATGGTCATGAAGTAACGAGTAATATCGGGATGGGTAACAGTGATGGGGCCACCCTTCTCGATTTGCTTTCGGAAGAGAGGAACGACAGAGCCCGATGAACCTAGCACGTTGCCAAAACGCACCATCGAAAAACGTGTGTTCGTTTGTTCATCAGCGCATGCCTGACAAATTAATTCTGCCATTCGCTTACTAGCGCCCATCACGTTAGTTGGGCGTACGGCTTTGTCCGTAGAAACCAGGACAAAAGACTCAACGCCCTCCTTAATGGCTGCCTTGGCGACTTCCATTGTTCCAAAGACGTTATTCAGCACCCCTTCTGCTGGGTTAAATTCAACAAGAGGCACATGCTTATAAGCGGCAGCATGATAAATAGTATCGGTTTCAAAGGTACGCATCAGGCGTGAGATAACATCGCCATTGCGAACAGAGGCCAGTGCGGGCTTCACTTCAACATTAAGATTTTCTTTATTAATTATCTGAGCAAGATCCTGGTCGATTTGATAAAGCGAATATTCAGATGAATCGACAATGATTAATCTTTCAGGATGCAGGCGAACAATCTGACGGCATAGCTCACTACCAATAGAGCCTCCCGCGCCCGTCACCATTACCGACTTATGAGTAATATTCGCTCCCATTAACTTAGGATCGGGCGGCACGGGGTCTCTGCCTAATAAATCTTCTACACGAACATCACGGAGCTCATTGAATTTAGCTTTACCTGAAATAATATCTGCCATATCAGGTATGGTTTGCACTGGAATCGATAGTGGCTCAATAGATTCAATGATTTCCTGGCGGCGCGCCCGCGTTGCTTCTGGAATAGCCAGTAAAAATTTTTCTACACCAAAATTCTCGATCAATGTTGGTGTAGATTCTGGGCTATAAACTCTTAATCCCTGTACATGCGTACCTTGAAGGAGAGGCGCATAGTCGACAAAGCCCACAGGTTCGTAATCCCGACCATGACGCAAAGAAACTACCAGCTGACGCCCGGCAGCACCGGCGCCATATATTAGTACTCTGGTTTTTTGAAGTTGTTGTCCGCGCTGATACATCAATCTCAGAGCTAACCGTATGCCGCCGATGGTTATAAACGCCAGCATCGTGTAAATGAAAGGCACGGAGCGGGGAACAGGTAAATTGAGAGCCATGCTGACAACGTATAGCGTCAATGCAGACCCAAAAGCGCCTGCTAAAAGCGCCTGCAGCGCTTTCATACCCATAAAGCGTACGATTGAGCGATAAAAGCCCAGCCGTATAAAAATAAAAAGGCTGACAGGAATCATAACAGGCAAGGCGAGCCACACTGACTTATCAGTCAGGAACTCCAACGAGTCTAACCGTAAGAGCATTGCCAGGAAGAAGCTGGCAACGATCAAGAAGGTATCGACTATGAGTTGAATTAGCTGCTTCCGGCGCCTTGTCAGGCCAAATAACGCTTCGATAACAAACATCATAGTGATGTTCCTATATTGAATTCACCTGCAACCTGTCAGCCCGTCATTAATAACAATCATGTTACGCAGCCTTACCGCACACCCTGATTGTTACAAATCTCAATCGCATCAACTGTGTAGCATGCAGATGGATTGATTAAGCACCAAATGATAGCTGAATGTCGTAAAATTACAATTTTAAACATTTGCTTACGCTTAATATTTCACCAAATACTCAATAAATCTCAATAAAATCAATATTTTAATTCGACTTATCAGTATTTTTTTCACCCTACACAGCTCAAATTTACAAGCTAATGTTTTTACCTTACTCCCTTTCTAATTACCTTTCTACACGCTTTGTTTACATTTGGCAACAATTTTGCTCGCCAGCATTCAGCCAACCCCTACATAAACGATCAGTTATTTAGAAATTGCTAATGTAAAAACCCTCATTTTCCATAGTTATCAATCTCATTAACAACCCCTAAGTCATTAAATGGTATTTAATCGATTACTAGCTTATGTGGCTTTCATGCTTAGTTTGTGGGATTTATTCACTTAATTCCTGGAAAATCAGACAATTGGCTCGTACTTTTGTAGCTAAAAAAGATGAACAAGCATCATAAATAAAATAATAGATACGAATTCAGTAAAAGTTTCTCTATTTACATAGTATTAAGTGAGTCACCGAAATCTTTTACGAACTCATCTAAAACATTAAATAGAGCCCGCCTGATCGGCTCTGCTTCGTTCACCAGATGATGACGGGCTTCTGGATGGCGGTGAATTTCTGCAGCGGTAAACTTCTCTGCCAGAACGGTCAAGTTCCACTGCCAATCCACCGTCAGGTCCTGTTCGCCCTGTAAAATTAGTGTTGGCACATCAACAGGTTCAAGTGCCAGCAGGCGCGGCATCCAGCGGCGCATGGCGCTCACCCATGCAACACTTAGCCGCTCGGGTTGGAGGGGGTCGCGGTCACGCAGAAATTCGGCAAACGCTTCGTCGGTAGAGTTGGGCCGGTATTTACGTGGCAAATCCTTTAAAAACGGGCTGGCGATAAGGTGAATCCAACTGGCCTGACTCCATCGCCAGGGGCGCACTAGTGGCGCCAACAGCACCAGGCCGTCCCAGCCAGCCTGTTCGCGGCGGGTCAGGGCATCGGTGGCTAAAATAGCCGCTCCGGTGCTCTGACCCACGCCAAGCCACGGCTTGGGGGCCATCTCCAGCGTCTGCAGGGTATTTTGCATATGCGTTAGGCAATGCTGATAGTCGTCGAAATCTTCGATTTGTGCTCGCGGGCCGCTCGAAAGCCCGTGGCCTGGCAGATCCCAAAGCACCACTCGCCAGCCTTTGCCCAGCAGGTGGGCCAGCAGATGGCGATAAAGCCCTAAATGATCAAAGTAGCCGTGCACCACAAACGCCGTGCCGGACGGCTTGGGCGGGCTCCAGACCTGGCACCATAGGCTAAACCGTCCGGTATCGATAAACCCTGCGTGCACCTCACCGGTGTCTTCTAATAGTGTTTCCAGGCCATAGTGCAGGAAATAGTCCTGCACGACGTTCCAAAGCGTCCCATCCGGTATCAATTGAGCAAACGCTGATTCGCCTGCCACTTGCCGAAACAAGCCTTCCAGCTGTTGGAAATCCTGCATCCCTATCTCTCCGTGAACGCCCTACTTCCATTGTTTTAAGAAGGCCAGCCTAGGCGTCCTTCTCATCATTTGGTCGAGCATTATGCTGCTTTCGGGTCTACGCTGTTTACATGCCCGTACAGTTATGGAAGTATTTTCCATAAATACTGTTTTTATTCTGGCCGTGGCCATTTTACAGCCCACGGGCATCTTCACAGGAGAACCCCCATGAGCGAGCGTATCACGCGTCACCGTTTACAGGTGGCCGCCGAGCTGGACCGCTTTATAAACGAGCAGGCTCTACCCGGAACGGGCGTCGATGAAAACGCCTTCTGGTCCGGCGTCGATGCCCTGTTTCATGATCTGATCCCAAAAAATAAACAATTGCTAGCAGAGCGTGACGCGCTGCAGGAGAAACTCGATGCCTGGCACCGTGAAAACCCAGGGCCGGTTAGCGATATGCCTGCCTATCGCGGGTTTCTGAAAGAAATCGGTTACTTGGTAGATGCACCGGCTAACGTGAAAGCCACTACCGCCAATGTTGATCGTGAAGTCGCTGTTCAAGCTGGGCCGCAGTTGGTCGTACCGGTGAGTAATGCACGCTACGCGCTGAACGCCGCCAATGCGCGCTGGGGAAGCCTTTACGATGCGCTCTACGGCACCGATGCTATCTCTGAAGAAGATGGCGCGGAAAAAGGTACAAGCTTTAACCCCAAGCGTGGCGCAAAAGTTATTGCCTACGCGCGTGGCGTTTTGGATCGTGCCGCACCTCTGGCCACCGGCTCCCACCGCGACGCCATTAAATATGTGATTCGCGATGGTCATTTGGTAGTTACCCTGGAAGGCGGCCGGGAAACCGGACTAAAAGATCCAGCCAGGCTGATTGGTTTTAATGGTGAAGTAACTGCGCCTGAGGCGATCCTGCTGGCCAATAATGGCCTACACCTGGAAATCCAGATCGACGCCAGCCACGCTATTGGCAAGACCGACCCGGCAGGCGTAAAAGACGTGGTGGTGGAAGCGGCGCTGACCACCATAATGGATTGCGAAGACTCCGTGGCCGCCGTGGATGCGGAAGACAAGGTCGTTGTTTACAGCAACTGGCTCGGCCTGATGAAGGGCGACCTGGAAGAAAACATTGATAAGGGCGGCAAGACGTTTGCCCGCAAGCTGCACGCTGACCGCACTTGGCAAACCACCGAAGGCGGCAAGGTGACCCTGCCCGGCCGCTCGCTGATGTTCGTGCGCAATGTGGGCCATTTGATGACCACTCCAGCGATTCTGGATGAAAAAGGCAACGAGTTACCGGAAGGTATTCTGGACGCTGTGGTGACTTCCCTGATCGCTCTGCACGATCTGAAAAAAGACGCTGACCAGCCGCGCAACTCGCGCACCGGCTCTGTTTATATCGTGAAGCCGAAGATGCATGGCCCTGCCGAGGTCGCGTTTGCCAACGAACTGTTTGGCCGCGTGGAAGATATTCTCGGCATGAGCCGCGATACCCTGAAGATGGGCATCATGGACGAAGAACGCCGTACCACGGTAAACCTCAAGGCGTGTATTGCCGAGGCATCGTCACGCGTTGCGTTCATCAATACCGGCTTCCTCGACCGTACCGGTGATGAGATGCACACCGCCATGGAAGCGGGCCCCATGGTACGCAAGGGCGATATGAAAGGTGCCAAATGGATCGCGGCCTACGAGAAGAGCAATGTGCAGGTAGGCCTTGCCTGCGGCCTGCGCAGTCGCGCTCAGATCGGTAAAGGCATGTGGGCCATGCCCGATTTAATGCATAGCATGCTGGAGCAGAAAATCGGCCACCCCAAAGCCGGTGCCAACACGGCCTGGGTACCGTCACCCACGGCGGCTACTCTACACGCGTTGCACTATCATCAGGTAAACGTCATCGGTGTTCAGCGCGAGCTTGAAAGCCAGGGTGAACCTGACTTCCTGGACGATCTGCTCAGCGTGCCAGTGGCTGAAAACGCCAACTGGTCGGATGACGAGATTCAGCAGGAGCTGGATAACAACTGTCAGGGCATTCTGGGCTACGTGGTGCGCTGGGTTGAGCACGGTGTGGGCTGCTCTAAAGTGCCGGATATTCACGACGTAGGCCTAATGGAAGACCGCGCCACGCTGCGTATCTCCAGCCAGCACATTGCCAACTGGCTACATCACGGCGTTGTGGATGAAGCCCGCGTGCAGGAAACCCTCAACCGCATGGCTAAAGTGGTCGATGAGCAAAACGCAGGTGACCCCACCTACACCGCGATGAGCAGTCACTTTGAGGACTCCACCGCCTTCAAGGCGGCATCGGATTTGATCTTCAAAGGCCGCGTGCAGCCGTCGGGCTATACCGAGCCGCTGCTTCACGAATGGCGTCAGGTGCATAAAGCCAAGTAAATTCGTTTCATGGTACAACTAGCCCCAAGGCGCATGCCTTGGGGCTTTTTTATAAGGGATAACAACAATGACCGTCATGACTGTCGAACAGATCGAACACTTTCTGGATGAAGTATTTCCCCAGCGAATGGGCAGAGTTGAAAGCGTGGGCGAGATGAGTGCCACGATGCGCTTAGCGGTAGGTTATGAGCATTTACGCCCCGGGCCCCGGGTTTCCGGCCCCACCATGATGGGTTTTGCCGATGTGGCCCTATATGTGGCAATTCTGGCCCAAATCGGCCCTGAACCCATGGCGGTCACCAGCGATTTCAACTGCCACTTTCTGCGCGCAGCATCAGGTGAGCATGACATTATCGCCCACGCCAAACTGATCAAGCTGGGCCGCCGCTTGGGGGTTGGTGAAGTGCAGGTGTTTTCCGCCGCCGACGAGACCCGCCCGGTGGTGCACGTCACCGCAAGCTACGCCCTGCCCGCTACGTAAACGGCCTGCCAGACAAAACACCCCGCATGTGACTATCCAGTAGCCACACGCGGGGTGTTTGCAGGTCAGATGACTTAGTAAGCCGCTTCTGGCTCGTAGAACTCTTCTACATTGTCAGCGGTAATCAGGTCAGCCGCGAGGATGATCCGTGAAGGCACGCCGTGGTACATATCGCCCAGATGCTCGCCTTTCACGCCGTGTACCGCGAGCGCCATGGCGGACGCAATCATATTCGGTGGGTAGGTAACGGTACCTTTGACCATCGGGTGATCTTCACGAATCATCTCGATGACCCGCTGAGAGCCACCGCCGCCCACAATCAGTTGAATATCGTCGCGGTTATTTTCGTTAATCGCCTGAAGGGCCGCGACCAGCACGTCATCATCACCCGCCCAAATGGCGTCCACTTCCGGGTTACTGCCCAGCAGGTCTTCCGTTACGCTAAGCGCCTGCTGCGGGTTCCAGTCGGTGGTTTGGGAGGCCAGAATATTGATGCCTGGGTAGTTTTCCATCACCCGGTTGAAGGCATCCACACGCTGGCTGTTGATAGGAATGGGCGGGCCTTCCAGCACCAGAATATTACCCTCGCCGCCCAGCTCATCGGCGATATAACGCGCTGCCTGCTCGCCAAGGCCTGGGTTATCACCTGCAATAAAGACATCTTGCGCGGGCGTTTCAAGCTCGCGGTCCACCACGACGGTGTAGATTCCCTCATCGTAGGCTTCTGTAATAACCGCCTGAAGCGTTGCCGGGTTATGCGGCAAAATGACCAGCGCATCCAGGTTACGAATCATTAGATCCTCCACATTGGAAACCTGGGCCGTACCGGAGTTGGCGGAAAGCACGGTAAAACTCACATCTGGATACTTTTCGCTCAGCTCGTTGGCTGCGTTTTGCGCCCACCACAGAAGGCCTGCGGTCCAACCGTGGTCGGCGGACGGTACGGTTACCCCGATATGGTAGTCGTCAGCCAGTGCGACGCTAGACGCACTCGCCAGAGCGGTCGCCAGCGCGGCGGTCTTGAAAAGGCGTGATAGAGTCATTGTTGTTGCTCCCTTTCTCACTTACATCGTGGATGGACGAGCCAGCCCCGCCCAGAGTGATCGTCGGCCCGGTTTGGGCATAGCGACCGAAAAGATCGTTTTTAACGCTAGGTCTGAAAGACGTTTTAAAGACCGTTTTTAAAGACCGTATTAACGAATCAGGCACGCTTGTACTGCAGCAGCACCGCCAGCAAAATTACGCCGCCCTTGACCAGCCCCTGTAAATAAGGGGAAACGCCAGTCAGGTTAAGCATGTTGTTGATGATGCCCAGAATCAGCGCGCCGATAACCGTGCCCCATACCGTACCGCGCCCACCGGAAAGGGCCGTTCCCCCGATGACCACGGCGGCGATGGCATCCAGTTCATAAAAGTAGCCTGCATCACTCGGGCTTACCGAGTTGAGCCGCGAGGTCAGCATAATGGCGGAAAGCCCCACGCAAATACCTGCAATCACAAAGGTGGAGAGCACAATGCGTTCGACCCGAATGCCCGAATAGCGCGCTACCTGGGCATTGGCACCTACCGCACATACATGGCGGCCATAAGGCGTGTGAAACAGCAATATGTGGGCAAGGATAGCCAGGCCAAAGAACACCAGCACGGGAATTGGAATGCCCAGAAAAAAGCCGCCCCCCACGTTTGAGAAGAGCGGGTTGCGGGTTGAAACCTCCGCCGCATCGGTAAAATAGAGCGCCAGCGAGCGAAAGATCGACATACTGGCAAGCGTTACCACAAAGGCTGCTATGCGCCCTCGGGTAACCAATAGGCCATTGAATAGCCCTAACAGCCCGCCCGCCGCGATGGCGGCCAACATGCCGAGAAGCACCGCCTGAATGGGGTCGCTTATGGTATTGATGATGTACAGGATAATCACGCCAACGAGCGCCACCATCGACCCCACGGAAAGGTCGATCCCTCCGGCGATAATCACGAAGGTCATACCGATCGCGATAATGCCGGTATAGGAGACCTGACGCAGCACGTTGGAAATATTGCGTGTATTGAGAAAGTATTCGCTGGCGATGGATGACACCACGAACAGCAGGATCAGCGCCACCAGCGGGGCCAGAATCGTTGCGTTGAGCGGCAGTCTACGCATGCCTTGGCGCGCAACGCCCCCCATCGACTTGGTATTAGGCAATTGTGCCATCGTAATCCCCTACTCGTTCACAGTTGGCGTGCTGTCTTGCACCAGCGGCATACAGCATGATTTGTTCTTCGTTGATATCGTCACCGTTAAGCTCGACGGCAATCCTTCCTTCGCGAATCACCAGAACACGGTCGGCCATACCGATCACCTCCTCAAGCTCGGAAGAGATAACAATAACGGCCTTATTCTGCTCAGTGAGGTCGCGAATCAGCCGATAGATCTGCTGCTTGGCGCTGATATCGATGCCTCGCGTGGGCTCATCGAGAATCAGGATATCGGGATCGATATCCAACAGTTTGGAGAAGTAAACTTTCTGCTGGTTGCCACCACTCAAGAGGCTCACGGGTGCCGCCAGATTGGACGCCTTAATCGCCAGGCGTTGCTGGTAGTGCTCGGCGCGGCGGCGCTCAGCACGATGCTGAATAAAACCGCGCACATAGCGCTTCAGGCTAAGAGCGGTAATGTTCTGCATGACATTAAACGAGAGAATCAGCCCCTTTCCCTGCCGGTCTTCTGAAAGATATGCCAACCCATGGGCATGGGCTTCATTGGGCGAGCGAATATCCACTGTTTGGCCATCAATCAATATCTCGCCACTCGCTTTGCGGCGTAACCCCATGATGGTTTCAGCAATTTCCGTGCGTCCGGCGCCTACCAACCCGGCAAGTCCGAGCACTTCGCCACGGCGTACCTCAAGGTTGATATCGGTAAGCTTGCCTTTAAGGCTCAGGCCACGCACCTGGAGGGCAGGTGGTGCGCCGGTCACGTCCAAGGGGGGCTTGTCAGGATAGATTTGCGATAGCTCACGCCCGACCATCTTGCGCGCCATATCCTCTTCATTAAGCGCCTTGGTCTCACAAAGTTCTACCTGCTTGCCGTCCCGTAAAATCAGCAGCCGGTCACAGAGATCTTTAACCTCTTTAAGCTTGTGAGAAATGAACAGAATCGTGACGCCCTTGGCTACCAGCGCGCGTACCACTCTAAACAGCACGGCGACTTCCCGATCGGTCAGCACCGTGGTCGGCTCATCCAGAATCACGATGCGCGCGTCATTGGCCAGCACTCTGGCGACTTCGACCATCTGCTTTTGGGCCACGCTCAACTGGGCGATAGGGAGTCTGGGGTCCAGGTTTACTTCAAGCGAGCTGAGCAGTTCCTGGGTCCGCTTACGCATGTCGGCGTGGTCAAGGAATCCGTTGCGGCGTACCTCCTGGCCGAGGAAGACGTTTTCATAGACACGCAGCGTGGGTATTAAATTGAATTCCTGGGGGATCATCGCCACGCCGTGAAAGCGGGCGGTGATCGGATCCAGCGCGCTGAATATCTGGCCATTCAGGTAAATCGTGCCGACCGTGGGGGTATAGATACCGCTGATGATTTTTAACAGCGTAGATTTCCCAGCGCCGTTTTCCCCCAGAATACCGATCACCTCACCCGGCATCACGGAAAGGGAAATATCGTCCAGCACTTGAACGGGGCCGAAGGCCTTGCCGATCCCCTCAAGTCTTAAAATAGGCTCACTCATAGAGCGTCCTCTGCAATGTCTTGCGCACAGTGTCGTTAGTACTATGCAGCGGCGTCCAGGCGCTTGCCGCCTGGCTAGAGGTAATAGCCGCTGCAATAAAGCGCATGCCGTCAACGCCGTCATCGATGCCTGGCAACCAGGCCGGACACTCGCCTGACATGTGACCGTCAGCTAGCGCCTGATACAGGTTGGCAAAGGCTTCAATGTAGCCTTCCGGGTGCCCACCCGGCACACGAACGCCCTGGCCAATACCCGCGCTTAACCAATCGTCACGCCGCGTTAAGCGCTGGCTTGGCCCGTTAAGCGGCTTCAGCCACAGTTCGTTGGGCTGCTCCTGGGCCCACTGCAGACTGGCTTTCTCGCCGATGACGCGAATGGTTAACGCGTTCTCATAGCCGGCTGCCGTCTGACTTGCCCACAGCATGCCCCGTGCCCCGCCGTTGAAGCGCAGTAGCGCCTGAACGTTATCGTCAAGTGCCCGACCCGGCACGGCAGTCACCAACTCAGCGCTGACCTCACTGACGCGTTGGCCGCTAATAAACTGGGCCAACTGAAACGCGTGTACACCGATATCCCCCAGACAGCCCGCTGCGCCCGCCTGAGTGGGGTCCAGCCGCCAGGCGGCCTGGCGGTTATCGGCTTCCGGGGGCTCGCTTAGCCACTCCTGAATATACTCGACCTGCACATGGCGAAGCTGACCCAAGGCGCCTTCGGCAATTAACTCACGGGCATGCTGAACCAGCGGGTAACCCGCGTAGTTGTGCATCAGCACAAAGTGGCGCGCGCTTTTCTCAGCCGCCTGGGCCAGCTGTTCAGCTTCCTCGACGCTGAGCGTCATGGGTTTTTCACACACCACGTGGAAGCCCGCTTCCAGGCTTGCCAGCGCCGCCGGGTAATGCAGATGGTTAGGCGTCACAATCGCCACGACCTGGGCGCCATCTTCGCGCGCGGCCTCGCCTGCCAACAGCGCTGCGTAGTCGGCATAGCAGCGCTGCTCATCAATGCCTAACTCGTTGGCGGTAGCCAGGTTGCGTTCGGTCTGGGATGAAAAAGCCCCCGCCACCAGTTCAAAACGGTCATCCAGGCGCGCCGCCATACGGTGCACACCGCCAATAAAAGCGCCTTGGCCGCCGCCTATCATGGCGAGGCGAAGTCTGCGCGGTGTGTTGTTGGTAGTTGTCATTAAGTAATCTCTAAGCGTTAATTTAGCCGAAACCCAGCAGAGTGCGGTTGGCCTCACGATCCGTTCCGGCATCGGCAAAATCATCAAACGCCCGGTCGGTCACCTGAATGATGTGCTCATTCACAAACTTGACGCCTTCCGCCGCGCCTTGCTCAGGGTGCTTGAGCGCACATTCCCACTCGATGACCGCCCAGCCGTCAAAATCGTACTGGGCCAGTTTTGAGAACACCGCCTTGAAATCGACCTGCCCATCGCCCAGAGAGCGAAAGCGACCTGCCCGCTCGACCCAGGAAGTGTAGCCGCCGTAAACGCCCTGCTGGGCAGTAGGGTGAAATTCGGCGTCCTTGACATGGAACATGCGGATATACGGATGGTAGCGATCCAGAAAGGCAAGGTGATCAAGCTGTTGAAGCACAAGATGGGAAGGGTCATACAGCATGCAGCAGCGCGGATGATGGTCCACCGCGGCTAAAAAACGCTCGAAGGTCGCGCCATCATGCAGGTCTTCGCCAGGATGAATCTCAAAGCATAAATCCACGCCCGCAGCATCGAAGGCATCCAGAATAGGACGCCAGCGCTTGGCAAGCTCGGCAAACCCGTCCTCAACCAATCCAGCGGGGCGCTGCGGCCAAGGGTAAAGAAAGGGCCAGAGTAGAGAGCCGGAGAAAGTGGCGTGGGCCTTCAAACCTAGATTGGCGCTGGCCCGTGCGGCAAGCTTCAACTGTTCGGCGGCCCATGCCTGACGTGCAACAGGGTCGCCGTGCAGTTCAGGCGGGGCGAAGCCATCAAACAGGCTATCGTATACCGGGTGCACGGCCACCAGCTGGCCTTGCAGATGCGTTGAAAGCTCACAGATCTCTAGGCCATATCCCGCCAAAAGGGCCTGGATTTCTTGGCAATACGCTTGGCTTTCTGCCGCTTGTTCAAGATCAAAAAACCGTTTATCCAGCGTAGGTATTTGAACCGCTTTAAAGCCCAGCTCTGATGCCCAGCGGGCAATATGCTCCAGGCTATCGAAGGGCGGTTGATCGCCAATGTACTGGGCGAGAAAGAGTGCTGGACCTTTAAGGGTCTTCATCATCTACCTCATTTGTCTTGTTGTTTTAGCGTCAGCAATCAGCGTTGACAACATAATGTAATGGATTACATTGCAGCAGAGGGAAGAAAGCCGGTCAAGCAGTGTCTGAAGAACAGTGAAAATTGATTAACCCCATGATATAAAAATAATTTCTATCTAAATAAGTATATTAAATGGGTGACCTATAGACTAAAGAATAATTATAAATCGCATAATAAAGCAGCAAATACTTATCAAGCTAATCAGAAAGTTAAAGTTACATCACGGTTAAAATGGTCAAGGCATTATGTAAACCTTTACATTTCAGGCATTAGCGCGCCAATATTGTATCTAACCGTCCGCTTATTCCGGCGCGTTTTATCAGGACCATCGTTCAATGTTTAATACCCAAGTAACGGGAAAGCATCCACATAGTGTGCCCACTATCAAGGATGTGGCTAAAGCGGCAGGCTGTTCGACAGCTACTGTGTCACGCGCTCTGGCGACGCCTGAAAAGGTTAGCGATACTACTCGAGAGCGGGTCAACCAGGCGATCGCTCAAGTGGGTTACGCGCCCAATATTGCCGCGCGCAACTTGCGCCGCGCCGAATCCAAAACCATTGTGGCGCTCTTGCCGGATATTTCTAACCCGTTTTTCTCCGAAATTATTAGCGGCATGGAAGATGTTGCCCACCAGGCGGGCTACCAGATATTGATTGGTGACTGCGAACATGACCCGGCGCGCGCAGAGGCCTATTTTCGACTACTTTCGACCAATCAGGCCGACGGCATCGTGCTGCTGACCTCGGAAATTCCCAAGGCGTTGATCAAACAGGCGGATGGCCAGGCGGACTTTCCACTCGTCATGGCGTGTGAATTCTTCAGCGATATCGATCTGCCATTGATTGCTATCGACAACCATCAGGCGAGCTGCCAGGCCATTGATTACCTGGTGTCGCTTGGCCATCAGCGTATTGCCACCCTCACCGGCCCGGCGGGCAACCCTATTTGCCTAGAGCGGCTACGCGGTTATCGCGACACGCTCTCTGCCCACGGCCTTATCGACCAGGCCTGCGTTGCTGAGGGTGATTTTGGTTTTCGGTCCGGCTTTCAGCAGGGGCTGGCGCTTCTGGATAACGCCCAGCGCCCCACCGCGATTTTCTGCCATAGCGATGAGATGGCGATTGGTGTACTCAAGGCGGCTCGCCAGCTAAATATTACAGTGCCCGGTCAGCTGTCGGTGGTCGGCTTTGATAACATCGGGCTGAGCGAATACTGCGAACCCGAGCTGACCACCATCAGCCAGCCGCGTAACGAAATAGGCCAACAGGCCATGCAGTCGCTGCTCCATTTACTGCGCGGCGAGCGTGTTATCCGGCGCCAGACGCTAAGCAGCCACTTGATCGTGCGTAAAAGCACCGGGCGGGTTAGCGATTAGCCATACCGTTATATGCCTGCATAAATAACGCGGGGGCAGTTACCTGCGCCCGCGTTTTAATAGTTGCCGCGCAAACCGCGCCTGGCTTACGCCCCAGGCAGCCGATCAAGCATACGATCCAGTGTCATGGGGTAATCGCGCAGGCGTATGCCGGTAGCGTTGTACATGGCATTGGCCACCGCCGCTGCGCCGCCGCAGATACCCAGCTCACCGACCCCCTTGGCTTTCAAGGGCGTAGAGGCGCCGTCCTGGGTGTCGAGGAAGATGACTTCCTGCTCGGGAATGTCGGCGTGCACCGCTATTTCGTAACCGGCCAGGTCGTGGTTGGTAAAGTACCCACGGTGTGAATCAATGTTCAGGCTCTCGGTCAATGCCGCGCCTATGGCCATGGTCATGCCGCCGATCACCTGACTACGCGCAGTGACAGGGTTCAGGATGCGTCCAGCATCCACGACCGTGAGCGTACGCCTGAGACGGGTTTCGCCGGTATAGGCATGCACCGCCACCTCGACAAAGTGCGCCGCGAAGGTGCCGATCTCAAGCTCGTCCTTGAAATCCCCAAAGTGCAGCGTATCTTCGCCCACCAGCTCTTCATTCGGGACCACGTCACGTAGCGCCACGCGCTTGTCATCGGTCACCACTTGGCCATTTTCGAACCTCGCCGACCCGACGCCCAGGCGCTTGGTGATCTCGCCTTGCAGTGCCACACACGCCGCATAAACCCCTGCGGTGGAGCTGGCCGCGCCCATCTGGCCACCGGAACCGGACGCCGCCGGGTAGGCGCTGTTGCCCAAACGCACTTCCACATCGTCCATCTCCAGGCCCATGGTTTCAGCGGCAGTCTGGGCGATGATGGTGTAGGAACCGGTGCCGATATCGGTCATGTCGGTCTCGACGATCAGCCGCCCTTCGCTCAACCGTACCCGGGCACCGGAATCCAGCGTCGGCGCACCGCGGTAGGCACCGGCCATGCCCTGGCCAATCAGCCACTGCCCTTCACGCTTACCGCCTGGCGTAGTGTTACGCGCGCTCCAGTTGAATACCTCGGCGCCCTTGCGCAAGCACTCGACGAAGTGGCGGTCGCTATAGCGTTTGGAAGGTTCTTCGGGGTTGACCTGGGTATCGTTGAGAATCCGAAACTCCACTGGGTCCATTCCCAGCTTCTCAGCCATTTCATCCATGGCGATTTCCAGCACGGCCAAGCCTGAAGCTTCGCCGGGGGCACGCATGTCGGCGGCCTCGGGCAGGTTCATGTCGATGGCGTGGTGCGCCACACGGCGGTTTTCGCCAGCGTAGAAGCAGCGCGTCTGGTTGACCGCATCTTCACCACTGCCGCCAGGCAGCGTATGGGAGATCGCCGAGTGATCGAAGGCAGTGATCCGACCATCCTTACCCGAGGCGATGCGCAGCCGCTGCACGGTACCGGAGCGATGGGTGGCGTTATTGAAGATAAACGAGCGTGGCAGCGCCACCTTCACCGGGCGTCCGGTTTCTCTTGAGCCAAGCGCGGCGAGCACAGCGTCAGCGCGCAGCCACAGCTTGCCCCCAAAACCGCCACCGATGTAGGGGCTTTCCAGACGGATGTTGGCCGGATCGAGCTCAAACGTGGTGGCCAGCGCCTTACGGGTCCACTTGATCATCTGATTCGAGGTCCAGAGCGTCATGTTCTTGCCGTCGCACCAGTCCGCGATTGTCGCGTGGGGCTCCATCATGGCGTGGCTTTGCGAGGCGGTGTGGTAGGTCTCATCAAGCGTGACCTCGGCACTGTCAAAGGCCGCGTCCACATCGCCCACGTGCGAAACCACATCTCTATCCTGTAGCCGCTTCCAAGCATCATCCAGATCGAACTCGCCCGGGGTCTCTTCGTACTCTACCTCGATGAGCGACGTAGCTGCCCGGGCCTGCTCCAGCGTGTCAGCTACCACCACGGCAATCGCCTGGTGGTAGTGTTCGATTATGTCGCCGCCAAACAGCTTGGCGACGTTGCTTTCGGCACGGGGCAGCTCGTCGATATCCAGCGCCGTGATCACCGCCGCCACGCCTTCAGCGTTACGCGCTGCCGTTGCATCCATGCGGGTAATACGCCCTTTGGCGATACTCGACCCCAGCGGGTAACCCACCAATGGATTATCCGCTACGTCATGTCGCTCGTAGGCGTAGGGTGCCGTGCCGGTCACTTTCAGTGCGCCATCGACCCGGGTATGGGGCTTACCGATGATCCGGGCGTGGTCAAAGAGATTCTCATCGGCTGATTGATTAAAATCCATACATCACTCCTTTGCCAGCAGGGCGGCCAGCGTACGCTCGGCAAGTGTCAGCTTATAGGCGTTCTCATCGGTGGGGCGCGCGCCGTCCAGAAGCTTTGTCATCACCGCTTTGGCACCGTTGCCAAGCTCGGCATCAGCCTCATCACGCCGCCAGGGTTTATGCGCTACGCCACCCAGCGCTACACGGCCCTTGCCGTCGTCGGTTTCGATCAGCGCCACCGACACCAGCGCAAAGGCGTAAGAGGCGCGATCGCGTACCTTGTAGTATTGCTGGCGCCCGCCTACTGGGGCAGGAAGTACCACGCCGGTGATGATCTCACCCGGTTCCAGCACGTTCTCCACGTCCGGGGTGTCGCCGGGAAGCCGGTAGAACTCATCAAGCGTGAGCCTGCGCGTCTGCCCCTGGGGATTGATGGTTTCCACCTCGGCATCCAGCACGCGAAGGGCCACCGCCATATCCGATGGGTGCGTCGCAATGCAGTGTTCTGACGTACCGATGACACCCAGCTGGCGGGTATCGGCGCCCTCGTCGAGCGCGGCGCAGCCAGCCCCGGGCTCGCGCTTGTTACAGGGCATTGCCGTATCGTAGAAGTAAGGGCAGCGGGTACGCTGCAGAAGATTGCCGCCGGTAGAGGCCTTGTTACGCAGCTGGGTTGATGCGCCGGAGAACAGCGCTCGGCTGAGTACCGGGTAGTCGCGCCGAATGCGCTCATTGGCGGCCAAGGCGGTGTTGCTCACCAGCGCCCCGATACGTACACCGCCCTCATCGGTCTCGGTAATATCGTCAAGGCCGGTTTGCGTGATATCAATCAGATGCAGTGGCACTTCGATTTCGTGCTTCATTAGATCGAGCAAATTGGTGCCGCCAGCAATGAATTTGGCGCCTGGCACTTCAAAGGCGCGCGCCGCCGCCTGAGCGGCATCATCAATGCGCTCATAGGAAAAGGCTTTCATGAGCGCTCCTTGGCTACTTGATCTTTGGCAACCTGGTTGATGGCTTTCAAGATGTTGGCGTAGGCACCACAGCGGCACAGGTTGCCGGACATGCGCTCGCGGATCTCCTCATCGCTGATCTCGATGGGTCCATTGAGCTCTTTGGTCACGTGGCTCGGGATACCGGCACGGATCTCATCAAGCGTCGCCCTGGCCGAGCAGATCTGGCCCGGCGTGCAGTAGCCACATTGAAAGGCGTCGTTATCGATGAACGCCTGCTGCATGGGATCCATGTGCTCGACATCGCCCACGCCTTCAATGGTGGTGATCTCGTCGTCCTGGTGCATTATCGCCAGGGTCAAGCAGGCGTTCACCCGCTCGCCGTTGATATAAACCGTACATGCTCCACACTGACCAAGATCGCAGCCTTTTTTGGAGCCGGTAAGTTTCAGGTGTTCGCGCAGGGTGTCCAGCAGCGTGGTGCGATTATCAAGCTCTAGCTCGTGGCGCTGGCCGTTGATCGACAGGACAACCGCGGAGCGGGTCGTGGCGCTTTCACGATGCTTCTCGAACGTCGTCGTTGAGGTCATTTGAATTGCCTTTAATTTTCGTTGCTATCGCCTAGTCACGGTCATGACGAAGTAAGCATAGTCACAATTAAAGCCACCAGCCCAATTCTTCTGGCACTCCCGCCTAGGCGCGCAATTGGTCTACGCTAGAGTGCATATAGATACCCGGCCCGGCTTGCAGGCCGTTGAACAAGGAACGCGTGACTCAATGCAACACCTAGACCTTAAGGTCATCGAACAAGCGCTGACATGGTGTAAAAAGGGGGAGACGATCTGGCTTTGTACCGTACTGGAAACCTTCGGTTCATCGCCTCGGGCGCCGGGCTCGTGGCTGGTCGCAACCTCGCGCGGCGAGCATATCGGCTCGCTCTCGGGCGGCTGTGTGGAGGAGGATTTTCTCGAAAGGCTCAAGAACGGTGCCTTCGAGAAGCCCATCACCACAACCCGCTACGGCGACACGGCAGACAGCGATGCTCCAGGCGTGGCGCTGCCCTGTGGCGGCGTGCTGGATGTATTGGTGGAGCGGCTGGCGCCCACTGCCGAGACCCGCGAACACCTGAGCGTGGTTTTAAACGCGCTCAAGGGCCACGAGCCGCTGATGCGTAGGATTAACACATCAAGCGGCGAGCGCGTTTTTCACCCGGCCCCACCCACCGGGCCGCGTGTTGCGAGACAAGGTGACGCTATCAGCATGCGCGTCTCCCCGGCTCACCGGCTGGTCATCGCCGGTATTTCGTCTATAACCACGCCGTGTGCGGCCTTTGCCGTGACGCTTGGGTATGAAGTGATTGTCTGCGACCCGAATGAGGCCGCCTGCGCTCGCTTTAACGTGCCCGGCGTCCGGGTGGAGGCCTTGCTGCCCTCGTCGTATATTTCACCAGACACCTGCCATGACGCCACCGCAGTGGTCGCGCTCACCCATGACCCACGTATTGATGACCTGGCGATGATGGAAGCCGTGAGCACGTCCGCCTTTTATATCGGCGTGATGGGATCACTGCGCACCTCGGCGGCGCGGGCGGCGCGGCTGGCACGCTCCGGCGGGCTGAGCGAGACAGAAATCGCGCGTATCCATATGCCGATTGGCCTGGCACTGGGCAGCAAGACGCCTGCCGAAATCGCCCTGGCCGTTATGGCCGATATTGTGCGCGTTCAGCATGGCAGAGCGCACGATGAGCTCTAGCCGCGTTGCGGCCTTGCTGATGGCCGCAGGCTACTCGCGCCGCTTTGGGCCAGACGATAAACGCTGTGCGCTTCTGCCGGATGGCCATTCTTTACTAGCAACGTCGGCTGCCAACGCCCAAAAAGCGTTTACCCACCTGCGGGTGGCCGTGCGTGAAGAGGACGACCCGGCTTTATTGGGTCTTCCCAAAGACGTGACGCTGGTGCGCGTTCGCGAGGCGAACCTTGGCCTGGGGGCAAGCCTGGCAGAAGCGGTGGGCATAATGAGCCATGACTCAAGCCTTGATGACATTGACGCCGTGGCAATCCTGCTCGGCGATATGCCTTACCTTGAGACAGGGACGCTGCTGGCCCTGCAACGCCAGGCTTCTCGCGATACCATCGTACGGCCCTGCTTTGAAGGCCGCCCGGGGCACCCGGTTATTTTCGGACGGACAATGTGGCCTGCGCTTGAGAGACTCAGCGGCGGTGACGGCGCCAAGAGCGTGATCAAGCAGTACGCCTCACGCTTGCGGGAATGCCCGGTAGCAGATGCGGGCATCTTACGTGATATCGATGCGCCAGCGGATCTACCAGGGTTGTTTAGCTAGAGGCTTCCAGGTTAAGGGCTTCTGAGCACCGCCACGGCTAGCATCAGCCACCCGGCAATCAACAGAGCGCCGCCTAACGGCGTGACGATGCCCACATTCAAACCAGCCATCGCCATGGCATAAAGCGAGCCGGAGAAACCCACCATTCCCAACCCCCACAGTGCAACCGGCCACTGCCAGCCCTTGAAGCCAAACACGCGCTGACCGACCAGCACCACCATAATCGCCAGTGTGTGCCAGGCCTGATAACGCACGCCGGTTTCAGCCGCATGCACCAGTTCGGCACTGGCCCGTAGCGCCAGACCGTGGGCCGCGTAAGCTCCCACCATGACCGTGACAGCCCCGGAGAGCGCGATCAGGCACCAAATGATTCGTTCATTACGTTGCATTGCTGCTCCTTTCAAGGTGTTACCGCGCCTGTATAAGCGAGCGTGCGACTCGGCATACCTTGCGCCGCGGGAAACCGCTACAATAGAGGCACTTTATGGTATTTCGCTAGGGTTAGCCCTATGCCTCGATAGACGAGACAGTTTTATGCACATTCAACTCAATGGCGAGCCTTACACGCTGGAAGCGGGCCTTACGGCTGCGGATCTAATTGATCAATTGGCGCTTACTGGTCGGCGGGTCGCAGTAGAGATCAACGAAGAGATCGTACCGCGCAGCCAGCTGGCCACCACTCCCTTGGCCGAAGATGACCAGGTAGAAGTGGTGCATGCCATTGGCGGTGGCTAGCCCGCAGTCCTCATGACTCTTCCACTGGCTACGCCCTATTTCTCGCGCTTTATCCAGGATTCGCTATGACACTTCAAAACGATACGCCGTTTACTATCGCCGGACGTAATTTTAGTTCTCGCCTGCTGGTAGGTACCGGCAAATATAAAGACTTCGACGAGACCGGTGCGGCCATTGCCGAAAGCGGCGCCGAGATCGTCACCTTTGCCGTACGCCGTACCAACCTAGGCCAGGAAGCCGGGCCCAATCTGCTCGACGTGATTTCGCCGTCGCGCTACACCCTGCTGCCTAATACGGCAGGCTGCTACACCGCCAAAGACGCCGTGCGTACCTGCCGCCTAGCCCGCGAACTGCTGGATGGCCACAACTTGGTCAAGCTGGAAGTGCTGGGCGATGAGACCACGCTCTACCCCAACGTGGTGGAAACCCTGAAAGCTGCCGAGACGCTTTTGGCTGATGGTTTTGACGTCATGGTGTACACCAGCGATGACCCGATTGTAGCCCGCGCGCTTGAAGCCATGGGCTGCTGCGCCATCATGCCGCTGGGTTCCTTGATTGGCTCGGGCCACGGCATCCAGAACCCGCACAATGTGCGCCTGATTGTTGAACAGAGCAGCGTGCCGGTACTCGTGGATGCCGGTATCGGCACGGCGTCTGACGCGGCCATGGCTATGGAGCTGGGTTGTGATGGCGTGCTGCTCAATACCGCCATTGCCCACGCGCGTGAGCCGCTGCGCATGGCGCGAGCCATGAAGAGCGCAGTAGAAGCGGGGCGCGATGCGTTCCTGGCCGGACGCATGCCGCGTCGCCAAACGGCAGACCCATCATCACCTTTTGCTGGCCGCATTAACGGTTAAGAGATTTTATGACTGATATTAAAAGTACTGATGAGTCCTCAACCGGGCCAGAAAGCGCTGAAGCGCCGCTGCATCGTCGCGGTATTAAAAGCTATGTGATCCGTGCCGGGCGCATGACTCAGGCTCAGAACCGGGGCCTTGAAGACGTATGGCCGCGCTTTGGCCTGACAATTGACGACGGCCTGCAGGACCTGACCGCGCTATTCGGCCGGGAAGCTCCCCGCGTGGTTGAAATCGGTTTTGGCATGGGCAATTCGCTGATCGAGCAGGCAGAAACCCACCCGGATACTGACTTTATTGGTATCGAAGTGCATTCGCCGGGCGTGGGAAAGCTGCTTGATGAAGTGGACAAGCGCGGCCTGACCAACCTGCGTATCTACAAGGAAGATGCCCTGGCCGTGCTGGAAAAGTGCCTGCCGGAAGGCTCACTGACCACTGTGCAGCTGTTCTTTCCCGACCCCTGGCCGAAGAAAAAGCACCACAAGCGGCGCATTGTGCAGCCCGCGTTTGTGGAGCTGATTCGCACCCGCCTGCAACCCGGTGGCACCTTCCATATGGCGACCGACTGGGAAGCCTACGCCGAGTGGATGGCCGAGGTAATGGAAGCTGCCCCGGGCTACGCCAACACGGCCGGTACCGACACGACACCCTATGTGCCGCGCCCCACCTTTCGCCCGCTAACCAAGTTTGAAGCCCGCGGTGAGAAGCTTGGGCACGGCGTTTGGGATTTGATTTATCAGCGTAAGGCGTAAGCCTCAGACGAAGGCCGTCAGCGTAAAGCTCTCGCTGGCGGCCACCCTGGCATGCCAGGCGCTCAGCGCGGGGCAGCGGTTCTCCCAATCGAATTCGGGCAAGCGAAAGCTTAAATAACTAAGCGCCACGGCCACTGCAATTACTCCTAAGGTGCGTTCGCTATTACCGTTTACTACGCAGGGGTGGGTCTCAAGCGTTATTAACGCTCGTTCAATCGCCTTTAAACGGCGCCTTCCCAATAGCGTTTCATCCACATCGCGTCCGCCGTGCTTTCGGCTAATTACGACGTTAAACGCCGCATCCATCAACCCCTGGCCTAAGCCTGACAGAGCCAGTGTTTTAGCCTGTGCATTAGTGGGTACCAACATTGCCCCTTCACCCAGCGTATCCAGATAGAGCGCAATCAGCAGTGATTCGGTCAGTACTTCACCTTCATCATTCACCAGTGTTGGAATGCGGCTTAGCGGCGCAATCTGCAAAAGCTCGCTATCTTCCGCCCAGGGGTCGCACCAGCAAAGCTCCACCTGCTCTATCAGGCGTTTCTCATAAAGGCAGACACGTACGATACGGGCATAGGGGGAAGTGGCATTAAGGTAAAGCTGCACAGTAACCTCCTTGATAACGTCGTAATGACTAGCAGCTTGCTAGGCAAACGCTATTAGCGCAATACGCTCAAGGTCGCTTGAGGGGCCCCAGAAAAAAGAAAGCCACTCCAAGGGAGTGGCAAAAGACCGTGACTAGCAATGAGAGGGAGAAACCATGACAGCAAACTGGCGGTTTTCTGTCGTGGTCTGTAGCGACTCATTAAACGCTACAATCACAATATAATAATTCGCATTTACCCCGTCAACACAAATGCGAATAATTTTTATTTATTTTTGCATCTTAGCCGGCTAACTGTAGCCACAACGGTAGGGTGAGCATGGCAAGCAGCGTTTGTCCGGTGATAATCGCGGCCATCAGCTCGGCATCGCCGCCCAGCTGGCGGGCCAGAATATATGCCGAGGTTGCCGTGGGAAGCGCGGCAAACAGCAGGGCTACATCACGGCTGATGGTATCTAAGCCTAACGCCCAGGCCAGCGCCAGTACCAAGGCGGGCATTAAAAACAGCTTGATGCTGTTGGTCGCTAGCACGCCGCGGTCGATACGTAACAGTGCGGTCGGACGTAGTGCTACGCCTACGGCAATCAGCCCCAAGGGTAGCGCCGCCTGCCCCAATAACTTCACGGTATCTCCGCTCCACCCAGGCAGGCCAATGCCGCTCAGGTTTAACCCTATCCCCGCAAGGCAAGCGAGTATCAGTGGGTTTTTTACCAGAGCCATCACGCTCTTGCCCATGCTAGCGTGGCCCAACGTGCCTGCCGCCACAAAGCTTGCCACGCACATCACGTTAACCACGGGCACCATAAGCGCTACGGCCACCGCGGCAGTAGTCGCTCCTGGTCCACCATGCAGCGCGGCGGCGCCAGCGACGCCAACATAGGTATTAAAGCGTACAGCGCCTTGAAAGACTGACGTAAAGGCCGCAGGTGTCAGCCGTAGCCAACCCCGAAAGTTCCAGATCAGCACGCCGAACAGCACCATGGCGCCCAGTAGCACCAGCGCCAGTCGGCCTACCGGCACCTGACTGACATCAGCGGTCGCCAGCGTTCCTACCAGCATGGCCGGGAACAGCACAAAGTAAATCAGCCGCTCCATCTGCGACCAAAAATCCGTGCTCGGCCAGCGCCAGTAGCCCAGGCCCGTTCCCAGAAGAATCAGCAGAAACAGGGGCCCAAGGGCCGCGGTAATACTCTCCATGGCGTTTCCTTATTGACTGCGACATCACAGCACAACGACATCGACATGTTTACTGTTACCATGAAACGACACCCCGCCTCACGGCCTGCGTAGCGGTATTCTGCCATGAAGATACTACCCAAGCCTGCTTACTTTGCCGGTTTGAAGGGACTCAAGGCGCTGATTTTAGTCACCGGCCTGGGGCTGGCCGTATGCACGTGGTACGTCTTTTTTCACCGCTTGCACGATGCCAGCCACGTTACCTGGTTTCCCGCAGCGGCCCAGTGTGATTTAAATACCCAGGCCTGCTCCGCGAGCCTCGGTGATGAAGGGCGTCTATTTTTTCATATCGACGTCAGCGGGCCCATCAGAGCGCTTGCCCCGCTGCCACTGGCGGTAGATATTGAAGGCTTCACCCCAAGTCAGGTCAGCGTGGACTTCGTCAGTCAAAATAAGCCAGACGACGTTTACCGCTTTGTGCTTGACACTATTACCCCTGGCCACTTTCGCGGCCACGGGCGACTGGGAGAGGATAGAAGCAGTGCGGCACCCGCCGTTATGCCCTGGCGGGCACGGGTGATTCTGGAAACGCCTAAAGGCAGGCTGGGCAGTTGGTTCGACTTTAACTTACTGAGCAGTTAATCAGCGGTTACGGCTGCCGTTTCCAGACGATCCAGCATGGTCATCAGGGCGCTGATTTGGACACCTTCACGGGTATCGTGCAGCGGGTTTTGCTGCCAGAGGCTTTCAGCATATCCCCACCAGTCCCAACAGCCTTGTGGATTCGACAGGCTGCTATCGATCTGCGGATAAAGCACGATCTGGCGATGCCTTGTAGCCCAATGATTCAAACCGCTATGGCTAATGAAAGTGTCATCGATGGCGCTGGTGCTCATCTGGCAACCGTGCAGGGCAATCGTGACCGGGCAGGCTTCATCCTCACAAGAAGCAGGGATAAACAGATAGCCGGTATCTGCAAGCCCCTTGACCGCAAACTCTGACTGATCAAACGCGATTAGTTCACCTGGTTCAGGGCTGACCGCTTCGCGCTCTGGGTATAGCCAGCTAAGCATCTCGCGAGCGACGTCTTCATCGCAGGCAAGTACATGGCTGCCTCCACCCTGACGACAGTTCCCCAGCTCGTGGGGGCCAACTGTTTCCTCTTCATGCAGGCGCACCGGCCACCCGTGGCCCGCCGCCTGATTGCGCAAGACCTTTAGCTGGTCAGGCACGGCCAGCCACTGCCGCCACTGCCCGGCCAAAAGCGTCACCAGTTCGGGGTCAACCACGTTATCCGCCCCACCATGCCAGATAAAGGTTCTTAGCGTGCCAAGAGCTTCCTGATCGCCCACCTGCCCATTATCCAGGTAACGAGCCCGGCGGTCTTCAAGCTCCTCCAGATCAGGCAGGCCACCACGCGTCATCATGCACTGGTTAAGCGCCATGCTCAGCGAGCCCTGGGAACACCCCCAGGGCCCCGCCGCCAATACGCCAACGCCGCTGAAGCGTTCAGGCCAGGCAACCGCCAGCTGGGTGGCCATATAACCGCCCGAGGATACGCCCACCACGCTTGCCTGTTCCGTTATCGCATTTAGCGCAGGCAAGCGGTCAGGCGTTTCAGTGGCACTGGCCACCAAAGGCCCGCCTACCAAGAGTATGACACTGGTGTAACGGGCAACTACTGGGGCCAGAAGCATGGATTATTCGACGCCCAGCAATTCAACGCGGAAAGTGAGCATTTCGTTGGGGCCAATCGGGCCTTGACCGTGTTCACCGTAGGCAAGCTCAGCTGGGATATACAGCATCCAGCTGTCGCCGACGCTCATCAGTTGCAGGGCTTCCTGCCAGCCTTCAATCACCTGATTGACCTGAAAGCTTACCGGCTCGCCGCGCTCAAACGAGCTATCAAATACGGTGCCGTCGAGCAGCATGCCTTCGTAGTTCACCTCAACGGTATCTTCAGCACCAGGCGTTGCGCCGTCGCCGGACTCAAGCACTTCATACTGCAGGCCTGATTCGGTCACTTCGATACCTTCGCGCTCGGCGTTTTCAGCCAGGAAGTCTTCGCCTTCTTCCTGATTCATCTGGGCAATTTCGGCAGCCTCTTCTTCACGTGCCTGCTGAGCACTCGCCTGGAAGGCCATGATCGATTCGACCATCTGCTCTTCGCTAAGCGCTAATTCATTCTCCTCGAACACATCGCGCATACCGTCATTAAACGCATCCAGGTCCAGATCCCCGATATCGGCCTTCATGCTTTCGCCCAGCGTCACGCCCAGGCTGTAGGCCAGACGCTGTTCATCGGTATCCGGCGCAGCCGCCACAAAAGGGGCTACAAGCAGCAGACTGATCAGAGCCGTTGAAGAGAGCAGTGTTTTCATAAAAAAATAACCTTATCCGACGGCGAAATACGCCATATGTTAGATGCTCCAAAGACTAACACCCGCCGCCTTGTGGTGCATCCATCCAAGGCGGCAGGTGTTGCTACGACCTCAGTTCGGCGCAGAGGTTTAGATCAATAGCCGAATACTGCCTACACCACAAGCGTCGGGCAGTGCGCTGCCCCGGCTACCCGCTGAGCAACGCTGCCCAACAGCATACCCTTTTCGCCGTCGGTGCCCTGAGCACCAATCACGATCAAATCGCACTCCCGCTTCCAGGCAAAGCGCACGATAGTTCTTGAAGGGCGCCCGCCCTTTACAAAGGCGCGTACGCAGGTACTGTCAGCACCCTTCTCTATGGCGTGGGATTTTGCGTGTACGGCAATTTCGGTGGCGTACTCTTTCAGCGCATCGTCTGGAATATCCAGCTGGCTTGGACGCACCATGGAAAGTGAGGCCTCAAGCAGGCTGTGATGTTTGAACACGCACAGAAAATACAGCTCGGCGCCCGTCAGAAGATGCAACCCGACCGCCTTATCAAGCGCCTTGATAGCCCCCTTGGAACCATCCACCGGAACTAGAATGCGATTAAACATGCGTTCTCCTTAGGACGGGTTAGCGGAAGGCCACATCACGCAGGAACAGCGCGATCTGCGGGAACATGATTAACAGCGCCGCTGCCAGAATGAGCATGAAGATAAACGGCGGCGTGCCCTTGATCACTTCCCAGTAAGGACGCTTGAAGATAGCGATGGCGGTAAAGATATCGCAGCCAAAGGGAGGCGTTGCCGACCCTATGGCGACCTGCAGAGTAATCAGAATCCCTACCAGCACAGGATCCAGCCCCGTGGCCGCAATCGCCGGCGCAAAGATTGGAGTAAGCACCAAAATGACTACGATAGGATCAACGAACATGCAGGCAATAAAGAAGGAGATGCAGATCGCGATCAAAACGCCGGTTGGTCCGGCATCGTTGACCCCTACAGTTTCTAGAATCGCCTGGGGGATCTGGGCAAAAGAGATGATCCAGGAGAAGCTGTTACCTACCGCCACCAGGATAAATACCACTGCGGTAATCAGACCGGTGGACTTCGCGATGGCATAGATATCGCTCATCTTGAGCGAGCGGAACACCACAAACTCCAGCAGTACGGCATAAAGTACGCAAGCAGCGGCGGCTTCGGTCGGGCTGAAAATGCCGCCGTAGATACCGCCTACAATAATTACAGGGAAACCCAATGGCCAAAGCGCTTTTTGAACGGCAACGCCGCGCTCTTTCCAGCTGGCACGCGCCTCGGTCGGTACGTCCTTAACTATCGCGTAAACGATACAGTACGCCGAAAACATAACCAAGATCAGAAGACCCGGACCAATACCGGCGATAAACAGCTCACCAATCGATGTGCCTGACACAACCCCATAGATGATCATGCCGATACTCGGCGGAATCAAGAATGCAATGTCGCTTGCGTTGATGATCAGTGCCAGAGTAAACGAGTCTGAGTACCCGGCTTTGAGCATTTTCGGGCGCAGCGGCGAGCCGACCGCCACCACGGTTGCCTGGGTAGAGCCCGAAACGGCACCAAACAGCGTGCACGACGCCGCCGTGCTGACCGCAAGCCCGCCCTTGATATGGCCAATAAACGCCATCACCATATCGATCAGCCGGTTGGCTGACTGACCCCGGGTCATGATATCGGCGGCGAGAATAAACATGGGCACGGCGATCAGCGATGCCGGGCGAATGCCTGCCATCATCTGTTGGATCAGCGTATCCATCTGGCCGAAGCCGTTAAACATCATGTAAAAGCCGATGATTGCTGCAGCAATCAGCGGAACCATCATTGGAAAGCCCATCAGCAGCAGGGCAATCATGGTGACGACCATTACCGTTGTCATAACGTTCCCCTAGAGTGCAATGCCTGCATCAGACTTCGGTTTCCGTATCTTTATAACCGTCCACCACCCCGGTTGAGAGATACACATCATGAGACGTGAAGTTTTTGATGGCGGTCAGCAGGTATTGAATACCCGTGATTAAAAAACCCATCGGCACCCATAGGTAAATCATCCATACCGGCAGGCTCAAGGAGGGCAGTACCCGCCCCTTACCGTAAAGGTCCTGGATATAAACGATCGAGTAGTAGAGTAGAAAGAACATGATCAGCGAGGTAAACAGCGAAATGCTGATCATCAGTACCCGTCGCCCGCCGACTGGCAGCGCATCATAAATGGCCGACATACGGATATGGCGACCGTGGCGCGCCGCATAGCCGATACCGGCAAACGTAATCATGATGATTAAAATCCGGTTTAGCTCGCCGGAAAACATGATGCTGTTGCCAAATACAAAGCGGGCGATAACGTTGGTGACCGTATTCAGCGCCATTAGCAAAACCCCTAGCGCCAGTATCACTGACTCGATTTTGCTAATTGCAGTGTCGATCATGCCCAACACGCCAGGTAAACCTGAGTGGTAACTCTTTTCGGACTCTTCATCGGTCATGGCCGAACTCCTGTTTTTCGGCATGACTATGGCGCACAAACGCCAATAGCACGCGGGATATCAATGAGGGCTTACACACACGACAGGATGGCTATAACGCCTTGATGTACTCTTAGCGTAACGGGTGTCCGGCATTTACGCCTTAGCGCTGGGTAAATAATCTCCAACGCTTTGTCCACCCTTCAGACGTTTTTCACCTACGTTAACAGCAATAGAAAAGGGGCAGCCTTGACTGCCCCTTGGGTGAACACCACCTCTGTTCAAGCGGTCGCTCAGCGGTTACTCGTTGCTAACGGATTCAAGATCGGCCTTGAACTGTTCAAGCAATTCGGCCCCACGCTCACCGGTCATTCCCAGGAAAGCCTCTTCAACCTGAGGGGCAAGATCGCGGAAGGCTTGAATCTGCTCTTCGTCCAGACGCGTGACGGTTACTTCATCGGATGCTGCCTGAATTTTTTCCAGCGCTTCGTCGGCCAGGCCCTTGATATGCTCAATGGTGTGGTCGTAAGCCGCGTTAGAGGCTTCCCGGACCAGCGTCTGGTCTTCTTCAGACAGGTCATCAAAGAAGTCCTGATTCGCCATCATGGCAGTGGTAAACCAGCCGTGACCGGTAAACGTCAGGTGCGGAGATACTTCGTACAAGCCGCCTGATTCGATCCAGAAAATCGGGTTTTCCTGACCATCCAGAATGCCGGTTTGCAGGCCCCCGTACACTTCCCCCCACGGCAGCGGCGTAGGTGTTGCGCCAAATGCATCGTAGGTTTCGGAAAGCAGCGGGTTGGTCATGGTGCGGATTTTCTTGTTGCGCATATCCTCAGGTGAACTGACCGGCTCATTGGTGGTGATCACCATTTCACCTTCAGGATACATCTTCAGAAGCTCAAGCCCCTGCTCGGCGTAAAGCTCAGGGAACATCTCGTTGATCGCCTTGCTCTCGTCGAAGAACGTCAGCACGGTTTCTTCATCGGTAGGCAGCAGGTAGGGAATAAAGAAGATCTGCGCTTCTGGAATCAGCGCGCCGGTAAAGCCCGGTGACTGGTTCACAAACTGGAGGATACCGTTCTGGGTCTGCTCCATGATGTCATCAGACTCACCCAGCTCACCGAAGCGATAAACTTGAACCGTATGATCAGAGTTTTCCTCGATATACTCTTTGAATGCGTAAGCGAAAACATCCTGTACATCGCCTTCGTACTCTTCGTGCGCGTAACGCCAGTTGTCCGCCTGGGCAGCCGCGGTCATGCCTAACAGCAGTGCGCCGATGCTCGCCGTCGTTACTAACTTGCTTGCCTTCATGCGATGTTCCCCTTGCAGTGGTAAGCGCGCTATACGAGTGCGCAAGAATCTGCTCTTGTTTTTTTACATTCGCTTTTTACATCCGCTGACACGCAAAAACGTTATCCATTGCTGCGGGTCAGCGGACGTATAACGAGTATTATTCAAAAGCAGCTTAATTTCAGGCTAGCGCGGTGATTCGAAGCGGTCAAGCCGGGTTGCCAGGGCCTGCCAGGCGTTTGAGATGCTGTCGCGCGCGCCTGACGCACAGAGACAATCTTTGTCAAGTTCAGTAAAATGCAGCCTATCTTGCAGCCATTTTGCAACATCGTGCGAATTTAGCGCACAATTTGTTAAGCGCGCATCATCGTCAGGATTTTCAGTTGCCCAGATTTGCCAGCGTTGAAGATTTTCACGCTCGGCCTGTAACTCAGCCTGCTGAATCATTTTACGCAGCGTGGCAATCGAGGCACTTTCCTGCGCCTCGGGTTTCAGGCGACGCCGCAAATGGCGCAGTGCCTGGGTAACCTCGCGCTGCCATACCTCACGTTCTTTGCGCTGTTTGTCAAGAGGGCCGGGCAGTGCTTCAAGCCCGTGTACAGACAGCCAGCCATGAAACAGCAGCTCGCAGACATCGATACCCAGCGTGTCCTGCAGTGTCAGGCAGGCGTCTTCAACGTTGGGGGCTGAGTAAAACGCTAAAGCAAAATCCCATAACGGCATCTGCTCCAGGCGGCGCAATCGGTTAGAATCAAGCATTGGTTTACCCACTTTTTCGGGAGAGAGCATGATCGCACTGCGCCAAGTCGCCCTGCAACGCGGCAAGCAAACGCTACTCGATAACGCTGACCTAACGCTACATGATGGCATTAAGGCAGGCATTATCGGGGCAAATGGCGCTGGTAAATCGAGTTTATTCAAGCTGTTGTTGAATGAGCTGGGCCCTGACCAAGGCGACGTTGAAATGAGCGGCGGCCAGCGCATTGCGCATATGGCGCAGGAAGTCGAGGCCCTCGACCGTCCGATTATTGAATATGTTCTCGACGGTGACCATGCCCTGCGCCAGACTGAAGCCGCGCTGCTGGCAGCCCAACAGGCAGGCGAGGCCCATCGTGAAGCCGAGCTTCATGGGCTGATCGAAACCCTGGATGGCTATCGTGCTGAATCCCGCGCCGCGCAGCTCCTGGTGGGGCTTGGCTTTATGCAGGCTGATCTAACGCGCCCGCTATCAGACTTCTCCGGCGGCTGGCGAATGCGCGTTAACCTGGCGCGCACGCTGTTCATGCCCTCGGATTTACTGCTGCTTGATGAGCCGACCAACCACTTGGACTTGGACGCGCTGCTATGGCTTGAGCAGTGGCTGACCCGCTACCCGGGCATGCTGCTGCTTATTTCTCACGATCGGGATTTTCTGGATGCCGTGTGCGACCACATCGTGCACATGCACCACCAAACGCTAGAGCTTTACCGGGGTAACTACTCCCGCTTTGAACGCACCCGGGCCGAGAAGCTAGCCCTGCAGCAGGCGGAAGCGGCGAAGCAGCAGGCCCGCCGGGAAGAGATCGAGCGATTTATTACCCGTTTCAAAGCGCAGGCAACCAAAGCGAAACAGGCGCAAAGCCGGGTAAAAATGCTGGAGCGCATGGAAGACATTGCCGTCGCCCACGTCGATTCGCCCTTTCACTTCACGCTACCGGCCGCCGATAAAACTTCGCACCCGCTGCTGGTACTCGATCAGGCCCAGCTTGGCTACCGGGGTAAAGAGCGTGACACCGTTCAGCTCGACAAGGTCAATATCACCCTGCTTCCAGGCAGCCGCATTGGCCTACTAGGGCCGAACGGGGCGGGTAAATCGACGCTGATCAAATCCCTGACCGGCGAGCTTGAACTATTAAACGGCAAGCGCATTCCCGGCGAGCACCTGGCGATTGGTTACTTTGCTCAGCACCAGCTGGAAGGACTGGACGTCACCTCGACTCCGTTTGTGCATGTTCAGCGCCTTTCACCGAGAGCCAGCGACCAGGAGATTCGCAACTTCCTGGGCGGCTTTGGCTTTAAAGGCGATGACGCCTTTGGCGAAGTGGCCACCTTCTCAGGTGGAGAAAAAGCGCGCCTGGCACTGGCGCTAGTTGCCTGGCAAAAGCCCAACTTACTGCTGCTGGATGAGCCTACCAACCACCTGGATCTGGAAATGCGCGAAGCGCTTACCGAAGCACTGGCCGGTTTTGAAGGCACGGTGATTCTGGTATCCCACGACCGCCACCTGCTGCGTGCCACGGTCGATGAGTTCTGGTGTGTAGCGGACAATCGGGTTGAGCCGTTTGATGGCGACCTTGAGGATTACCGCGCGTGGTTAAAAGCGCGGCTTGAAGAGAGCCGCCGCGATTCGCGCAGTGAAAAAGCCGAACGCCAGAACCAGCAGCCCAATGGCGACAGCCGCGAGGCGCGCAAAGCCTCGCGCAAGGCGGCCGCCGAACTGCGTGAAAAGCTGCGCCCGCTGAAAAAGGAGCGCGACCAGGCTGAGAAAGCCATGGAAAAGGCGCAGGCAGCGCTGGAAGAAGTAGAGGCGATTCTGGCCGACCCCGAGCTATACACCGATAACAGCCGCAAAGCCCAACTGACTGAGGTACTCGCTAAACAGGCTGATATCAAGGCCGGTTTAGACCGCGCCGAGCAGCTGTGGCTAGCGGCTGAAGAGTCATTGGAAGCCATGGAGGCGGAGCTGCTGGCCAGTGAAAGCGCCGAGATTTAACGCTAGCTTTCCAGTAAGAACGTGACCGGGCCGTCATTGACCAGCGCTACCTGCATATCGGCACCAAACTGGCCGATCGCCACCTTCGGCCAGGCTGATTGGGCGCGGGTCACCAGACCGTTGAACAGACGCTCGCCTTCGGCAGGCGGAGCGGCGCTGGAAAAGCCTGGCCGCAAACCCTTATGGGTCTCGGCGGCCAGGGTGAACTGGGAAACCAGCAACAGACCGCCGTCTATCTGTTGAAGGTTGAGGTTCATCTTGCCCTCGGCGTCGCTAAATATGCGGTAATGCAGAAGCTTGTGGAGCATTTTCTCAACGGCGGCGTCACTGTCGCCTTTCTCGACACCGACCAGTGCCAGAAGCCCCTGATCGATGGCGCCAATCGTCTGCCCCTCAACCGTCACGCTTGCCTTTCTGACCCGCTGTATCAGCACTTTCACGGCGCCTCTCCTGTATTGGTAAAAGGTAAAGCGCCCAGTGTACCCGCCTTGGCCGTTACCAGGCGCGGCAGAGTATCAAATCACAGTGAGGCTCACTAAGCAGCGTCTGAGTCAGCTGGCTTGAATGGTAGGGTTGGCCGCGGCTGCCTATCATCACTACATCGGGCGTATGCTGCTTTATATAGTTCTGAACCACCTCGCTGGACGTGCCGGGCTCAAGCACCAGTTCGATATCCGGCGCCCCGTCCTTGTCCTGCACAATACGTTCAACTTCACTACTTAACAGCGCCTGCAAGCGGGCTACCTCCTGCTCGCGCCAGCGGGCGTAATAAACCTCGGAGCCAAGCTCAACCTCGCCGGGTATCGTCCAGGCGTGGAGCAGCGTGAGCCTGACTTCCGGGAAGCGGCGTAACGCCTCGTTTAGTGTTTGGCGGACGGTTAGAAAAGAATCGACGGGAATCAGGATATGCTGCCATGGCTGGGTAGGCACACGCTGCGCAATGACCACCGGACACGGCGCACTGCGCAGAATGCGCATAAAGGTGGTGCCTGCCAGCAGCTCTTTCTGCCCCCGCTTGCGATGCATGCCCAGCACAATCAACTCGGCCTTCTGCTCGTGGGCCTTACGTACAATCTCTACATGCGGTTCGCCCATCACAGTTTGAATGACCGTTTTGGGTGCTTCCAGGGCGTAATCTTCGCGAATATCCGTCAATGTCGTGGCGATGTCCTCATTGATCGCCTGCTCCAGTTCACGGAGCAGGCGACGCGGTAGGTAAGGATCAAGCACATGCAGGATATCCAGCTGGGCATGCTGAGCATAGGCAAGGCGCAGCGCCCGAGCGAAGCCAGCGCGGTTGTCGGCAGAAAGGTCGGTGGCAAACACAAATGTGGGGGTCATGGCATAACGCTCCTAGAACAAGCCAGGCCTTTGGGTAGTCACACAGACATCCCTCAGCATGGTGGGCGAAGCCCTATCCCGCAAGCTAGCCACTCATTCTAGCTAATCATTTCAGTTGCTCTCTGACCCCCAGCCCTGGCGTTTTTGAACCGCTTACCACCACGCATGAAAATGATGCACAGGCCCGCGTCCTTTGCCCACACTCAGGCGAGCACTGGCTTCTAGCGCCGCATGCAGCCACTTCTTGGCCTCGCCGATCGCCGCTGTGGGCGCATTTGCTGGAGCATCTGTTGGTAGCTTTGCCAGGCATGCGGTAATCGCCGACGATAGCGCGCAGCCGGTGCCGTGCAGGTTTTCGGTCTGGATGCGTGAGGCGGGCAGCCACTCATGCCCGCTCGGTGTGGCCAGCAGATCGGGACAGGTCTCACCGCGCAGATGGCCGCCCTTAAGTACCACATAGGGCGCGCCTAGCCGGGTCAGCCCCGGCAGCATGGCCTCCATAGCGTCCAGGCTTGAAGGCGGCGAGGCATCGAGCAGAACAGCCGCTTCCGGCAGGTTGGGCGTGATCACGTCGGCAAGCGGCACCAGAATATCGCGCACTGCACGAATCCCGGCGTCATCGACCAGAACGTCGCCGCTCTTGGCGACCATCACCGGGTCGAGCACGATCCAGCGCGGACGGCGTTTGCCCAGCACCTCGGCGATCACCTCAGCCACTTCACGGCTGGCGACCATGCCGATCTTGACGGCATCCAGCTCAACGTCATCCAGCAGGGTTTCAAGCTGTGCACGAATGAAGTCCGCGGGAATCGGATAAACGCCGCGCACCCCTTGAGTGTTCTGGGCAGTCAACGCGGTGATCACGCTGGTGCCATAGGCCCCCAGCGCTGAAAACGTCTTTAAATCGGCTTGAATGCCGGCCCCGCCGGAGGGGTCGGAGCCGGCAATTGTCAGTACATTGACGCTTGATGTCATGACGCCTCCTAGATGACCGACGGCAGCCAGGTGGCGAGACCCGGGAACAGCGCCAGCGCCAGAAGCATCGCCAGCTGCATGAGGATAAACGGAATGACTCCACGGTAGATCGCCGAGGTGGGCACGCTTTGCGGGGTAACACCGCGCAGATAAAAGAGCGCAAATCCGAACGGAGGCGTCAAAAACGACGTCTGCAGGTTGACGGCGATCATGATGCCGAGCCAGATGGGATCAAGTCCCATGGCGAGCAGCACCGGGCCGACGATCGGCACCACCACGAAGGTGATCTCGATAAAGTCGAGAATGAAGCCGAGCAGGAAGATCACCAGCATGACCACCAGCGTGGCGCCGACAACCCCACCCGGCATCGCCTCAAACATATGGGTAACCAGCTCTTCACCGCCAAACGCTCGGAATACCAGCGAAAACAGCGCCGCGCCGATCAGGATCAAGAACACCATGCTGGTCACCTGGGCGGTAGAGCGCACCACATCGCGCAGCATGGTAAAACTTAACCGCCGGTTGGCCGCAGCCAGCAGTAGCGCCCCGAATGCGCCCACCGCTGAGGCTTCCGTGGGCGTGGCAAAACCGCCCAAAATCGAGCCCAGCACGGCCACAATCAATAGCACGGGCGGTAAAAGCCCCTTCAACAGCAGCGGCCAGACGCTGCCGGTGTGGCCCAGCTCCTGCATCAGCGCTTCACGGTCCGCCGCTGGAGCCGCACTGGGTTTCAGCCACGCTACCATGAGCAGATAGATGATATAGGCCACTACCAGCAACAGTCCGGGCACCAGCGCGCCGATAAACAGATCGCCCACGGAGAGCGTCTTAGGGCTCCAGGAGCCCATGGAGAGCTGAGCCTGCTGATAGGCATTGTTAAGTACGTCACCCAACAGCACCAAGGCGATGGAGGGCGGAATAATCTGGCCAAGCGTACCCGTGGCACAAATGGTACCGGTCGCCAGCGACGGCGAGTAGCCGCGCTTAAGCATAGTGGGCAGCGAAAGCAGACCCATGGTCACCACCGTCGCCCCGACAATCCCGGTCGAGGCCGCCAGCAGCATGCCCACCAGCACCACTGCAATGCCCAGGCCGCCGCGCAACGCGCCAAATGCCATGGTCATGGCGTCCAGCAGGGTTTCCGCTACCCGTGACTTCTCAAGCAGAACGCCCATCAGCACAAACAGGGGCACGGCCAGCAGGGTATTGTTGGTCATGATTCCGTAGATCCGGTTGGGCATGGAGCTCATCCAGCGCGCCTCAAACGGCACCGGAACGCCCATCGACTGCAGAAGAAACCCTAGCCCGGCAAAGGCCAGCGCCGTACCGGCCAGCGAAAGCGCCACCGGATAGCCCAACATCAAGACACCGCATACCGTGGCAAACAGTACCAGCGGCATGCCTTCCAATAGAGTCGCCAGCACTAGACCATCTCCTCATGTACAGGGGCGGAACCGGATAGCTTGCCGCGGATAATCAGCACCTGACGGATCAGTTGGGCCACCGCCTGGATCAGCAGCAGGGCGACCATCGCCAGTATCAGAGACTTGAGCAGAAATACCGCCGGGATGCCGCCATCGCCCGAGCGCTCCATGATGGCCCAGCTGGTCATTACATAGCGAAAGCTTGAGATGGCAATGAAGGAGGCCACCGGAACCAGCAGAAACAGCGTACCCAGCAGGTCGATCCAGGCGCGGCCTTTATCTGACATCTTGCGGTAAAAGATATCTACCCGCACGTGGCCATCATGGCGCAGCGTCCAGCCGGCCCCCAGCATGAACACGGCGGCGTGCATGTACATCACGGATTCCTGCATCACGATGCTGTTGATACCGAAGATATAGCGCAGCACGACGATGGCAAACTGAACGACCATCATGATGATCACCAGCCAGGCAATGGCCCGGCCCACTCCCTCAGTCACGCAGTCGAGCCAGCGTAGCAAGCGCGGCTCATGGGCATTGGCGAGCATGTTAAATGTCCTGGAGAAAGAAAACGGCCCAGAATCATCGCTGATTCTGGGCCGAACGTCATCCCCTAAGCTCGCTTGTGCGACGTTTTATTGCCTATAAGCGACTCAGGAATTAGGAGGCGTTGCGTTTTCAATAGCTAACAGGCAGGCCGCCGGAAGCGGCAAATCCACTGCAATCGGCAGATGATCGGAAAACAGATGATCCATTACCCGAACCTCAGCGGCTTCCAGGGTCTGCGACAACAGAATATGATCAAGCGCGCGGCGCGGCTGCCAGGAGGGATAACTGAGCAGCGGCTTGACCGGATGCAACGGCAGCGAAGTGCTGAAACGCTCGTGGGCATGCAACTGGTCCGGGGTGCAGTTAAGATCCCCCATCACCACCACATGACGCAGCGGCTCGATAATATCGCTCAGGTAGTTGAGCTGGCGCACCCGCCCCCGGTGACTAAGCGCAAGGTGCGCCACAAAGATATGCAGAGCATCCGGCCCGTTGCCAAACCGCACATGGATAGCGCCACGCCCCGGCAGCGTACCGGGCAGGCGGTGCTCTTCGATCTTGGTGGGCACCAGACGCGAAAGCAGCCCATTACTGTGCTGGGCAACACGCCCAAGGTTGCGGTTTAGCTGCTTGAAGTAGTGCGGAAAACCGGCCTTGGCCGCCAGGTATTCGACTTGGTTGATACGCCCGGTGCGAAAGCTTCCGCCGTCAGCTTCCTGCAGGCCCACCACGTCAAACTGACCCAGCACGTCACCCATGATATCCAGGCGCTTGACGCGTTGCGGGTTGGGCAGAAAGTGCTGCCAGCTACGAGTAACGTAGTGATGATAAGCAGACGTTTGTATCCCTACCTGCAAATTGAATGTGAGCAGGCGAAGGTGCCCCCGTTCGCGCAGAGGCAATGCCCCGGATCCCTGGTTCATCGCTGTCGTATCGACCATCTGCTTATCACCTGATTCCTTGGTTACTTACCCTTCCTGAGCACGTTCCTCACGTACACGTTCAATCAGCGCTTCGGCTACTTGAGGCATGTTTTCAAGACTGCCTGCAGTGCTGGGCGTGATGACATAACGGCCGTCTACGATCAGTGCAGGCACGCCCATCAGGCGCATCTCACGCATACGGCTATTAGCCTTGTTGACGTCGCTACGCACGTTGAAGGAAGTCAGCGCCTTTTTAGCGTCCTCTTCACTTACCCCGTAATTGGCAAAAAATTCGGCAATCTCGTCGGAATCCGTCAGCTTGCGGCCGTCCTGATGGATCGCGTCAAAGAAATCGGCGTGCAGATCTTCTTCAATACCCAGTGATTGTGCGGCATAAAAGGCATTCGCGTGAATATTCCAGTTACCGCCCATGGTTGCGGGCATATGCACAACGCTTACATCATCTTCCAGCGTTTCATACCATTCGCTGACCGGGGTTTGCAGACGGTAGCAGTGCGGGCAGCCAAACCAGAACACTTCGGTCACTTCAATCTGATCATCATCTACCTGAGTCGCCACCGGCGGATCCAGCAGCGTATAGTCCTGGCCTTCAACCAATTCCTGCGCACTGACAGCCGCCGAAAGACCTAAACCGGCCATCGCAACCATTAACGTTTTGAACATAGCGACAATTCTCCAAAGGGTAAGCGGAAGCTGAGACTGCTAATAACGCTATCAGGTTCCCTCGCCAATAGAAAAGGGAATTACCGACTCAGCCTATTAATACTCAGCTTATTAATACAGCCCAAAGAGGTAGTTAGCCACGGCCTGACGGTCATCATCGTTCAGCTTGGCGGCAATATCGTTCATGCTGCCGCTGGGGTCGTTAACTCGCTCACCTGAGGCAAACGCACGCAGGGCTGCCTGGGTATAGGCCGGGTGCTGACCCGCGAGTGCTGGATACACGGCGCTGCCAATGCCTGCCCCGGTGGGTGTGTGGCAAGCACTGCATGCAGGTATGCCAAGTGCCCTGTCGCCCGCCCGGTAAAGCGTTTCGCCCCGCACGAGCTGCTCCGCAGCATCGTCACTGACCTGGCCCAGATTGGCCTCCTGCTCTGCGTAATAGGCGGCTACGTCCCAGGCGTCCTGGTCGGAAAAGTCGCTCACCATGCCCATCATCTGCGGCACAATGCGCTCTTCATCGCGAATATCCATGATCTGCTTGGCAAGATAGGACACCTGTTGGCCCGCCAGATGGGGAAAAACGTCGGCTGGGCTGATACCGGCCTGGCCATGACAGGCCGCGCAGGTCTGGGCTTTCTGTTGGCCCACCGCCGCGTCCGCTTCTTGCAGCTCTTGGGGCTGTGCATGCGCAATGCCGGTAACACTTACGATAATCGTTAAACCTGCCAGCAGTACTTTCATGACGACTCACTAATCTCTTGAATGATAAAGAACTCCTACCTCATCCAGGCGAGCTTCTTTTTACTTACGGGTAGATAAGCCACCCGAACAGCGTGCTGATTAGTCGCTGTTGGCTTGGGCGCGGTGGTACACTAGCGCTCCAGGTCACAGGTATTCCCGCTTTTTACGCAACGTTTGACCTGACTGACGGGGTAATTCGTCGCAGTGCGGCTTGCCATGTCATTATACGCGTGGTTAACGCAGACTGTTTATTGGTTCGATTTCAGGATTTTTTCCATGTCCACCCCTCAAGATAGCCCCGTCGCTCGGCTGAACTACCCAACCGCCAGCTTTATTATCAGTGCCCCTACCTTGGCTACCTGCCCGGATGACACGGGTGCTGAAGTGGCATTTGCCGGCCGCTCAAACGCGGGCAAATCAAGTGCGATCAACGCGTTAACCCAGCAAAAAGCGCTGGCGCGCACCTCGCGCACGCCTGGTCGTACCCAGTTGATCAACTTTTTCAGCGTCATGAACGATGACTCACGCCGCCTGGTTGACCTACCTGGCTACGGCTACGCTAAGGTGCCCGAGGCCGTCAAGCTTGAATGGCAGCAGCACCTCTCTGACTACCTGCGCGGCCGTTTCAGCCTGCGTGGCCTGGTGCTGTTGATGGACGTTCGCCACCCCTTGACCGAATTTGACCAGATGATGCTCAGCTATGCCGACAAGCGCAATATGCCAGTGCATATCCTGCTGACCAAATCCGACAAGCTTAAAAAAGGCCCGGCGAGCGCCGCCTTGCAAAAGGTTCGCTCACAGTTGAAAGAGTGGGAAGACTTGGTCTCGGTTCAGCTGTTCTCATCGCTCAAACGTGATGGGGTCGACACGCTCTCACAGAAACTTGACCAGTGGCTGCACACGCCTGAGTCCGAGTAAGAAGGTTAGCCGTCCAGCCGTTCAAGTATCGCAGGCAGCTCCTTGATATGCGCAATGCGATGCACCCGGGGCGGCAGCACCTGATCGTCATCACTTGAGACCCATACCGCGTGCATGCCGAGCTGCTGAGCGGGCAGTATATCCTCTGCCCAGGAGTCACCTACATGCATGGCGTGCTCAGGTGCCACATCAAGCTTGGCAAGTGCCGTTAAAAAGGGCGTGTGATCCGGTTTGGGAGCCAGCAACTCGCCAGCCGCAATGGCCACCGGAAAGTACGCCGCCAGGGGCTGGCGCTTCAAGTGAATATTACCGTTGGTGATGGCGGCAAGCTGATAACGTTCGCTAAGCGCCGCCAGCAACCCGGCAGCCTCCGGGTGGGGCGTTACCTGAATACGCAGGCGATGAAACTCGTTCATGGCCGCCGCCGCCCACAGGATAGCCGCACTGCGCGGCAGATCTTCAGCTTCCAGCTGGGCTTCCAGAGCACGCAGGCGCAGCCAGGTGAAGTCACCGCGACGCTCGGGCACATCCTTGGCAAACTGCTGGCGGCGCGCCAGGTAGTCCTGTAACCCCGCCTCATAGCCAAGTGCAAGCGGCGCCTCCTGGCGCGTGGCGCGCCACATGCCAAGCGCTTCCAGCAGCCACGCGTAGTGGCCCTCTTCCGTGCGCAGCATGACGCCGTGGTTGTCCCAAAGCGTATCGTCTAGATCAAAGGTGATGGCTTGCAGTGCTGTCATGGTTTGCTTCCGGATAGACCGCGTTTGGCACGTGGGTGGGCGGCGTCGTAGCTGGTGGCAAGGTGCTGCCAGTCCAGCCGTGTATACACCTGCGTGGTGGAAAGATTGGCGTGGCCCAAAAGCTCTTGCACCGCGCGCAGATCCTGGCTGGATTCGAGCAGATGGCTGGCAAAGGAGTGGCGCAGCCGGTGCGGGTGCAGATGCTCAGGCAGACCTCGAGTAATCGAGAGCTGAGCAAGGCGCTTCTGGATGGCCCTGTGGCCTAGACGGCGGCCCTGCTGCCCGACAAACAGCGCGGTTTCAGCGTCCACCGCCATGCCGGCCCGGCAGGTCAGCCAGTCGGCCAGCGCCTGCTGGGCACGTCGCCCGACGGGTACCTGACGCGGCTTGCTGCCCTTGCCGATCACACGCACGCGGCTTGCCTGCAAGTCGTGGAGATCAAGCGCGGCAAGCTCCGCCAGGCGTAGCCCGCTGGAGTAGAAAAGCTCGAGCATTGCCTGATCGCGCACCGCCAGGGGCGAGCCGTCATGAGGGCTGTCCAGAAACTGGGCCAGCGCATCGACATCTACCGGGCGTGGCAGGTGGCTAGGCTGCTTGGGCGTGCGTAGAAGCCCCACCGGGTTATCGGCCAGAATACCCTGCTTGATGAGATAGTCGGCAAACCGGGAAAGCGCAGCCCGGCGGCGGGCCAGGCTACGTGCCCCAAGCCCGCGGCTGCGCTCAGCCCCCAGGAAGGTGCGCAGCAGCGCGGTATCCAGAGCTGCCGGGTCGTGCACCTCGCGCTGCTCGGCAAACCGGCACAGAGCGCTCAGGTCCTGCTGATAGGCCGCCACGGTAGCCGGGCTTGCATGACGGGCCAACGCATCGAGATAACTTGCCACCGAGGCTGCCAGTGCCGACTCAGCCATGCTGTTCCAGACGAATCAGCAGTCGCGCCACGATATCGCCCAGATACTCGGTAAATAGTGTATCCATGCTGGCGCGATAGCTTTCCGGGTTGGGACTGGCAAGCAGCAGATAGCCCAGCGACTCTCCTGCTGAAAGCCGCGAAATGGCGCAGGAGCCCGCCTTGCGCGGGGGCTTGGTGTGCGGCAACAGGCATTTCCAGTCGCTAACGCTCAGCTTGGCACAGCGGCTGGTCTTGCCATCCAGCAAAGCAGCAAGGCGCGCGCTGGCGTGCTGATCCAATACGTGACGCGGCGGCTGAGGCAGCGCCGGTTCACTGTCGCTTAGCGTGGCCGGGCACCACAGCGCCATGGCTGGCGTATCAAAACGCTCATTCAACTGAGTGGCCAGGGCCTGGGCCAGGGCGTCACGGTTATCAGCCTCGACCAGCGCCACAAGGGTTTCGCGCAGGCGCCGGTATTGGGCTTCGTTGTGCCGGGCGGTTTCCAGCAGATGCTCTAGGCGATCTTCCGCCGTTTCCGCTCTCTGGCGCAGATCCAGCACCAGCCGTTCAAGCAGCGAGACCGCGCCATCAATATGCGGATGGGGGACTTTAAGCTGCTGCAGCAATCCTTCACGACCAACAAAAAAATCGGGATGACGGGCAAGCCAAAATGCTACCTGGTCTGGATCGAGCGTCTTGCGCGGTTCAGGGGCTTGAGACATCGCCGTACTCCTTGAATCAGTTAAACGCGTCCATCAATCAATTTAGTGCGACGCGGCCGTCAAAGACCCGCGTGGCAGGGCCGACCATGATCAGCGATGCCTCCGGGTCCGGCCACTCGATGGTTAGCTCGCCACCGGGCAGGTGCACGCTCACCGGGCTTTTTAATAAGCCCTGGCGAATACCGCTGGCCACCGCCGCACACGCGCCGGTACCGCAGGCAAGGGTTTCGCCACTGCCACGTTCAAATACCCGAAGACGGATCTGGCTAGGCGACAGCACCTGCATAAAGCCGACATTGACCCGTTTGGGAAAACGCGGATGCGCTTCAACCAGCGGGCCAAGGCGTTCAACGGGGGCATGCTCAACGCTCTCCACTTGCAACACGGCGTGGGGGTTGCCCATGGACACCACGCCCACCTTGAGCGTTTCACCATCTACTTCCAGCGTATGTAGCGGCTGGTCGCCCTCAGCTTCAAAGGGTAGCGCCGCCGGGCTAAAGCGCGGCTGGCCCATGTCCACCCGCACCAGGCCATCGTGCTGAACATTCAGCACCAGCGGGCCACCGGCGGTTTCCACATGAATTTCGTGTTTATGAGTCAGGCGCTGGTCGCGAACAAAACGCGCAAAGCAGCGCGCACCGTTACCGCAATTTTCCACTTCACTGCCGTCGGCGTTAAAAATGCGGTAGCGAAAGTCCATTTCTGGGTCGAGGGGCGGCTCGACAATCAATAGTTGATCAAAGCCGATTCCGAAGCGACGGTCACCCAGCTGGCGAATCTGTTCTTCACGCAGCCGGGCACGCTGGGTCACCAGGTCCACGACCATGAAGTCGTTGCCCAGGCCATGCATCTTGGTGAAGTGCAAAAGCATCAGCGCGCTCCTTCGGGCAGCAGCGCTTCACCCGCCCAAAGGCTTTGCACGGTTTCCCGGGCACGTACCACATGACAGGTATCGCCATCGACCATCAGCTCGGCGGGTCGTGGGCGGCTGTTGTAGTTCGAGGCCATCACGAAACCGTAAGCCCCGGCCGAGCGCACGGCTAGAAGATCACCCTCGGCAATCGCCAGTTCGCGCTCTTTACCCAGGAAATCGCCGGTTTCGCAGACCGGCCCGACCACATCATACGTGGCGCTTTGCCGTGCATTGCGCGTATCCACCGGCACGATGGCCTGCCACGCCTGATACAGTGCCGGGCGAATCAAGTCGTTCATGGCCGCATCAACAATGGCGAAGTTCTTGGTTTCACCGGGCTTCAGAAACTCGACCCGGGTCAACATCACACCTGCGTTGGCGGCAATCGAGCGGCCGGGTTCGAACAGCAGCGTAAGCTTCTCACCGCCTTCCCAGCGTGACAGGCGCGTCAACAGCTTGCTGGCGTAGTCAAAGGGCTGCGGGGGCGTCTCATCCCGGTAGGTAACCCCCAGGCCGCCACCCAGATCCAGATGGTCGATCTCGATACCGCATTCGCGCAGGCGCTCCATGAGCACCAGCAGGCGCTCCAGGGCATCCAGAAACGGTGCGGTTTCGGTCAGCTGCGAGCCGATATGACAATCCATCCCGGTAACCCGAAGGTTGGGCAGGCTGGCCGCCAGGGCGTAGACATCAAGCGCATCATCCACCGCAATGCCGAACTTGTTGTCCTTGAGCCCCGTGGAGATATACGGGTGAGTGCCGGCGTCCACATCCGGGTTCACGCGTAGCGAAACCGGGGCGACTTTACCCAGCTCACCCGCCACGGCGTTCAAGCGCTCAAGCTCCGGGCGCGACTCCACGTTGAAGCACTTGATACCCACCTCAAGGGCGCGGGCCATCTCATGGGGCTGCTTGGCAACGCCTGAGAACACCACCTTGGTGGGGTCGCCGCCAGCGGCCAGCACACGCTCAAGCTCGCCTACTGAGACAATGTCAAACCCAGCGCCGAGCCGAGCCAGCAAGCCCAGCACGGCGAGGTTGGAGTTGGCTTTTACCGCGTAGCAAATCAGGTGCGGGTGGCTGCCCAAGGCTTCGGTATAGGCGCGGAAATGGCGCTCAAACGTTGCCTTGGAGTAGACGTAACAGGGCGTGCCGTGCTCTGCGGCAATCTGCGAGAGCGGCACGTCTTCGGCGTAGAGCACGCCGTCGCGATAGTTAAAGTGATCCATGAACCTGTCTCCTGCAGCCGCTTACCCAGCCTGTTCGGCAGCGCCGCTTTCGGGCGAATTATCGTCGGGGAGGTAAAGCGGTCCTTTCTGACCGCAACCGGCCACCAATAGCGCGATAAGCGCAATACATGCCAGCGTTTTCATGTCTGCGCCTTTCATACCTGCCCCTGGAGCGTTGCAAGCGCCTCGCGAGCCCGCTGGGCGGCAGCGCGTACCTGATCAGGCGCGGTACCGCCGATATGGTTACGTGCCGCCACTGAGCCTTCAAGGGTCAAGACGTCAAACACGTCCTGCTCAATGATCGTCGAGAACTGCTGAAGCTCTTCCAGGCTCATTTCCGACAGATCCTTCTTGGACGTCAATCCGTAAGCCACTGACTGGCCGACAATCTCGTGGGCATCGCGGAAGGCCACACCTTTGCGAACCAGGTAGTCGGCAAGGTCGGTGGCGGTAGAGAACCCGCGCCGCGCCGCTTCATACATGCTGTCCTTTTTCGGCTCGATGGCGGGCACCATGTCGGCGAAGGCTTTCAGACAGTCGCGCACCGTATCCACGGCATCAAACAGCGGCTCTTTATCTTCCTGGTTATCCTTGTTGTAGGCCAGCGGCTGCGATTTCATCAGCGTCAGAAGGCCCATCAGATGACCATAAACCCGGCCTGTCTTGCCACGCACCAGTTCCGGCACGTCGGGGTTTTTCTTCTGTGGCATGATCGAGGAGCCGGTGCAGAAGCGGTCAGGCAGGTCGATAAAGTCGAACTGGGCGCTGGTCCACAGCACAAGCTCTTCGCTCATGCGCGACAGGTGCATCATCAGGATGCTGGCGAAACTTGTGAATTCAATCGCAAAGTCGCGATCCGACACGGCATCCAGCGAGTTTTCCGCCGGACGCTCAAAGCCCAGAAGCTCGGCAGTCACGTGGCGGTCAATCGGGTAGGTAGTACCCGCCAGCGCCGCGGCACCCAAAGGCAGCACGTTAACGCGTTTGCGGCAGTCCAGCAGACGCTCGTGGTCGCGAGCGAGCATTTCCTGCCAGGCCAGCAGGTGATGGCCAAAGGTCACTGGCTGGGCGGTCTGCAAGTGAGTAAAGCCCGGCATGATGGTATCGGCTTCGCGGTCGGCAAGCTCGATCATGCCTTCACGCAGGCGTTTCAGCTCCACCTCGATGACGTCAATTTCATCGCGCATGAACAGGCGGATGTCGGTGGCCACCTGGTCGTTGCGCGAACGCCCGGTGTGGAGTTTCTTGCCGGTGATGCCGATCTTGTCGGTCAGGCGCGCTTCGATGTTCATGTGCACGTCTTCAAGGGGTACCGACCAGTTAAATTCACCACGCTCGATTTCACCCTGAATCTCGGTCAAACCGTTAATAATCGCGTCGCGTTCTTCGTCGGTAAGCACGCCCACGCGGGCAAGCATCGTGGCATGGGCAATCGAGCCCTGAATATCCTGACGCGCGAGGCGCTGGTCAAAGGTGACAGACGCGGTAAAGCGCGCAACAAAGGCATCGGTGGGCTCGCTGAAGCGACCGCCCCAGGACTGATTCGTAGCTTGGCTCATCGGAGGCATATCCTGCTGACAAAACAAAAGAGTCGATAGCGGAAAGTGTAACAGAGTCCTTGCCTGGATTGCTTGAGTTCAAAAGGCCGGCGTTTTCTCTCAGTGGCATTTAAACCGTTTGGTACTTATCTTAAATAAAGCCGCTGATTTTTACTGTGTGCTCAGGTGCTTTATGATGAGACCATCATAGCTTGACGCGCCGCGTCAGCGGCAAAGGGAGAATAACGTGTCATCCATCACCAAACTGCGTATCGCCACGCGAAAAAGCCAGCTGGCCATGTGGCAAGCCGAACACGTTCGCGACCGCTTGATGGCGGTACACGAAGGTTTGGAGGTCGAACTGGTTGCGCTCTCCACCAAGGGCGACAAGATTCTCGATACTCCACTTTCCAAGATTGGCGGCAAGGGGCTGTTTGTTAAGGAGCTGGAAGACGCCATGCTGGACGGCCGGGCGGATATCGCCGTGCACTCAATGAAAGATGTGCCGATGCTTTTCCCGGAAGGCCTGGGCCTTTCGGTAATTCTGGAAGGCGCCGACCCCACCGATGCTTTCGTATCCAACCATTACAAAAGCATCGATGAATTGCCCGAAGGCGCCAAGATCGGTACCGCCAGCCTGCGCCGCGGTTTGCAACTTCGCGAAATCCGCCCCGATCTGGAAATTCTTAACCTGCGCGGCAACGTGCAGACCCGACTGGCCAAACTCGACAGTGGCGAGTTCGACGCTATCATTCTGGCCACGTCCGGTTTGAAGCGTCTGGGCCTGGATGAACGCATTGCTCAAGCGCTTGCCCCGGAAGTCTGCCTGCCTGCCTGCGGTCAGGGGGCCCTGGGTATTGAGTGCCGTCTTCACGACCCCGAGCTGATCAACCTGCTGGCACCGCTGGATGACCCGGACACTGCCACCCGTGTACGCGCAGAGCGCGCCATGAACACGCGCCTTGAAGGTGGTTGCCAAGTACCTATCGCAGGATTTGCGGTGCTCGACAAGGCCAATGAGACGATCTGGCTGCGCGGGCTGGTGGGTAACCCAGAAGGCACCGAAGTGCTGCGCGCCGAAGGCAGCGGTTCGATCCATGAGCCCGAGGCGCTGGGCATCCGCATTGCCGAGGATCTGCTTGATCAGGGCGCGGGCGATATTCTGGCCGAGGTGTACGGCAATAACGTATGACGCAGCCGGTTCTGATCTGCCGCCCCGGCGAGCGCGGCGAGACGCTGGCCAATGCCTTGCGTGCCACGGGCACACCAGTTGAGTCTATGGAGGTCATGGCTCTTGAAGCCCTGCCCGAAGACCCCACCATGCGCAGCGTCTGGCTAGATATCGACCAGTATGACAAGGTGATCGTGGTCAGTCCGTTTGCGGCCCAGTGCCTGGGTGATGCACTAGACCGCTACTGGCCACAGCTGCCGGTCGGCATTGATTATTACAGCGTGGGAAGCGCCACGGCAGACATTCTTTTTGACCAGTTAGGTGTTCGGGTGCGCATCCCCCCCGCTGCCTCTGGACAAAAAGGGGTTGAAAATGAACACGGCGAAAACACCAGTGAGGCGCTTTTATCGCTCGCCTCGCTCAGAGATGTGACGCACCAGCAAATATTGCTGGTCGCTGGCGAAGGCGGACGTACGCTCTTGGCCGACACGCTACTTGAGCGTGGCGCCCAGGTAACGCGTATTGCTGTGTATCGGCGCGTTTTCAGGCCGCCTTCTGCCGCTATGCAGGCACGTCTTGCAACAGGCGATTACCGGGCGTTAATCGTCACCAGCGGCGAACTGCTTGAACATCTGGCAAAATGGTGTGATCAGGCAGCGTTGAACCAACCGCTAATCGTTTCCAGTCACCGTTTAGCTACACTGGCCGGTACACTGGGTTTTTGTGACCTCAAGGTGGCGTCGGGAGCAACGCCGGCTGCCCTGGCAGCCTCGTTGAAAAGGTCCTGCAACCCTAAGGGTGCCGATGTCGATCAAGGAACTTAATTAAGGGCTAGCGACAGATGAGCAAACAACCAAACGATCAGGAAGACGTACAAAAAACGTCCGCCGATGCGTCTCACGACAGCGTCAAGCCGGATGATACTGCCGCGTCAGCCTCAACCCCTCCAACCTCCGGCACGGAAGAAAGCAGCACGTCAGCCAGTCCGGCCACTTCACAGCCGTCCAGTTCACAGCAGACCAATGGCTCCACCAAGAACGGGCGTTCTCGGCGGCGCGGTAAAGGCGGTGGCCAAGGCCAGGCATCGTCCACTTCGCCAACCTCCCGTTCAACGGCGCCAGCAGACACCGTGACTTCCAGTGCCGTATCTTCCAGCACAGAGCCCTCGCGTGCCGAACCTGCTTCTGGCGCCTCTGGCAATGCCTCTGCTTCCAGCTCACCAGCAGACAGCCCAGCGGCATCCAGTTCAGCGACGCCCGGCGCGAGCAAACCGTCAGCCACCAGCACCACGTCCACAGCAACGCCGGGCAGCACTTCAACGGCAAAAAACACACCTCCTGGCAGCGGTAACGGCTCCTCTTCCACCCCGCCCAACGGTGGCGGCAAGCGCAGCGGCGGTAAAGGCGGACTGTTAGCGCTCGTGCTGGTACTCGTGCTGGCCGTTGCGCTGATTATTGTGGCCTGGCAGGGGTGGCAGCGCCTGGACAGCCAGCAGCAGCGTATCAATGAGCTGAGCCAGCAGGCCGAAGGTAGCGCCAGCCAGCAAGCGGTAAGCGATCTTGAGTCACGCTTTGAAAGCAGCGAAAGCGAGCGCGCGCAAGCGCTTGAAGGCACACTGGAAGAACTGCGCGGCGAGCTGGATAGCTATCGCAGTGACGTCAATAGCACGCTGGATGACGTGCTCAACCAGCTCTCCCAGGCTCAGGACACCGACGACCGTGACTGGCTCCACGCCGAAGCCGCCTACCTGCTGCGCCTGGCCAACCAGCGCCTGCAGCTTGAGGGCGATGTAGATGGCGCCGCAGCCCTGCTGCGCACCGCCGATGCCCGCCTGGCAGATGCCGATAACCCGGCCTTGACACCCGTGCGTCGTGAGATTGCCAGCGAACTTGCCGCGCTGGATGGCGTACCGCGCGTTGATCGTACCGGCCTGTATCTAGCGCTTAATGCTCAGCAGGAGCGCGTGGCGGGCCTGCGTCTTTCCCAGGAAATCGAAGAGCGTGCCGTTACGTCCGGCATCGAGCAGCCGCCTACCGGTACTTTTCAGCGCCAGCTGGCGCGCTTTGGCGAAGAGCTGAAAGACTTGGTGATGATCCGCCACCACGATGAAGCCATGGAAACCCTGGTAACCCCGGAGCAGGAATCTTACCTGCGCCAGAGCCTGCGCCTGATTCTTGAGCAGGCCCAGCTTGCCCTGCTCAAAGAGGAGCAGCCGCTTTATGAAGCCAGTATCGACAAGGCGCTTGAACTGATTAATGGCTACTACGACGTTGAACGTGATGCGACTCAAAGCGTGATCGAGCGCCTTCAGGAGCTCAAGCAGGCCGAGATTGAGCCCGAGCTTCCGGATATCAGCGCTTCCCAGCAGGCCATGACCAGTTTTATCGAAAACCGCTTCCGGTCGCGCCAGCAGAATGGCGAAGAGGGAGGTGATGCATGAGAAAACTCATCCTCCTGCTGGTAGCGGGTCTGGCCGTAGGCGCCCTGTTCGGGCACCTGATGATGTCGGTGCCCGGCTACTGGCTAATCCGGGTAGGTGACACCTCGATTCAGACCTCTTTTTGGTTCGGCCTGATCCTGCTACTGGCGGCGTTTATCGTGGTGCACTTTGCCCTGCGCCTGCTTAGCGGCATTATCCGTCCTGTAGGGCGTTTTCGTACCTGGAACAGTCGTGCCCGTAACCGCCGCGCCATGAAGCGTACCGTGCGCGGCCTGGTCGCGTTGACCGAAGGGCGCTGGAAAAAGGCCGAAAAGACCCTGGTGCACGCGGCTGATGACTCCAGCACGCCACTGGTCAACTATCTCTCGGCTGCGCTGGCCGCGCATTACCAGGGTAACCACACCAAGTCTCAGGAGCACCTTAACCAGGCCCAGCTCAGCACCGAAGGCGCCGACACCGCTATCGGCTTGATGCAGGCGCAGCTGATGATTGACCGTCAGCAGCCTGAAGAGGCGCTGGCGATCCTCAACCGCCTGGATAAAAAGCTCAACGATCACCCACAGGTGCTGAAACTGCTCAAGCAGGTGCACCTGAGCGTCAACGACTGGGAAGGTTTGCGCTGGCTGCTGCCGCGCCTGGCCGCACAAAAGCTGATTGCCCCGCAGGAGCGCGAGCAGCTTGAGTTCAAGGCCTACCGCGAGTTGATCCTGTTTGAAGCCAAGAACCCTAGCAATATCGAGCGGGTTCGCAGCCTTTGGGCGGATATGCCCGAGTATCTACGCGGTAATACCGAACTGATCGTGCTGTATACCGACGCGCTACTCCAGGCTAATGAAGAAGCCATTGCCGAGCGCCTGCTCAACCACTCGTTGGACCATCACTGGGATGCCCGTCTGGTCAAACGTTACGGCCTGTTGAATGTGCACGCGGCACGCCAGCTGGCCAAGGCCGAGAAATGGCTGCAGGAGCGTCCTAATGACCCCGAACTGCTGCTGACTTGCGGTCGTCTCTCGCTGCGTACCGGCAAGTGGGAGAAAGCGCTGGAGTACTTCGAAGCCAGCCAGCGTCAGCGCCCCAGTGGCGAAGTGTGTGCCGAGCTTGCCCGCCTGTATGCAAGCCTGGGCGAGCACAACAAGAGCCAGCTTTACTACCGCCATAGCGTGGAAATGCTTGCCAAGTCGCTGCCGTCGCTACCCCAACCTAGCGATGCCAGTGACAGCCAAGTTCCTGATACGAAAGCGGCTAAAAAACGCGCTTAACGCTTAACGAAAGCCAAAAAAAGGGCGCCCCTCGGGGCACCCTTTTTTGCGAAGCATCGCTACTAGGATGGCGACGATGCTGCCTTGAGAGATTGCTGCTCAGCTTCCGTGGGCAAGGGTAATTCTGACGTGCAGTGCCCGCAGCGGGTGGCTTTGATAGGCACTACCATAAAGCAGTACGGGCAAGGCTTCTCGACCGGGCTCTTGGGTGCTTCCACTTCTTCACGCTTTAATCGGTTGATCGTTCTGACCAGCATAAAGACGACAAATGCTACGATCGTAAAACTCACCACGGCGTTTAAGAACAATCCGAGATTCAGCGTGACCGCGCCGGCAGCCTGGGCAGCGGCAAGCGTTGGATAAGGGCCAGACGCGGCCCCTTCACGCAGCACAACAAACAGGTTGGAGAAATCAATTCCGCCCACCAGCAGGCCGATCACCGGGTTCATGACATCCCTGACAAGACTTTGCACAATCAGTGTAAAAGCGCCGCCAATGATAATCCCCACCGCCATGTCGATGACGTTGCCTTTAACGGCAAACTCTCGAAATTCCTTGATAAACTTGGCCATTGATATCTCCTTTCTTTACTTAGCTTATTAGCTTATAGCATTCGTGAATGTAAAACCTTTGGGTTTAATGACTTATTAACATGTCGTTTACCCATGAAACGAACGTTTCATTCATTACCGATGCCCGTCTTACGACCCCATTAATCGCTTCAATGGCGACTCCCAATGTTCTGTTTGCGACATCTGCTTAATTGCTTTTCAGATTGCTTTGTCAGTATAAGTGTCATTCGTGCCAATATGCAGACAAGCAGCATGTATCTAGCGCAGGGACTCAAAAACAAGACGCCAGCGACGTAGGACGATAATAAAAAGAAAACCAATGACGTTTAGGTGATAGAGGTAAAGACCATGACCATCAATCAAGTAAAAAACCCAACCGCAGTAGGTCACTCGAACGTACCCCAAACCCTCGGTTTTCTGCTGTTGGACAACTTCACCCTCATCTCGCTGGCGTCAGCGATTGAGCCTTTGCGCATGGCCAACCAGCTGGCTGGCCGCGAGCTTTACCGCTGGTATACCCTGACCCAGGATGGCTCACCGGTTCGCGCCAGCGACGGCCTCAATGTGACGCCGGACGCCTCGATCCATGCGCCGCTTTCGCTTGACTGGGTTGTCGTGTGTGGCGGGGTCGCCCCGCAGCACAGCGTTAGCCGCGAGCACATCCAGTGGTTGCAGGCTCAGTCGCGCCAACTACGACGCCTGGGAGCTATCTGTACCGGTAGCTGGGCGCTGGGTCAGGCGGGTTTGTTGGACCATTATGAAACCAGCATTCATTGGGAGTGCCTAGCCTCCATTCAAGAGGCTTTCCCGAAAATCGTGCTGACGACGCGGCTGTTCTCCATCGACCGTGACCGCTTCACGGCCTCAGGCGGCACGGCGCCGCTGGATATGATGCTCAACCTGATCGCCCACGATCATGGCAAGGAGCTCTCAGCGGGTATTTCTGAAATGTTCGTCTACGAGCGCATGCGCAACGAACAGGATCAGCAGCGCGTGCCGTTAAAACATGTGCTGGGCACGACGCAGCCCAAGCTGCTGGAAATTGTCGCCCTAATGGAATCCAATCTCGAAGAGCCGCTTGAGCTCGACGAGCTGGCAAGTTACGTCGATGTTTCCCGCCGCCAGCTGGAGCGGCTGTTCCAGCGGTACCTGCATTGCTCGCCGTCCCGGTACTATCTCAAGCTGCGCCTGGTCAGGGCGCGCCAACTGCTCAAGCAGACACCTCTCTCGATCATCGAGATCGCCTCGGTATGCGGTTTTGTTTCCACGCCGCACTTTTCCAAGTGCTACCGCGAATGCTTTGGCATCCCCCCGCGCGATGAGCGCCTGGGCATCCATACGCGTCAGAAAGCGTCGGAAAAAATACCGCCCCTGCTCAAGCATTGGGGTGCAGAACCTGCCAGCAACGAACCGGCCTCAAGCGCCCTGCTAGCCCTTGCCTACGCCCAGGGCGAACCCACCTTTGCCAGCGTCCCCCTCGCCTGACAGGTTTATCCTCGCTAATTAGAGAGCTGCCGTAAGGCGGCTCTTTTTTTGTACCGCTTTCCTTATCTCTTCGCCAGGCTTCCCACACAGGCATTTCCCGCGATGACGCTTTTGGAATTTCCGTCGTCGTTTCCAAGCGCAGACCGACACCACCTCAGCGCTATGCTCCTCACATAAACAATTCCGGAGCCTCGTTATGACCCCTGCTGAATTACACCAAGACGCCATCGTCATAGACGGTCTGATCATCGCCAAATGGAACCGCGAGCTTCTAGAAGACATGCGCCGGGGCGGCCTGACCGCGGCCAACTGCACCGTCTCGGTCTGGGAGGGGTTCAAGGCAACGGTGGATAACATCGTCGCCTCCAACAAGCTGATGGCAGAGTGCAGCGACCTGGTACGCCCGGTGCGCACCACGCGTGATATCACCCGCGCCAAGGAAGAGGGCAAGACCGGCATCATCTTCGGCTTCCAGAACGCCCACGCCTTTGAAGACCAGATCGGCTACGTCGAGATCTTTAAGCAGCTCGGCGTGGGCATCGTGCAGATGTGCTACAACACCCAGAACCTAGTAGGCACCGGCTGCTACGAGCGCGACGGCGGCTTGTCCGGATTTGGCCGCGAGATCGTTTCTGAGATGAACCGCGTGGGCATGTTGTGCGATCTCTCCCATGTGGGTGCCAAGACGTCTGAAGAAGTCATCCTCGAATCCAAGAAGCCGGTGTGCTACTCCCACTGCCTGCCGTCAGGGCTTAAGGAGCACCCGCGCAACAAGTCCGACGCGGAGCTCAAGTTCATCGCCGACCACGGCGGCTTTGTCGGCGTGACCATGTTCACCCCGTTTCTCAAGAAGGGCGTCGACTCCACCATCGACGACTACGTTGAGGCGATCGAGTACATCATGAACATCGTCGGTGAGGACGCCATCGGTATCGGCACCGACTTCACCCAGGGCCACGACCAGAACTTCTTCGAGTGGCTGACCCACGACAAGGGCTACGCCCGCCGCCTGACCAGCTTCGGCAAGATCATCAACCCGGAGGGCATCCGCACTATCGGCGAATTCCCCAACCTGACAGAAGCGCTTTTAAAGCGTGGCCTGAGCGAGTCCCAGGTCAGGAAAATCATGGGCGAGAACTGGGTGCGCACCCTGAAGGACGTGTGGGGCGAATAAGCTCGATACCCCGACGATTTTTAACCACCTGTTTTTTTTAGAATTTATTTTTGAACAACTATAAGTGCAAGGAATACGACCGTGACCACGACCGCCCCCGAACTCCCGATTGAAGTCGACAGCGAAACCGGTATCTGGACGAGCGATGCCCTACCGATGCTGTACGTTCCGCGCCACTTCTTCATCAATAACCACGTCGCCATTGAAGAGGCGCTGGGTGCTGAAAAATATGCCGAAATTCTCTACCACGCCGGCTACAAGAGCGCCTGGCACTGGTGCGAGAAAGAGGCCGAGCTCCACGGCCTGGAAGGCGTAGACGTGTTCGAGCACTACATGAAGCGCCTCTCCCAGCGCGGCTGGGGCATCTTCATCACCGAAGACATCGACCTGGATGCTGGCACCGCCCGCGTGCGCCTCGAACACAGCGCGTTTGTCTATCAGATGGGCAAGGTGAACCGCAAGATCGAGTACATGTTCACCGGCTGGTTCGCCGGGGCCATGGACCAGATTCTGGCGGCGCGGGGAAGCGAGATGCGCACGGTCGCCGAGCAGACCCAAAGCGGCGCCGAAGAAGGCTGTGAGTACGGCCTGTTTGTTGTCACGCCCGAGAACTGAGGATCGTCGCCATGGCATTCGAGGCACTGTTCAAGCCGATCCAGATCGGCAGCCAGACCATTCGTAACCGTGTGGTCAGTACGGCTCACGCCGAGGTCTACGCTACCGACGGTGGCATGACCACGGACCGCTACGTCAAATACTACGAAGAGAAAGCCAAGGGCGGCTGTGGCTTGTGCATCTGTGGCGGCTCGTCGATCGTTTCCATCGACAGCCCCCAAGGCTGGTGGAGCTCGGTCAACCTCTCGACCGACCGCATCATCCCGCACTTTCAGAATTTGGCCGACGCCGTGCACAAGCACGGTGGCAAGATCATGATCCAGATCACCCATATGGGCCGTCGCTCGCGCTGGGATGGCTACGACTGGTCGACGCTGGTTTCGCCGTCGGGCATCCGCGAGCCGGTTCACCGTTCGACCTGCAAGACCATCGAGGTCGAAGAGATTCACCGCATCATCTACGACTTCACCCAGGCCGCACGCCGGGCGAAGGAAGGCGGCCTGGACGGCGTCGAGCTCTCCGCCGTGCACCAGCATTTGATCGACCAGTTCTGGAGCCCGCGGGTCAACAAGCGTACCGACGAATGGGGTGGCAGCTTTGAGAACCGCATGCGCTTTGGCATGGAGGTGCTCAAGGCCGTACGCGCCGAGGTGGGCGACGATTTCGTGGTGGGCATGCGCATCACCGGCGACGAGTTCCACCCAGACGGCCTGACCCACGAGGACATGAAGCAGATCGCCGCGTATTACGATGCCACTGGCATGGTTGATTATTTCGGGGTGGTGGGCTCGGGCTGCGATACCCACAATACGCTCGCCAACGTCATTCCCAACATGTCATTTCCGCCGGAGCCCTTCCTGCACCTAGCCTCCGGCATCAAGGAAGTGGTCAACGTTCCAGTCATTCACGCCCAGAACATCAAGGACCCCAACCAGGCACAGCGTATTCTGGAAGGCGGCTACGTGGACCTGGTCGGCATGACCCGCGCCCACATCGCCGACCCGCACCTGATCGCCAAGATCAAGATGGGCCAGATCGATCAGATCAAGCAATGCGTGGGTGCCAACTACTGCATCGATCGCCAGTATCAGGGCCTCGACGTGCTGTGCATCCAGAACGCCGCAACCTCACGCGAGTACATGGGCCTGCCGCACATCATCGAGAAGAGCGAAGGCCCCAAACGCAAGGTGGTCGTCGTGGGCGGTGGCCCGGCGGGTATGGAAGCGGCGCGGGTATGCGCCGAGCGTGGCCACGACGTGACGCTTTTCGAAGCCAACGAGCAGATCGGCGGCCAGATCACCATCGCATCCAAAGCGCCCCAACGTGACCAGATTGCCGGTATCACACGCTGGTATCAGCTTGAGCTCAACCGTCTTGAGGTGGATCAGCGCCTGGGCACCAGGGCCGATGAGGCAACCATCCAGGACCTGCGCCCGGATGTGGTGATTCTGGCCACCGGCGGGCAACCGTTCCTTTCGCAGGTGCCGGAATGGGGTTACGACAGCGATAAAGACAAGAGCCTTGTGGTCAGTACCTGGGACATTCTCAACGGTACGGTGGCGCCAGGCAAAAACGTGCTGATCTTTGACACCATCTGCGAGTTTTCCGGCGTTTCCGCGGCGGACTACCTGGCCGACAAGGGATCAAAAGTCGAGATCGTTACCGACGATATCAAGCCAGGTGCGGCGGTAGGGGGCACGACCTTCCCCACTTACTACCGCAGCCTGTACGACAAAGAAGTCATCATGACCTCGGATCTCGCGCTGCATAAGGTCTACCGCGAAGGCGATTCGCTAGTCGCAGTGCTCGAAAACGAGTACACCGGCGCGCTGGAGGAGCGAGTGGTGGATCAGGTGGTGGTTGAAAACGGCGTTCGCCCGGATGAAGCGCTCTATTACAGCCTCAAGGAGCAGTCGCGTAACAAAGGCCAGATGGATCTCGAAGCGCTCTACGCGATCAAGCCCCAGCCCTGCCTACAAGAGACCGGCGATGGCTTCGCGCTGTTCCGTCTGGGTGACTGCACGGCGCCACGCAACACGCATGCGGCCATCTACGATGCGCTGCGGCTTTGCAAGGACTTCTGACAATAACGCTGTAAGCTGAACGTCATGGGCCGCACGGCTCATGACGTTTTGTACTTACGGTGTCTCTGAGAGGAGAGACGCCATGCTTGATACCCTTCTGCCGATTCTGCTGTTTTCTGCGCTCGCGCTTGCCGCCATCGGTGCCGTGCGCCGGGTGCGCCTGTGGCGCCAGGGGCGCCCCTCTTCCGTTCCCGTAATCAAAGGGTTGATGCAGGTACCCAGACGCTACCTGGTCGACCTGCACCACGTCGTCGAGCGGGACAAGTACATTTCACACACCCACGTGGCCACTGCCGGCGGCTTTGTGCTGGCCGCGTTACTGGCTATCGTGGTTCACGGCTTTGGCCTGAACAGCACGATTCTTGCCTGGGTGCTTCTGGCCGCCACCATCAGCATGTTCATAGGCAGCCTGCTGGTCGCCAAACGGCGCAGCCCGCCGCCCTCACGGCTCTCCAAGGGCCCGTGGATGCGCCTGCCCAAGAGCCTAATGGCCTTCTCGATCGGCATGTTCGTGGTGACACTGCCCACCGCCGGGATCCTGCCGGAAGGCATTCTCCAGAGTGGCGTGGGCTGGATCGCCGCGTTCGTGCTGGCGGCCATCATCGTCTGGGGGCTTGGCGAGATGTTCTTCGGCATGACCTGGGGCGGGCCGATGAAGCACGCCTTCGCCGGCGCCCTGCACCTCGCTTTTCACCGCCGCCCCGAGCGCTTTTCCGACGGCACGGGCGGTGAGCATCGCTCCACCGGCCTGAAAGCGCTGGCGCTTGACGACGACAGCGCCAAGCTCGGCGTGGAAAAGCCCGCTGACTTCACCTGGAACCAGTTGCTGGGTTTTGACGCCTGCGTACAGTGCGGTCGCTGCGAAGCCATGTGCCCGGCCTTTGCCGCTGGCCAGCCGCTCAACCCGAAAAAACTGATTCAGGACATGGTGGTCGGCATGGCTGGCGGCAGCGATGCCCACTACTACGGCTCGCCCTACCCCGGCAAGCCGGTGGGCGAGCATGCTGGTACGCCCCACGGGCCGATTGTGAATCGTGCGGGCGGCGCGCTGGTAGATGCCGAAACGCTGTGGTCGTGCACCACTTGCCGCGCCTGCGTTGAAGAGTGCCCGATGATGATCGAGCACGTCGATGCCATCGTTGACATGCGCCGTTTCCTGACGCTTGAGCACGGCAACACGCCCAACAAGGGCGCCGAAGTGCTGGATAACCTGATTGCCACGGACAACCCGGGCGGCTTTGATCCTGACTCGCGCCTGCACTGGGCAGCGGACTTGAACCTGCCTTTAATGGCGGACAAGCGCGAGGCGGATGTGTTGTTATGGCTGGGCGACGGCGTCTTCGACATGCGCAACCAGCGCACCCTGCGCGCCTTTATTAGCGTGCTGCGCGCCGCTAACGTCGACTTTGCCGTGCTGGGTACCGAGGAGCGCGACAGCGGCGACGTGGCCCGGCGCCTGGGTGATGAAGCCACCTTCCAGAGCCTGGCCAAACGCAATATCAGAACGCTCAGCCATTACCGCTTTTCGCGCATCGTCACCTGCGACCCGCACAGCTTCCACGTGCTGAAAAACGAGTACGGCGAGCTTGGAACGCCGGAGGCGCCCGCCGACTACCATGTGCAGCACCACAGTACCTATATCAACGAGCTGGTGGTCGCCGGTAAGCTCACCTTCAAGGCCTGGAAAGGCGGCAGCGTAACCTACCACGACCCCTGTTATCTCGGCCGCTACAACGGTGAATATGAAGCGCCACGGGACGTGCTCCGTGCACTCGGCATCGAAGTAAAAGAGATGGTCCGCTCCGGCTATCGCTCGCGCTGCTGCGGCGGTGGCGGCGGCGCGCCGATTACCGATATCCCTGGTAAGCAGCGGATTCCCGATATGCGTATGGAAGATGTTCGCGAAACCGGTGCTGACCTGGTCGCGGTGGGCTGCCCGCAGTGTACCGCCATGCTCGAAGGCGTGGTGGAACCCCGCGCCGATATCAAGGATATCGCCGAACTGGTCGCCGATGCTTTGATCATCAAAATGCCTGACGAAAAGGCGACCCAAAGCAAGGCGGCTCCAACCGTGTCGCGTACCGCCGAGGAGGTAATGCCATGAGCGAACTTGTTCGTCGTGACCCGCGAAAAGAGTGGATCGCCCGCAACCGCCTGCACCCACAGCACCTTGAAGTGCTGGCCGAACTAGGTGGTGGCGCGGTGGCCAATGAATGGATGGGGCCTAACGGCGTAATGCGCCGCAACCCGCATGCGGTCGGTTTTATAGGTCCCAACGGCATTCGGCGTATTGATCGTAGCGGCGCCCAGCAGGCAGCTCAGGCTCCGGGACGCAGCGTTGAAGCCAAGGATGCACGGCGACACGTGGCTATCGATACGCCAGCATTTATGATCGCGGTGGTGCCGGATATGGCTGGTGGGCGTCTTTCATCCCATGATCGCGATTTACTTGGACTTGCTCGCCAGTTGGCCGACGCTGATCCGGCCCAGCCAGGCGCCGTGCTGGCGATCGTCTTTGGCGAACATAAAGAAACCACCTTTGGCGAGGCAGGCATTGACCGGTTAATGCACTTGGAGGGCGAGCGCTTCTCGGGCTATCTGCCGGAGCTTAGCGTCGCTACCCTGCAGGGCGTGGATCGTGAAATGGCGCCCCGCTACTGGCTGCTGCCCGACTCCAACGTCGGCGGCGAGCTAGGCCGGCGCCTCGCCGCGCGACTTGGCGAGCGCCCGGCCGCTCAGGTCTGGCAGGTCGAGGCAGATGCTGAAAGCGCGACCGGCTGGCGCTGTACCGCACGCGGCGCGGCGGGTAGAAATGATATTAGCCGCACTCTGCCCCGTATCGTATTGGCCCTGGCCGAGTGCGCCGACCCGGTCAGCGAAACCCGCCACGCGGCTGAGCCGATCAAGCTTTCAAATGGGCTTCCCGATGTGCTCGGACGTATTGAGGACATGGGCGAAGTGGCGGTTGACCCGGCCAGCGTATCGCTCGCTGAAGCTGAATTTATCCTCTCGGCAGGTAACGGCGTCAAAGATTGGGACAGCTATCACTACGCCGCCGACGTGCTCGGCGCCACAAAGGGGGCATCGCGGGTGGCGGTGGACGACGGCTACATGCCCCGTGACCGCCAGGTGGGTGCCACCGGCACCTGGGTCTCTGCCCGGGTCTACGTGGCGGTGGGAATCTCCGGCGCCATTCAACACCTGCAGGGCATTCAGAGCTGCGACAAGGTGGTGGCCATCAACCTCGACGAAGGCTGCGACATGGTCAAGCGCGCCGATCTTGCCGTGATCGGTGATGCCAGTGCGGTGCTTGCTGCATTGGTGAAACGCGTCGAGCAGTACCGCTTTGAGCAGCAGGAGAATCGCGATGCCGCATAATGCCAAGTCAACAGCGTCTGTCGGGCTGAACGTGGCCGTCCTGGTCTCCATCGGGCGCCACCCGCTGACCGCGCGCACGCGTCGCGCCGACCAGGACGCCCGGGCAGTGGAAATGGCCTTGACCCTGGAAGGCGCCTCGGTCAGCCTGCTGCACGCCGGCCAGCAGGAGCACGAGCACGAAGAAGCCATTCGCGGCTATCTAGGTATGGGGATCGATACCGTCAGCCTGATCCAGCAGCAATCCCAGGCCGATGTCGTGCCAGCGCTGGCCAATGCACTACGCACAGGCGCCCCGCAGCTGGTATTGACCGGCACGCGCGCCGAAACCGGCGAAGCTTCGGGCGTGCTGCCCTACCTTCTAGCCGAAGCTTTGGGCTGGCCGATCATCACCGGCCTGGCGGCAGTCGAAAAGGTCGAACAAGGCATGGCTACGGTGCTACAAGCCCTGCCGCGCGGCAAACGCCGCCGCCTGCGCATTCGCCTGCCGGCGATTGCCACCGTGGACAGCAGCGCCCCCGCCGCACGTCAGAGCGCCTTCGGTCCGGCCAAACGAGGCGCGTTCGAACACCTTGATGCGACAAGCGAAATCGACGAAGCGCTCGCCGCGTGGCAGGTTCAGCCGGCTCGCAAGCGGCCCAAGCGGCTCAAGATCGTCAAATCCTCCTCGGCGCGCGACCGCTTCAAGGCGGCCGCCGCCAAGGCCGACGGCGGCAGTGGGCAAACGCTTTCTGATGTCACCCCGGAACAGGGCGCCGAAGCGATCTTCAAGCTGCTCAAGGAGGAAGGGGTACTGCGTTAGTCGCCTCATCGGATTGCCTTGAAACCACGTCGGCCCATCTTTTAGGTGGGCCGACGTACGTCACTAGACAGCACGGATCCGGCGCCGGGCGCGGGCAACCCTACGCGGGGGCGCCATGATGGCGAAAGCACCCCGCTACGGGTTACCCGCGCCCTCCAGCGACTATACTTTTGAGCGCACAAACGCTATTCAAACAAGCTTTATGGCATTGCTTGTTGGATTTAACGCTACTTCCCCACAAACCCCGGGTAGAGCCGCAGACGCTGCCTTTCCCGGTGCAGACCAATGCCCGCGTGCACGATCAGCACGGTAATGACCACCGCCCCACCCGCCAACGTCGAAACCGTAGGCTCCTCGCCCAGCAGCCACCACACCCACAGCGTGCCCAGCGCGGTTTCTACCAGGTAGAAAAGCGCCACTTCTGTGGACGGCAGGTAGCGGGTAGCGCTATTGATCAGCACGGTAGCCAGCGGCATCTGGATAAGCCCCATTACAGCGAGTACGCCGTAGCGCGGGACATCCAGCGAAAACGGCGCGGCCAAGGGCAATGCGATGGCCGCAGAAAGCAAGCCCCCGCCGGCAATCACCACGATACGGTCAATATCTGGATAACGACGCAGCACCGTCAGGTTGCCCCCGATCGCCAGAGCCGCGGCCAGGGCGTACAGATTACCCACCAGCATCCCCTTGGCGCCCTCGCCCATAAAGACCAGGCTCATGCCCAGCATGCAGATGGCAATTGCCACCAGCGTTCGCAAGGCGACACGCTCTTTGAGAAACACCCGTGAAAACAGCGCAGCGAACAGAGGCGCGGTGCTAAGGATCACCACCACATTGGCTACGTTGGCGTTCATCACCGCAAGTACGAAGAGCGCTGAAATCAGCCCCAGCAGTATTGCCGAGACCAGCGAGGAGAATGGATTGGCGCGCAGCCTGACCAGCCGATTGCCTGCAAGGCACAACAGGCCCAGCACGCTGAACATCAGAAAGCCGCGCCAGAACACGATGGTCCACCCATCGGTATCAGCCAGGCGAATCAGCAGACCATCGAAGCTGAGAAACACCACGCCCAGTATCACCATAAGCAGACCGCGTTGGTAAGGACTTACCGGCATTACATTGTCTCCCGGTTGGCAAAAAAGATAACCGCCCGCCCAATGGGCGAGCGGTTAAGCCTGACAGCCGATGAATGGCTACCCCGACTAGCTGGTCATGCGCGCGGCTAATGCCTTCTGTTGGCGAGGGCGAACCACCCAGAAGCCCACTGCCCCAGCCATCAATAACATGCTGCCACAGCCAATCGCCAGAGCGTAGCCGCCCTGCACGGCATTGGCATCCACATTAAACTGCGCGGCAAACCCGGCCAGAGTCACCGCGTACTGCTGCCACAAAAACACCCCGATGGCCGCACCAGAAAGCATGGTGCATATCGCGAACCAGCGGGTGCCGGACACCCAACCGCTGACCGCTTGGGCATCGAATGTATGCAGAAACGCCCGGTACTCTTTCTCGGCCTGGCTCACGCGGGTCATCCGGGAGGCCAGCATGATCGCGACAAGCGCCATCAAAGTGCTCAACAGCACCGGGTGCAAATACACCGGCAGGCTGAGCCATTCGGCCTGAATCATCATCGACAAGGCCACATTGCCCATAAATCCAACTGCCAGCCCCCAGCTGGCACCCGTAGCGGTGATTCGTTTGCTCCAGATACTCATCAACGCTACCGGCCCCCAGGAAGAAGCAAACAGCGTGGCGGCAAACCAGACCACTGACATGACCGCCGGCGGTTGGAATAGCGCCAGCAGCAGCGCAATCAAACCCGCGCCCAGTACCGCCATGCGGCTCTTGCGCATCGCCGAGGCGTCATCTTTTGATGCGGCAAGAATATCGTTGGAAAGGCTAAAGCCGATAATCGACAGAAACGTCGAGCAGGACGACAGCCCCGCGGCGAACACGCCGGTCAAAATGACCACGCCAAGCCAAGTCGGCAGCACGTTGAGCGCCACCCAGATCATCGAGCGTTCAGGATCAAGCTGAGGATCGTACAGATTGATCGCCGCGCCGGTCATCATCATCAACGCGTAGAAAATAGCCAATGCCACCGCCGTCAGCATGGCCGAGCGCATCACCACATGCTCGTTGCGCGCCATCAGATAACGGCTGGACTGCCAAGGGCTTGCCGCCAGCACCGCCGCCCACACCAGACCCAGCGTCAGCCCCCAGGTAAGTGCTTCACCGGGCGAGGAGAAACTGGCCTCTGGGCCTTCGAGCACACCGTGCCAAAGTGCAATACCTGGCTTATCAGTTTGCGTAAGCAGTCCTTCAACCACCCCGCTCCAACCGCCCAGATCCTGAATCACGTAAATCGCCCCCCCCAGCGCTGCCAGCGAGAAGATCACGAACATGATCGTATCGGTGAGCATGACACCGGGCGAGCCCGAATAGAGAATAAAGCCGGTGTAGGTCGCCCACACCAATACCAAACCGACCCAGTAGGGCATACCGGTAAGCTCGGAGAACATGATGCCCGCGCCCTGCATTACGCCCAGCAGGTAAGCGCCCAAGCCGATGATGGTGGTCAGCCCAGCAATCACCTGAACGCGGCGCGAGGCAAAGCGCTTGCCGAAAAACTCCGGCACGGTTCTGGCCCCGCTACGCCGCAGGTAACGTCCAAATACCAGTGCGCCCAACAGGCAGCCCGAGGTGCTGATTGCGGCAAAAATCAGCATGACAAACGGATAGCCTTGATAGGCAAAGCCCGTTTCACCAAGAAACGCGCTAGTACTCAAATAGCTTGCCACCAGCGTACCCAGGATAAAAAACGTGGGCGCATTGCGACCGGCCACCAAATAATCATCCAGGCCTTTGACGCGCCGTCCGGCCAGGTGCCCGATAACAAAATAGCCAACCAGACTGAGCAGTATTGCGAAAGTGTAAATCATTGGAATAGCCGTAAGGTTATTAATATTGTTTAGCCATGGTGCAACGCTACGCTATTACGTTCATTGTTATCAGCGGCATGCCCGGCAGTATTTACGACAACCTGTAGGTTAGCCAGAAGGGGCGCCAGCCTATGGGCGCCCCGAAAACAGCAGAAGGGTTGATTACCCCACAGCTCTGGGTAGTGCGTTGAGCTGGTTCCACTCCTTATGAAGCCCCTTGTAAAGGCTAAAACACATTAACAAGAGAACCAGCGTGAAGGGTAGTCCCGTAGCCACCGCACCCGCCTGAAGCGCGCTAAGCGCAGCGCTCCCCCCACCGTACAGCAGCACGCCGGCAATCACGCCTTCAAGCGCGGCCCAGAACACCCGCTGGCCTTTGGGTGCATCGGTCTTGCCGCCGGCGGTGATGCTGTCGATCACCAGCGAGCCGGAGTCCGAAGAGGTAATAAAGAACACCAGCACCAAAACAATCGCAAGCGTTGAAGTAATGCCGGTTAACGGCAGCTGCTCGAGCATATGGAACATGGCAAGGGAGACGTCGCTAATGCCGTTGGCCAACTCACCCACGCCGTTAGTGGCCTGAAAGAGCGCCGTACCGCCAAAGGCGCTCATCCATACCAGCGTGACCAGCGTCGGCACCAGCAGCACAGCAATAAGAAATTCACGAACCGTACGCCCCCGCGATACACGAGCGATAAACATGCCCACAAACGGTGACCATGAGATCCACCACGCCCAGTAGAAAATGGTCCAGCCGTGATACCAAACGTCATCGTCGCGGCCAATCCAGTTCGAAAGCGGCAAGATATGGCTTACATAGTCCACTGCGGTGGTACCAATACCGGTCAGAATCATCAGCGTCGGCCCTGCTACCACCACGAACAGAAGCAGCACCGCCGCTATGATCATGTTGATATTCGAGAACAGCTTCAAACCGCCGTCGATTCCTCGCCATACCGAAATGAGCGCAATCACCGTGACCACTACAATAATCGCCAGCTGCGTACCAATGGTGTTGGGAATATCGAACAGGTAGGCAAGCCCGCTGGACGCCTGGGTAGCGCCAAAGCCGAGCGAGGTCGCCAGACCAAAAATGGTCGCCAGTACGGCAAGAATATCGATGATATGACCCGCCCAGCCGCGGGTGCGCTCGCCCAGAATCGGATAAAAGGCGGAGCGCAACGTAAGCGGTAGACCTTTGTTATAGGAAAAGAAGGCCAGCGAAAGTGCCACTACGCCATAAATCGCCCAAGGATGCAGGCCCCAATGGAACATGGTCGCGCCCATCGCGGCGCTAGCGCCTTCCGGCGTATTCGCAGGAATATTCAGGGGCGTGCCGTACCAATCGGTATAATAGGCCACCGGCTCCGCGACGCTCCAGAACATCAGACCGATACCCATGCCTGCGGCAAACAGCATGGCAAACCAGGAGGTGCGCGAGTATTCCGGCTTCGCATCAACGCCGCCCAGGCGTATCCGTCCAAGTGGCAAACAAATCAACAATAGACAGAACACCACAAAAACATTGCCCGCAATCATGAACAGCCAGTCGAAATGCTCGATCGACCAGTTCTTGGCAACCCCCAGATGGGTATTCGCGGCATCCGGATAGACCAGCGCGTAAAGAATGAACAGCAGAATGGCGAGAGCGGAAAGTGGAAAGACGGGGTTATGAAAATCCAGCCCCATGACCTGCTTGTTATCCTGACCGGGAGTCAGGACGGGATCATCATGGTCCATAGGTTATCCTCGTTGTTATTTTTCGAGACGAGCAATACGCCGAGTACGGCCATTTGAATTCTTAGGCGATACGCGCCAGTGCAGTTGTTTAAAACCGACACTGACATAGCTATTGCCGCGTCGCTCAAGCTATTGGCAGCAGGTTATGGGTACACTGGCAGGCCAAACGGCCAACACGTGAGAGGATGCCGTCATGATGATTGTCGAACTGATTGATGGTGATGATTTTCGAGCGCGACTAACCGCGCTGGGTATTGATATTCCAAAGGATGCCGACCCCGATACGTGTGCACGTATCGCGGCACAAGCGCATCAGCAAAAAACGATTCCTGAACTCCCGGCGCTGGTGCGTGAACTCATGGAGCAGCAAGCCATCATGCTGCCGTCGGTGCGCCATGCCATTGAGCGTTTTCTACCCGTTGAGTGATGGTTAGCTAAGAAGTGATGACTGAGCAGCGGCTGGGAACTGGCCCGCCAAGACGGGCCAGCTCTTAATGCGTTCTAACCCTGAGCCAACTGCAGCGCGACGTTATCGCTTCCCAGATTGCTGAGCATGCGCTCGGAGTACCAGTCAATAAAGTCGATCACCCCAAACTCGTAGGTTTGTGAATAGGGGCCGGGCTGATAGGCCTTAGAGTTGATACCGCGCTGGTTCTCCTCGGCCAGTTGGCGATCCTGATCGTTGGTGGCATCCCACACGCGGCGCATGTTTTCGGGGTCATAATCCACGCCTTCCACCGCATCTTTATGCACCAGCCATTTGGTAGTTACCATGGTCTGCTGAGGGCCAAGCGGCAGTACGCGGAACACGACCGCGTGATCACCCATAAAGTGGTTCCAGGAGTTGGGCAGGTGCAGAATACGCAGCGAGCCCATGTCCGGGCTGGTCAGGCGGCCCATCAGTTTGTTGCAGGCCGGCTTGCCGTCCATGGTCATGGATACCACGCCATCGAGTAGCGGCGTACGGGTCAGGCGGTTGCGCTTGCCAAAGCGCTTGAGCTGCCAGGGCACCTGCTCGCCGTTCCAGTCGGTCTGCTTGCGGGTCACCAGGTCTTTGTACTTATCCGTCGCACGCGGGTCTTCGGTATCGTCAAACTCGATCAGCGAATTCAAAAGCTCGGGGTGCGAGCCGTTGCAGTGGTAGCACTCGCGGTTATTCTCAATGACCAGCTTCCAGTTGGCCTGCTCGACAATGCTCGACTCCACGGCGACCTTGACGTTATCCATCTGGTAAGGCTCAAGGTAGTGCTCCAGCGTGACCAGGAAATCATCAATCGCCGGCGGATTATCGCTCAGGTTGATAAACACAAAGCCCCCGGCGGTGCGCACGCTAACCGGCTTCAGCCCAAACTGGTTAAGGTCGAAGTCGGCGCCCATGTCGCTTCCGGCAAACAGCAACCGGCCATCGAGTTCATAGGTCCACTGGTGGTAGGGACATACTAGCTTGGCGACCTTGCCCTTGTCCTTGGTGCACAACCGTGAGCCTCGGTGACGGCATACGTTATAGAAAGCATGAATCTGATCTTCAACGCCGCGCACGATAACGATGGGGTTGTCACCGACCTGCAGCGTCATGAAATTGCCCTTGGCCGGAATTTCGCAAGCCATGCCCGCGAATAGCCATTCTTTTTCAAAGACTTCCTGCATATCGAGCGCAAACAAGCGGGCATCGTTATAGAAAGGCTGGGGCAGAGAATAGGTACGCGTGCGGGACTGCAGCATATCAACCGTCGCTTCACGCATGGATGCCAGTAGGTCGTTGTGTGTGTAATCCATTGTCTTGTTCATACCAGATATCCTTTTAAACACCGCCTCCCTTACCCAGGGCGGCGACAGGGTCGTTAACCAAACATGATTGTGTTGTTGTTAAGCTGCGTAACCTGGCGATTGTGTGAAGCGCGCAGCGCTTGCTACTTGTTGATGGATTGTGGTGCACGGCTTTTGCCATCAATTATCTGCCCACGACACTATGTGGCGTGGCGACGACGTGAGCGGAGATTTTTGATGTAGAGAAGGTGCCGCAAGGTAAGTGCGTGTCGCTAACAGGCAAGCTGGCCATAAAGCGCGTACCCAGAATGCAGGTTAATGGTGCTGGACCGTGCAGACAGGACGGGCCGGTGAAGGCAACGCGATAGCACGGCCATATTGAGACGACGATGACAATGAACTTCTTTAATCCCGTCACGACCCAGACCTGGACCAACGGCCGCCACCATGTGCGGTGCGTCAAGATCATTCAGGAAACCTGGGACGTTCGCACGTTCTGCTTTATGGCTGAACAGCCGGTAATGTTCTTCTTCAAGCCGGGCCAGTTCGTGACGCTGGAGCTTGAAATCGATAACCAGCCGATCATGCGCTCTTATACGATTTCCAGCTCTCCCTCCGTGCCTTACAGCTTTTCAATCACGGTCAAGCAAGTGCCGGGCGGTCATGTTTCCAACTGGCTACATGCCAATCTCAAGGTGGGCGATGAGCTGGTGGTCCATGGCCCGGTCGGCAACTTCAACTCCATCGACTTCCCTGCCGAAAAGGTGCTGTTTCTCTCCGGCGGCGTGGGCATTACCCCGCTGATGTCGATGACGCGCTGGTTCTTTGATACCAACGCCAATGTGGACGTCGAGTTCATCCACAGCGCTCGTGCACCGCGTGACGTTATCTATCACCGGGAGCTGGTGCACATGTTCTCGCGCATTCCCGAGTTCAAGCTGCATATCATTTGCGAAAAGAAAGACGATATTGGCGAGGCGTGGGCCGGCTACCGCGGTTACCTGACCCAGCCCATGCTTGAGCTGATGGCGCCAGATTTCCTTGAGCGGGAAATATTCTGCTGTGGCCCGACACCCTACATGAACGCCATCAAGGCAATTCTGCGCGCCAACAACTTCAACATGGACCACTACCATGAAGAGTCGTTTGGCGCGACGCCGGTGGACGTTCGAGAAGACGTTCTGGAGCTTGTCGGGCAGGCTGAAGTGGAAGCCGAGATGGCCGAGCCTGAGGAGCTGATCAACATCGAATTCGCCCAGTCGAACAAAAGCGTACGCATTCAGCCAGGCGAAACTGTGCACGCGGCGGCGTCCAAGCTTGGCCTGCATATTCCCAAGGCCTGCGGTATGGGTATCTGCGGTACCTGCCGGGTGGAGCTGAAATCCGGCGAGGTGGAAATGGAACACAACGGCGGGATTACCGACGAGGATATTGAAGAGGGCTACATTCTGTCCTGCTGCAGCCGCCCGAAAGGCAATCTTGTGGTGGATTTCTAACGCGGAAGACCTTTATTCCATAAAAACAGCCTACCCCTAGACGGATACCGACCTGCCTCGGTATCCATTTTTTTATGCCGTAAATCCATAAAAGCGGACACACAAAAACGCTCATGGCCCGCGGCCATGAGCGTTGTCAGTGTTTGTTACCCGCTCATTTCAGCATTGATCAGGCAGCGCCCAGCAGCCCATGAGGATCGAGGACAAACTTGCTCGCCACGCCCGCGTCGAACTGCTCGTAGCCCGTTGGCGCGTCTTCAAGCGAGATCACCTGGGCGTTGACGATCTCGGCGATGTTCAGGCGCCCGTGCAGAATGGCCTGCATCAGCTGGCGGTTGTACTGTACCACCGGCGTCTGGCCGGTATGGAAAGAGAGCCCCTTGGCCCAGCCTTGGCCAAAGCGCAGGCTTAAGCTTCCAGTCTGCGCGGCTTTCTCGGTCGCGCCCGGGTCTTCGGTCACGTAAAGCCCTGGAATACCGATGGAGCCGCCTTCGCGGGTGACTTCCATCATCTGGTTAAGCACCACCGCTGGCTGCTCTTTACCGCCGTGCCCGATCGCCTCAAAACCGACCGCATCAATGGCGCTGTCCACACTCGGCTCGCCTACCACCGCGGCAATCATTTCGCCCAGGCGATCATGCTTGCTCAGATCAATCGGCACAAAACCCATCTTACGGGCGTGCTCCAGGCGCGCCTGATTGAAGTCTCCGATCATCACCACCGCTGCGCCTAATAGGCGTGCCGAGGCGGCCGCCGCCAGTCCTACCGGGCCAGCACCGGCAACGTACACCGTGGAGCCCGCGCCAACGCCCGCTTTTAAAGCGCCGTGGAAGCCGGTTGGGAGAATATCGCTCAGCATGGTCAAGTCGCGGATCTGGGTCATGGCCTGGTCGCGATCCGGGAACTTCAAAAGGTTGAAGTCGGCGTAGGGCACCATGACGTAGTGCGCCTGCCCACCTACCCAGCCACCCATATCAACGTAACCATAAGCGCCGCCTGCACGGTCATCGTTAACATGCAGACAAAGGCCAGTATGGCCATCTTTACAGGTACGGCAGCGTCCGCAGGCTACGTTGAACGGCACTGACACGATATCGCCAATGCTTAGAAACTCGACGCCCTTGCCCTTCTCGATCACCTCACCGGTGATCTCGTGGCCCAGTACCATGCCGGTGGGCGCCGTGGTCCGCCCGCGCACCATATGCTGGTCGGAGCCGCAGATATTCGTGGAAACCACTTTCAAGATGACGCCGTGATCAATGGGTTTGCCATGGGGCGTTTCCATTTTCGGGTAGGCGATATCCTGGACTTCGACCTTACCGTCGCCGATATAAACAACACCACGATTGTTGGACATGCGGAATCCTCTCTTCTAGGCGCTGGCACAGTCTCGAAAACGTTCTCAAGGACTGTCTCAAGAGCTATCTCAAGGACGTTCTCAATAACTGTGCTGGCATCATTATTTTTGAATCGAGCTGGCGTATTTGAAGCATTTGCGAGAAGCGCTTCTTGATCAGCAGGCCAACTAAAAACATTAACCTGTTGCCGCAGCATGACGCACCCGGCTTACCCGCAATTACTCATAAACGACGTCGAGCAATAGATAGGCGACGTCTTATAAAGCCCCATAAAAAATTCACCCCAATGTCGCAAATACGCCGAGCGGTGACGTCGGCAAGCATCTTGGGGGGCAAGGCCAACGATACTATCGCGGCAGGATAGCGTTGACGGTGATGCGATTACCGACGCTAACAGACTCCCAGACCGAACAAAGCGACTAGCCTGGAGACCCAGATGGCTCACAACAACTTTTCTCCCGAAGCCCGCTTGGCCAACTACGACACAGCCCTTGCCTCGGCAATTGCTGAAGAAACAGCGCGCCAGGAAGCCCATATCGAACTGATTGCTTCCGAGAACTACACCAGCAAGCTGGTGATGGAAGCTCAGGGCACCCAGCTGACCAACAAGTACGCCGAAGGCTACCCCGGCAAGCGCTATTACGGCGGCTGTGAGTTTGTCGATAAAGTGGAAGCGCTGGCTATCGAGCGGGCTTGTAGCCTGTTTGGTGCCAACTATGCCAACGTGCAGCCCCACTCTGGCGCCCAGGCCAATGCTGCAGTATTCATGGCGCTGGTAAGCCCGGGCGATACCATTCTGGGCATGAGCCTGGCCCACGGCGGCCACCTGACCCATGGCGCCGCGCCCAACTTCTCGGGCAAGCACTACAACGCTATCCAGTACGGGCTGGTCGAAGGTACCGGCGAGATCGACTACGACGAAGTCGAGCGGCTGGCACGCGAGCATAAGCCGAAAATGATCATCGCTGGTTTCTCGGCCTATTCACGCGTGGTTGACTGGCGCCGTTTCCGCACCATCGCTGATGAAGTGGGTGCCTATCTCATGGTCGATATGGCCCACGTGGCCGGCTTGGTCGCCGCAGGCCTCTACCCGAGCCCACTGCCCCACGCCCATGTGGTGACCACCACGACCCACAAAACACTGCGCGGCCCGCGCGGCGGTCTGATTCTCTCCGCCGATGGCGACGAAACGCTGTACAAGAAGCTCAACGGCGCGGTTTTCCCCGGTCAGCAGGGCGGCCCGCTCATGCACGTGATCGCGGCCAAAGCGGTGGCGTTCAAAGAGGCCATGAACCAGGACTTCGTCAACTATCAGCGCCAAGTCATCGCCAACGCCCGCACCATGGCCCGCGTCTTCGTTGAGCGCGGTTTTGATGTGGTGTCCGGCGGTACCGACGATCACCTTTTCCTAGTCTCGCTGATCAAACAGGGCATTACCGGTAAAGATGCCGACGCGGCCCTTGGGCGCGCGCATATCACGGTCAACAAGAATACCGTGCCCAACGACCCACAAAGCCCCTTCGTTACTTCGGGTTTGCGCATCGGTACCCCAGCGGTAACCACCCGTGGGATGGTCGAAGCGGACTGCGAACACTTGGCGGGCTGGATTTGCGACATTCTCGACGTACTAGCCGATCAGCAGGACACCACTGGCGTAGAAAATCAGGTACGCGAAAACGTCGCCGACCTGTGTGCCCACTACCCAGTGTATGGGCAAGCCCAAGTCACGCGTGAACACGTGGCCGATAGCGCAGCCTCAGTCGCCTGACGATAGCCGCCAGCCGGCTCCGCGGAGCCGATCAAGGAGAAACTTTATGCAACGTTATTCCGGCTTCGGACTGGTCAAACATGCGCTCGGTCACCACGAGAACTGGGAGCGTCAGTGGCGCAACCCTGAACCCAAGAAGCGCTACGACGTCATCATTGTGGGTGGTGGCGGTCACGGGCTAGCCACCGCCTATTACCTGGCGAAAGAGTTCGGCGTCAAGAATGTCGCCGTGGTCGAAAAAGGCTGGCTGGGCGGGGGTAATACCGCACGTAATACCACTATCGTACGTTCCAACTATCTGTGGGACGAAGCGGGACGTCTTTACAACCACTCACTCGATCTGTGGAAAGGCCTTTCCCAGGATTTGAACTACAACGTGATGTTCTCCCAGCGCGGCGTACTCAACCTGGGCCACACACTGCAGGACATGCGCGATATTCAGCGCCGCGTTCACGCTAACCGCTTGAATGGTATCGACAGCGAGGTAGTCACCCCGCAGCAGATCAAGGAGATCGAGCCTCAGCTTGATATCTCCAGCCGCGCCCGCTACCCGATCATGGGGGCGTCCTGGCAGAAAAGTGCTGGCGTGGCGCGCCACGACGCTGTGGCCTGGGGCTTTGCCCGTGGTGCAGACGCACTGGGTGTCGATCTTTTGCAGAATACCGAAGTGACCGGCTTCAAGATTCGCGATGGCAAGGTGCTGGGTGTTCACACCAACCGCGGCGATATCGAAGCCAATACCGTGGGCTGCGTGGCGGCGGGCAACTCCGGGGTGCTTGCCAATATGGCGGGTATCAAGCTGCCGCTGGAGTCGCATCCGCTGCAGGCGCTGGTGTCCGAGCCGCTCAAGCCGATCCTCAATACGGTCACCATGTCTAACCACGTTCACGGCTATATCAGCCAGTCCGACAAGGGCGACCTGGTGATCGGTGCCGGTATCGATGGTTACTTAGGTTACGGTCAGCGCGGCAGCTATCCGACCATTGAGCACACACTTCAAGCCATCGTCGAGATGTTCCCGATGTTCTCTCGGGTGCGCATGAACCGCCAGTGGGGCGGCATCGTGGATACCTGCCCGGACGCTTGCCCGATCCTGTCCAAAACGAAGGTTAAGGGCCTGTATTTCAACTGCGGCTGGGGCACCGGTGGCTTCAAGGCGACCCCCGGTTCCGGGCATGTTTTCGCCGCGAGCCTGGCCAAGGGCGAAATGCATCCCATCGCGGCACCCTTTTCCATCGACCGTTTCCATACCGGTGCGCTGATCGATGAACACGGCGCCGCTGGCGTGGCGCACTGAGGAGAGCCCATCATGTTTTATATCTTCTGCCCCTACTGCAAGGAGCACCGCGAGGAAGAGGAATTTCACGCTCGCGGTCAGGCTCACCTAATGCGCCCTTCCGACCCGGACAACACCAGCGACGAGGAGTGGGGCGACTACCTGTTCTTCCGCAACAACCCGCGCGGCATTCACCACGAAATGTGGGTGCACTCGGTGGGCTGTCGCAAGTTTTTCAATATCACCCGCAATACGGTGACCTACGACATTCTGGAAACCTACCCGATGGGCGAGCAGCCGACCATTACGGCGGCAACGCCCGATGTTCGTCACGAACAAGGCGTCCAGGTGGCCGATGGCGGTTGGCAAACCGTGGGCGCCCGGTCTGAAAACAAAGCACTGAACGAGGAGACCTCGTCATGACCCAGTCCAATCGTATCGCGGCAGGCGGGCGTGTCGATCGCTCGCAGGTGCTTGAGTTCACCTTCAACGGTCAACGCTATCAAGGCTTCAAGGGCGACACGCTGGCCTCGGCGCTACTCGCCAACGGCGTCAATATCGTCAACCGTAGCTTCAAATATTCACGCGCTCGCGGCATTGTCGCCGCAGGTTCCGAAGAGCCCAATGCCGTGGTCCAGCTGGGCGCCCGGGATGACACTCAGGTGCCCAACGTGCGTGCCACCCAGCAAGGTCTGTATAGCGGCCTGGTCGCTCGCAGCACCAACGGCTGGCCCAACGTTCAGCGTGACGTAATGAGTTGGGTAGGCCGCCTGGGTGGTGGTTTCATGCCGCCAGGTTTCTATTACAAGACCTTTATGGCCCCTGCCTCAATGTGGATGACCTATGAGAAGTACATCCGCATGGGCGCGGGCCTGGGCCGTGCGCCGACCGAGTCTGATCCGGATATCTACGATCACATGCATCATCACTGCGATGTGATGGTGATCGGCGCGGGTCCGGCGGGGCTTGCCGCCGCGCTTAGTGCCGCACGTGCTGGTGCCCGCGTGATCCTGTGCGACGAGCAGGAAGAGATGGGCGGCTCGCTGCTGGATAGCCGCGAGACGCTGGATGGCGTTTCCGCCGTACGCTGGGTTGAGCAAGCGCTCAGCGAGCTTGCCGGCATGGAAACCGTGACGCTGCTGCCACGCACCACGGCCAACGGCTATCACGACCACAACTTTGTCACCCTGCACGAACGGCGTACCGAGCACTTGGCCGATACCGCCCGTGAGGCAGGTTTCCCCGGTGAATCTCGGGCACGCCTGCATCGCGTGCGCGCCGCCCAGGTAGTATTGGCCAGCGGCACTCATGAGCGGCCGCTGGTGTATGCCAACAACGATCTGCCCGGCAACATGCTCGCCGGCGCTATTTCTACCTATATTCGCCGCTACGCGGTAGTGCCCGGCCAGAGCCTGGTGCTCTCCACCAGTAACGACCACGCCTACCGCGCCGCGCTTGACTGGAAAGAGGCGGGACGCAAGGTGGTCGCCATTGTCGATGCACGAGCCAACCCGGACGGCGATTTGGTGCGCCAGGCGCGCGACAGCGGTATTCGCGTGATTACCGGCAGCGCCGTCATCGAAGCGCGCGGCAATCAGCGCGTCACCGGGGCGCGTATCTCGGCCATCGACCTTGAGCGTTTCGTGGTGATTGGAAAAGTCGAGGAGCTTGAGTGCGATACCATCGCAAGCTCCGGCGGCTACAGCCCGGTGATTCACCTCTCGTCGCACACCGGCACTCGTCCGGTATGGAACGAAGAGCTACTAGGCTTTGTCCCCGGCAAGGTAAAAGGCATGCACGCGGCAGGCGGCGTGGCCGGCCACTACGCTCTGAGCGAGACGCTGACCGATGGTGCTCGCGCTGGCCGCCAGGCAGCGCTGGAAAGTGGCTTCAACAATGCGCCGGATATCGTACTGCCCGCCACTCGAGCGCGGCGCGATGCCCCAGCCTGCGCGCTTTATCAGGTGCCCCATGAAAAGAGCGCCCTGCGCGCGCCCAAGCAGTTTGTTGACCTGCAAAACGATGTGACCGCCGCGGGTATTGAAGTGGCCACCCGCGAAGGCTTTGAATCCATCGAGCACGTCAAGCGCTACACGGCGCTGGGCTTTGGTACCGACCAAGGGAAGCTGGGTAATATCAACGGTATGGCGATTGCCGCACGCTGCCTGGATCGTTCGATTCCCGAAGTAGGTACTACCGTGTTCCGGCCCAACTACACGCCGGTCACTTTTGGCGCCATCGTCGGCCGCCACTGCGGCGAGCTATTTGACCCTGAGCGTTACACCGCGCTACACCAGTGGCATATCGAGAACGGCGCCGAGTTCGAGGACGTGGGCCAGTGGAAGCGCCCCTGGTATTTTCCACGCACCGTGAATGGCAAGAAGGAAACCATGCATGAGGCGGTCAACCGCGAGTGCCTGGCGGTACGCGAGGGTGTGGGGATTCTGGACGCCTCGACGCTTGGCAAGATCGATATCCAGGGGCCGGATGCCCGTGAGTTCTTGGGCCGCGTCTACACCAACAAGTGGGCTCAGCTCGCCCCTGGGCGCGTGCGCTACGGCCTGATGTGCAAAGACGACGGCATGCTGATGGACGACGGTACGACCAGCTGCCTGGGCGATAACCATTTCCTGATGACCACCACCACCGGCGGCGCGGCAGGCGTGCTCGAGTGGCTGGAGCTGTGGCACCAGACCGAGTGGCCGGAGCTTCAGGTCTACTTCAACTCGGTGACCGACCACTGGGCAACCATGACGGTGACCGGCCCGGACGCGCGCAAGCTTTTGTCCGAGCTGACCGACCTGGATTTAGATCGCGAGAACTTCAAGTTCATGGACTGGCGCGATGCCACGGTGGCAGAGGTACCGGCGCGCATCTTCCGTATCTCGTTCACCGGCGAACTGGCGTTTGAGATCAACGTGCAGGCCAACTACGCCATGCACGTGTGGAAGAAGCTCTTCGAGCACGGCGAGAAGTACAACCTGACACCCTACGGCACCGAAACCATGCACGTGCTGCGCGCCGAGAAAGGCCTGATCATCGTCGGCCAAGATACCGACGGCTCGGTGACGCCCGAGGACCTGGGTATGCAGTGGGCGATTGGCTACGACAAGCCCTTCCCGTGGATCGGCAAGCGGGCCCTATCGCGCCCGGATACCCGTCGTAAGGATCGCAAACAGTTTGTCGGCTTAAAGCCCAAGGACCCAAGCGTAGTACTGGAGGAAGGCGCGCAGATCGTCTTCGACGGCAAGCAGTCGATTCCCATGGACATGAAGGGCCACGTAACGTCGAGCTATTACAGTGCATCGCTCAAGCACGGCTTCGCCCTGGCCGTGGTGATGGGTGGTCATGAGCGAATGGGCCAAACCGTGTATATCCCCATGACGGATGGCACGATGCATGAAGCCGAAATCGTTAGCCCTGTATTCATCGATCCGAAAGGAGAGCGCCAGCATGTCTAACGTGAGCGTATCTAACGTGCGAGAGTTCAACACCGTGCCCGACGGCAATCCAAAGGTCGAATCTCCTCTGGCGTGGAGCTACCAGCAACATCCGGCACCCCGTGCCAGCGGCCAGGCAGGCATTGTCCTGCGTGAAAAAGCGCTGCTAGGCCACTTGGTGCTGCGTGGCGGGGCTATTGTGCTGGATGAAGCGGTTCGAGCAACACTGGGTATGAGCCTACCGGCCAAGCCCAATGCATTGGAACATGACGATAGCGGCGAGCGCTCCATCCAGTGGCTCTCACCCGACGAGTGGCTGGTGATCGTGCCGGGCGGAGAGGAGTTCAAGCTTGAACGCGCGCTGCGCCAGGTGCTGGGCGATGCCCATTACAGCATCGTCAACGCCAGCGGCGGCCAGACCGTACTCACGCTTAGCGGCGATAACGCCCGCGAGGTACTGATGAAATCGACGTCCTACGATGTGCATCCCAATGCCTTCCCGGTCGGCAAGGGCGTGACTACAGTATTTGCCAAGGCGACCGTGGTGCTGCGCCGCCCTTCCGAGACCCATTGGGAGCTGGTCGTGCGCCGCAGCTTTGCCGACTACTGCTACCGCTGGTTGCTCGACGCCTCAGCGGAATATGGCATCGATACACAATAACAAGCTGGTCGGCCGGGCGTGCCCGGCCGACCCTGACTGCCGATGAAAGAGAAGCGCCATGAGCCGAATGACGGATACCTGGATACTTGCCGCCCAATGCCCCAGTATTTTGGGCACGGTCGATGTCGTTACCCGCTTTTTAAAGGAGCAGCACTGCTATATCACCGAACTTAGCTCGTTTGATGACCGGCTGGGCGAGCGCTTCTTCATCCGGGCCGAGTTTCGTCCCGAGCGTGAAACGTTCGACGAGCAGGCGTTTCAAGAAAACTTTCTGCCGCGCGCTGCCGATTTTGACATGACGTTTGAACTGACCGCGCCGGCCAAGCGCACGGGCGCGGTCATTCTCGTCTCCAAGGCGGACCACTGCCTGAACGACCTACTTTACCGCTACCGCACCGGGCAGCTGGCGCTGGATATCAAGGCAATCATCTCCAACCACCCGGACCTTGAGTCCTTGGCGAGCTGGCATGATCTGCCTTACCATCATCTGCCTATCACCCCCGATACCAAGGCCGATCAGGAGGCCCAAGTGCTCGATATCATCGAGCAGACCGGGGCGGAGCTGGTGATCCTGGCGCGCTACATGCAGGTGCTCTCGCCGCGCATGTGCGAGCTTCTGGACGGACGGGCGATCAATATCCACCACTCGTTGCTGCCGGGCTTCAAAGGCGCGAAACCTTATCACCAAGCCTACGACAAGGGCGTCAAGCTGGTGGGTGCTACGGCGCACTACATCAACAACGATCTAGACGAAGGGCCGATCATCGCCCAAGGCGTCGAGCCGGTGGATCACACCCACTACCCGGAAGATCTGGTAGCCAAGGGGCGCGATATCGAGTGCCTGACGCTGGCTCGGGCGATTGGTTACCATCTGGAACGACGGGTCTTCCTGCACAACGGGCGCACGGTAGTGTTCGGCAACTAGCCTTTAGGGTTAACGTTTACACTACTTCAGCAGAACAAAAATCAAGTTTGCTCACTGTTTGACGCGACGGGTATATCACGGGCATCAATCCGCGTTTGCCCTGTCCAACGTCCAGTGAGCCGGCTTTTTATTTCCAATTCAGAGGTCTTCCATGCCTATCAGTGTCTTCGACCTTTTCAAGATTGGCGTCGGTCCATCCAGTTCGCATACGGTTGGCCCCATGATGGCAGCCTTCAAGTTTGTGACGGTTCTGCGCGATAGCCAAATGCTCGACCAGGTGAACCGCCTGGAAGTGCACCTCTATGGCTCACTTTCCGCCACGGGCATCGGCCATGGAACCGATCACGCCATTATCATGGGCTTGTTGGGCGAACGCCCCGACACCATCGACCCTTCGATTATCAACTCCTCGATTGCGGCATTGAAAGATACCCGCTGCCTGTCGCTGGGGCGCCACAAAGATGTCACGTTTGACTGGCATCGGGACATTATCTTTCATGAAGAGAGCCTGCCCCACCACCCCAACGCCATGAAGCTTTGCGCCTTTGCCGAGGACGGCAGCCTATTGACCGCCAATACCTATTACTCGGTCGGTGGCGGCTTTGTGGTCGATCAGAACCAGGTGGATGCCAAGCTTGAAGATATGGATACGGCGGATCTCCCCTTCGACTTCAACAGCGCTGAAGAGCTTCTGGCCATTTGCAAGCGCGAAAACATGAGCATCAGCCGCCTGATGATGGAAAACGAGAAAACATGGCGCCCGGAAGAAGAGGTCAGAAGCGAGCTTTGGCGCATTTGGCAGGTCATGTGTGAGTGCATCGATAACGGGCTAACCCATGAAGGCGTTCTACCTGGTGGCCTTAACGTCAAACGTCGCGCAAGACAGCTGCATCAGCGCTTGCAGGCGGCTGAGCAGAACGACTGCCTGATTGCCACGACCTTCTCCGCCATGGAGTGGGTGAATATCTTTGCGCTCGCCGTGAACGAAGAGAATGCCGCGGGCGGACGCATGGTAACAGCCCCAACCAATGGAGCCGCGGGCATTATTCCCGCCGTGCTGCACTACTATATGAAGTTTCAGGCGGGCGCCAGCGAGCGCAACGTAGTGGATTTCCTGCTGGCCGCTGGCGCGATCGGCATTTTGTGCAAGAAAAACGCCTCCATTTCCGGCGCTGAAGTGGGCTGCCAAGGTGAAGTGGGCTCGGCGTGTGCCATGGCCGCCGCGGGCTTGGCCGAGGTCATGGGCGCCACGCCTGAGCAGGTGGAAAACGCCGCCGAGATCGGCCTTGAGCACAATCTCGGGCTGACCTGCGACCCGGTGGGTGGGCTCGTTCAGGTGCCCTGCATCGAGCGCAACGCCATTGCCACCATCAAGGCGATCAACGCGGCGCAAATGGCCCTGCGAGGCGACGGCACCCACTTTATCTCTTTAGACAAAGTAATCCGCACCATGCGCGACACCGGCAAAGACATGCTGGACAAGTATAAGGAAACGTCCAAGGGCGGGCTGGCGGTTAATGCAATTGAGTGTTAGGGCAACGCTTTAGCACCAGCGTTTCTCTTCATTATCTCTCCATAAAGCCCAGGCAAAGTCTGGGCTTTATGCTACTGGCGTTTTAAAAAGATGAGTGCTCATGTATGCACCTATCAGTCAGACCACCAAGACACAGACTAAAATCCTTGATATTAGCAGCTTAACTATTACGCTATTATGTCAAGGTTCCTGGATTTTCTACCTCACAAAGCCCTCTTTGGCACTTTGCCGTCTCGGCGCTACCCAGGCCAGCACCATCAGGTTATTCGTAAGGTCCCACCATGCTAAAAAAGCTACAGCGCTTTTGCTTCTCTCAACAGTCTTGCTGGTATCTGGTGCATCGTGATCAGGCGGCCCCTTCTTTAAGCCTGGAGGGTCTGGAGCCGCTGCCGGAACTTGATCGTCGAAGCAGCAGCAACTTCTATTTTCAGGCGCAAACCAGCACGCTTTTTAAACTGGTGCGCGATAAATATTCGCCTAAAGAAGATTTCTGGCGCTGGCTAGGGCGCGATATTATTTCCAAGCGCCTGACCGGCTCGTATGACGCGTACAAGGAGTTCACCAGCCGCCGTATCCTCGAAAGGCTAGGGCAGAACACGGTAGCGGTTCGCTGTTATGGTGTGGCGCTCAACTTTTTGAACCCGCTGGGATCGCTTTACGCGATGGAGCGGCTGGATAACTGCGTGACCGGGAACATTCATTTTGAAGGACTGGACGAAGCGCATCGTTCAGCCTTTATCGACACCTTGAGCGCACAGGTGATCGAACTGGCCAAGGCCGGCTATTACCATCGCGACCTGCACCTGGACAATCTGCTGGTGGATCAGCAGCAACGCCTCATCTGGATCGACACCCACATCAAGGCGCTCCCTTCGTCCGCCAAGAAACGCGGGGCGCTTCTGGATAACATGCTGACCAATAGCCGTATCAATAGCGAGGCCTATCGCACCCAGCTACGCGCCCGGCTGGCACCCTATTTTTAACCTAACCCTGCGGTTTAGCGCTTAATCTGGCATTGCCAGTAACGCTTTCCAAAGCGTTCAGGCTCCTCGACGGAAGGTACATGCCATACGCCGTCAAACACTTCCAGCGGGGCACCGTTGAGCTTCTCCGAAAGCGTCTCTAAAGTGGCAGGCCGTAAACGCCCAAGCTGATACCTGAGCATGGTTTTATGCTATTCCAACAACTCGTAAGGCAAGCCTACGTAGTTCTCGGCGATCGTCGTCAAACCAGCCTCGGAGCTTGTCACGTAATCCAGCTCGGCTAGCTGCATACGGCTATTGAAGTCCTCTTCGTCAGAAAAGTTGTGCAGCATGGAGGTCATCCACCAGGAGAATCGCTCTGCTTTCCAGATGCGCTTCAGGCAGGTTTGTGAATAGCGCTCGATCAGATCCGTGCGGCCTTCCTGATAGACCTTGACCATCAGTCGATAGAGCGTGTTGACGTCGCTCGCCGCCAGGTTGAGCCCCTTGGCACCGGTGGGTGGAACGATATGCGCCGCGTCGCCCACCAGAAACAGTTTGCCGTACTGCATAGGTTCCACCACGAAGCTACGCAGCGGCGCGATGCTTTTTTCAATTGACGGCCCGGTCACGAGCTTTTCTGCCACCTCGTCAGGCAGGCGGCGTTTAAGCTCTTCCCAGAAACGCTCATCCGACCAGTCTTCGACTTTTTCGTCCAACGGCACCTGAAGATAGTAACGGCTGCGGGTAGCGGAACGCATACTGCATAGGCTGAACCCACGCTCATGGCGTGCATAAATCAGCTCGTCGGATACGGGCGGCGTATCCGACAACATCCCGAGCCAACCAAAGGGATAGACCTTCTCAAACTCGGTAATACGGTCTTGCGGAATCGCCTGACGCGATACGCCATGATAGCCATCGCAACCGGCGATGTAGTCGCAGTCAAGCCGCACGTTTTCGCCGTTGTGCTCGAACGTAAGATAAGGCGAGTCGCTGTCCAGATCAAAAGGCTGAACGTTTTCCGCCTCATAGAGCGTTGTTGCGCCGGCGGCTTCGCGGGCCTCCATCAAGTCACGGGTGACTTCAGTCTGGCCGTACACCATTACTTTACTGCCGCCGGTCAGCTTGTCCAGCGGAACACGTACGCGACGATTATCAAACGCCAGCTCAAAGCCATCGTGGGGCAAGCCTTCCCTGTCCATACGCTGGTCCACACCGGCTTCGCGCAACAGATCCACCATGCCCTGTTCCAGCACGCCTGCCCGGATACGGCTGAGTACGTACTCACCTGAACGGCGCTCTACAATGACGTTATCAATACCCTGATGGTGTAATAGCTGACCCAATAACAGGCCGGAGGGGCCTGCGCCGATAATGGCGACCTGTGTCTTCATAGGGGATGCCTCATTGTTATCATTGACTTAAATACATGACTTGTATTTTTCAATGAAACGGAAGACATAATAAGGCAGTATACAAACTACTATTTGGACTTTTCAGGTATTATTACTCAACCTTAGTCGCATATTTAAAGGGAGCAGGCGATGCTATCAAGCACCGCGATTCCGGTGTTTAAACTCTACGGCGAGACGCAGCACTGGCCAACGCCGGATCTCCTTCACTGTGAGTCAATCCCGGAGCGTAGCCGTCTGCATGACTGGCGTATTCGTCCGCATAGGCATGCCGATCTCGTGCATATTCTGTTGATTAGCCGAGGCAGCGTTGAGCTAGAGCTGGAAGGCACTAGCCACCATCTGGAGAGTGCGTCGGTCATTATTGTGCCGGCAATGACCATTCATGGCTTCCGTTTTTCACCCGATGTGGATGGACACATTATTACGCTCGCAAAACCACTGGCGGATCACCTGCATGGCACGTTGGATAATGGAAGGATATTGAAAAAAGCCGGTTTTTATCGGCTCGCCTCGGCTAATAGCGCAGCCCGGATTGCCACACTGGTTGACCAAGTCGATCAGGAGTATCGGCAACCCGCCGCTGGCCGCAAGCAGCTTCTGGATGTCTTGGCCCGAGCGCTTACCATTGAGCTTGAGCGCTTGGTGGTTCCTGCCAAAGCAAGTCTCAAGCGTCTAGGGCCACAACGGCGCGAGAAAGGGCAGCAGCATTTCGATTACTTTCAAAAACTAATCGAAAAAGCCTATCGAGAACAGCCAAGTATTGAAGCATTAGCCAAAGAGGTAGGTATTAGCAGTGCTCATCTAAACTTGCTATGTCGCAAGATTGCGGGCCGCAGTGCACTGGAACTTCTTCATGAACGTCTTTTGCTCGAAGCCAAGCGTCAACTGACTTATACCAACATGACAATTGCTCAAGTAGCTGATAGCTTGGGTTTTTCTGAACCAGCCTATTTTACTCGTTTCTTTAAGCGCAATACCCAGCTGGCGCCGCGTGAATTTCGCCAACGCCAGCTAGGTAGCGAGTAGACGCGTCACGACACGCTCCCACTCTGTTCATACTTAAAGCAAGAAGAACGTGCTGAGTACAGGAAACGCTATCAGCAGCGCCAAGCGAATGAAATCGGCGACGATAAAGGGCGCCACGCCTTTAAATATCTCACCGAGCCCAACGTGTGGTGCCATGGCCTTGATGACAAACACATTCATACCCACCGGTGGCGTAATCAACCCGAGCTCGACCGTTAAGACCGTAATAATGCCGAACCAGATCGGGTCGATTCCCAACGCCTGAATAATGGGATAGACGACCGGTACGGTAATCACCAGCATCGCTATCGAGTCCATGAACATGCCAAGGATAAAATAGAGCAGCAGGATGCATAGCACGATGACGATAGGCGTCATCTCTGTTCCATACAAGAAGTCGCTAATCGAAAAAGAGATACGCGATACAGAAATAAAGTAGCCAAGCGTTTCAGCGCCTACCAGCATGAAAAAGACGACAGCAGAAAGCGCCAACGTTTCCTGAACGCTTCGCCATAAGCCTACCCAGCGCATACCCTTGAATAGTGCATAGAGCAGCGTGGCGAAAGCCCCGACACTTGCCCCCTCCGTCGGCGTGAAAAGACCAAAGTAGATGCCCAGTATCATCACCAGGAAAACGGCAAAGAAGGGAATCAGCCCCGATATGGAGCCCACTTTGGCTCGCCACGAAGTAGGCTCACCTGCCACCGCCAGCGAGGGACGCAACCGCATGACAACGGTTACCGTCAGCGCATACATGACAAGCCCCATCAACCCCGGAATTAAGCCCGCCATGAACATGTCGCCCACTGATTGCTCAGTGAGTATGGCGTAGATTAGCAGGGCAATACTGGGGGGGATCATGATGCCTAACGTGCCGCCAGCGGCCAGCGCACCGGTGGCCAGGCCACGGTTGTAGCCATAGCGCTCCATTTCGGGAAGCGCTACACGCGTCATGGTGCTGGCTGTCGCCAGCGAGGAGCCTGAAATCGCCGAAAAGACGCCGCACGAGCCTACTGCCGCAATAGCCAAGCCACCTTTCCATCCACCACAGATGGTGCGCGTGGCATCAAAAAGCTTACCCGCCATGCCCGAGTGCGCTGCCAGCACCCCCATCAGGATGAACATAGGTACAGCGCTGAAACTGTAATTGGAAAGCACCTCGATAGGTACCGTTTTTAACTGGGCAATAGCAGCGCCCCAACTGATCACCCAGGCAAAGCCACCCACACCAATCAATAGCATGGTCAGAGCAACGGGTACGCGCAGTACCATTAGAACCAACAGCAAACCGAGGCCTATGGCCCCTATCATTTCACTCCCCATTGGAAACCTCTCCTTCAACGCCAAACAGCGCTCCCAAAAGGGCGTGCAGCGCGCTTCGCACGCCTAACAGCAAGCTAAGTACTGCCGCGGCGTAATAGATTGGACCCATCGGTAAGCGCAAATCCTGGGTAACCTCGCCATGGCGTGAAGCTGCCGCCGCTGAATCGAGAAGCCCTGTAAACAGCACCATACCTAACGCAGCAAAACCAATTAGATAAACACCGTGAAGCCGGTTTTTTATCCACTGAGGAAGGCTATGGGACAGTGCCTCCACAACCACCTGGCTCTTTTCCACGTTGGCGGCCATAGCGGCCAGCAATGAACAGAGCATCAAGTAACTCACCAGCTCCACGCTACCGCTCACGCGCAGAGCTATGGCGCCTTCCGTTAAACGATAAAGATAGCGCGTGCTCACATCCGCAATGGTTACTAATAAAAGCGCCACCAATGCCACACCCGCGACCCAGCGGCATAGTAAGGCCAGCCAATGGCTGGCCCTCTCTAGGTAGGTCTGCATCAATTACTCCTGCGAACCGGCGCAAGAGGCGCTGGCTGCTAACGCCGCCTCATAGACCTCACGTGCCTGGCTCAAACCACGCCCTTCCAGCTCGCTGAGGTAGGTTTCAATACCTGCTTCCAGCGGGCCTTGCCAGTCAGGGTTCTCAAGCGGGTTTTCGATTTCACGAATGGTATGGCCCGCTTCAACGGCTTCCTGTTTACCTTCTACATCAAGACGGTCAAACACGGCGCCAGCTTTCTCGGCCCACTTCATGCCAGAGTTGTTGTCGATTACCGCTTGTTGCTCGGGAGATAAGCGCTCATAGGTACGCTGATTCATCGTGGCAACAAACACTAGCGTATAAAACGGCACTTCTGTGTGGTAGCTCACCAGCTCGTTGATACGAAAGCCCTTTAAACCTTCCCAGGGAAAGCTCAAACCATCAATAACGCCACGCTGCATGGCGGTATAAATATCTGGCGCTGGCATACCTACAGGGTTTGCACCCATGTTCTCCAACATTTGACCGGCAACCGCCGTGGGACGACGGATACGAAGTCCTTCCAGATCAGCAGGTGTTTGAACATCGGTACCAATAGTGTGAATGCCGCCAGGCCCGGTAGTGAACATGAAGAGTGGGCGTGTATCTTCGTACTCGGAATCTAAATGGCCATCATCATAAAGACTTTGCAATACACAGGCACCTTGAGTGGCCGAGCTTGCCACACCGGGGAGTTCAACGATCTGGGAAAGTGGGAAACGCCCCGCCGTATAGCCCTGCGCCGTCGCACCGATATCGGCAATACCATTGGCAGCGGCTTCATAGATGGAGTCGGGTTTGGCGAGCGTACCCGATGGGAACATCTGTACTGTCAGTTCACCACCAGACTCTTCGGCGATCGTATCGGCCCAGACCTGTAAAATGTCTTCGTTGACACCTGATGCGCCCGGCCAGAAGTGGGCCATACGCAAGGTCGTCGAAGCCTGAGCTGCACTCATCGATAGACCTGCAATGGCGGCTGCCAATACACACTGAGTTAATTTCGTTTTCATGGGGAAGACTCCGAGCCTTGAGCATGCGTTGTTCGCATAACGAATATTAGTTCGTTTTTACTGAGGCAACCTTAATCCACTAACCGCCATAGAGCTAATCGACCTTGGTCTACATCATCCCCCTTTATGACTTTTCAGCCCGTATTTAATATGAACTGGCAATTTAGGGAGCTTAAAAAGCCAACAAGGCGTTAATCACACTCCCAATCGATACTTGTACACTCAAGCAATTAAGTAGCTGCATCAATCATTGAGTAATAAGTAGCTATTGATTTTTTTATTACTCAAGAAGGCTAATTAAAAATTAATTTTGATTTTATGCGATATAAAACATCGTTATCAAAGCAGTTCCGAGTAGCGGATTCCAATTAGAGCATGCTCGCGCATCAACATCTCTACACGCGCCCCTTCACCATTTACAAGCGATTGAAAAATAAGCTCATGATGGAGTTGAGCAAGTTGAAGCTTGCGATATTCATGCGAGAGCTTACCTTTATCAATTACGATGGAAGCCGCCGCCGCAAAGGGTAGATGGTTATTGCGTGAAATGGCATCGGCAATAACGCCGCTACCGGCCGAGCACACAATTAGCTCGTGAAAATTCCAGTTAAGCTCTATCCAGCGTTGAATATCCTCTTCAACCAGGTGCCCCTTATCAAGCACTTCCCTGCCCTTCTGGATCCAAAAATCAAACTCCTCACGCTGCTGGCTAGACATGCCATGTTCCGCCAAACGCCGTGCGGCGAGGCCCTCAAGCACTCCACGCACCTCCACAGCACAGTGCACATCCGCATCGGTAAATTCACGTACCATAAAGCCACGCTTGCCAGCACGCTTGAGCAACCCTTCCTGCTCAAGCGTACGGAATGCCAGGCGCACTGGCGTTCTTGAGATTCCCAGCTGCTCTGCGACGGCCTCTTCACCTAACCGCTCCCCTTGGGGATAGTGACCATCCTCAATCAACTTGCGTAGTTGGCTGGCAACGCTTTGATTGCTGCTACTCATTCGTTTTCTCTCACTTTCATAACGCTTGGGATGTTCAACCAATCCCCTAAACCAAAGTCTAGGTTGACGATAAAAACCTCTATGGCCTTTACTTTGGATCCAAAACTAATAAAAACCAATAATTAATTCCAATAAGGAGTAACCCGTGACTCAGCAAGCCCCCTACCCATTAAACACGTGGTACGTTGCCTGTACTCCCGATGAACTTGACGATAAGCCACTGGGAAGAACTATTTGTAACAAGCAACTCGTTTTCTTCCGCGGTGACGCAGGCCGTGTCGCTGCCATGGAAGATTTCTGCCCCCACCGTGGAGCGCCGCTCTCCTTGGGTTTCGTGCGCGATGGCAAGCTGGTATGCGGCTACCATGGCCTTGAGATGAACTGCAGCGGCAAATGCGACAGCATGCCTGGCCAACGCGTTCGCGGCTTCCCCAGTGTGCAATCGTATCCGGTTGAGGAGCGCCATGGTTTTATCTGGATCTGGCCTGGCGATCCTGACAAAGCGGATGCCAGTCTCATTCCCGAGCTTGAGTGGGCGAACAACCCTGACTGGGCGTATGGCGGCGGGCTCTACCATATTGAGTGCGAATATCGACTGATGATCGATAATCTCATGGATTTGACCCATGAGACCTACGTCCATGCCTCAAGTATTGGGCAGCCGGAAATTGAGGAGGCCGCGCCCGATACCAAGGTAAATGGCGATGAAGTCATCACCAGCCGCCAAATGGAGAATATTCCTGCGCCGCCTTTCTGGCAGGCAGCGCTGCGCGGCAACGGTTTGGCCGACGACGTTCCGGTGGATCGCTGGCAGGTTTGTCGCTTCACCCCACCTAGCCATGTATTGATCGAAGTCGGCGTCGCGCATGCTGGCAACGGCGGCGCTGATGCGCCAGCAGACAAGAAAGCCTCAAGCGTGGTGGTGGATTTTATTACGCCTGAATCGGACACCTCCATCTGGTATTTCTGGGGCATGGCGCGCAATTTCAAACCCGAGGATCAGGCGCTGACGGATAAAATCCGCGAAGGTCAAGGCAAGATCTTCGAAGAGGATCTTGAAATGCTCGAAGCGCAGCAACGCAACCTGCTTCGCTACCCGGACCGTCAGCTGCTGAAGCTCAATATCGACGGCGGTGGCGTGCAGGCGCGCCGCATCATTGATCGCATCCTCACTGAGGAGCGCGAAGCGAAAGCGGAGGCCACCGCATGACCCATACAGCTCCTTCGCTGATCGTGGAGGTCAAGGCGCGTCATGATGAGGCGCTCGATATCGTGACCTTCGAGCTCGCTGATCCGCATGGCCGGGAACTACCGGCCTTTAGCGCGGGTGCGCATGTTGATGTGCGCGTTAAAGACGGCGTTATCCGTCAATATTCTCTTTGCAACCACTCAGACGAGCGCGACCGCTACTTGATTGGCGTATTGCGCGACCCCGCTTCACGCGGTGGCTCTAGCGCCATGCACGACGAGATACAGGTTGGCGATCTTGTGCAGATCAGTTCACCTAAGAATCACTTTCCACTCAAGCCTGCCCCGCGCGTTGTACTGCTGGCAGGCGGTATCGGCATTACACCACTGCTCTGCATGGCCGAGCGCTTGGCGCATACTGATGGCACCTTCGAACTCCATTACTGCACGCGCTCCCGGGAGCGAACCGCTTTTTATCAACGCCTTGTTGATGCTGAATTTGCCGCGCAGGTACATTTCCACTTCGATGATGGTGAGCCAAGCCAGCACCTGGATCTCGACACTCTGCTTGGCCAGCCAGACGCGGATACCCGCGTCTATGTCTGTGGGCCTAAAGGATTCATTGATGCGGTCATGACGACCTGTAAAGCGCATGGCTGGGCTAGTGACCAGGTGCATACCGAGTATTTCAGCGGGGCCGAGACCGACAGTTCGCAAGATGGCAGTTTCGAAGTGCGTATCGCCAGCAGCGGTGAAAGCTTTACCGTGCCCGCCGACAAGACCGTTCATCAGGTTCTCACCGAGAACGGCATTGAAGTGATGGTTTCCTGTGAACAGGGGGTGTGCGGTACGTGTTTAACACGCGTGCTGGAAGGGGAGCCGGATCATCGTGATCTCTACCTGGAGGATCATGAGCACGCTGCCAATGACCAATTCACGCCTTGCTGTTCACGCTCTAAAAGCAAAGTGCTTGTGCTGGATCTGTGATACGCCAGCCGCTTTAATAGCCTCTTGGATAATCCAAAGGATAACTACAATGAAAAAATCCCAGACAACCGTGACCCAAGCCGCGCTGCTCAGCGCACTCATTTTATTGCCGGCTGCCGCCCAGGCCCAGACAACCCTGCGCTTGGCGCATGTGTGGCCCGGCGGCTCAATGATCGATAGCGCGCTTTTCGAGGCGTGGGCAGCGAGCGTTAGCGAAGCTTCAGAGGGCCAGCTTAACGTCGAGGTGTTTCCCAGCCAAACGCTAGCCAAGTCAGCACAAACTTACGAAAGTACGACGCGCGGTATCGCTGATGTCGGTGCGTCCGCTCAAGGTTACACGGCCGGCCGATTCCCGCTGACCCAGATCGTTGAGCTGCCCGGAGTCTCTTCTAGTGCACAGGAAGGGGCGTGTATCTTGCAGTCGCTTTTTGAGCAGGGCCACCTGGAGCAAGAGTACGCCGACACCCGTCCGTTATTCTTCTTCACCACGGGCCCGGGTTATCTGCATACCAAGGAGAAGTTGATTCAAACGCCTGACGACTTGGCCGGTTTACGCCTGCGCAGGCCTACGCCCTTGGTGGGCGATATGATGGAGCGTCTTGATGCACAGGCCGTCGGCATGCCCGCCCCGGACGTATTTACGTCAATGCAGCGTGGCGTCGTGGATGGCTTGAGCTTCAACTGGGAAGGGATGAAAACGTTCCGCCTCAATGAACTGGCGAAGTACCATACCGAAGTACCTCTCTACGATTTGTCGCTGTTCGCGGTCATGAACCAGCGTAACTACGAGAATCTCCCCGCAGAGCTTCAGCAGGTGATCGACGAACATAGCGGTATGGAGTGGTCGATGCGCGCCGCCGAGGTCTACGACACGTTGATCGCGCAAGGCCGACAAGAGGCTGAAGAGGCAGGGCATGAGTTTATCGTTATCGAAGATGCGCTTAACGACCCGGATTGGGGTCCGGTATTACAGGAAACCATCGATAGTTACTTAAACGAGGTGGGGGGTAATGCCAGAGAGATCTACGATACGGCGATGGGCCTGAAAGAAGAGTGCGCGATTACTAACGCTTAGCAAGAGACCTTACTTGCGCTTGATCGCAGCCAACAAAAAAACGCCGGGTTCAACCCCGGCGCTTTTTGCTTACAGGTCTTGACCCACGAAATAAGCGTCAGAAATCAAAAAAGATCGTCTCACCAGGCCCCTGCAAGCGAATATCAAAACGATAGCGAATAATGCCGCCGGCCTCTTCACGTTTGGCGATCAGCGTCTGGCGACGATTGTCGGATTCAACCCGCGAAAGCACCGGGCACTCGCGGTTAGCCTCAACTTCGTCGTCAAAATAGAGACGCGTTTGCAGGTGAATATTCACGCCACGAGCAAAGATTGCAAGGTTAATGTGCGGCGCCATCAGCTTGCCGTTAGGGTGCGCGACGGCGCCCGGCTTGATGGTCTTTAACGACCACTCACTGCCCTGCTCGGCTATCGTGGCGGTTCTTCCGAAGCTGTTGAACGGCTTGCGCAGGTCATAATCTGCCTGATAGTGCCCCTCGGCATCGGCCTGCCACGCTTCCAGGAAGGCATCACGTACCAGATCACCGTTGCCATCAATCACGGTACCCACAATCTCGATATGCTCGCCCGAGGCATCGGGCTTGGCCATTTCACTCCAGATCTCTTCATCGCGCTCGGGGTTACCGGCCGCAGCCAGTGCCAAACCAATATGCACGTAAGGTCCAGCGGTTTGCGAGGCGGTTTCACGCAGCATCATTTCGCTCACCGGCTGGGTGTTAGGCTGTTTCATCATCAATCCCCCTGCCTTATTGGTTTTCAGCTATTGGTTTTCAAAGAAGGTTTGCAGCTCGCCGCGCACCACAATGTCAAAACGGTAAGCCAGGCAATCCATCGGCCTGCTGTTAGCCATATCCAGGCGGCCAACCATCGTCTCCACGGCTTCGGGGTCTTTCAGTGTTTGCACGATGGGGCATAGCGGAATCAGAGGGTCTCCCTCAAAGTACATCTGCGTGATCAGCCGAGAAGAGATAGACGGCCCCATGACCGAGACATGAATATGCGCTGGCCGCCAGCTATTCACATCATTCGGCCAGGGATAGGGGCCTGGCTTGATGGTCCGAAAACGGTAAAAGCCCTGATCGTCGGTCAGGCAGCGGCCCACACCACCAAAGTGAGGGTCCAGCGGTGCCAGGTAAGCATCTTTCTTATGGCGATAGCGCCCGCCCGCATTGGCCTGCCACATTTCTACCAGCGTATGGGGTACCGGCTTGCCAAACTGGTCCATCACGCGGCCAAACAAGATGATCCGTTCACCCTGAGGCAGCCCTTCGCCTTGCGTGAAGTTCATCAGCAGGTCGTTATCATAGGGCCCCACCCGCAGATGGCTGAAATCAGGCCCTGTCAGTTCAGAAGCAGTGGGCTGCTGCATGCTCATCAACGCCTGCTGGGGCGAGCGCGCAACGGAGGTTTTATAGCCAGGGGCATAGGCGGGTGGATGCCAGTTACGGTCACGGGTTACAAAGCGATTATATTTAGGCTGCATGGCAAATGCTCTTTATGGCGAGGTAAGCATCGGGCGGCGCTTGCCCCCTTTGCGCTTTCACTCGCCAAGTGTGCCGCGTAGCCTCCGCCATGCCAATTGAAGAGTCATTCCCACTCATAACCTATAGGTTATCGTCTTTACGACCTTGGTATAATGCGCTCCGCCGCCACTTGGCGTAGCGTTTCGCAAAAAGCGTCACGGGTCAGCGACTTCGTCATGCTCACATTCGTGCAGATGCCCACAGACCCACCCTGCGCTTCAAACGGCAGTGCAAGCTCTTTAAGTAGACCGCTCTCCAACTCCTCGATCACCGCTTCCCGCGGAGCTATCCAGAGCGCGTCGCTCTCCAGCGTGTAGCGGTAGCTGACCGGCAGCGAGAGGGTCTCCAGCAACAGCGGCGGTAGCGTAATTGCATGGCGTACACAAAAGCTGTCCACCTGTTGGCGCAATGTGGTTTGCGGGGGTGGCAATGCCCAGGGATAGGCGATGAGCTGGCTCGCGGCTACCGGCGTTACCTGGGCAAGCGGATGACCGCTGCGTGCCACGATAACCAGCGGTTCATAATAAAGATGTTCAAAATAGAGATCGCCAATTTCCCGCGCCTCGGTCATCCGCCCTACCACCATATCAAGCTCGCCTAGGCGCAAGCGTGAAAGTAGATAGGCACTGGCGCCGGTTACTACCGAGACGCTGGTATCGTGCTGGCCAGCCGCTGACGCGCTGTGCCAGCGCTGTATCGCCACAGGCAACAGACGGCTCTCGACGGTGGATAGCGCTCCTATGCGCAGCCAGCGTCCACCATGATGCGCATCACCGATAGCACTGACACCTTCGTCCAGCGCCCGCATGGCTGGGCCTGCATGGCGCAGCAGCGTCAAGCCCGCCTGGGTGAGCGACACCCCTTGCGAAGTGCGCTCGAAAAGTGGCGTTTGCAAAATCTCCTCAAGCTCGCGTATCGCTTTGGAGATTCCCGGCTGAGTAATCGCCAGCGCCTCAGCGGCGCGGGCAAAGCTGCGCCGCTTGGCGACTTCGAGAAAGGCCATCAAGTGGCGTAGTTTGATACGGGCGTTGAGCATGGCTTTCTATTATCAGCGAAACAGAAGACGCTACCTTCGCCGATTCGCGCTCATAAGGAAATCGTTAAATTTACTCTGCGCACTTATCCAATAGGTTTAGGGATTGTTTGTCCTCGGCACGGCCCTGTTGTCAGAACGGCGCCCTGGAGCGCCATTCTGAACCGCCGCTATACGCACTAGATAGGATAGTGGCGCGGGCCGGTTTGCAGCGTCATCCAACGCAGGTCCGTGAACTCCTCGATGACCGCCTTGCCACCGAAGCGTCCGTAACCGCTACTTTTTACTCCACCAAATGGCATTTGCGGCTCGTCATGTACCGTTGGGGCATTGATATGACAGATGCCTGTTTCAATGCGCCCAGCAACCCGCAGCCCGCGTGCGCTATCGCGGGTAAACACGGCGCCTGAAAGACCGTACTCGCTATCATTGGCAACGCGAATGGCTTCCTCTTCACCCTTGACGCGAATCATGGCGACCACAGGGCCAAAGGACTCTTCCGAATAAAGCCGCATTGCCTTGGTGACGTTATCCACCAGCGTTGGCTGCATCACGACACCCTCAGCCTTTCCTCCAGAGCCTAAGCGGGCGCCATTGCTGAGGGCATCATCGATCAGCTCGTTGAGCTTATGACCAGATTCCTGGTTGATGAGCGTCCCCAGTACATTGGCTTCTGCACGAGGATCTCCCGCTGTCAGTGTCTTCGCTTTGGCCGCCAACTTCTCGGCAAATTCATCGGCAACGGCTTCATCTACGATCAAGCGCTCGGTCGACATGCAGATTTGCCCCTGATTGAAGAAGGCGCCGAAAGCGGCCCCTTCAACCGCTGCGTCAATATCGGCATCGTCAAGCACCAGAAAAGGCGCCTTGCCGCCCAGCTCTAGCAGTACGGGTTTAAGGTGCTTAGCGGCTTTCTCCGCAATGATGCGCCCAACCGTTGTAGAGCCGGTGAAGTTGATACGCCGAACCGCCGGATGCTCAATCAATGCGCCCACCACGCTTGCGGCTTGCTCAGGCTGGTTATGGATAACGTTAACCACGCCGTTACCCAGGCCAGCATCGTGCAGCACCTGCCCAATCAGCGCGTGCGTATTCGGGCACATTTCAGAAGCTTTAAGGATAACGCTGTTACCACACGCCAAGGGCGCGGCAATGGCCCGCGTACCCAGAATGATAGGCGCGTTCCATGGCGCGATCCCCACCACCACGCCGCACGGTACGCGAATGCCCATGGCCAGGCTATCCGGCACATTGGAGGGAATCACATCGCCCTGGATCTGGGTAGTCAAGGCGGCCGACTCGCGCAGCATGTTGGCGGCCACCATGACATTAAAGCCGGCCCAACCTGGGGTAGCACCGGTTTCATCGACCATGGCATCAATAAATTCTTGCTGGCGGGCCTCCATTAAATCGGCGGCTTTAGTCAGCTTCGCCCGGCGCTCGCCGGGGCCTGTCTGGGACCAAGACTTGAAAGCGCCATGAGCCACTTCGATAGCCCGGTTGACATCATCAAGCGAGGCCGCTGCCACGTGTGAGACCGTTTCGCCACTCAACGGATTGCAGCGCTTGAAGGTGGCGCTATCTGAAGCAGCACACTGCTGGCCATCGATTAATAGTTGAACTGACGTCATGGCATGGCTCCATTTAATACAGGAAGTATTATTAATGTTCAGTCGATAACTGATCGATTATTCACCCCAGCCCAGATCTTTGGCCAAGGCAAAGGCATGGTTGGCTGCCGGTACACCGCCGTAAATCGCCACATGCATGATTACCTGACGAAGTTCGGCTTCCGTCAGGCCAATACGCTTGGCGGTTTTCAGGTGTAACGTCAGCTCTTCACGGCCGAGAGCTGCCAGAATACCGGTGGTAATCATGCTGCGCTCGCGGCGGGTGAGGTCCTCGTTACTCCAAAGCTCGCCCCAGGCCAGACGGGTAATCATCTGTTGGAAGGGGGTATCCAGGCTGTTGGCGTTAACGGTTGAACGTGCCACATGCTCTTCGCCCAGAACCTGCTTGCGAGTTTCCAGGCCGGTCGCGTAGGCCACGCCGTGGTTCGCCACGTCGCCCAGATCCGTTGCCAGCACGCCAAGCAGCTTCTCGGCGATTAGCTGAGGTGCTTCTACTGAAGGCACGTGACCTACGCCGTCAAAAACCTCAAGCGGCGCGCCGTCAAGCTCGGCAGACAAGGCTTCCAGTGTCGCCGGCGGCGTGGCCAGGTCTTCACTGCCGCCAAGTAGCTGCACCTTGACGTTCTTGTTGGAGAGCTTGCCGGTAAACGTCTCGCGGCCGAGCATTTCACATAGCTGAGCGTAGGATTCATTGTCGCCGCGCCCCATCTGAATGCACCAGCCCGCTTTTAACGCGGGGCTTGCTTCAAAGGCCGTGGGCGCAAACCAGCGCGGCACGATCTCTGATGACATCGCCGCTAGGCCTTCCTGACGCACGCGGCCTGCGCGAGTGTTCCAGAGTTCCGGGTTGCCGATAACCGCGCCAGTATTGGTGAGCGTGGCGGAGAGCAAACGGTCACTGTGCTCAGTGATCAACTGCTGGCCGATCACGCCGCCAATCGAGGTACCGGCAAAGTGAAAGCGCGACGCGCCTGAAAGCTCTACCAACGCCAAGGCCTCAGCGGCCAAATCGGCGGGCGTGATCTGTTCACCGCTGACCGCCTGGCTGGCCCCGTGGCCAGGCAGGTCCCAGGTCAGCACCCGGTAGCGGGGCAGCAGCGCAGGAATGACGTCATCCCACACGGCCTGGCTCATGCCCAATGGATGCGCCAGCACGACCAGTGGATTACCTTGTGTACCTAGCAGCCGGTAGGCCACGCTGCGTCCATTGATGGTATGAAAAGCCATACTACCTCCGTTAAGCGCGCTCAATCAGTGTGGCAATACCCTGGCCTACGCCCACGCACATGGTGCACAGTGCGTAGCGCTTGCCACTATTTTGTAGCTCGTAGGCAGCGGTAAGCAGCAGGCGTGCGCCGGACATGCCCAGCGGATGGCCAAGGGCGATTCCACCACCGTTGGGATTTACCCGCGGGTCGTCGTCTTCAAGGCCCAGGTCGCGCATGCAGGCCAGTGCCTGGGCGGCAAACGCTTCGTTAAACTCAAATACATCGATCTCATCCAGAGAAATACCGGTACGCTTGAGCAGTTTCTGCACGGCGGGAACCGGGCCGTAACCCATGATGCTTGGTTCAACGCCCGCTGTTGCCATACCGATAATCTTGGCCATGGGCGTCAGGCCGTGCTGTTTAACCGCTGACTCGCTGGCCACCAGCATGGCTGCCGCGCCATCGTTGACGCCGGAGGCGTTGCCAGCGGTTACGCTGCCGCCTTCACGGAAGGGCGTAGGCAAAGCAGCAAGCTTCTCCAACGTGGTTTCCCGCAAGTGCTCATCCTGATCAAAAATCAGTGGCTCCTGCTTGCGGCGAGGTATTTCGATAGGGGTGATTTCCTGAGCAAACCGGCCAGCTTGCTGTGCGGTGGCCGCTTTCTGCTGAGAGCGCAGCGCAAAAGCATCCTGATCTTCTCGGGAAATATTGAACTGCTCGGCGACGTTTTCCGCCGTTTCCGGCATGGAGTCGATCCCGAACGCCTTCTTCATCAGCGGGTTCACAAAGCGCCAGCCGATAGTGGTATCTTCGATTTTCTGACCGCGAGAGAAGGCGCTATCGGCCTTGCCCATCACATAGGGCGCCCGGGACATGGATTCCACGCCACCAGCCAGCGCCAGCTCCATTTCACCGGCTTTAATTGCCCGAAATGCCGTACCTACCGCGTCCATACCCGAACCGCACAGGCGGTTCATGGTGGTGCCAGGGACCGAGGTGGGGATACCTGCCAAGAGCGACGACATGCGCGCCACGTTACGGTTATCTTCACCGGCCTGGTTGGCGCAGCCCATAAACACTTCTTCAATCGCGGCAGGATCGAGATCCGGCGCATCCGCTAGCACGGCTTTAAATATCGTGGCGGCGAAATCGTCCGGACGCACGCTTGCCAGCGTACCACCAAACCTGCCAACGGCAGTGCGTCGCGGGTGACATAAATAAACGTTTGTCATGACCAACTCCTTATTCGCCCGTATGGGCGCGTTCGGTGCGGGCTTTCAGCTCGCGCAGGATCTCAAGCTCTTTTTCGCTGGGCTCAGGGGTACTCTCAAGCTGGTCGGCAAAGCGTACTTCCCAGCCCGTTGCGTCCATTACCTCTTCACGGGTCACTCCAGGATGCAGCGATACCACCATAAGCTCTTTGGTCTCTGGGTCGGGCTTCATCACACATAAATCGGTGATGACACGGGTCGGACCTTTACCGATATTAGGTACGTTATCGCGCCCTTTGCCGTCACGGCCAAAGCCTAGCGTAGTAACAAAATCGACATCTTTTACAAAAGCACGCTTAGAGTGCTTCAAGGTGATAAATACTTCGCCCGCGTTAGTGGCAATTTCTGGCGCACCGCCGCCGCCCGGCAGGCGTACTTTAGGCGCTTTGTAATCGCCAATCAGCGTCGTATTAAGATTAGCAAAGCGGTCGATTTGTGCGGTACCCAAAAAGCCCACGTTCACTTTGCCGCCCTGCAGCCAGTAGCGGAACATCTCGGGCACTGCCACGGTGGTCAGCGCTGATTCACACAGCTCGCCGTCGCCGATAGAGAGCGGCAGAATATCAGGCTTAGTTTGCAGCGTGCCGGATTCGTAAATCAGCACCACGTCGGGCGCATGTGTTAGCCGCGCCAGATTAGCGGCCTCTGAGGGCAGCCCAATGCCTACAAAACAGGTAGTGCCATTTTCCAGCGCCCGCGCAGCGGTCACCGACATCATTTCAGAAGCGGTATATTCCAGGCTCATCAGGCGTTCTCCTCTGCGCGGTAGACGTTGTCATCAAGCCACTGGGTAAAAGTGTCACGATCGCGAGCGATAACATCCCACTCTTTATAGAAGCGGTTGCTGCGGCCGTAATAGCCGTGGGTGTAAGAGGGCAGTGCGCCTTTTTCAGCCACCGCAACGGCACTGATGGCCCAGCTGGGAATCACACAGGCGTTAGGATGCGCCTTCAGATCGTCGACGATCTCCTCCACCGTGACGATGCTGTGCTTGGCCGCGAGAACGGCCTCTTTCTGTACGCCGACAATCCCTTCTACCAGCACGTTACCCTGGCGATCCGCCCGCTGGGCATGAACGATGGAAACATCAGGGCGCACCGACGGCACCGCTGCCAGCCGCTCGCCAGTAAACGGGCACTCAATGAACTTGATCTGATCGTTCACGCTGGGCAATTCGCTGCCGATGTAGCCTCGGAAAACGGCAAGTGGTAAACCCGCCGCCCCTGCTTCAAAGGCACAGGCCATGGCCGCGTGGCTGTGTTCAAGAATCTCAATCTTATGCGGCCAGCCTTTCTCCACGGCATCACGCAGGCGATGCAACGACCCGACACCTGGGTTACCGCCCCAGGAGAAAATCACTTTTTTAGCGCAGCCTGCGCCAATCAGCTGGTCGTAGATGATATCGGGGGTCATGCGGATCAGCGTCAGATCACGCTTTTTCTGACGGATCACTTCGTGACCAGCGGCAAATGGAATCAGGTGGGTAAAGCCTTCCATGGCCACGGTAGCGCCGTCTTGAACGTAGCGCGCTACCGCGTCATGTAAGCTGAGAAACTCGGCCATGATGGGTGCCTCTTAGCGGGTCGTTGGCATACTTGTTAATGAACTACTAACAAATTGTTCGTAAAGCGAACATAGATCCTCTATACGAACAAGTTACTGCCGAACGTGAATGGGGTCAAACCCCACTCACACATGCCTAAAGTCACACTACGACGCCTGACTATTTCAAAGCCTTAATTAAGCCTTTATTTTTAAAGAAAATTTTTAAGATTCCAGCCATGTCCTGGCACGTTTGACCTGAGCCACGCTGCTACCAAGGTATAAAGCCGGATCACAAGCTTTACGTAGCGAGTCGTTATCGATAGTTCCGTTTGCCTCAGAGTGCCCGGCCAGCACTTCAATCAACACGTCCGAATAATGCCGGGATTCGCGGCGTGAAGTTTCCGCCGCCGCCGCACTTAGCGCTTTGGCGTTATCCACGCCTAGCGCCGGAGTCAGCAGCCGCGCCACCGGTTCAGCCATGATGCCTCCCCCCGTAGCCGCCAAGTTGCGCCACATGTTATCGGGATACACTTCAAGCCCTTCAAGTAGCACGGCCACCTGCTCCAGCGCGCCTTCCACCAGTAGTACGCTTTCCATTAACGGCGCCCATTCGGCATGCCATTCCCCTAGCCCGCGCTCCAGGGGCTGGGCGGTCGCGTTTAGTAATACGCTGGCATGCCCATGTACTTGCCTTGCCGCGCCCCTGATCAACGCGCTGCGCACCGGGTTGCGCTTATGGGGCATCGAGGAGGACTCCCCCATCCCCGGTGCCGAGGGCTCGGCCACCTCGCCTACTTCGGTCTGGGTAAGCAGCGATACATCCAGGGCCAGTTTCTCGGCAGCGCCAGCTACGGCATCCAGCGCCGTACCGAGGGCATGAATGGGATAACGGTCGGTATGCCAGGGCAGTACCGGTGCTGCCAAGCCTAGCTTTTCAGCCAAGGCGTCCATCCACTCAAGCCCCAGTGCATCCCGCCCGGAGTGCACGCCCACCGCTCCGCCAAACTGAACGGGGAGTTCAATATCACCTAAACGTCGACGCGCCTGCTCCAGGCCCACGGCCCAGTGAGACACCTTGACGCCAAAGGTAATCGGCAGCGCCTGCTGCATTAGGGTGCGCCCGACCATGGGCGTATTGCTGTGTGTGTTCATGAGATCTATCGCCGCCGAGCGGCAGCGCAGCAGCAGGCTATCCAACGCGGCCAGGCGCGGTTTAAGTAACAGCATCAACGCAGAATCGACGACATCCTGGCTCGTCGCCCCCTGATGCCAGTAACGCTTGAGGCCATCTGCGAGCAGCGCACGGCTCTGTTTGACGAACGGAATGGCGACGTTGCCTCCGCTGGCGATGCCCTCGGCCATCTCAGCGATATCAAAAGAGGCATCTTCCAGCTGAGCGCGCATCTGCTGACTTGTGCCAGCAGGCAGTGCGCCACTGGCTTCCTGAACGTCAGCCAAGGCCAGTTCAAAGGCCAGCATGGCCCGGACCATGGCGTCTTCATCACAGGCAGCCAAGGCGCTTTGACTCATAAACGGATGTTTTAAAAATGCTGAGGGCATGGGCGCAAGGCCTCCTAGTAACGTGATCCAGAGCCTGAACATAGCGCAAAAAGATATGATTTAGAAAAGTTTGTACTTATGTTCGCTATTCGAACTACGGACTGAACAGACAGGTGCGAACTTGCCGCTGACGTGTGGCTTCGCAAAGCTGGTTTATGCATCGCCCCCAGCGGACGCTTGTTTACTTCTGAGGATTGGCTTCGTCAAGGCGTACGTAACGAAGCACCATCTCGGCTACGTGATCCTCTAACTTACGCTGGTTTTCCGGCGCGGCTTGCTGCCAGTCAAAAATCCGCGAGAAGGTGTGCTGGTTGGAGACGTTGAAAAACGACAGTGCACTAATCAGCCAGTGCAATTCACGGGGGTCCAGGCCTTCGCGAAAATAGCCTTCTGCCACACCACGCGCATAAACGCTGGTCAGCACATCAATTACGCCCGCATTAAGTGACTGAATTAATGCGGACTGCGCCAGGTAACGACCATGATGGATATTTTCGATCATTACCAAACGAATGAAATCAGGGTTTTGGACGTGATGGCGAAAGGTGAACCGGACAAGTCGACTTAGCGCCTCAAGGGGAGCCAAATGGTCAAGGTCAAGCTCGGCCTCTTGTAAGCGCACTTTTTGATAAGCGGCTTCCAGCGTATGCAAGTAAAGCGTCTCTTTATCCTTGAAGTAGTAGTAGATCATGCGCTTGGAAGCGCGGGTTTTCTCGGCAATTTCATCGATTCGAGCCCCTGAAAGGCCTTTTTCGGAAAACTCACGCATGGCCACTGCCAGGATATCGGCCTGCACGGATTCGGGATCGTTTTTACGTCGTGTAGTGGAGGATGTCTTTGGATGAGCTGCCATTGGCTGACCTTTTATTATCATGACCGTCTTTGGTCTACTATCTCATAGCTTGACTGAACGTACCATTTCGTACATTGTTTTTGGGCAGATTTAAACAGTAAAAACACGCCATTGCTTACGCTCTTGAAACCTTATAACAACTGCCCCGACAAGAGGACAATAACAATGCCTTATAAATATTTTATAAAGCAAACTCCCATGAAACGCATGCTCACGGTCGCGCTTACCGCCACTATGCTCACGGCCGCCGCCAATGCTTCCGCTCAGACACTGCGCTTTGCTCACGTTGATCCAGATGATTGGACCACGTCTAAAAAAGGCGCAGCAGGGCAGGTGTTCAAGAACCTGGTGGAAGCAGAAACCGATCTTAAAGTGGAGTTATATCCTGCGGGTTCGCTAGGCGGTGAAACCGAGCTGATTGAAGGCGCACAGGACGGCACCATCAGCATCGCTATGGTCTCCGGTTCCTATGCCAACTTCTGCCCGGCAGTTGCCGTAACCGATATTCCTTACACCTTCCCATCGGCGCCAGTGGCATGGCAGGTAATGGACGGCGAATTCGGCACTGCGCTTGCTGAGCACTGCTTGGAACAGACAGGCCTGCGCACGCTGGCTTACGGCGAGACGGGCTTTCGCCACTTCACCAACTCGGTGCGTACTATCAACTCGCCGGAAGACATGAAAGGCCTGAAATTCCGCGTACAAACCATCCCGCTTTATATCGAAATGATGCGTGGCCTGGGAGCTGAGCCGCAGGGTATTACCTGGGGTGAAGTACCGACAGCCCTGGCGACCGGCGTGGTAGATGGCCAGGAAAACCCCATTTCGGTGATCTACGGCAACAACTTCCACGAATTTCAGGACTACCTGACGCTGGATCGCCACGTGTATGGCGTTGACCACCTGCTGATCAACGACGACATCTTCCAGTCGCTTAGCGAAGAAGAACAGGCTGCCGTGAAACGTGCCGCCATGGTTGCGGGTACCACTGGACGCGCCATTCAGCAGTTCAATTCCGCAGAAGGCATTGCCAAACTGGAAGCCGCAGGTATGGAAATTACCCAGCCCAACGCTGAGCAGATGGAAGCGTTCCGGGAAGCGGCTCAACCGCCGGTTCAGGCTTACCTGCGCGACGAACTTGGTGATGATGCAGAGTGGATTGACCGCCTTTCTGCCGCGGTTAGTGAGGCGTCCGAGCGCTTCTAACCCTGGTTGCTCAAAGCATTTTGTGAGAAAGCACTTTGCGAGTGGGCCAGCCTGGCCCGCTCTTGCTCCTGCGTACCTGACTACCGATTGAAGGTGCCCTTATGTCCCATCTTCTTGCCCGGATACATCGTGGCCTGATCCTGTTCAATGGCAGCTTGGCAGGCCTTGCCATGGTGCTTATTTTTCTATTGGTCGCAGGCAATGCCTTTGCGCGCTATACCTATGGCGGCTCCATTAGCTGGGGAGAAGATACCGCCATCTATCTGATGATTTACGGTCTGATGTTTGGCATGGCGTGGGCGTACCTACAGGACAAGCATATCGGCTTTGATCTTATCCGCCGCTTGCTGCCTCCACGCTGGCTGCGCTGGCAGGCAGTGGCTATCGACCTTGTGGTGCTAGCCGTCGGCGTTGGCTTGATGGTGTCAGCCATTGAATTTATCGCCGCTCGCGGTAACCGCACCTCCTCAAGTACCGGGATACCGATGTGGGTCTTTCAAACATCGATGCTGATGGGAGGCGGTCTGCTCAGCCTTTCGGCTCTGGTAATGGGCGCACAGCGTTTGAGTGGACGCTCTGATGGGGAGCCATCACCATGATTTTTGTACTGCTTTTAGCTCTCATATTACTGGGAGTACCGTTTGCCTTTGCCATTCTGGGTACCCTCACGGTGCTGATGAGCACCGGCGATCTGCCCTACCATATTCGTATTGTGTCGCAGCAGTTTTTTGGCGGTATGGAGTCTTTTCCGCTGCTGGCAATACCGCTGTTCATTCTGGCCGGCGAGCTGATGAACGAAGCGGGCATCACGCACCGGATCATTAACCTGGCCACGGCCATTGTCGGTCGTCTCAAGGCGGGGCTGGCACACGTCAATATCTGGGCCTCGGTGATTTTTGCCGGGCTTTCCGGCTCAGCGATTGCCGATACTTCAGCCCTTGGCCGGGTATTTATCCCCTCAATGGAAAAAGAGGGCTACCCGCGTGATTTTGCCGCCGCCCTCACCGCGGCGTCATCGGTGATTGGCCCGATTATACCCCCCAGTATTCCGGTGATTATCTACGCCCTCACGGTGTCAGGTGTGTCAGTGCCGGGGCTCTTCTTGGCCGGTATCGTCCCGGGCTTTTTGCTGGCGTTGGGGCTTTCCATCTACGTCTACTTTTTTGCTGGCGACCTGGGTGCCACGCAGTCCAGGCAGCAGTCGCGCCGTCATGCGCTTCTGAATGGCCTTTTGCCCGCTCTCATGCCGGTCTTTGTGGTAGGCGCCATTCTTGCTGGCATTGTAACACCGACTGAAGCAGCGGCCTTTGCCGTGGTATATGCGTTGATTCTTGGCGTGGTGCTCTACCGCAATATCAAGCTGGTTAATCTGCCCGGCATCTTCGCCCGCGCCATGCGCGATAGCGCAGTCATCATGGTCATTATGGGTGCCGTTGCGGCCGCCAACTGGGTACTGACGTTTGAACGCGTGCCTAACATGCTCACCGAGTGGGCGCTGATGAATATCGATACCCAGTGGACCTTCCTGATTGCCGTCATTCTGCTGCTCCTGGTAGTAGGACTGTTTCTGGAAGGGATCGCGGCCATTCTGGTGCTGGTACCCATTCTTCACCCCATTGCCATGGCGCTGGGCATTGACCCACTGCACTTTGGGATCGTGGTGATCTTCAACCTGATGATGGGCCTGATCACGCCACCCATGGGGCTCTGCCTGTTTGTCGCCGACTCGGTTTCCGGCGTGGGAATGGGGGCCATTATCCGCCGCATTATGCCGATGCTGGGCGTACAGTTCTTGATTCTGCTGCTGATCACGTTTGTACCCACGCTGGTTACCTTCCTGCCGCGCCTGTTTGGCTATTGATTTTACTGAATGCAAGGAGCGTAATGCCATGTACTCATCCATTGCCACGGTTTGCCTAAGCGGTTCGCTGGAAGAGAAGGTAGACGCCATCGCTCAGGCCGGTTTTGAAGGGCTTGAGCTATTTGAAAACGACCTTACGGCCTTTACCGGCACACCCAGGGAAGCGGGCGAACTGGTTCGCTCGCGTGGGCTAAAGCTGGTCACCCTTCAACCGTTCCGTGATTTTGAAGGTCTGCAGGGGCACGCGCGGGAGCGAGCTTTTGACCGCGCCGAGCATAAGTTCGACCTGATGGAGGAGCTGGGCACAGATCTATTGATGACGTGCAGTACCGTTCACCCTGATTCGCTACCGGGTTTGAGCCGCGCCGCCGATGATTTCTACGAGCTAGGCGAGCGTGCTGCACGGCGCAATATGCGCGTGGCCTATGAAGCGCTGGCCTGGGGCCGCCATATTCACGACTACCGTGACAGCTGGGAAGTGGTGCGCCGCGCCGCGCACTCCAGTGTCGGTCTGGTGCTGGATACCTTCCATATCTTCTCGCGCCAGACGGAGCTGGGCACCATTGGCCGCATTCCAGGGGATCGCATCTTTCTGGTACAGACCGCCGATGCGCCGCGCCTCTCAATGGATCATCTATCATGGAGCCGCCACTACCGTTGCTTCCCAGGCCAGGGCGAGCTGCAGATGGATAGCTTCATGGCCATGCTTCAGGAGACCCGCTACGATGGCCCACTCTCCCACGAGATCTTTAATGATGTCTTTCGCATGGGCCACAGTGACCAGACGGCGCGTGACGGTTTGCGCTCCTACCATTTGCTGCGCAGCATGCAGGACGACAGCGGCATTCCCGCGCCACAGCCCATTGAGTCGGTTGCCTTTCTTGAAATCGCCGTGGAGCCTGCGGACCTGGTACCGCTGCGTGAGCTGCTCAGCGCGCTGGGTATGGCGTGTGTCGGGCGTCATCACACGCTCAATGCGGAGCGCTGGGCCGCGGGTGATGTTAATTTGGTGCTTAACACCGAGGCGGGTTTCACGGGTCGTGTGCCGGGGCGCGATGCCACAGCGATTACTGCTATTGGCCTGAAGGTGAGCAACGCCTACGAAGCCTTCAAGCGGGCGGACAAGCTCGGTTACGATATCATCGAGCCTGAAGAGGTGGGCGCCAGCCACCGCATGAGCGCTCTGCGCAATGTCGACGGCAGCCTCTCCTACATCATTGATGACTCACAGCTCAGCCGTACGTGGGATCGTGAATTCCCCGTGGATGTGCAGCCCATTCCAGGCGGAGCGCTTGTGGATATCGACCACATCAGCGTTGCCCTCTCCTATCATGATTATCTCTCGCTGATGCTGCAGTACCGCGCTATTTTCCAGCTGGAAATCACGCCCTCCTTCGATGTCACCGATCCACGCGGGCTGATTCAAAGCCAGGTTCTGCAAAACTATAATGGCCGTTTCCGTCTGGCGCTTAACGCCAGTGCCTCCCCCAATACCGCCAGCAACCGGTTTGTGCGCCAGTACGGCGGTTCGGGAATTCATCATGTTGCCCTGCGCACAGAGTCGATGCGTGCCACCAGCGCCGCGTTGCAGCAGGCGGGCACACAGGTGCTGCCCATTCCCGGCAACTACTATCGCGATCTGGCGGCACGCTTTGATTTACCCGCGCAAACCAAGACGTGGATGCAGGATCACCATATTCTGTTTGATCAGGACGGCAGCGGCGAATTCCACCAGCTGTATGCGCAGCAACTCGCCCATCAAGCGTTTTTCTTTGAGCTGGTACAGCGCGACGGCTATCAAGGATTGGGCGCCCCCAATGCCTTTGTGCGCGTAACTGCCCAGCAGCGCCTTGAGGCAGAAACGCTGGCCGCGCACATGGACGGCAATGACCTCGACACGCGACACCACAACACAGATGAGAGCGCATCATGATCAAGCTCGGACTAGTCGGCGAAGGCATCGCCAAATCACAATCTCCCGACCTGCATGAACGCCTGGGCGCATCGCTTGGCCTGCCTGTGCGCTACGATTTAGTGGATAGCCTGGGCGTGACAGATTTTGATTTCCCCGCGGCGATACAAACGCTGCGCACTGGAGGCTATCTGGGCACTAACGTCACTTTCCCCTTCAAGGAAAAAGCTGCGCAGCTGGCCGATATCCGCGGCGAAGGCGTGCTCCGAGTGGGCACTGCCAATACCTTGCTGTTCGATGCAGAGGGTCTGCGCGCCGAAAACACCGACTACACCGGCTTTATCAGCGCCTACCGCCATTCGTTTGGCAACCAACCCGCAGGCGAGGTGCTACTGATTGGCGCTGGCGGCGTTGGTCGCGCGGTGGCCTGCGCCTTGGGTGAACTTGCCGTTAGCCATCTGTATATTCTTGAGCACGATACGACGCGAGCACAGAACCTCTGTCGCGATCTTGGCACCATGGGCATTAATGCCTCGTGCATCACGCCAGAGCAAGCCCAACAGGGTCTGCCTAACTGGCAGGGCGTGGTAAACTGCTCACCTATTGGCCATATTAATCATCCTGGGTGCCCAATCGACACGGCCGGACTTGGTAGCCAGCACTGGGTGTTTGATGCCGTGTACATACCCGCTCATACCGAGCTTTTAAACGCCGCCAACCAGGCAGGGGCCAAAACGCTTTCAGGTGTTGATCTTTTCGTGTTCCAGGGTGTGGATGCGTTTCGTTTTTTCACCGCCGACTGTATTGTTTCTGAAAGAATCGAACCGCACGTAATACCGCTGCGTACACATTATATTGAACAACTAGTCCACTCACCTACTCGCACCATGCCGTAACATCACGTCCACGCCAGCTTCATAAATATAAATCTCATCGTGAGGAGGAATCTATGTCAACGCCGTATGCCGTAGTAACGGGGGGCGCCCGTAATATCGGGCAGGCCATCTCTCAACGTCTTCAACAGGACGGCTATCGGGTTATCGTCCTTGATATCGTTGAGCCCACGATAGACTCGCTTAAAGAAGATGCTTATCAAGTTGATTTATCAGACATAGAAGCGTTAAAAGCAGTATTGGACTCAATAAATGAAAAGTATGCGGTAAGCTGCCTAGTTAACAACGTAGGTATTGTGGCCCCGGCCCTTATTGATGAAACTCGTGTTGAAGATTTTGATCGCTTGATGCACCTGAACGTACGCCCAGCATTAATATGCACGCAAGCTCTATTGCCAAGCCTGCGTGCCAGCAAGCACGGGCGTATCGTATTTAATGCCAGCCGGGTAGTACTGGGCAAAGAGGCCCGAACACTCTATAGCGCTACCAAAGGAGCGGTACAGGCCATGGCCAGAACCTGGGCACTAGAACTTGCCCAGGATGGGATTACAGTCAACTGCGTGGCGCCTGGCCCTATTGCGACATCCGCCTTTTGGGATAACAACCCACCCGATTCCGAACGTGCCAAACGCATTATTGAGAACATCCCTCTGCAGCGTATGGGCGAACCCGAAGACGTGGCCAATGCGGTTAGTTTCTTCTGCGACTCACGCAGCAGCTTTATTACCGGGCAGACACTTTTTGTGTGTGGCGGTGTTACCGTAGGTTAAGAGCGGCCCGATCAATCATCCATTAAATCGCTTGATGAAGGCGTAACGTTTCAATTTCTTCAGGCGTTTTATTGAGCACTCTGCTCAATATATCAAACGTATCTTCCCCCAAGAGCGGCGGTGCTTTGCGGTACTCCAGGCTTGTTTTTGAATATTTGATCGGGTTGGCGACTCCCGGCACCTTGCCATATGAAGACGCTTGCTCGATCTGCATCCCCCGGGCCTGCACCTGGGGGTCTTCAAATACCTGGTCGATACTTTGAATGGGACCACAAGGCACGGCAAGATCAGCCAGCAGCGCTATCCATTCATCGCGAGTCCGTTGGCGGGTAATCTCGACCATGATAGGAATAAGCGTCAGGCGGTGTTTCACCCGCATCGGATTGGTTTTAAACCGGGCGTCAGTTGCCAATTCAGGATGACCTACGGCTTGGCAAAAACGCTGGAACTGACCATCGTTACCGATAGCGATAATTACCTTTTCGCCGTCGGCGGTCGGAAAAGGCTGGTAAGGCACCAGGTTAGGATGATAGTCACCGGTACGTTGAGGAATATTGCCGCTACAGAAATAGTTGAGCGCTTGGTTGGCCAGCCAACTGACTTGTACATCCAACAACGCCATATCAATGTACTGCCCTTCACCGGTTTGATGGCGATGGTGTAGCGCCCCCAAAATAGCAATGACTGCGTTCATCCCAGTGGTCAAATCTGATACCGCCATACCTACCCGCTGCGGGCCTGCGCCCGGCTCCTCATCAGGCACCCCAGTGATACTCATTAACCCTGCCTGGGCCTGAATGAGATAATCATAGCCCGCCATATGAGCCATCGGGCCCGTCTGGCCAAAGCCAGTGATAGAGCAATATATCAGCGCAGGATTAATTGCTTCTAAGCTTGGGTAATCCAGTCCCTTGTTGGTTAGCCCGCCGCTTTTGAAGTTTTCTACTAATATATCGCTGTCGGCCGCTAGCTCACAAATAAGCGCCTGCCCTTCCGGTACGCTGATATCCACCGTGATCGAGTGTTTGCCACGATTTGCAGACAGGTAATAAGCAGACTGACCCGAGGATTGCCCAGCACTGTCACATAACCAGGGAGGACCCCAATGACGTGTATCGTCGCCAAGTACCGGACGCTCGACCTTGATAACTTCAGCGCCCATATCTGCCAATATTTGCGTACACCAGGGCCCAGCCATTACTCGGCTTAAGTCGAGCACACGCAACCCCTTTAACGGCCCTGGCATAAACCACTCCTATTCATTATCAATCCGCAATAGCAGCGCAGCTAACTTACTTCATGAGGAAAAATTAGGTTTCATTAGTTAGCTTGTCGGCGTTTAGCTTTGTGTTTCGATCCTTGAAAAAACGGAATACCGCAAAAGCAATTGACCCAAATGTAATGGCAATAAAGAACCAGGTAATCGGACCACGGACAAAAATCGACATGTCGCCATTACTGATTAAAAGCGAGCGCCTCAGGTTGTCTTCAAACATGGGCCCTAGAATAAAGCCGATTAGAAATGGAGCGGCCGGAATACCTGTGCGGTTAAACAGATAGCCCACCACACCAAATGCCAGCATGAGCCATATATCAAACGTCATATTGTTTACAGCGTAAGCACCGTAAACGCAGAACATCAGGACGATAGGGAAAAGGATCGACTTTGGAATATCCGCGATTAGCGAGAAATACTTGATGGCCGCGTTGCCGACCACCAGCAATATCAACGAGCTGAACATGATGCCTAGAAACAGCGCATAGATGAGCGACAGGTTTTCCTGGAACATGATTGGGCCTGGGGTAAGGCCGTGAACCATAAAGGCGCCCAAGATAATGGCTGTAATCACATCTCCTGGGATGCCTAGTGAAAGCAGCGGTATTAAGGTTGCACCTGCCACACCATTGTTACCGGCTTCAGCGGCGGCAACACCTTCAACTTCCCCTTTACCAAAATTAGCTTTATTGGGAGAGCGACGCCGGGCATCACTATAGGAAATAAACGCCGCAGCGGTGGCTCCGGTGCCCGGAATAGCGCCGATAATGACACCAATTAAACTTCCACGAACGATACTTTTCATGCAGCGCTTAAGCTCGGCCAGGGTCATGCCCACGCCACTGGCTTTAGCTTTAATGTGCGGTATTACTTTTTTTCTATAAAACTCAATGATTTCAGGTATGGCAAACAGGCCAATAAGTAATGGAATAAATGAAATCGAATCCATTAAATTATAATTACCAAACGTTAAACGCTGTGAACCAAATACCGAATCAAGACCTACCAGAGACAACAAGATACCCAGCAGGGCCGCTAGAAGTCCTTTAACCATAGAACCACTTGCCAAAGAAATAATAATGGTCAGTGAGAAACAGATTAACCAAAAGAACTCTGGCGCCCCGAAATTAAGCGCTATTTTAGCCAAATAAGCGGCGAAAAATATCAATGCGATATTAGAAATGAAATCGGCAATAACGGAAGAGAAAAGCGCCGCTTTTAACGCTTTTTTTGCATTCCCTTGTTGAGCCATCGGATAGCCATCCAGCAGCGTACATGCCGATGCAGGAGAACCCGGGGTACGAATCAGGATAGCCGTGATTGAACCACCGTACATTCCTCCTTTATAGATACCCACCAACAGAAGAATAGCGGCCACAGGCTGCATTGAGAAGGTAAACGGTAAGGCAAGTGCTACGGCCATGGTAGCCGTAAGACCGGGTATTGATCCAACCGTAACACCAATGACGACGCCTAGTGCAATGGCTATAAAGTTATCAATACTTAAAAATAACTGTAAAACTTCAGTAAGGTTTTCCATATGTCACCTGGGCTGCACGCTGAAGACAAATCATTAAAAAGGCATCAAAGGAAGAGGTACATTCATCACATTGACAAATAACAGCGTGACGCCAACGGGAAATGCGATTGCAAAGCCATACGCCCACCATACACGCACCGGATGAGCTAAAAACAGAAGAACCGTTGCTAATATGCCGGTTAAAATAGCGCCTAATGATTCAAAGAAAAGTACGTAAACGAACAGGGCTATCAGCATGATCACAAAACGCCGATATGGACCCTTGACTATCTTTCTCTCATCATTTTCAGTGTCACTTGGGACTATAATGCCCTGAATAATCAATAAAATAGAAAATGCCAATATAAGCCAACTAACGATGTTGGGCAGCCATCTAGGCGACATCATCGGGTTTTGCAGTATCGAGGGCTCTCCGATGTAATTAGGAACAAGATAGAGCGCCAATACCAGTGAGACCACAAGCAATACGATGCCGGTAATAACATCTAAAGTGTCTTTGATTCGTTTCACGTTGCTTAAATCAGAAGATGACATGGCAGCCTCTCCACGAGGACAAGCTAAAGAAAGCAAACAAGGCGAAGGTTAGTTTTAACCTTCGCCTTGTTATTTCAGGTAGTCTTTACTGGCTAATGCCCGCCTGCTGAGCGACTTCTTCCCAACGTGCAAGATCATCAATCACAAACTGTTTAAACTCTTCACCCTCTACCTGGCCTGGTTGAGCACCTAACTGCTCCGCGAAGTCGAGGAACTCCTGGCGCTCCATAACTTCATCCAGTGCTGTCTGCATGGCTTCATAGCCTTCCTCGGGGAAGGAATTGTGCGCAATCAAGCCAAACCAGGCGGTGGTAACAAACTGGTCGAGGTTGTGCTCACCGATTTCAGAAAGGGTGGGTACCTCCGGCAGATAAGGCGAGCGTTCTGCTGAAGTAACGGCCAAGGCGCGTAAGTCACCCGATTTGATATGTGAATACACCGTTGGCATGTTTTCAAATGAAACGTCGACATCGCCACCCAGCAAGGCTGGTAAAGCAGCACCGCTGCCTGCAAAAGGAACGGCCGTCATCTGTGAACCGGTCAGCGTTTTAAACAATTCACCCGACATGTGAATTGAGCTGCCTACACCACTGTGACTAAACGCCATGTTCTTGTCTTGTGCAGCTTCAATGAATTCCACAACTGTTTGATAGGGGCTGCTTGCAGGCACCACCATGACATTGGGGATATCAATAATATTTTGGATAAAGACAAAGTCTTCGACCGGATCATAAGCCAGATCAGGGTAAATCGCCGCACCGATGGTATGGCCTGGTGATGCCATTAAAAGCGTATGATCAGCATCACGCCCGCCGCGGGCGAGTCGGCCTGTTCCTACGGTGGAGCCTGCCCCAGGACGGTTCTCAACAATAACATTGGTGTCCAGTGCATCTTTTAGCAAATCAGCAACACGACGTGAAAGCACATCAGTGGTGCCACCCGGCGCGTACGGCACAACCAGGCGTACATCGCCAGTTGGCCAATCAGCAGCGTTGACTGTTGAAACGGAAGCAGCAAGTAATAAAGCGCTGCTGCAGGCAGCAATACATGTGGCGCTGACAAATTTTTTCATGGGTGTTAATTTCCTATGATTACTTAATTATTGTTCGCGATACGTACATGTATTCGCACTACATACAGGGAGACTACTTTGTTCTTACCTGCGTACAAAACACAACTTTAGTAGTATCTGACCAAAAGTTGCTCAAAAAATATATTGAAGCTCATGTACAAAAAAGCTAAAAACGCATTCTTGTTCGCATAACGAACTTTGTTGCGCTAAGGTATCAACTTTGGTTAAAACAATGCATCGTATTAATGGATAGGAAACCTATGCAGGAAGACATTCTTAATCCCGATAGCCGGGATTTTGTCACAGCGCTAGCCAGTGGTTTAGAGGTAATTCGCGCCTTTGATGACGAACACCCTCGCATGACACTGAGCGAAGTAGCTACACGGACAGGAATGAATAGGGCCAAAGCCAGGCGCATTCTGTTAACGCTTCATGCCTTAGGTTATGTACGTAAGCAACACCGCTATTTTGAGTTGGCGCCGCGCGTGCTACATCTTGGCTATGCTTTTTTATCTGCTAATAATTACCGGGGTGTTATACAGCAGTATTTGGAGGATATTACTGATGAAATTGGTGAGTCCTCTTCCTTGGGGGTATTGGATGGCGAAGATGTCATCTATGTAGCCCGTTCAGCGGCGAAGCACCGCTTGATGGCAATTACGCTTTCAGTGGGAACTCGACTGCCCGCCGCTCACACTTCTCTGGGCCGTATACTGCTCGCCCAACTCCCTGAGGCGGAGTTAGAAGACTATTTATCAAGCGTTGAGTTGATACGGCATACCGACAAGACGATTGTCGATATCGAAGAGCTAAGAAATCAGATTATCGTGGCGAGACAACAAGGCTACGCGGTAGCTGATCAGGAACTTGACCCAGGCCTACGCTCTTTGGCGGTCCCCGCATACGATGCCAAGCATCAGTTGATAGGCGCTATCAATGTCAGCACGAACGTAGCCAGAGTAGATATTGATACGTTACTGGGTGTGTATCTGCCAATTATGCAAAAGAAGGCCGCCCAAATACGCCTGCATGTTAATTAAGCTCAAAAATGGGCTAGCTCCATGGCCGGTTTATCCACAATGGAGCTAGCTGCTCAAGCATTTTTCATTGTGGCAACAATAGCGTCTAAAGCAGCCTGATAACCTTGGCTTCCTAGACCGGCAATAACGCCATCTGCGCGTAACGATATGTAGGAGTGATGGCGAAAGGCTTCCCGCTTATGGATATTGGAAAGGTGAACCTCAATAACCTTTCCATCAAATGTATTCAGCGCATCCAGTAGGGCTACCGAAGTATGCGAGTAGGCAGCAGGATTTATAACAATGCCCAGCGTACCGTCTAATCTAGCTTTGTGAATGGCATCAATAAGCTCCCCTTCATAATTACTCTGCAGCGCCACCAGCTCCCAACCAGCCATCAATGCCTGAGTGCGCAGTCGGTTTATAATGTCATCAAGCGTTTCCTTACCGTAGATTTCCGGCTGACGAGTGCCAAGCAAATTGAGATTGGGGCCATTGAGTACGAGTACACGCGGCGTAGTCGTCATGCAGTTTCCTTTTTTACCTATTCGTTATTCGTCACGTCGAAACAGTTGAGTCATGCTACATTGTTAAGCCATGCTACATTAGTACGCTTTATAAATGCATCAGGCTAGTGGCCCCATGACCCTCCCCCTCTACCTTGGCCTACCCATGTGGGCAAACCAGGATTGGCTGGGTACGTTTTATCCCCGCCATGCCAAGAGCGACCTGCTCGCTGACTATGCCAGCGTGTTTTCGAGCGTGGAGGGTAACACCACCTTTTATAGCGGCGCGCCCAAGGTGGAGACGATCGCGGCCTGGGCACGCCAGGCGCCGCCCTACTTCCGCTTCTGCTTCAAGCTGCCAGCAAGTGTTACCCACGACCAGCGCCTGACCAACCTTGACGCTGCCTGGGCGTTTCTGGACGCCCTCGCCCCGCTGCATGATCGCCTGGGCCCTACCATGGTTCAGCTACCACGTGATTTTGGCCCCGATGAGCTGCCTCAACTAGAAGCATTACTGGAGAATTGGCCCGCGCAATTACCGTGTGCAGTAGAGGTTCGCCACCCTGCTTTTTTCCACAAGGGAGCGGCAGAAAAAGCGCTCAACCAATTGTTGATAACTTATTGTGCCAATCGCGTGATGCTGGATGTACGCCCGGTCTTTTCGACACCTGCGGGTGATCATCCTGGCCTTGCTCACGCGCAGCAAGAAAAGCCGAAACTCCCGCTACACGTGCTTTCCACAGGTGATTTTCCGGTCATCCGCTTTATTGGGCATATTGACAAAACGATTAATATCCACTATTTCGCCCCCTGGAAAGCTCGCCTGGACCTGTGGATAAGTCAGGGGAAAACCCCTTTCTTATTTGTGCATACTGCTGATAATCGAGAATCCCCAGACATGGCGCGCCAGTTATACAATGCGCTTGGCGAACTCACCTGTCTGCCACCGCTTAGTGCCTTTCCTGGAGAGACGCAAAACCAGTTGTTTTAACCTAATGTTAATTCAACCTAACTGGCACGGGCCCGCCTGATCAGATAAATTGCGCATACTTTCGATAAGCGCGAGGTATGTACTTATCGAACATGCGTAAATGGGGCGCATAGCGACTTATTACAATCTAACTAACTTGTAGGTGATGTATGGCAAAGCTTGCACATGCACAATGGTCATCGAAGATGGGCTTTGTGCTGGCTGCTGCGGGATCGGCAGTAGGCTTGGGAAATATCTGGCGCTTTTCGTATATGACGGGCGAAAGCGGTGGAGCTGCTTTCGTACTGGTCTATCTGGCGTGTGTAACGCTGGTTGGCCTGCCGATTCTGGTGGCGGAGTGGATGATTGGCCGCCGCGGGCAGAAAAACCCGATCAATACCATGGCAGAGCTGGCCAGCAGCCACGGTCGCTCGCGCGCGTGGGCATCGATTGGTATCAGCGGCGTCTTGGCCGCCTTTCTGATTCTTTCCTTTTATAGTGTGATTGGCGGCTGGTCGTTGAACTATACGCTGGGCTCGGTGATTGGCACATTCGACGGTCAGGATGCCGATACGGTAGGCGCTATCTTCAGCGATCTACTGGGTAACCCCAAAGCGCTGCTCATCTGGCATACCGCTTTCATGCTGCTGGTGATTGGCATCGTGGCACGTGGCGTCACGAAGGGGCTTGAAGCGGCTTCACGTATCCTGATGCCAGCGCTGGTGGTGCTGCTTCTGGTTCTGGTTGGCTACGGCGTGGCAAGTGGCCACTTCGGTGAAGCACTGAGCTTCATGTTCAGCCCTGACTGGGGTGCGCTGGACGGAGGAGTGGTACTTGCCGCCATGGGCCAGGCCTTCTTTACCCTCTCCTTGGGGATGGGCATCATGATGGCGTATGGCTCTTACCTGGGTGAAGACGTCAATCTAATCAGCACCGCGCGTACCGTTATCATTCTGGATACGGCGATTGCCCTGCTGGCTGGCCTTGCGATCTTCCCGATTGTATTCGCCAACGGGCTAAGTGCAAGTGAAGGCCCAGGCTTGATCTTCATTACCCTGCCCCTTGCCTTTGGCAATATGGCAGGCGGTACGATTCTGGGCTTGATGTTCTTTTTACTGCTGACGTTTGCGGCGCTGACATCCGCTATTTCGCTGCTGGAACCGGTGGTTGAAACCGTGGAAGAGCGCACGTCCTTAAGCCGGATTGGCGCGACGCTGGTCAGCGCTATTGCCGTATGGGTGCTGGGCGTGGCGGCATTGCTGTCGTTTAACGTATGGTCCGAAGTGCTGTTCTTCGGCCTTAACATCTTTGACTTCCTGGACACCTTCACCAGCAAGATTTTGCTGCCGCTGACGGGCCTGGGCGCGATCATCTTCTTCTCGCTCTGTCTGGATAAAGAAGAAGCGCGCAAGGAGCTGCGGTTGGATATCTACGACTTCACCCTGTGGAACCTGCTTGCCAAATTCGTGGCACCGCTTGGCGTAATCGTCGTTTTCCTGACCGGTCTTATCTAGGCCCATCTTGGCCCTGCCAAGCGGCAGGGCAGCCTGCCTGTAGGTCACGCAAGACTTATCAAGCTAGTGCAGTTCGCTCTCTTGCCGTTCGTCATCGTCTGGCAAGGGGGCGATATCCCGATACAACTTCTGAAATTCCCGGTGTAACTCAATTCCCCGACGTGCGCGCAAGTTGCGTTGAGCGGCGCTACGTTGACGCTGAGCATGTTCATCCACTTCCATGCTCATGAAGATATCCAGCAGCTCGCTTTTAACTGAGGTGATTCGTTCGACGTTTCTCATGATCGACGTGCCTCCAGGTGAATATGCCTTCGTCCACCTGCATCCGTGACGACTGTTGAATGATGCAGTGCGGCACTTCACTTCTTACTATAACCTACTTGACAAAATGATGACAAAACGTGAACAAATGCTTAAACGCGCTTTAAACGTATGAAGCAGGTTGCGTTTCATTGTTCATTTTTGTCGTCCCTCAGGCATACTGAGGAAAACGCCGTGGTAGACGGCAACGCGCCTCTGTAAAGCAGGCGCATTGAATAACCGAGGAGCTCAACGTGAGTCGCGCCCTGTTCGATGAAATGAGACGCCGCATGGAGCACTTTCGCCGCTCCGAACAAAAGGTAGCGCGGTTTGTGCTGCGCAACCCCGATGAGGTCATTCATATGCGGATCGTTGACCTGGCGACGGAAGCCAAAGTCAGCGAACCCACCGTGGTGCGCTTCTGTCGTGCCCTGGGTTGCAATGGCTTCCAGGATTTCAAGCTGCAGTTGGCGCAGATGCTCGCCTCTGGGAGCCAGTTCGCGCAATTCTCGATGAACGATAGCGACTCCGTTGCTGAATTCTCCCACAGTATCTTCGACTCCACCGTCGGTACGCTGCTTTCCGTACGTGACCGGCTGGATAACGACGCCCTGGGCCGGGCGGTCAACGCACTGACCATGGCCAACCGGGTCGAGTTCTACGGCTTTGGTGCCTCAGGCGCGGTGGCGTTTGATGCCCAGCACAAGTTCTTCCGCCTGCAGATTTCCACCTCTGCCTACGCTGACCCGCATATGCAGAACATGTCGGCGGTAACCCTGAAAGAGGGCGATGTGGTCGTGGCAATCTCACAAACCGGGCGCACCAAGGCGTTGGTAGCCAGCGTACGCCTGGCCCGTGAAGCGGGTGCCACGGTCATTGGCCTGTGTCCCAGCGGCTCCCCCTTGGCCGAAGAAGTCAGCCTGCCGCTGTATATCGACGTTCACGAAGATACCGAAATCTATACGCCGCTCAGCTCGCGCATAGCCCACCTCGTATTAATCGACGTATTGGCCGTGGGCGTCGCTAAAACACGGGGCCCCAAACTGGCAGAGCAACTTAAAGCCGTGAAGAAAAGTCTCAATACGCTGCGCTACCCTGAAGAAAACTGATTTGGCAACGACCCGGATTCCACAGCTAACGACTGTATACACAGCCAGTGTACTTGCTGTGTTAGACTAAGCGCCCATTTCCGATCCGGCAGCGGCTTTTATGGACGACGTCACGGCGATACTCGATCAGCTCAACACCGCCCAGCGCGAGGCCGTCAGTGCCCCGCAGGGTAACCTTCTCGTGCTGGCCGGTGCCGGTTCCGGCAAGACCCGGGTACTGGTACACCGCATTGCTTGGCTAATGCACGCCGAAGGCCTGTCGCCCTATGCACTACTGGCGGTCACCTTCACCAATAAAGCCGCCCGTGAAATGCGCACGCGCCTTGAAGCGCTGTTGGGTCTTTCGCTGCGCAACGTCTGGGTGGGCACCTTTCACTCGATTGCCCACCGCTTGCTGCGCACCCACTGGCAGGACGCGAGGCTTCCGCAGAACTTCCAGATCATTGACTCCGATGACCAGCTCCGGCTGATCAAGCGGCTGCTGAAAGACTACTCGATTGACGATGAGCGCTACCCGCCGCGTCAGGTGCAGGGTTTTATCGGCGGCTGCAAGGAGGAGGGCTTGCGCCCTCACCAGGTCAACGTGGATGGCGATGGCTACATGGCGCAAATGGTCGAACTTTACGAGCGCTACCAGCTAACGTGTGAACGTGGCGGTCTGGTGGATTTCGGCGAGCTGCTGCTCAGAAGCCTGGAGCTGCTGCGCGACAACCCGCCGCTTCTGAACCACTACCGCGAGCGCTTCGGCCACGTGCTGGTGGATGAGTTTCAGGATACCAATACCCTGCAGTACGCCTGGCTGAAGCTGCTCACGGGCATGCAAACGCCCATGACGGCGGTGGGCGATGATGACCAGTCGATTTACGGCTGGCGGGGCGCCAAGGTCGAGAACATCCGCCGTTTTGAAGAGGAGTTTCCGCAGACCCACACCGTGCGCCTGGAGCAGAACTACCGCTCGACCAGCGCCATTCTGGACGCGGCCAACGCCTTGATCAGCCACAACAGCGAGCGGCTGGGCAAGAACCTGTGGACCGACGGTATCGAAGGCGAACCGATTTCGATCTACGCTGGGTTTAACGACCTGGAAGAGGCGCGCTATATCGTCGATACCATCAAGGAGAAGGTCGACGAGGGCTTCAACCGACGCGATATCGCGATTCTTTACCGCTCCAACGCCCAATCACGGCTGCTTGAGGAAACCTTGATTCGTCAGGGTATGCCCTACCGTATTTACGGCGGGCACCGCTTTTACGAGCGTCTGGAAATCAAGAACGCCCTGGCCTACCTGCGCCTGTTGCTCAACCGCGACGACGACGCCTCTCTTGAGCGAGTCATCAACGTGCCCACCCGCGGCATCGGCACGCGCACCGTAGAAATCCTGCGCCACCGCGCCCGGCTTGAGAGCATCTCGCTGTGGCAGGCGCTGCACGATGCGTTGGGCGATGGCACGCTGAAAGGCCGCGCGGGTAACGCTGTGCAGAACTTCGCCAACCTGATCGAGCAGCTCGACAACGACTCCGCAGGCTTGACGCTTTACGAGATCATCGATCATGTCACCGAGCACACCGGGCTGATCGAGCACCACAAGAGCGAGCGCGGCGAGAAGGGCCAGGCACGGGTCGAAAACCTGGAAGAACTGGTCACCGCCGCACGCGCCTTTACCCAGGGCGACGCCTTTGAAACCCCGGAGGCGGGCGAAGGCATGACCGCACTGGAGGCCTTTCTTTCTGAAGCGGCGCTCAACGCAGGCGACCATGAAGCCGAGGAGTTCGAGGACAGCGTGCAGCTGATGACGCTTCACTCGGCCAAGGGTCTGGAGTTTCCGGTGGTGTTTATCGCTGGCGTGGAAGAGGGCCTGTTCCCGCACAAGATGTCGATTGAAGAGCCGGGGCGGCTCGAAGAGGAGCGCCGGCTTTGCTACGTGGGCGTGACCCGCGCCATGCAGAAGCTCTACCTGACCCACGCTGAAACCCGTCGCCTGCACGGCAAGGAAGTCTTTCCCCGGCCGTCGCGCTTTCTGCGCGAGCTGCCGCCGCACCTGCTTGAAGAGGTGCGCCTGCGCGGGCATATCTCACGCCCAGTGACGGCGGCGCGAACAAGCTTCGCCCAGCAAAGCGTCGAGAGCGATGGCGATCTACCCACCCTGCACGTCGGCCAGCGCGTGAATCACCCGGTGTTTGGTGAAGGGGTGATTCTCAATGCCGAAGGCGAGGGTGTCCGCGCGCGCGTACAGGTGAGTTTTGAAGGCGAAGGCGTCAAGTGGCTGGTGCTGGGATTTGCCAAGCTGACGCCGCTGTAGCGCGGGCTTGTGCCAGTGGGCGGTAGCTTGCCCAATAAAACATGATTAGCGCATACTGACGGGCGGACACTTGCGCTCACGTGCAATTACACAAAAAACATACTTTTTCGGAGTTATGCCCGCCATGCAACGCCGTCAATTTTTAAAAACCGCCGGCCTGGGTGCCGCCGGTGTCGCCGCCGCGCCTTTCGTCAGTAGCGCCCACGCGCAAGAAACCTATACTTGGGACATGGTCACGTCCTGGCCGAAAAACTTCCCGGCGCTGGGTACCGGCGCCAACGACTTTGCGCGTCGCGTCGAGCAGCTCTCGAACGGTCGTATGCAGATCCGGGTTCACGGCGCCGGCGAGCTGGTACCTGCCCTGGAAGTCTTTGACGCCGTTGCCGCCGGCACCGCTGAAATGGGTCACTCCACGCCTTACTACTGGCGTGGCAAAGTGGCTGCTGCACAGTTCTTCACCGCCGTTCCTTTTGGCATGACTACCACCGAGATGAACGCATGGCTTTATCACGGCGGTGGCCAGGAACTGTGGGACGAGATCTACGCCAAGCATAATCTCAAGCCGTTTGCCGTGGGTAATACCGGCCCGCAGATGGCAGGCTGGTTCAAGAAAGAGATCAATTCGCTTGCCGATATGCAGGGTTTGAAACTGCGCTTGCCGGGCCTTGCCGGTGAAGCCATGAACGGCATCGGGGTCAGCACCATCAACTTGCCGGGTTCGGAGATTTTCACCTCACTGCAAACCGGCGTCCTGGATGCCGCCGACTGGGTAGGCCCCTACAACGACATGGCGTTTGGCTTGCATCAGGTGGCCGACTACTACTACACCACGGTGTGGAACGAGCCGACTGCCGCCGTCGAAACGATGATCAACCTGGACGCCTGGAACTCCCTGCCGGAAGATCTTCAGAACGTCATCCGCGAAGCAGCGCGTGCCTCCAACCTAGCCATGTTCACCGAGTTCGCCTATCGCAATGCTCAGGCGCTTGAAACTCTGGTAGATGAGCACGGCGTTCAGTTGCGCGAGCTTCCCGAAGACGTGATTCAGGCGCTTTATGAGTCGTCGCAGGAAGTGATTCAGCGCCAGGTGGAGAACGATGAAGACTCCCGCCGCGTTTATGAATCCTACTCAGCTTTCCAGAAGGTGATGCGTCCGTTCAGCGATATCGGCGAGTATGCGTACTTTAAAGGTCGCGAGCAGGCAGGCGGTTAATCGGCATAGAACGAACGGTAAACGATGACCCAAGCAGCAGGGGCGCCTAGGCGCCCCTGCTGCTTGTCGGGATAGCGCGCAGCATCAATCGTGAACGGCGCGAATGCGGCCATTGTCATCCAGCGCTACTCTCACGAATCGCGCTTCGGTCACTTTCTGGCGCTCTTCGAGGCTCCGGGCATGGGGTGGGCGTACCCATACCTCCACGATAATTTTGATCGAGCTGCGGCCGATCTCCTGCACCTGGGTATAGACACTCACCATCGAGCCCACGCGCACCGGACTCAAGAAATCCATTGACTCAATGGCAACAGTCGCTGTTCGCCCACCGGCCTCACGCCCAGCGGCCAGTTCTGCGGCCTGATCCATATGATTGACCAGCCACCCACCCGGAATATCGCCGTAAAGGTTGGTATCCTGTCGTGAAGCCAGTAGTTTTAGGGTGAGCTGACCCTGAGGTGCCGGTACATCGTCCAAATCGGTTTCCAGAAGTGTCATAAGTCGGTCGCTTAAGAAGGTTATTGTTGTGGTATTGCTGCATCGCAATATAAAGGCGCTAGTTAATCACAAGAGGACTGACGTTTGAAGCGTATAGGCTTACTGAGGGACAAGACATATCGCCTGCGTTTTACTCTCGTTATGGCGCTAATGCTATGCGCATCAGCGACCTGGGGGCAACAACAACCGGTCAGCGGCACCTTGAGTGCCATTGGTTCGGACACCATGGCCGGGCTTACGTTGCGCTGGGCAGAAGCGCTGACCAACCGCTATCCGGGCATCAACGTGCAGTTTCAGGCTACCGGTTCTGCCAGCGTGCCACCGGCACTGACCGCTGGCACCACGCGCCTGGGCCCCATGTCGCGCCCCATGAACGAGCAGGAACGTCAGGCGTTTACAGACCGCTACGGCTATCCGCCGCTGGCACTTAGAGTGGCCAAGGATGCGCTTGTTCTAGTGGTGCATCGCCATAACCCTCTGCAGGCCATTACCCGCCAGCAGGCCGACGCCATCTTCTCCACCAGGCAGGCATGCGGGGCAAAAGCGCCTATCCAGCGCTGGAATGAACTGCCCGCAACTCACGACTGGCCCTATGGGCATATTGCTCTGCATGGGCGTAATCTGGCTTCCGGAACCCACGGGCTTTTTCAGGCCGAAGTGCTATGTGGGGGCGATTTCCGACCTGATATCAGCGAGCACCCCGGCTCATCTGCGGTGGTGGCAGCCGTTGGCGAGTCACCCAATGCTATGGGGTATGCGGGCTACAACCATTTGTCGCCGATGGTCCACGCCCTGCGCCTGATCACGCAGAACGGGGCTGAGATCGCCCCCACAGAGCAGACGATTCAGCGTAACGAGTATCCCTTTTCCCGCGATCTTTATCTGTACGTTAATCTACCCCCTGGCAAGTCGCTGCCGCCTGCCGATCAGGCGTTGCTGACGCTCATTCTGTCTGAAGAAGGTCAACAGATTGCCCGCGCCGCCGGTTTTGTACCGCTTCCTGAAAGTGATTTAAAAACCCAGCGCACCTGGTAGGCCACTATCATCTAACTGTCATAAAAATGACGTAAAGTAAGGAGAATGTTCATGCAGTCGGTATTTGCCACGCCCGTGACCCTTCTATGATGTCGCTATGATCCCACCTCGCGCGTCTGCTCACCAGCCGCTACGCCAGCTTAAAAACCGTATAGCTACTGGCCTGATTACCGCTGGAGGCATTGGCGTTTTGCTGGCCATTCTAGCGATTGGCGTATTTCTATTCTGGGAGACCCTGCCGCTACTGGCTCGGGACGAGACCTTGGCTTTCGCCAAACTCTCTCCGCTGGCCTGGGGCACATTAAAAGCCGCCCTTGCTGCCATGCTGTTTGCCCTGCCGATTGCGTTGGGGGCCGCCATGTATTCGGCCCTGTTCATGTCGGCGCGCCTGCGTAGCCGCATCAAACCAGCCCTTGAGATGATGGAAGCAATTCCTGGCGTGGTGGTGGGGTTTATTGCAGGCCTGGTGCTGGCACCTTGGGTTGAACGCAACCTGGCCAGTACGCTGGTGCTGCTGGTGTGGTTACCACTAAGTGCAGGTCTGGCTGGCGTACTCTGGCATCTGCTGGCGGCACGTTGGCGTCAGCAGATGCCGCTCTCCTGGGCCGGTTTATGGCTTCTGCCGTGGCTTGCCTGCATGGTGCTGTTAGCGCTGTGGCTGACACCCCACATGGAAGAGCTGTTCCTTGGTGGGGATTTGCGCCGCCTGCTGGAACAGCACTGGGGGCTGGATTACGCCACGCGCAATGCGCTTATTGTCGGCATCGCTATGGGGTTTGCCGTTATACCCAGCATCTATGCGCTTGCGGAAGATGCGCTTGCCGATGTACCGACAGCATTGATGGAAGGGGCTCAGGCGCTAGGCGCCAGCCGTTGGCAGGCACTCTGGAGAGTCGCTCTGCCGGCGGCCGGGCCCGGCATTTTTTCTGCGGTGATGATTGGCGCTGGGCGTGCCGTAGGTGAAACCATGATTGTATTGATGGCCAGCGGCAATACCGCGCTGTTTAGCGCAAGCCCCTTTGAAGGTATGCGCTCTATGGCTGCCGCCATTGCCATCGAGCTACCTGAAGCATCTCCTGACGGGCTTACCTACCACTATCTGATACTCGCAGCATTGGTGCTGTTTATCTTTACGTTCCTGGTCAACACTCTGGCAGAGATGGTTCGCTTGCGTATGCGCCGCCGTTACCATAAAGCAGGGCATCGCTGATGAGCCGCTTTATCACAGTCGCTCACAGGCGTCTGCTGGACAGGCTCTGGCCCTGGCTATGTGCCGCCAGCGTCGCCTTGTCGCTACTCATGTTAACGGCCCTGCTCACCCTGTTACTGGTACGCGGGCTGGGGCACTTCTGGCCTGCCTCCCTCGAAGAGATCACCCTGCGCTCTGGTGACGTGGTGGCGGGTCAGGCGATCCGCGAAACCCCACTCCCCCAAAAGATCGGCAATGAGCGTCTCTATTTTACGGGCAACCGCGATATCGATGGCGCCAGCTGGCGCTGGGTCGACGTGGACAACATTATTGCGCGTACCACGCCCGCTGATCTCATCCGCCTGGAGCGTGCCCCTTGGGGCGACTTTATAGGCCGACTGGAGAGTCTGGAAGCTGACGGGCAACGGATGATGGGGCAGGCCGCCTGGGACTACTTAGCCGCGGCCTTGGCATTGCCTGCCGACCAGCGCCCGACAGGGCAGCTGCTGCTGACAACAGCCGATGGTCAGGCGCTGAGCCAGCCGTTAAGCACGACCAGCCGCGCACTGGCACCCAACGCCATGTCGTGGGGGCAGAAAACACGCCTCTGGGGCAGCAGTGTCTGGCAGTTTTTAAGCGAAGGGCCACGTGCGGCCAACACCAGCGGCGGCGTCTGGCCTGCTATCTTTGGCACAGTGTTAATGGTAATCCTAATGTCAGTGATCGTAACGCCCTTTGGCGTACTGGCGGCTATTTATCTTAATGAAATTGCCCATCAGAACCGCCTCACTCGGTTGGTACGCATTGGCGTGCGCAATCTGGCGGGCGTGCCCTCGATTGTCTACGGCGTGTTCGGACTCGGCGTGTTTGTCTACGGCATTGGTGGGACGCTGGATACCTGGTTCTTTAGCGCTACCTTGCCTTCACCCACCTTTGGTACGGGCGGCCTGCTGTGGGCTTCGTTGACGCTTGCGCTGCTAACCCTCCCTGTGGTGATTGTGGCCACCGAAGAGGGGCTTGCACGGATTCCCGACGCCCAGCGAGAAGGTGCCATGGCGCTGGGGGCAACACGCCTGGAAATGCTTACCCGTGTGGTGCTGCCCATGACCGTACCTGCCATGCTGACCGGGGTCATTCTCGCCGTTGCCCGCGCTGCAGGTGAAGTAGCCCCACTCATGCTGGTAGGCGTTGCCAAACTTGCTCCCCAGATGCCGGTCGATGGGGAATTTCCCTACCTGCACCTAGAGCGCAAGTTCATGCACCTTGGCTATCATCTGTTTGATACCGCCTTTCACGGCGAGGATGTTCAGGCTGCGATGCCATTAGTGTACGCCACGGCACTTCTTTTAGTCCTGATTGTGCTGGTGCTTAATCTAACTGCCATATTTCTGCGTCATTATTTCAGGCGCCAACGAGGAAACGAATGCTAGCGTCATTTGATTCAGCCCCTGCCTCACAGGCGCCAGTGACGCACTTTTCGCCCGAGCACTGCGCCCTGAGTATCGACCGATTCAACCTCGCCTATGCGGGGAAACCGGCGTTGCGTGAGCTTACGCTGAGCGTGCCGCGCCATCGGGTAACCGCCTTTATCGGCCCTTCAGGCTGCGGAAAATCGACCCTGCTGCGTGCCATAAACCGGCTGCACGATCTTAATGAGAGCGTTAAGCACAGCGGGCATATCGAGCTTGAGGGGCAGGATATCTACGCACCCCAGACAAACGTGACCGAGCTTCGCCGCCGGGTCGGGATGGTGTTTCAAACGCCCAATCCTTTTCCTATGTCGATCTATGAAAACGTGGCGTTTGGTCTGCGCTTGCAGCAACGCCTGCCCAAGCGACAGCGTGACGACATCATTGAGTGGGCGCTGACCTCGGCGGCCTTATGGGATGAAGTGAAAGATCGCCTGCACCGTTCTGCCTGGCAGCTATCGGGCGGGCAACAGCAGCGTCTGGTCATTGCCCGAACGCTCGCCGTTCAGCCTGATGTACTGCTGCTCGATGAACCGGCATCGGCACTGGATCCCATTTCAACTCTGAAAATCGAAGAGCTGATTCGCAATCTTAAATCGCAGCTAACCCTGGTTCTGGTGACTCACAACATGCAACAGGCGGCGCGGGTGTCGGATTACACCGCCTTCTTGCAGGATGGAGAGCTTGTTGAATATGGCCCTACCGACCAGGTATTCACCAACCCGCATTTGCAACGCACCGAAAACTACATCACCGGCCGTATGACCTAGCTAATATAAGTACGTAAAGCAGTTGCCCAGGCCTAACTAACCCAACATCAGGAGCGCTCAATGGATATTACGAGCAACACTCACAGCCAGCATATCTCGCGCCAGTTCAACCAGGAACTGGAGGAGCTTAAAACCCACCTGATGGCCATGGGTGGCCTGGTGGAAAAACAGGTTCAGGACGCCGTGCATGCCTTGCTTGAAGGGGATACCCGTCTGGCCGAGAAAGTGCGCGATAATGATCGTCAGGTGAATGAACTACAGCTGCAGATCGATGAAGAGTGTACGCGTGTGCTGGCGCGCCGCCAGCCTGCCGCTTCCGACCTGCGCTTGGTGCTGGCGGTCATCCGCGCCACTTCAGACCTTGAGCGTATCGGCGATGAAGCCAGCAAAATTGCCCGTAACGCCCTGCTGTTGAGCGAAAACACCAGCGCGGTGCGCGGCCTGATTGAGGTTCGCCATATCAGTGAGCACGTGCGCAAGATGTTGCGCGATTCGCTGACCGCATTTGCCCGCTTTGATACCGAACTTGCCATGCAGGTTGTCCATGAAGATGAGCTGGTGGATGACGAGTATGGCAGTGCCATGCGCTCGTTGATGACCTTCATGATGGAAGACTCACGCGCCATCAGCTCGGTACTCAGCATCATGTGGGTACTGCGCGCACTGGAGCGGGTGGGCGACCACGCCAATAACCTGGCGGAGTACGTGGTCTACCTGGTGAAAGGCCTGGATATCCGACATAGCGACCCGGGCACCGTGGATCAAAAGGTGCTGAAAAAGCCTTGACCCATAAGGCATTTCCTCTTGCAATACGTCTGGGCTGATACCAGCCTGGACGTCTGTTTATGAGGAAATTGTGCTATGTTGAATGCCATGACAGCGCTTGGCCAGGGCACGCGCCTGGTGTATCGAAAGGGGTTGCGGCGGTATATTTTTCTTCCCATCCTCGTCAATGTCATCGTTTACGCCACGATGCTAAGCGTCGTCATCAACCGTTTTTCCGGCTGGCTCGATCATTGGATAGGTTTAGTACCCGCCTGGCTTGACTGGCTCTCCTGGCTAATCTGGCCGCTCTTCATGATCAGCCTGTTGGCCGTGATCTTTTTTACGTTCACGCTGATTACTCACCTGCTTGCCGCCCCTTTTTATGGATTCCTGGCCGCCAAGGTGGAAATTCAGGCAACCGGCCGCATCCCACTGGATGATCGCGGGCTCTCCAAGACTGCTATAGATGCCGTAGGTCGGGAACTGATCAAGTTAGCTTATATAGCCCCTCGTGCCATTGCGCTCTTTATCGTCAGCTGGATTCCAGGGCTTAACCTTTTTGCTCCCCTGCTATGGGGGCTGTTTTCCGCCTGGGTAATGGCCATTACTTATCTTGATTACCCCATGGACAACAATAAGGTGGCGTTTAAAGACATGCGTCAGCGGTTATCCAAACGCTGGTGGCAAAGCCTAAGCTACGGTGGCTTGGTAACTCTGATTACCTGGATACCGCTCGCCAATCTTTTTTTGATTCCAGGGGCAGTAGCCGGCGCCGTATTGATGTGGGACCAACATTACCGCACAGCGCGCGAGCTCACCCATCAAAGCCATTCATGACCTAGCGTCTTAAACTAAGCTAACGCTATAAAATGCAAAGGCCCCGCATGTGCGGGGCCTTTTTACGCTGGGAAGTACGCTTGTGCTATCAACACTTACCAATCAGTGCCGTCACCTTCATCACGCGTCAGATCAGAGGTCTGATACGAATTAGTGTTCTGGCGACGGTTACCATCCTGATCTTGATGGCTGGTCGGCGTGTAGTTGGTGTTCATACGATCACGCTCGCCATGGTTAAGCTCACTGGCAGAATAGCGGGCGCTGGATGTAGCGCTGGAATGCGGCTTATCGATTACGTCGCTACCCACTGCACGATCTTTGTTTAGCTCGATTGAGTCATGCGCGAAGGCTAGCGGGCTTGCGATCAAGCCAAAAGAAACACCTAAAACACCTGCTTTTTTTACCATGTCTTTGAATAACATAATTCTATCTCCTAAAAATATCGGCGCCGCTTGAGATGACCAATGACTTTTCAAAAGCAAATTTACGCGGCTACTGCCTTCGACCTTAGTATTGCATGCTCAGTGCCAACTACTAATAAAACAATAAATACCAATTAAAATCAGCATGTTATAACTAAATATAAGGATACTAAATATTGTAATCCATATTGATAGCGCGCTAATATTTTGTGTAATAATGACACATGTGCCATTTCTTATGAGCCAAAATAGCTCATTAGTAAATTATTCTCGCCAAGCTTGGGGGGATTTTGTACCCACAAAAAAATCAGACCCCACCGAAGCAGGGTCTTGATCAGTCATACTCTGGACAATATCTAACGCTAGCTTCCTATCCTTTTGCGGGACTCCAACCTTGGAATTTACCCTGACTAACGTTGTGACTGTCGTTTGATTCATTCCTTGAATCGTTGAGCATCCATACTATAGGACATCCGTGCCCCAAATTCGCTCAATCCTTAAGCTCAAATCTTTAATAAATTAGTCTAAACTAATATTTACTGATCAGTAGTTACTGAACTGTTTTCCTTGGGCAGGTCATCAGACTCAAATGATGTGTCACCGCCTGAGGTTTCACCGGTCGGGCCGGAACCCATTGCTTCATTGTCTGATGCAGATGAACTTGTTGAGTTCATGGAGCCTTGTAAATCGGTTGCTGCATCGCCTTCTTCATGAATCAATTCATTTTGATCATAAGTGGCTGAATCTGTACCAGCGCCCGTAGATTGTGTTTCCATTGGCTCTTGGTCGGGAGAAATATTGCCGCTTGGATTAGCTGGCTCTTGAGCAAAAGCAAAAGGGCTTGCCATAAGACCAAACGTTACACCTAAAATGCCAGCTTTCTTGAGTAGTTCCTTGGACATCATGTTCCGTCTCCTAGATCGCTGTTGATACCGCTTAATTTAAGGAAGTGCCATCCTGGCTTACCATTTCCTGCGGTAGTCTTCCTTGTTTAATATATTGCAGATGCAATGCCAGAAAATGCTATAACTATGAATATTTATTAAAAAACAAATATTTAAAATTAATTATTGGCACCAAAAAGAATGATAGAACGGCAGTTTAAGCCACCAATGGGTGACTATAAATGACACATGAGCAGCCATTGACCATAATTAACTGACAGTGTGACACACTTGTACAACAGTTGTTGTGCAGGCTCTGCTTTCAATCTTTGATTAACCGTGTGGCGGGAAAGACGCAGCGGAATAGGGCGCCTTCTTCGGGATGGGATTCAACCTGAAGCTGTGCCTCATGACGCAGTAATACATGTTTGACGATCGCAAGCCCCAGTCCTGTACCGCCGGTCGTGGTACTGCGCCCCTTGTCGACGCGATAAAAACGCTCGGTCAGGCGCGGGATATGTACAGGATCGATACCGTCGCCGTCATCCTCTATCTCAATGCAGGCGCCGCCATCGATCATGGTGGCCCAGCGCAGGGTAATTTGACTGCCCGCAGGGGTGTAGCGCACGGCATTGAACGCCAGATTGGAAATAGCACTACGTATTTCCTGTTCACTGCCCAGTAGCCGAGCATCGCTTTCGATAACCACATGCACAGCATGCTTACCATGTGATAGAGCCAGCGCATCTTGACGTACGCTGTTCAACAGTTGCTCAACCGATAGCGGCTGATGGTCCTGGCCACCCTGGTCAATTTCCAGCCGAGATAGCAGCAGTAGATCATTGACCAGATTCTGCATTCGCTGCGTCTGATCCTGCATCTGCTCAATGCCACGTCCCAACCGGGGTGGCAGTTGGTCGGCCAGGTCACCATAAGTTTCCAGATAGCCCGAAAGCACGGTAAGCGGCGTACGTAGCTCATGGGACACATTGGCTACGAAATCACGTCGCATCTGTTCAAGGCGGTGTAGACGGGTGATATCCCGGGCCATTACCAGGCGTTCGTCATCGCCATAGAGGGTAATCTGGTATTGCAGGATGCTGCGCTCGTCGATGGGCGAGGGCAGCGTGAGCGGCTCACTATAGTCGCGAGCATTGAAGTAACTGATAAAGCCCGGGTCGCGCAATAAGTTGGTGATATGCTGGCCACGATCATGGGCTGTCTGCAGCCCCAGCATATCGGTGGCCGCACTGTTCCACCATTCAAGGTCACCGTGGCGGTCAAGCATCACGACGCTGTCACGCATGGCTTCGGAAGACTCTTGAATACGCGCTAACGTAGCCCGTAAACGGCCTTGGGTAATACGCTGGCTTTTTTGGTACCGATAAAGGCGATCCAGCAGTTCACCCCACATACCACTGGCGGCTGGCGGCTCATCGTTTGGATTAAGAGTTAACCACTGAAACAGCGCACGCAGCTGGCGTAAATGATGAAACAGACATACGCTCAACCCCGCCGCCAGCCCCAGCCCTGCCGAACCTAATAGCCAGCCCAGGCAAACCCCAATAGTCGCTAACCAGGCGATACGCCACAGTTCACGACTCCACAGGCGCATGGTTAGACCCTGGCAGAGAAACGATAACCGGTACCCCGTACCGTCTGGATAAGGTTCTGATGCACTTCACCCAACGCTTTACGCAGCCGACGGATATGTACATCCACCGTGCGCTCCTCAACATAAACATTGCCGCCCCATACCTGATCCAGTAACTGGCTGCGGGTATAAGCGCGTTCCTGATGAGTCATGAAAAACTGCAGCAGGCGGTATTCCGTAGGACCCATTTCCAGGGCTTTGCCGTGGGCACTGACTCGATGGCTGACCGGGTCAAGCAATAGGCCGTTGATCTCGATCGGATCTTCAACCCCACGCGGCGTGGCGCGGCGCAGTACCGCTTTCAGGCGCGCGACCAGCTCACGAGGAGAAAAGGGCTTGGTAATATAGTCATCCGCACCCGATTCAAGCCCTTGGATCTTGTTATCTTCCTCGCCCTTTGCCGTCAGCATGATGATGGGCAGTTCGGCAGTCGCCTCTTCACGTTTTAGTCGCCTGGCAAGCTCAATACCACTGGTGCCCGGCATCATCCAGTCAAGCAGCAGTAAGTCGGGCTGATGGTCGACTACCATGGCGTGGGCATCCTGGGCATTATCCGCTTCAAGCACGCGATAGTCAGCCATTTCCAGCGCTACAGCGATCATTTCGCGGATAGGCGCTTCGTCATCGACAATCAAAACGGTCTTGGCGGTCATTCCAGGGCCTCACGGTGTTCAATGAAAGGTAATTCCATGACATATCTGTGACAATAACACCATGGCTTGATGACACTTCCATGACAAACGCTACTATATCACTAAGCCCTATCACTAAGCCTTTTCCCTCGCCCTGGTTTGACTATCCAGTAACCGGCCACCAGCTTAGCCCAATACCGGCAAAGATCAGCAGGCCTGACCAATGGTTATTTAAAAAGGCTTGAAAGCATGGGTCGCGCTCACGGTGGCGAATTAGCCGTTGCTGATGGATAAAAGTAGCCGCCATGCCAGCAAGCCCCAGCCAGAAGAAGCCGCCCAGTTCCACGCGCAGGCCCACCCAGGCCAGTAGGCCAAGCGTTGCCAGCTGCAGCAAGCCAATGATCAAACGATCGGCACTACCAAACAGCACTGCAGTCGATTTAATGCCAATTTTCAGGTCGTCATCGCGGTCAACCATGGCGTACTGGGTATCGTAAGCCACGGTCCACAGCACGTTGGCGAGAAACAGAATCCACGCATCAAGCGGGACATAACCAAGCACCGCACCAAAGGCCATGGGAATAGCCCAGGAAAATGCCGCGCCCAATACCACCTGCGGGAAGTGCGTATAGCGTTTCATGAACGGATAAATAAACGCCAGCACGACACCGCCCAACGATAACAACACCGTAAACCAGTTTGTTAGCAGTACCAGGATAAAGGCAACGGCGACTAATCCGATAAACAGTAGCTGTGCTTCGGTTTCACTGATACGCCCGGTAGCTAGCGGGCGGCTTTTAGTACGCTTTACATGGCCATCAAAGTGCCGATCGGCATAATCATTGACCACGCAACCCGCCGCACGCATGACGTAAACGCCTGCCACGAAAATCAGCAATACGTTTCGGCCCGGCACGCCTTCAGCGGCGATCCACAGCGCCCATAGGGTCGGCCACATTAAAAGCCAGGTACCAATTGGTCGGTCCAGACGCATCAGTTGCAAGAAGTCGGCGACCCGCGCCCATCCGGTTGGCCGCAACAAAGAACGATCCATGCTTACCTCACGAAAAGAAGAGATGCCGAGCAAGCCTAACGCGAAGGCAGGCGAAGATCATCTGCCATGTTGGTTAAAAAGTACTCCTGTACCAGCAGTGAAAGCCCACCATGCTGAAACACCGAGCGTCGTCCCCAAAGGCTCTGCGCGTTGTTGCACGCCGGATACGCAAAGCGGGGTGCACAGGCACTCGCCTCAAGTGGGCCACGCACCAGATCAGGCTGCTGAAACAACCAACTGCCTAACGAGCGTTCACCCAAACGATCCAGATGCTGGCCCTGCAGCTGCGTTAACGGCGCAACCGAACGCGCGACCACCCAGGGCGACTCGTCCACGCAAAGAGCCACCTCGCGCAGCCAAGCATAGCGGCGGTGCCCAATATTCAGCGCCTGGGCTTCATCTTTCCAGGGCATGCCCACACCTTGGTGCAGCAGGCGAACGCGAAACGGCCGCTCGCCTCCCGCTTTTATCAGACGGGCCGTCAGCGAATCGGTGGAGGCCACCCACTGCCACCAGGGCGCGCTCATGGCCGGACGTACCGCCGCCACGGGCTGCCAGACAGGAAAAGTGTAAGCAGGCCGAAAAGAGTAAGTCACCACCGGATACTCCCGGGCAAAAAACGGAGCGGCTAGTGTAACATGGTGGTCAGACAGGCTTTTATTGCATCGACTATTTGAGGATGGCATGCCCGTATCACACACGCTTGATGCCACTGACCACGCCGGGCTGGTCATTATCGGCACCGGAATGGCGGGCGTCGGGCTTGCCCGCGCGCTGCGCCGCCTGAATGACCGCCGCGCGATCACTCTGATCAGCCTTGATAGTGGCGACGACTACAGCAAGCCTCTGCTCTCGACCGGGCTTACCAAGCACATGCCGCCCGAGCGGTTGGTTCAACGCACCACCGCCGCGCTTGCCGATGAGCTGGATGCCCGGGTAATAACGCATACTCATGTTGAGCAGTTGACACCCGAGGTGCGGACCATCCGCTTGAGTGATGGCCAAGCCCTTGGCTACGACACCTTGGTGCTGGCGACTGGCGCCGCCCCTCAGGCGCCATTTGCAATACCCGATAGCGTCTCCCGGCGCTTTTTTACCGTCAATAACCTGGACGAATACCGCCGCTTTCGAGCAGCGCTTGACGAACGCCCTGCCCGCGTGGCCGTTATCGGAGCGGGCCTGGTAGGCTGCGAGTTTGCCAACGATCTGCATGTTGGCGGACACCAGGTAACGCTGATAGCACCGGAAACCACGCCGCTGGCACGGCTTCTACCCGAACCGCTCGGCACCGCCCTGGGCTGCGCCTTTCAGGATGCCGGTATCCAGCTTGCCCTGGGGCGTACGCTTGCCGACATCAGCGCAGGCAGCGACAGCCCCGTTCGGCTCACGCTGGGCAATCACGCCACCCTTGATGTAGACCTGGTGCTGCTGGCCACCGGCCTGGCACCCCGCATCGCACTGGCTGACGCCGCCGGGCTTGCCGTATCCCGCCACGGCATTACGGTTGATCGCTACCTGCGCACTTCGGACCCACATATCCATGCGCTTGGCGATGCGGCCTGCGTGGCAGGGGTCAACGCCATGTACGTGCAGCCGCTGCAGGCTAGCGCCAAGGCGCTGGCCGCCACACTTGCCGGCACACCGACGCAGGTCAGCTTCGGGGCCTGGCCGATTATCGTCAAGACTCCGCTGCTGCCGGTAGTGGCCTATCCACCGGCCGTTAGCGTTGAACGCTGGCGAATCGAGGGTGAAGGCAGCGATATGAGTGCCCTTGCGGAAGATAAACACGGGAATTTAGTCGGTTTTGCGTTGACAGGGGGCTGCGTGAGACGGAAAGTGGAGCTTTCCAGAGCATCACCTGCACTGCTAGGCTGATTTTCACCGCGTTCACGACTAGGCTGGATAAGCCAACTCAGCCTGGGTGACGCATTTAATAACACTGTTATGCATTACGCTTAATATTTCACTAGGGGAATTCCTTATGCGCAAACCTGAACTCGCTGCCGCTATCGCTGAAAGTGCAGACCTGTCTAAGGACAAGGCAGGCCAAGTTCTGAATGTAATTCTGGATGAAATTACCAACAGCGTGGCCAAAGGCGAAGATGTAGCACTGATTGGTTTTGGCACCTTTACCGTACGTGAGCGTGCAGCACGTACCGGCAAGAACCCGCAAACGGGTGCGCCTCTGCAGATTCCGGCCAGCAAGAACGTAGCTTTCAAGCCAGGTAAAGCGCTTAAGGATGCCGTTTCCTAATGAAGCTAAAGCTTGCGCTGTGGCTGTTGAGCCTTATGCTCAAGCGCGCTCTGCGCCGCAAGCCGCGCTTTCGTGAACAGTTAGAACGAATGCGCAGTCTCGACTGGGGCATTGCCACAGAAGACCTAAAAATTGCCCGTTACTATCGAATGACGCCGAAAGGCATCACCTCAGCTGCCGGTTTACCGGTTGATCTGGATCTTGAGCTACGTTTTCGCGATCAAGACACCGCGTTACGTATTCTCAGAAAACCAACGCAGCAGGCGTTTCTCGATGGAATGGTCAATGGCGAGGTTCGCCTGGTAGGTGACTCCGCCGATATGAATAAGCTGCAAAAGCTGTTGAAGTATCTGTAGCGTTTAACTATCGGCCCAGGGTAACTCATAAAAAGGGTATAAAAGCCACGATGGATATACCTCATCAACGCTTGGTTTACTTTCGCGTTACCCTGGAGTCTGGATCGATACGGCGTGCAGCGGCACGGCTAGACATTGCACCCTCGGCGGTTAGCCGACAAATCGCTTTGCTGGAAGAAGCCTTGGGCGCGACGTTGATGGAACGTCAGCGTGACGGCATTTCGCCCACCCCGGTGGGCGAAATGTTGCTTGAGTACTGTGCACGGCGCGGCGCGCTGGATGAAAGCTTTATCACTTCTCTTGAGGCGTACCAGCGCCTTGAAACCGGCACTATCTCACTGACCGTTGGTGAAGGGTTTGTTAGCGACCTGGTTGCCTCTCCGCTACATGAATTCAAGCAACGCTATAAAGGCATACAGCTCGATATTCATATTGCGGGCACCTCCGGCATTATTGAGGCGGTCGTTGAAGACCATAGTCATATTGGCCTGATGTTTCACGAACGAACCCACCCGCAACTGCGTTTTTGGGCTTCAAGCCCTCAGCCACTGATGGCCATTCTGCCCCCCGGGCACCCTTTGGCAACCCAAACCACTCCCTTATCGCTCACCCAGCTTGGCGCAGAGCCCATGGCTATGTGGGATCCCACCCATGGCGTACGTCAAATGGTCGACCAAGCGTTTCAACAGGCACATATTGCGCCGCAACTGGCCATGAATACCAACTCCATGGTTATCCTGGCCCAGTATGTACGCAGCGGCATGGGTATTACTCTGCTGCCTGCCTTTGCCGTGGCCCACGATCTTGAAATCGGCACCTTAATTGCCCGGCCCATTGATGATCCGCTTTTTCAGCGCTCTCAAGCCCATATGGTCACACGAGTGGGCCGCCAGCAGCCTAAGGCCAGCATACTGCTATTGCGCCACTTGCAGCGCTGGATGCAGGCTTTTCGCGACCCAATGAGCAATCAACCCACGCCGTTACCATAGCCAAAGGCAACACTCGCCTCTGGCGCCGTCTCTACCCAGATACTTTGCGGCACGCTATATTCACGCAAACCTTCAAGCCCGCTGGAACGGCCAAAGCCACTGTCGCCAAAGCCACCAAACGGCGACATGACGCTAATCGCCTTATAGCTATTAATCCATACCGTGCCAGCTCGCAGCTGCCCAGCCACCCGATGCGCCCTTGCTACATCCTGGCTCCATACGGCACCGGCCAGCCCAAATCGAGTGTCGTTGGCCAATTGAACGGCCTGCGCCTCATCGTCGAAAGCCATCGCAATTAATACCGGGCCAAACACCTCATGCTGGGCAATCTCCATATCCGGTGTCACATCGACCAGAACTGTTGGGGCGATAAAATAGCCCTTGGCCTCTTCAGGCAAGCCTTCCGGACGTTTACCGCCGGTTAATACCCGAGCTCCCGCCGCAACGGCGGTATCAATCATCCGCGTCACCTGTTCAAACTGACGATTATTCTGTAACGGTCCCATACGTGTAGCCTCGTCACTGGGCAGCCCTACCTGTATCTGTTCAGCGGCTCTGGCCAATCGAGACGTCACCTCGTCAAAAACCGAACGCTCAATCAATAACCGCGACCCTGCCACGCAGCTCTGCCCGGCAGCAGCAAAAATAGCGGCTTGAGCACCCGCTACGGCATCATCCAGGCGCGCATCGGCAAACACGATATTGGCCGACTTTCCGCCCAGCTCTAAAACACTGGGCACCAAGCGCCGAGCCCCCGCTTCTGCAATCATGCGCCCGCTTTGGGGAGAGCCAACAAATACCAGCTTGCTGATCGTTGGGTGGCCGGTGAGTGCTGCACCGGTGGTTTTGCCTAGCCCATTGACAATGTTGATCAACCCTTGTGGCAAGCCACCACTTTCCAACAGCTTGGCAATAACCACGGAAGTAAAGGGCGTTAACTCCGAGGGTTTCAGCACAACGCCATTACCCGCCGCAATAGCCGGAGCAAGCTGCCAGGCACAGGTAAACATGGGCGCGTTCCATGGGGTAATTTGTCCTACCACGCCGTAAGGAAGGTAGCGCACATAGTTAAGATGTGATGTAGGAACTGGAATTACTTCGCCATGCTGCTTATCACACCAGCCTGCGTAGTATTCAAACATTTCACGTACCTTGCCCACTTCCGCACGGCAGTCTCGGATTGGCTTGCCAGCTACTAGGCTTTCCAGTTGGGCAAGCGCCTCTTCATGCCCATCCAGGGCGCGCAGTGCCGCGTTCATGCGGCGCCCTCGCTCGCTTGCCGTTAATGTTATCCACTGACGCTGCCCCCGTTGCGCCGCGGCGGTTGCGCGCTCAATCAATACGCCGCCCGCATCGCGATAGCTAACCAAGGTGTCACCGGTCGCCGGGTTGGTCAGAACAATATCGTCACCGCTACCCTCTATTAATTGCCCATCGACCCAGTTACTTAATGGCGTGGCACCCGTCATTCCAAAACCTTCCAGTAACATCGTTAACTGTTCACAGGCGTGTTGGTTAAGGTTCTTCATTACAAGGTGTCTCCATGCGTGGCACGCGCTAGGACGGGCGTGGTGATATGGTTAAAGTCATCGCTATCGGTTGGCTGGTCGGCGTTGGCATGCCAGGCATCTACGACGGTCTGGAGCAGAGGTAGCGGAATGCCAAGCTGTTCGGCAGCATCACGTGCCAGACGAAGATCCTTGCGCATCAGGCCCGTGGTAAACCCTGAATCAAACCGTTCGCTCAACACCCACTCGGGAAAGTTCACTTCACTGACTGCGCTACGCCCAGAACCGCTGTTAAGACCGGCCAGGCAGGCAGCAGGCTCGACGCCTGCCTTGGCCGCCATGGCAACCGCTTCAGCGGTAGTGAGAAGATGCGCCGCGCATAGGTAGTTGTTGGCTAGCTTGACCACATGGCCGCTTCCCGGCCCACCTACGTGGGTACGCTTGGCGGACATGGCTTCCAACATGGGCATTACCCGCTCAATGGTGGCTGTCTCCCCTCCCAGCAACATGCCAAGCTTGCCGCTGGCAGCGCCTTTGGGGCCTCCGCTTACTGGGGCATCCAGCCACTCTAAGCCAGCCGCCAAGGCCTTTTTGGCCAGCTCACGACTCACTGCCGGGTCGCTGGTTGAAGTATCCACAATCACACTACCCTTGGGCGCCAGTTTAAATATACCGGGCGAGTGCTCTAGAACCTCGCGCACATGCGCCGATGTAGGCAGTGAAAGCAGATAAACATCGCTTGCCGGTAATGCATTGGGTGCGGCCACCGCCAGCCCGTCGGCAGCCAGACGCGCTCGCGCCTGTTCAAAGACATCGCTCCCGGTAACCGCGAATCCGGCGGCTTTAAGAGTAAGCGCCATATTGCCGCCCATTTGCCCCAGGCCAATTACGGTAATGGTTAAAGACACGATAAAACTCCTTAAGCTCTCGGTGGAGAACGCTTTTTTGCATGTACGCTCCCCCTACCCGTGAAGGCATCGTTAGAGAGCGATAAGTAGTGGTTGGTTAAGGCTTCGCGTTAACGCTTGAGCAGCGCGCCAACAAGTTCCACCCAATAGCGGGTGCCTAATGGCAACAAGGCATCATTGAAGTCGTAGTGTGGGTTATGCAGAGATGCGGATTGCTCACCATTACCCATCCAGATATAGGCGCCGGGCCGCTCAGCGAGAAGAAATGAGAAATCTTCAGATGCCATACTGGGCGGCGGGTTACGGCGCACGTTATCACTACCCAGCAGGTTTTCCAGCACTGTGGCGCACTGCTCGGCATGTTCCGGCGTATTGATGGTGGCAGGGTAACAGCGCTGGTAATCAAGCGTAGCCTGCACGCCATGAAAATCCGCCAGGCTGGAAATTGCCTGTTTAAAGCGCGTTTCCAAGTGCTCTTTAAGCGTCATATCAAAGCAGCGCAGCGTACCACGCAGTTCCACCTGTTCAGGAATGACGTTAAACGTGTCGCCACCGTGAATACTGGTAACGCTAAGGACCGCCGGCGTGTCCGGTGGCGTTTCGCGGCTTATCAACCCCTGCAGCTGGCTAACCAGTTGGCAACTCGCCAGCACCGTATCGATGCCCAAGTGCGGCATGGCCGCGTGGCAGCCCTTACCCGTCAACGTCAGCGTGAAGATATCAAATGCCGCCATCACCGCCGTATCGTGTACCGCCGCCTCACCTACCGGCATGCCCGGCCAGTTGTGCAGGCCGTAAACGGCATCCATGGGGAAGCGCTCAAACAGGCCATCTTCCACCATGACCCGTCCGCCACCTTCGTTCTCCTCCGCTGGCTGAAAGATAAATACCACACGGCCCTTGAAGTCCGGCTGCTGCTTCAGTGCCCAGGCTGCGCCCAGCAGCATGGTCGTATGGCCATCATGGCCACAGGCGTGCATCTTGCCTGGTGTCTTGGAAGCGTAACCAAGCTGAGTCTCTTCACGAATATCCAGGGCATCGATATCGGCCCGCAGACCAATGCTTCTGCCTTGCCCCAGGCGTCCATCCAGCACCGCAACAACACCTGTACCGGCTAGCCCCGTGGTTACTTCAAGCCCCCACTCCCTGAGCAGTGAAGCGATCCGAGCGCTAGTGCGATGCTCCTCAAATGCGGTTTCTGGATGCTGGTGAAAGTCGTGGCGCCACTCCTCGAGTAGAGCAGTATCGGGCAGGCTGATCGGTGCGCTCATGGTTCTCTCCTTAAAGCAGTATGTGGGCCACAACCGCCGAGCCGATGAAGGTGCCGGTGAAGACCAGCAACGCGACCAGTACCAGCTTCCAGCCGGTCTGTTTGAACATAGCGAACTCACGCCCGGTAAGTGCCAGCCCTGCATAAGCCAGTACCGGTGTTACCACTGCCAGGAAGTTAACCTGTGCCAGCTGTTCAAGAATCCATTCATTGCCAGGAAAAACCGGCAGCGTCATCACAATGCTTATTAGTGAGACCCAGGCAACGCTTGGCAAATAGAAAGGGAAAACACGACCAATGCCCAACCCAACCATCACCATGGCGTAAAGGATTAGCATACCGGGGAGCGCATCCAGCAGTGGCGCGCCGTTTACCACGTTGCTGAACCACGCAGAAATACATACAGCGGCCAGTACCAGCGCTGTCTTGCCCAACTGATTTTCTGGGCGCAACTCCTTTAACGCTTCGGCGTCGAAATGATCTACCGCTGTTTGACTAGCTTTCATGACGAACCTCCGCAGGCGTATTGCCTTTCAGACGCTTATACATCCACTCAGTAATTGGCAGGGCGATAAACAACGAAATATAAAGACCCGTCGCATAGGTCAGCAGGTTGCTGGCTCCGGCAAACGCCAATAGTTCGTCTTTCGATGCAGGCACTGCTTCCACCAACGCAGCTGAACAAGCAGCCACCATACTGCCGCTGCCCACTCCGCAGGCCATTGCCAACGCTCGGATATCAAGAATATCGAGCGATGCGATATAGCCTGCCATCAGCGCAAAATAGAGGGTGCCGAACATCGTGCCGACAACGTAAACCCCCATGATGCCGATGCCTTCAGGGCTTCTAAGTCCATAGCGGTCGGAGATAATCGCAATATTGGGCTCTCGGGCGATGGAGTAGGTAGCGCCGATGGCTTCACGGCCCATCTTGAGCACCAGAACCGCAAAGGGCAGCGCTATGAGCATGGTGCCAAGATTACCCAGCTCTTGAAGCAGCAGCGCGGGTCCGGCCGCAATGATCTGTTCGATGGCGGGGCCAATAGTGGAGCCAAACTTGGCAATAAAAGGCAGGATAGCAATCAGAATAATAGGTCCTGATGCGTGGCTGACCGGTTTGGGAATCAGCTTGCCCATGCCTGAAAAAAGATGAGGATTAAGCAGCACGCCAATTATAAAAGCATAAAGCAGCGGTAGGAGAAGAAGGGTTCCCGGCCCTAGGGGTATCCGTACGATACCGACCCATTCGGCCAACATCGACGTCACGATCACCGTCAGGTGAAGACGCCAGCTCAGCAGTAGTTTTAGATCCATGGAAATGATCCTGTTTTTGTTAGAGTCATTTCGAGTATCGAAAGGTTGCTGTTCTAATCATAGGGCTTTTGTGATCTGTTTTTTAGTACACCACCTTTTTCTGAGTAGGCGCATGCGTCACAACCAATACATTTATTTTCAGCGTGAGAAACATTGTTATGTTCACCCGTGGCTTGATATTGCACTCCCTCCCTGAAGGAAAACTGCAACCTGAACATTTTCGTATCATTAATATTGCGCTACCTGATAGACCTACTCTGCTACTAAAGCCCCGCTATGTCAGCGTTGATCCCTATATGCGCACCCGCATGCAACCTGAAGGCTACGATTATATAGAACGCTGGATTGCTGGCAGCCTGCTCTCGGGTTGGACACTGGCCGAGGTTATTGCCAGCAATACCCCCGCTTTCAAGCCGGGCGAGTTGGTCGTGGGGCATCTTCCCATGCAGGAGATCATTGCCTCTGATGGAAAAGGCCTAATGAGGATCCCGGCGGGGAGCGACCCAACTGCTTTTTTGCACCCTTTGGGTATGACAGGGTTTACGGCCTGGGTAGGTATGCAACTGATTGGTCAGCCAACGGAGGAAGACACCGTGCTGGTTAGTGCAGCGGCGGGAGCCGTGGGGTCCATTGCAGCACAGCTGGCTAAACGCTCGGGAGCCCGCGTCATCGTGACGGCCGGGCGAGCCGACAAGCGTGACTGGCTGCGTCATCAAGGTTTTCAAGCGGTGCTTGATCACCGCCACGCTGACTATACCAAGCAGCTAAATAATGCCGCTTCCTCAGGTATTACACTTAATTTTGAAAACGTGGGCGGTCCTGCTTTCAAAGCTGCAATCGAAGCAATGAGAGTTAATGGACGTATCGTGCTATGCGGCTTGGTAAGCCAGTACCAATCTGACCGGCCCCGCCAAAGTCCTGAGAATTTTGCTCAATTACGCCAGAAAAATATCTCAGTACACCCTTTTGTCGTACCTCACTACCTCCGTTATTGGGCCGATTTTCAAGAATTTATGGCCCCTCTCGTAGCTCAGGGTGGCATAAACTGGTCGCTAGATACCCTATCAGGTGGCTTGGACAGCATTGGTCCGGCGCTAATTGGTCTGCTTCACGGAGATAACCTGGGTAAGCGTGTCGTAGAAATAACTTAAATGGCACCCCAAGATACCATCTGAGCCATAGCAACGGGCTGCCCATAATAGGTATACTAAAGTCTAACAACGACCCACAATAAGAGTCTCTATGCCCACTTTTTCACTGCCGCTACGGCGTCTTTGGACCCTGGACAAGTTTGCTTATAGCCTGCGCGTTTTTCTGGCGTTCAGCGGTGCGCTGCTGTTCAGCGCCTACTCAGGCAATATTGCACTGGTCATACCGCTATTTCTGGGCATTATTGCCTGCGCTCTTTCTGAAACTGATGACAGCTGGCAGGGTCGCCTGCAGGCGCTGAGTGTCACACTCTTATGCTTCACCCTCGCCTCCTTTGTGGTTCAGTGGCTGTTCCCTTGGCCATGGCTGTTTGCCGTGGGCCTTGCGGTTTCCACCTTCACCCTGATCATGCTCGGGGCCATCGGCCAGCGCTATGCGACGATTGCGTCAGGGACGCTGATTCTCTCGATCTACTCGATGATCAATATCGAGCAGCACGGGGGTGTTGATCATGAAGTGTCGGTTCGCCAACTGCAGCTGATTGCCGGCGCGGCCTGGTACGGGCTTATTTCAGTGCTCTGGTGTGCGCTGTTTTCGCGCCAGCCGCTCAAGCAGAGCATGGCACGGCTATACAAGGCGCTAGGCGAGTTTCTGATCTTGAAATCGGCGCTGTTTGAACCGGTGCGGGGCGTTGACGTTGAGGCCCGGCGCGTGGCCCTGGCGCGTCAGAACGGTAAGGTGGTGGACGCGCTTAACCAAGCCAAGGAAATGATCTTTCGCCGCCTGGAAGGCCAGCGCGGCAACCGCAAGCTTAACCGTTATTTACGCATCTATTTTATTGCCCAGGATATTCACGAGCGAGCAAGTTCGACCCATTACCCTTACAGCGCGCTTACCGAAGCCTTTTTCCACCACGATGTCCTATTTCGCTGCCAACGGCTCCTGGACCAGCAGGGCCGTGCCTGCCGCCAGTTGGCCAAGTCGCTGCTGCTCAACCGGCCATTTGATCACCGCCAGAGCGAAGAAGCCCTGGCCGATCTGCGTGCCTCGATTGATAACCTGAGTGAACGGGGCAAGCCTGAATGGCGCCCGCTGATGCGCCCGCTCAATGCGCTGGCGGATAACCTAGCCACACTGGAGGGCCAGATTGCCAGTGCCCACAACCCCGACATGGCCGATGATCGCCGCGATAGCACCCTGTTTGATCGCTCGCCTTCGAGCCTGAAGGAGGCCTGGAGCCGGGTCCGGCTTAACCTGACGCTAGGCTCGCCGACCTTTCGCCATGCCATACGTCTATCATCGGCGCTATTGGTAGGCTATGGGCTACTTCAGTGGCTGGACCCTGAACAAGGCTTCTGGATTTTGCTGACCACGCTGTTTGTCTGTCGACCCAACTTTGCCACCACCCGGCGTTTTCTTTCCCAGCGGATTATGGGCACGGTGTTGGGCTTGGTTGTCGGCTGGGCCTCCATCAGCCTGTTTCCCCAGCCAAGCGTGCAGAGCATGATTGCCGTGGCTGCAGGCGTGACCTTTTTTGCCAACCGGGAAAAGCACTACATCATCGCCACCGCCTCGATCACGCTGCTAGTACTGTGCAGCTTCAACCAGGTAGGCGACGGTTTTAACCTGATCTGGCCGCGGCTGTTTGATACGCTACTGGGTTCGCTGATTGCCGGGCTGGCGGTGTTTTTCATCTTCCCAGATTGGCAAGGGCGCAGGCTCTACCGTGAGGCGGCCAAGGTGCTCACCAGCCATCGCCGCTACCTGGATGAAATTGTCCGCCAGTACCAGGAAGGCAAGCAGGATGGTCTGGCCTACCGCTTGGCACGCCGCAACGCTCACAATGCCGATGCCGCGCTTTCCACGCTGCTTACCAATATGCTCCATGAGCCTGGGCACTACCGTAAGCAGGATGCGGATGACGGTCTGCGCTTTCTGGTGCTCTCCAATACCTTGCTGAGCCATCTCTCCGCCTTGGGCGCCCACCGCCATCAACTGGCCGAAGATGAAGGCGACACAGCGCTGGTGCCCGTTGCGAAACGCATGAGCGAAATGCTGGAGCATCTGGCGGAACAGCTCGATAAGCGCCAGCTAACCGAGGCGCTAACCGAGCAGGCAAACGAGCTGGTAGCCCAGCTGGATGAGCAGGACGGGGCCACTGCCGACGAGCAGGCGATGGTGGTTTACCGCCCAATTCAGAGTCAGCTACGTCTGATTGGCGAGCAGCTGGCGCCACTGGGTGAAGCGGCCAACCGGCTTATCAGCCCGGCTAAGGGCTGAGGAGTATCTGGTGAGGCTTTACACCTGCCCGTAACGCCCGGCAGCTTCGCCCAGCCAGCGGCGCACCAGCACAGCGGTCACCTGAGGGGCGTGCTGCAGCTCGGAGGCCAAGGAGGTCACACGCTCCAGCAAGTCGGCATCACGCTCAAGATTGGCAATTTTCATCTGTGCCAAGCCGGTCTGACGGGTGCCCAGCACCTCGCCGGGGCCACGGATTTCCAAATCCTTTTCGGCAATGCGAAAGCCATCGGTGGTTTCACGCATGACGCTCAAGCGCTCACGGGAGCTTTTGGAAAGCGGTGGGTGATAAAGCAGCACGCAGAAACTTTCCGTCCCGCCACGTCCGACGCGCCCGCGCAGCTGATGAAGCTGGGAAAGTCCCAGGCGCTCTGGGTTCTCGATGATCATCAGGCTGGCGTTGGGTACATCCACTCCCACCTCAATGACCGTGGTAGCCACCAGCAGATCCAGCTCGCCTTCTTTAAAAGCCGTCATTACCTCAGTCTTTTCGCTGGGCTTCATGCGCCCATGCACCAGGCCGATGGCCAGCTCCGGTAGCGCTTCGGTCAACTCCTGGCTAGTCACTTCCGCCGCCTGGCACTGCAGTACTTCGGACTCTTCGATCAACGTACACACCCAATAGGCCTGGCGGCCATCGCCACATGCCCGGCGGATACGTTCCACCACCTCGGGGCGGCGTTCGTCAGACACCACCACGGTTTTTACCGGCGTCCGCCCCGGGGGCAGCTCATCAATTACTGACACGTCTAGATCCGCATAGGCGCTCATGGCCAGTGTGCGCGGAATGGGCGTGGCGGTCATGATCAGCTGGTGAGGCGTCAGCCCGCCCGCTTCGCCCTTTTCGCGCAGCGCTAGCCGCTGATGAACGCCGAAGCGATGCTGTTCGTCAATAATCGCCAGCCCCAGGCACTGAAAGTGAACATCGCCCTGAAACAGGGCGTGGGTGCCGACCACCATGCGCGCCCGGCCGTCAGCAATCGCCGCCTTGGCATCCAGGCGGGCTTTGCCCTTCAGCTTGCCTGCCAGCCAGGCGACTTCGATGCCCAGCGGCTCAAACCAGCTTTTAAACGAACGGTAGTGCTGCTCGGCGAGAATTTCGGTAGGCGCCATAATCGCGGCTTGGCAATTGCCAGCAAGTGCGGCCAGTGCCGCCATGGCGGCCACTACGGTCTTACCCGAGCCCACATCGCCCTGTACCAGGCGCAGCATGGGCGCAGGCCGGCTGAGGTCCAGGGCTATCTCCTCCAGCACCCGCCGCTGGGCACCGGTCAAGGCAAAGGGTAGCTGGGCTAGAAAGCGCGCCTGCAGGTTGCGTCCGGAGGGAAGTTCCGGCGCACCATCGGCCTGGATGCGCAGGCGCACTTCGCGCAGGCTGAGCTGATGGGCTAATAGCTCCTCCAATGCCAAGCGGCGCGTAGCGGGGTGCTGGCCCAAAGTCAGCTTGTCGATATCCACATCGGGCGGTGGCTGATGCAGCAGGTGCAGGCAGGCGTGGAGCCCCGGCAGGTGAAAGCGCTGACGAAGCGGCTCAGGTATCACATCAGGCAGCGCTTCGGGCGCGCTATCCAAAAGCTCCAGCGCCTGCTGTGTCAGTGCTCGCAGGCGCGTTTGATTCAGCCCTTCAGTGGTCGGGTAAATGGGAGTGAAGTACTCATCGACCGGTGTTTCTCCGGCGCCGTTTAGCCGGTATTCAGGGTGATAAATCTCCAGCCCCGTGGCGCCCGCCCGCGCTTCGCCAAAAGCGCGCACCGAAGTGCCTGGGCGCAGTTGCTGCTGCTGAGCAGGCGAAAAGTGAAAAAAGCGCAGGCTTAAGATACCGCTGCCATCACGCAAGCGTACCAACAAACTTCGACGCCGCCCCTTGACCACATCCGAGGCGGTGACCTCACCCTCGATAACGGCTTCCTGCCCTGCCCGCAGCAGGCCAATAGGCGTTAATCGGGTGCGGTCCTGGTAGCGCAAGGGCAAATGGAAAAGCAGGTCACTGATATGCTCAATGCCCAGCCGCGAAAGTTTAAGCGCCAGGGCTTCACCTACGCCCTTAAGCGCTGTTACGGGGCTGGTAAGATCGCTCATGAGCGCGCTTTATCCGTTTGGTCCGGCTGCTTGCAGCGGCTGATCGCATCCACCAGAGCGTCAATCGCTTTAGGCCGGGGAAAGCTTGCCCGCCAGGCAATTGCGACCGTGCGTGAAGGCGCGGGGTCAACAAATGGACGGCTCTCTAGCATGGCGTTTTCATATTGGTCGGTACCTAAAGCAGACTGGGGCAAGACGGTAATTCCCAGCTTCGAAGCCACCATGTGTCGAATGGTTTCAAGCGACCCGCCTTCGGCAATAAGCGTGTTATTCGGGCTGTTAAGCTTCTGAGTAATCGCCGGGCACGCCTCAAGAATCTGGTCTCGAAAGCAGTGACCTTCGCCCAGCAGCAGCAAGCGCTCCTCCAGCAGGTCCTCTTTGCGGATCGCGTCACGCTCGACCCAGTGGTGATTCGCAGGCATGAGTACTTCAAATTGCTCTTCGTAAATAGGCTTGGTCACGATATCGGTGTCGGTAAACGGCAGCGCCACGATAATGACGTCCAGCTCACCATTTTTCAGCTTAGCACGTAACGTTCCGGTCATACCTTCTTCGATATACAGTGGCATTTGCGGTGCGATATCGGCAAGCGCCGGAATAAGATGGGGGAAAAGATAAGGCCCAATGGTATAAATGGCTCCTATACGCAACGTGTTGGAGAGCTGATCCTTGCCAGCGCTTGCCATTTCATAGATTAGCCGGCTCTGTTCCAGTACACGCTGGGCTTGGGCGATTATCTTCTCGCCAAGTGGGGTTACCTGGATGGTCGACTTGGAGCGCTCAAATAGCGGTATTTCAAGCTCGTCCTCCAGTTTTTTCACCGCCACCGACAGAGTGGGTTGTGAAACGTGGCAACGTTCTGCCGCACGGCCAAAATGGCGTTCTTGGGCAAGGGTTACGATGTAGCGAAGTTCTGTTAAAGTCATAACGGCGCCAGTGGGCATCCTCTCGTAGCAGCTCGTGACTAATATCATGACCCTCAGCGGGACGGAAAGGGACAGGCAAACCCCTGCTGACCTTGTCACATCTTGCAGGGACTTTGTATCTAATAGGGAATATTTATCAAAAGGAGTGGATAAGGTGAAGCTAACGGTACTGATTATCGGTTGTGGAGATATCGGCATTACCTTAGGGCGCGAGCTGATTGCCGAAGGGCACCGGGTCGTTGGCGTACGGCGCAACATCGCTGCCCTTAAAGACACTGGCATCAAGCCATTAAAACTGGACCTTAATGAGCTTGAAGACGCTGGGGCCTCTGCCCTCCCCCAGGCGGACTACGTGATTTATAGCGTAAGCGCCGACCGCTTTGAAGAAAGCGCCTATCAAAGCGCTTACCCGGGTGGCTTGAAACACGTATTGAGCGTGATGGAGCAGCATGACAAGCCGCCGCGCCGGGTGTTCTTCGTATCGTCCACCAGCGTATATGGCCAGCAGGAAGGCGAAGAGGTCAACGAGGAAAGCCCCATTGGCCCGACAAGCTTTTCGGGCAAGCTGATGTATGAAGCCGAGCAAACGCTGCTTAATCATCCGCTGCCGGGTACCGTGGTGCGTTTTTCAGGCATCTATGGCCCTGGCCGTGACCGCTTGATCCATCAGGTGGCTGAAGGCCGCCTGGCTGCCGTCACGCCGGTCATTTACTCCAACCGCATCCACCGGGACGACTGCACCGGTATTCTGGCGCATTTGATGCGCTGCCAGGAAAACGGTCAACCCATTGCCGACCTTTATCTGGGAAGCGACTGCGAACCGGTTACCCTGCACAATGTGATGGCCTGGATCGCCAAGCAGCTCAAGGTGGAATCCACCGACACCATGCAGTCGCCACTGCGCCGCCGAGCCAGCAAGCGCTGTAACAATAAGCGCATTGTTGAAACCGGTTATGAGTTTAGTTACCCAAGCTATCGCGAAGGCTACGCGCAAATACTCAAAGAAGGTGGCTTTCTGGAAGTTCAGAAAGCATAAAAACGCGTTTATCACCTTAGATTATCTACAAGCAAACACCGGCCTTAATGGCGCAACCCGCGCCGGGCCGGTGTTTTTTTATGGCCTATTAGCTGCCAATAGCGAAGCGATCAGCCTCTTAGTCGCCAATGACCATGACAGCTTCGGCTTCCACCTGGCTGCCTTTAGGCAGGGCTTTCACCCCTACCGCTGCGCGAGCAGGAAACGGCGAGGAGAAGAATTCTTCCATCACCTTGTTAACGATGGCGAAGTTATCCAGGTCGACGAGGTACAGGTTGAGTTTGACGATATCGCTCAGGGATCCTGCCGCTTCTTCACATACTGCTTTCAGGTTGGTAAAAACCTGACGCGCCTGAGCTTCGAAATCCTCAGACACTATCTCCATAGTCGCCGGATCAAGCGGAATCTGGCCGGAAAGATAGACTGTATTGCCCGCCTTGATAGCTTGTGAGTAAGGGCCAATAGCAGCTGGGGCCTTGTCAGTATTGATTACAGCTTTGTTACTCATGCGATCTGTCGCTCCTCTAATTGTTTAGCCGTCATCGTTGTTTAGCGTTAATGATCCCGCCCGCTTATAAGTAAATGATTCTGGCTGTTACGTTATTAACGGCTGCAATAGCACAACGTGGCCGATGCCTGAGGGTGGTCGGCCAAGGTGCTTGATGGTTTTAATTGGTCATACGTGTAATTTTGCCCACATTAGGCAAGTTACGGATGCGCTTGATGATACGTGCAAGATGCACGCGGCCTTTCACAGACAGCGTAAGATTCACCGTCGAGAGGCGCTCATCACGCTCCTCAATGCCGATACGCTCAATATTGGCATCGGCATCGGTAACCAGCCCCGCAAGCTCAGCCACGAGGCCGCGGCGGCTTTCAATTTCAATGCGTAGCGCAACCGGAAAATCTTCATCAATAGTGTCAGACCACTCCAGCGTGAAGAGCTTTTCCGGATCGTTCTTGTGCTCGACAAGGTTTCTGCAGTCGGCGCGATGCACTACCAACCCCTTACCCATGGAAAGATGGCCAAGCACCGGGTCGCCAGGTAGCGGATGGCAGCACCTTGCGAAGTTAATCACCATGCCCTCACTGCCACTGATCATCACGGCTTTGCCGCTATCAACCGTAGTATTGGTATCGTGGCGGCCGCCGTGGGCAACCTCCACCAACCGCCTGGCCACCACATGTGCCATTCGGTTACCCAAACCAAGCGACTCCAACAAAGCCTCCTGGGAGGCTGCATCCAGCTCCTTGACCGCCTGCTCTAGCACCGCCTCATCCAGCTCTTCCAAGCTGGTTTCAAAGGGCGCGAGCGCCTTGTTAAGAAGCCTTCGCCCTAGCGTGATCGCCTCGGTCTGCTGTTGGTGCTTCAAGGCATGGCGAATGGCCGAGCGTGCCTTGGCGGTGGATACAAAGCTGAGCCAGGCAAGGTTGGGGCGTGCACCGGGGGCGGTGATGATCTCAAGCGTCTGGCCGCTTTCCAAGCGCGTGGAAAGCGGTGCCAGATGGCGGTCAATCCGGCAGGCAATACAGTTATTGCCGATATCGGTATGCACGCTGTAGGCAAAGTCGATCACCGTGGCGCCCTGAGGCAGCTCCATGATGTCGCCTTTAGGCGTAAATACATAAATATCATCGGGGAACAGATCATTCTTGACGTGTTCGATAAATTCCAGCGAATTGCCCGCGTGGCGCTGCATTTCCAGAAGGCCTTTGACCCAAGCACGCGCCCGGGCATGACTGCCTTCAGCAATCGGATGGGTCGTCTGCCCTGCCTTGTAAAGCCAATGAGCCGCAATGCCGTTATTGGCCATGGCTTCCATTTCACGGGTACGGATCTGGACTTCAATCGGCATGCCGCGCGGTCCAAACAGCGTAGTGTGCAGGCTCTGATAACCGTTGGCCTTGGGGATGGCAATATAATCCTTGAAACGCCCCGGCACCGGCTTATACAGGTTGTGCACCACTCCCAGGATGCGGTAGCAGCTGGCCACGTCCTCGGTGATGATACGAAACCCGAACACGTCCATGATTTCTGCAAACGGCTTGCGCTGGTCGCGCATCTTCTTGTAGATCGACAGCAGATGCTTCTGGCGCCCGACCACCGTGCCCTGAAGCATTTCGTCATCCAGGCTCTGCTGCAGGGAGGCCTGAATTTCCCGCATCGCACTTCGCCGATGCCCACGGGCACTGGCGACAGCACGCTTGATGCGCTCAGAGCGCATAGGGTGAATCGCCTGAAACGAAAGGTCTTCAAGCTCGATGCGGATAGTATTGATACCCAGCCGCCCGGCGATACGCGCGTAGATTTCCAGGGTTTCTCGGGCAATACGGCGCTTTTTATCCGGCCTTAACGCTCCAAGTGTGCGCATGTTATGCAGGCGGTCGGCGAGCTTGACGATAATGACGCGGATATCCCGCGACATTGCCAGCACCATCTTTTGAAAGTTTTCCGCCTGGGCGACGGCTTTATCTTCAAAGGTGATCTGAGTCAGTTTGGAGACACCATCTACAAGCTCTGCCACCGGTTTGCCGAACTGGGCAGCCAGGGCTTTCTTGGAAACACCGGTATCTTCAATGACATCGTGCAGCATGGCGGCCATCAGGCTTTGATGGTCCATGTGCATATTGGCCAGAATATTGGCCACGGCCAGCGGGTGAGTGACATAAGGCTCGCCTGAACGCCGGCGCTGCCCGTCGTGGGCCTGCTCAGCGTAATAGAAGGCGCGTTTGACCTGTTGGATCTCGTCCGAGGGTAAGTAGCCGCCGAGTCGATCGGCCAGGTCATCAATGGTGAACATTTACCGCGCCCCTAGTCTAGCCAGCCTTAGTCGTCGATCTGAGCGCTGGGCGCCATAGCAGGACGCACGCGAACGGGTGCTTCCACCGGCTCATCAAGTACCGTGTGATCGACCAGGCCAGCGGCAATTTCGCGCAGCGCCATCACGGTGGGCTTGTCGTTTTCCCAGGCCAGTTGGGCATCACGCGAGCCACGCGCCAGTTGGCGGGCGCGCTGGGTGGAAATCATCACCAGCTTGAAGCGGTTTTCGACATTTTCCAGACAATCTTCAACAGTTACGCGAGCCATGGGGGCCTTCCTGTAATGACGACGCCGGGCCAGCGTTGTTGGATAACGCCGCTGACCCAGCGAAAAAGAATAGTGATAGAACCTGATAGATTACTCGACGCCGGGCGCCTGTGACAAGAGCGCTTCAAGCAGCGGGGCATGACGTTTGCTCATGGTCGCCTGGGTGAGGCGGCGGCTAATCACCAGTGACTGCAATTCCTCAAGCGCGGTGGTGAAGTCATCATTAATCACCAGATAATCATACTCGTTAAAGTGTGACATCTCGCTGACCGCATCGCGCATACGTCTTGCAATCACCGCGTGCTCATCGGTGCCGCGGCTTGCCAGCCGGCGCTCAAGCTCGGCCCGCGATGGTGGCAGGATAAAAATGGATACCGCCTCCGGCATCTGCTCACGTACCTGCTGTGCGCCCTGCCAGTCGATTTCCAGAATCACATCCTGTCCTGCTGCCAGCAGCGTTTGCGCTGCTTCCCGCGATGTACCGTAGTAATTATCGAAGACTTTGGCATACTCAAAGAAGTCGCCGCGCTCAATCATCGCCTCAAAGCCGGCCACATCAGTGAAATGATAGTTGACGCCATTCACTTCACCTTCGCGCCTCGCACGCGTGGTATGCGATACCGAAACCTGAATGCCATCAAGACTTTCAATCAGCTCGCGAACCAAGCTGGTTTTGCCAGCACCCGACGGCGCGGAAACAATAAAGAGCGTACCCTGGGACATGAAGCGCTTCCCTAGTTAGCAAAAAATAGTGAGTGAAAAAGTAGCGAAAAGATAGTTGGCAAAGCAAGCAATAAAGCAGTGACGAGCTTATAAAGGAGCGCAGTATCGCACACCCACCCCGTGGACTGTAGCGTTTGCGTCAAGGCACAGGGAGGTTGAATGCGCAGTACGCTGTTTTTTTTGTTATTGATTAGTCTGGGGGTTGCCATTCAGAAAGGCATCATCGAGATCCCGCGCCAATGGGCGCCTTGGGCACCGCTTTATATTGACGACCCCATCACGCCCGTCACACAGCTCAAGATCAAACGTCTGGAAGGCGATAGACAGGCATGCCTGGCCGCCCTGGATACCGTGCCGGCTGGCGAGCTGCGTTACACCCCGCTTGCCGACTATTCACCCACCGCTAACTGCCCGCTGACCAATATCGTACGCATACAGTCCAGCAGCGTGCAGTTTAACCAAAGTTTTGTAGCTACCTGCCCGCTAGCGCTTGCCTGGGTAATGTATGAGCGTCATGAACTTCAGCCCGCGGCAGAAGCGATAATGGGCAGCCGGGTTCGTCAGGTGGATCACGTAGGCAGCTTTGCCTGCCGTAATATCTACCACCGAGAGAACGCCAGGCGCAGCGAACACGCAACGGCTGAAGCGCTGGATGTCACTGGATTTCGGTTCGAGAACGGTCAGCGTATTACGCTGATCAATCATTGGAATGACAGGGGTGAAGCGGGAGAGTTTTTACGCGCGGCGAGGGATGGCGGCTGCCAGACTTTCGGCAATATAATTGGGCCAGATTACAACGCCGCGCACGCCGATCACTTTCATATGGGCATGCGCGGCTTTAGGGTATGCCGCTGATTACGCTACGCAGCTGAGCCTGGCGGACGATTTATTCCAGATTGATATCGTCTTCGTCGGTCAGCGCGCCCGCAGCCGCGCCAGCACCGGCACCCAGTACCGCGCCACCGCCAATGCTGCCACCAGTTGCCGCAGCAGTACCTGCGCCTACCGCCGCGCCTACACCTGCGCCGCTAGTGGCGCGCTCACCGGTGGTAGAACCACAACCTGCCAGGCCAATCGTCAGCGCCGCGACGGCACTAAGGGTCAAAATACGCGATTTTTTCGTTACTTGAGTATGCATGGGTCACCTCCTTATGGGTTGCACCCTATACACATTAGAAACGATTAGATAATTTTGCCACTTTACCGCTATCTGGCCTGAACGGATAACTGGCCTGGGCTGCGTTTTTCAAGCCATCTGCCGAAGTAGAAAATAACTAGGCCACAGAGCGCCAGGCCGGTGCCAACCGGGCCCGTGCTCGACCAATCAAAGCCTGCACTGATCACCAGCCCGGCAAGCCAGGCACCCAGGGCATTAGCGCCGTTGAATGCCGCATGGTTAAGCGAAGCCGCCATGGTCTGAGCGTTGCCCGCCACATCCATTAATCGGGTTTGCAGTGACGGGGCAAGCGCCATACAAGTACCTACCAGGCCGACAAACAAGAGCCCTGACCAGACGTAGTCGGCAGCAAAGTAGTACCCGCCCTGAATTACGGCGCACCAGATCAGGATGCGCGGAATGGCACGCATCAAATTTTTGTCGGCCATGCGCCCGCCAACCAGATTGCCGATAATCGAGCCAATGCCGAAAATCACCAGTACCAGCGGGCCTAATGCCTCACTCATGCCCGCCTGCTCGGTTAATGTCGGCATCACGTAGCTGAAAATTGAGAACATGCCGCCGCAACCCACGCAGGCAATGGCAACCGTCATCAGTACACGCTGTTTCACCAATGCCGACAGCTCGCGCATCGGGCTAGCCAGTGCATCGAAGGGTTGTACGGGCACCCACAGCCGAATCAACGCGGCTGTCAGCAAGGCAATGCCGCCCACACCGGTAAAGGCTATCTGCCAGCCAAACTGATTTCCCGCCCAGGTGCCCAACGGCGCACCAATTAAAATGGCCGTCGTCAAGCCCAGCATAACCCGCGAAACTGCCCGCGCCCGCTGGTCAACCGGCACAGCTCCCGCTGCCACCAACACGGCCACGCCAAAGTAAGCTCCATGCGGCAGGCCCGCAATAAAGCGCAGCCCTACAAACGACCAAAACCCTGGCGCCATGGCGCTGGCAATATTGCCTAAGGCAAACACCAGCATCAAAGCGATCAGCAGCGCCCGCTTGGGCACGCGCGCGGCCAGGGCAGAAATCAGCGGCGCCCCCACCACAACGCCTAGGGCGTAGCTACTGATTGCATAGCCGACTTGCGGCACACTGACCGCCAGATCGCCCGCGACGCGGTTCATCAGCCCCATGATGACGAATTCACTGGTGCCGATGCCAAACCCACCTAACGCCAAGGCGAATTCGGCCAGACGCGGATTGCGCGCCAGCCCCTGGGTCGACTCTTGCATTTTTTCTCCCAACGCACGTCTGGCGTGCTGCTCTTGCTAATGGCTAACAGACAATGATCGCAAGACTAGACGAAAGTATAAATATGTTCAGCAAAATATTAGCAGGCGAATATTTCACTTTAAAGGACTACCCATTGAAGCACGCCCAGGTTTGAGGGCTTAATAAACACCAACGCCTATCGATGTTCTGCATAAGGAAGGCCGTTTATGACACCTGAGACTATCGAACACGCCATGCAGGCGTTAGCCAAGGCAGACCCGGATATCGCCCGAGCCCTGCCGCTGGTGGGCGCGCCTTCACCACGCGTGCGTGATAAAGGCTTTGCGATGTTCTTCTCCACCATCGTCAGCCAGCAGCTTTCCACCGAAGCGGCCCGCGCGATTATGGGCCGCGTGAATACCCTGCTCCCCGAGCTGCACGCCAAGGCAGTAATTGACACCGAAGGTCAGGCGCTACGCGATGCGGGGCTCTCGTGGCGCAAAATCGAGTACGCCAAGGGGCTCGCAGAAGCGGAGCTTGCCGGCACCTTCAGCGCCGACGGGCTTGAGCACCTAAGCGATGAGGAAGTGATTACCACGATCACCGCGCTTCGCGGTTTTGGCCGCTGGAGCGCTGAAATCTACCTGATGTTCTCGCTCAAGCGCCCGGACATCTTTCCCGCGGATGACCTGGCGCTACGCGTGGCGCTGGGCCGCCTAAAAAGAATGGGCGATAAACCCACGCCCAAACAAGCGCGCCAGATGGTGGAACAGTGGGCACCCTGGCGCAGCGTGGGGTCGCTGTTTCTGTGGCACTACTACCGCGGCGAACCGCTTTAAGCGTTCAGCCCGCCGAACTTGCCCGCCTGGTAATCCTCCACGGCCTGAACGATCTCATCACGGGTATTCATCACAAAAGGCCCGTGGGAGTAGACTGGCTCATCGATCACATCGCCATGGCCAAACAGCAGCTGAGCGTCGCTTGTGGCCTCGATTACCAGGCTTTCACCATCACGATCCACTTCAATAAGGTGATGAGCTTTGGCAGGCTCGCCGCTTACGCTGACATTGCCATTCACGATATATAGAAACACCTGCCGCCCTGGGGCAACGGGCAACTGCTCGCGCGCCCCGGCAGGCAACTTGAGCGTCGACATGAATACGTTGGTCAGCGTCTCGATGGGGCCGCGCTTAGCGTCCCACTCCCCGGCGATCAGGTTCAACTCGCCACCGCCCGGCAGCGAAATGGCAGGGATCGACTCCTGCTGTAACCCTACATAACGCGGCTCGCTCATTTTCAGGCGTGCGGGCAGGTTGACCCACAGCTGCAGAATCTCCAGTGGGCCACCCTCGCGCAGAAACTCAGGGGGCGAGATTTCCGCATGCACAATGCCACTACCTGCGGTCATCCACTGCACGCCGCCTTTATGGATCACGCTCTGGTGCTTGGCGCTATCTGCATGAGCAAGCGAGCCTTCCAGAATAAACGTCACCGTTTCAAAGCCACGGTGCGGGTGCGGTCCAAACGGCAAGCCTTGGTTGTTCGCCGGATAAACCTGCGGGCCGTGGTGGTTCAGAAACAGAAACGGATCGAGCTGGTCAAGCCCCGGCCCTGGCAGCGGCCGCCGGGTCGTCAGATCGCCGATATCATCGCGGTGCGCTGGATGCTGAGCAATCACGCGGCGAACTGAGCGGGGGGATGAGTCCAATGACATAAAATATGCTCCTTAACAATTACCGTTAGCTTAAAACCTAAGCCAAAGGATGAGGAGCGAATAGTTTTCTTTGGATCGTTCTAGGAAATTGATGGGTGCTTATCTACGTATCGGTTAACCCTTAACGGCTCATGCCTTCTTCAACCTGTTAGCTTAGCACTGGCCTACGCTTATATTTTCACAGGTAAAATTTGCTATTGTTGAGGCCGACCTAGTTGCCATCTTTTATTACGCCTGAGGTTAAGCCTATGACTGAGCAGAACCCAGCGGCCTTTAGCGACCTTGTTAGCGCAATTACCCAGCAGATAGAACAAGCACGCGGACAGGTGCGCCAAGCCGTCAACACAGCCATGGTGCAAAGCTACTGGGAAATAGGCCGCTTGATTATCGAGCATGAGCAGCAAGGCAATAGCCGTGCGGAATACGGCAAGCAGCAGCTACAGCAGCTTTCGAAACAGCTAACCGAACGGCTGGGTAAGGGATTCGACGTCACAAATTTGCGTAATATGCGTCAGTTTTACCTAGGCTTTCCAATTCGCGACGCAGTGCGTCTCGAATTGAGCTGGACCCACTACCGCACCCTTGTGCGGGTGGAAAATGCTCAAGCACGCGACTGGTATTTGCAAGAAGCGATCAATCAAAGCTGGAGCGCGAGAGCTTTAGAGCGCCAGATTAGCGCCCTCTACTACGAGCGCCTGCTAGCCAGTCAGGATAAGGCGCTGTTAGAACAGGAAGCAAAAGTAAACACCCAGCCGCTGGCAGAAACCGCCAAGGACTACCTGCGCGACCCTTACATCCTGGATTTCCTCAACCTGCAGGATAAAACCTACCAGGAAAGCCAGCTAGAGCAGACGATTATCAGCAATCTGCAGCAGTTTTTACTGGAACTGGGCAAAGGCTTTGCTTTTGTCGAACGCCAGCAGCGCATCCGCTTTGATGACGAAGATTTCTACATCGATCTGGTGTTCTACAACTTCAAGCTGAAATGTTTTTTGTTGGTGGACCTGAAGCTCGGCAAGCTCAAGCATCAGGATATCGGCCAGATGGATACTTACGTACGCCTATACGATGAGCAGCGCAAAGGTGCAGACGACAACCCCACCATCGGGCTGGTACTGTGCAGTGAAAAAAGCGAAGCCGTGGTGAAGTACTCGGTACTCGCTGACCAGAAGCAGCTGTTTGCGGCGAAGTATCTGCCGTATCTGCCCTCCGAGGATGAACTAAAACGCGAGCTGGAACGTGAGCGGGCAAAGGCGGTTGAGCAGCTTCAATAGTGGACACGGCAATAAGTGGCCGACAGTCAGAAAATCGTGCTGGCCTTTCGCATCTTTTATAAAGGACATTTTATTTGCTTATCAGAAGTGCCCCGACTTGAAGCTTAGTGAGCTAACAGGCCGGGAGAGTCCGAAACAGTGCGATTAAAACAACTCTATTTTAAGACCTTCTTCTTTAACTTCCTGCCCACGCCCCGTTTCCTCCAGGTGCCCCTTGCGTTGGGAGTAGGTCACATAGCTATCCAGATGCACCTGCATACGCTGGTCCAGGTCGGGTAGCTCAGCAATATGGCCTTTACCAGCCACTATCTCTTGCTCGTAGGCTTGCATGACTTCCCCAAGCGTATCGAGCATCTCACTGCTTTGGGTCAGGCGCTGACGCAGGGGATCCTGGAACTGCATGCTGGCGAGTACATCAAGCACGTCCTGGTTGATTTCCCGGCTAATACCCTCGACATTGCCGACCATCCCCCCCAGGGAATCGGAGGCACTGACAAGATAGCTCACCATCGATGACAGCTCCGTTCTCACCTGATCCAGACCATTACGAACCTGCATGTCGTTTTGCCTGTCCTGAGCGGCCTGGCACTCTTCTTCGAACCGTGACGTCAGCGTTTCGATGGTATGTGAGAGAGAATGGGCCGCTTCGGCAGTGCGAGTAGAAAGACTACGCACTTCACCCGCTACGACAGAGAAGGCCCGCCCCGACTCCCCCGCGCGCGCTGCCTCGATTGCAGCATTGAGTGCTACCATGTTGATCTGTCTGGCAATACCACTGATCATCTCGATAAACGGTTTGGTGGCTTCAAAGTTCTTGTAAAGCCCCTTCAAGCGCTCAATATCACCGTGTAGGCTCTCCTTGCGCTCATGCTCGAATGCCTCAAGCATGCTCAGGGTCTGTTCGTTGCTTGCCTGATGGGCTCGCGCCTCAGTCGAGAGGTTCTGCACGCAATGTATGCTCTGCTCAATCTCATCACGCAGGCTTTGGCTCGTTCGATGAATATGGTTGAGATGTTCAATAGCGCCAAGAACGTTCCGCTCCGTTTCTTCACTGACTTCCCTCAGGTTGCGCTGAACAACCCGGCTCAGCCCTGGCACGGCCGAGACAAGACTGCTTACCTTTTCCATTAACCCAGACGGCTGGGGCTGTTCCGGCCCAGCCAGCCTGGCCCATATTGACCCTGGCTGGGGTAACCGTTGCCAAACCAACCAGGCAGGGCCCAACGAGAGGAGTCCTATGAGTCCCATGCAGACAAGTGCCGGCAGGCCAGCCAACCAGGCTGTCCAGATTGGTGAAGCGAGCCCCAGAAATACGATAGCCAGTGCCGGCAACATATCGCGCGAGAAGAAGGGAAGTTTCATGTTGTCTCCTAGACACCAGGCAAGACTTGCTTGATCACGCCCAATAAATCAGTAGCGTTGATCGGTTTTACCAGCCAGCCTGTTGCGCCATTACGCTTTGCCTCATCGCGTTTTGCCTGCTGACTCTCTGTAGTCAATGCCAGAATGGGCGTGAAGCGCATCCCGGGTAAGGCACGCGCCTTGCCTATCAGCTCCAGCCCGCCCATGTTCGGCATGTTGATATCGGTAATAATCAGGTCCGGCTTGTAGCCACCTTGCAGCTTATTTATGGCCTGCACACCATCGTTGGCGGCCTCGACTTTGAAGCCAGACATTTCCAGGCTGCTCCGTAGACTCATCAGCATGGTGGCGGAATCATCGACGATCATGATGTTTTTGCTCATAGCAAAGCTCCTCAGGACTGCTGTAACGCGGCATCAAGCCACGCGCGGGTATCGGGATTGGCAGGCCATGCCGTCACTTTCGGACATGTGGCCATCAGCACTTGCAGGTTGGCGGCATGCAGGTGCTCCAGTTTTTTCAGGTTGACCTTACCTACGGGTTGTTGGGTCAACCACTCAAGCAGGGTTTCGGCATCCTCGACCGTGACCTGATCGACCAGGTGTGCCACATTGCCCTTGAAAATCAGACTCATGCGAACAGCTCCGTAGGGTTGAGAATCATCAGAATCGAACCATCACCCATCACTGCCGTTCCGGAGTAGCCCGAAAGCTCGCCAAGGATGCCAACCATTGGTTTGAGGATGATGTCGATCGAACCGTAGAAATCATCGATCAGTAAACCAACCAGCTCGCTGCGACTACGCAGAACCATCAAGGCGTACTCGTCGTCTTCGTTGCGTACCTGTTCTAGCGGCACCGCCAGCAGTTGGTTGAGACCTTTCAGCGGAATAGTGCGGCCGCGCAGCTGAGCGGTCGGCTGATGCTTGATGGTATGGATCGCGTTGTCCGGCAAACGCACCGTCTCCATCACCTGATCCATCGGGATGCCGAAGCGCTGCCCGCCGGATTCGATCACCATCACCTGGGTAACGGCCATCGACAACGGTAGACTCAGACTGAGTTGCGTACCCTGCCCGACCTGGCTAGCTAGCCGCAGGTGACCGCCCACCTTCTCGATGCCCGATCTCACCACGTCCATGCCCACGCCGCGTCCAGACAGGTCTGATACCTGTTCGGCGGTAGAGAAGCCCGGCAGAAATACCAGATTCACCAGCTCCTGGTCGCTCATTGCTTCCAGGGCGGCGGGTTCAACAAGACCCTTGGCAGCTACCTTCACCTTGATCTTTTGCGGGTCGATACCACGGCCGTCATCTTCAATAGAGATCACGACGTGGTCGGCGTTCTGGCTAGCGCGAATGCGTAGGGTGCCGGTTTCCGGCTTGCCAGCAGCAAGCCGTTCAGCCGGTGCTTCGAGACCGTGATCCAGCGAGTTGCGCACGATATGCACCAAAGGATCGGCTAGCGCTTCAATCATTGCCTTGTCAGCCTCGGTGTCCTCGCCTTCCAGGATGAGGTTGACCTTTTTATCAAGCTTTCGAGTAATGTCTCGCACCAGTCGTGGGAAGCGCTGCAGAATGAAAGACACCGGCATCATCCGGACTTGCATGATGGCGTCCTGCAGATCTTCGGCGATGCGGTTGACTACTGCGTACTGCGCCTTGATTTCACGCGCCAGTTCGCGTTGGCCGTATTGCTCCTCCGCTCGCTCGGCGAGATAGGGCAAACCGTTCTTGGCCACCACAATCTCACCGATCAGGTTCATCAGACGGTCAATCTTCTCCTGTTCGACCTTAAGCACCTTTGCCGGTGCCTGGCTTGCTGTCTCGTCGGCCCTGCGTGGGGTAATGGTGTCCGCTTGGTCTGGTGCTACGCCTAGCGCTAGAGCCTGGCAAGCTATAGGCCGCCCCCCCAGCTCACCCTGCACTGGCGTTGTAACCGGGCCGGTAGAGGGTGTGTCGTCAGCGATAGCCTTTTCCATTGCTCCAGACAGCCAACTCAGCAACGGCTTAGCATCGTTCTGGCGGTTGGACTGCTCACGACAGTCCTGAAAAGCCGCCATTGCAGTAACGTCATCTTGGCTGGCAAGCACACGCTCAAGCGTTGTTACGATTGCAACGTGCTGGCCACTTGGCCAAGGCTCCTGGCTGCAGGCTGAAAGTGCCTGGTATTGCGTGCTCAAAATATCCAGTGCCAGAGGCTCGAACCCGGCGAGATCCGAGCCAGATGCGGTATCAACCGACTCGTCTACCGATTGCAGGCTAGCCAAGGTGATTGGCCACCAGGTGGCCTGATCGGCGACGTAGCGAAAGTGCTCGGCCAGACTCTCTTCACTGGCAAGAAGCAGTATTTCAAAGCGCAAGTTGCAGGCGTATGCATCGATTTCAGCCGCAGGCAGCCAAGCCTCTAGGGGACGAATCCGTCGCCAGAGCACGTCTGGCAACTGGCGTACCTGATGTAGCGGATCGGTGCCCTGGAAAAAACAGTCTGCGGCAGGCTGGTAATCCAGCAGGAACGCCGTCCGCTCGGCGTTAATCGCATCGATCAATAGATCGCGGACAGCTGATGGCAGGTCGACAGGCAGCCTGGAATTTTGGGTGCTTACCAGTGCAACCCCGCTATTGGCCCCCTCAAGGGCTGGCGTGGCGAGCCAGCTGCGCAGCCCTTCAACGAGTTTCCGTGGCGGTACCTGAAAGTCTGCTCCTGGCGTGCCCTGGCTTTCGACCGCATCGAGAAAGGCGCTGACATAATCAGCGGCATCGAGTAGCTGATCTGCCAGCGGCTGGCTGAAGCCAAGGGCATCGTTGCGCACCGCGTCCATTACGTCTTCGGCAGCATGCAGCACAGCGGTCAGCGCCGGGAAGTCGAACAGCCCCGAGTTCCCTTTGAGGGTATGCACCAGGCGGAACAACTCGCCCAGCCGCGAATGGTCACCCGGCTCACGCTCCATCGCTAGCAGCGTGCTGCCGATACTTTCCAGCGCCTCACGGCTCTCCTGGAGAAATTGTTGCAATAGAGCGTTCACGCGGCACCTCCGGTCAGCAGACGCACCAGATGCAGCAGCACATCAGGCTTGATGGGTTTCGTCAGGTAATAATTAGCGCCAGCTGCCCAGGCCTGGCGGCGATCCTGCTCCCCCGCCTCGGTGGTAATCATTACTGCTGGTGCCTGAGCAATGGCCTGTGCCCGCAGCTGGCGCAGAAAGCTGAAGCCGTCTTGCATCGGCATGTTCACGTCCACCAAGTACAGGTCATACGGTGCCTGCAGGGCCTTCTCCAGCGCCTCGATGCCGTTGACGGCCTCGTCGACACGATAGCCAGCAGCTTCCAGAATTTGCCGATTGAATAGCCGCACAGTGGCCGCATCATCGACGATCAAAATGCGTTTCATCGGGCCTCCAACGGCTTCTGGTAAACGATGGCGTCAGGAAATTTACGAACGTTGAACAAAGACGAAATACGGCTCATCGATTCTGAATGGCCCAGGCAGATCATTCCGCCGGGTTTCAAGGCATCGAAAAAGGTATCAGCTGCTTGGCGGCGCGAGAGATCATCAAAATAGATCAACAGGTTACGACAAAAGATCACATCAAAATCGCGGTAACCACGCAGGTCGGCCGGGTTCATCAGGTTTACCCGTGTGAACTCCACGCTCTGGCGCAAGTCGTCACATAGCTGGTAATCACCGTTACTGCACCGTGCAAAATACTTTTCCAGCAATTTAGGCGGTAGGTTGTGCACCGAGCGCGGACTGTAAACCCCTTGCCTAGCACGCCTGAGGATCGACGTATCGATGTCCGAGGCAATCAGCTCTACGTCCCAGTCAGCAATGCCCTTCCAATACTCAAGCAGGTAAAGGGCAATCGAATAGGGCTCCTCGCCCGACGACGATGGCATTGACCAAATGCGAATTGGTGAGTGGTCGGTCTTGCGTCGCACTAGGTCGTCTAGCATGTGGGTTACTAGGCACTTGAGCTGGTACTCCTCGCGAAAGAAGTAAGTCTCGTTGACCGTCATCGCATTGACTAACTGCTGCAACTCGTCTCCTGACGCCTGAAATCGCAGGTTGACAAAGTAGTTGCGGAAAGTTTCTGAGCCGGTAGCCTCAATGCGCTCAAGCAGGCGCTTATCGACGAAGTAACGCTTGTTGTCATCGAACTGTATGCCGGTCTTGCGATAAAAGAACTCGCGAAACTTGGCGAAGTCTTCCTTGCTGATGACGGTTTGGGTGTTCACAGGCCGTCCGCTCCCTGCAGGCGGGTAAGTGCCAGGCTGATGGCAAAGCCCAGGTAGGCCTCATCGGGAAAACGGACACGGCACAATTCGAGCGCATGAAAAGCGCGTTCGGTGCCGACTTCGCAAAGCAGGTCCACTGCGCACGCGCAGACATTCAGGTGCGGATCATGCTCGATCAGATCAATCAGCCATAGCTCGACATCTGGATGCTTGAGCGATTCCAGGATGCCGATAGCAAGAATGCGCATGTCGCTGTCACTGTCAGCCAGGGCTTCCTGGATCAGCACCGGATGGTGGCGACCCGCAACCTTCAGAGCTTCGATGGCATCATTACGCAGTGCCGCATCCTCGCTGCGCAGGCAATCAAGCAGGGCCAGGACGGCGGTCTCATCGGCCCGTTCGGCCAGACCAGTGACTAGTGCCTCAAGCACCGACCGTTCAGCTTCTTCTTCCAGTTGGCAGGCCAAAAGCGCGCTGGTCTGAGGCAGGATCGCCAGCGCACGCGCGGCCTCCCGGCGCTCGCCGGGTGTGCCTTGTTGTAATCGTGTGGCCAAGGCCTGCAGGTCGTCTGATTGCGAGACGGCCAGTGAGGCAATGCCGGTGGAACGAATCAGCGCCACGATGACACCCCTTTGGTAATAGTGGATTTGCGCGCGCACCACTGTACGAGCGTGGTGGCAATGGCGTGACAGGGCTGGATTTCACTGGCGCCACCGCGGCGGATCAATTCAGCAGGCATGCCGAAGACCACCGCCGTATCCTTCGACTCGGCCACCGTGCGCCCACCACAGCGCTTTAGCTCGGTCATCTCTTCGGCACCATCGTGGCCCATGCCGGTAAGCATGGCGCCAATCAGCTGGCTGGGCGCGAAGTGTTGCATGGCAGTTTTCACCAGAAGGCTCACGGATGGGTGCCAGAGATAGTCCGCGTTTTCCGGTTTAGGCATGACGTAGGGCTTACCGACGCGATTGCCGATTACCACATCGCTATTGCCCATGCCGATGTAGACAGTGCCTGCCTCCAGTGGCATCGGTCTGCTGGCCTCTACCACCCTTAGCTGGGTAATGCGGTCCATGCGCTCGGCGAAGGCACGGGTAAAGTTGGCTGGCATGTGCTGCGCCACCACGATCGGCCAGGGGTAGTTGGCCGGCAACTGTTCGAGGATCCCCTCCAGCGTACGCGGCCCGCCGGTGGAAGAGCCAATAAGCACCAGGCCGTTACCAGCGCCGGCAAGATCGGGAGTCGGTTCTACGACTGGCTCCACCTCGGCAGTCTTGGAAGACACCGTCTCGAGCGCTGGACGGCGGGCTTTTTTCAGACGCGCGTCAGCAGCAGCGCGAACCTTGTCGATCAGACACTCACGCACCTGATCGATGTTCAGAGAAATAGTGCCGCCCGGTTTGGCGAAGAAGTCCACCGCGCCGAGCGCCAGGGCTTCCAGCGAAGCCATGGCGCCCTGCTCGGTGAGTGAAGAGAACATCACCACCGGTCTTGGCTGCTCGACCATGAGCATGGACAGGCAGGTGAGTCCGTCCATCTCCGGCATGTTGATATCAAGTGTGATCACGTCCGGATCAAACTGACGCGCTCGCTCGATGGCCTCCCGTCCATTACGGGCCGTATCGAGGATGAAGTCGCCTTCGGCCTCGAACAGCTGCTGCAGGTGGCGGCGCATCAAGGCGGAGTCATCGACAATAAGCAGACGAATCATGTGCGTTCTCGCTTCAGGCCACGCGGGCCAGCGCATCAAGCTCGCCATCGGCGAGCAGCTGACGCGGCTCGACGAGCTGAATCATGCGCTTGTTCCCGGGCAAGTTGGCGACCCGGCCAAACAGCCGCTGCTGCTCAACCGAGAGGCTTGGTGCCGGCTCAATCAGGCTGCGTGAGATCTTCAGTACTTCGGCGACTGAATCGACAATGAACCCGGTGCGCAGCTCGTTGATAACGAACACCATGATCCGTTGACGATCATTGCTCTCGATACTCGGCAGCCCGAAGCGACGCCGCTGATCAATCACCGGTAGCACCACGCCACGCAGGTTCATCACCCCTTCGACAAACTCGGGGGCTTTGGGCACGTGGGTCAGGTTTTCCGGTATACGAACGATTTCCTGCACGCTGTCGATCGGCACGCCGAACTCCTCGTTGCCGAGGCGGAATACCACCAGCTGCTCTTCGTCGTCGGTCTCGCCCGTGTCCAGCAGTTCTTCGTCCACGGAAGGCTCCTTGTCGGTTTCGTTGAGAACGCGCTGCACTGACTGGTGCTGTAGCAGGCGCTCGGCAGACACCACCGAGACCAGCCGCTTGCCGTCGTTGAGCCGACACAGGCCAGTGAGCTCGGCCATCGCCTGATCACGCGCAAGCATTGGCGGCATCGGCTCGAGTTGAGCAGCCGGTACACGCAGTACTTCGTTTACCGAGTCGAGAATGATGCCGACCGACATGCCAGCCAGGCTCACCACCAGAATGCGGCTGCGCTCGTCGGTCGCCTGACCTGGTAAACAGAACATTTCACGCAGCGATACCAACGGCAGCAAACGCTGACGCAGCGTCATTACACCACGCACATGGGATGCTGACTTGGGCACCGAGACGATGTGGTCAGGGATCTGTACGATCTCCTGCACATCATCGATGGCAATGCCGTATTCCTGTTCTGCAACGGTGAAACTGACCAGTTGAAGCTCATCACTGGCTTCATCATCGCTGTCTACATCACCCAGCGACATGGCGCCGGCGTTGCTCGATACACGCTGCAGCAAGCTGTTTTCGCTGAAGCTGGCGCTGATCAACGCGGCGAAGTCGATAATCATCACCAGCTCGTGTCCGCCGACCTGTTTGAGCAGGCCAGTGAGCAGGTTGGTGTTAATGGTCGCCTGTATATTGCTGACGGGTTCAATCTGGTCTTCTTCGACCATGATCACACTGGCAACGCGATCAACCACAAAACCCAGCGGCTGGCCGAGATTCAGTACCAGCGCGCGGGTGGCATCATCCGCTTCGCGTGGCTCAAGGCTAAACAGACTGCGCAGGCAAATGATCGGTAGTACGTTGCCACGCAGGTTAGCCAAACCGTTGAGCGACGGCGGGGTCAGCGGCACGCGGACCACCTCCGGCACGCGGATGATCTCCTGCACTGGCTGCATCTCGACGGCGAACACGTCCGACCCAACCGTGAAGGTAACGAACTGCCGGCTGTTGGTCTGGCTTTCGTCTTCGCCCTCACCGGTCACGGTGAGGTCCTGGTTCTGATTGCTTTGGCTCATGGGTTATCCCCTCTCTTAAGGGACTTAGGCGCTTTGCAGCTCGTCGGCCAGCGAAGCAATCTCTTCGATGGCAGCGGAGAGTTCCTCAGCGCCCTGCGACTGCTGCTTAGCAGCAGCGGAGGCCTCCTGAGCAGCGTTCTCGGCTTCTTGTGCGGCAGCGGAGATCTGATCGATACCGGACTTCACCTGAGTAATGGCGGCACCGATTTCCTCGGCAGATTTGAGAATGTCGCTTGAGCCGGTTTCAACGCTTTGTATGTCGCCAGCCATGCTGTCAAGGTTGCGGGTGATGATCACAGCTTTCTGTGCTTCAGCTAGAGCAGCGTTGATAATGTCTTCCAGGTCACGCCCTACTACGCCGATCTGATCCTGTACGGCCTTGACCAGGTCCTTAATGCGATCGGCATTTTCGGCCGAGTCATGGGCCAGGTTGCGGATGTCGGTTGCCACGACCACGAAACCCTTGCCGAACTCACCAGCGCGGGCCGCTTCGATCGAGCCGTTGACGGCCAGCATGTTGGTCTGGATGGAAACGGTGGTGATGGCGTCAACGATCTTGTCGATACGGCGGCTGACCAGTTCCAATTCCTTGATCTGCGCAAGGCTGTCGCGGGTAGCTTCAATCGAGGTGGTCACGCCACGCACCAGCGAATCGATGTTGCCCTTGTTGGCGTCCATCAGCCCCTTGATTGCATTGGCCTTATCCAAACTCGAAGTGGCACGACCCTGAGCGACTTCCAGACCTTTTTCGATCTGGTTGACGGCGGCAGATGATTCTTCTGTAGCGGCGGCCTGGGTCTGGGCGCCCTGGCGGATCTGATCGATCACGGTAGTGATCTGCGATGAGGCGCGATTGATCTCCTGCACGGCGGAAGACAGTTCCTCAGCAGCGGACGCTACTTCTTCGGCGCTCTTGGCGACGTCGCTGGAGGATTTCAGCTCTTCAGCCAGTTCGGAGAGGTTCTGCGCGGCCTGTTCGCACTCGGCTAGGGCCTGGGATTGCTCTTCGACGGTCTTGGCGGATTCCTCGGCGGCTGCCGACTGTTGTTCGGCAGCAGAAGCGATGGCATCAGCGCCACGCAGGGCCTGCTGAGCGGCGGTGCTGCTCTGTACGGCACCAGCGGCGATCTCTTGGGCACCCTTGACGATCTCGATGCAATCCAGGCGGATCTGCTCGAGCTGAGTGGTGATGGTGCCGCCCTTCTCTACTTCGCCTTGAATGGCCTGAGCAGACTGGTCGATGCCTTGGGCAATATTTTCTACGTCGTGCTGGATCTTGCCGACCATGTCGGAGATCTGCTTGGCACTCTTCTCGGAAGTTTCAGCGAGGGTGCGCACTTCATCTGCAACAACGGCAAAACCTTTGCCATGCTTGCCAGCACGCGCAGCTTCAATGGCAGCATTCAGGGCCAGCAGGTTGGTCTGGTCGGCAATGCGACCAACGGCCTTGACAATTTCGCCGATGTTAGCGGCTTGTTGCTTCAGTTCTGCTACACGGTCTACGGAGCCGGCCTGGCGCTGTGCAGCGAGGCTGACGTTGCCGATCAGGGCAGCCACGTCGGTGTTGATGACAGCGGCGAGGTTCTGCATTGCATCGGATTTCTCCTGCGCAACGCCGGCGGCCTGTTGCTGCAACTCAATGGAGCGACCGACGATCTCGAACGCCTTGAGCGACTGCTGGGCCGCGCCGGAGGCTTCCTCGGCGCCGCTGGCGATCTGATCGGCGGCACGCTTGAGTTCCTCTGCGGCGGAAGCAGCTTCGTTCACGCCGGTGGACAGCTGCGTTGTAGCCGCAGCGATGCGCTCGGCGGCTTGCTGCTGCTTGGCCATTGTACGGGCACGCTTGCGCTGGACTTCAGCGTCACGGGCAACAACACGGGAGACGACAGCGTCTGATGATGCGGAAGACGCGATTGGTTTCTTCACCAGGGCCATAAGATTTCCTCAAGACGGACTAGGTGTGACGAAAAAGGGAATGCAGCTGAGAGCTGTGTGCTCACACCAAAGCGACTTGACTAGCTAGTAGGCAGAAACGCTTCAGGTCGCCTGTCTTCCGCGACAGGGCTATTTAAGCGAAGAGAGAAAACAGGAACCATCAGGCAAACCCTGATAACGACTCAGGAAGCCCCCTAGGGGGCCCCTCCAAGGAAAACTGAAGCCCCTCAAAAGAAAACAGCCAGACAAGAAGTCTGGCTGTTAAGGAGACATAACAATTGGTCAGATCTTTTTCTATCCGGCCAGAAAAGGAGCCGCGGGTACGAGCTATTCCAACGTATGAAACGCGGGTATTGCTGGAGGTAAAAAGGCTTCATAGAAAGCATCAGAGACTATAGGTGGACCAAGCAGATATCCCTGAATCTGATCGCACTGGAGCCGTTCAAGTAGCTGCTTCTGTTCATGCGTTTCGACACCTTCTGCCACAACGGTCATGTCCAGTGAATGCGCCATTTCGATAACACTGCGCACAATGGTCAGATCCGATGGACTACTTTCCATATCACGTAAGAAACAACGATCAATCTTTACTGTATCCGGTACGAATGACCTGATAGAACTCAGCGTGGAGTAGCCTGTGCCAAAATCGTCCACGGCAACTCGCACCCCCAACGCCTTGAGCCCCTTAATAATTTCTGTACACCTGTCAGCCTCATGCATGATCGACTCGGTCAGCTCCAGCTCCAGGCACCCTGCAGCAACACCATAGCGCTGTAGCGCACTTTCCACCTGGCCCACCAGGCCCGGCTGAAGCTGTCTGAGCGACAGGTTGACGGCCATGACAAAACCATCCAATTGCTGCACCTGCCACTGGGCAAGCTGAGCCAGCGCCTGATGAATGCACCATAACCCGACCTGTACGATCAGCCCCGACCGCTCAAGTAGAGGCACAAAGCGCAGCGGGCTGACGAGCCCATGAACCGGATGATTCCAACGAATCAGGGCCTCGGCCCCACAGATTTGTTGTGAATTCAGGTCAAGCTTCGGTTGATAGTAAAGAACGAATTCCTGCTTCTCTAGAGCGCGACTGAGCTCGGTCTCCAAACGCAACGCATCGGTATCATCCTGCAGCAATCCGGGAATGAAGCATTGATAGCCTGTTAACCCCGCTTTTTGCACAGCATAGGCTGCTGCCGTGGCACTTCTGAGCAAAGCCTCTTCGTTGTCCCCGTCAACCGGAAAGCGTGCCACACCGATTCCGGCTGTCATTGTGACCAGCTCTTCGCTCAGAGCGAAAGGTTGTCTGAACTCGTCCAGCAGCGTTTGGACAAGCCTTGAGTAATACGCAATGTCCTCTTCCCGGCTGAGTAAAATGGCAAATTCATCACTGGCAATGCATGCCAAATACCCGCGGCTATCCAGGGCAGATTGAAGTCGCAAAGTGACCTGCTTAATCAGGTCCTGTTTTGCTTGTTGACCAAGACACTGCCGGACCCACTTGAGACGATCCAGGCTGATCAATAACAGCAGAAACTCCTGGTTCAGCTGGCTCGCCTGGGTACACTGTGCTTTCAACCGATTGCAAAACAGGGCCTGATTAGGCAAGCCGCTCGCGGTATCAAGTTGTTCCAATGAGACCAACCGATCCTGGTATGTCCGTGCTTCCGTAATGTCTTCGGCAATTCCAACGATACGCTCGGGTTTGCCGTCAGCATCGTAAAAAGGGAATGCCCGGTTGCGTATCCAGAAAACTCGACCACAGGCGTCGATCGCCCGGTATTCCACCTCGGCGGGTTCCAAATTCTGTAGCAGGTTTTCTTGGAACTGAAAGGCCCGCGCCTTATCGTCTGGGTGGACCAGATAAAGCCAGGTTTCAAGATCGTCATACAGACACTGCGGTGCCATGTCCCAAATTTTTTCAAGCGCGGGACTCACATAACTGAGCCCACCCTTGGCGATATCATAAACCCAATAGACATATGGCAGGTATTCCACCATTTCTCGAAAGCGGGTTTCGCTAGCCTGCAGATTCGCAATCAGTTCATGCTGCAGACTGATGTCCTCATGCATGACAAGGAATTGTCTGCGCTCAGTCGCCATGGGCAGTGCGTTGACCTGAAATATCTTTCTTCCTTCAGCCAGATTGGCCACGTACTCCAGAGTAAAAGGGTCGCCGGTGCCATTCAGCAATGCCCGAGTTCTGTCGATGAACTCAGGGCTTGAGGAATCACCACGCTGAGATGCCATGTTACACAGTTCAAAATAACTACAGCCAATGCCTGTCCAGGACTGCAAGTCAGCACTACGCTGAAAGTGGTTTATCCATGCCTGGTTCACCGAAAGAATGCAGCCAGCCTCATCAAGTACACAAAACGGATGCGGCACTGCGTCGATGATGCTCTTTGCGTAGGTTTCTGCATCGATAAGGCGGCGCTCATGCTGCTTTTGTACGCTCACATCCTGCATGCATCCTACCAGCAGGCCCTGTGGATAAGCTTGGAATGTCAACAATTCGCCGAGAAACTGAAAGTCACGCCATGTATTGGCGCAAACGGTATCGCGAACGCGTGCTTGCACGTTAAGAAACTTCTCGCCTTCGTTTAGGTCCAGTAGTGCAGCAACAAGGGCCAGACGGTCTTCAGGATGCAATTGGCGCAGCCAATTATCCTTCGAAGATTTAGCCGTCAATCTGTCTATGCCAAGTAACGAGGCTGCCTGTTCTGAGAGAATCAACTCATTGGTTGCCAAATCAAACTGCCAATCGGCAAAGCGTGCGACCTTCTGGGTCAGCCGCAGCCGCGTTTCAGCCGCCTGGCTTTGCTGAAGCGTCTCAACCTGAGCAGTAATATCGCTGAAGAAAACGTAGATGCCTTCCGGTTTGGGATAGGCATCGACACGGCACCATATCTTCAAGGGCTCAAAGTAGGCTTCAAAGTGTCGTGGTATGCCAGATTCCAGTACATCGCAGGAGGCTAGCGCGAAATCACCGGCCAAAGCGTCTGGAAACGCTTCGCCAAAAGCCATCCCCAACAACTTATCCGCTTCATAACCAAGCAGTTTCTCGGCCTTGTTGTTCAACTGAAGGAAACGACCTTCCCTGTCGACACAAAAAAAGCCGTCGTTGAGGCTTTCAAGCAGGTCCTGAAAGTTATGATTAGCCGCCTGAAGCTGTTGGGCACTGCTTTGAAGGTCTGTTACATCCCAAGACAAGGCCAGGATTGATTCAACATTCCCTTTCAGGCCGAATATGGGGACGACCAAGACATCCCACCATTTTGGCGTGCCTGCCAATGTGGGGCAGAATCCCGAGAAGCTCCCCGGCCTTCCCTCCTTGGCTTCATTGAAAGCACGTTGTACGGCATCCCTGCTATCATCTGACCAGAAATCTAACCAGTTACTATCATGAAGGTTTGCAAAATCACAGATCTCCATCAGTGACTGACCTGCCACATTCATGTTCTTCAACCGCCCCTGAAGATCAACCTCTTTTAAGCATCCATTGTCGAGATGAAGAATAACCTCACTAAATTGTGTCAAAAGCCGGTTGCGTTTTGTTGCATGATCCAGAGCACTGCGTAAGGTGTATACCCAGCCGATCAAATAACCGACCAGCGCCCCGAGTCCAGTTATAAGCAGCGTTTTTGAGGAAGCCATAGTGAAGCGAGGATCAACGACTTGCCATACCAAATAACCCAGGCTGATCACCACCAGGCAAGCTAGCATTACCTTATGCGCAGCTTTAGTGGCGCCAGCCACGGCAAAGGCTCCCACACACAGGCCAAGTGAGACTGTGCCTAATCCCGAATGCAGACTCATCAGGCTCCCGACCAGCGCAAGCAGTGCCGTAAGCCATATTGCCCAGGCAGGAAAATGATCTATTCTCCAGCGGCAGGTAATATGCCGAGTCAGGTAACGTTCTAAAAAGTCATCGACATGGGACGCAGACATGGTGTGCTCACTTTTTCGACCAATAACCCAGTTTGCAGTATCGGCTCGGAGCCATCCATCGGGAATTTCCCTAGGAAAAGGTGAAGAGCCTCCTCACCGGTAATAGAAACCTTAATCCTCGGGGCTAACCAATCTCTCTCGAACCGCGTAAAGCACCAGAGACGGAATGTCATGCAGATTGAGCCGATCCATGATCTGGGAGCGATGCGTCTCGACCGTTTTCATGCTGATTCCCAATCCCTGGCTGATATCTCTGGTAGAGCAACCTCGCGCAATGAGCCTGAGGATTTCCGTTTGCCTTGGGGTCAGTGCCGGTGTATTAGCCTTGCTGCGGGCCGAAGGTTCGACGATAGCGGATTGAATGACAGTCCTGGCAACACCTGGGCTCAGGTAGGACTCGTTTCTGGCTAGCGCCTGTAATGCTAGCTCCAGTTCTTGGGCAGCGGCGTCCTTCAATAAATAGCCACCTGCACCTAGCCTGAGCGCCGCCAGAACGTAGTCGGGCGTATCGTGCATGGATAGAATCAGCACCTGCACGTTGGGGAATCGGGTGCGTATCTGTTGCAAGGCATCCAGACCACTTAAGTGCCGCATGTTAATATCCAGCAGCAGGATGTCAGGCTGGGCTTTGGTCAGAATCATCTCCACGTCTCTGCCATCGCTGCCTTCCGCCACCACTTCATGTCCCGGCTGGTCTTCCACAAGCGCCTTGAGCCCAGCCCTTACCAACGCGTGATCGTCCACTAACGCCACTCGCTTTACAGCAATCATTTCGTTCATGCTTCACGCTGGGCAGGCAAGCACGCAGTAATACGTGTCCCCACTCCCTCAAGGCTGTTAATAGTGAGATGTCCTCCCAAAGAGGCCACCCGTTCTCGCATGCTGGTCAAGCCCAGGCTATGAATTCCAAGGGCCGCGTCTGAAGTATCGAAGCCACAGCCGTCATCCAATACTTCAAGCCGTAATCCATCCTGGTCACGATTCAGCATGATCCGCAAGTTGTCCGCCTGGGCGTGTTTTGTTGCATTGTTCACCGCCTCTTGCACGATTCTGAAAGCGGCAACCGCCTTGGCAGGTGATATCGTGTCAAGAAGCCCTTCTACCTGAAGCTCCCAGGCTGTTTGTGTTGCCTCAAGAAAACGAGACAAGTGCCAGCGAAGTGCTGCTTCCAGACCCAAGGTCTCCAACTGCAACGGGTGTAACGATAAAGACAAGCGGCGGACCTTTGCCAGGGCCTGGTCGGTGCCTTCAACCAGTCCGCTGGTGATCGCTATAGCTTCTGGATTGTCGAGTTTTCGAATCAACCGTTGCATATAAAGCTTAAGCCCTGTCAGCTGTTGGCCAATGTCATCATGGAGGTCTCGTGCAATCTCACGCCGTTCGATCTCCTGAATCTCGATGAGCCGTTGGGAGAGATGTTTCAATTGGCTATTGGCCTCTTCCAGGTCAAGCTGCATCTTCTGGTCTTGGGTTACATCACGCAACAACCACTGCACCTCTCGGCCATCTTCGCCTTCCACTAGGATTTCCGTGACCTCTGCGTCGAACTCGCTGCCATCCAGACGCCTGAGTTTTAAGCGACGTGTCTGCTGTCCCTTAGTCAATCCCTGCTGTAAGGCATGGAGACGATCCAGCTCCCGCGCTCGTCTAGATGAAGGAATGCACCAGGACAAATCAAAAGTTGCCGGTAATTGCCCTGACGAATCGCCCAGCATTCGATAAGCAGCTGAATTGGCAAATATAATACGTGACTTACAGAAAGTGATTAGACCTTGTGGCAGGATATCTACCAAGCTCTGGTGTGCAGCTTCCTTTCGACGCAATGCGGCGCTGTGCTGGACATATACAGATTTATCATTCAATACGGCAACCGGAAGTAGATGAGTCTTGAAAAAATCGCAATTAGGCTTCTCGGTAGGCTGATATAAAGAATTCTCGCGTTGTTTACTCATCCCTGAAGTAAATGCTTGCTGCGCTCCAAGCAGAACATGCCACGATCCAGCAATTTTTTTTGCATGATCTAAAATAAGTGACAACATTGCTTTTGTGCTAGGTCCGGTCAGTATATGAGAAGAGAGGCTTTCTCCAACAAGTATCGGTTTTTATCAAAGCCTTTTTAGGTTTTTTGAAAGCGTTTTAAGTGGCAATAGCTAACCGAACAGGAAGTAGCCCGGCCGAGCGTATATAACATTACGCGGCTAATTTAATCATAGGGTCAGAAATTCGATTAACTAGAAAAGCAGAAAACACTAGCTTTTCTTTTCCTTTTACTGTTGTTTTCACTGCGGACCATGAATCACGTCCAATGCAATGACCACCCATTATTCAAGGGTACTCTCTACTCCAACGCACCGCCGTGCCAAATCGAGTTTGTGGATATCTCATCGGAAATTGAGAGTGGATAACGATTTCAAAGTAGGTAGCTCTTCTGGCATGTGTTTAAGCTCGACCTCCCATCGATAAATTTATATTTAAAATCAATGGTTTAAATAATTTATTTTATTATCTAAATATTGGCCTACCGATGCCGATAATTCTTAAACTCATCTTAAACATGCCTTTTATGTTTGTTGTGACGTAGCGCCTTCCCAATGGCTGGGTGCACTCAAGGCTGATTGATCCCACTATTTCAAGAGTATAATAATGGCTAATTCATTGAAAAACATGACTATTAGAACAGGTTTAACAGCTGTTCTGGGTTTGTTTACTATCCTGATACTTCTTGTCGCTGCGTTGGGCTATCAATCCAGCTCTCTAGGTGCTAGTTCGATTGACGAACTTAACAGTATCAATGTTAAGCAATTGAACACGCTTAACCGTGCGCAAGTGAATATCGCTGACACCCAGCTGTTTTTCCTTAATCACCTCGACGCTTTGAACGAAGGGGAACAGGCTCTAGCAGAAGCTCATCTAGTAAAAGCAAACCAAATGCTACAGAGAGCCCAGCAACATTTTGTTGCCTTCGCAGCAATACCAAAGACGGGGCAGGGAAAACCCTTTGCAGATGCAATTGAAGACGCATTTAATCAACTTATAGCCAGAGGTCTAAGACCACAGTACGAGGCACTAAATCGCAACAATGACAGCGCTTTTCGTGCGGCTAAACGTGAAGGTGACCAGCTCAACTTAGCCTACATGCAGGCTAATGAAGCCTTCGTTGATTATGCCAACTCACGTGGTCAGAATCTTATGGCTGATTATCAATCAACCATGACAACGTTTAGTTATGTTGGGCTAATTGCATTGCTTCTGGTTGTCCTCTGTGTCGTCTTAGTTCGGGTAGGCATGATGCGTGTTGTCATTCGCCCCCTTCAGGAAGCCGTGCAGCATTTTGAGCGCATCGCCCAGGGTGACTTGTCACATAAGATTGTGGATCGCGGACGAAACGAAATTGGCCAACTGTTCGCGGCCATGCAGCATATGCAGTCGGGGCTTTATCAAACCGTCTCAACTGTACGTGACAGCAGTGGTTCAATCCATATCGGTGCGCGTGAAATTTCTGGTGGCAATGCTGACCTTTCTTCACGCACTGAACAGCAAGCAGCGTCACTGCAAGAGACGGCTGCCAGCATGGAACAGCTTACTGCGACAGTGAAGCAAAACTCAGATAATGCACGCCAGGGTAGCACCCTAGCAGGTGATGCCTCTGCCACGGCAGCCCGTGGAGGTAAGGCCGTAGATCAAGTTGTTGTAACGATGCATGGTATAGCAGAAAGCTCTAAAAAAATTAGCGATATCATTGGCGTGATCGACTCCATTGCCTTTCAGACCAATATTTTGGCACTTAATGCCTCTGTTGAAGCTGCTCGGGCAGGTGAGCAGGGCCGCGGCTTTGCGGTTGTTGCTACTGAAGTACGCAACCTGGCAAGCCGCAGTGCTGACGCCGCGAAGGAGATTCGGGCACTGATCGAGACATCGGCGGGCCAGGTTCAACAGGGCTCTAGCTTAGTAGAAGGGGCTGGTCAGACGATGGAGGAGATCATGGCCTCAGTAAAGCGTGTGGCCGATATCATGGACGAAATTTCTGCTGCTTCTGCGGAGCAAAGTGATGGGATTGAACAGGTGAGCCAAGCAGTTTCACAGATGGATGAGGTTACTCAGCAGAACGCTGCCCTTGTTCAGCAAGCCGCCACAGCGGCAACGTCCCTTGAAGAGCAAGCCGCGCAACTTGAATCGGCTGTGTCTATCTTCAAACTGGTGGATGGTGAGATTCGCGGCGCTCTACCTATCGGTAAACCTGCTATAAGGTCAATCTCCCCTACTCAACAAGTTCGGCCTACTAGTGGAAAGTTTGCTAGCTCCAAAGCAGCGGAACTGGAATGGGAAGAGTTTTGAAAAGGAGTTTAAATCAAGTTCTGGTTATCGCCCAATAGGGGTTTAAACCCGGCTAAGCGGCCGGGCTCTACTTTCTATACATAACAGTTTCGCTTAAGGAGCAAGGCATCAGAAGGTTTCTGATAACTTGCTGCAAGCACCCCTAATCCAGCTAATAAGCCCTGAACAGAGTTGCGACAAAAATAATAAAGTTTAGTAGTTAAAAAACTCCACTAGATACCATTGAAGACTACTCAATATTCTGAATCTGCTCCCTCATCTGCTCAATCAATACCTTAAGCTCTACCGCACAGCGGGTGCTTTCGGCCACCACTGATTTGGACGAAAGCGTATTGGCTTCACGGTTGAGCTCCTGCATCAGAAAATCCAGGCGGCGGCCTTTGGGGCCTTGTTGGGCGAGCTGACGACTGACTTCGCCTACGTGGGCGGTTAGGCGGTCAAGCTCTTCGTCTACATCGGCCTTTTGGGCGACCAGTACCAGCTCGGCTTCCAGGCGTTGGGGGTCGAGTTCGGTCTTGGCGATTTCCAAGCGTTCCAGCAGCTGGGCGCGCTGGCGCTCCAGAATGTGCGGCAACAGGCCTTTAACGGTCGCCACCTGCTCGCTTACCGCTGTCAGGCGACTAGTGATCATTTCAGAAAGCTTTTCACCTTCCCGGGCGCGGGCATCGATAAGTTCATCCAGTGCTTGATCAAACAACGTTTTAGCGGCGGCTTTGATGGCGTCCTGATCCAGATGCTGGGTTTCCATCACACCGGGCTGATTTAAAAGCTCAAGCGTGGTGGGTGCGAGTGCGCTGGGTACCTGGCGCTGGATGTCTGCCAACGCATCGGCGACCTCTTTTAGGCGATGGGCATTCACCGTAGGCGCCTGAACGGCCTCCGTGCTTTCAAAGCGCACGCTGCACTCTACTTTGCCTCGCGCCAAGCGGCTACGCAGCGCTTCGCGCAGGGCAGGCTCAAGATCACGCAGGCTGTCGGGCAGGCGAAAATGGGGTTCGAGGTAGCGCTGGTTCACCGAGCGAATTTCAACTTGCAGCGTGCCCCAAGGGGCGGCCTCCTCGGTGCGAGCAAAAGCGGTCATGCTGTGTACGCGACTTGAAGTGGCCATGGTGATTATCCTTTGAGAACGCATTTTCCTCAGTCTACCCGATAAGGACAGGCTTGAACGTTAAGACGTGTACAATGGAAGGCTTTTCCTAGTTACGCGCTTATGTGAAGTGCTTTTTGTGAGGTGCCATGCGTCCTGATGTTGTTCGCCCCAGCGGCCGTGAAGCTGACCAGCTGCGTGAAATTCGCCTGACCCGCGACTACACCCGCCATGCGGAAGGCTCGGTGCTGGTCGAGTTTGGTGATACCAAGGTGCTATGTAATGCAAGCATAGAAGCGGGCGTGCCGCGCTGGCTGCGCGGCAAGAACCAGGGCTGGATCACTGCAGAGTATGGCATGCTGCCCCGCGCGACCCATTCACGCAGTGGCCGTGAAGCCGCGCGCGGCCAACAGGGCGGCCGCACGCTGGAAATCCAGCGCCTGATTGGGCGTAGTCTGCGTGCTGCGGTGAATCTAAAAAAGCTGGGCGAGTTCACGATTACCGTGGATTGCGATGTGATCCAGGCGGATGGCGGCACGCGTACCGCATCGATTACCGGCGGCTGTGTGGCGCTGGTGGATGCGATTCGTTACTTGCAGCGCGAGAAGAAGATCAAGAGCGACCCTTTCAAGCAGTTGGTCAGCGCAATTTCAGTGGGTATTTACAAAGGCGTACCGGTACTGGATCTGGATTACCCGGAAGACAGCAAGGCTGATACCGATTTGAACGTGGTCATGACCGAAAGCGGTGAGTTAATTGAAGTGCAGGGCACGGCCGAGGCGGGCGCGTTTAACCGGGCCGAGCTGAACGCCATGTTGGATCTCGCTGAAAAATCGGGTGATGAGCTGCGTGAAAAGCAGCGTGAGGCGCTGGGCATTCGCGGTTAAGCGATTTAATCGCCAACGCAATGAGCCGACCTAGGTCGGCTCATTGGTTAACGACGACGCGGGAAAGATGCTTAAAGGGCGAGATCGTACTCGACAATCAGCGGGGCGAACTCGGAGAAAGTTGCCTCTTTATCGATCCATGCGTCGACCACGTGGCGGCGGAAGTTGGGGCCGACTAACTGGTAGTCGATCCGCCAGCCTTCCTGACGGCTGCGTGGTACGTCCTGGTCGAGCTTCGGCCACCAGGTGTATTCGCCAGCGTCGCGATTGATTTCGCGGAAGGTGTCGATAAACCCTGTTGGGCCAAGCACCTGGTCCATCCAGGCGCGCTCTTCGGGGCGGAAACCAGAGGTGAGCTGGTTATCCGACCAATTGGCCAAATCGACCGTTTTATGGGCAACGTTCCAGGTACCGCAGATGATGTATTCGCGGCGTTTGCGCGACATCTTCGTCAGGTACTCCTGGTACTGCTCCATAAACGCCTGTTTGGCTTTCTGATCGCTGCCATCGGGCATCAAAAAGGTGGCGATGCTGAAGCGGTCATAATCCGCCTGCAGAAAGCGCCCTTCGTGATCGCACTGCGGAAAGCCCAGGCCGTACATGATGGCCTTGGGAATTTTACGGCAGTAAAGCCCGACACCGGCGAACCCATCCTCTTCGGCATCCAGGAAGTAGCCTTCATAGCCTTCCGGATAGAGAATATGGTCACCTAATTCAAAACTTTTTGCCTTGATGTTCTGCACGCAGACCACATCGGCGTCCTGCTGAGCCAGCCAGTCCAGGAAGCCACGGTCGACGGCATCACGTATACCATTAACATTGATGCTGGCAATTTTCATAAATCGTCCCTTTTGCGTCGCTGCTGTATGATACCCGACGTTTAGACGTTTGGGTAAATAGACCCTCTTATTCTTGCTATTTACCTGCGTTTTATTGTCGCTTCTGTGCTGACATAAATCACCCGCCTGATGAGGATCGCCGTGGCTACCACTTTACAACCCTACCAGCGCGAATTCATCGCCTTTGCTATCGAGCAGGGCGTTCTCAAATTTGGTGAGTTTACGCTCAAATCCGGGCGAGTAAGCCCTTACTTCTTTAACGCTGGCCTGTTCCAGACTGGCCGGGCGCTGGCCAAGCTGGGGCGCTTTTACGCCCAGGCGATCATGGACAGTGGCCTGAAAGCCGACGTTCTGTTCGGCCCGGCGTACAAGGGTATTCCCCTGGCGGCTGTGACTGCTGCCTCCCTGGCGGATCATCACGATAAGGATATGCCCTACGCCTTTAACCGCAAGGAAGCCAAAACTCATGGCGAAGGCGGCAGTATTGTTGGTGCACCGCTATCAGGCGATATCCTGATTATCGACGACGTCATCACCGCAGGTACTGCCATTCGCGAAGTAATGGGTATTATTGAACGAAGCGGCGCCCGCGCAGGTGGCGTGATTATTGCTCTTGACCGCCAGGAGCGTGGTCAGGGCGAACAGAGCGCTATTCAGGAAGTACAGGCCGAGTACGGCATGCCGGTGGTGAGTATCGTCACCCTCGAGCAAGTGCTCACTTACCTGGAAGAGCATGCAGGCGGTGAAATGCTCGCCTATGCAGAAGCAGTACGCGCCTATCGTGACCGCTACGGCATTGCTGGCTAAGCACTATTCAAAAAGAGCGCCAGCATAGCCTTGCTGGCGCCACGCCTCATAGCTCACAATAGCCACCGCGTTGGAAAGGTTAAGGCTACGATTATTGGGCTGCATGGGAATGCGAAGCTTTTGGGCGTCGGGCAGGGCCTGATGCACATCAGCGGATAAACCGGCCGTTTCTGAACCGAACAGCAGCACATCGCCAGCCGCAAAATCAGCTTCACTGTGAGGTCGCGTACCCTTGGTGGTAATCGCCCAGATACGCCGTCCCTGCATCGCGCTTTGAAACGCAGCAAAATCAGCGTGGCGGGTCACATTGGCTAGGTCGCGGTAATCCAGCCCCGCACGGCGCAGCTTTTTTTCTTCAAGATCAAAGCCGAGCGGCTCGATTAAATGTAAACGACAGCCATTGTTGGCCACCAGGCGCATGATATTACCCGTATTGGGTGCCATGCGCGGCTCAAACAGCGCTACTTCAAACATTACCACCTGCCTATCCAAGTTATGCGCGTAGAAACGCCTGATTGTAGATGAAAAACCGCAAAGGATAACGTGCCTAATGACGCCCTCGCCCCCGCAGTCCATTCTCAGCCGCATCAAAGGCCTCAATCCGCGCCAGCAGGAAGCCGTGCGATATATTGACGGCCCCTGCCTGGTACTGGCGGGGGCAGGCTCCGGCAAAACCAGCGTTATCACCACCAAGATTGCCTATCTGGTGCAAGAGTGCGGAATGAGTGCGCGCCGGATTGCGGCGGTCACGTTCACCAACAAAGCCGCTCGGGAAATGAAAGAGCGCGTTGGGCAAATGCTCAAAGGCAAGGAAGGGCATGGCCTAACGGTTTCGACCTTTCATACCCTGGGGCTCAACATTATCCGTGGCGAGCTGAAAACGCTGGGTTACAAGCCGGGCTTTTCACTGTTCGACCCGGAAGACGCCAAGGCGCTGCTGCGTGATCTGATGAACAAGGACGCCCAGGTAGACGCCGAACAGATCAACAGCGTGCAGAGCAAGATTTCCACCTGGAAGAACGACCTGGTGCTGCCCAGCGACGCACTTTCCTTTGCCGCCGATGACGACGAGCATTTCGCCGCCCGCGTGTACGAGGCCTATAACCGCCACCTGAAAGCCTACAACGCGGTGGATTTCGATGATCTGATCCTGTTGCCGGTGGTGCTGTTGAAAAACGATGCCGACGCATTGGAGCGCTGGCGGCGCAAGATCCACTACATGCTGGTGGACGAGTATCAGGACACCAACGTTTCTCAGTACTTGCTGGTGAAGCTTTTGATGGCCGAGCGCTCGACCTTTACGGTGGTAGGCGATGACGACCAGTCAATCTACGCCTGGCGCGGCGCACGCCCCGAGAATCTGATTACCCTGGGGGAAGACTTTCCACGCCTGAAGGTGATCAAGCTGGAACAGAACTACCGCTCGACCGGGACAATTCTGCGCGCCGCCAACACGCTGATTGCCAATAATCCCCACGTTTACGATAAAACCCTGTGGTCGGATATGGGCGACGGCGCGCCGATCCGGGTGATCGTCAATCGCCACGAAGAGGCAGAGTCCGAGCGGGTAGCCAGCGAAATGCTCACCCGGCGGATCAAGGAGAAAGCCGAGTGGCGCGATTTTGCCGTACTGTATCGCGGCAACTTCCAGGCCAGGCTTCTGGAGCTCAAGCTTCAGCACTACCAGATTCCCTACAAGCTATCCGGCGGCACGTCGTTCTTCTCGCGCAACGAGATCAAGGATGCCATGGCCTACCTGCGCCTGCTGATCAACCCCGCCGACGATAATGCATTCTTGCGCATCGTGAATGTGCCGCGCCGCGAGATAGGCCCAGGCACGCTTGAGAAACTGGCCAACTACGCTACCGAGCGCTCGATTTCGCTGTTCGCCGCCTGCCACGAGCTGGGCCTGGAGCAGACGCTGCCTACCCGCGCGGTGGAGCGCTTGAGCCGGTTTACCCATTTTATCGATGGGGTACGCAAGCGGATGGATCAAGGCGATGCGATTGCCGCCATTCGCGATATGCTGCGTGACATGGACTACGAGGCGTGGCTTTATCAGAATGCAAGCGCCCCCACCATTGCCGAACGGCGCATGGCCAACGTGTGGATTCTGATCGACCAGTTGGAAAAGTCGATCAATCGTGACCCGGAAGAGGATACCGATTCCACATCGACCGAGACCGATAGCGTGGAAGCCGCCATCTCTCGACTGGTACTGCGCGATATTCTGGAGCAGCAGGCCGAGGAGGATGACTCGGACCGCGTACAGCTACTCACCATGCACGCATCAAAGGGGCTGGAGTTCCCGCATGTTTATCTGCTGGGTTTGGAAGAGGATCTTCTGCCCCACCGCAATGCCATTGAAATGGGTACGGTGGAAGAGGAGCGCCGGTTGGCCTACGTGGGTATTACCCGGGCCAGGCGCACGCTGACGCTTACGCTTGCCCGCCAGCGGAAAGCCTACGGCGAGCTGATGGATTGTCAGCCCAGCCGCTTTTTAGATGAGCTGCCTGCAGATGACCTGGAATGGGAAGGCCGGGCGGATAAAGAGGACCCTGACAAGAAGCAGGCGCGGGGCAAGGATGCTATTGCAGGTTTACGCTCGTTACTAGGCTAGCGGCCTTGAATTATCCACAGGCGGATTTGGCATTACGCCTGTGGATAGGTTATTCAAGCTCGTCAACCATATAGTCGACAATCGCTTTGATCTCGTCATCGCTGAAATTGAACCGGCCACCCTTGGGTGGCATGGCACCAATTCCGTTGATCGCATTGGCATAAAGCTTGTCAGTCCCCTGAGCAAGCCGTGCCGTCCAGGCATTGCTATCACCCGTCGCCGGGGCGCCTGCAATGCCTGCCGCGTGGCAGGCGCCACAACTCGCCTTGGCGTATAGCGCTTCACCGTCGTATTGGGCGGCTTCTTCCAGGTCAGGCGTATCTGACGCAGCAACTTCAGTCTCCCTATGCTGGGTCACAGCCCGTTGGCACTCCTGGCCTTGTAGGCAGAGCCTGCCAACCGGCGCAAGGCGCTCGGCAAGCGGTTCATCTTCGGCTTCTTCGTTAGCAAGCACTACACCTGATAACATCCCAAAAGCCACTAACCCGCCCAATATACATTTGAAATTCACCCAGCCCCCCTTAGTCTTTTATCGCCACGACAGCTTTTATCATCACGACAACAAGGTCCAACCCTGCACCGATAACAGCGTTTCAAGAAAATAGTATCTTCTTTTTCACAGATAGCAGAACAAGTTTTAATGCCGGATAACCAAAGGGGCGATAGGCGAGAGTCGCCTATCGTGGATGAAATAGAAGTGCCTACACGGTGATTTAAATGCGTTCGTTTAGAAGATCAGTTTAAAGACGCCGGTAAGGGTAAGAAGACCTACGGCAAAAATAAAGATAATAACCCAAAGCAAAATTTTCATAGCGTTTCCTCCATGATTAAAAGAAGCATTCCTTAATACAGCGCTCTCAGTATAGAAGAAAAACCAAACGACACACTTAATATTATCCTTTGAATAAAAGAATTCATGTGCTTCATCATAGGCTTGAAGCATTAAACCATTAGCATTTCCAGGCAAGCAGGCGCTGCTGGGCATAGCAGGCTAATCCCGCCTGCTGGTAAAGGCGTAGGGCAGGCGTATTGTTGGCATCGACCGTTAGTATCATATCGGCCGCGCCTTGGCTAACCGCTAGCTTAAAAGCTGCTTGTAACACTTTTCGGCCTATTCCCTGGCCGCGCCATAGCGGCACGACGCCCATTAATAAAAGCTCCCAGCAATGTTCAGACCCAGGAGCCAGCAGCAGCACGCCTACCCGTTCATGACCTAAGTTAACGCTATACCAGTGATCTGGAGCCTCCGGGGCCTGGTTATAAAAACCAGCCAAGAGTGCTTCACTGGAAAGCGACTCCCGCAGCGTCGGGCAGTCCAGCGACCCTTGACTGATTGAATCAAGCAGGGAGGTTTGCGCAGCCACGTTCAGCTTGGCAAAGGCTTCCAGTTTGATAGGCGTTGGCGTACCAGATTGCACGCAGGTTAGTTCAGGCGCCAAGGTAACGGATAACAAATTAATAGATAAATGGCGCAGCTCGGCCAGGCGCACCATATTGTGGGCGAGCAGCGTCGCCTCCCACGCATAGTGGCTGGGCGGCAATGCCACATGGCAAAGGGTTATTCCCTGCTCGGTTATCCATGCGTGGGCGGCAACCAGCAAGGCCTGGCCTGCCGGGCTATCCTGACGAGGAAGCCATAGCTGTGCCGTGGCGTGGGCGAGCGGCTGAACCCAGAGCGCACCGGTAATCTGCTCTTGCTGCCGATAGACCCATAGCCCTTCCCAGTCAGGCTGTCTGGCCGACTTCAAGGCAGCCTGGAGTGCTGGCTGCAAAGCAGGCTCATGGACCGCAGCCAGATGCAGCAGTGCTTCCCGGCGAAGCGTTGAAGGGCAGATAGCCACACAAGCGCTATAAACGGTGGATTTATTCATTAATCAAAGCGCCATTGCATTGCTTTCGTTGATGTTAATCCTGACTGACTCCCCCTAACGATGCTACCTTTTGTTACCAATTAACGGACCATTACAGGAGTAGCTAACACCATGCGCATACTGCTGGTTGAAGATGACGCCAGCTTGTCTTCGGGCATTCGCCTGGCGCTCAAGCCGGAGCACTATACCGTTGACCATTTAGATAATGGCAACAGTGCCCTTTTGGCACTCAAAGAGTCCGAACCTTTCGATGCGATGATTCTCGATTTAGGCCTGCCCGGCGTGGATGGTTTGCAGATTATCAAGACCGTTCGCCGCCAGGGCAGCCAGATTCCCATTCTGGTCCTCACTGCACGAGATGGTATTAACGACCGCATTGCGGGGCTGGATGCCGGGGCTGATGATTACCTGGTCAAACCCTTTGAGGTAGAGGAGCTCAAGGCCCGCCTGCGCGCGCTATTGCGGCGAAGCCAAGGCCAGCTGGATAACCACCTGGAGTGCCGCGGCATCCGTCTGGACCCGCTAACCCTAAGCGCTAGTTATCAGGGTCAAAACATTCCCCTTTCGCGGCGCGAATTTACCCTGCTGCAGGAATTTATGGGCCACCCGGACCGGGTATTTACCCGCGATACGCTGACCAGCCTGATTTATGGCTGGGATGAAGATGTGGAGAGCAATGCCATTGAAGTCCATATCCACCACCTGAGGCGTAAGCTATTCCCTGAGGTGATTCGCACGCTGCGCGGTATTGGCTACGTAATGGACAAGACGCCGCCAGGAGGCGAACGGTGAACTCTATTCGCCGGCGAACGCTGGGGCTGACGCTGCTGCTGTTTTTATTCAGCATCATGGCAATCAGCGTGATCAGCTATCGCTACACCACCCATGAAATCCAGCAGTTGCATGATGCCAGCCTCGCCCGCCACGCCCATCTGTTGGGCGAACTGATGCAGGCTCCCCTACCACCAGCCTATCGCCAAGCGCTCCTAAGAAGAGTGGAAAGCACCCTGCAAACCGAGCAACGCGCTCCCAACATGCTGGTGTTTCAGCTTTGGGAAGGAGACGAATTGCTACTCCGTTCGGCGGATGCGCCGCGACTCCCCCTTGCCGCACCGCTTTCAGCGCCCGAGGGTGGTTATGCAAGGCAGCAGCATCAAGAACAGACGTGGCAAACCTATACTTTACCGCTGGCTGACGGCACCCGCCGAGTGATCGTGGGTGAACGCGACGATGTGCGCCTAGGCCTGATCAAGCGTGTGGCGTTGCGCACTTTGTTGCCTGAGCTTATCGGCTTAATTATATTGGCTTTGCTGCTTTGGTGGAGCATCGGTTGGGGGCTTGCGCCGCTGTCGCGAATGGCAGAGCAGATTCGCAGCCGTGACCCGCACAATCTCCAGCCGCTCAGGCTTTCCCCACTGCCTTACGAATTGGCGACCATTTCCGGCGCGCTTAATCGTCTGTTAATGCGTATTCAACGCTTGCGGGAGCGTGAAAAGCACTTTATCGCCGATGCCGCCCACGAGCTACGCACCCCGCTTGCCGTACTTGATCTGCATGCGCAAAACGCCCTGGCCGCACAGACCCCACAAGACCGTGAGGAGTCACTTGATCACTTGCGCCAGGGCGTTGCCCGGGCCACTCATCTGGTCAGCCAGCTATTAACATTGGCACGGCTTGACCCCGATGAAGCCAGCCCGCCACTACGCTCTGTGGATGCACTTTTCGAGGTGCGTGATGCGCTGGCCAAACTGCTGCCTCTGGCTCAGCAGCAACAGCAATCGCTTCAGCTAGATGCCGATGAAGAGGGCCCCTGGACATTAAACGAGGTTCCTGGCGCGCTGGGGGCGTTGATTCAAAATCTGGTAGGTAACGCTATCCAGCACTCCCCCCCTAACGGCAATATCCACGTGCACCTCAAAGCTGCGGCGGAGCACATCACCATAGTGGTGGACGATCAGGGCCCTGGCATTCCGCTAGCGGCGCGCAAGGCGGTGACCGCACGCTTTCACCGGTCAGGGCCTGGCGCGGGCTCCGGGCTCGGGTTATCTATTGTTGAACGGATCATTACCCAACAAGGCGGCATGCTGGCGTTTGATGACGCGCCGGGAGGTGGTTTGCGTGTTCAGGTAACACTAAAACGTCGTTTATCTTCAGACCCGTTTTTGTGATCATTTTCGAGTCTTAAGGTTGTGGTAAGAATTAACTGCAACTCTGAAGGTACCAGACCAGCGGGCAGTAAGCCGTTAGTCCCTATAACAGGAGGTACCCTGATGAACCAAGTGGCTTTTTCTCCCAAATCTTTAATTCAGTTCAACACGACACCCCGCCTTACCTCACCTGAGGCCAAACGACTAACCACTGAAAGCTCAGCGCTTGACGTACTTACCGACTTTCAGACCCTGAAGCCTCATTCGGTTACAGCCGATACGCCTGTGGATGAAGCCCATCTTAAAATGCGGCACAGCGGTGTACGGCTGCTATTCGTGACCGATAAGCAGAGCCACTGCCTAGGCATTCTTACCTCCCGAGAGCTAATCGGCACCCGTCGTATCAACCTGGCCATGCAGCAGCGTAACCTTGATCGTAACGAAATTACTGCTGAAATGATCATGACGCCCTGGAACAAGCTGAGCGCCATGACGTTCGCTCAGCTTTCCGCTCTGACGATTGAAGACCTTGTCTTTATTATGGAAGACGCTACCGAGCAGCACCTGTTGATTACCCAGTACGATGCCCAGCATGAGCTGACCATTCGTGGGCTGGTCTCAGCTACCGATATACAAAATGCGGTCGGTAAAGAAGTGAACAACGTAGTCCCCATGGCGCGCAGCTTTGCCGATATCTGCCAAGTGATTACCGGTCACGACCTATAGGGTTAGCTAGCCAGTTACACCTAAGATATTATTTTTTTAAAATTATTTTTATTATATAAAAACGCCCCTTATCGGTAACGGTAAGGGGCGTTTTTAGTAACGTATCAATCGATCTATCAGAATAGGGACGCGTTAATCAGTAGATGAGTCGCGATACTTGCCGCGTAACCCAACAAAATGGCAGGTACCCAGCGCAAGTGGACCATAAAGGTATAAATACCCCGCGCCTGTCCCATCAAGGCAACACCCGCAGCAGAACCCATGGAAAGCAGGCTGCCGCCTACGCCGGCTGTCAGGGTGATCAATAGCCAGTTGCCTTCCGACATATCCGGCGCCATTGAAAGCACCGCAAACATCACGGGAATGTTATCCACGACCGCCGAGATAAGACCTAACACCACGTTAGCCCAGACCGGGTTCCAACCGCCGTAAAGCGTTTCAGACAGCAGGCTTAAGTAACCCATAAAGCCAAGCCCGCCAACACACAGCACAACCCCGTAGAAAAACAGCAGGGTGTCCCACTCCGAGCGGGCAATACGGCTGAAGATATCAAACGGTACCACGCTACCCAGCTGCTCCAGCTTCTTCCAGTCTCCCCGGCGCGAATAACGTTCCCGCTTGCGCTCCAGCGAGCGCGGCAGACTGCGCCGCAGGTAGTAGCCAAAAAACTGTAAAAGCCCCAGGCCGAACATCATGCCCATGGCAGGCGGCAGATGCAGAACCGAGTGGCAGAGAACTGAAATGGCAACGGTAATCAAAAACAGCACGATAATCCGCCGTGCGCCCCGCTTGAGCCAAACGGTTTCAGTAAGGGCCGCAGGCTGGCGGTTAACAATAAAGAAATTCATGATGACTGCAGGCACCATGAAGTTAACAATCGCAGGCAATAAAAGCACAAAGAAGCCGCTAAACGGCACCTGGCCTGCCTGCCAAACCATCAGTGTGGTGATATCCCCAAACGGGCTAAACGCGCCTCCCGCGTTAGAGGCCACCACCACGTTAACGCAGCATAAACCAATAAACTTTTTATCGCCTTCGGCTACTTTCAGCACCACTGCACACATCAACATGGCCGTGGTCATGTTATTGGCAATCGCCGAAATACCAAACGCCAGGAAACCGGTAATCCAGAAAAGGCTACGGTAACTAAATCCTTTGCGTACAAGCCATGCACGCAGCGCATCGAAGGTACGCCGCTCTTCCATCGCGTTGATATACGTCATGGCTACCAACAAGAACAGCAGCAGCTCAGTATATTCAAGCAGGGTTTCACGAAATGCGATTTCCGATACTTCAGGCATTCCAGCCTGAACGTATACCCATGCCACGATAGCCCAGATAAGCCCCGCCGCCACCAGCACGGGCTTTGATTTGCGCATGTGGATAAGTTCTTCAGACATGACCAGAGCGTAGGCAAGTATGAAGATGGCAACACAGGTAATACCGGCAAGCGACAGGGTTAAATCAAGGGGGCCGGCATCGGCATAGGAGAGAGTGGGAAAAGCAATAGTGCAGAGAGCGATCAACAACCAAGCGACCCGGCGAGCTAAGAGCCGGGCAGCAAGGACGTTTGGTGGTTTCATGACAGCGTGATCCTGACAGTTTGGGAGAGAGACAGCGCCACGATAATAAGCACACTAACTAAATGCGGCAACGCAGCGACCGCGCATATGGTGCGGCTTAATGCCGCACCATGTAAAGCGGTTTTTTGAAACTTCCCTAATTTTGCTTACGCTGTTATTCGACTGTTACGCTTTTCGCCAGGTTACGCGGCTGGTCCACATCGGTACCTTTCAAAACTGCTACGTGGTAGCTCAGAAGCTGCAGGGGAAGGGTATACAAAAGCGGCGCCAGCGCTTCATGAATATGGGGCAATTCAATGACCTGAATATTATCCTCAGGTTTGATACCCACGTTTTCATCGGCAAATACAAATAGCTGGCCACCACGGGCGCGGACTTCCTGCAAGTTGGACTTAAGCTTTTCCAACAGGTCATCGTTGGGCGCGACCGAAATGACCGGCATCTCGCTATCCACCAGTGCCAGCGGCCCGTGCTTTAACTCGCCTGCAGGATAGGCTTCTGCATGAATGTAAGAAATCTCTTTAAGCTTGAGCGCACCTTCCAACGCAATAGGATAGTGAGCACCCCGGCCCAGAAACAACGCATGATGTTTTTCCGCAAAGGCTTGAGAAAGCTGCTCTATCTGGCTATCCAGCGCCAGCGTCTGCTTGCAGACGTCAGGGAGCGTCTGCAACGCTTCCACAATACCCGCATGCTCTTCCTGGCCCTTGGCTTTGCTGACCGAAAGCGTCAACAGCATGAGCGCGACCAGTTGGGTAGTGAAAGCTTTGGTCGAGGCAACACCGATTTCAGGGCCCGCACGGGTCATCAATGTCATGTCAGACTCGCGCACCAAAGAGCTTCCCGGCACGTTGCAGATCGCCAACGTGCCTACGTAGCCCAAGGTTTTGGCAAACCGAAGAGCCGCCAACGTATCGGCCGTTTCACCAGATTGGGAAAGTGTCACAAACAAGGCGCCTTCCGGCACAACCGGGTGGCGATAACGGTATTCTGACGCTACTTCAACCTGCACCGGTACGCAGGCGTAACGCTCAAGCCAGTAGCGAGCCACCATGGCAGCATGGTAGCTGGTGCCACAGGCGATGATATGTATTTGACGCGCTTTCTGGAAAAGTGCCTGGGCATCAGGACCAAAGCTCTCTATCAGTACGCTGTTGCCACTCAGCCGACCTTCAAGAACAGCTTGAATGACCGTAGGCTGCTCATAGATTTCTTTGAGCATATAGTGACGATAGTCCCCTTTACTGGCAGCACCATCGCCATGCTCGAAGATTTGTACGGGCCGGGTTACTGAATTGCCGTCACGATCCACGATGCGGATGACACCTTTCTCACGCAGTTCTACCAGGTCGCCCTCTTCCAGGTAAATAAACCGATCCGTCACCTGCAGCAAAGCAAGCGGGTCTGAGGCTAAAAATGCCTCATCAATACCCACGCCCACTACCAGAGGACTGCCCTGACGAGCGCCCACTACTACGCCTGGTTCCTTGCTACTCATGACGCCCAAGGCATAGGCGCCGCCCAGGCCATTAACAATTTCCTGGGTGGCATCAAACAGGCTGAAACCACTTTGCAGTTTGTCGGAAAGCAAATGAGCGATTACTTCGGTATCGGTTTCTGAACTGAACGTGTAACCACTGGCTTGCAGGGTCTCTTTTATATACTCGTAGTTCTCGATGATTCCGTTATGTACGACGGCCACCTGCTGCCCGCTGTGATGCGGGTGTGCATTGGCTTCTGACGGTTTACCATGGGTTGCCCAGCGGGTGTGGGCAATGCCGAAAAAGCCCGGCAGAGCTGCCTTGGCAAGCTCATCTCCCAGAACAGCCACCTTGCCCAACGCGCGATGACGGGTCAGCTCGCCTTTATCGTTCAACACCGTCATACCGGCTGAATCGTAACCGCGATACTCCAGGCGTTTAAGCCCTTCCAACAGTATTTCCTGCACGTTACGTTGCGCAACAGCCGCGACGATGCCACACATAAACGAATCTCCTAAAGCATGTAAAAAAGCGGTGGGTGTACCAATAGTCTACTTATCGGATTTGACGGGGCGCGGCCAGCCGACTTTTTCCAGCTGCTTGCTACGCGTTACCGCTAGCGCATGCTCACTGACATCCTTGGCAATGGTCGACCCGGCACCTACCGTCGCCCCTTTGCCGATAGTGACTGGAGCTACCAGCGCACTATTGGAGCCAATAAAAGCGTTATCGCCTATTTCGGTATGATGCTTGTTGGCACCGTCGTAGTTGCAGGTAATGGTACCGGCCCCCACATTCACATCACGCCCCAAACGGGCATCGCCGACATAGCTTAAATGATTGATCTTACTGCCTTCGCCTACCTCGGCATTTTTGGTTTCCACAAAGTTACCGACCTTGGCGCTGATGGCTAGCCGCGTGCCGGGGCGTAGCCGCGCATAGGGACCAATTTGGTTACGTCCCGCAGCGACCGTACTATCAATCACACTATGGCTATCTACATTACTGCCAGCGCCGATGGTGCTGTTCTTGATCACACAGTAAGGCCCTATGCGTACGCCTTCGCCAAGTTCTACGGTGCCTTCAAAAACGCAGCCAATATCGATAGATACATCATGCCCGCAGGTCAGGCTACCCCGAACATCAAGCCTAGCCGGGTCGGCCAGCGCCACGCCCTGCTCCATTAACTGGTTAGCTACCTGTACCTGATACGCGCGCTCTAATCGCGCCATCTGTGCACGATTGTTAACGCCTTCCACTTCAGAGGCACTGGCAGGCTGTTCTGTGCATACCTTAATGCCGTCACTAGCGGCCATTTCGATAACATCGGTCAAGTAGTACTCGCCCTGAGCGTTATCGGCAGAGAGTCTCGGTAGCCAACGCTTTAACTGAGCACTGGTCATCGCCATGATGCCCGTGTTGCACTCGGTGATCGCAAGCTCGGAGGCACTAGCGTCCTTCTGCTCGACAATTGCCACCGCCTCACCTGCGTCATTACGCACAATGCGACCATATCCCGTCGGGTCAACGAGGGTGACGGTCAAAAGCCCCATATGCTCATCATCCACATGGGCTAGTAACGCACTTAACGTTTCGCGCTGAATCAGCGGCACGTCGCCATAAAGTACCAGTACGTTCCCGCTACCCAGTTGATCCAGCGACTGGGCAACCGCATGGCCCGTGCCTTTTTGCTCGGCTTGTAAGGCGAACGTCACGTTCTCATCGGCTAGCGCCTTGCGCAGTTGGTCAGCACCATGGCCGATCACCACATGGGTACGCTCAGGCTGTAAGCCTGCAGCGGTTTCCAGCACGTGCGTCACCATGGGTTTTCCCGCCAGGGTATGCAGTACCTTTGGCGTTTGTGAGCGCATCCGTGTGCCTTTACCTGCCGCAAGAATCACGACATCCAGTTCATTGTGCATCCTAGTTACCTTCTTGTGTCGAGCGCGCGTTAGGGGCAGTCCATGGCTCAATCCCCAACTCGTTGACCAGGTCTTCGCCGAAATATTCAACAAAGTCAGGGCTTACGATACTTTGCCAATGATCGCCATCGCGTATCAACATTAAAACACTCAGATTATGGTCTACCGCCATTTCCATACCGGCCTCACTACCCACAACTAGCAATGCCGTTGCCCAAGCATCAGCCCAGGCGTTGGAGGGATGAAATACCGATACCGAGGCAAGTTTATGCGTGACCGGTCGCCCGGTACGCGGGTCAAGGGTATGAGAAAATCGCTGTCCATCGGCCTCGAAGTAATTACGGTAGTCACCGGAGGTGGCCACCGACATATCATGTAGCGGCACAATATGCTGGGCATGAGGCGTACCGCTTTGCGGGGTTTCAATGCCCACGCGCCAGGGGGTATTTTGATCATCGCGGTACCCGTGGGCCAGCATATCCCCACCCAGGTTGATGAGATAACCCTCGATCCCCTGCTGATCCAGATATGCGCCCACGCGATCAGTCGCATGGCCTTTGGCAACACCAGAAAGGTCGACATAAACATTACGCTCACGACGTGCCTGCATGGCCTGTGTATCCACTTCCACCGCGTCAAAACCGACCTGGGCCAACCGCTCGGCAAGCAATTCCTCCGATGGGATCTCCTTGGGCCGCGCTTCAGGCCCAAAGCTCCACAAATTAACCAGATCGCCGATGGTCACATCAAAAGCGCCATCGCTTTTTTCTGCTACCGAGCGGCTAATCGCCAATACTTCAATAAGCGCATTGGAAAGCGGCTGCCATTCATCCAGCGGTGCCTGGTTAAAGACACTCAGCTCAGAGTCATCGCGATAGGTCGACATGGCCATATCCACGCTTTCAAGCTCAGCCAGAAAACCGGATTCCAGGTTATCAGCCTGCTCCTGGGTCAAAGGATCGCTGATCGTTATCTGGTAGAAGGTACCGAAAATTCCCCCTTCCAAGCGTACCGGTGAATCGAGCGGACGATCTTTCTCAGAACAGCCTACTAAAAGCAAAAGTGCGGCAGCGACGGCCGCTTTTTTCAATAACTGCGTCAACCCAGGCAGTGATGAGATCATGAGTTAGCTCTAAAAGTGAAAAAACCAGATAAGCCACGCACCGAAAAGCACGCGATATGCGACAAAGGGCTGCATGCCCATTTTTTTAATGATGACCAGAAAGTAGTGAATACACAGATACGCAAACACGCCGGATAACAGCGTGCCGGCAAACAGTGGGAACCAATCGATGGCTTGAGGTTGGCGTAGCAGCTTGATGGCTTCAAGCCCACCGGCCAGAAGGATAACTGGAATAGAGAGTAGAAAGGAGAAGCGGGCGGCCCCTTCACGGCTCATTCCCACCATCAGGGCTGCCGTCATGCTGATGCCAGAGCGCGAGGTGCCGGGTATCAGGGCCAGCGCCTGGGAAAAGCCGATAATCAGCACTTCCTTCCAGCCCATCTGATACTCGCTTTTGGTCCCTCTCTTGAAGTAATCGGCATAGCCCAGCAAGAGACCAAAGCCAATCAGGCTGATTCCAATAACCAGCGTTGAGCGCATGTAATTTGAGATGGCGTCTTGAAGCAGAAAACCGATGATGCACACCGGTAGGGTAGCGACGACGATCCAGAGGCCCAAGCGGGCATCTTCATCGACCGGCCCGCCTTTTAAAATCGCCAAGCTGCTTTGCACTATTTGCAGGATTTCTCTTCGAAAATAAATGATAACGGCAGTCAAGCTTCCTACATGGAGCGCAACATCAAAGGCAAGCCCTTGATCCTCCCATGAAGTAAGTACCGGTACTAAAATTAAATGCGCGGAGCTTGAAACAGGCAAAAATTCAGTTAGGCCTTGCACCGCGGCAAGTACCAGTATTTGTAACCACTCCATGGATCATCCTGTACATAAGAAGGTTATTGAATGACGTTGTTACATAAGGATACACCTCTATCAGGCGCATGTCCGCCATGGGCCATCGTCGTATAACATTATGTGCGCGCGAATACTTCATCTTAAAGGGCTTAAGAGATTACCAGGCGGTGCGCTACAATACGGTTTTACCGAACGCGTGCCCTGTCAGGTATTCCATGACTCAGACCGTTGAAACGCCAGTGGTTCCCAACCGTGAGCAAGATAGCCGAACCGCCAAGCGCGTCACCTATATCGGTGCTTGGCTTGATGGCCTGCTTAGCGTTGTGAAAGTCGCGGTAGGATTTCTTGTCGGGTCGGCTGCGCTGATTGCCGACGGCATTCATTCGCTTTCCGACCTGGTAACCGACGGGTTTGTGCTAGCGGCTATTCACTATGGCCGTCAGGAGCCGGATGACGACCATCATTATGGGCATGGGCGTATTGAAACCCTCACGACGCTATTGTTAGGCAGCGTACTGATTTTCGTGGCAGGTGGCATCGCCTGGTCCAGTCTGAGCCGCTTGTTTAGTGGTGCCGAAGTTACCGCCCCCGGCCTCTGGGCGATCGTGATCACGTTTATTGCCCTTCTCAGTAAAGAGTGGATATTTCGCTATACCATGCACGTGGCCAAGCGTATCCAGTCGAGGCTTCTGGAAGCCAATGCCTGGCACTCGCGCAGTGACGCCCTCTCCACGGCGGTGGTGTTGGTCGCCTTGATTGGCGCTCAGTTTGGCGCTGGCTGGCTGGATGCCGTAGCCGCCATTGTGGTGGGGCTGCTGGTGGGTAAAGTGGGCTGGGATCTCTTGTGGGAATCGGCCCGCGAGCTGGTCGATACCGCGCTTCCCGAAGACGTCCAGCAGCAGATGCACGATGTTGCCTGCAGCGTGCCGGGAGTGGATAGCGTGCACGATTTGCGTACCCGCCAGTCAGCGGGCTGGGTGATGGTCGATCTGCATGTGGTGGTCGGGCCCAAAATCACCGTCTCGGAGGCCCATGAGATCGGCAATGAGGTCAGCCGCCGCCTGCGCCACGAATTCCCGCTGTTAACCGACGTTATTTTCCACGTCGACCCCGAGGATGATGCCGGCGAAGGCGACCCCAGCCGCTTGCCCGGCCTGCCGCTGCGCCCTGAAGTCGAAGCGGCGCTCAACGAGCGCTGGTACCGTCATCCGGTATGGCGCACGCTGAACGAGCTTCAGCTGCACTACCTGGATAGCCAGATATCGGTTTCGCTGATCATCGACGATGCGGTCAATCAGCCTCCCCAGTGCCTTGCCAGCCAGCTAAAGGCCTTGGCCTGCGATATAGAGTGGCTGGGGCATGTGGAAGTGATGTTCATCACGCGAGCCGCCAGCAGCTCGATGCGCTAGAAACCCCAGAACGTTCAACAAGAAACGCGGTCCTATAGCGTCGCGCTTCTCATTAAAGCAAGCGTACGCGGCAGGCCAGAAACCCTGCCTCTCTTATAGACCATGATGCTCTGGAAGATATGGACGCGCTCAATCTCGCTCTTTTCGAACTGCTCAATTCGCCCCCCGATTCGCCTACCTGGCTTGTCATGGTTGCCCACTGGTGCGCCTCGGATATTATCCTGCTGGTACCGGCGCTTCTCGTCATTGGCTGGCTGCTCGGTGGTGATACGCTCAAGCGACCGCTTCTGGAAGCATTTGTCGCAACCGTGATGGCGCTGGCGGCAAGCTGGGCCATCGGCACACTATGGCCCATGCCACGCCCCTTCATGGTGCCCGTGGGCGAGTATCTTCAGGTGCACGCGGCCACGCCCGCCTTTCCCAGCAACCATCTAACAATCATGCTGACCATGGCCTTCAGCTTGACGCTGCATGATCGCACTCGGCGTATCGGTCATTGCCTGTTAGTGCTGGCCCTACCGGTCGCCTGGGCCAGAATCTTTATGGGCATTCACTTTCCCCAGGACATGATCGGCGCGCTAATGCTGGCCCCAGTGGCCGCTGCACTAACGGGCATAGGCCGTGCCTGGCTGGTACTGCCGCTTTATGAACGCGTGGCCGTGAGGTGCTATCGCCTCGTGTTCTCGCCGCTGATCAACCGCGGCTGGGTACGGCACTAGGGCCGTACCCATAAAGCCAAGGGCTATAGCTGAGAGAGGATGGCGGTTGCGATGGTGAAGTAGATCAGTACGCCGGTGGCATCGATCAGCGTGGTTACCAAAGGCGCCGAAGCGGTGGCCGGGTCAACCTTGAAGCGTTCGAGTACAAAAGGCAGACACATGCCGATCAGGCTGCCGAACAGTACGATCGTCACCATACTCAGCGCCACCACCATGGCGACGGCTTCACCGCCGCGGAAAATACCAATCGGCGTCACGGCAATCGCCATGGTGAGACCCAGCGAGCCAGCGACCAAAAGCTCACGGCCGAGCATCTTGCTCCAGTCCTTCACGCCTATGTCACCCGTCGCCATCCCGCGTACCATCAGGGTGGCGGCCTGGGCACCGGCATTACCGCCACTGCCGATCAATAACGGCAGGAAGAACACCAGGGCCACTTGGGCGGCAATGATATCTTCAAAGTAGGCAATGCCCGCGCCGGAAAACAGGTTGGCAAACACCAGTAAAACTAGCCACGTCACGCGTTTGCGGTACAGACTCCAAAGCCGTACACGACTCACGCCATCTTCCAGCTGACCGATCGACATCCCTTTATGGAAATCCTCGGTAGCCTCGGACTCCGCGACATCCATGGCATCATCGTGGGTCACAATACCTACCAATCGGCCATCCGAATCGATCACAGGCAGCGCAAGCAAGTCGTAGCGGGCCACGATGCGTGCTACCTCCTCCTGCTCCTCATCCACAGCCGTGCTGATTACATCCTTGATCATGATGTCGTCAACGAACGCGCCTGGGCGCGCCACTATCAATTGGCGCAGCGACATCGTTCCAATCAACTCACCGTCACTGTCCAATATATAGAGCTGATAGACCGTCTCGGCATCAGGCGCGGTCTGACGTACGCGCATCAGCGCCTGCGACACCGTCATGCCACTGGCTATGGCCACATAGTCAGAGGTCATGATGGCGCCGGCCGTCCCTTCCTGATAACTTGCCAGGCGTTTGAGGTCTTCACGCTCCTGGTGAGCCATACGGCGCAACAATGCCTCGCGACGATCCTCGTCCAGAAGATTGAACAGGTCGACCCGTTCATCAGATCCCATCTCTTCTAGAAGCTTAAGCACCTGGGTATCGCTTAACTCGCCTACGACTTCAAGCTGGCTTTCACCGGGCAAATAGCCAAGCACATTGGCCGCGCGTTCGCTTGAAAGAACATCTAGGATCGCCAGCGCCGCCGGCAGTTCTTCGTCTTCTTCGATAAGTTCTTCAAGCACTTCACCGATATCAGCTGAGCGAACCTCGGCCAGACGCTCAGAAAGCAGGTTTTTACTCGGCTTGTCCTTTACCAGCTCGTCGAGCAGCTCGGCCTTCAGTTCCTGCAGGCTTTCATCATTTAATGCCATCGCTCTCCCCCTTTCTGACAAAGTACGGTTGCAAGTGCTATTGCAAAATATCGTTGCAAGATACTGTTACAAAACATCTTTACAAAAACTCATTTCAAAACACGACTGCTAAATCGTGGCAGCCGAAACACAGAATGCCACTGTATACGCGTCATAGTACCAGACAAAAAAAACGCCCCTTAAACCCTAATCTGGGTTCAAGGAGCGTTTATGAACGCCAAGGGCGTTTTTTAGCCTTTACCCGCCTTCTTGCGCAGCTGCTGAATCGTTCGCAGCTGGGCAACGGCTTCGGCAAGTTCTGCTGCCGCACGGGTGTAGTCAAGCTCAGTTGACTTCTCATTAAAGGCTTGCAGCGCTTGCTGACGTGCTTCTTCGGCAGCGGCCTCATTAAGGTCGCTTGCGCGGGAAGCGGCGTCGGCCAGGATGGTCACAACGTCGGGCTGCACTTCCATGAAGCCGCCTGAGACAAAGAAGTTTTCTTCCTTGCCGCCATCGTGGATTACCCGGATCGGGCCCGGCTGAAGCTCGGTCAGCAGCGGAGCGTGACCCGGCAAAATACCCAGGTCACCCATCATCCCGGAAGCCACTACCTGCTCGACAGTACCCGAGAAGATAGATGCTTCAGCGCTGACGATATTGCAAGTGAAGCTATTCGCCATAGCGAATCCCCCTAATGGACGGGATTACTTCTTCATCTGGTTGGCTTTTTCGACTGCTTCGTCGATGGAGCCGACCATGTAGAAGGCCTGTTCCGGCATATCGTCGTATTCACCTGCGAGAATGCCCTGGAAGCCACGGATCGTGTCTTTCAGCGAAACATACTTGCCGGGCGAACCAGTGAAGACCTCAGCCACGAAGAACGGCTGCGACAGGAAACGCTGGATTTTACGCGCGCGGGCAACGGCCAGCTTGTCTTCATCAGACAGCTCGTCCATACCCAGGATGGCGATGATATCCTTGAGTTCCTTGTAGCGCTGAAGAACGTTCTGCACACCGCGAGCGGTAGTGTAGTGCTCTTCACCGACGACCAGCGGATCCAACTGACGTGAGGTGGAGTCCAGTGGATCGATGGCCGGATAAATACCCAGCTCAGCGATCGAACGTGCCAGTACCACAGTGGCGTCCAGGTGAGCAAACGTCGTTGCCGGCGATGGGTCGGTCAAGTCATCGGCAGGTACGTATACGGCCTGTACAGACGTGATAGAGCCCGTTTTAGTCGAGGTGATACGTTCTTGCAGAACGCCCATCTCTTCGGCCAGCGTTGGCTGGTAACCTACCGCTGATGGCATACGGCCAAGCAGGGCGGATACTTCGGTACCGGCCAGGGTGTAGCGGTAGATGTTGTCGACGAACAGCAGAACGTCGCGGCCTTCGTCACGGAATTTTTCCGCGATGGTCAGGCCGGTCAGCGCCACGCGCAGACGGTTGCCCGGGGGCTCGTTCATCTGACCGTAAACCAGCGCTACCTTGTCGATAACGTTGGATTCCGTCATCTCGTGATAGAAGTCGTTACCCTCACGCGTACGCTCACCCACACCGGCGAATACTGAGTAGCCGCTGTGTTCGGTGGCGATGTTGCGGATAAGCTCCATCATGTTAACGGTTTTACCTACACCGGCGCCGCCGAACAGGCCGACTTTACCACCCTTGGCAAACGGGCAGACCAGGTCGATAACCTTGATACCGGTTTCCAGCAACTCATTAGAAGCCGCCTGGTCGGCATAGCTGGGTGCTTTACGGTGAATCGGCATACGCTCTTGCTCACCAATCGGACCTGCTTCGTCGATCGGCTCGCCAAGTACGTTCATGATACGGCCCAGCGTTTCCTTACCCACGGGTACGGAAATGGCAGTACCGGTATTGACCGCGTTCATGCCACGCTTCAGACCCTCGGTGGAGCCCATGGCAATTGCGCGTACCACGCCGTCGCCCAGCTGCTGCTGGACTTCGAGGACGGTCTCTTTTTCAGAGACCTTCAGCGCGTCGTAGACCTTGGGCACAGAGTCCCGCGGAAACTCTACGTCAATCACCGCGCCGATGATTTGTACGATACGTCCGCTCATCTTGGTTCCTCTCAAAAACCTGCAAATGAAACCTGTCTGCCGGGAGCCCTGTGAACATTAGGCTCCCTAGGCGTTATACGGCTGAAGCGCCGCCGACAATTTCGGAAATTTCCTGGGTGATGGCAGCCTGGCGGGCCTTGTTATAGACCATCTCCAGATCATCAATCAGATTGCCTGCGTTATCGGTGGCACTTTTCATGGCGATCATACGGGCTGCCTGTTCGCAGGCTCCGTTTTCGACGACCGCCTGATACACCTGTGATTCGACGAAACGAACCAGCAGGCTATCAAGCAACGCCTTGGCATCCGGTTCATACAGGTAGTCCCAACTTCCGGGACGGGCGTTTTCTTCGTCGTGCTCGCTGACACCCATATCGGGTGATAGCGGAAGAAGCTGACGAACAACCGGCCTCTGGGTCATAGTGTTAACAAATTCGTTATACACCACGAACAGGCGATCGAGTCGTCCTTCGTCGTACGCTTCGAGCATGACCTTGATACTTCCGATCAAACCCTCAACGGTCGGCTTCTCTCCCATTCCACTCTTGGCCGCAATCAGGTTGCCGCCATAGTTGCGAAAGAAAGCGCCGGCCTTGGAGCCGAGGGCACAAAAGTCCAGCTCAGCGCCTTCCTGTTTCCAGGCCACAGCGTCTTTCACCACGGCTTTGAACAGGTTGACGTTTAACCCGCCACACAGGCCACGGTCGGTGGAAACCACGATATAACCAACACGTTTCACCTCGTTACGCTCGACCATGTAGTCGTGCGTGTACTCGGGGTTAGCGTTAGCCAGGTGGCCTACCACGTTACGAATCTGCTTGGCGTAAGGCTGGCTGGCCTTCATTAGATCTTGTGCTTTACGCATTTTCGACGCAGCTACCATTTCCATGGCACTGGTAATCTTCTGCGTATTTTTGATGCTCCCGATCTGGGTGCGTATCTCTTTTGCAGCTGCCATAGCGATCTACCCTTCGTTCGTGGCTCTCAGAAAGTAGGCAAGCCCACCTGTTAAGGCGGGCCAGACATTACCAGCTCTGAGTCGCCTTGAACTTCTCGAGACCCGACTTCATGCCGTCTTTAATCTCGTCGTTGTAGTCGCCGCTCTGGTTGATCTTGTCGAGCAGATCGCCATGCTCGGACTTCATGTAACCGTGCAGGGCACGTTCGAAGTCCAGCACCTTGTCGACGCTCACGTCATCCAGGTAGCCTTCATTGGCGGCATACAGCGAGAGAGCCATTTCTGCCACAGACATCGGCGAGTACTGGTTCTGCTTCATTAGCTCGGTCACACGCTGACCGTGCTCAAGCTGCTTGCGCGTTGCTTCATCAAGGTCAGAGGCAAACTGCGAGAATGCCGCCAGCTCACGATACTGAGCCAGGGCCAGACGCACGCTACCGCCAAGCTTCTTGATGATCTTGGTTTGCGCTGCACCACCTACACGAGAAACCGACAGACCTGCGTTAATCGCCGGACGAACACCGGAGTTGAACAGGTTGGTTTCCAGGAAGATCTGACCATCGGTGATCGAGATCACGTTGGTCGGAACGAACGCGGAAACGTCGCCACCCTGGGTTTCGATGATAGGCAGCGCGGTCAAGGAACCGGTCTTGCCTGTCACTTCACCATTGGTGAACTTCTCGACGTAATCGACGTTAACGCGTGCCGCACGCTCCAAAAGACGCGAGTGGAGATAGAACACGTCACCCGGGTAAGCTTCACGACCCGGCGGACGACGCAGCAGCAGGGATACCTGGCGGTAAGCCACGGCTTGCTTGGAGAGATCGTCATATACGATCATCGCGTCTTCACCACGGTCACGGAAGTACTCGCCCATGGTGCAGCCAGAGTAGGCGGACAGGAACTGCATGGGTGCCGGATCAGCGGCGCCTGCAGCCACCACGATGGTGTGACCCATCGCGCCGTGCTCTTCAAGCTTTCTTACTATGTTGGCAATGGTCGACTGCTTCTGACCGATGGCGACATAGACACAGGTAACACCCTTGCCTTTCTGGTTGATAATCGCATCGATCGCGATGGCCGATTTACCAATCTGGCGGTCACCGATGATCAGCTCACGCTGACCGCGGCCAATCGGCACCATGGCATCGATGGATTTCAGACCCGTTTGGATCGGCTCATCAACCGACTGGCGGGTGATAACGCCCGGCGCCACTTTTTCTACCGCGTCGGTCATCTTGGCGTTGATGTCGCCTTTGCCATCGATCGGGTTACCCAGCGCATCGACAACACGGCCAATCAGCTCAGGGCCTACCGGTACTTCAAGAATACGACCGGTACACTTGGCGGTCATGCCTTCTTCAAGTAGCAGATAGTCGCCCAGGACAACGGCACCTACGGAGTCGCGCTCCAGGTTAAGTACCATGCCAAAAACGCTGTTGGGAAATTCAATCATTTCACCAAACATGGCGTCTTCAAGGCCGTGAATTTTCACGATACCGTCGGAAACGCTCACAATGGTGCCCTGATTACGGGCTTCGGATGCGACGTCAAGCTTTTCGATTCGCTGCTTGATGATGTCGCTGATCTCGGAAGGATTCAGTTGCTGCATGCCATGTCCCTCAGACTCAAACGGTCAGCGCTTCAGAAAGGCGGTTCAATCGACCACGCACCGAACCGTCAATGACGGTATCGCCGGCACGCAGGATGACACCGCCGATAAGCGACTTGTCCACCTGAGTAGTAATGGAGATTTCGCGATTCAGACGTTTCTTGAGCGCACTTGCTAGCTTGGTCTGCTCTTCGGCCGTCAGCGCGTAAGCTGACGTTACCATGACCTCAATGCGCTGCTCATGCTCGGCACGTAAATGCTCGAACTGCTCAGCAATTGAAGGTAGGGCCGTTAAACGACCTTGATCGGCCAGAGCCTCCAAAAACCGAGTTAACGCATCGCTCTGCTGCTCTGGAAACATCTCGGCGAGCAGAGCAACTTTCTTTGCGTTCTCGATTTTCGGACTGCCCAACAGACGACGTACTTCGTCATCTGCCACGGCGGCGCCTAAATACCCCAGCGCCTGTGACCAGCTATCAAGCGCGTCATGATCACGCGCGTGTTCAAACGCCGCCTTAGCGTAAGGACGAGCGACGGTATGTATTTCCGCCATGATTCACCTCCTTACAGTTCAGCGGCTAACTTATCAAGCAGCTCGCGATGCGCTTTCTCGTCGACAGAGGCTTCTAGAACACGCTCAGCGCCAACGATTGCCAGGTGAGACACCTGGGCACGCAGCTCTTCTTTTGCGCGGTTAACTTCTAGCTCAATCTCGGAACGGGCGCCCGCCATTAGACGTTCACCTTCTGCGCGGGCCTGCTCGCGTGCTTCTTCAATCATCTGAGCAGAGCGCTTGTTGGCTTGCTCAAGGATTTGGGAAGCTTGTTCCTTGCTCTCACGCAGCGTCTGTTCTGCCCGTTCTTGAGCAAGCTCAAGATCGCGGGTAGCACGGCTGGCTGCATCCAAGCCATCAGCAATTTTTTTCTGACGCTCGTTAAGCGCGTTGCTGATCGGAGGCCACACGTACTTTATGCAAAACCAGACAAAGATCGCGAAGGCGATCGTCTGCCCGATAAGCGTCATGTTGATATTCACAGGGATGTACCTCTGACAAGTTCGTGGCGACCGGAGTGAAACAGAACCGAGCGGTTAACCGCCCGGTAAAGCTATCATTAACCGGCAACAACGAAGATCAGGTACATCGCAATACCAACACCGATCATCGGTACAGCGTCCAACAGACCTGCCATGATGAAGGTTTTGGTTTGCAGCTGGTCACCCAGCTCTGGCTGACGTGCAGTAGACTCAAGCAGTTTGCCGCCCAGAATAGCGAAGCCAATACCAGTAGCCAGTGCGCCTAGACCGATGATGATGGCAGCAGAAAGATAAACCATTTCCATGATGTTGCTCCTGAGTTTAAGTTTTGGTTAAGGGTTGAGGGTTAATGAAACGGGTTCTTGAAATCTTAGTTCTTGAAAACAAGGCTCTTGAAATCGATGTACGTGACATCGATCACATTAGTGGTGCTCGTGCGCCGCGCTCAGGTACACCACCGTCAATACGGTAAAGATGAACGCCTGCAGCGTCACAACAAGAATGTGGAAGATCGCCCACGGCACATCCAGTATCCAGATGGCCCAGAACGGCAGCATCGCGATCAGGATGAAAATTACTTCGCCTGCGAACATGTTGCCGAACAGACGCATTGCCAGGCTGAACGGCTTGACCAGCAGGGAGACGATTTCCAGTACTAGGTTGAAGGGAATCAGCGCCCAGTGGTTGAACGGGGTCAGCGAAAGCTCCCGGGCAAAACCGCCCACGCCTTTCACCTTAAAGTTGTAGTAAAGAATCAGGCCGAACACGCCCAGCGCCATGCCCAATGTGGCGTTCACATCTGTGGTCGGCACGATCTTCATGTAGTCCACCCCGAGCTTGCTGAACAGCACCGGGCCGTAGTCGACCGGTAGGATCTTGAGCGCGTTCATGAACAGGATCCAGACAAACAGCGTCAGCGCCAGCGGAGCGATATGCGGATTGCGACCATGGAAGGTAGATCGCGTCAGGTTCTCGATAAACTCTACGACCATTTCGACAGCGTTCTGCAAACCGCCCGGCACGCCGGTTGTTGCTGCTTTACCCGCTTTACGAAATAGCCAGATAAACAGCAAACCCATGGCAATCGACCAGCCCATGGTATCCAGATGGATCGCCCAGAAGCCCATTTCAACGGCTTCTTCAGCCGAATGCGCCAGTGACCAACCATTCACCGGGTGATGCCCAAAGGTCAGGTTCTGCAAGTGGTGCTGGATATAATAAGTCGTCGAGACTTCGTTTCCTGCGGCCATAGAGATATCACCTCAATCAAGTGTGCGATGCCTGCGCATAAACAACGGCGTTAGCCCATGCATCAGAACAACCGCCACATAAGCACTAAAAAAGAAAGCGGGGTTTGAGGGAGGCACTAACACGAACACTGCGCTAAACAGCGCCACCGTCAAACCAAACTTGCCTGATTCGGCGCGAAACAGACTTACAGCGCTTGAAGACCTGCGTCTGTTATGCAGGATACCTAACCGCTGTATAAAGAAAACCTGAGGTAGCAAGGCGACCAAGGCTCCCATTATGACTGATAGCACGCCAGCGATACCCGCTACCGGATAGGCTGCCAACATACCGCCCAGCGCGACTATTAGCTGCGCAGTAGTAAGCCGAATGACATAAGCCTTTCGTTGCTGGGTTTCAATACGCTGTTTCATTACCCAGCACCCTGGTAGCGAACGGTTGCTCAATTACTCTTCATGAACAACCTACACAAATCTTGCGCGATTATAGGGAAGCGCTATCACACCTTCAACCGAAGTTGCGCGTATTTAACGCGTTTAGGCAGAGTCTTGCTACCAAAGGGTGAAAAAAAGGCGGCTTCTAACGATATCTTAGTAAGCCTGCTATTTATTTAATATGCGCAAGAATGCCATCCAGCTCATCAAGACTTGTGTAGCGGATAGTGACTTTACCTTTGCCCTTGTTGCCATGGTCAATAGAAACCGGCGCGCCAAGCAGCTCGCCTAGCTGTGTTTCAAGGCGTGACACGTCCATAGGCTTATTGGGCCGGGCTGGGGTTTTGGGCACTGTCTGGCTGGTTTGAACTTTCTTGACCAGCGCTTCGGTTGCCCGCACCGTTAAATCGCTATTGACCACTTCATGGGCTACCTGACGCTGCTGGGCACTACTCAGAGAAAGCAGAGCGCGGGCGTGGCCCATATCCAGGTCACCGCGCTCCAACAGCGTTTGTACCTCTGGATCCAGCGCCAGCAGGCGCAGCAAGTTGGCAACCTGGGTACGCGATTTTCCCACCGCATCGGCAATCTGCTGCTGCGTCAGTTCAAACTCATCGCCCAAGCGTTTAAGCGCCAGCGCTTCTTCAATGGCGTTGAGGTTTTCACGCTGAATATTTTCAATCAGGGCCAAGGCCAGCGCCACTTCATCGCTGACGTCACGAATGACCGCCGGAATAACATCAAGCTCGGCCAGCTGGGCTGCACGCCAGCGCCGCTCACCGGCAATAATTTCGTAGCGGTCCTCGCCTACCGGGCGCACCACAATGGGCTGCATGACGCCCTGGGCGCGAATGGAGTCCGCCAACTCTTCAAGAGCTTCAGGCTGAATATCCCGGCGCGGCTGATATTTGCCGCGCGCTAGTTGACCAAGCGGCAAGCGCTCCAGACGATCAGGTGTTGCCTCACTGGTCGCCATGACTGACGACGCCTCGTGGGAAGCCTCCAATGCTGGGCTACCGGTAAGTTCCAGACTGTCACGGCGACGAGCGCCCGCACCAATTAGGGCATCCAGGCCACGTCCTAGCGCGCGTTTACGCGTCATTCGCTTTCCCTCGGACTGATCAATACGTTATAGCGATAACCGACGAATCATCTCTTTTGCCAGCACGCGGTACGCCTGGCTGCCCCGTGAGAAGCGGGCATACTGAGTAACGGGCAGACCATGGCTTGGCGCTTCGGCCACTTTTACGTTACGTGGAATCGTTGTTTTGAGCAGCGCATCGCCAAAAAAGTCGCGTAGCTGTTTGTCCACTTCACGCGTCAGGCTCGTGCGTTTGTCGTACATGGTGCGCAGGATACCGGCAATCGCCAGATCAGGATTAACGCTCTGCTTGATCTGTTCAACGGTATCTAAAAGCGCCGATAGCCCTTCAAGCGCATAAAACTCGCACTGCAGCGGAATTAACACGCTGTTGGCGGCGGTAAGCGCATTGACCGTCAGCATATTCAGCGAAGGCGGGCAGTCAATCAATACCACGTCGTAGTTATCGGCAACCGAGCCTAGCGCCACGGTCAGGCAGCTTTCGCGCTTATCCAGGTCAAGAAGTTCGACTTCCGCAGCCGTCAAGTCACCGTTACCTGGCAAAACATCATACTTAACCGGCAGTTGAGAGACGATGGTATCGGTGGCCGTTGCCTCACCTAGCAGCACATCGAGAACGCTCTTGTCGAGTTCGTGCTTGTCGATACCACTGCCCATGCTGGCGTGCCCCTGGGGATCAAGATCCACCAGCAGCACCCGCCGATCAAGTGCGGCGAGACTGGCTGCCAGGTTAACGGCCGATGTGGTCTTGCCCACGCCGCCTTTTTGGTTGGTCAGGGCAATGATCTGGCTCACTTACTCAACTCCTTCCTGGGGTTCAGAATCAACGTTCAGAATCAACAGCTGTCGCTCGGCCGTTTCAAAGGGGACGTTCAGTTGGTGGCGGGCTGTCAGCTGAACACCGCTTGGCAACTGACGCAGTTCATCGTCGGCGCCAGGCCCTTTCATGGCCAGCCACTGCCCGCCTGCCTTGGGCAATTCACGGGTCAGGGTGACAAAATCAACTAGGCTTGCAAACGCCCGGGAAATCACCTGATCAAAGGGCTGGTCAATGAATGCTTCCACCCGTGCCTGGCTCGGCGTCACGTTCGTCAGCCCAAGCTCCATAACGGCCTGGCGTTGAAAGCGGACTTTCTTGCCGTTGCTATCCACAAGCGTTACCGCCAGATCAGGGTTCAGAATGGCCAGCACTATGCCGGGCAGGCCAGGCCCTGCGCCTACATCCAGAAGCCTCGGGCCAGCAACATGGGAGGCCACGGCTGCGCTATCCAGCACGTGGCGGGTCACCATCTCGTCGATATCACGAACAGCCGTGAGGTTATAAGCCTTGTTCCACTTGTGCAATAGGGCGACAAACCCAAGCAGCTGCTCACGCTGATGAGCGCTCACCGAAAGGCCTAGCTGCGCCAGCCCCGCATCCAGGCGGGTGGCCACACTCGTCGGTAAGGTATTGAGCAGTCCCATTAACCCACTCATCCGTTGGCCACCTCCGGTGAGGCAATCAGACGGCGCTTTTTAAGATGCACCAGCAAAATGGAGACGGCCGCTGGGGTCACGCCTGAAATACGCGCTGCCTGAGCCAGGGTTTCCGGCCGGGTTTCGGCAAGCTTCTGGCGGATCTCGTTGGAGAGCCCTTCCACCCGTTGGTAATCCAGGTCGGCAGGAAGCGGCATCGCTTCATGGCGCTTGAGCTTATCAATCTCGCCCTGCTGACGCTCGATATAGCCTTCGTACTTGGCCTGGATCTGGACCTGCTCGGCTACCGCCTCGTCATTGATCAGAGCGTTATCCAGGCCCGGCAAATCTGCAAGATCGGCATAATTAAGCTCAGGACGACGCAGAAGGTCGCTCAAGCGATATTCACGCGTTAGCGGTTTGCCAATTTTTTCGGCAATCTTGGCGGCAGCGGGGCTTGTCGGCTGTACCCAGACACTGGCAAGGCGGGCGGTTTCACGCGCAATAGCTTCACGCTTTTCACTGAATGCCTGCCAGCGCTGGTCATCGACCAGGCCAAGCTCACGACCTTTTTCGGTCAGCCGCAGGTCCGCATTGTCTTCACGCAGCAGGAGACGGTACTCCGCCCGAGAAGTGAACATGCGGTAGGGCTCTTTGGTACCCAGGGTGATCAGGTCATCCACTAACACGCCCAGGTAGGCTTCGTCGCGGCGCGGGTGCCAGCTTTCCAACTGCTTGGCACGGCGCGCGGCGTTCAATCCGGCCAGTAGCCCTTGGGCGCCGGCTTCCTCGTAACCCGTGGTGCCGTTGATCTGGCCGGCAAAAAACAGGTTGTGGATAAATTTGGTTTCCAGCGAGTGTTTTAGATCCCGTGGATCGAAGAAATCGTACTCGATGGCGTAACCCGGCCGCGTAATATGCGCGTTTTCCAATCCCTTGATCGAGCGGACTACCTGCAGCTGTACATCGAAAGGCAGCGAGGTGGAGATACCGTTAGGGTAGAGCTCGTGGGTGTCGAGGCCTTCAGGTTCAATAAATACCTGATGGCTCGATTTATCCGCAAAGCGGTGCACCTTGTCTTCAATTGACGGGCAGTAGCGCGGGCCAATGCCTTCGATGACGCCGGAGTACATCGGCGAGCGGTCAAGGTTGGCCAGAATCAGCTCGTGGGTGCGCTCATTGGTGTGCGCAATATGACAGCTGACTTGACGCGGGTGCATGTCCCGCGAACCAAGGTATGACATCACCGGTGTTGGGGTATCGCCTGGTTGTTCTTCAAGCTGGGAAAAATCCACGCTTTTGGCATCGATACGTGGGGGAGTACCGGTCTTTAACCGGTCGACCCGAAACGGCAATGCACGCAAACGCTCAGCCAGAGCGTTGGAAGGCGGGTCACCCGCGCGGCCACCACGGCTCTGATCCAGGCCGATATGGATAACGCCACCTAAAAACGTGCCTGTCGAAAGCACCACGGATTCGGCATAAAAACGAATCCCGGTTTCCGTCACGACACCTCGTACAGTGTCGTTATCCACAACCAGATCGCCTGCAGCCTGCTGGAAAATGGTCAGGTTAGGCTGGTTTTCAAGCATGCCTCGGATCGCCGATTTATAGCGGATCCGGTCAGCCTGGGCACGTGTGGCACGTACTGCCGGGCCCTTGCGAGCGTTCAGCACACGAAACTGAATGCCGCCTAAATCAGTGGCAAGCCCCATCGCGCCGCCTAACGCATCGATTTCCTTGACCAGATGACTCTTGCCAATCCCGCCAATCGCGGGATTGCACGACATCTGGCCCAGAGTCTCGATGTTATGGGTGAGCAGCAGGGTTTGACAGCCCATACGAGCAGAGGCCAATGCGGCTTCAGTTCCCGCATGGCCACCGCCGATGACAATCACGTCAAAGCGGTCGGGGTAATTCAAGAGACACCTCTTCTTGCGCCAGTTGGCACGGATGAGGGGAGCCGGTGGATAGGCACCCAGATTCAATAAGCCCGCCAGTATAAACCCCCTGTGGGTAACCGTCAGGTTTTTCCACACCTCAATTCATCAGCTTGTCTCTATTAATAACAATATAAAAATAAAATAAGAGAAGTTCTGTTAATGTTGTAACTACTAGTGTGGACAGTTTCTGTGCATAACACATTTATTATTATAAATTTCAGAAGCTTAAATTGTTTACAATTATGTGATTAAGCAGCGCAGTGCCTGCGTAGAAGCAGTGCGGCCCCTGTGGATGAAAAAGCGACTTACCCACAACACTCAAAAATCACCACTTATCCACCTTCCCATACCGGGCTTGTTACCGCACCTGTGAACAAGTCATTGGGTTAACATCTTATTGGCTTAAAGACCCCTTTGACGGGGGGGCGGGCTTGGTGGAGTAGAAAAAACAAAAAATATTATCCACAGGCAAAAAAATGGCCTGTCACAAGGACAGGCCATAAAAATTCAGGGTAAAGCGAGTGTTTTTATCGATTAATGCTTTAACACACGAGCCAAAAATGAACGGGTTTGCTCATTTTGAGGCGCGCTAAAAATCTGTTCAGGCGTACCCTGTTCGGCAATTACTCCCTTGTGAATAAAGATAACGCGGTCGGCCACTTCGCGGGCAAAGCCCATTTCATGGGTAACGATCACCATGGTCATGCCTTCTTTGGCAAGCTCACGCATTGCATCCAGCACTTCACCGATCATCTCGGGGTCAAGCGCCGAGGTAGGCTCGTCAAACAGCATCAGGCGTGGCTCCATGGCCAAGGCACGTGCCAGCGCGACCCGCTGCTGTTGGCCACCGGAGAGCTGGCTGGGGTACTTATCGGCCTGGTCGGCAATACCTACCCGGTCAAGCAGACGTTTTGCCGTATTGACTGCATCTTCCCGGTTCCAGCCGCGTACTTTCATAGGGGCCAAGGTAATGTTGTCGATAACGCTCAGGTGAGGAAACAGGTTGAACTGCTGAAATACCATGCCGACTTCGGTACGGATGGTTTGTAGTGCCTTGCTGCTCTTGCCATTGGGTTTTAGCGTATTGCCATCCACGCTCAGCGTGCCTGATTGAAACTCCTCAAGCCCGTTAATGCAGCGAATAAGGGTTGATTTGCCCGAACCGCTTGCGCCAATGACGACGACGACTTCCCCAGGGACAATCTCAAGGTCGATATCATTGAGTACATGCAGGCTGCCAAAGTGCTTATTGAGCTTTTGCATACGCACAATGGGGGGCGTTGTAGGTGACACAGTATCGGTCATTGTACGTGTCCTTATTGGCCGGCAATGCCGCGGCGCTCAAGCTGGCGCAGAAGAATGGAAAGGGTCCAGGTGATCGCTAGGTACATCAGCGCCACCATGAAATAGACCTCAAGCGCGGTAAACGTGGTGGCGATGTAAATCTGTCCCTGGCGTACCAGTTCACCCACGCCAATCACGGAAAATAGAGAGGTGTCTTTAATACTGATAATGCCCTGATTACCCAACGGTGGAATCATCCGGCGAAAGGCCTGGGGCCAGATCACGTAGCGAAACGCCTGAACCCGTGAAAGCCCGAGGGAAAGCGACGCCTCACGCTGGCCGCGCTCGATTGACTGCACACCGCCACGAACAATTTCAGAAATGTACGCGCCAGAGTTGACCGCAATCGCGGCGATACCCGCCACCAAGGCATTGATAGGACTACCCAGCAGCTGGGGCAAGCCATAAAAGATAAACAGCACCTGCACGAGAATAGGCGTACCACGAAATATTTCTATATAGCCGACGGCAACCCAACGTAGCCAGCGGATCGGACTGATGCGTAACAGGCCAAAGAAAATACCGATAAAGAAGCCAAACGCCAGGCCGCCAAATGAAATCAACAGCGTCCAGGGAATGCCCGGTAGCAGATAGGGGATCGACGCGATTGCAGCCGACCAGTCAAACTGAAAATCGAAGTCCACGCGTTATCTCCAGGAAGAAAAGCGATGTTACAACGTCATAGGGCCGGGGGGATGGCCGCCCGGCCCTGTAGCAGTAGCTATGGATGAAAGTGTCGGATTACTTAATCTTCGCTGGACGCTTCACCAAACCACTTGGCATAGATCTCGTCGTAGGTACCGTCTTCACGCATGGCCGCTAGTGCTTCATTGGCAGGCTCGACCCATTCGCTGCCCTTATGGAAAACGATGCCGTACTGCTGGCCTTCATACAAAGGGCCAACCACTTTAGTGCGGCCTTCACCGCGGGTTTGGGCGAAGTAGGCAACGTTGGGGGAGTCGTAGAGCACTGCGTCGACGTTACGGCCCATCAGCGCCATGTACATATCGGCCGTGCCCGGATAGGGAGTGATGTCTGCATCACTACCTAGTTCCTGCTGAAGAAAGTCATAACTGGTAGAGCCGATCTTGGTGCCAATCGTTAAGCCCTGAAGGTCTTCAAGAGAGGAAACGTCTTCATTATTGGCGCGAACAATAATCTGCAGACCTGAGTCGTAATACGGATCTGAAAAATCGACAATCTGCGCGCGCTCATCGGTAATCGTTATGCCTGCAATGGCAATTTCCTGGCTACCGGTTTGAACCGCCGGGATGATGCCGGAAAATTCCATAGTGGTCAGGTTGACGTCAAAGCCAGCTCGCTCGGCAATTTCATTGATGATATCCATATCGAAACCGACCATCTCACCGGTTTCTGGATCCATCATTTCAAAGGGGACAAAGCTTGGGTCGGTGGCGACGTTAACGGTCGATGTTTGGGCCATGACAACAGTGGCACTGCCAAGGCTCAGGACAATAGCGGACGCAATAGCTGTTTTAGTTAATGTGACTTTCATTAGTTTCCCCGTATTTTATTAGCTCTGAAGCGTTTTAAAGAGACGATAATCTCTTTAGAACGCCGCATGAACGGTTATTGACCTATCAACCTTGGCGAGAAACCGACAAGGCGTCAAGTCATGGGGAACACGTGTTATTAACGCTACAAGGGGCAACAGGCCCTAGACCATAAAGGAAGCGCCACAGCCGCAGGTGGTGGTGGCATTAGGGTTCTGGACACGAAAGCGCGCCCCGGCAAGGCCTTCTTCGTAATCGACCGTGGAGCCGACCAGATATTGGTAAGAGAGTGGGTCAACCACCAATGTGGCGCTGCCGAACTCAATCACCGTATCGTCTTCGGCGACACCATCGGCAAAGTCGAAACCGTACTGAAAACCCGAGCAGCCGCCGCCAGTGACGTAGACACGAAGTTTCAGCGCGGGGTTATTCTCTTCATCCATCAGTGCGTTGATACGTTTGCGCGCACTATCAGAGAGCATTAAAGGGGTTGGAACAAAAGCTTCTGCACCGCTCATGGGTACCTCCCGCGAGCTTTAAGAACGAATAATCGGCATTGGGGGGTAATTATGGGTAATTCCGAGCAAAAGGGTCAACTATTGTGTTGGCGCATCCAACAAAGGGCAACATGACGTTGCCCTCTGCAAGCGTGGTTAAGCTCTTAAAATATGAGCGCTTAAGGCATGAGTGCCGGGGCAGTGAGGCCCATGGTTTCATCAAAACCAAACATCAGGTTCAGGTTCTGTATGGCCTGGCCTGAAGCGCCTTTCACCAGGTTGTCGATGACCGACAGCACCACGACCGTGTTGCTGCCTTCCGGACGGTGTACGGCTAGGCGACACGTATTGATGCCTTTTACGCTGCGCGTTTCAGGATGGCTTCCCGCGGGCATGACATCCACAAACGGCTCATTGGCATAACGCTGCTCAAATAGCGCTTGAAGATCCTCCGCGCGGGCTGTCAGCTGGCTATAAAGCGTGGCGTGAATTCCCCTAATCATGGGCGTCAGGTGGGGCACAAAGGTTAAACCCACGGGGCTTGCCTGCATATCATTAAGCCCCTGGCGAATCTCGGGCAAATGACGATGGCCCGAGGCACCATAGGCCTTGAACGATTCACTGGCTTCCGCCAGCAGCGAAGGCACTTTGGCGCCGCGGCCGGCTCCCGTGACGCCTGATTTACAGTCGGCAATCAGTTGCTGTGGGTCAATCAAGCCAGCTTCCAGCAGCGGCAGATAGCCCAGCTGAACGGCGGTCGGATAGCAGCCGGGTACGGCGATCAGCCGCGCGGTTTTGATCTTCTCGCGGTGCATTTCAGGCAGGCCGTAAACGGCCTCTTCCAGAAGCTCCGGGGCACCGTGGGCCTGGCCGTACCACTCGCTCCATACTTTGGCATCGCGCAGGCGGAAATCGGCCGAAAGATCGATGATGCGCGTGCCGTTGGCTAGAAGCTCGCCCGCCAGTGCGTGGGCAACCCCGTGGGGGGTGGCGAAAAAGACTGCATCCAGTGCACCAAGCTGTTTTGCATCGGGCTCACTGAAAGCCAATGTATCGTAGTGGCCGCGCAGGTTGGGGTACATATCACATACCTTGACGCCCGCTTCCGAACGCGAGGTAATTGTTTCAACACAGACGTTGGGGTGCTGGGCAAGTAACCGGAGTAGCTCAACGCCGGTGTAACCGGTACCGCCAACAATGCCGACCTTAATCACAAACCACTCCTTGCGAGTATCGCCTTTGGGACATGTAATAATTAACAGCCTAAACAGATTGCTGCAGGCTGTCGAAGCGTATCGGGCTATGATACACAAGAGAACTACAACACAAGAGCAAAGGACGGTCGTCGTGGCACGTTTTTCCCGGTCTGATTTCACCCTTGAGAGTTTTCGGCGTCAGCTGGCCAATGTCGATGCGCTGCCGCAGCTTTGTGTGCTGGGGCTGGTATCCGGGGTGATTACCGGGGCGGTAATGGTCGCCTTTCGACTGTTACTGGAAGCCGGCGCCGTCCTTTACATGCCGGAAGGTAATCCGGAAGCGTTTGAAGGGCTTTCTCCCTGGCTGCGTTCGCTGCTGCCGCTTGTTGCCGTCAGTTTAATTGGCGTGCTGCTTTATCGTCAGAAGGCGTCAGCCCATAAACTGGGTGTTGGACATGTCATTGAGCGGCTTTCCTATCATCAGGGGCGCTTTCCGCTACGTAACTGGTTGAATCAATGGTGGGTGGGTGTGGTGTCAGTACTTGGCGGACTTTCTGCCGGCCGGGAAGGCCCCGCTATTCATCTAGGCGCTGCCGCGTCAAGCGGGTTAGGGGTCAAGCTTCGCTTACCCAACAACAGCTTGCGCGTATTGGTGGCCTGCGGTACGGCGGCGGGTATTTCCGCATCGTTCAATACGCCGATTGCGGGGGTCATCTTTGCCATGGAAGTGGTCATGATGGAGTACACCCTGATGAGCTTCATGCCGGTTATTCTGGCATCTACCATGGCGGCAATGGTCGCTCAGGTGATGTACGGCAATGAACCCGCGTTTCGCATTCCCGAGGTCGCCCTTGGCTCGTTGATGAACCTACCCTGGGTGGTCATTCTGGGCCTGGTAGTAGGTCTGCTGGCTGGGCTTTTCATTCATATTTCACGTAATACACACCTGCAGCAATGGCCTTTATGGCTTCGTCTGGGCACTGTGGGCGTAGCAACCGGCGTGGTGGCCTGGTGGTTTCCCCAGATTCAGGGAATCGGCTACGACAGTGTGGCGGGCGTCTTGAATGATCAGTTGGAGATCAAGGTGCTGTTGGCGCTGATGATCGCTAAACTGCTGATCACCGCGCTGACCGTATCCGGAGGCGTACCTATTGGTATTATCGGCCCTGTACTGGTGGTGGGGGCGGCCACCGGGGCGTTGGTTGGTATGCTGGGCGGCTGGCTGTGGCCTGACAAGGCGGCCGACCCCAGCATTTTCGCCATGCTGGGCATGGCCGCCATGATGGGGGCCGTGCTGCAGGCGCCACTCGCGGCCTTGATGGCCCTGATGGAGCTGACTCACACACCCAATATCATGCTACCGGGAATGCTCGTGGTTGTGGTGGCCTGCTTGACCTCGCGCCAGCTTACCAGCTGCGAAGGCTTCTTCATCAGTGCCGTACGCTATGGTTTGCACCCACTTCAGCAACCTTTGATGCAGGCGCTTTCCCGCGTATCAGTGCCGGCGGTGATGGAGCGTAGCCTGGTGCGAACCGAGCGTCTAATAACAGTTGAGCAGGCCCGAAGGCTTCTCGAGTCCAACCCGGTATGGCTAATCATTGAACGCTCAAGCGAAGAAAAGACCGTGCTGGCCTTGAAGGGGGCAACACTTGCACGCTGGCTTCTGGAGCACGATGAAGCGTTAGAAGACAAGGCGCCGCCCGAGGATGAGCAGGTGGATTTACTGGAAATTCCCGGCCAGCGACTGGAGCTTGCGCCCATCGGATTACAGGCAACGCTTTCCGAGGCGTTCTTGAAGCTTCAGGATGATGCCCTGGGCGCGCTTTACGTTGTGCACGGCTATCGGCCAAAGCAGCAGCGAATTTCAGGTATCATCACCCGCGGCGCCATTGAGCGTTACTATTATTACGCCGACCCAAAAGATAATGATTCAGCCGTGTAAGTAAGGAGAGAAAATGTACATATGGTTAAAGGCCCTGCATTTGATGGCCATGGTGACCTGGTTTGCCGCGCTGTTTTATTTGCCGCGGCTTTACGTGTATCACGCCATGGCGCGGGATAAGGGTGACGATCAGTCGATGGCGTATTTCAAGACCATGGAGCGCAAGCTGTATCGCGGCATCATGACGCCCTCGATGATTTTGGTGCTGATCTTTGGCGGCGCGATGCTCTACCTGGTGCCCGGCTGGTTCAGCCAGGGATGGATGCACGTCAAGCTTACCTTTGTTGTCCTGTTGATCGCCTATCACCACGTTTGCCTGATCTATTTGAAGCAGTTTGCTCAGGACCGCTGCACGAAAAGCCATACGTTCTTCCGCTGGTTTAATGAAGCGCCGGTGATCGCCCTGGTGGTGATTGTGCTTCTCGCTGTTGTGAAGCCTTTTTAATGCGCCAACCTCTTACTCCTGTTGTTCTAGTGCTGGCCGGCCATGACCCGACCGGCGGGGCGGGGTTGGTCGCCGATAGCGAAACGATCGCCGCCTGCGGTGGCTGGGCGGTCACTATTCCGACAGCGTTAACAGTACAAAATTGCCACAATGTGGCGCGCGTAGTCCCAGTTGACCCTGTGCTAATGCGTCAAATGGCCGAAGCGTTAAGCGAGATGCAAATTGCTGCGATCAAGATAGGCTTGCTGGCGGATGAAGCGACGTTAAGAGCGGCCGAGCAGATCATTCGCCGCTTTCCGGGAGTTCCCGTGGTGGCCGACCCGGTGCTTAAAGCCGGGGGCGGTGCTGAGTTATCCACACCCCTACTGCACAAGCTTTATGGGGAGCGTTTGCTACCTCTTGTGGATATCTTAACGCCCAACCGGTTTGAGCTCGCCCAGCTAACGCCTGAGATAACCGCGCCGCTGGATGATACGGCGCGAGCTGTCGCGCTTTTATCCCAAGGCTGCCAGGCTGTTTTAGTAACCGCGACCGACGAGCCGGTGCCGGGTAATGAGCAGCAGGTGGTACACACACTGCATTCGCCCGATACGACACGCCAGTGGCAGTGGCCACGTTTGCCTGAGCAGTTTCACGGTTCGGGCTGCACGTTAGCTTCTGCCATTGCAGCGCGCCTGGCAGTTGGAGAGCGCTTACCCACCGCCTGTGAGCAGGCGCAGCACTTTACCTGGGAAAGCCTGTCTCACGGGTATCAACCTCCAAGTGGGCAGTGTTTGCCTAATCGCTTGCCACGACCGGTTCGCTTTTGATCTCATTAGCGCAAGGCCATTGATATTGAGGACGCCATGACCACATCTGCAGAACTGTTTGATCTTGCCAGTCGCCATATTCCGGGTGGCGTAAATTCGCCGGTTCGCGCTTTTAAAGGTCTGCATCGTCCACCGGTGTTTATGGAGCGCGCGCAGGGAGCCTACCTGTTTGACGTGGAAGGCAATCGTTACGTGGATTATGTGGGCTCTTGGGGGCCGATGATTACCGGCCATGCCGACCAGGATGTGCTGGCCGCCGTACGTGCCCGGCTGGATAACGGCCTCTCCTTTGGTACGCCCACGGCGGTGGAAACCACCATGGCAGACCTGATCTGCGAGATGATCCCTTCCATGGAGATGGTCCGTATGACCAGCTCGGGCACTGAGGCCACCATGTCCGCGATTCGCCTGGCGAGGGGTACCACCGGGCGCGACAAGATCGTCAAGTTTGAAGGCAACTACCACGGTCATTCCGATTCGCTACTGGTGAAAGCAGGCTCCGGCGCGTTGACCCATGGTGAACCCAGTTCACCGGGCGTTCCCGCCTCACTTGCTGAACACACCATTACGCTCTCCTATAACGATATCGAAGGCGTAGAAGCGTGCTTTGCGGAAATCGGCGATCAGATCGCCTGCATCATTGTTGAACCTGTGGCCGGCAACATGAATTGCATTCCGCCCCAGCCGGGCTTTCTGGAAACGCTGCGCCGGGTATGTAACGAACACGGCAGCATCCTGATCTTTGACGAAGTCATGACCGGGTTTCGTGTGGCGCTGGGCGGCGCCCAGGCGCATTACCATATCACTCCGGATTTAACCTGCCTGGGTAAAATCGTGGGCGGCGGCATGCCGGTGGGTGCGTTCGGCGGCAAGCGTGACATTATGCAAAATATCTCGCCCATGGGACCGGTCTATCAGGCAGGTACGCTATCGGGTAACCCGCTGGCCATGGCGGCGGGTATTGCGCTTCTGACCAAGCTTCAAGTGCCGGGCTTTCATGATGCGCTCTCTCAACGTGTTGAGACGCTTTGCAATGGTTTGCAGGAGCGTGCCAATACGGCTGGCGTACCTATGATGACGCAGGCGGCTGGGGGCATGTTCGGTATCTTCTTCACGTCACAAAGCCGAGTGGACAACTTTGCTCAGGCGACAGCCTGTGACCCTGAAGCCTTCCGTCGCTTCTTCGGGGCAATGCTGGACCACGGAGTGTATCTGGCCCCCTCTGCGTTTGAAGCAGGCTTTATGTCGAGTGCCCATACGCCGGAAGATATTCAGTTCACACTGGATGCGGCGGAAAAAGCCTTTAGCGTCATGTAACGTAAAGTAGTATCTGCTGCACTTAAAAGCCGCTCATACCGAGCGGCTTTTGTGGTTAGCGAGGTCGTCAACATGCAGATAACGGTGTCTATCCTATGGCTCTGTCACCGCATTTGCCATCGGTTTCCCTCTTAGCACCCATGCTTTTAGGAGCAGGAAATGGAGAATATCCACATCACCATGAAAGGCACGCCGGGTGCGGTATTCTCTGCTCACTGGCGTATCACCCAAGATGGCCAAACCATCGAGCATATTGAAGAGCACGGTACGGTACCCACTGAGTATAGTTTTACCGGATCGGCTATCGAAGGTACCGTCAAGCTGTTAAGCGATAACCAGCGCTTGGAGGTGGATATTCAGAAAGGCGGCAATCGTTCGCGTTCATCCACCCAAGGTACAGGTGGGACGTTAACCGTTGGGGTTCGTTGAATGCTTAAATAGCAGGTATCAGAAACTGCCCCAAAAGGTGCGGTTTGGTGAAACCTTAAAGGGCGTATAACGTATTGGCTTTGGCTGACCACATTATCATTGCCACTTAGGAGTCATTAATGTATCTCCTCGCTTTCCAAGTCTTTATCAGAGTTTGGCGCCGAAGCTATTTGTTGGCGTAGCAATGCTTCTTCGACGATTTGTACCGCTTCTTCTGCAGCGCGATCAGCCTCACTAACCCTTGGAGAGAGCTGCGTACGAAAATATATTCGGCTTCCATCCGTTACCCATATCTGGCTGCCCCAACGCGCATCAGGCCGCTCTTGTATCGTGATGGAGGCATTGCCGATAATCGTGTTGCCCATGGCGTGCTGGTTAAATGCTCGGTAAAATGCCTTGCCCGCCGTGGTAAGTGTGCTGTCTACCATGGCCTTGGTCAGCTCACTGTCAGTACTTTTAGCATTTTCCTCTTCAAAACCCGCGGAGCTCGATAGTTGGTTAATCGAATCAATCCCCTTCGGTTCTTTTACTGGTGCTGCATCGGCCAGCGATCGCGCGTCACTGGTCACTAATGACGATAATGTAAGCAGAAAAAAAATATAGAGTGGAGTTAGACATCGAAGTAATCGCCTCACGATATAACCTCACACCAATGTTATTATTAGTTCTTTAGGCCACGTGGCTTATCGATAGCAGGGAGAATAGGACCAAGATTTTGATGGATCCAATTCAAAGCCTGAATGCGGTTATGTACGTTTATTTTTCTGAATATATTATAAAGATGTGATTTAACAGTATGCTCGCTGACAAATAGCCGCTCAGCAATTTGTTGGTTTGAAGAGCCTGCTTTCAATAATGAAATAATTTCAATTTCACGATTTGTCAGTCCGCAGGTGGGTCTAAACGCGTTGGTTTGTGATTTGCGATAAAACAGAATCAGCCGAGCCATTAATTCACGCGACATCCAGAGTTCACCGTCCAATAAGGCGTGAATTCCTTTGCAAATAATATCCAGACTCTGCTCACGATAGAAAATGCCTTTTAAATGGGCACAGGAAAGCGCTTCTAACGCATGGTTCATGTTACGGATGTTAAACGCGGCAAGCGTTGCATTTGCTAATGCTTCAGGCAGTTGATCCTGCCACTCGGGCAGAGCATCAATACTGATATGATCGCTATCAATAAGCAGCAAAAGTTTTTCTGATGTACCAGCCGGCAGGGAAGAATGACGTGAGTAGATGCTCACTTGAAAGCCGGTATGCTTATTTAAATATTCAGCAAATAGCTGAGATTGAGGACTCTGCTCGGTAAGAATATACACCGAGTCGGTGGATTGTTCCTTTTTCATGGTAAGGCCCTGGTAAGAAGGAGTGAGCTATCAGCGGCACTAGTGTTACCTATAAGCCCCATTTCGTAAAGTTTTGTTACCAACTTATTTTTTATATACGTAATAACTAATATTTATATAAATATAACATATGCTATAACTCATTGTTATAAAACATATTTTTTTATATTAATAACATTATTCTAATTAAAAAAATATACATTTGGTAACACGCAGTTAAATATAGAACGAGTTTTTTAGGCGTACACTGACCCACTTATGCTCGGAGATTATGCGATGTCTATGGTTAATACCCTGGTTCTAGCAAGCGGTAATGCAGGAAAGCTAAGAGAGTTCAATCAGTTGCTGGCTCCTCTGGGGTTTGATATCCGTCCCCAGGCAGATTTTGGTGTACACGATGTTGAAGAAACAGGACTGACCTTTGTTGAAAATGCGCTTTTAAAGGCACGTGAGGCGAGCCGTGTCAGCGGATTACCCGCGCTGGCGGACGATTCCGGGCTGGAGGTGGATGCTTTAGCAGGCCAACCGGGTATTTATTCAGCGCGCTATGCCGGTGAGCCGAAAAGTGATCAGCGCAATAATGAAAAGCTTCTGACAGCCCTTAGCGACTGCGCGGAAGGCCAGCGCACCGGGCGCTATTGGTGCGTGCTGGTGTATTTGCGCCATCCGGCTGACCCGGTACCCATCATTGTCCAGCGCAGTTGGGAAGGCGAGCTGCTTGCCCATCCGCGCGGTGAACAAGGTTTTGGCTATGACCCGCTTTTTTGGTTGCCCGAGCAGGGCATGAGTGTGGCCGAACTGCCCAGTGAAATGAAAAATCGGCTAAGCCATCGTGGCCGAGCGCTACAAGGGTTGGTAGACATGCTCAAGGTGGCGCATGGCTAAGCCATTGCCGCCCCTGTCGCTGTATATCCACACCCCTTGGTGTGTTCGCAAGTGTCCTTACTGCGATTTCAACTCCCACGAGCCTCAGTCGCAAACGCTGCCTGAAGCGGCGTATCTTGATGCCTTACTAAAAGATCTGGACGGTGATCTTGCGCTTGCCGCCGGACGTGAAATACACACCATCTTTATTGGCGGTGGTACGCCAAGCCTGCTGTCACCGACGTTCTATCAGCGCCTTTTCAAGGAAATACAGCGGCGGCTGGCGTTCTCCTCCACAATTGAAATTACCCTGGAGGCCAACCCTGGCACCACCGAGCAGGAGCGTTTCATTGGCTATCGGGAAGCGGGTATCAATCGCTTATCGCTAGGTACGCAAAGCTTTCAGCCTGCCCAGCTTGAGGCGTTAGGTCGCATTCATGGTGCCGGTGAGGCGATCAGCGCCGTGGGGCAGGCACGTGCGGCAGGTTTTGACAACATCAATATTGATTTGATGCACGGCCTGCCTGGCCAGACGCCTGAACTTGCTCTAGCCGATATCGATCAGGCACTTGCTCTCAAGCCTGATCATCTTTCTTGGTATCAACTGACCCTTGAACCTAATACAGCGTTTCATTCACAGCCGCCGGTGTTGCCGGAAGAGGAAGCGCTTTGGGATATCCAGGAAATGGGCCACCAGCGCCTGGAGCAGGCTGGCTTTTCGCGCTACGAGATTTCCGCCTATGCCACGCGGGGCAGGCAGAGCCGCCACAACCTCAACTATTGGCAGTTTGGCGATTATCTGGGAATTGGTGCCGGTGCCCACGGCAAGTTAACGGCAATTGATTCTGACGGGCAATGGCATATCGAACGGCGCTGGAAAACGCGCCAGCCCGAGGCTTATCTAAGACGCGCTGATGATCCACGAGGCTTTCTAGCCGGTAAGCAGCCCATCAGTCTCGATGAGCTGCCACTCGAATTTGCCATGAATGCGCTGCGTTTGACCGAAGGTGTAAAGCTTTCCACCTGGTCGGCACATACCGGACAGGCGAAAGAGGTGCTTCTGGCTCGCTTACAAAGTGCTTTAAAAAAAGGACTTTTGATGGAAATGCCTGAAAAGCTGCGTGCCTCGCCTCAAGGTCTATTATTCTTGAATGAGTTGCTGGCCATGATCAGCGACGAGTAATTCAAGCGCTTTAACAAACAAGGAGTGAGTGATGCGTATTTCCCGACTACTAACCCCGTTAGCCGCCGCAATTTTGGTGGCTGGTTGTGCCACTTCTGACCCTTATGGTGGCCAAACACAACGCTCATCGACAGGTATGGGAACAGGGATTGGCGCTGCGGTAGGTGCTGCAGCGGGTGCGCTTTCAGGCAGTGGTAGCACTAGCCGTCGTGACCGCGCCCTGATCGGTGCCGCTGTAGGCGCTGCCGCTGGTGCCGGGGTGGGCGCTTATATGGATCGCCAGGAGCAGCAGCTTCGCCAAAACCTGCAGGGCTCGCGCATTGAAATCGATCGCCGTGGCGATGATATCGTGCTGAATATGCCCAGCAGTGTTACTTTCGGCTTTGACTCATCTGACCTGACCGGCGATGCCCGTAGTGCGCTCAATGAAGTGGCCAGCATTCTCAACCAGTATACTGACACTCGGGTCAATATCGCAGGCCATACCGACAGTACCGGTGACGCCAGCTATAACCAGCGGCTTTCTGAACGTCGTGCCCAGGCGGTAGGTAGCTACCTGAGCCAGAATGGCGTTTCATCCTCACGTCTTAATACCATGGGTTACGGCGCCAATCAGCCGGTGGCCAGCAATAATACCGACCAGGGCCGTGCGCAGAACCGTCGAGTAGAAATTACCCTGACCCCTACCGGTAACGGCCAGCGTTAAGTATTCCACTAGCCGCGCATTGCTGTTCAAAGCCCGCTATGCTCCCATAGCGGGCTTTTTTCGTTCACCTGTTTACGAGCAACCATGCTGTCTTATCAACACGCCTACCATGCCGGTAATTTTGCCGATGTACACAAACATCTGACGCTTTATGCCGTTACGGATTATCTATTACGTAAAAAAACGACCATTACATATATAGATACGCATGCAGGTCGAGGTCTATATCCACTAGCGACCAAAGAGGCCCAACGCCTTCAGGAGTACCGTGAAGGTATCTGGCCCCTCTGGCAGGCGCGCGAACAGCTCTCCGACCCGCTGCTTAATGGCTGGTTAAATGCCGTTTCGGCCGCACAGCCCGTGGCGCAGGAATTGACGCACTATCCCGGTTCACCCTGGTGGCTAAGTCAGCCGCTGCGCGAGCATGACCGGCTACGCCTGTTTGAGCTTCATCCGGGTGAACATCAGCATCTGAATGCTCAGGTGCTTCCGCCTCAAGCGCAACGTATCCATGGCGATGGTCTAGCAGGTTTGACCGCCATGCTACCGGTAGCAACGCCACGCCTTTGCGTATTGATTGACCCAAGTTTCGAGCGCAAGGTGGAATACCAGGAGGTTGCGGATACGGTTATTCATGCGCTGGAAAAGGCCCGCCACGGCGTGGTGATGGTCTGGTATCCGCTGCTGCCTGCCGGGCATCACCACGTACTGCTGAACGCGCTGAAGAACAGCGGCGTACGCAAGATATGGCGCAGCGAGCTTCTACTGCGCGCCCCCACCGAGCAGACTCACGGCATGTACGGCAGCGGTATGCTGGTGATCAACCCGCCCTGGGGGCTGGATGAGCGCCTGGCAACGGCCATGGCCGAAGTAACTCCCTGCCTTGGCGAAGAAAGCCGTCATGAGGCGCAGTGGTGGGTGGAGGAGTAGCCAGACCTTGAGCAACGCCAGGTTCGCAACGTGGGGCCTCATACACCTCGACCAGCAATAAATTGATTAACCGCTAGCGATATTAAGTGGCCACTCTGCATTAAAGTCGTTCATGCACACTCAAGAAATGATCACTTTAATGCGTCTTGGGGATGGGGGACGATACAACGATACGCTCAATCTAACGTTGGAGATGCTACATGAGCCTCAATTCTGCCCCTTTTCCCGCCGATGTGGTCGGCAGCCTTCTGCGCCCTACGGCTATCAAAAATGCTCGCTTGGCGTATCAAGCCGGTGAACTGGATGCCCATGATCTGCGTCGCGTCGAGGATGACGCCATTGCCCAGGCGGTGAAAAGCCAGTGTCAGTGCGGCTTGAAAGTGGTGACCGATGGTGAGTTTCGCCGCGCCTGGTGGCATTTTGATTTTTTTGAAGGGCTTGAAGGCGTCGAAGGCTACGATGCCGAGCAGGGCATCCAGTTTGCCGGTGTGCAGACCAAGTCGCGCAACGTGCGCGTGACGGGCAAGCTGGGTTTTGGTCGTCATCCAATGCTTGAAGACTTTAAATTTCTTGCCAGCATTGCTGAGGGCGCTGTGCCCAAGATGACCATTCCGAGCCCAAGCGTACTGCATTTTCGGGGTGGCCGTGGCGTGGTCAGTGAAGAGGCTTATCCGAATATCAATGATTTCTTCACCGACTTGGCGAGCGTCTACAAAGAAGCGATCAGCGCGTTTTATGCCGCTGGCTGTCGCTACCTTCAGCTTGACGATACCGTGTGGGCATATCTGTGCTCGCAAGAGCAGCGCGCCCTGGTGATTGAACGCGAAGAGGATCCGGATCATCTGGCTCAGGTGTATGCCGAGGTTATCAACCAAGCGCTTGAGGACAAACCGCATGACCTGGTAGTCGGTATGCACGTGTGCCGGGGCAACTTTCGCTCTACCTGGATATCCGAAGGGGGCTACGAGCCGGTTGCCGAGCTACTGTTTGGCTCGGTCAATATTGACGCTTTCTTCCTGGAGTACGACTCTGACCGCGCCGGTGACTTCGAACCCTTGCGTTTTATCAAACCGGGCCACCAGAAGGTGGTGCTTGGCCTGGTGACCACCAAAACCGGTGAGCTTGAAGACCCTGAAGCGATCAAAGAGCGCATTTTTGAAGCCGCCCGTTTTGTACCGCTAGAACAGCTCTGCCTAAGCACCCAATGCGGCTTTGCCTCGACGGAAGAGGGTAACTCGCTGACCGAGGCGCAGCAACAGGCCAAGCTTGAGCTGGTTGTTCAGGTCGTCCGAGACGTATGGGGCGAATAACGCCCCACACAGGTTACTTCCCTATACAGAAGCTGCCGAAAATCTCGCCGAGCAGATCATCAGCGCTGAATTCTCCGGTGATCTCGCCGAGCGCCTGCTGAGCGTCGCGCAGGTCTTCAGCCAGTAGCTCACCTGCGCCATAGCCATCTAACTGGGCGCGTCCGGCCTCAAGCGCTGCCATGGCACGGTCAAGCGCGTCCAGGTGCCGCCGTCGGGCGGAAAAGCGCCCTTCAGTGGTGGCGGCAAAGCCCATTACGCTCTTCAGGTGCCCTTTTAAGTTATCCACACCGGCTCCGGTCTTGGCCGAAAGGCGCAGCGTTGGGGTGGGTGTGGATAAATCAATTCCTGCGGATTCGGCGCTGGTGTCGATTTTGTTGCGCACTAGCGTCAAACGGCTTTGATCGGGAAGCCGTGCTACAAACTCCGGCCAGATGGCCATTGGGTCTGTTGCGTCAGTGGTCGAGGCATCCACCAGCAGAAGCACGCGGTCAGCCTTTTCTATCTCATCCCAGGCGCGAGCCACACCGATCTTTTCCACCGCATCCGGCGTATCTCGAAGGCCCGCTGTATCGATGATATGCAGCGGCATTCCATCAATGTGAATGTACTCGCGCAGCACGTCCCGAGTGGTGCCGGCAATATCGGTCACGATAGCCGTATCCTGCTCGGTAAGAGCGTTCAAGAGGCTTGATTTACCCGCATTGGGGCGCCCGGCAATCACCACGCTCATACCTTCACGCAAAAGCGCGCCCTGACCTGCTGCCTTGCGTACCTCGCTTAGCGCCTGCTGAACATCCGTCAGGTGTTTTGCCACGTGACCATCGGCAAGAAAGTCGATCTCCTCTTCCGGGAAGTCGATTGCGGCCTCGACATACACACGCAGTTCTATAAGCCTTGTGACCAGTGCCGATACACGGCTGGAGAACTCACCCTGAAGCGAGCGTACGGCGTTTTCCGCCGCCGAGCGTGAGGTGGCATCGATCAGATCGGCAATCGCCTCGGCCTGAGCCAGGTCGAGCTTATCATTGAGAAAGGCACGCTCGGAGAACTCGCCGGGGCGGGCCAGGCGGGCACCTAAGGCTACACAGCGCTCGAGCAGCATGTCCATGATGATTGGGCCACCGTGGCCCTGTAATTCCAGCACGTCTTCGCCGGTAAATGAGTGGGGGCCATTAAACAGTAGGGCTATGCCTTCATCAATAGTGCCGTCAGCGCCCTTGAAAGGGCCGTGGTGAGCATGGCGAGGCACTGGGCAATGGCCGAGTACCGCTTCAGCGATAGTCCGGCAGGCAGGTCCTGAGACACGAATGATGCCTACGCCGCCACGGCCAGGCGGAGTGGCCAACGCGGTAATTGTATCCTGGGTATAAAGTCGTTCAGCCATGGCGCGCCTCTTTGATGGATACATGCATTGTGAATTTGTCGTCTTTAAAACGCCAGACCCCCGCACGAGGGCGGGGGTCTGATTACGTGATCGGCGGATTACTTGGTTCGCAATCCCTTGCCGACGCTTGGGTCTTTCTCGATACGCTTGGTAATAAAGTACTGCTGCGCCACCGAGATGATGTTGTTGACTACCCAGTAGATAACCAGGCCAGCCGGGAACCAGAGGAAGAAGAAGGTGAAGATGATCGGCAGCATCCTCATGATCTTCGCCTGCATGGGGTCCGGCGGTGTCGGGTTCAGCATTTGCTGAACAAACATGGATACACCCATCAGAATCGGCAAGATGAAGTACGGGTCCTTGATCGACAGATCCTGAATCCAGAAGATAAACGGCGCGTGGCGCAGTTCAACGGATTCCAGCAGCATCCAGTACAGCGCGATAAACACCGGCATCTGAATCACGATCGGCAAGCAGCCACCCAAAGGATTAATCTTCTCCTTTTGGTAGAACTTCATCATCTCTTGAGACATTTTCTGACGGTCATCGCCATACATCTCTTTAAGACGCTGCATTTCCGGGCCTAGCTTGCGCATGCGTGCCATGGACTTGTAAGCCTTGGCAGACAGCGGGAAGAGCACCAGCTTAACCACTACCGTCAGCAGAACGATCGACCAGCCCCAGTTACCCACGATGTCGTGGATCTTATCCAGCAGCCAGAACAGCGGGTTGGCAATAAACCACAGCCAGCCATAGTCGACGGTCAGGCGCAGGTTAGGGGCTACCTGTTCAAGATAATCCTGAACCTTGGGCCCCATGTAGAGCGTTGCGCCAAGCGTTGCTTCACCTTCCGCCGCAATATTGCTGGTAGGACCGGCAAAGGCGACAACGTTACGGTCACTTGAATCAGTGGTGACGTAGTAAAGGTTCTGCTGGTCTTGAGACGGCGCCCAGGCGGATACGAAGTAGTGCTGAATAATCGCGATCCAGCCGCCCTGCGCTTCACGGTTTTCAAAGTTACGGTTTCGAATATCTTCGAAATCGACCTTTTCATACCGTGCATCAGGCGTGGAGTAGGCCGCGCCGATATAGGAGTTCATGCCCAGGGCAACGCCGCTGGACGGGTCCGGGCTATTATCACGTGCCAACTGACCAATAAAGCGAGCGCTGACCGGCGCATTGGTGTTATTGGCAATATAGTAATTGACGCCGACGGCGTAGTTGTCACGCTCAAACGTCAAACGCTTGATCACTTCAACGCCATTAACGTCGGCACGCAGGTCAACGTTCAGCTGATCCTGGTCATCGGCCAGGCTGTAGGCATTGCTTTCTGGAGTGAAGGCGATGCGGCTTGCCTGTCCGTCCAGCTGTAAGCCAGAGCGTGCCACGTAACTGCGTGTGGCGTTGTCTGAGAGCAAAACATAGTTGCGCTCGGTGTCCAGCGTCATCTTGTGCTGGGGCAGAGCGGCATAAACGATGTCGCCGCCGTGCGGATCAATACGCACGTCGAGTACGTCGGTGGTGACCGCGATAAAGTCACGACTTGAGGTGTCACTTTCCGTGTCGCCAGCCAGCCCTTCGCCCACTGCATTGTTCGGTGCAGACGTTGACGGGACCGCCAGGTCGTTACCGCTTTCAGCATTGGGTAAGGGGGCATTGCTACTGCTTTGGGTAATTTCAGGCGTCGAGTCGTAATCTGTCGGCCCATAATCCTGATTCCACTGAATGACCAGTAGATAGGCAAGTACTGCCAGTGGAATCAGTAATAGAAGTCTTTTTACGTCCATGAGGGTTCTGCCCGCTGGGTGATGAACATGCTAATGGCGCAGTGTCATTTACTCGACCCATGACACACGAAAGCCTGCCAAGCGGCAGGCCGAGGTCGAGCGGCGAGGTGCGTCGTCAAGTGTCACGTGTTACGCCATCAATCGGTGGTGCAACTGATACCGTCTGGGCGTCACGCTGAAGGCGTTTCCACATGCCATGTAGCTGGCGGTTAAGCGTTTCGTTATCGATATCCTGCACACCGCGCTTGGCTAGTATCACAATATCCATGGAGGGAAGGTGATGCTGACGAAGTCTGGCGGATTCTCGGACAAGACGCTTAAAGTGGTTGCGGTCTACAGCGCGCTTTACATTTTTCTTGCTGACCACCAGTCCAATGCGGGGGTATCCCCGGGTACTCATGCGCGCTAGCGCCATCATACCTTTGCCATGAACTTTAAGATCGGCCTGTTCAAACACGTGACTAAAGTCCCCGGCGTTTAAAAGACGTAAACACCGGGGAAAGCCTTGAGGCGGCACACGCAATCTGAAATCAGGCGCTCAGACGCTTGCGGCCTTTCGCACGGCGGCGCGAGATAACGGCACGGCCGTTTTTGGTTGCCATGCGAGCACGGAAGCCATGCGTGCGCTTGCGTTTGAGAACGCTGGGTTGAAAAGTGCGTTTCATAACTCGTAATTCCCACGTGGTTTAGGACGGATGTGAATCCAAAAGACCCGGTCCAGTGAGGAAACTAGCCGGGGAGTTTCAATTCAAGACCGGAAATTGTAGAGACTTCCCGCGTCGGGTGCAATTTTTCCTTGCATAAAAACCAACAAAAAGGCAATGGGCATCGACCCGGTTATATTTCATCGTTCCCAACAGCGACTACTACTATTACTAGTTAAGGTTTTTAAATGATGTTGTTATTAATAGTGGGGATACTATTTGTGGATAAGTGATTATTCCTTATTTTTATCAAATAACTAAAAGCCAAAAAACAATGTGCATAAGTGCCGAATAACCGGCCGATAAACTGTTAATTTAATGTGAGTAGCTGTATGGAAAAACCCCAATAATGGATCTGTCCCCATTTCTTCAGGAGGTTTTCCCGTGTGCTTATGGAAAGTTGTCCACAGGCACAAATTGATAGCCAAACCCGTGTGGATAACCAAGCCCTAGAGCGCTACAATGGTCGGCCGTTTTCAACTGATGGTGAGATGAGTGTCACTCGCGCTTTGGCAACAGTGCCTGGACTACCTGCAGGACGAATTGAATTCACAACAATTCAATACCTGGATACGTCCCTTGCAGGCAGAAGAAGGAGAGTCCAATGAGCTGCGCTTACTGGCGCCTAATCGCTTTGTGCGCGACTGGGTGAGTGACAAGTATGCCAAGCGGATCAGTGAGCTGATTCGCGAGCTTGCACCGTCTAAACCACCCAAGGTAAGCCTGACCGTGGGTAGCCGCCGCCCGGCGGCACCCGCGCCCCAACCACGTGATTTGGGCAACCCGGTTTCCGCCAACACCTCCGCGCCTTCCGTGCATACACCGCCGCGTGGTGATATTGCCGATGAGCGTGAGATCGACCAGCTGCGTGAGCGTGAGGAAGCGCCGCGTCGGCGTACCAATGAGCGTCAGGTTCAGGTCGAAGGCAGCCTCAAGCACGGCAGCGGGCTTAACCCGAATTTTACGTTTGATACTTTTGTTGAAGGTAAATCCAACCAATTGGCTCGGGCTGCTTCACGGCAGGTTTCGGAGAACCCAGGCGGCGCCTATAACCCCCTGTTTCTCTACGGTGGGGTAGGTCTGGGTAAAACGCACTTGATGCACGCAGTGGGTAATGCGCTGGCTGGCCGCCGGGAAAATGCCCGGGTGGTTTACCTGCATTCAGAGCGTTTTGTTGCGGATATGGTCAAGGCACTTCAACTTAACGCGATCAACGATTTCAAACGTTTCTATCGCAGCGTTGACGCCTTACTGATTGATGATATTCAGTTTTTTGCTGGCAAAGAGCGCTCTCAGGAAGAGTTTTTTCACACCTTCAATGCGTTATTGGAAGGTGGCCAGCAGATGATTCTCACCTCTGATCGTTACCCCAAGGAAATCAGCGGTGTCGAGGAGCGCCTGAAGTCGCGCTTTGGATGGGGGTTGACGGTGGCGATCGAGCCGCCGGAGCTTGAGACCCGAGTGGCCATCTTGATGAAGAAAGCCGACCAGGCCAAGGTCGATTTACCCCATGATGCTGCCTTCTTTATTGCTCAGAAAATCCGCTCCAACGTGCGTGAACTCGAAGGCGCCTTGAAGAAGGTCATTGCCGACTCGCACTTTATGGGTAAGCCTATTAATCAGGACTTTATCCGTGAGTCATTGAAGGACCTGCTTGCCCTTCAAGACAAGCAGGTGGGCGTGGATAATATTCAGCGCACGGTAGCCGAGTACTACAAGATCAAGGTAGCGGATTTACTATCGAAGCGGCGCTCACGTTCAGTGGCGCGTCCTCGGCAGGTGGCCATGGCGTTGGCCAAGGAGCTGACCAACCACAGCTTGCCGGAAATCGGCGATGCGTTTGGCGGGCGTGATCATACGACCGTGTTGCATGCCTGCCGTAAGGTAAAAGCCCTGCAAGAGGAAAGCGCGGATATTCGTGAGGATTATAAAAATCTGCTGCGCCTATTAACCAGCTAACCATCCAAGGGACAGGCCTGCCAGCGGCAGGTTTTCAGGATATAAACCGGAGTGTTGATGAAATTTTCAATTTCCCGAGAAGCATTGCTACGTCCGCTGACTCTGGTGGCGGGCGTGGTAGAGCGGCGCCAAACGTTGCCTGTGCTTTCAAACGTACTGATACAAGTGGACGGTGACCAGGTTTCCTTGACCGGTACCGACCTGGAAGTCGAGCTTATTGGACGCACCGTAGCAAGCCAGGTTGACCAGCCCGGCGCTGCCACTGTGCCTGCGCGCAAGCTGATGGATATTTGTAAATCATTGCCCGATCAATCTGAGATTCAGCTGGCGGTAGAGGATGGGCGCGCAGTACTACGCAGCGGCCGTTCACGATTTACGCTTTCCACCCTGCCGGTCGCCGAATTTCCCAATATTGAAGATGGCGACGGCAGCCAAGAGCTAAGCGTTCCGCGGGGGACGTTAAAACACCTGATTGAAGCCACCTCGTTTGCCATGGCTCAGCAGGATGTCCGTTATTACCTCAACGGCATGCTGCTGGAAATTCAAAGCAATCTTCTACGGACGGTAGCCACCGACGGGCATCGTCTGGCGATGTGTTCACGCCCGGTAGAGGTGGCCGTTAGCCAGTCGCAAAAGCTGATTGTACCGCGCAAGGGGATTCTGGAGCTTTCAAGGCTGCTTGATGATAGTGATGAGCCGGTCAGCCTGACGTTGGGTTCAACCCACGTGAGGGCACATACGGGTGACTTCACCTTTACCTCCAAGCTGATCGACGGCAAGTTCCCCGATTACGAGCGCGTTGTGCCGCGTAATGGTGACAAGGTACTGATTGCCGAGCGAGCCGAGCTGCGTCAGGTGCTCTCACGTACGGCGATTCTATCCAACGAAAAATATCGTGGTGTGAGGCTCTACCTGGAGGAAGGCAATCTTAAGGTAATGGCCAATAACCCTGAACAGGAAGAAGCCGAAGAGAACGTTGCTGTTGAGTACAACGGCTCTGCAATGGAGATAGGCTTTAACGTGGGCTATTTGGTGGATGTGCTGTCGGTCTTGAACGAAGACAGGGTACAGTTGACACTGGCCGACCCCAACAGCAGTGCGCTGCTTGAAGAGCCGGGTGGCGGCGATGCGCTGTACGTTGTCATGCCCATGCGGCTGTAAACTGATTGCTGAACCACTGTTGAGCAAGGGCGGCGCTTCTGGCAGCAGAAGCGCCGCTTTGTCTTATGGCGTGGCTGCGGCCATCACCTGCGAGTTGACATGAGCCTGATACAGCTTAATTTCCAAGGCTTGCGGAATCTGACGCCGCTTGATATGAGGCCTTCTCCCCGCATCAATATCATCAGCGGTCCCAACGGCAGCGGCAAGACTAGCCTGCTTGAGGGTATCCATGTGCTTGGGATGGGCCGTTCGTTTCGCACTCGCCAGCTAAAGAATGCCATCCAGGCCGAGTTGCCTCACATGACGCTTTACGGGCGGCTTGCCGGTGAACCAGAGGTGAGCATAGGGGTGCGTCGGTTAAGAGCGCAACGGGAGCTTGAGCTGCGCCTGCGCGGTGATAAGGATGTGCGTCTGGCCGAGTTGGTTGAGGCTATGCCGCTGCAATTAATTAACCCTGATGCTTTTAGGCTTCTGGAAGGCTCGCCTGCTGGTCGACGCGAGTTTTTTGACTGGGGAGTGTTTCACGTGAAACATGACTTCCTGGAAGCCTGGAAGCGTACCCGGCGTGCAGTGAAACATCGGAACGCGCTTCTCAGGCGTGGTAGAATAGATCCACAGGAAATGGCTGCCTGGGAGCAGGAGCTGGCCCTATGGGGCGAGGTTGTCGATAGACTTCGAATGGAGTGGTTCAGCGAGTTTCTTCCTGTTTTTGAAGAAACGCTTGAAGTACTGCTTCCCTTGCCCGGTTTGAAGCTTGGCTATGCGCGCGGTTGGGATAAGCAACGTAGCCTTAGTGAAGTGCTCCGCGATAGCCGAGCGACGGATCAGCAAATGGGCTTTACACAGCAGGGGCCCCAACGTGCCGATCTGCGTATCAGGCTCAATAAGCAGCCCGCAGTAGAAGTACTTTCCAGAGGCCAGCAAAAGCTGGTGGTAAGCGCTTTAAAGCTTGCCCAAGGGCGGTTTCTGGAAAGAACAGCACAGCGGCACTGTATCTATCTAATTGATGACTTGCCGGCCGAACTGGACGCGCAGCATCAACAGCGCTTCTGTCAGCTGCTTGAAGAGATGCAGTGCCAGGCATTTATTACCAGCGTTGAACCCACTGCACTACAACGCACATGGCAACCCCAGACGGCAGTAAGCATGTTTCACGTGAAACATGACGATCAGGGGCTCGGCCAGTTGAGGCAGGATGGGTAAACGATACGGAACGAGACAGACTTCACGACGGAGTGGTCAATGAGCGAGCAGGCTTACGATTCATCAAGCATCAAGGTGCTCAAAGGGCTGGATGCGGTACGTAAACGTCCCGGTATGTATATCGGTGATACGGATGACGGCACCGGGTTGCACCATATGGTTTTCGAGCTGGTGGATAATTCCATCGATGAGGCTCTGGCCGGCCATTGTAGTGAGATTCGGGTTGTCATCCATGCCGATGAGTCGGTCACCGTCAGCGATAACGGCCGCGGCATTCCTACTGAACTTCACGAAGGTGAAGGTGTTTCCGCTGCTGAAGTCATCATGACCGTGCTGCACGCGGGCGGTAAGTTCGATGACAACTCTTATAAAGTTTCCGGCGGCCTTCACGGCGTGGGTGTTTCTGTGGTTAACGCGTTGTCTGAAGAGCTGCGTTTAACCATCTGGCGCCAGGGTGAAGTGTTCGAACAGATTTACAAGCACGGGGTTCCCCAGGCACCGCTGGGTGTTGTGGGTAAAACGGAAAAGCATGGCACGCGTGTGCATTTCCGTCCTTCGCCAAACACGTTTGCCAATATTGAATTCCATTACGATATTCTGGCTAAACGTCTGCGCGAACTGTCGTTTCTGAACTCCGGCGTTGCCATTCGCCTGATCGACGAGCGCAGTGGCAAAGAAGAGCTGTTTCACTATGAAGGCGGCCTCAAAGCCTTCGTAGATCACCTGAACTCCAACAAGGCCGTGCTCAACCCGGTTTTCCACTTCAATGCCGTACGCGATGACGGGGTAGAAGTGGAAGTGGCTATGCAGTGGAGCGATGTCTTCACCGAAAGCATTTTCTGCTATACCAACAATATTCCCCAGCGGGATGGCGGTACGCACTTGGCAGGCTTCCGGGCAGCGCTGACGCGAACGATGAATAACTACATCGAAGCCGAAGGCCTGCTAAAGAAAACCAAGGTAAATACGGCGGGCGATGATGCCCGTGAAGGCCTGACAGCGATTATTTCCGTCAAGGTGCCGGATCCGAAGTTCTCATCGCAGACTAAGGACAAGCTGGTCTCGAGCGAAGTGAAGACCGCCGTTGAACAGGAAATGGGCCGCCTGTTTGCCGAATACCTGATCGAAAAACCCAACGAAGCGAAAGCCATCGTCAACAAGATGCTGGACGCCGCACGTGCCCGTGAAGCGGCGCGTAAAGCCCGCGACATGACACGGCGCAAAGGCGCTCTGGATATTGCAGGACTGCCGGGTAAGCTGGCCGACTGCCAGGAAAAGGATCCGAGCCAGTCTGAGCTCTACCTGGTGGAGGGTGACTCGGCAGGCGGTAGTGCCAAGCAGGGCCGCGACCGTCGTACCCAGGCTATTTTACCGCTTAAAGGCAAGATCCTGAACGTCGAAAAAGCGCGCTTTGACAAGATGCTGTCATCCGCCGAGGTGGGCACGCTGATTACTGCACTGGGCTGCGGTATCGGCCGGGAAGAGTTTAACCCGGACAAACTGCGCTATCACTCGATCATCATCATGACCGATGCCGACGTGGACGGTTCGCATATCCGTACGCTGCTGCTGACTTTCTTCTTCCGCCAGATGCCGGAGCTGATCGAACGCGGGCATATCTTTATTGCCCAGCCGCCGCTTTACAAGATTAAGCGCGGCAAGCAGGAGCTCTATCTGAAAGACGAGCAGGCCATGATCGACTACCTGACCACCACAGCACTCGATGGTGCCGGTCTCTACGTCAATCCGGATGCACCGGGCATTGCCGGCTCGCAGCTGGAGGCTCTGGTCAATCAATACCGCAACGTAATGAAGCGTATTGATCGCCTGGCGCGCGTGTATCCGATTGAGGTGCTCAAACAGATCATTCACGCCTCTGGCCTGCACGGGGAAGCGAGCCTGAAAGATCGCATTACCATGGAGAACTGGATCGCCGAGCTGCAGAAAGCCATGGATGACATGGTGGCCTACGAAGGCGGCCCGCGCTATACCTTCTATCTCAAGGAAGATGAAGAGCGCGGCCTGCTGCTGCCCACCGTCTCACTGATTGCTCATGGTGTAACCACTGAATACGATTGGGGTCTGGATTTCTTTGAGAGCGCCGACTATCGTGCGGTGTCAGCTTTGGGCGATACGCTTAACGGGCTTTTGGAAGAGGGTGCGTTTATTTCTCGTGGCGAGCGTCAGAAGCCGGTATCGCACTTCTCCGAAGTGCTTGCCTGGCTGATGCAGGAGGGCCAGCGTGGTCTTTCCGTACAGCGCTACAAGGGGCTTGGCGAGATGAACCCGGATCAGTTGTGGGAAACCACCATGGATCCGGACAGCCGGCGTATGTTACGCGTGACCATTGAAGATGCGGTAGGCGCCGACAGAATGTTCAATACGCTGATGGGTGATGACGTTGAGCCGCGCCGTGACTTCATCGAGACCAACGCACTGGTTGCGAACCTTGATGTATAGCAACGCTTGACGTGTGTTTCACGTGAAACACTAATAACGAAAAAGCCGCAAACCTTGGTTTGCGGCTTTTTTATGCTCGTTGTTTAGGTGCTTCATGGAAATAAAGAAAGTTGTCAGTCGAAATCCCCCGCAAGCAAAGCATCGGCAAATTCGGCCAGATCAGCACAAATCAGTGCGTGTTCCAGGCCAACGCCCTTTGCAGCGGTTTTTTCTCCTTTACCGGTTTTGACCAGTACCGCCCGGCAGCCGCAGGCTTCACCTGCCTGCAAATCGCGTAGGCTGTCGCCCACTATCCAGCTGCCGGCCAGACTGTTCAGCTCCAATGCTTTCTGAATATCGTGGAGCAGCCCGGGTAACGGTTTTCGGCAGCTACACGCGTCGTCAGGTCCGTGAGGGCAGTAGGCAATATTGGCGATACGGCCGCCGGCATCTTCTACCAGTGAATTTAGCCGCGCATGCATGCGGGCAAGCACTGCTTCAGAGTAATAGCCGCGTGCAATGCCCGACTGGTTGGTCGCAACCGCCACCGTGAAGCCCGCCCGGGAAAGGCGAGCAATAGCTTCAATAGCAGAAGGGTAGGGAATCCATTCCTCAAGTGACTTGATGTAGGCGTCTGAATCCTGATTAATGACGCCATCACGATCAAGAATCACCAGCTGTTGAGGGGCTATCGGCATTGAAAATCTCGCTTAAAGTCGCTGATTGAGAACCGCGAGTGCTTGTAAGGTAACACTTATTTTACGCCCATCGCTGCCCAGATGCTTAAAGGGAAGGCGCTGCAAGCGAAGCAGTTTTGGAAGTATTACGCAAAAACGTTCGCGTACTTCTTGGTTAGCATTGCGCAAGCCTGCCAGTAGCGCTGGCGTCAAACGCTCGCATTGCATGGGCGACTTATATAGTTTGCCATACAGTGAAAAGATAAAGCAGTACCAATCACGCACCATACAATCCACAGGGGCATGAACCTGACCCGGGTCGGTTTCAAAATCAATAAAGACGGTCTTCTCTTCAGTGACCAGAATATTTCGGGCAAAGGCTTCACTTAGATAACAGTTGCGGCTATGAACGCTGTTGAGTGCTTCAATGCTGCGTGCCAGTGTTTGATCGATCTGTTCAGGGTTATCCGAGCTTTTAAGCTTGTCGAGTAGAGTCACGGCAGGCTCATCCGGGGTACCTGCATCGGCTAGAAGCAGTGCCTGCGGCGTCTTGGCCAAAATCGTTGGCACGGTAATACCAGCAAGACGCAGTGTTTCAATGCGCTTGGCTTCAGTGAGAATGCTTTGCTCACCACCCGTATTGGGAACGGGTTTAAGTGTGTCCAGCTTTAGCCAGGCCGCCAGGAGTTTCAAGGGCGCGTAGGCTAAACGGGAGTTGCGCTTAGCGGCGCGTTTCAACCATACCCTTTCTCCGTTAAGTGTATGCGGCTCCATGGTCGCCTGCTGCCGAGGAAGAGTATCGAGTAGGAATATATCGTACATGGCTGATGTCCTCGCGGCCTTGGCTGCTCAAGCGGCAATGCATGCTTGAGTGTTTAAAACGACTTATATATGAAAAGTATTTGATTCTATAAAATATCGATTATTTTACTCCTATGTTTCACGTGAAACAAAGAAAACTGAAGTGGTGGCGTGACTGGTGACTAAGAGAGATCGCGTTAAGATACTTTCATTGAGAGATGTAAAACGCTGCGGGATTAAACACAGGCAGGAGAGGGCGGGCGCGCTTTTACACAAGATTTGAATCGCTGAATGGGGTTATAGCGTGCGATGTTTCACGTGAAACAAAAAACCGATGGCGGCGACCGCCATCGGTTGAAAAGGGAAGAGTAGAGTTTATTGCGGAAGTAGAGAAATATCAGCAACCTTGAGGAAAAGCGCCTGAAGGCTTGCCAACAGAGCGAGACGGTTACGACGGGCCGCTTCATCATCGGCCATTACCATGACGTCATCAAAGAAGGCGTCAACTGGCTCACGCAACGTAGCCAGCGTATCCAGCGCCTGCTGATAGTCGCCTGCCTTAAATAGCGGGGTAACGCTCGCCTGACATTGGGTAACTGCCTCAAACAGCGTGCGTTCGGCATCTTCCTGAAGAAGCTGCTGATTCACCTGGGTGCTGCCGTCATGTGCCTGTTTACCAAGAATATTGGAGACCCGCTTGTTGGCCGCGGCCAACGCAGCAGCTTCTTCGCGCTGGGAAAACGCCTTGACGGCACGCAAACGGCGAGCGAAATCGAGCGGGTTGGTGACCGGCCGAGCGCGTACCGCCAGGTACATCTCGGTACTGATACCTTCCTCTTGGCCCCAGGCACGAAAGCGATCCAACATATAGGTCAATACATCGTCCACCAGACCATCCGTTTTGGGCAGGCCTTGGTGCTGCTCGGCAGCTATACTTAACAACTCGCGCAGATCAAGATCGAGTTCGCCTTTCACCAGAATGTTCAACACACCGATCGACGCGCGGCGCAGGGCGAAGGGGTCCTTGGCGCCGGTAGGGCGCTGGCCGATGCCGAAAATTCCCACTAGCGTGTCCAGGCGGTCCGCCAGGGCGAGCGCCTGACCGGTCAGGCTTTGGGGAATGGAGTCGCTGGCAAAGCGTGGTAGGTACTGCTCTCCAAGCGCCTGGGCAACTTCGGCAGGCTCACCATCCTGATCGGCGTAGTAGCGGCCCATGGTGCCCTGAAGTTCAGGGAATTCGAGCACCATTTCGGTGACCAGGTCACACTTGGCAAGCGCCACGGCGCGCTGGGCGTTGGCTACATCACCGTTGATTTTCTGGGCAATATAAGTGGCAATCACCGTGCTGCGGCGAGCCTTGTCCGCCAGCGTTCCCAGCTGCTGCTGGAATACGACGCTTTCCAGCTGCGGAATGCGCGAGGCGAGCGTGCGCTTGCGGTCGGTGTCGTAGAAGAAGGCCGCATCGGCCAGGCGTGGGCGAATGACCTTTTCGTTACCCGAAATCACTTGCTGCGGATCGGCGCTGTCGATGTTTGAGATAGTGATAAACAGCGGCTTGAGCTTGCCCTGGTCATCCAGCAAGTGGAAGTACTTCTGGTTGGCCTTCATGGAGGAAATCAGGCACTCCGCCGGCACTTCCAGAAAGCGTTCGTCGAAACTACCGGTCAGCGCCACAGGCCACTCGACCAGACCGCTGACTTCGACCAGCAGGTCTTCATCGATCACCGCATCGGCGTCCTGGACTTCGGCTTCGGCCAGTACTTGCTCGCGAATACGTTCGCGGCGCATTGTCCGGTCTGCCAGTACGTAGGCGTTTTCAAGCGCGGCCAAGTAGCTGTCGGCATGCTCAAGCTGAATGGCATTGGGTGCATGGAAACGATGACCATACGTTGTACGACTGGCCTGCAAACCCAGCGCTTCGGCGGCAATCACCTCAGAGCCGTAAAGCGCTACTAGCCAGTGCACCGGGCGGGAGAATTCTACCCGCGAGGCGCCCCAGCGCATATTTTTGGGTACCGGCAGGCCATTAATCGCCTTGCGTAGAATCTCGGGCAGCAGCGCTTGAACATTGTCTCCCTGCTGCTGTTCGCGAAAACCCAGCCAGGTGCCCTTATCGGTTTCCAGATGAATCAGCTCATCCACGCTGACCCCGCAGGAGCGAGCAAAGCCTTCGGCGGCTTTTGTCGGTGCGCCGTCCTTGAACGCGGCGGCCAGTGCCGGGCCCCGGCGCTCCACTTCGCGGTCGGGCTGTTTATCTGCAAGCTCACTGACCTGAACGGCGAGACGACGTGGTGTAGCGTAGGCAGTGATGCTCTGAAAGGGAATCTCGGCTTCTTGCAGGCCTTTTTCGATACCGGCTGCAAACGCATCAGACAACGCGTCCAGTGCCGTGGGTGGGAGCTCTTCCGCGCCCAGTTCTAGTAAAAGCGTATCAACAGCCATTATGCGTCTCCCTGGTCGGCTAACAATTCGCGGCGAAGGGCTTCGGGGGCCATGGGGAAACCTTCTGCTTTACGTGACTCAAAGTAGGCGTGGGCAACATTCCGTGCCATGGTGCGTACGCGCAGAATAAACCGCTGGCGTTCGGTCACAGAGATGGCGTGACGGGCATCCAGCAGGTTGAAGGTATGTGAGGCCTTGAGTACCTGCTCATAGGCGGGCAGAGGCAGATTGGCAGCCAGCAGCTTGGCGCACTCGCGCTCCTGATGGTCGAACGCTGAAAACAGCTGATCGACATCGGCATGCTCGAAGTTATAGGCCGACTGCTCGCGCTCGTTTTGCAGGTAAACATCGCCGTAGGTGACCTTGCTGCCGTCCGGAGCAATGGCCCACACCAGGTCATAGACGCTGTCGACGTTCTGCAGGTACATGGCGATACGCTCAAGACCATAGGTCAGCTCGCCAGTGACTGGATAGCACTCGATGCCGCCGGCCTGCTGGAAGTAGGTAAACTGGGTAACTTCCATGCCGTTGAGCCATACTTCCCAACCAAGGCCCCAGGCACCCAAGGTCGGCGATTCCCAGTTGTCCTCGACAAAACGGATATCGTGAACCAGAGGGTCCAGGCCCAGGCGCTTGAGCGAGCCCAAGTAGAGTTCCTGCAGGTTGATAGGCGAGGGTTTCATTACTGTCTGGAACTGGTAGTAGTGCTGCAGGCGGTTGGGGTTCTCACCGTAACGGCCGTCGGTCGGGCGGCGGGAGGGCTGAACGTAGGCGGCGTTCCAGCTTTCCGGGCCAATCGAGCGCAGAAAAGTGGCGGGGTGGAAGGTGCCCGCACCGACTTCCATATCGAGGGGCTGAAGGATCACGCAGCCCTGTTCTGCCCAGTACTGTTGCAGAGCAAGGATCAAGCCTTGAAAGGTCGACACATCAGGTGTCGATTGGTTTGTCGAGACACTCATCGCAGAAAGCACCGTTGGCCATGAATTCATAAGCCGTCAAGTATACAATCCCAGGCAGATGGGTTATAGGCACGTATGCGAATAGGCACGTAAGCCAACACAGCAGTTTTGGTAAGGAGAGCGAAATGATCGTTGTAACAGGCGGTGCCGGCTTCATTGGAGCCAATATTGTAAAAGCACTCAATGGCCGTGGTCGCCACGACGTCATGGTGGTCGACGACCTGCGTGATGGCACCAAGTTCATCAACCTGGCGGACTGCACCCTGGCCGACTATCTGGACAAGGACGACTTTCTTTTTCGAGTGAAAGCGGCGCTACGCGGCGAAACCGTAGACTTGCCCAGGATCGAGGCGATTTTCCATGAAGGCGCCTGCTCCGATACCACGGAGTGGGATGGCCACTACATGATGGAAAACAACTTCGAGTACTCGAAGGTGCTGCTTAACTACTGCGAGAAGTTCGGCATCCCGTTTCTGTACGCATCTTCGGCGGCGACCTATGGTGGCAGCGAAGTATTCAAGGAAGCCCCAGAACACGAGAAGCCGCTTAACGTCTACGGCTACTCGAAGCTTTTGTTTGATCAGCACGTGCGCGCACGTTGGGACAAGCTGACCACGCAGGTCGTGGGGTTTCGCTATTTCAACGTGTACGGCCCCCGCGAGCAGCACAAGGGCAAGATGGCAAGCGTTGCCTACCATAACCATCTGCAGATCCGTAACGGCGAAACGCTGAAGCTGTTTGGCGCCTACGGTGGCTATGAGGCGGGTATGCAGAGCCGCGATTTCGTGTACGTGGGCGATGTGGTGGACGTCAACCTGTGGTTTCTGGACAACCCACAGGCGTCGGGTATCTTCAACCTGGGGACCGGCCGGGCAGAGCCCTTCAAAGCGATTGGTGAGGCAGTCATCGACTTTTACGGGAAGGGACAGATCAACTACATCGACTTTCCCGAGGAGCTGAAGGGCCGCTACCAGAGCTATACGCGCGCTGATATCAGCAACCTGCGTGATGCCGGGTGCGACGTCGAGTTCAAGACCGTGGCACAGGGCGTAACCGCCTATCTGGAGTGGCTGAATGGCTAGTTCAGCCAAGCGCTTGCTGGTGGTTGGCCCCTCCTGGGTGGGCGACATGGTCATGGCTCAGAGCCTGTTCATGACGCTTAAGGCCCGCGACCCCGAGGCAACCATCGGTGTGGTGGCGCCCGCCTGGTCTCAACCCATTTTGGAGCGTATGCCGGAGGTCGATGAAGTGCTGCCTTTGGCGGTAGGCCACGGCGAGTTTGGGCTGGTTAACCGCCGTGAGCTTGCGGGGCGCCTGAAGGGGCGCTTTGATCGCGCCATCGTACTGCCGCGCTCCTGGAAAGCGGCGCTGGTGCCGTTTATGGCGCGTATTCCTGAGCGGGTGGGGTTTCTGGGCGAACACCGCTACGGACTGCTCAAGGAGCGACGCAAGCTCGACAAGCAGGTGCTGGACCAGACCGTCAAACGCTTCGTGTCGCTGGGCCTGCCCTTGAGCGAGGCCGAACGGGGGGATTTCGCGATTCCCAAACCACGCTTGACCATTGACCGGGATAATCTGGTGAACTTACGTCTGGCCCACGCGCTGTCATCGCGCCCGGCCATCGGCATGATGCCGGGCGCTGAATATGGCCCGGCCAAGCAGTGGCCGTTGAACTATTTTCACGATTTGGCCAGACGATTGATTAACGATGGTTTTGAAGTGCGGGTGCTGGGCGGTCCCAAGGACCATGAGGCAGGGGAGGTCATTGTGAAGGGGTTGCCCCATGCACATAATCTGTGTGGCAAAACCCAATTAGCCGACGCGGTAGACCTGCTCGCCGACTGCCGACAGGTGGTGACCAACGATTCAGGGTTGATGCATGTGGCCGCAGCGGTCGGCGTGCGTATCCATGCGCTTTACGGTTCTTCATCACCGGCTTATACGCCGCCCTTGACCGATAACGCGGTGATTCATTACCTGGGGCTTTCCTGCTCGCCGTGCTTTGCCCGGACCTGTCCGCTTGGGCATACCAACTGCTTGAATCAGCTAGGCGTCGAGCAGGTCTATCAGGCCATGCGCGCCGACCGGCAGCGCGCAAGTGGCGTTATTATCAACGTATGATGTGAACCTCGTCGGCCTGATCGGCCGGCGTTTCGATAACCTGCGTGACCGGGCTCTCATCAAGTTCCCGGCGCTGGGGCGCAAGGCCTTCCCATAAACGGTGCTGCAAGGCGGTTTCCTCACGCAGGCGCTCGTTGAGTACCTCGATACCGTGGACTTCTACCAGCGTGGGTTTTTCACTAAGAAGCGAAGCACCTAGCCCTGCGCGATGCTCGTTAAGCGTAAAGCCCAGTGCCTCAAGAATGGTGGGGAAAACATCCAGCATGGTGGCATCCCGGCGGATACGCTGCGGGATAATATGATCGCCCAGCATGATCAGCGTATTGTCACGATCCAGCGCGGTTAGCTGGTCCCAGACCGAGACCCGCATGGTCAGATGATCGCTAAGGACGACAACCAGCGTATTGTCCAGAAGGCCTTCGCGCTGTAGCCGCTCAATAAGCATTCTGGCTTCATGAGCCGAGCACTCTACCGAGTAAAGAATGCTTTGTCCGTCAAACGGCCCTTGGCGGTTCTGACAGGTTTGAGAGGGAAAACCGCTAGGCGCATGCCCCGCCAGGTTAAGGTTAACCACGGCCCAGGGGCCATTATCTTCCTCGTCCAGACGGCGAATCTCATCAACGGTCAGGTCGTAAAGCGTATCATCAAAGAGCCCCCAACTATTCAGGTACTCGGGGTCCTCCATGTCGGGAACAAAGTCTTCCTTGCCCTTGACTGTGTTGAACTGATGGCCGCGGTAGAAAAGCCCCTTGCCGGCAAACTGCGTGCTGGCCCCGCCCAGGTAGCTGAGCCGATAGCCTTGGGCGGCGAGAATATCGCCCAGGCAGTCAACACCCGGTACCACCTGCTGGAGCGGTTCAAACTGAGTGTCATGCAAGAGTCCTGCAGGCATCAGTGGAACGCCGCACTGGCTGGCAATCATGCCGGCCATGGTCCAACCGGTATTGTCCATCTGCCGGATGCCTTCAAACACCAGACCCTGCTCGCCAAGTGCATTTAAATCGGCGTAGGCGTCGCCAAAGATTTCGTGTCCATAAGTTCGCTCCAGGCTTTCCAGGTACATGATCAGAAGGTTGGGCGTGCGCTGCGGCTCCTCGATGGGCGGCGGCATATAACGGCGGTTAAGCCATTCGCCGTCGTCAGCCACAATGGCTACGCTGCGCTGGCCCAGACCATAAAGCAACGGGTTGGTCGCCAGCAAGAGAATCGCAAAGAAGCGCTCGGCCAGACGCCAGCGCTGGTCGTGTCGTGAGAGCCAGGTCACCGACCATAAAATAGCGACCACGACCGCGATATACACCACGGCTGAAACCATCTTGCCAGCGCCGCCATGGTCCGTCATGCCTGCCTGCAGATGGAAAAATACCGCACCGAGATCAACGTGGCCAAAGCTGTCCGCTAAATAGACATACAAGCCCATCAGGCTTAGCGGCACCAGCGACCAGGGCCATATTCTGCGATAGCGGGCGTTCAGCGGACGGCCCCAGGCGAGTTTGACGCCCACGCCAATCCACAGCGCCGCGATAAACAGAAGCGTCCACCAGGGCAGGCGAGTCAGCACGGTAGTGGCATAGCCCAGGCTAAGGCCGAGAATCACCAAAGGCAGCCAAGGTGTAAGCTTGAAGGACGTAAATGCGGGCATGCCGTATCCCTATAGGTAGTGCGATAAAAGCTCGTAGCTTACCAAATGTTGCCAGCGCAAGGGGCGATTCATCGTCAGAGCGTGCTAGCATGAATCTTGATGCCAGGTGATAAAGTACGCTTTCATACCCACCTACCAATTTTTCTGGCGAAGGTGATCTGTGCCAATTTCTGCCGTTTTGATCGTGAAAAATGAAGCACATCACTTGCGTGAGTGCCTGGATACGCTTACCTGGGCCGATGAGATCGTGGTGCTGGATGCAGGGAGCCAGGATGACACCTGCGCTATCGCCCGTGAGTATACCGATAACGTAAGTACCGATACGGACTGGCAGGGTTTTGGCATTCAGCGCCAGCGGGCGCAAGCGCGGGCAAGCCACGAATGGATATTGATGGTGGATGCCGACGAGCGGGTAACCCTTGAGTTGCGCGACAGCATTCTGGAGGCCATTCAGCAAGCGCCGGCTATCTATAGCGCCAGCCGCCTTTCATGGTGTTTTGGGCGCTTTATCCGTCATTCCGGTTGGTATCCCGACCGAGTGCTGCGCCTCTATCCCACTGCCCAGGCCGCTTACAATGCCGCGCTGGTACATGAAAAGCTGGTCGTGCCTGAGGGAGTGAGCGTCAGGCGCCTCTCCGGCGATCTGCTTCACTATACCTACCGCGACCTGCGTCACTATCTGGAAAAGTCCGCGCATTATGCCCAGGCCTGGTCTGAACAGCGGGCCGCTCAGGGTAAAACTGCCACGTTGGGAAGTGGTGTCACCCATGGAATCGCCTGCTTTTTGAAAATGTACGTACTCAAGGCGGGCTTTAAAGATGGCAAGCAGGGCTTCTTACTGGCCCTGCTGTCCGCGCATTCAACCTTCAACAAGTATGCCGATCTCTGGATACGTACGCGCACATCAGCGGTTGAGAAGCGCTGAAATCTGCTGGGCCGCCGTCTCGATATCAATGGAAGACATATCCTGCTGATCCGCCGAGGCGGGCGGGCTGAACGCCAAACGCCTGTCAGCGCTGTTGCAGGTTTGCCAGCGCAGCGGCGTTGCCGAGCGTTTGGCGGGATAGAACCCGGCGGTGGCAATGTTCAAGCACCCGGCAATATGCAGCGGGCCGGTAGAGCCCGCGATTAGCATATCGGCTCCCGTCAGCTGGTAAGCAAAATCGGCCACGCTGGTGCTGGCCGGTACGTGCTTGGCCTTAATACTGGCATCAGCTAACTGATCGATCAGTGTCTGGGCGGCGGTTTCTTCGCCGGGGCCTGCACTAATCAGCCAGTTGGCAGAGCCCCCTTCCAACTGCCGGTCAATATTGCTTATGAGTGCTGCATACTGATCGATCGAAAGATTCACCGCCGACCCCCCACTGCCGGGGTGCACCACCACCAGTGGGGCGTCAGGGCGCGCTTCAATGCAGCTTGTCAGTCGCTTGCGCTGCGCGCTTCTTTGAACGTCATCCACGGGCCAAAAGGGCGGGGTGGGCAGCGCATTCAAGCTAAGTGAAAGGCGGGCAAGCAGCTCACAGGCGAGATCAACGTTATATTGGTACTCGGGCTTTTCCGAGCGCGAGCGCCGCTGACGTATCCTTACGTTGTAAAACACCTGCGCCCATTTGGTGGCCGGTGCGACGCGTAGGGGAATGCCCGCCCGCCAGCCCAGCCAGCCAATGCGTGGCGTTGAAAAAAGTGTCAGCAAGGCATCAAACTGGGCAGATTTGACGCTTTCCAGCAGGGCCTTCTGGGCCGGTTGTTCCGCCTGACTTCCGGGGTCGATCATGACCTCGTCGACCCAGGGGCAGGCGCTTGCCAATGGCGCGGTATAAGCGGGAACCAATACCGTAATATGGGGTGCAGGCGATGCGCTCTTCAAGCATGCCAATGCTGGCCAGGCCAGCATAAAGTCGCCGATTTTGTCGTTACGAACAACGAGCAATTTCTTCGCCATGGTTAAAGCCCTGTTAATTGCAGCCTGTATACTACAAGAGATTGTATTCATTGTTTAACGGTGCGTATGGGTGGTGACGGGATGGCGGATAAAGTGCTGCAGCTGTGTATGTCGGACGGCAAAGGAGGCATGGAGCTCTATGTCGACCGAGTCATCGAGGATTTAAAGGAAGAGGGCTGGGAGGTTATCGGCATCTGCCTTGAAAATACCAAGGTAGAAGCGTACATGCAGCGCAACGATGTGACGTACAAAGCCTTCAAGAGCAACCCGGCAGCACTGGCTAACGTATTGGGCATTCGCCGCTGGCTGGTCGAACAGGGCGTAACGATCATTCACTGCCATAAATCGAGCGACTTAAGGCTTAGCGCATTGCTGAAGTGCCTGATGCCGGAACTCAACGTACTGTATACCGACCATGTCGGGGGGCGCCGACCCAAGAAGAACCTCTACCACCGATTTGCCTATGGAAAGGTGGATCGCGTTCTATCGATCAGCCAGGCCACCCACCAGCGCAACGTCAGTAACCTGCCCGTGCCGCGTGAACACGTTATTTTTTTGCCCCATGGGGTGAATATCAATACCTACCAACCGTGCCATGATGCCGATGCGATCCGGGCCAAGCGCAAAGCGCTGGGCGTTCCCGAGGGGGCAGTCGTCATTGGGCTGCCTGGGCGCGTCACGCCGGGCAAGGGACAGGATGTATGGGTCAAGGCGCTGCTGGAGCTAGATCCCGCGCTTGATTTCTATGCACTCTCTATCGGCGGCACCGACTACGCCTCCGGCGGTACAGAAAGTTTTTATACCGAGCTACAGACGCTGATTGCCGGCACGCCGCTTGCCGAGAAAATTACCTTTCTAGGCCACCGCAACGACCTGACCGAGATTCTGCCCGTGCTGGACATGGTGTGCATTCCCTCGGAAAACGAAGCCTTTGGCCTGACAATTATCGAGTCCATGGCCTGCGGCATGCCGATTATCGGCTCCAATACCGGCTCGTTGCCTGAGTTGGTCGACAGCCCCTCCGGCGTATTGGTAGGGCCGCATGACGTCAGCGCCTGGGCCGCGGCAATAGACGCCATGGTACGCGATGATGCCGGACGTCAGGCAATGGGTCGGGCCGCCCGGGCGCGCGTTGAGCAGCACTTCAGCAACAAGCAGCATGTAAAGCGGCTGATCGAGCTTTACCGTGGGGCAGCGTAGCCCGCGTGAATACAGGCCATAACCGCGGGTACCTGCTCCGAGGCGCTGAATTTGGCTACGGAGCGGGCAAGGCGCTCAAGGTTATTGGACTGCCACTTACCCGGTTTGCGCAGCCGGCAGCGGTCAAGGTCAATCAGCCAGGACGCGGCACTGGGGTCGATTAAAATATTGCGGGCATTGAGATCGACATGATCAAGACCGGCCTCATGAAAGCGTTTGATCATGGTGCCTACGCGTCGCAGCAGCGCATCGTCCGCCTTACCCGCCGCAAGCAGGTTTGCCAGCGCTTGGGCGCCGGGGATGCGCACGGTGATAAGCGCCGCCTCATAGGTCATACCATGGCGCGTCACACAGCAGGCAACCGGCGAAGGCACCGGCAGGCCCTGCTCAAAAAGCGCGGCGGTTAAACGTAGTTCCTGAAAAGCGCGGGTACGCTCGGCGCCCGCCCACCAGTAGCGCTTTTCGCTAAGCTTCGCCACCAGACCGCCACGCCGATAGGGGCGTAGCACCCACTGCTGGGTAGGTGTGGCCTGCAGAAACAGGCTACTGCCCCGACCTGGCGCTTCACCGACTACTAGGTCCTTGCAACGCCAGTAATCCGCACTGAACAGCTCAGGCCCAACCGGGTGCGATAGTTGGTGTGAACCCGGCGCGTCACTTAAACTGTCTGCATCATGTAAAATCAGACTATTTTTCTGTCGGAGTGCCGTTAAGCGCATGAAGCCCTCGTTGCCTGCTGAACCCAAACACATTGCCATTTTGCGCCTCTCCGCCCTGGGAGATGTGTGCAATCTCGTGCCGACGGTACGCGCACTTCAGCGCAAGTGGCCACAAGCGCGCATTACCTGGATTATCGGTAAGGGGGAGCACAGTCTACTGGCGGGGCTTTCCGGGGTCGAGTTTGTTGTGTATGACAAATCGACCGGCTTTGCAGGCATGCGCGCCCTGTGGCGTGAACTTTCCGACACGCGTTTTGACGTGCTCTTGCATATGCAGCAGGCGATTCGCGCCAGCGTGCTCTCCCTAGGGCTCAAGGCCGATGTACGTGTGGGCTATGACAAAGCCCGTGCCAAGGATGCCCAGCACTGGTTTACCCAGCACCAGCTGGCGCCCCACGCCCAGGCCCACGTGCTGGAATCCTTCATGGATTTTGCCCGCCTGTTGGGGGTTGGCGATACCCGCTTGGAGTGGGATATGCCGGTGCCGCAAACTGCCCTTGATGAGGCGCGAGCCATCAGCGGCGAGGCGCCTTATCTGGTGATCAATCCATGCAGCAATGCGCGCCTGCGCAACTTTCGCAACTGGTCGGTCGAGGGCTATGCCAGCGTCATTGAACACGCCTGGATACACCACGGCCTGAAAAGCGTGCTCACCGGCGGCGGCAGCTCCCTTGAGCGCGAGATCGGCGAGCAGATTGAGGCCCTGTGCCAGCCGGACAGCGTGATCAATGCAATCGGCGGTACCTCGCTCAAGGGGGTGCTGGCGCTGATTGGTCAGGCCCGTGCAGTAATTGCCCCAGATACTGGACCGGCACATATGGCCAACGCTATGGGCACGCCGACGCTTGGGCTATACGCCACGACCAACCCTCAGCGTGCTGCCCCCTATTGCTGGCGTGATTTTGCGGTAAATGCCTACCCCGAAGCGGTACGCGCCTATTTGCATAAATCGGTGGAAGACGTGCCGTGGGGGCAGCGGGTGCGCCATCAGGACGCCATGGCGCTGATTAAAACCGATACCGTTATCGCCCAGCTCGACACGCTACTTGCGCATACCGCACCCGACACTGTCCCAGGATCTCGTCATGAAAGTTGATTTAACCGCTCTTGAACATGCCCACGTACTGGTCGTGGGCGACGTCATGCTGGACCGTTACTGGCACGGCGGTACGTCGCGTATTTCACCGGAAGCGCCGGTACCGGTAGTGCGGGTAGAAGAGGCGGACGACCGCCCAGGTGGCGCGGCCAACGTGGCACTTAATGTCGCTTCACTAGGTGGGCATGCGGCCCTGGCCGGCGTGGTAGGTGACGACGACAACGCCAACCTGCTGGAAAACTGCCTACATACCGCCAATGTAAGCACTTACTTTCAACGCAGCGCCGATATTCCCACGATTACCAAGCTGCGTGTGATGAGCCGTAACCAGCAGTTGCTGCGTCTGGATTTCGAACAGCGCCTGGATAAAGTGGACACCTCGGGCTTGGTGGATCAGGTAGAAAAGGCCCTGGCCGACTGCGATATCATGATTCTCTCCGACTACGGTAAAGGCACACTCAACCAGGTCGAGCGCCTGATCGCCCAGGCGCGTGCCCATGGCAAACGCGTGCTGATCGATCCCAAGGGGCAGGATTTCAGCAAGTACCGGGGGGCGAGCCTGATTACCCCCAATCTTACCGAGTTCGAAGCCGTGGTGGGCCACTGCGCAAACGACGCCGAGCTTGCCAAGCGTGGTGAAGTGCTGCGCGCTGAGCTTGAGCTTGAAGCGCTTTTAATCACGCGTAGTGAAAAAGGCATGACCTTGATTTGTGCAGGCCAGCCGCCCATTCATCTGCCCACGCGCGCCCAGGAAGTCTTCGATGTCACCGGGGCTGGTGATACGGTCATCGGTTTGATGGGTCTGGCGCTGGCTGCAGGCCATGCGCTGCCGGAAGCCATGATGCTGGCTAACTTGGGGGCCGGCTTGGTGGTCGCCAAGCCCGGTACCGCCACGCTGTCAGTAGCTGAGCTGTATACAGCGCTGCATGGCGACAAACTTGCCGAGTTCGGCGTGATTGAGCAGATGCCGTTGGTGGAAGCAGTGCGCGCCGCCCAGCTGCGTGGCGAACGGGTCGTCATGACCAATGGCTGCTTCGATATCCTGCATGCCGGGCACGTGGCGTACCTCGAACAGGCCAAGCGCCTGGGCGATCGGCTGATCGTGGCGGTCAATGACGATGCGTCCATTGGCCGCCTGAAAGGGCCCAAGCGGCCCATCAATCCGCTTAACCGGCGTATGCAGGTGCTGGCAGGTCTTGGCGCGGTAGATTGGGTCGTGCCGTTTAGCGATGACACGCCGCAAGCGCTGATTGAGGCCGTTCTGCCGGATATTCTGGTCAAGGGAGGGGATTACCATCCTGATGATATCGCAGGGGGAGAAGCCGTTCGAGCCAACGGAGGAGAGGTTAAGGTCCTCGGGTTTGAAGATGGCGTATCGACTACCGCGATGATCAGCTCCATTCTGGACCGCGAAGGCTAATGGGGCGAATTAACTGGCCACGGCTTGGCTATTCGGCGGCGCTCTATGCACTTGCTCCGCTGATTGGCTGGCGTATCTGGCGTGAGCAAGTGCCCACTTACTCGCGCTGGCAACGGCTGGGAAAACGCCTTGGCGCGCTACCTGCGCCGCCGCGCATCTGGCTACACTGTGCGTCAGTAGGCGAGGTACGAGCTGCCCTCCCGCTGATAGATGGCCTGCTCGAGCGCTATCCGCGCCATAGCCTGCTGTTGACCACCATGACCGCGACGGGCGCCCAGCAGGCGCAGGCATTAATAAATGAGCAGCAGGCTGAACGTACCCGGCTCACACATTGCTTTTTACCCCTGGATTTCCCCGGCGCGGCCAAACGCTTTGTACGTCAGGTAAAGCCTCAACTTGCCATCATGTTTGAAACTGAACTGTGGCCCAATCTGCTTTCTACCTGCCAGCAACGCGGAGTGCCGGTCGCTGTGGTCAACGGCAGGCTCTCACCGCGGGCGTTCAAGCGCTATCAGAAAATCACTTCGTTAATGGCCCGCACGCTGGCTGATGTCGATTGGCTGGCGGCAAAGTCCGAAGCCGATGCCGAGCGGTTTAAAACCCTAGGCGCGACGCTTTCAAAAACGGCAGTGGTAGGGTCGTTAAAATTTGAGATGGGTTTGCAGGAAAACGCTTTAGGAGAAAGTGAGCGTTTACTTACCCAATGGGGCAAGCGACCTGTTTGGGTCGCCGGTTCTACCCGCGATGGCGAAGAAGCGCTGCTGCTTGAGGCGCACCGGCAGTTGCTACGCCAGTATCCTGATGCGCTGCTGGTTCTCGCCCCGCGCCATCCGCAGCGCTTTGATGAAGTAGCGGCATTGTGTAAGGCGGAGGGTTGGGAGACGAGTCGGCGCAGCCTGGACGAGCCCGTTACCCAGGAGACGCAAGTTTATATTGGCGATACGCTGGGTGAGCTTGTAATACTCTACGGCGCTGGCCAAGTGGCGTTTGTGGGTGGCAGTTTAGTGCCGCTTGGCGGGCATAACGTGCTTGAGCCGGCAGCGTTGGGCAAGCCCGTTCTCAGTGGCCCCTTTGTGGAAAACTTTGCTGATGTGGTCGAGCCTCTGCAAACCGCGGGTGCACTCACGCTGGTGGAAGATATGGACGCTTTAGTAAAGGCGTTACACAGCCGCTTCGCCGATCCAGAGCGTTGCCTGAAAGAAGGCCAGGCCGCTCAATCCGCTATCAATGCGCAGCAGGGTGCGCTTGCACGCACCCTGGATGGTCTGGAGGCGTTGCTTAGCCCCTAGCGTGTGGTGCGCTCGACGCCGCCTTCTTTACCCAGCAGCAGTACATCAGCCCCACGAGCGGCAAACAGGCCGTTGGTAACCACGCCCACGATGGCGTTGATCTTGGCTTCCATGGCGACCGGGTCTTCAATCATAAAATCGTAGCAGTCGATAATTTGGTTGCCGTTATCCGTGACTACCCCCTGGCGGTAAACCGGGTCGGCACCCAGCTTAACCAGCTCACGCGCAACGTAGGAGCGCGCCATAGGGATTACCTCGACGGGCAGAGGGAAGTCACCCAGGGTATTTACAAGCTTTGAACCATCGGCAATGCAGATAAAGCGTTCGGCGCACGCCGCGACGATTTTTTCACGGGTAAGTGCGGCGCCGCCGCCTTTGATCATATGTAAGTGAGCATTCACTTCGTCAGCGCCATCGATATAGAAGGGCACCGTGCCTACATTGTTCAGTTCGAATACCTCGATACCCAGCACTTCCAGGCGCTTGGCACTGGCTTCAGAACTTGCCACCGCACCCTTGAAGCGGTCGCGCAGCGGGCCCAATCGGTCAATAAACAAGTTGGCCGTTGATCCGGTGCCGATACCCAGTACAGTGTCTTTCTCAAGTTTGGATTCAATCTCTTTGATAGCCGCATCGGCTACGGCAGCCTTGAGTTCATCTTGCGTCATGGAAAACCTTTATAGGTAAGCGTGGGGGTTATAGCGTTAGTATACCGGGCAAAGCGGCGCCTGCCGATGGAAACGCGGTAGACGCCGGTAGGCGTAATCTGCTACCAATACAGGCTTTGTTCGCGTTTTGTTCACGAGCCTTAACCTTCACGTTTTCCCTTTGGATACCCGCATGCTTGAAGCTACCGTCAAAAAGATTCTCCAGGCCAACGTTTACGAAGCCGCCTGTGAGACCCCGATTTCCCCCGCCCCCTTTTTGTCGCGTCGTTTTAACAATCAGATTTTGATTAAGCGTGAAGACCTGCAGCCCGTGTTCTCGTTCAAGATTCGCGGCGCGTATAACAAGATGGCCCAGCTCACTGAGGAGCAGAAAGCCAAGGGCGTGATTGCCGCCTCGGCGGGTAATCACGCCCAGGGCCTTGCCATGGCGGCCAAGTTGATGGGTGTGAAGGCGGTGATCGTCATGCCGCGTATTACCCCGGAAATCAAGGTGCAGGCGGTGCGCGCGCGCGGGGCGAAGGTAGTGCTTAAAGGCGATGCCTTTGCCGCCGCCGCCGAGCATGCCCAGGAGCTGATCAAAGAGCATGGCTACACCTATATCCCGCCCTTTGACGATATTGATGTGATCGCGGGCCAGGGCACGATTGGGGTGGAGATTCTGCGCCAACATAGTGGGCGGCTGGACGCCATTTTCGTACCGGTAGGTGGCGGCGGGCTGATTGCCGGCGTTGCAGCTTACGTCAAGTATCTGCGCCCAGATATCCGGATCATTGGTGTTGAAGCTGAGGATAGCGCCTGTCTCAAGGCAGCCCTTGAAGCCAACGAACGCGTAGTTCTGGAGCAGGTCGGCGTATTTGCCGAAGGTGTCGCGGTGGCCCAGATCGGTGAGGTGCCGTTCATACTGGTGAAGGATCTGGTAGACGAGGTGATCACGGTCAATACCGATGAGATGTGCGCGGCCGTCAAGGACATCTTTGAAGATACCCGGGCGGTGGCCGAAACCTCGGGCGCACTCTCGCTTGCCGGGTTGAAAAAGTATGTGCAGCAAACCGGCGTCGAGGGTGAAACGTTGCTCTGCATCAATTCGGGTGCCAACACCAATTTTGACCGTTTGCAGCATATTGCCGAGCGCACTGAGCTTGGCGAGCAGCGCGAAGCCATTCTGGCCGTCACCATTGCCGAAAAACCCGGCAGCTTCAAAAAGTTTTGCCGAACGCTTGGCAAACGCATGGTCACCGAGTTCAGCTACCGCTACGCGGACAGCACCGAGGCGCATATCTTTGTTGGCGTGCAGGTAAAACCGGGAGGTGAAGATCGTCAGGCCGTCATTGAAAAGCTGCGCGAGGGGGGTTACCAGGTTGAAGACCTGACCGATAACGAGCTTGCCAAGCTGCATATTCGTCACCTGAGCGGTGGGCGACCCAGCGAGCGTTTTGAAGAGGCGCTTTATCGTTTTGAGTTTCCCGAACGGCCAGGGGCGCTGATGAATTTCCTGACCCAATTGCCCCATGACTGGAATATTTCGCTATTTCATTACCGCAATCATGGGGCGGCCTATGGGCGTGTCTTGGTGGGGATGCAGGTACCCAACGGTGACCAGACCCATGTAGCCGATTATCTAGACGCCATTGGCTACCGTTATTGGCATGAAAGTGATAACCCGGCTTACCGGCTGTTCATGGCTTGATATCCTAACAGGAGAAGGTGAGTGCTCACTAACGCCTCAGTTAAGAACTGCCAGATGCTTAAAGGTTATTAAAAGCTTTAAATAGGCCTAAAATATGTCTGTTTAGCAGTTGTCACTGATGGCCTTAAAGCCCTATAGTCGTCAGCGAAATTAATGAGGCGGATCACCCTCACCAGATGAGCCGGGTGATGTGTCAGTGCAAGGGCATAAGGTGTTGGAGAGTCGGCATGCGGCGGAAAAAGCCTGATATGGTAATGGCATTAACAGTGGTGTTTTTATTAGGCGTACTTGCCACTGGCTATGCCCAGGCGTTATCGGGAAGTTAATCGAAACGTTACGGGCATCGCGGCTACTTACCGCAAGGCGATACGAGTCGACCCCATCAGGGCCGGCTCTTTTTTTTGTCCGCTCGCACCACGGCCCTGTCGCTCGCGACGGCGGTCAGCGGCACGTCCCAGGGTTCCACGGGCAGGGCGTCCACCTGCTGACAGGCATGAGCCACGCCAATCAAGGCAGGCGCCGGGCCTCCTCGGCGCATAAAGGCAAGGCTGCGGTCATAAAAGCCGCCGCCCATCCCCATGCGGTTTGCCTGGGCATCAAAGCCCACCAGCGGCACGATCAGCGTATCCAGCGCCCAGACAGGCAAGCGGTTGCGGTGGTGAGCGGCAAACCGGGTGTCGGGCTCGAGAATACCGAAGCGGTTTTTCACCATGGGCGTGTGGGCATGGTAGGCAACAAACCAGAGCGAGTTAGCGCTTAACGGGCGCAGCACGGGCAGGTAAACATCAACGTTACGCTTTTGAAACCAGGGTAAAAGAGGCGTGGGATCAATTTCACCGTTGACCGGCAGATACAAACTAATACGCCGAGCGCGCTGAATTTCGGGGAGGTGTTTGAGCTGCTGGCAAAGATTGAGCGCAGCTTGGCGCTGCTCGTCTTTGGAGAGGGCTGAGCGCTTGCGGCGAAGCGTGCGGCGCAGGACGCGCTTGGCGTCAGGGTCGTGCAGGCTTTCCATAAATAAAGTGTTCCCCAGAGTGCCGCTGTCATTCTGGCCCTGAACCTACTGGTTCAGAGTGGGTGGCCGCAGCCAAACCGTCAGGCTTTCCGACGCACGGACATGCACACGGGTCTGGCTAGCATTTGGCCCCCTGGGTACTGCGCATAGGCTCGAGGGACTATAACGACTGGCGTACACCCCAGAGAACCCCGATATCCTAACAGAGCCAGCGGCTATGCCAAAGTGTTGAGTGAAAGGTTAACTAAGATTGGCGCGTTTTGGCCAGCGCCCGCTCAAGGCGATCGTTCAGGCGATTCAAGGTGGCTTCGCTTGCACGATGCTCATCAAGCGCTTCCAGCAGTTCATGAGTGATATTCAGCGCCGCCATCAGGGTGACACGCTCACTTCCCAGGGTGCCGCTTTGGGCATTAATACCGTTCATGGCGCGGTCAAGGTAGCGTGCTGCCCGCTCAAGCTTGGCTTCTTCCCCGGTATCACAGGCGATCATGTAGCTGCGCCCGAGAAGGGTAATTTCTTTCGTTGGCCGCTTGGCGTTACTCATTAAAAGCTCCGGGGCGGGCCAGCGAGGGGCCCAATGCGTTAACATCATGACATAGGAAAATATCGTCGTTCACTATAAGAGAGGCGCTTGCACGGGGTCAACGCGCATGTGCCTGCGGCGTATTAACGTATCACCCCTTTATACAGCGAGTTATCACTATGTCATTAATCGATGAGCGACAGGATTTTTCTGACGTTGCCGATGTTTTTCTGCTTCACGGCAGCATGCAGTCGCCCGCTTTTCTGGACGGCCGTCTATGCGCGCTTCTGGCTCTGCGCGATGTCAGCGCCCAGGCCTGGCTTGAAGAGGTATGCATAAGCCTGGGCGTCGAGCAACCCCGCGACGAGGCGAGTGCCGAACGCCTTCTGGGCTGGCGCAAGCAGACCCTGGAAGCACTGAGTGCCAGCGACCTGAACTATGCACCGCTGCTGCCTGACGAGCTATTCTCGCTGGCCGAGCAGGCCCAAGGGCTCAAGGAGTGGACACTGGGCTTTAGCGAGGTGGTCGATGAAGTAGTCGACAGCGAGCTGCGCGAGCGCTGGTCCCAGGCGCTGCGCGAATCTATTGACGACCTGGAAGCGCTGAGCCGGATCGAAACCGATATCGATGACAGCCCGGAAAACGAAAACGACCTGTTTGCCCTGACCGAGCATGCGCGTATGGCGGCCATGCTGCTGTATACCGAGCAGCACCCCGGCAAGCCCCAGGTCGAGCAAACCGACGCACCCGTCCACTAATCTTCGGAGGCTGTATGTTGCCTGAGTTATTGCCAAGACCGCCGGCCATCGGCGTGGACGAGTACTGTACGCGTCGTGAGGCGCTAATGGCGCAGCTACCCGCCAATGCAGCAGTGGTATTGCCCGGCGCCTCTCTGGTGACTCGCTCTCACGATAGCGAGTATGCGTTTCGCCAGAACAGCGATTTCTACTACCTGACAGGTATTACCGAACCCGATGCTTTGCTGGTTCTCGTACCAGGTCGCGATACGGGCGAAAGTGTCGTGTTCTGCCAGGACCGTGACCCGACGCTGGAAGCCTGGACGGGGCGTCGCCTGGGTGCGCGAGGCGTTGAACGCGAGCACGACATCGACCAGGCGTTTGAAAACGCTGACCGCGATGCGCTATTGCCAACGCTTCTTGAAGGTCGTGAACTGCTCTACGTGCCGCTGAATAACCCGGATGCTTTAGAGATCGCCGAGGAGGCCTTCTCTGCTGCGCATGCGGGGCTACGGCGCGGACGTGCTCCGCTCAAAGGTTGGCTTGACGTGAGCGCACTGATTCACGCCATGCGGTTGATCAAAAGCGAAACGGAAATTGCCCTGCTTCGCCATGCGGCGGCGGTCTCTGCGCGTGCCCACGTGCGCGCCATGCAGGCATCGCGCCCCGGCCTTTATGAGTACCAGCTGCAGGCCGAGCTTGAGCACGAATTTGTCTGGCAAGGCGGCAGCGGCCCGGCCTACAGCACTATTGTGGGCGGTGGCGCGAACGCCTGCGTACTACACTATATTGAAAATCGCACAGCGTTGAGCAGAGAGTCTCTGGTATTGATTGATGCTGGGGCGGAATTCGATCTCTATGCAGGCGATATTACGCGTACCTTCCCTGTCGGTGGCCAATTCAGCGACGCTCAGCGAGCGCTTTACCAGGTAGTACTCGACGCTCAGGAACGAGCGGTCAGCGCAGTAAAACCCGGTGCCACGCTTGTCGATATTCATCAGAACGTGGTGAAGGACTTAACCGCCGGGTTGATTGCGCTGGGCATACTTGAAGGCGATGTTCAGGCGCGAATCGACGATGAAAGCTATCGGCGTTTTTATCTGCACTCGACCTCCCACTGGTTGGGGCTGGATGTTCATGATGTAGGCACCTACCGCCTTGATGAGCAGACACCTCGCCCGCTGGTACCTGGTATGGTCCTGACCATCGAGCCAGGGCTTTATATTCCCGATGAAGACGGTATCCCCAGCGCTTACCGAGGCGTAGGAATCCGAATTGAAGATAATTTGGTGGTGACATCTGAAGGGCATGAAAATCTGACTAGCGGTGTACCCAAGCAGGTGGCTGAAATTGAAGCGTTAATGGTTAAAGAATAACCATATTTTAAAGCTTGAATGAGCCTTATGTAATTACGTTACACCTTATGATATGGCTATAAGCCAGGTAGCAGGAGATGCCAATGTCGCAGTCCAAGCATACGCCAACACAAGCGACCACTCACGATATTGTCATTGTGGGAGGCGGGTTAGTGGGCGCCAGCTTAGGCTGCGCGCTGGCCCCGCTTATTGAGCGCTATGGATGGAAAGTAGCGATTATTGAAGCGTCACCCATCCATGAAGTGCCGCTTGAAGAGAGTTGGCAGCCAAGCTTTGACGCTCGGGCAAGCGCAATTGCTGAAGGGTCCGCCCAGCGTTTTCGTCAGCTGGGTGTCTGGGAGGCCATGCAGACGGAAGCCACTCCCATCCAGCATATTCATATCAGCGAGCGCGGGCGCCTGGGGGCCACGCGGCTGAGTGCTTCGGAACTGGGTGTTGAGGCGCTAGGCCATGTGATTCCCAACGCCTGGATAGGACGGGTGCTTCACCGCCACTTGAAAACGCTGCCCATCGAGTGGCACTGTCCGGCCAAAGTGGAGCAACTATCGCCGGAAGCCAGCGGCCATTGCCTGCGTCTTTCAGACGGTAGCGAACTGCATGCCGCATTGACCGTACTTGCAGATGGCGGCCGTTCGGGGCTTAAAGAGCAGTTAGGCATTCATAGCCGCCGCAACTCCTACGAACAGACCGCGGTGATTGCCCATGTGGGTATCAGCCAGCCTCATCAGGGCATTGCCTACGAGCGCTTTACCCAAGAAGGCCCCATGGCGCTGTTGCCGCTATCAGGCCAGGCCATGGAGCTGATCTGGACACATCCAAGTGGTGAAGAGCGTGCGCGAATGGCCCTACCAGAGCGCGACTTTCTCGCTCAGTTGCAGGTGGCCTTTGGAGACCGCGTGGGACGTTTTACCCGAATGGGCAAGCGCTATAGCTATCCACTTTCGCTGGTAACCGCCGAAGAGCCGATACGCCCAGGGCTTGCGGTGTTGGGCAATGCGGCCCACGCGCTGCATCCTGTGGCCGGACAGGGCTTTAACCTGGCACTGCGCGGTATTATGGACCTGGTCGAAGCGCTTGAGCAGGGCGAACAGGCCAAGCGCTCACTAGGTGATATGGCCACGCTGCTGGCCTTTGAAAAGAAGCGGGCTCGTGATCGTGGCAACGTGATTCGCTTTAGCGATGGACTGGTGCGGCTGTTTGGCCACTCACTGCCGCTGCTGCCTCATGCCCGAGCGGCAGGACTGATCGGCCTTAACCTGGTTGGCCCGCTGCGTCGTAGCTTGGCACGTCGGGCAATGGGCCTTGAACGCTAGATAACCCAACCACATCACACAGGAACGCTATGGATACGCTTGCAAAAAAAACGGCTCCTGCCCAACAGTTTGACGCTGTCGTGGTAGGGGGCGGTGTGGTGGGAGTGACCCTGGTAGCCCTCTTGGCCCAGGCAGGCATGCAGGTCGCATTGGTGGAGGCCCGTACTGAACCGCTGCGTTGGCAAGGCATTGCTGGCAAACTGCCGGGTGTTCGGGTTAGTGCACTAACACCAGTGTCACAGCGTCTGTTGACGCACTTAGGGGCGTGGCCTGCCATGGCGCGTGCTCGGGTAACGCCGTATCGCTATATGCAGGTATGGGATGCCGAAGGCAGCGGCGGGATCAACTTTTCTGCCGATGAGGCCGGGGTCCCGGTGCTTGGTCATATCGTGGAAAACGATATTACTCAAGCGGCGCTAAATGCACTGGTGATGGACCACCCCAAGGTGACATGCTTTTTTGACGCCACACTGCAGGCGCTGCAAACCTCTGCTGCTGGGCGCTGGCTTGAACTTGGCGATGGCCGCAAGCTGAATGCGCCGCTGCTAGTTGCAGCCGACGGCGCTCGCTCAACGCTACGTGAAATGGCGGAAATAGAGGTGGCCATTGATGATATGGGCCAAGAAGCCGTCGTCACCACGGTAAAGTGCACCCAAGGGCATGGCAGTACCGCGCGACAGGCATTTATGGAGAGCGGGCCGCTGGCCTTTTTACCGCTGACGGTCGACGGTGATGAGCGCTACTGCTCGATTGTCTGGTCGACCACACCTGAACATGCGAGCACGCTGGTTAATCTGGCTCCTGAGGCGTTGGGAGAGGCGCTTGGCAAGGCATTCGGCTATCGGCTGGGCGAGGTGGTTGCCTGTGATCGCACTTATCGCTTTCCGTTGATACAGCGCCATGCCAGGCAGTACGTGCAGCCGCATCTGGCGCTGATAGGCGATGCGGCGCATAGCATTCATCCGATGGCCGGGCAGGGCGTAAATCTGGGTTTGATGGATGCGGCCGTGCTGGCCGAGGAAGTCATTAACGCCTGGAAACGCGGTGCGCCCTGGGGCGAGCTCACCACGCTCAATCGCTATGAGCGCCGGCGACGGCTGGATAACAGCGCCATGCTAGGGCTGATGAAGGGGTTTAGGGAGCTGTTTGGTACGCAGATGCCACTCTTTACGCTGGCGCGTAATCTGGGCATGAGCGGGATGAATCAGTTAAGCCCCGTAAAGCGCATGGTAATGCGGCAGGCCACCGGAGAGCGGGGGCGCCTGCCGCTTAGCTGCCGTTAACGGCGGCGGCGATCCACTACGTTAAGCGCCTTGAGCAGGTTGAGTGCTTCACTCATCTGGTAGTCGTCGCGCAGCCGCTCCGAGGCGGATTGGCGCGATTGCGTCATTGGCTGCTGAGCGCCCAGATGACCATCGAGATCGGATTCGCGAAGCTCCAGGCGGCTTTCTGCAAGCTCAAGGCGGCCGCGTACCACTTCTACATCCGGCTCGATGCCCTGGGCCTGAATGGAGCGGCCGTTGGGCGTGTAGTAGAGCGCTGTGGTCAGTTTTAGACCTTCGCCGTTGCCCAGCGGCATAATCTGCTGGACCGAACCCTTGCCGAAGCTGTCCGTGCCCATGATCACCCCGCGCCGCTGGTCCTGCAGAGCGCCGGCGACAATCTCAGCGGCCGAGGCGCTGCCGCTATTGATCAATACCACCAGTGGCACATCACCTGCCGGCGTGTCCCGCGATGCCGAGAACGACATTGCCGTATCGGCAAGGCGCCCTTCGGTGTACACGATCAGGCCGCTATCCAGAAACAGGTCGGCCACGCCCGCCGCTGCCTGAAGCACACCGCCGGGGTTGTTACGCAGATCCAGAATTAAGCCTTCCAGCGGCGCGTCGCGCTGCATGCGCTCGATGGCCTGGCGCGCCTGCTCTGGGGTGCGCGACTGGAACTGGCTGATGCGCAGATAGCCGTAGCCTGGTTCGAGCAGCTCATGTTTGACGCTTTCGCTGCGAATCACCTCGCGGGTCAGCGTAAAGCTGCGCGGGGTTTCTTCTCCTGTGCGCAGCACCGAGATACGCAGCTGGCTTCCCGGCTCACCGCGCATCATGGTCACGGCTTCCTGCAGCGACATGCTGTCGGTGGGCGTGCCGTCGATGGCGATAATCACGTCCCGGGAGAGCAGGCCTGCCCGCGAAGCTGGCGTATCGTCGATAGGCGTGACCACCATGAGCTGCCCGTTTTCCATCCCCACTTCGATACCGATGCCACCAAACTCACCCTGGGTGGATTCGCGCAGGCTCTGGTACTCTTCTTCATCCAGATAGGCGGAGTGCGGGTCCAGCTCGCTGAGCATGCCGCGCATGGCGTTACGCAGCAGAGTGCGGTCGTCCACCTCTTCCACATAGCCGCGCTTGATGCGCTCGAACACCTCGGCAAAGGTCTGGATCTCTTCAAGGGGCAGGTCGTCGGCAGAGGCTTGGCTTGCCGGCTGGGCAAGCAGCGGTAACGGGGCCGACAGAAACGCAAGAGGAAGCAGGGCAGCCAAGAAGCGCTTGGCAGGGGCCGATACGTCGGTAACAAATGGCGTCATGCAGACTCCGCAAGGCGATAGGTAGGCGTAAGGCGCTACCCTAAGTTGGCTGTTAATACGGTTCAGCTTATCCCGTCAGCGGCGCGCAATCCAACGCTGAGGGTTGATGGGTTCACCACGCTGACGTACTTCAAAATAGAGCGCGGCGCGAGATTGTCCACCGCTGTCTCCCACGCGGCCTATTTCATCTCCCCTATTGACCTGCTGACCGGGCCGGGCGCTGAACTGCTGCAAGTGGGCATACAGGGTCATGATCTGGTCACCGTGATCAATAATCAAAAGGTTGCCAAACCCACGCATCCAGTCGGCAAACACCACCCGGCCAGGGTGCACGGCGCTAACCTGGGTACCGGCACCTGCCTGAATGACAATACCATTATAGTGAACCCCGTCACGACGGTTAAATGACGATGTGATATCACCCTGCACCGGCCACGGTAAATCTCCCTGTGTACGCACGATATTGGTGGTAGGCGTAGGCGAATCAAGGCGCGCCAGTTCCGCCTGAATTTCACGCAGCTTGCGCTCGGCCTGCTCGCGGTTGTCATTGAGATCCGCCAGGCGGTCGGCTTCGCTGCCATAGCGGTCATCCAGGGTTTCCACAACGCTGCGCCGCTCTGCGGTACGCGTCACCAGGCGGGCGCGCTGGGTGTCAAGTTCGTCGGCCAGGCTTGCCAGGCGCGTCTGACGCTCGTCAAGCGCCTGCTCGGTATCAGCAAGGGCGGTATCCAGGCGGGCAATATCGGCAAGGCGCCGGTTGCGTGCTTGGGTAAACCGGTTCAGGTAGGCCTGCATGCGGTCAAGCTCGGCAGGGTCGCCCTGGTTGAGCAAAAGCTTGAGCTGGGGCGTGGGCCCCAGCCGATAAAGTGCAGCTAGCTGCTGGCCCAGAGCGGCATACTGGCTGGCGCGCTCGCCTTCCAGGCGGTCGCGGTGCTGGCGTAGCTGGGACATTTCATCGTCCACCTGCCGCCGTTCGCTCTGCAGGGCATCCAGGCGCTGATGCGTTTGGGCCAGCTCGGTTTCCACACCACGCAGTTCACGCTCGGCACTGTCGCGTGCCTGGCCCGTGGCGCTTAAGCGCTCGGAAAGCGATTCGATTTCTTGACCCAGCGCATCCAGCTGCGCTTGGGCAGCGCTTTCATCCGGCTGGGCAAGGCTTGCCGACGAGACGAGAAGGGCCAGTAGCGCACCGAGCGCCAGTGCCAGCCGCCTTGACATCAGTTGAAGCGAATCAACGGCTTCCCGGTCATCGCCTCGGGAACGGATTGATCCATCATGGTGAGCAGCGTGGGCGCCAAGTCGCACAGCCGGCCCTCGTCAAGCGCCCCTTCCCGCTCGCCCACATATACCAGCGGCACCACGAAGGTGGTGTGAGCCGTTTGCGGAGCGCCGGTTTCGGGGTGCACCATTTGCTCGGCGTTGCCGTGATCGGCGGTGATCAAGCAGGCGCCTCCAGCTCGTTCAATGGCCTCTACCACCCGGCCAACGCAAATATCCACGGTCTCGATGGCCTTTACCGCGGCGTCAAAATCGCCGGTATGGCCGACCATGTCGCCGTTGGCGTAATTGCACACGATCAGGTCAAACTGCCCGGCATCAATAGCCTCAACGAGCTTCTCGGTAATCTCGTAGGCGCTCATCTCGGGCTTTTCATCGTAGGTGCGCACATCCTGCGGTGAGGGCAGCAGGATCCGAGTCTCGCCGTCGAACTCCGCCTCACGGCCGCCAGAGAAGAAGAAGGTCACGTGGGGGTACTTTTCGGTTTCCGCAATGCGCAGCTGTTTAAGCCCGCGCTTGGCCACCACTTCGCCTAGGGTGTCGTTCAAATCAAACGGGGGGAAGGCGGCAGGCGTCGGAATGTCGGCAGCATACTGAGTAAGCATCACTAGGCCCTTGCCGGCAAGTGTCGGGCGGGCCGTGCGAGAAAAGCCGCTGAAGTCGGGTTCCACGAGCGCGCGGGTAAGCTCGCGGGCGCGGTCAGCACGAAAGTTCATGAAAAACGCCGCGTCACCGTCTTGCAACGTAATGCATTTATCATTGAGCAATACGCAGCTGGGGGCTACGAACTCGTCGGTCTCACCGCGATCATAGGCATCGCGAAGGGCGGATTCAGCGCTGGTGGCATATACCTCGGCTTGGCCGTCGGTGAGCAGACGGTAAGCTTTTTCAACGCGCTCCCAGCGGTTGTCACGGTCCATGGCGTAGAAACGGCCAATAACGGATGCGACAAAGCCGTTGTCGGCGCCTACTAGCTCGGATAAGCGGGCATTGGCGCGCTCGATGGAGACCAGTGCGCTTTGCGGTGGCATGTCTCGGCCATCCAGAAAGGCGTGAATAAAAATGCGCTGGGCGCCGCGCCGCGCCGCCAGCTCCGCCATGGCGATAAAATGATCTTCGTGACTGTGCACGCCGCCCGGGGAAAGCAGTCCTAACAGGTGAACGGCACGTCCGTTGGCAACAGCCTCATCAATGGGCTGGGTCAGGTTTTCATTCACGTCCAGGTCACCATCTTCAATCGCCTTGGTGATCCGCGTGAAGTCTTGGTAAACAATGCGCCCGGCGCCGAGGTTCATGTGGCCAACTTCCGAGTTGCCCATCTGGCCATCCGGCAGGCCCACGTGACGGCCATCGGTATGTACAAAGGTATGCGGCCGGCTGGCCCATAAATCATCCATCACGGGTGTATTGGCGGAGGCCACGGCGTTATGTGCGCTATCAGGATTGTGGCCGTAACCGTCAAGAATGATCAGCGCGACAGGGCGCGGGGTAGATGTAGCCATAAAAACCTCGTTAGGTTGAATAAACCAAGCGGCGTAAAACGAAAGCGCTGTTGGCGCCTAAAGCGTCATTTGAAAAGCCCGAGTATGCTGCTCATCTTTTTCAAACAACGCCTTAGGGGTCGCGACTGGCGCACGCTTGGGGCATCATAACGTAGGCAACTGCCGGGCGTCATGACCAAGGCCTGCGCGGGGTGCCTTGTGGCGTGTATACTTGTCGCGTTTTGACGGCGGCTTTGCCGCTTTTTTCTGCATATACCAAGAGATTGTGTTCGCGATGATCGATCAGCTGTTCGAATTCGTACAGAACCACCCCCTGTTAGTCGGGGCGTTTTTGCTGGTGCTGGTAGCGTGGCTCATTTATGAAACGCGTAGCGCCTCCACCAACGCTGTGACCTCAACGCAGGCTACCCAGCTTATTAACCGCGAAGACGCGGTCATCCTGGATATTCGTGAGAGCAAAGACTTCAAGGCTGGGCATATTGCCGGGGCGCGCAACATCCCGCAAAGCAATATCGACAGCCGCATGAACGAGCTGAACAAAGTGAAAGGTCAGCCGATCATTGTGGTCTGCAAGCATGGCCAGGGCGCCGGCGTGGTTCAGGCCAAACTTGCCAAGGCGGGGTTTGAGCGTGTTTCCAAACTGAAAGGCGGCATGGCGCAGTGGCAGGCGGATAGCCTCCCGGTGGTTAAGAAGTAAGCGCAACTGCGCCTTTATTTATTGAATGAACAACGAGGAGTTTTCCATGGCGGAAGATAACAACACCCCGCAGGCGGGCGCAGCAGCGTCCGGTGACAAGCCGCAGCTGAAGTTCTCTTTACAGCGTATCTATGTAAAGGATATTTCGTTTGAGGCGCCTAACTCGCCATCTGTTTTCAAGCAGGCATTCAAGCCCAAGGTCAACCTGGATTTGAACACCACCAGCACCAAAATTGCTGATGACCAGTATGAAGTCGTAATCAAGGTAACCGCACAGGTCAACGACAGCGAAACCGGCACCACGTCGTTTCTGGCTGAAGTCGAGCAGGCGGGCCTGTTCCGCATTTCGGGCATCGAAGGTGCGCAGCTGGAACAGACTCTGGGTGCGTTCTGCCCCAACCTGCTGTTCCCCTATGCGCGGGAGTGCGTGGACAACCTGGTCAACCGTGGTGGCTTCCCGCCGCTGATGCTGGCGCCAGTGAACTTCGAAGCCATGTACGCCCAGCGCAAACAGCGTGAAGCTCAGCAGCAAGCCGAAGCAAGCACTCACTAAGCATGCAGGCCAACGACTGGTATGCCCAGCACGGCAAGATGCCCCGCCTGTATGTGCCGGTACCGTTCACGGTAGGCGAGGCGCTGGAACTGCCGGAAGGCCCGGCGCGCCACGTCACCCGCGTACTGCGCATGGGCGAGGGCGTGCCGCTGGTGCTGTTTGATGGGCAGGGCCAGGAGGCCGGCGTTCGCCTGACGGAGGTGAGCCGCAAGCACACCACCGCCACGGTGGACGCGGTATGGCCGGGGGCGAGCGAATCGCCCCTGGCCGTTCACCTGGGCCAGGCGATCTCCAAGGGCGACCGGATGGATTATGCGATCCAAAAGGCCGTGGAGCTGGGAGTTGCCGCCATTACCCCGCTGTATACCGAGCGCGGTGATGTGCGCCTGAAAGGCGACCGCGAAGCCAAGAAGCTGGCCCACTGGCAGGCTGTTGCGGCCAGTGCCTGCGAGCAGAGCGGCCGGGCGGTAGTGCCAGTAGTGCATCCGCCGCTGGGAATCGATGAGTGGTTGAAGAACCGACAGGAGCCGCTGCGACTGATGCTGCACTTGGCCACCGGTAACGCCTTCGATCACGCCGAGCGCCCGGCGTCGGCAGCACTGCTGATTGGCCCGGAAGGTGGGCTGACCGAAGCGGACATCAGTGCTGCTCAAGCCTCAGGTTTCACACCGCTGACGTTGGGGCCGCGCGTGCTGCGCACCGAAACAGCCCCGGTCGTGGCGCTAACCCTTCTTCAGCACTACTTTGGCGATCTGTAAGCGCTCACTAACCTGATCTTCTCTTTCATGCGTCATCCGGTGGGCAGCGTCTTTTCGTCGCCTGCCTGGACCTGGCGGTGAGCGCTTTCAAGCCCAGCAAGCACCAACGGCTTGATCATGGAGAGCACTTCCCCTGACAGACCACTGATCACCGTGAGCTGGTGCTTTTGCCCTGCGCGGTAACCCAGCCAGCAGGGTAGCCATACCGGCGTGGGTGGTGTATCCAGCGCCTGAATACGCCATAGCCTGGGCGTCGCCATACGTTCCCATAGCCAGAGTCGTTGGGTGGCTTCAAGCGTGGGCGCAGTGGCACCGGTCAGTTGAACGCCAGCATCGGGGCGCTCGGCCTGAACGGGCAGCTCGGCGCCGGTCAGCAGCAGCGCGCGCTGCATATCCCTTGCACCCAGCAGCCACGCGCCGGGTGGTTTTCCCTTCATGCCCAGTGGGGCGGCCCACAGGGCTACCCAGGCAGGCTCCAGCGCGGTTGCCCCCAGTCGGCCGAGCCAGCGCCGGGCGGCGTGTTCATCAAGCTGGCGGGAAAGCGTCAGGCGCTCAGCCATTGGCCCACCCCTGCAGCAGGGCCAGCAGCCCCAGCATCACTCCAAACCAGACGAACAGGCCGATACAGCGGCGCCGGGTCAGGCGGGCCTCCCGGCCTATTTCGGGGGCGTTGGCACTTCGGGCAGCAAGAATGGCCTGCATGTCGGGGGCGGTTTCTTCGATGATGACGTCCGAGAGCTGCTCGGGGCGCGGGGCAGCGCTGGTCAGGCTGACCAGGTAGCCGACCGATACCGAGACCATGACGCCGATAGTGTTGTTATAAAGCCATGATACGTCCAGCAGGCTGGAGACCGACCAGACGGCCAGCATGCCGGTGAACAGCCCGGCCACTGCTCCGCGCGCGTTGGAGCGGTGGCTGAAGATCGCCAGCAGGAAGGTGCCGAGCAGCGCACCGTAGAACCATGAGCCTATCTGGTTGACCGCTTCGATCACCGGCCCTAGGTTGCCCGCAAAGAACGCGAACAGAGTGGCGTAAAACCCCCAGAAGATCGTCGCCAACCGTGAAGCTTTGAGGTAGTGCGCATCACTGGCGTCTGGCTTGATATAGCGGCTGTAGAAGTCGCGCACGGTTACCGCTGACAGCGAGTTGAGCGCCGAATCAAGGCTCGACATGGCGGCGGCAAACACGCCTGCGATGACCAGACCGGCCATCCCCGAAGGAAAGGCGTTTACCACATAGCGGGGCAGCAGCTCGTTCAGGTCCTCCGGCGGAGTGAGCCCGTGCTGCTGGTAGTAGGTCGCCAGGATGACGCCGATAAACAGAAACAGCAGCATTTGCGGAATCAGCAGGTAGCCGCCAATCAGCAGCGAGCGCTGGGCATCGAGTACCGAAGGGCTTGAGAGCACACGCTGAATCTGACTCTGGTCGGTGCCGAAGTAGGCGACGTGAAGGAAGAAGCCGCCCAGCAGGCCTGCCCATAGCGAATAGGTCACGCTGGGGTCGAGAGACAGGTCGATGGCGTTGAACATGCCACTCTGCGCGCCGAAGGTAAACACGTCGCTCCAGCCGCCGGGCAGGCTGGTCACCAGCAGGAAGATGCTCATCAGCGCCCCTAGCCACAGCACAAACATCTGTATGACATCGGTCCAGATAACTGCACTCATGCCGCCCAGCACCGTGTAGCTGATGGCCAGCACCGCCATGATGATAATGGTCAGGTTGACGCTCCAGCCGGTGACCACCGAAAGCACCAGTGCTGGCGCATACAGCACCACGCCGGTCGCAAGACCTCGGGCGATCAAGAACAGCAGAGCGCTCAGCGTGCGGGTGGCCGGGCCGAAGCGGCGCTCGAGCAGCTCATAAATGCTGTAGATGCCTGCCCGGTGAAATACCGGCACAAAGACCATGATCAGCACGATCATCGCCAGCGGCACGTTGATGAACGTGACCAGCCGTTCAAGCCCGCCTTCAAAGCCCCAGCCGGGGGCGCCGATGAAAGTGATGGCGCTTGCCTGGGTGGCCATCACCGAAAGGCCGATGGCCCAGCCGGGAATCTTACGCCCGCCTAGAAAGTAGTCTTCGGGGCTATGTTGATCCTTGCCAAAGCGTGAGCCGATCCAGGCGATCAGGCCGATATAAACGATCAAGACTGTCATGTCGACGGGCGTAAAACCTTCCATGTGCTGTCCCTGTAGGCTGATTCCACTGATGTTTTGAGCGTAGCAGGTTGTGGTAAGCCTGCTTACGATAGAGATGAATTAACCGGCGCTTGCCATGACTCAAGACTAAAGCATTGCTGATGCTTTGCCCGAAGACGTCCAGGCGCCATAATGAAAGCTCATTTTTTAAGGACGGCATCCATGGTCCGTGAATCAACGACTCCCCCTCGCGCTGCCAGTGACGCATCTGCCCGGATAGGCGAAGTGGCGTATCTGACGGTGACGGCGGTGAACAACACCGGCGCTTTCCTGCGCTGGGGGCAGCCCAAGGACGTCTTGCTGCCCTACAGCGAGCAGATCTTTCGCCCGGACCCGGGCAAGCGTGTGCTGGTCAAGCTGTATGAAGACGACCAGGGACGTCCGGTAGCCACCATGCGTCTTGATCGTTTTCTGACCGATGATGCCTGGGCGCTGGCTCAGGGCGACGAGGTGGCCGTGGTGGTAGCCGATCGCACTGACCTGGGCATGAAGGTGGTGGTCAATCATCGCTACTGGGGGCTTATCTACCAGGATGATATCAGCCAGCCGCTGCGCCGCGGGCAGTCACTGACCGGCTACGTGAAGCAGCGCCGCGATGATGGGCGTGTGGACATTTCACTGCTGCCGCCGGGGGCTGCACGCCTGGACGTGGTGGGCGAGAAGATACTCAAGGCGCTGCGTGAAAGCGGCGGCTACCTGCCGTTGGGCGACAAGAGTTCGGCCCACGATATCAAGGCACGCCTGGGGGTCAGCAAGAGCGCGTTTAAGCAGGCCATCGGGCGGCTCTACAAGCAGCAGCTGATTACCCTAGCGCCGGATGCAATACGCCTGAACCCAGGCGCGCTTGCCCCGTAACGGCGCCAACGGTTGGAGCCGGCCAGGCAGTGCGGCATACTGCTTACCTATTGTTCATGTATGGATTTGCCCCGATGAGTCAATCAAATCTGCATCTCGGCGTCGTGATGGACCCCATCAGTGACATCGCTTACAAGAAAGATACTACCCTTGCCATGCTATGGGCGGCGCAGGAGCGCGGCTATACCCTGCACTATATGGAGCAGGAAGATCTTTTCTTGAACGCGGGGCAGGCCTGCGCACGTATGCGGCCGCTGACGGTGCATCGCGACCCCGAGCACTGGTACGACCTGGGCGAGCCGGCTAACCGTCCACTTGCCGAGCTGGACGTGGTGCTGATGCGCAAGGACCCGCCGGTGGATGCCGATTTCACCAATGCTGTCCATCTGTTGGGCTTTGCCGAGCGCGAAGGCGTGCTAGTCGTGAATCCGACCGCCGCGCTTTTGCAGTGTAACGAGAAGCTGTTTGCCCAGCAGTTCCCTGAATGCTGTACACCCACACTGGTGGCAAGCCGCGATGACGTGCTGCGCGCTTTCCACGCCGAGCACGGCGATGTGATTTTCAAGCCGCTGGACGGTATGGGTGGTACCGGGATTTTTCATATCGGCCCTGACGGTCGCAACATTGGTGCGGTCATCGAGCAGCTGACGCTGCGCGGCCAGCGCCAGATCATGGTTCAGCGCTACCTGCCTGAAATCAAGGATGGCGACACGCGCATTCTGCTGGTTGATGGCGAGCCGGTGCCTTTCGGGCTTGCGCGTATCCCCTCGGCGGGTGAGACGCGCGGCAATCTGGCTGCTGGAGGCCGCGGGGTAACGCGTGAGCTTACCAAGCGCGATTACTGGCTGATTGAGCAAGTCCAGCCCATGATTCGTGAAAAGGGGCTGATGTTTGTCGGGCTGGACGTAATCGGTGACTACATCACCGAAATCAACGTGACGAGCCCCACCTGCGTGCGTGAAATTGATGATCAGCGTGGCACCGATATTGCCGGATCGCTGCTGGATGCGATTGAGCGCCGCCTGAGCGCTGCCCAGAACGCCTGATTCACTACTAATATAGAAGGTCTGCTGGCAGGGCCAGCAGACCGTAGGAGCCGCATGCAAAGTCTGAAGCACCACTTTTTAATGGCGATGCCGCATCTGGATGACCCGAATTTTGAGGGCAGCCTGATCTATCTCTGTGAGCATGACCATAACGGCTGTATGGGCGTAATTACCAACCGCCCGCTGGATATCACCCTGGAGGCGCTGTTTGACCAGTTGGAGCTGGGCGGTGACGAGAGCCCTCATCGCAATGCGCCCGTCTATTATGGCGGGCCGATGCATAAGGACCGCGGCTTTATTCTCCACCTGGGTGACAGTCAGGCGTGGGACTCCAGCATTCAGGTAGAAGACGACATCGCACTGACCACCTCTATGGATATCCTTCAGGCGCTGGCTAACGGGGAAGGGCCTGAGCACTTTCTGATCTGCCTGGGCTGTGCGGGCTGGGAAGTGGGCCAGCTCGAAGATGAGCTTAAGGAAAACACCTGGCTTACGGTTGAAGGCCAGAGCGAGGTACTGTTCAGCACGCCTCCCGCAGAGAGGCTGACGGCAGCGGCCGGGCTGCTCGGCGTTGATCTCAATCTGATGACTCGGGACGCAGGGCACGCTTGATGGCAGAAACAGGCCAGCGGTTAATTCTTGCCTTTGATTATGGTACTCGGCGCATTGGCGTCGCCGTAGGTAATGAGCTGCTTAGAAGCGCTCGGGAGCTTGCCCCGCTCACCGCGCGTGATGGTATCCCTGACTGGAATAAAGTAGAGCAGCTTCTTAAAGAGTGGCAGCCTGACCTTCTGGTCGTGGGATTGCCGCTCAATATGGATGGCAGTGAATCGGACATGAGCAAGCGTGCGCGCAAGTTTGGTAATCGCTTGCACGGACGCTATGGCAAACCGTGTGTGATGGTTGATGAGCGCGGCTCTACCCGGGAGGCCAAGCTGATCGCTAAAGAAGCCGGGCACCGGGGCAACTATCGCCAGGAGAGCGTGGACGGTATTGCTGCCGTGCTGATTCTGGAGGGTTGGTTTGCCCACCAGGAAGGTCTTCCTGATGGGCGCGCTGTCTATTAAGGCTTAACGGTCCAGCGTGCCAAGTTGATCAGGCACAAACCAGCGTACCGGCCGCATGTCCTTCTCGATCAGATCGTCGACTTTCAACAGCGTGGCAAAAATGGCCATGCGCATGGGAATACCGTTATCGGTCTGACGGAATATCGCCAGGCGCGGGTCGCCATTAAGATCCACGTTCAAATCATTGGCACCGGGGCGGCTGTCGCGCGGTAATGGATGCATGACAATGGTCGAGTCGCTGCAGCGCTGATCCAAAAATGCCTTATTGACCATGAAGTCGTCCGAGACTCCCTTGAAGCTTTCATTCATCTCTTCGGTAAAGCGTTCTTTCTGAATCCGCGTGGTGTACACCACATCCAGGTCGCTAAAATCAGTCGCCAGGTGATCACGTACTTCTACCTGATGCCCGCGGGCTGTGACCAGGTCGATCAAGGACGTCGGCATTTCAAGCCCGGGTGGCGACACCAGCGTGATGCGCAACGGGTCATATAAAGAGAGCAGCTTGATCAGGGAGTGTACGGTGCGCCCGTACTTGAGATCGCCGGTCAGCAGGATATGCGCCCCGCCAAGCGACTTGCCTAACCGCTGAAACTCTTTGTCGATGGTGTAAAGATCCAGCAGTGCCTGGCTTGGATGCTCACCCGGGCCGTCACCGCCATTGATGACCGGCACATTAGTAGCGGCGGCAAACTCGGCAACAGAGCCTTGGTCCGGATGGCGCATGACAATAGCGTCACAGTAGCCACTCATTACCCGGCTGGTATCGTAAAGCGACTCGCCCTTGGCCATGGAAGAGAAGGTAAAGCCTGTGGTGTCACACACGCTACCGCCCAGTCGGCAAAACGCCGTATGAAAACTTACCCGGGTGCGCGTACTGGCTTCGAAGAACAGGTTGCCCAAGACGGCGCCCTCAAGAACACGCGTAACCTGACGACGCTGGGCAATCGGCTCCATTTGAGCCGCAACGCGTAGAAGGTGGTTAACGCTGTCGCGGTTTAAGGAGTCAACGGATAGCAGATGGGGGCTCATCATGGACCTCATGTTGAAGTAGAAGGCGAAGTGAGTAGATGAAGTGGCTGCGCGTAGTGTAACCGCCAATACGTGGTTCGCCGAAGTGCTTTCACGGCCTTATAAAGGAGGTAGCAGAAGTTTTTCAGACTTATTTCGCAAAGCCCCTTGCCAAACGCCCGGTGAATCCGTAAAGTACGCATCCGCTGCCGGGGACGCCAAGCGTTACCAGCGGTGAATGAAGGTGAAAACCTTCGGATTATCAAGCGGTTGGATGTTTTGGATGTCGCACGTTTCACATCGAAAACAACGCCCTTGACAATCGCCAGGAAATGCGTAGAATACGCCTTCCTCGCTGAGGCAAGCGGCTCCGGTCATCGAGTCGAGTGTTGATAGGTCTTAGCGAAATGCTCTTTAACAATTTGATCAGGTAATTCATGTGGGCGTTTGCCGATGAGGGTGACAAGTCACC
>NZ_RZHE01000002.1 GCF_003989825.1 Vreelandella populi
GCCACGCGCTGGCGAAGCTGCGTGCTCAGCTGTGCCAGCGATTGTGTTGCGTGATTACTTTCCTGTACCAGGCTCGCATTTTGCTGGGTCATCTGATCCATCTGCGTGACCGCCAAGTTAACCTGTTCGATACCGCTACTCTGCTCACTAGTGGCTGCAGAGATTTCCTGTACCAGTGTGCTGAGTTGCTGTATATCGGTCACGACGCTATTGATTATCTCGCCGGTATTACGCACTTGCTGACTGCCATTGGCAACCTTGGCGCCTGAGTTCTCAATCAGCTTTTTGATTTCTTGGGCGGCAGCAGCAGAGCGGCTGGCAAGTTGGCGTACTTCGTTGGCCACGACAGCAAACCCCCGGCCCTGATCGCCTGCCCGCGCGGCTTCCACGGACGCATTGAGCGCCAGGATATTGGTCTGGAAGGCAATGGCATCAATGGTGTTAACGATACTGCTCATTTGCGCCGAGCTCTCATTGATGTTCGTCATGGTATCAACCACGGCGGTCATGGCGTCGCTGCCGCGCCGGGCATTATCGGCAGTGGTGGTGGCCAGCTTGCGGGCATGATCAGCATGTTCGGCATTCTGCTTCACCGTTGCCGTAAGCTCCTCCATGCTGGAAGCGGTTTCAGCAAGAGACGCGGCCTGCTGCTCGGTACGCGTTGAAAGCTCTTCATTAACGCCCACAATTTGCTCAACGCCATTGTTGACCTGGTCAGCACCGTGATGGATATCACCGATAGTGCCAGCCAGTGATTCACGCATGCGGTTAATGTCATAAAGCAGGCTCTCTTGATCGGAGTTTGAAAGCGTAGTGCTTCGGGTAAGGTCGCCGTCGGCAATATGGCGCACTACTGTTGCAGCGTAGCGTGGGTCTCCGCCCAGGCGGCGTGCCACATCACGAATGACCCAGCCCATTAACAAGGTAACGGGGATTCCAATGATCAAAAAAGCAATCAGCGAGCGAATCAGATTACTGATAAAGGCTTCGTTAATATCATCAACATAGATGCCAGCACCAAAGGCCCAGCCCCATTCCGGCAAATAGGCAAAGTAGCTGATTTTAGGAAACTGTTCGTCACCTGATAAGCGGCGTGAGAAATAGTCAACATGCCCGCCACCTGAGCGCGCAGCATCAAGAAACGCGCTATACAGATCCATGCCACTAGCATCTTTATAGTGGCTCATGTCCTCGCCAAGAGGGCGGTTTGGGTGCGACACGATACGCATGCGGTCATCAAAGGCGAAAATATATTCACCTTCGGCAAAATTAGCATTTGCAATGCTATCAATAGCGCGCTGTTGCGCTTCTTCGACCGTAATCTCTCCACGACTTGCCTGCGTTTGAAGTGCCTTTAACTGTGAGTTAAGGCTTTCCACGACGTATTGGATACTGGTGCGGCGCTCTTCTTCAATGGTTTGGCGAGTTTCCCAGGTTAGCCAGCCCACCAGCGTTAACATGGCAAGGCAGATGATTCCCAATATGCCCCAGAGTCGTTGATTCATGGTCAATCGTGTCATGGTTTTCTGTTACAGCCTTTCAAGATATGAATGAAGCTTATATATCGGCCGGACTGGCTATGTGTTTAAGGGAACAGCTGCTTATTTTCTGCAGGAATGGCGCACATAAAAAACGCTTGATTTAAATACGTTAAAAAACAATTGCTTGAGTAAATTTTTAATAAAATTGCTATTTTATTTTGTATCCGGTGCTGGCCCACCCATCATCTCGATCAACTGCACTTCGTCTGGCATACCTTGGGTGCGATCAATACGCATATCTCCGTTAGGCGTTTCGCGCTGAAAGGCACTGGTAGGGGTTGCGTAGAGCCCCAAGCCTTCGAACAGTTGGTTATTGGCATACACCTGATCTTCAATATCGCGTGGCTGTGCACTTACCGTAATGGCTTCGCCCTTCTTATGGCGTTCAAACGCAGCGCTCGGGTCAGGAGCGCCCAGCAGCACGGCTGCCTTGGCGGGGCTGTCAGGGGCTAGTATGCCGACCATGATGTGGCGCAACTGCACTTCGCCAGTCTCTACCCAGGGACGCGTTTGTTCCCAAAACTGCTGGCAGTATGAGCAGTTGGCATCCGTAAAGGTATAGATCAGCCGTGGGGCGTCAGGATTGCCATCCTGAATCCAATGGCTCTCCTCAAGAAGCTGCCAGGTTTCGGCTTCCAAGGCGGCGCGGACGTGTTGATCAAGCTGTACCTCTGTCAGATTATTGCCTTGGCTATCCATCATTGTGCCGATAATGGCGTGCTCTCCGTCTGGCGTCAGGTAGATAGCTATTTCCTGACCTTGGGTACTGGCACCAAAGCCACGCAAGCCGCCCGGGGCGTCAAACTGTCCATGAATATCCCACCCCTGGTTGGCCAAGGCTTGAACAGGGGCGGGCAGCTCGTCTGCCTGGCTGGTCGTGCTAAGGCTGGTTATTAAAAGCAAGCTGCTAATAATGGCGTAAGGGCTAAAGGGCATCACATCATCCTTGTTTGATGCGCAAGCGCGCGAAGAGAACTATAAATTCGACATAATCTATCAGGCCTGGTGAGTAGCGCATATAAAAACACCCCTGGCGGGGTGTTTTGCAGGTCGTTACCATTTTCAGACTACGCCAGGGTGATTAACCAACGTACTGCGTAGGGGGGCAGGGTATCTTCCAGTTTTGGATTATCACTTTCAATGGCTTGCCAATCATGCTGTTCAAGCGCCTGGGTAACGGCATCGCCAGCGTCCGGAAGCGGCAGAGGCTTATCTGTCACGTTATAAAGTGCCAGTAGCCTGCGGCCATCGCGTAGTGGGCCGCGTTCAATGGCAAGCAGCTCGGGCGGTGATACAAGAACACGCTGTGCAGCGCTGGGGTGAAAGCATGGTTCCTGCTGGCGGCTTTCGAGCAAGTTACAAAGCGACTGGAAAATATAATGAGTCGGGTTTGCCGTGTTATCGAGCAAAAGATCAAGTTCACTGCGCTGCCAGCGGCGGCGGTTAATGGAGCGCAAACGGCCGCTACGTTCAACCCCTTCAACATCGTTAAGTGTGCTGGTCAGCGTGTGGATATATAAAGCGGGAATACCTTGTAGGCTCAGCATGATGGCCTGGCTGCATAAAAAACGCGCGACCTGCCAAGGGTCAGGGCCGCGGCGAGTGCCGCGCATTGCCTCAAACCAGGTAATATTGATTTCGTAAGGTGTATCGCTGCCATCGGGGTTGCTGCGCATGCTGACAAAACCGCCAAAGCGATGCATCAGCTCCAAAAGCGCGTCGCGTTCATGGTTGGGTAGCAAGCCTTCTAAAGGGCGTACGCCAATACCATCGTGGCTTGCCGTAAAGTTGAGGTACGTACAATGGTTAGGCAGTACCGGCAGGCTCGATAACCAGGTTTGCAGGGTTTCTGATTCACCTCGCGTCAAGGTGTGAAGCAATAACGGTGGCAGCGCGAACTGATAAACCATATGCGCTTCGTCGGGTGCACCCTCGGGTAACCGTTCCAAGCCGAAGTAGCTGATATTTTCCTCATGTGGCACGTTGGTTTCGGTAACCAGTAGGGTGCCTGGGGCAACATGGTCAACAATCGCCCGTAACAGGCGTACAACGGTGTGAGTTTCAGGTAAATGGATGCAGGAAGTCCCCAACCGCTTCCACAGAAACGCTACCGCATCCAGGCGAATGATTCGCGTACCTTGCTGCAGGTAAAACAGCAAAATGCCCACAAACTCAAGCAGTACGTCTGGGTTTTCAAAGTTCAGGTCGAGTTGGTCTTCAGAAAAGGTCGCCCATAGATGGCGTGTCCCGCGGCGTGTCGCTACCGGTACAAGGAGCGGGCTGCTACGTGGGCGAGTAACCTGGGAAACATCCGTTTCAGGATCCACTTCAATAAAATAATCGCGGCCAGGCGAACTGCCGCTCAAGTAATCGACAAACCACAGTGACTCTCTGGATACATGGTTAAGTACAAGGTCGGCCATTAAATCATAATGACGGGCCAGCGTTTGGATATGGGACCAGTCGCCTAGCTCAGGATTGACCTCGCGATAGTGAATTACCGAAAAGCCGTCATCGCTACTCCAAGGAAAGAAGGGCAGAACATGGACGCCGCTAATGCGATCACCTAAACGCGCCTGCAAGAAGTCATCCAGTACTGCCAGTGGAGGCGAATCCGTATCAATAATGGAGTCGCCGTAACAGATCAGCCACTGGTCCTTTTCGCTCCATGTTGGTGCTGATTGAGAATAAGGCGCACCGCGGCGTGCAGTTGGCGTTAGCATTGGGCGAAAGTGATCGATGTGCTGTAGTAAACGGCGCTGGACTTCGTCTGCGCGTGGGCCATAAAGATGCGTTAAATAGCCGTAAAGCGTCTTTTCGAACTCAGGCATGCAGGTCTCCTTATACGCATCTGATTCCTGAATTAATCGATCAGATGTATTGAACCAATGCAGCTTGTGTGCCAAATCGTTACAATACAAGGTTAATACTGCGTTTAAACCATTAGAGCATCTAAACTTGTAGCTGATGGGTGGTTGGATGCGTTAGTGAGTGATAACAGGTTATAACATGCTTATTCGTGCGGCTTATAGCACGGGCTGACAACAGGGTTGACCGCTATGCATTGCCCTTTTTGTGGTGCAAACGATACTCGAGTAACCGATTCGCGGCTGGTGGCAGAAGGCGATCAGGTACGTCGGCGTCGCCAGTGCGCCAATTGCCATGAGCGCTTTACTACCTATGAAACGGCTGAGCTGCTGATGCCCCGCGTGGTCAAGGCAGACGGTTCCCGGGAAAGTTTCAACGAAGCGAAATTACGCGATGGCATGGTGCGAGCATTGGAAAAGCGCCCGGTAAGTGCTGAAGCGATTGAAGCCGCTGTCGAACGGATCCGCCAAACGCTGCGTGCCCGAGGGGATCGTGAGATCAACGCACGGGATATTGGCGAATCGGTGATGCAGGCACTGAAAAGTCTGGATCAGGTTGCCTATATTCGGTTTGCATCGGTGTATCGCAAGTTTCAGGACATAGACGAGTTCCGTGCTGAAATAGATCGGCTTTCTCAGGAGCCTTCTTACCTGCCATCAGGTGTAAAAAGTGAGCCGTCCAATGAGCAATAAGGTGCTTTTTAGCGAAGCTGACCACCACTATATGGCGCGCGCTTTGCAATTGGCAGGACAGGGACTTTATACCACTGACCCGAACCCACGAGTGGGCTGTGTCATTGTTCAGCAGCCACCCGGCCAACCTGAATGTATCGTAGGTGAAGGGTTTCACTTGCGAGCAGGTGAGCCCCATGCAGAAATTCATGCGCTTGATGCCGCCGGCGAGCATGCCAAAGGCGCTACGGCGTACGTTACGCTGGAGCCCTGCTCGCACACTGGGCGAACGGGGCCGTGTGCAGTCGCACTCGCCAATGCTCAGGTAGCGCGAGTAGTGGTGGCCATGGTGGATCCTAACCCACAAGTAAGCGGGCGTGGGATCGAGCTGCTCAAGGCGGCCGGCATTGAAGTTGACGTTGGTCTTTTGGAGCCAGACGCCCGAGCCCTGAACCCGGGTTTTATCACCCGTATGCAGCACAAACGGCCCTTTGTGCGCCTCAAAATGGCCATGAGCCTGGATGGGCGTACCGCCATGGGGTCTGGCGAATCTCAGTGGATAACCGGGCCGGAGGCGCGCTGCCACGTACAGCGCTTGCGGGCACGCTCCAGCGCCATTTTAAGCGGCGTCGAGTCGATCATCATGGATGACTCGCGCCTGACCCTGCGCGCTGAGCAGTTGCAGTTGGATAACGCCGAAAGCGTTGTCCAGCGCCAACCGCTGCGGGTGATTTTGGATACCCGTTTACGGCTGCCGCTAGCGGCTGCCTGTTTGAGCGAGCCTGGCCGCACGTTGGTGATGACAACGCCTGCTCACTCGCCTGAAAAACGCGCCAAGTTAACGGCTGCGGGTGCCGAGGTGCACGTATTTGAGGCTGGCAGCGACGGGCGGCTTCCGCTGAATGAGCTGCTTGACTGGCTGGCGGAACACGAGCAGGTCAATGAGCTGCTGGTTGAAACCGGTGCCACGCTCGCGGGAGCGCTGCTGGATGCGAAGCTGGTAGACGAGCTGCAGCTTTTTGTTGCCCCTACGTTATTGGGCGGCGAAGCCAAGCCGCTTTTCGCGCTGCCAGGGCTTTCGCGCATGGCCGATCAGCGGCGGTTAAAGATTCACGATATACGCGCAGTGGGCAGTGATTGGCGTATTATAGCCACCCCGCAACCTGACTAGCGCATGCGGCGATAGCAAGGTACTCTGTCGTCCAAATGCAGGTCGTCTAAATGCAGTAATGACCAACGTCAGTGTTGGCCAAATGCGATGTCGATCAAATTTGGTACCGTGCAATAACGACACTGCGCAAAATCGCATACCGTGTGAACACATATCAGGGAGATTTCATGGCGCACTCCTCCTCTGGGGGCTTAGCCTCTATTGCCGAGCTGGTGGATGATATCCGTCAAGGCAAAATGGTGATTCTCATGGACGATGAGGATCGCGAAAATGAAGGCGATATCATCATGGCGGCCGAAAAGGTTGAGGCCGAGCATATCAATTTCATGGCGCGTTTTGCCCGTGGTCTTATTTGCATGCCAATGACGAGAGAACGCTGTGAGCAGCTTAATCTACCTCTGATGGTGCGTAATAACGGCTCGGGTTTTGGTACCAAGTTCACGCTTTCCATTGAAGCAACGCAGGGCGTAACCACCGGTATTTCAGCCGCCGACCGGGCGCGTACCGTTCAGGCAGCCTGCGCGCCTCACGCCAAGCCAACCGATATTGTTCAGCCTGGGCATATTTTTCCGCTAATGGCGGAGCCCGGCGGCGTATTGCGACGCGCCGGTCATACAGAAGCGGCCTGCGACCTGGCAGCACTGGCAGGCTGTGACCCTAGCGGCGTTATCTGTGAGATCATGAACGATGATGGCAGCATGGCGCGCAGGCCGGAGCTTGAGGCTTTTGCCCGCGAGCATGATATCAAGATCGGCACCATTGCCGACCTGATCCATTACCGGATCATCAACGAGCAGACCGTAGATCACGTGGAAACCACCCAAGTTTCGACCTCCCACGGCGAGCTTGATCTGCATGTGTTCCGTGACCGCATTCAGGGGGCGCACCACTTGGCGCTGGTCAAGGGCCAGCCCGCCCCCGAGCAGGTGACCACCGTGCGCGTTCATCTGGCCGATACGCTGCGCGATGTATTGGGCCTGAACAAGGGTGAACAGTGCCGCTGGAATGCCCAGCAGGCCTTGGAAGAAATCGCAGGCTCGCCTGCCGGTGTATTGGTGCTGATAGATGACGGGCGGCCGCATCAGGATTTCAAAAATCAGCTGGACGTGTTTCTGGATCGCGTGCATCAACCGCGCACCAGCGACTCAGATGGCACAGGTAACTATTTAACGATTGGCACTGGCTCGCAGATTCTACGCCATTTGGGCGTAGGTAAAATGCGGCTACTAAGCTCTCCATGGAAGTTTTCAGCGCTTTCAGGCTTTGATCTCGAAGTCGTCGAGCTGGTAGGGCCTAATGACACGGCGTATGAGCCAAATTCTCAGCAGGAATAAATTGATGCAATCCCTCTCTCAAGTTGAAGGTACGTTTGTCGACGTAGACGGTCGTTATGTGATCGTAGTTGGCCGTTTCAATCACCACGTGGTGGATAGCCTGGTAGAAGGCGCTATCGACAGCTTGACGCGTCACGGTGTCGACGCTGAAAACATTCATATTGTTCACGTACCGGGTGCCTGGGAACTGCCACTGGCCGTGAAGCGCGTACTTAAAGTGATGAAGCCTGACGCCGTTATCGCCTTGGGCGCGGTTATCCGTGGTGGCACGCCACACTTTGAGTACGTGGCGGGCGGCTGTAACACGGCCATTAACCATCTGCAGCTGGAGTTCGATACGCCGATCGCCAACGGCGTGCTTACCGTCGAATCCATCGAGCAGGCCATCGAACGCGCCGGTACCAAGGCTGGTAATAAAGGTACTGAAGCCGCCATGGCAGCCATGGAAATGGTGTCGCTGCTTCGCGCGTTGCCCCTAGGAGAGTCACAATGAGCGAGCGCCGTGAGCGTAAGCCCTCTGCCGCACAGCAGAGTCGTCATGCCGCCCGTGAGCTGGCCGTCCAGGGACTTTATCAGTGGCAGATGACCGGTAAGTCGATTACCAGCGTTGAAGCTGAGTTTCGCAGTCAGGTCGCTGATGATGATCTTGAAGATCATGAAAACTGGGTCAAGGTGATGGAAATCGCCGATAAGGCGCTTTTTCATGAGCTTTTACACAATACGGTGCGCTTTAAAACCGAACTTGACCGTGAAATCTCTCCGCTACTGGACCGCCGCCTGGAAGATCTGGACGCGGTGGAACTGGCGATCCTGCGCCTGGGGGCTTACGAGCTTTCTCGCCGCCTGGAAGTACCCTACCGGGTAGTGATTAATGAAGGCGTTGAGCTGGCCAAGTCGTTTGGTGCAACCGACGGCCATAAATACGTAAACGGCATTCTCGACAAGTTGGCTAATCGCTTGAGAAGTGCTGAAGTCAGCGCCCGCCGCTTATAACGGCGCCGTCTGATGCTGCGTTTAAGGGGCCTGTGTGCTTGCTGAATTTGATCTGATTCGCCGTTATCTGATGCCATCGCAAAAGCGACTCGCAACAGATGGGGTCGCACTGGGCAGCGGCGATGACGCTGCCCTGTTAATACCTCAAGCGGGTCATCAGCTAGCGGTTAGCGTGGATACCTCTGTCGTTAACGTTCATTTTCCCCACGATGCCCCCTCCTTTGCGATAGGGCATCGGGCGCTTGCCGTTGCATTAAGCGATCTGGCAGCCATGGGAGCTGATGCACGCTGGTGCTTTATGGCGCTAACGCTTGACCAGCGAACTTTTAGCAATGACACCGCCATCCATTCATGGATGGCGGGCTTTGGCCAAGGGTTTCATGGGCTATGTCAGCGCCATGCAGCCATACTCGCTGGTGGCGATGTTACCTCAGGGGAGCTTGCTGTCGGCGTTACGGTGATGGGGGAGCTGCCCGCTGGGCGTGCCTTGACCCGAGCCGGGGCCAGGCCAGGTGACGTCATTGCGGTCACCGGCGAGCTGGGTGGGGGCGGCGGCGGGCTGGCGCTCTGGAAGCGCGGCGAGCGTGATCTAGAGCATCCGCTGCTACGCCGCTATTTGCTACCCGAGCCTCGGCTGGCCGCCGGCGTGGCGCTTCGAGGTCTTGCCAGCGCCGCGATGGATATTTCGGATGGTTTGTTGGCGGATCTTGGTCATCTGCGTGAGGCATCTGGCGTAGGCGCGATACTTGATAAAGAAGCGTTACCGCTTGCCGAGGGGCTTGAGGGCGCGCTTGGGCGTGAGGATGCCCAACAAGCGGCGCTTTCAGGCGGCGATGACTACGAACTTCTGGTGACACTGGCACCAGGTGATGTGGCGCATGCTCAGCACCAGCTGAGTGAGCAGGGGCTGGCCTTAACGGTGATTGGCCAATGCACTGAAGCGCTGGGTGTGCAAGGTATTGCACCGGCACATCACGCTGGTTGGCAGCATTTTAACGAGGGAACGCCATGAACCGTGCACCATCAAGTGTGTGGCGTCGCCCAACGCATTTTTTTGCGTTTGGTTTAGGCAGCGGTACCGTGCCCTGGGCGCCCGGTACCTTCGGAACGCTTGCCGCCATTCCATTTTATTGGATGATGGCCGATTTACCGCTAGGGTGGTATCTAGGCATTGTGCTCGCGGCATTTATCGTGGGCGTCTGGCTGTGCGATAAAACCTCTCATGATCTGGGCGTACACGATCACTCGGGTATTGTCTGGGATGAGTTCGTGGGCTACTGGATTACCATGGCCGCTGTGCCGTTCTCGTGGGAGGCCGCCCTGTGGGGTTTTATTGTGTTTCGTATTTTCGATGTGTTTAAACCCTGGCCCATTCGCTGGGCAGACCGGCGGGTCGCCGGTGGCTTTGGCATCATGATTGATGATGTAATGGCCGGGGTCTACGCCTGGAGCACGATGCACTTGTGGTATTGGCTGCACTGATAATTTGGTGCAAAGTGCTTAGTTCAGTACTAAATACTTGGTTAAGCAAAAGCGCTTAGCTCAGCCCAAAGTACTTAGATTAGTCCAAAGTACCGCTGCACAGACGCAACCGATAATGCCGACGAAAATCACTCCCTATTGGTGCGGTTGCTCAAGGAGAAGGCATGCGCAAGGAACGTTTAATCGTCCCTATTCTAGTGGCGATAGCCGTTATCTGGATGGCAGGCCAACTGCTGTCCAGTGTGCTATTTGAGCGCAGCCTTCGTCAGGCGCTTGAAGATCTGGAAGCGCGGGGGGAGTGGCGCGTAACGCGCCCCGAGAGTAGCCGGGGGTGGTTAAGCTCTCAGGGACGCTTATTGCTTTCGCCGTTATTGGGTCGCCCATGGCGATTGGAGCTTACCTATAGCGCACGCCACGGCATTTTAAGCACCGATGTCGAAGGCGCTTTCCTGCCCCGTCTGGATACCGCCTTGCAGCGCGCCGTTGGCGAGGTAACGGCGGCTTCCGCACCGCGCTGGAAGGGCCGCTACCACACGTTGAGTGGGCGCAGCGAACTTCAACTGGCCCTGGCGCCGTTTATTATCCAGCAAAGCGGGCGTGAGCTTGAGGTGCGCGGCGCAAGGCTGCGTCTTGAGGGCGTGTTTGGTGACTGGCGCCTACGAGTTCGCCTCGACCAGCTTTCCTTGATAGATGGCATGGCACAGCTGACCCTGGGGCCTGCTTCTCTGGAAAGTCGCTACACCTATATTGACGATGCCTACCATTTTGCCCAGCGCGATCATCTGCAAATCGATGCGCTGGCACTACGCTACCCCTCTTATGAGATACAGCTGGCACCGTTGAATCTGCACAGCCATATGGTGCTGGATGAAACGGAGCTGCGTCTTAAAGGCGAGCTGGTCATGGGGGATATGATGGTGCCCACGGAGGCGCCGGATACGCCGCTACTCAGTGGTCGTATCGAAATGGAGCTTTCGCGGTTAAATGCCGACGCCATACGCCAGGCCATTAGTCGGCTGCGTCAAGAGGCCGCCTGGGGAGATACCAGTCTGCCCATGGCAGAAGGCTTGTTGTCCCGCCTTGAGCCTGACCTGTTGCAGATATTGAGCGACTCACCCCGCCTGGATGTTTCTACCGTGGCGCTGAATAGCCCGCTACTGGGGATTCAGCTAGACGCCGACGGCGCGCTGTTCTTTGATGCTCGCAAGCTCGATCAACTTAACGTGACCACGCTGAATAAACCTGAAGAGCGCGCCCGCTGGCTTGAGCGCCTGGATGGCGACTTTGTCTGGCATGACGCACCGACTGTCGCGGCGCTGTGGCTGGGATTACCGCTGGGTACCCGCGAGCTGCAGTTCGATGTTATCCGTGGCGATTGGCGCGTCAATGGCCGACCCATGCCGGACCTCTGGTCGCAATAGCACGCCACAAGGGTTGAAGTTTTAGCGCTGTGCCCGCATTCCATAAGCAATCACAGGCGGTGTAGCCGCCAATATCTGTTTATGGGAGGGCGCATGAGCGACCAGGATTACGACCGCGATCACGATAATCTCGACTGGCTAGCTGAAGATGAACACTCGTCCAATGCGTCAAGCGATCCAGGTGAAGAGGGGCATCGCTCAGACGGCGAGCGGGTAAACTCGCTGGTGCCTGCCAGCGATATGCTGCCTGAACGCATCTATCTGCTGCCTATTCATAACCGTCCCTTTTTCCCCGCCCAGGTACAGCCGCTGGTCATCAATCGCGAGCGCTGGGAAGAAACCATGCGTCGTGTAGGCAATACGCCGCATAAGACTCTCGGCGTTGCCTTTGTAGGCGAGGGCGGTGTCGAATCGCTTGATCACGAAGATTTCCCGGCTATCGGTACCGCCGTCAAAGTGCATAAGCTGAAAGGCGAAGACCAGCAGATTCAGTTTATTGCCCAAGGGGTTCAGCGTTTTCAGATCAAGCGCTGGCTTTCCAAAGAGCCACCGTACCTGGTCGAGGTGACTTATCCCAAAGAGCCTGTTGATGCGGAAAATGAAGAAACCCGCGCTTACGCCATGGCGATTATCAACGGCATTAAGGAGCTGTTGCCGATCAATCCGCTGTATGGCGAAGAATTAAAGCACTACCTGAACCGCTTCAGCCCCCACCAGCCCGGCCCCTTGACCGATTTTGCCGCCGCGATTACCTCCGCTAAAGGTCCTGTACTTCAGGATGTACTGGCCACGCTGCCGGTGGCTGAGCGTATGCACAAGGTGCTGCCGCTGTTGCGCAAGGAAATCGACGTTGCCCAGCTGCAAAGCGAGATCAGTGAGCAGGTCAATGCACAAATGCAGGACCGCCAGCGCGAGTTTTTCCTGCGTGAGCAGTTAAAGGTTATTCAGCGCGAGCTGGGCATCTCCAAGGATGATCGCGAAAATGATGTTGATACCTTTAGAAACCGTCTTGAGTCTCTGGTAGTACCTGAGCGTGTTCAAAGCCGTATTGATGACGAACTCAACAAGCTAAGCGTGCTAGAAACCGGCTCCCCCGAGTACGGCACTACGCGCAATTATCTGGATTGGCTGACGTCACTGCCCTGGGGTGTTACCAGTCAGGACAAGTTGGATTTGAGCCATGCTCGCGATGTCCTGAACCGCGATCACGACGGCTTGCAGGATGTAAAAGAAAGGATTGTTGAGTTTCTCGCCGAAGGCACGTTTAAAGGCGATGTGGGTGGCTCGATTGTTCTGCTGGTTGGCCCGCCAGGGGTGGGTAAAACGTCCATCGGTCGTTCCATTGCTGAAGCCCTAGGGCGCGAATTCTATCGCTTTTCTGTCGGCGGGATGCGTGACGAGGCGGAAATAAAAGGCCACCGGCGTACCTATGTCGGCGCCATGCCCGGCAAACTGGTGCAGGCGTTTAAAGAGGTTGAAGTCGAAAACCCGGTTATCATGCTGGATGAGATCGATAAGCTCGGGCAGTCGTTCCAGGGCGATCCAGCTTCGGCACTGCTTGAAGTGCTCGACCCCGAGCAGAACGTGGATTTTCTTGACCACTACCTTGATGTGCGGATGGATCTTTCCAAAGTGCTGTTCATCTGCACCGCCAACACGTTGGACTCAATCCCGGGCCCATTGCTGGACCGCATGGAGCAGATTCGACTCTCGGGCTATATCGCTGAGGAAAAGCTCGCGATCGCCAAGAATCACTTATGGCCGAAGCTACTTAAACGTAACAACCTGTCGAAAAAGCGCATCAACTTATCCGATGCGGCGTTAAAACAGGTGATTGAAGGCTACGCCCGGGAAGCCGGGGTACGTCAGCTTGAAAAGCAGCTGCATCGTATCGTGCGCAAGGCGGCCGTAAAGCTTCTTGAAGAGGAGCCTGAAACCGTCAAGATTTCGGTCAAGAACCTGGAAGAGTTTTTGGGCGCGCCAATTTTCCGCAAGGAAAAAGTACTCAAGGGTGAAGGCGTGGTGACAGGACTTGCCTGGACCTCCATGGGCGGGGCGACGCTACCCATTGAAGCAGGAAAGGTGCACTCACTGGATCGTGGGTTCAAGCTAACCGGCAAACTTGGCGATGTAATGAAAGAGTCGGCCAATATTGCTTACAGCTATACCCTGGGTCATTTACAGGAGTACGGAGCGGATACTGACTTCTTTGATTCCGCGTTTGTTCACCTTCACGTGCCTGAAGGCGCGACACCCAAAGATGGTCCGTCTGCTGGCGTAACCATGACCACAGCGCTACTTTCCCTTGCCAAGCATCAGGCGATTAATCGCCCCCTGGCAATGACCGGCGAGCTAACGCTGACCGGGCAGGTGCTGCCAGTAGGGGGGATTCGTGAAAAGGTCATTGCTGCCCGCCGTAGCGATATCTTTGAAGTGATCTTGCCCGAAGCGAACCGTCGCGATTATGAAGAGCTGCCGGATTACCTGAAAGAAGGCATGACGGTACATTTTGCCAATCGCTATAAAGACGTGGCCAAGGTGGTCTTCAAGGATTAATGGCCTGCTAGTTTTGAAACCGTTTCATCAAACTGTAATGCAACGCCGTATGGAAGTACGGCGTTTTTTTATGGCTATTCCCTAATTTAATTTGAAGGTAGAAGGCGAGAATGAAGCTAGTAAAGAAGTATTAAAATTATCCCGGAGCCCCTATGCGCAATAATCAGCCTGTTACCCAGCGCGAATATGTAGTGAACGACGAAGCTGTGTTGATTTCGCGCTCAGATTTAAAAGGGCGAGTAACGTTTGCCAATTCGACCTTTGTTGAGGTAAGCGGTTATACCCGTGACGAGCTGCTGGGAGCGGGACACAACCTATTGCGGCATCCTGACATGCCTGAAGCTGCTTACGCGGATTTCTGGAAGACCATTCAGTCGGGCGCCACCTGGCAGGGAATCGTCAAGAATCGACGTAAAAATGGGGATTACTACTGGGTCAGTGCCACGGTTGCGCCACTTAAAGATGGCGACCGGGTGGTGGGTTACACGTCGGTGCGCCGCAAGGTTTCCCCCGAGGCTGTTGCTCAGGCGGCACCTGTTTATGCAGAAATGCGTGAAAAAGGCAGCTCGCGACGCTTTAGGCTTGCCCAAGGCGCTTTAAAGCGTAAAGGGCTAGCTGGCCTCTGGTCACGATTTAACCTAACCAGCTTGCGGGCCAAACTGGTCACGATGGCCGCTGTTGCCTTGACACTGCTGTGCCTAGCTGGGGGCCTGGGTATTTATGGCCTGATTGAGTCAGGGGAGCGCTTGAACACCCTCAATCATTCAGGCCTTGAATCGATTGCTAATCTGCAGCGTATTGAGCGCCATCTGGGGCAGACGTTTGAAGCCCTTGAGCCTGCAGTGCGCAATCCCCGTCGTGCAGATATGGACGTACTGAACGTTGAGGTAGAGCAGCATCTCTCATCAATGAACGCGCTATGGCAGACCTTCAAAGCAGGGAAGTCAAGTAGCGAACGGTTGATGGCCTTTGATACAACGCTTGGTGAGTGGAGGGCAAGTGTTGGGGTAACGCTGGAAGCACTTCAAGCGGGAAATGGTTTTGCCGCCTTTGAAGCGTTCAATGACATTATCCAACCCAATACAGAAGCGCTACGCGAAATGAGTGGCCAATTGGTCGCCAATGAGCGACTGGAAGCCCAGGCATTGATTGAGGCCGCGCATAACAGTCGTCAGCAGATGCTGCTCGCCCAGCTGGTGCTGATAGGTATTGGCCTCCTGGTACTTATCGGGTTAAGCACGGTTATTTTACGCAGCGTATTTCGCAGCTTGGCGGGTGCGCGACATCTCACTTTTCAGATTGCCGCCGGCAACCTCGCCGCCAACGAGCGTCAAACGGCCAATGATGAACTGGGTGAGCTGCTCTATTCACTGGATACCATGCGCTTCAGCCTAGCCAGCATCGTGAATGACTTGGATGGTCGTGTTTCCGTGGTAACGCCGGCGATCCGGGAGATTGCCGCTGAAAACGAAGAGCTCGCTTCGCGCACCGAGCAGCAGGCGTCATCGCTTCAGCAAACGGCCGCCAGCATGGAAGAGATGACATCAACCGTGCAGCAAAATACGGAAAACGCTCGTCAGGCGACCGATCTTGCCATGCAAAATGCAACCAGCACGCGAGATACCGGCAAGCAGATGGAAGCGCTGGTTGAGCGTATGCAGCGGATTGCGCAAAGTGCCGAGAAAATGACTGAAATGATCAGCGTCATCGACGGAATCGCCTTTCAGACCAATATCCTGGCGCTGAATGCCTCGGTCGAAGCTGCACGCGCCGGTGAGCACGGCCGCGGCTTTGCCGTTGTAGCAAGTGAAGTGCGCAATCTGGCCGGGCGTAGTGCCGATGCCGCTCAGGAAATTCGCCGGATGATCGACAGTACCACCCAGGAAGTAAGCGGCGGGCGTAGCGCGGTAGAGCAGGCCGAACGGGCCATTGAAAATGTCATGCAGCAGGTAAGCCGTGTGAGTACGCTGATGGAATCCATCAGTACCGCATCCAGCGAGCAGAACAGCGGCATCGGGCAGATAAACGCCGCCGTGGCCGAGATGGACCATGTTACCCAGCAGAATGCATCCAAGGTGCAATCCATTGCGGCATCGGCCGATAACCTGGCGCTGGAAGCCTTTGAACTGGCTAATGTGGTAGATGCCTTCCGTCTTAAAGGCGCGCATGAAGAAAACATCCAGGCTGCGCGTGAAAAGCTGCAGCATATCCAACATATTCAGCAGAAAACGGTTAAGGCTCCGCCCCCCGTTAACCTGCCGTCGCACAAAAGTCTGATCACGCGCCCTCACCAGGAAGAGTGGGAAGCATTTTGAGTAGCCCATAAGGCTTAATGCCTTCCTCGTGCCCTACATCTGGTCTGATGAAGGCGCTCATGCCACAATCATGGGCGCTGGATTCACTTACCCATCGTTGAGCAGGCGATGGGCCAAAAAAAAGATGTAGTAGAGGACACCATGCCCGAGTATCGCTCCCGTACGACCACTGCTGGCCGCAATATGGCTGGCGCCCGCGCTTTATGGCGCGCAACCGGCATGAAGGACGACGATTTTCATAAGCCGATTATCGCGGTCGCCAACTCATTCACCCAGTTTGTGCCGGGCCATGTTCATCTGAAAGACATGGGACAGCTGGTCGCGCGTGAAATTGAAAAAGCCGGTGGTGTGGCCAAAGAGTTCAACACCATCGCCGTCGATGACGGTATCGCCATGGGCCACGATGGCATGCTCTATTCGCTGCCCAGCCGCGATATCATCGCCGATAGCGTCGAGTACATGTGTAACGCCCACTGCGCCGATGCGCTGGTGTGTATTTCCAACTGCGACAAGATCACTCCTGGCATGCTGATGGCTGCCATGCGCCTTAACATTCCGGTTATTTTTGTATCCGGTGGCCCCATGGAAGCGGGTAAGACCAAGCTTCTGGATCACGGGCTGGATCTGGTCGACGCCATGGTCATGGCTGCCGACGACAGCGTGGATGATGAGCTGCTGGCCGAAGTGGAACGCAGCGCTTGCCCCACCTGCGGCAGCTGTTCAGGCATGTTCACCGCCAACTCCATGAATTGCCTGACGGAAGCACTAGGTCTGGCGCTGCCGGGTAACGGCACGGTATTGGCAACCCATTCTGATCGCCGCCGCCTGTTTGAAAACGCGGGTCACAAGATTGTCGAACTGGCCAAGCGCTACTATGAAGGCGATGAAGCGCATCTTCTGCCCCGTGCGATTGGTTCGAAAGCCGCGTTCAGAAACGCCATGACGCTGGATATCGCCATGGGCGGTTCCACCAATACCATTTTGCACCTGCTGGCGGCAGCACAGGAAGCCGAAGTCGATTTCACCATGTCGGATATCGACCGCCTCTCTCGCGAGGTGCCCCAGCTTTGTAAGGTGGCGCCCAATACGCAGAAGTACCATATCGAAGACGTGCACCGTGCCGGCGGTATTATGGCGATTCTGGGCGAGCTTGACCGAGCGGGTGTGCTGAATACCTCAGTGCCCACCGTGTATGGCGATACCCTCAAGGACGCGTTGAAAGAGTGGGACATCATGCGCTCGCCCAGTGCTGAAGTGGTCGAGTTCTTCAAAGCAGGTCCCGGCGGTGTCCCCACCCAAACGGCCTTTTCACAAAGTGCTCGTTGGCCAAGCCTGGATGGCGACCGTGCGACCGGCTGTATCCGTGATCTTGAGCACGCGTTCTCGACCGAAGGCGGCCTGGCTGTGCTTTATGGCAACATCGCGCTGGATGGCTGCGTGGTCAAAACTGCAGGCGTTGATGACTCCATTCTGCTGTTTGAAGGCACGGCTCACGTGGTGGAGTCTCAGGATCAGGCAGTCGCCAACGTGCTGGATGGCAAGGTAAAAGAAGGCGATGTCGTGGTGATTCGCTACGAAGGCCCCAAAGGCGGCCCCGGTATGCAGGAAATGCTGTACCCGACTTCGTACCTGAAATCGAAAGGGCTGGGCAAAGCATGTGCATTGCTCACCGACGGGCGTTTCTCAGGCGGCACCTCAGGGCTCTCCATTGGTCATGTTTCACCGGAAGCGGCAGCGGGCGGCGCGATCGGTCTGGTAGAGCAGGATGATACCATCATTATCGATATCCCTAACCGCACAATTAACGTGAAACTTTCTGACGCTGAGCTGGCTGCCCGCCGCGAAGCGATGGACGCCAAGGGCAAAGACGCCTGGAAGCCTGTTGAGCAGCGGCCGCGCAAGGTAACGCCTGCGCTCAAAGCCTATGCACTATTGGCTACTTCCGCTGATAAAGGGGCGGTGCGCGATCTTTCAAAACTCGATTAAACTTTCGCAAGGAGCATTATGAAAGCAACGATCAATGTAGCCCTGGTAGGCTACGGATTCGCGAGCAAAACGTTTCATGTACCGCTCATTCAGGCCACGGAAGGCCTGAATCTGGTGGCTGTATCTTCAAGTGATGTAGCCAAAGTACGGGCAGACCTGCCTGAAGTAGAAGTTGAGAGCGAAGCGCGGGCATTATGTCAGCGTTACGATATTGACCTTATTGTAATTCCCACCCCCAACGATACCCACTTCCCGCTTGCTAAAATGGCACTTTCTGCGGGCAAGCATGTGGTGGTGGATAAGCCGTTTACCGTGACGCTGTCAGAAGCCAAGCAGTTGAAATCGCTGGCCGTGGTGAAGGAGCGTTTGATCTCGGTGTTTCATAATCGCCGTTGGGATAGCGACTTTTTAACCGTTAAGGCTTTGCTGGATGCAGGCACGCTAGGGCGTGTGACCGGTTTCGAATCGCGTTTTGATAGATTTAAACCAGAAGTACGCGACCGCTGGCGCGAGAAAGCCGCGGCGGGTGGCGGCCTTTGGTTTGATTTGGGTCCGCATCTGCTTGACCAAGCATGCGAACTGTTCGGGACGCCCAACGCCATTTTACTGGAGTTGGGTACGCGCCGCGATGGCGCCCAAGCCGATGATGATTTTCTCGCACTGCTCGCCTACGATGACCGTCGTGTTCAGTTGAGCGCCAGTGCGCTAGTGGCCGAAGCGACGCCACGTTTTCGGATACATGGCACGCAAGGCAGCTATGTAAAATACGGCCTGGATCCTCAAGAAGACCGCCTGAAGGCAGGAGAAGTGCCCGCTGTTAACTGGGGAGAAGATACCCCAGGGACGTTAACACTGCAGGATGGGCAGGGTGAAGAGGCATCACTGACAAGCCGTGAACATCCTACTCAGCCGGGTAACTACCTGGCCTATTACCAAGGAATCGTTGAGGCTATTCAAGGTCACGCCGCGCTCCCGGTAGATATTGATGCGGCGCTGCGCTCCATGACGCTTTTGGAAGCAGGGCAGGATAGCCATCGCCAACGTCGCTGGATAGCACTAAAGCCCAATTTCTAAGGCTGATATAGGAATGTGTTGCGGGTTTTCCGAAGTAGGTGGCGCAAAAGCATGCGTTGGGTGGCAAAGCTGAGGCGGCTAGGCGCCGCCCATTCGCGGGTGCCTCATTTGCTCGTGCCTCGCAGATTCGTTACCACACGCTACGAATTTATCGCCGAAGCTTGATATGGCGCATACCCGTAGCGTGTGGTAAGCCGGTAGGCGCACCCGCGGAAGCAGCGCGGTGAGCGCTGCCGGGATTGGGGCATACCTTTGGTGACACAGCCAGGGCGGCTTGCAGCCGCCTCCCGCGGGTGCCTTATTTGCTCGTATCCTCGCAAAACGTTACCACGCGCTACGGGTTTATCACCGATATTTGATGTGGTGCATACCCGTAGCGCGTGGTAAGCCTCTAGGCGCAACCCCGGCAGCGCGTCCAGCGCTGCCGGGGTTGATTGAAACGGTGCAAAAGCCTGAGACTAGCTCACAACAAATCCGCGCTGTTCTGCCGCTTCTCGTCACGCAGCCTGTCGCGGGCAATATACAGAGCGGCAATGGCACGGGCTTCGTGAAAATCGTCGCGCAGCAGCAGGGCGGGCAGGTCTTCGATCGGGTGGGTTTCCACAATCAGCGGTTCTGGCTCATCGCCGGGGAGGCGCTTGGGGTACAGGTCAGTCGCTATCAGCACCTGCATGCGGTGGCGCATATAGTTCGGCGCCAGCGAAAGCTCAACCAGCGGCTCGATGCGGTGGGCGCCAAAGCCGCACTCTTCCATCAACTCGCGGTTAGCAGCGGTCACGATATCCTCACCTGGATCCACCAGGCCCTTGGGTAGCGTTAACACATAATCTTCAAAGCCTGCGGCGTACTCTCGAATCAGCAATACGTGATCAGGGTCGGGCATGGCCACAATCATTACCGCGCCGCGGTCGGCACCGGTCAGGCGCTCAAACTGGCGCTCCTCGCCGTTGGAGAAACGCAGATCCAGCGACTCCACATGAAACAGGCGGCTTTTTGCCACGCTCTCCCGGGCCAGAATCTGTGGCTTGCGCGGGTAGCTGGATGAAGTGTCTGCTGTTGACATAGAGCGCCTCCATGGCTGCTAAAAAAGGGTTAAGCTACAATAGCACGCTTACTCTTTCAGACTGGAGCGGCAATGATCGACTGGCGCGAAATTGATACCGTCCTGCTGGACATGGACGGCACGCTTTTGGACCTGCACTTTGATAGCCACTTCTGGCTGGAGCACCTTCCCCGGCGCTATAGAGAGCTGCATCAGCTGGATGAAGCATCGCAGGATGCATTGCGTGATCGGATCATGGGGGAGCAGGGGACGCTTAACTGGTACAGCCTTGCGTACTGGAGTCGAGAGCTTGACGTGGATGTCGTGGCGCTAAAGCGTGAAGTGCAGCACCTGATTGGTCTACGTGGCGATGCGCTGGATTTTCTGACATGGCTCAAGCAGGCGCATCCACGTATCGTATTGGCCACTAACGCCGATAGAGCCAGTCTATCGCTTAAATTACCGCTAACGGGGTTGGAAAAATACCTGGATGCCATCATCTCATCAGAAGATGTGGGGGCGGCAAAAGAGGAGCAGGCGTTCTGGTTCGCACTGCAGGACATAGAGCCCTTTGACCCGGCCCGCACCCTGTTCATTGACGATAATGTCCGCGTGCTGGAAAGCGCCCGTGAATTTGGTATTCGCCATCTGCTCGGCATTAAACAGCCCGATAGTCAGCGCCCTGAAAAAGAGCTACAGGAATTTATCGCCTTGGATCGATTTGCCCAACTGCTGCCAGAAAACTTACCTGGGCAGCAAGGAGAGCGTTAATGAGCGACAGCGTTCGCTTGGATAAGTGGTTATGGGCCGCACGGTTTTTCAAAACCCGGGCGCTCGCCAAAAAAGCTATTGAAGGTGGCAAGGTGCACTACGACGGTGCGCGTGTCAAAACCAGTAAAAACGTCGAGCTGGGGGCGCTGATTCGTGTGCCTCAAGGTTGGGATATTTATGAAGTCGAAGTGATCGAGCTTTCTGACCAGCGTCGTGGTGCGCCTGAAGCACGCAAACTCTACGCAGAAACGACAGAGAGTGCCGAGCGCCGTGCCCGAGAGACCGAAGCACGCAGGCTTACCAATGAAGCCATGCAGCACCCCCTCAAGCGGCCTGATAAAAAGCAGCGCCGCGATATACAGCGCTTTCAGCGTCAGCCAGGCGAGTAGCCGATAAACCCAACGCCTGACGGGGTGCCAATGGCCCCTGATAGGTGAATCCGCCAGGTACACTTTTCATCTTAAGGCCTTAGTTATGTCTGATCAGATTCAGCGGTTCATGTTTGACCAAACCAATGTACGTGGCGAAATCGTAACGTTGGCCACAGCCTACCACGAAGTGCTCACGCGCCATGCTTACCCGCCAGCGGTCAATGAGCTGCTGGGCGAACTGCTGGCCGCCGTTGCGCTGCTGACCGATACCATCAAGCTTGACGGCACGTTAAGCATCGAAGTGCGTGGCCAAGGCGTGCTGTCGCTATTGATGGCAGAATCCAATCCTGGCGGCGAGCTACGCGCGATTGCCCGTATTGCCGAAGACAGCCACTTACCCAGCGAGCGGACGAGCTTTCGCGAATTGGTCGGAGAAGGGCAAATTGTCATCACGCTCGACCCGCGCGAAGGCAACCGCTATCAAGGGATCGTCGCACTGGACCATGAAACGCTTAGCGGCTGTCTGGAAGCCTACTTTGGCCAATCCGAGCAGTTGCCTACCCGGTTGTGGTTAGCCGCTAACGGTGAGCGCGCCGGAGGCCTATTGCTGCAGCGCCTGCCTGATGCCTCGCAAAATCAGGATACTGATGCCTGGGAGCGCAGCGTAGCTCTGGCCGAGACGATCAAAACCGAGGAGCTCCTAGGGTTGGAACAACGCGAAGTGCTTTACCGTCTCTACCATGAGGAAACCGTTCGGGTCTTTGAGCCCAAGGCACTACGCTTTGGCTGTACCTGTTCGCGGGAGCGGATGGCGAACGCATTGGTCACTTTAGGAGCCGATGAGCTGCGCGATATTTTGCGTGAACAGGGTGCTATTGATACACAATGTCACTTTTGCCACACGAAATATCACTACACAGCAGCCGATATTGAAGCTTTATTGGAAAACCCCGACGCACCATCTCCCGTTATTCACTAAATCTGTAGTCAGGGTTGTCAGCGTGGTGAAAAGACTTAATGAGGCTAAGAGCCAGTAGCTACAACGCATCCGGCTCATCCATTAAACAATTGTTTGAAACTTTACTGCGCTGCAACACAAAATATTGTGTCCTTGTAGTAGTTTAACTACAAGATGTTTGATTAAAGCCCCCGTTTCCCGGGGGCTTTCTTTTTGCAATAATGCGCCTGACTTCAACACACCCAGCGAATTTTTTATCGCTGGGATGACTTTTTTGGTGGCGTCAGTGACGCCCGGTAACGAGAGAATGGCCGCAAGGCCCAGGAATCGACATGACCACGACTCAAGCCGCTCCCCAAGCTCACGTTAATCTCAGCAGCGCCGAACTGATCGAGCGCGCCGTGGCCGGTGGTGAAGGCCGCTTGTCGGCTGATGGTGCTCTGGTAGTCAATACCGGCGTACGCACAGGGCGTTCACCGAAAGACCGTTTTATCGTCGATGAGCCTTCCACCAGCGAAAGCATCGACTGGGGCAGTGTCAACCGTCCGTTTGAAGCCGCCAAGTTCGATGCCCTATGGGCGCGGGTGGAAGACTACCTGGGTAGCCGTGAGTATTTCGTGTCCGAGCTGCACGTGGGCAGCGATTCCACCCATTATCTACCGGTGCGCGTCAATACCGAAACTGCTTGGCAAAACCTCTTTGGCCGCACCATGTTTGTGCGTCCGACGGCTTACAACCCGGCGGCCAAGGATGAGTGGATCATCCTTAACGCGGCGAATTTTGAGTGCGACCCGAGCCGCGACGGTACCAACTCTGACGGCTGTGTCATCATCAACTTTGCCGAGAAGAAGGTGCTGATTGCCGGCATGCGCTATGCGGGCGAAATGAAAAAAGCCATGTTCTCCGTGCAGAACTTCCTGTTGCCGGCTTCTGATGTGCTGCCCATGCACTGCTCGGCCAACGTGGGAGAAGATGGCGAAACCTGCCTGTTCTTTGGTCTTTCCGGCACCGGTAAAACCACACTGTCCGCTGACCAGGCCCGCTACCTGATTGGCGATGACGAGCACGCCTGGGGTGACGGTATCGTCTTCAACATGGAAGGTGGCTGCTACGCCAAGTGTATCGACCTTTCCGAGAAGAACGAGCCGGTTATTTGGAACGCCATCAAGTTTGGCACCGTGCTTGAAAACGTGGTGTTGAACGACCGCCGCGAACCCGATTACGCCGACGACAGCCTGACGCAAAACTCCCGCGCTGCGTACCCCCTTGAGCACGTTGAAAAGCGTGTGCCGGAAAACCTAGCCGGTGAACCGAACGCCATCGTTTTCTTGACCTGCGACATGTCAGGCGTACTGCCGCCGGTCTCCGTGCTTTCCAAGGAAGCCGCCGCGTACCACTTCCTGTCAGGCTACACCGCCAAAGTGGGTTCGACCGAAATGGGCTCGTCTGAAGGCCTGGCTGCGACGTTCTCTACCTGCTTTGGTGCGCCGTTCTTCCCGCGCCCGGCACGTGAATACGCCGATCTTTTGATCAAGCGTGTGGACAAGAAGGACGCCCAGGTTTACCTGGTGAACACCGGCTGGACGGGCGGCGCGTTTGGAGAAGGCGGCTCGCGCTTCTCTATCCCGACCACCCGCGCCATCATCAGCGCAATTCAGTCAGGCGTGCTGCGCGATGTGGAAACCAAGCACATTGAAGGCTTGAATTTGAAAGTGCCGGTTGCCGTACCGGGCGTTGATTCAAGCCTGCTCGACCCGCGCGACACTTGGGAAGATCGCGACGCTTATGATCGTCACCTGAAAGAGCTGGCCACCAAATTCGTGGACAACTTCAAGAAATTTGAAGGTGTTAACGAGGCGATCATCAAGGCGGGTCCGCAGCTGACCTAATGACGTATTGCTAGGAACGCACGTTATGCCAGAAGGCCGCCTACGGGCGGTCTTCTGCTATGTGGATGTTTGAACGGCTTTTGCGTCGCGTCCAGATAAAGCGGTAATAGATCGATTGTGATACCTTGTGAGCACTTAAAAATGCTGCATGAGTTAGTTGCAATTTATGGATGTCAATCAGCGAATTATTTCCCGTTTAGCCGATGAGCTAGGCGTGCGTATACAGCAAGTGGCGGCCACGGTAGAGTTACTGGATGGTGGCGCTACAGTGCCTTTTATCGCCCGTTACCGTAAAGAGATCACCGGAGCGCTGGACGATACGCAACTGCGCCAGTTGGATGAACGGCTGCGCTACCTGCGCGAGCTTGAAGAGCGCCGTGAAGCCGTGCTGCTCGCGATCGATGAGCAGGGTAAGCTGGATGCGCCGCTGAAGGCTGCTATCCAGTCAGCCGAAACCAAGCAGCGTCTGGAAGACCTGTACCTGCCGTTCAAGAAAAAGCGCCGCACCAAGGCGCAGATTGCCCGTGAAGCCGGCCTCGAGCCCCTGGCTGACGCGCTGCTTGCCAACCCTACACTTGACCCCGAAGCCGAAGCGGCCAGCTACCTGCGCCCGGCCGAGGGTGACATTCCCGCGATTGAAGACGCCAAGGCGGCGCTGGATGGTGCCAAGCAGATCCTCATGGAGCGCTTTGCCGAAGATCCGGAGCTGATCGGTCGGCTGCGCGAGCGCCTGTGGCAAGAAGGCGAGCTGAGCGCCCGCGTGCTTGAAGGCAAGCAGCAGGAGGGCGCCAAGTTCTCCGACTATTTCGAGCACGATGAAAAGCTGGCCAAGGTGCCTTCACACCGTGCCCTTGCTATGTTCCGCGGGCGTAACGAGGGCGTGTTGGGCCTCTCCATTCGCCTGCCAGGTGAAGATGAGGCCCCCGTTCACCCGGCCCAGGTCGCCATTGCCCGCCAGGTAGGCATTAGCGATGAAGGCCGCGCCGCCGATAAGTGGTTAGGCGAGGTTGTCCGCTGGACCTGGCGGGTAAAACTGTATACGGCGCTTGAAACTGAACTGCTGGGTCGCCTGCGTGAACAGGCGGAGCTAACGGCTATTGAGGTTTTCGCCGCCAACCTGAAAGATCTTCTACTGGCTGCACCTGCGGGGCAGAAGGTAACGCTCGCTCTCGACCCTGGGCTGCGTACCGGCTGCAAAGTGGCGGTCGTGGATGCTACCGGACAGTTTGTCGATCAGGCCACCATCTACCCCCACGCACCGCAAAACCGCTGGGATGAGTCGCTGGCAGTGCTTGCCAAGCTTGTTAAGCAGTACGGTGTCGAGCTCATCGCGGTGGGCAACGGTACCGCGAGCCGGGAAACCGACAAACTTGCAGGCGAGCTGCTTAAAGCGCTGGCGCCTGGATACCGGTTAAGCAAGGTGATGGTATCTGAAGCGGGCGCTTCGGTGTACTCCGCCTCAGAGTATGCCTCTCGCGAGTTGCCGGATCTGGATGTCACGATTCGCGGCGCGGTATCTATCGCTCGTCGCCTGCAGGACCCGCTGGCCGAGCTGGTCAAAATTGAACCCAAATCCATTGGTGTGGGCCAGTATCAGCACGATGTCTCTCAGGTTCAGCTTTCTCGCAGTCTGGAAGCGGTTATCGAGGATTGCGTAAACGCCGTGGGCGTTGACCTCAACACCGCGTCAAGCGCGCTGCTTTCTCGGGTAGCGGGTTTGAGTACTGCCCTGGCGGACAACATCGTAGCCCAGCGCAACGTTCACGGTGCATTTAAAAGCCGCAAGGCCCTGCTGGAAGTCAGCCGCTTGGGCCCCAAGACCTTTGAGCAGTGCGCGGGCTTCTTGCGTATTCACAATGCCGATAACCCCTTGGATGCCAGCGCCGTCCACCCCGAGGCCTATACCCTGGTTGAGCGTATCGCCAAGCAGAGCGGGCGTGAAGTGAAAGGTCTGATTGGTGATAGCGCCGCGCTGAAAGCCTTAAAGCCAGCTGATTTCGCCGACGAGCGCTTCGGGATCCCCACGGTCAGCGACATACTCAGCGAGCTTGATAAGCCCGGCCGTGACCCGCGCCCGGAGTTCAAGGCGGCAGAGTTTCGTGAAGGCGTGGAAACCCTCAAGGATCTCAAGCTCGGGATGGTGTTGGAAGGCACGGTAACCAACGTGACCCCCTTTGGCGCTTTTGTGGATATTGGGGTGCACCAGGATGGCCTGGTGCATATTTCAGCGCTGTCCGATCGCTTTATCGATGACCCGCGCACCGTGGTGAAAGCCGGGGATATCGTGTCGGTAAAAGTCATGAGTGTAGATATTGCCCGTAAGCGGGTAGGGCTTTCCATGCGTCTGGATGACGAGCCGCAGCGAGAAGAAAGTACTCCCGCGCCGGCAGGTCAAGGGGCACAAAAGCCACCACGTAGTAAACGCGCTACCCAAAAGTCTGCTGAAACGGCGGCGCCCATGGGGGCGCTCGGTGCGGCATTGCTCAAGGCGCGCAAGAGTAAATAGTTGCCCGATGCGAAGACTTAAGTGCTCGGATGGGCCGACTGTTCTCAATGCCTGGATATCCTGAAGACCTGGATGTCTTGAATATTTAATGGTTGCCGCCATATCCTGTCTTCTATTTTCGAGACAGCGACGATGGCGATGCCACCGGATTTCACCAAGGCCTGCATGGCGGGCCTTACTGACAAGGAGTGTTCACCTTGCCTGAACCACTCACTGTACCTGCCCAACTAACCGCCCAAATCGAGCGGCTACTGCCCAGTGCCCGTCTGGGGCGCCTGGGACGCTTGCGGCGAGGGCTGGAAAAAGAGGGGCTGCGGGTAGATGCAAAGGGGCATATTGCACAAACGCCGCATCCCGCCGCCCTAGGCTCCAAGCTCACGCATCCGCATATCACCACCGATTATTCAGAAGCGCTGGTCGAGTATATTACCCCGGTCTATTCGCAGCCTCGCGAAGCGTTAGAGTTTTTGTCCGACCTGCATACGTTTACCTACCACCACCTTGACCAGGAGTGGATCTGGCCGGGTAGCATGCCGTCACGGCTTTCGGGTAACGATAGCGTGCCTATCGCCGACTACGGCACGTCTAACGTGGGTACCATGAAGCATGTCTACCGCAAAGGACTGGATGTGCGCTACGGGCGTATTATGCAAGCGATTGCCGGCGTGCATTACAACGTCTCGCTACCGGAAGACATGTGGCATGCCCTGCGCGAGCTGGAAGGGGCGGTCAATATTCCGTTCAATGACTATCGCTCCACCCGCTATTTCGGCCTTATCCGTAATTTCCGCCGTCATAGCTGGCTGCTGCTGTACCTGTTTGGCGCATCACCCGCGATAGATAAAAGCTTTCTGCCCGAAGGCAACGTGCCGGAAAAGTTGAAGCCGCTTAACGACGACACCTTTTATGCACCGTTCGCCACAACGCTTCGCATGTCGGATCTGGGCTATCAGAACAAGGTTCAGTCGCAGCTCAAGATCTGCTTCAATTCGTTGTCGAACTACGTCAACACGTTGCGTCATGCCATCTCAACGCCCTGGCCCGACTATGAAAAGCTCGGCGTTAATGTAGAGGGTAACTGGCAGCAGCTAAATGCCAATATCCTGCAGATCGAAAACGAGTACTACAGCGATATACGCCCCAAGCGAGTGGCCAAGCACAACGAAACGCCCAGCCAGGCGCTTGAAGCACGTGGCGTTGAATATATCGAAGTGCGCTGCTTGGACCTGAACCCGTTTGACCCACTAGGCGTTACCGAAACCCAGATGCGCTTTGTAGATACCTTTTTGATGTGGTGTCTGCTCAGCGAAAGCCCGTGGATCTCGGATGACGAGTGTGACCGCCTAGACGACAATCGTCGCTGGGTCGTCGAGCGGGGGCGTGACCCTGAGCTTAAGCTGATTCGTAACGGTCAGGCCACCTCGGTGCACGAGTGGGGCGAACAGATCTTTGCCGAGCTCAAAGAAGTCGCCCGTCTTCTCGATGCCGTGGAAGACAACGCTCCTCACGTTGCTGCATTGGATGAACTGGCGCCGCGGCTGAAAGATCCATCGCTCACTCCGTCAGCACAGCTACTGGCGCGTATCCAGGAAGGCAACGGCTCGCTTAGTGATACGCTTTTGGTACTTGCCAAAGAACAAGGTGAAAAGCTTAAGCAAACCCCCATGCTGCGCTCGCGCGAAGCGTTGCTGGCCCAGCTGATCGAAACATCACACCAGCAACAGCGGGATATTGAAGCGGCCGATCAGGAAAGCTTCGCTGCCTTTCTGGAAACCTACTTTACCAAGGCGCGTGAGTCCCGCGCTCTGTCGGCGTTACTTCCTGAGGATAGGCAATGAACCAGGCAGCACTTCGTCCAGTAGCGCTCGCAGGCCTGGCATTTTGTGTGTTGATGATGGCGGTAGCGCTCGGTCTTGAACATATTGGCGGGTTTGAACCTTGTCCGTTATGTGTTTTTCAGCGCGTAGCGGTGATCGCCGCAGGGGTAATCTTTGCCGTTGCGGCCATCCATAACCCAGGTGGCAAGGTAGGTGCAGGTATTTACGGTGTGCTAGGGCTCGCGGCGGTGGGAACAGGTGCCTTTATTGCCGGGCGCCATGTCTGGCTACAAAGCCTGCCCGCCGATCAAGTACCTTCCTGCGGCCCTGGCCTGGATTACATGATGGATGTGCTGCCCATGAGGGATGTCATTTCCATGGTGCTGAATAGCTCAGGTGAGTGTGCGGAGATTGATTTCACGCTTCTGGGCTTCTCACTGCCCGCCTGGACACTGCTTGGTTTCGCGATACTGGCACTCGTGCCGCTGCGTATGGTGTGGTTAGCTATCAAACGGTAGAACTTTAAGCTGTCGGTCATTATCCAAGAATAACAAGGAGAGCGGCGTGCTTTATCGACACTTCGCCACACAAGAAGAGATCGACCGGGCCTACAATCCAATGCTCGGTCGAGACCCTCAGGTATTAGTGAAGGATTGGCAACAGCGTAGTGAAGCGTCACGTGCCCGGCACCGCGTGACGCTGGATCTTGCCTATGGTCCTTCCACTGCCGAGCGCATGGATATCTTCCATGCGCAAAGTTCAGATGCTCCCGTGCATGTCTTCTATCATGGCGGTTATTGGCGCTCATTAAGTCATCGTGAGTTCAGCTTTATTGTCGATGGTCTCGTCAAGGCAGGTATTACGGTAGCAGTAGTCAATTACGCCTTGTGCCCCCAGGTGCGCTTTAGCGAGCTGGTTCGGCAAAGCCAGGCAGCAGTTGCTTATGTCTATCGGCATGCAAAGGCGTTAGGTGTCGATCCTGAACAACTGAGCATTTCAGGCCATTCAGCGGGCGGACATTTATCGGCCATGCTCGTTTCGACCGACTGGGAAGGCAGCTTTGGCTTGCCCAACCAGCTGATTCGTGGTGCTCTTTGTATTAGTGGCCTATACGATCTGCGGCCTTTCCCCTGGTCGTGGCTGCAGCCCAAGCTGCAGTTAAGCGGGCGAGATGTTCAGGAATTCAGCCCGCTATGGCTGCCGTGCCGGGTGACGGCGCCCATGCAGTTAGCCGTGGGTGGCCAAGAGCCTGAAGAGTTTGAACGGCAAATGACGACTTACGGCGAGCAATTGCAGCAGAACGGCCAGCAGGTAGAGCAGCATTTATTCAAGGAAGCCGACCACTTTTCAATTCTTGAGCACTACCTTGAAGGGGGCTGTTTTGTTGAGTGGATCAAGGCGTTTCACAAGGTTTAGCAGCGCCCCGCCCGGGGCGCTGTCATTTTTCAGATAGGGCCTAGGCTTCGGGGATCACCGCTGTCGCTTCAATCTCCACCTTGGCCTGGTCTTCGACAAGGCCTGCCACCTGCACCATGGTCATCGCCGGGAAGTGTTTGCCCAGCACTTCGCGATAGGCCGCACCTACCTCTTTAAGCCTTGCCAGATACTCCCGTTTGTCCGTCACATACCAGGTCAAACGCACAAGATGCTCAGGGCCTGCGTTAGCCTCTTTTAAGACGGTTACGATATTCTGCAGCGCCTGGTTCACTTGAACGACAAAATCATCGCTTTCAAACAATTGATCGGCATTCCAGCCAATCTGCCCGCCTACAAAAACAGTCTGGCCGGAAGCCAATACGCCGTTAGCGTAGCCTGCTGCGGCTTTCCAGTGAGCAGGATGAAGAAGCTGGTGAAAGGTGGCGTCACTCATGAGGGCTATCCTTATAGGTTATCGACGATAAAATGTTGGCGCATTGTATCGGTCCATGGCATTGACTTACCGCTATGCAAATTCATAAATACCAAAGTCAAACGACTTGTTAGACGTTTCTGATCAGCGCAATACGCATTTATCTGCAGTGTTAGACTGCTGTGCCCAACGGCTTGAACAGCCAGTTCGAAGGTTAATATTTCCCCTAACCGGCTCGGCGCACAAAACTGGGTGTTTATTGAAACCGTGGGTACTCCCGCCCCGCTTTCAACATGCAGATAGTTGAAATCCTGCTGCACAATTTCCTCAAACCAGTCTTCAACCACGGAATTGATCATCTCGAAATAACGCGGGTAAAAAACAATGCCTGCCGGGTCACAATGCTGAAAACGCACCTTTCGCTGTGTCGTAAACGTCATGATTTGCTCCTAAACGCCCAGGTACCGGTCACGAATGGTGTTATCCAGCGCGGCCGGTTTGCCATTCCATACGGTACAACCCTTTTCCAGAATGGTGCAGCGATCAGCAATGGGAAGAATCTCGCTTAATGACTTATCCACTAGCAGCGTGGCCTGCCCCTGCTTCTTGAGAAGTCGAATAGCCTGCCATATCTCCTGGCGAATAACCGGGGCTAAGCCTTCCGTGGCTTCGTCCAGTACCAGTAGCCTTGGGTTCGTCATCAAGGCGCGTCCAATGGCCAGCATCTGCTGCTCTCCACCAGAAAGCGTTTTGGCCATTTGCGAGCGACGTTCCTCCAGGCGGGGAAATAAGGCTTCCACTTTGCCCAAGGTCCATTCACCTGGACGCGCCGTTACCATGAGGTTTTCACGAACGGACAGGTTAGGAAAGCAGCGGCGCCCCTCAGGCACCAAGCCCAGCCCGGCTTTGGCAATACGGTATGAGGGGAGGCGAATAAGACTCTGGGAGTCAAATTCAATGGCACCGCGCCGGGGCGGCGTAAGCCCGAATATGGAGCGAATGGTGGTGGTTTTACCCATGCCGTTGCGTCCCATCAATGCGACCATTTCACCGGCGTTGACTTCCAGGTTGACGCCAAAGAGCGCCTGGGAAGGCCCGTAGAATGTTTCAATATCCGCAACTTTAAGCATCATCATTCCCCAGGTAAGCTTCCCGAACGCGCGGATCCTGTTTGATCGCGTGACTATCTCCCTGCGCTATAACGCTACCCGATACCAGCACTGAAATACGGTCAGCCAGCCGGAAGACAGCTTCCATGTCGTGCTCAATCAACAAGATGGGGACTTCGGCTTTCAGGGCTTCAAGCAGCTCGGTAAGCTTGGCTGAACCTTCCGGCCCCAGGCCCGCCATGGGCTCATCGAGCAGTAGGGCGCGCGGTTTGAGTGCCAGAGCGCAGGCGACCTCCACTTGGCGTCGTTCACCATGAGAAAGCTCCGATACAGGCGTCCAGGCACGGTGGCTAAGCTGCATGCGTTCCAACGCCTCATAGGCTGGTTCAAGCAGCTCCTTATCGCGGGCGACGGGTTTCCAGAAGCGAAAGCTATGGCTTTGCAATGCCTGAACACCCATCATCACGTTGCGCATTACTGATAACGGTTCGGCAAGGGATGAAACCTGAAAGCTGCGCCCGAGGCCTAGCCGGGCGCGCTGAGCAATGCTCATGCGGGTGATGTCGGTGCCTGCCAGGAAAACACTGCCTTCATCAGGGCGTATGTTGCCGGCAATCTGCCCGATAAGGGTGGATTTACCTGCACCATTAGGGCCGATCAAGGCATGAATTTCGCCTTGGTGCAGTTCCAGAGATACGTCATTGGTTGCCTGTAAGGCACCAAAGCGCTTGTGCAGTTGGTGCAGCGAAAGGACGACATCACTCATTGCGCTCTCTCCCGGCAAGCCAGCCCATGACGCCGTGCTTGGCAAACAGAACCACGCCCAGCAGTACCAACCCAAGGAAGAGCTGCCAGTATTGGGTAATGCCCCCAAGTAGTGTTTCCATCATGACAAACAGAATGGCACCAGCAAGCGGACCATAAAGACGTCCAACGCCACCCAAAATGACAATCACCATCAGCTCGCCGGAAAAGTGCCAGCTAAGCATCGTAGGGCTGACAAAGCCGTTCAGATCAGCATACAGCGCACCTGCAAGCCCGGTAATAACGGCAGAGATAACAAACGCAATCAGGCGAATGGGGTAGGGGCTGATGCCCGCTGTTGCAAGTCGCACGTCGTTGAGGCGTGCCATCGTTAGTGCAGCGCCAAAGCGCGATTTCATCAGACGTGACGTAATCGCCATGGCCAGCACAAGGCCCGCGAAACAAATCAGAAAATAGCTGAGTGTGTTGGTGGTATCGACAAGCGGAAGGCCGTTGCGCAGGTAGATAGGCAGGCCATCCTCGCCGCCGTATGTGGGCCAGGAGTTGGCAAAGTAGTAAATCATCTGGGCAAAGGCGAGGGTGATCATAATGAAATACACCCCGGTGGTGCGCAGCGAAATAGCCCCGATAGCCAGCGCCAGCAGCCCGCATAGTACGGCCGCGGCCAGCCATACGACCAGCAGGTTATCGCTGCCTGGCACACTAAAGGGCCAGGTCATGAACGGCGTAAAATCAAAGGCGTGATAGGCGCTAATGCCTGCTACATAACCGCCTAGGCCAAAATAGGCCGCGTGACCGAAACTCACCATGCCGCCGTAACCAATCGCCAAGTTCAAGCCCACAGCGGCCATGGCAATAATCGTGATACGTGATGCCAGGTTTACATAATAGATGTGACCCAGAAAGTAAGCCGTTACAGGCAATAGGAGCAGCAGGCCGAGCAGAGTGAGCTGTACAAGCCCTTTACGGCTAAAATGGCTGTCAGCGCTAGGTGCCAGAGAAGCTTCGGCAACCCCTGAGGAAGTAGGATTAGTCATGAGCGGCAAACAGTCCCTTAGGCTTGAACGCGAGGATAACGGCCATGAGGATATAGATGAGCATCGCGGCTAATGCCGCGCCGACGCCCGTTGCCTCAGAGGGTGGCATGAAGGCACGAAAGAAAATCGGTAGGTAAACACGGCCAAGCGTGTCCACGATACCCACCAGCAAAGCACCGAAGAGCGCGCCCTTGATTGAGCCAATGCCGCCGATCACGATCACGACAAAGGCGAGTATCAAGACCGGCTCGCCCATACCCACCTGTACCGACTGCAGCGCGCCCACAAGCGCACCGGCAAGTCCCGCCAAGCCGGCACCTAGCGCAAATACCAAGGTGTAGAGCTTTGAAATATTCACCCCTAGCGCGCCAATCATTTCCCGGTCGCTTTCCCCTGCTCGAATACGCATGCCTAGCCGCGTTCGAGAAATAAGCAGGTAAAGCCCAATGGAAATGGCAACTCCCACGCCAATCAGTACCAAGCGATAAATGGGATAGCGGGTATCGCCCGGCAGCGTGACAAAACCGGTTAGCCAGGAGGGTGGGCTTAGCCGTAAAGGAGACGAACCGAAGATCAAGCGCGTCCCTTCTGAGAAAATCAATATAAGCGCAAAGGTTGCCAGTACCTGATCAAGGTGAGGGCGATGATACAGGCGGCGAATAACAATCAGCTCAACCAGCGCGCCGGCCAGAGCGGCCGCTACGATGCCTGCGCCCAGCCCAATTAAAAAGGAACCTGTCGAGGCGGTAATCGCCGCCGTCGCGTAGGCGCCCACCATATAAAAGGAGCCGTGAGCGAGATTGATAAGTCCCATCACCCCAAATATTAGCGTAAGGCCGCTGGCCATCAGAAACAGCATGGTGCCAAGCTGTACGCCGTTGAGTAATTGTTCAATGAGTAGAGTAACGGACACGTTGGGTATCCCTTAAAGAAATGGAGATAGGCTGGGTGATAGCACCCAGCCACGCTGATCTCACATCTGGCACTGTTCGTAATAAATGTCTTGAATATCTTCGATAGCGATACCCAGCAGGCGGTTGGTCGGCTGGCCGTCATCACCTTCTACCACTTCACGGACGTAGATATCCTGAATGGGGTGATGATTGGGGCCGAAACGGAACTCGCCACGTACGCTATCAAAGTCGGCAGCACGTAGCGCTTCACGGAAGGCGTCTTGATCATCAGGGTGGGCCACTTCAAGGGCGCTTAAGATTAGGTTGGCGGTGTCGAACCCTTGTGCGGCATACAGCGTCGGTGTGCGTCCGTACGCTTCCCGGAAGCTCTCTACAAAGCGGTGGTTGGTTTCATTATCCAGATCATAAGCCCAGAGTGACGTATTTCGAGCGCCAATGGCTGCGCTGCCCACTGCTTTGATCAGAATCTCATCAAACGAGAAAGCAGCCCCGAAAATGGGAATATCCACCCCCGAGCTTTCCCACTGCTTCATAAACGAGATACCCATACCGCCGGGTAAGAAGAAGAACAGGCTATCGGCATCACTGGCCCGAATCTGGGCAATTTCAGCGGCGTAGTCGGTTTGCCCCATCTGGGTATAAAGCTCGTCGATCACGTCCCCTTCATAAAGGTGCTTGAAGCCTGCTAGCGCATCAGTACCCGCTGGGTAGTTCGGGGCCAAGATAATGGGCTTCTCATAGCCTTCCTCCCGCATGTAGGCACCCATGGCCCCGTGCAGGTTGTCATTCTGGTACGCTACGTTGAAGTAGTTCTCGTGGCACATACGCCCGGCCAGGTCAGAAGGACCTGCATTAGGAGACAGGTAAAAGGTCCCCTGACGAACCACAGCAGGTACGACCGCCATGGCAAGGTTGGACCAGATAATACCGGTAAGGATGTCAACGTCATCACGCTGCATAAACTCATTGGCCAGGCTGCGGGCCAGGTCAGGTCGGTTGGCATCATCCTGAATGAGTACGTCAATATCATCCTTTCCCGACTGCTCCATCGCCAGCATAAAGCCATCGCGCACATCGACACCCAGGTGAGAGCCGCCCCCTGAAAGTGTCGTGATCATGCCGATTTTAACGTCCTCAGCATGGGCCATCGCGACGCTTGAAGAGAGCAGAAGGCCAAGGCCTAAGCGAGTCATGTTTTTCATAATCATTCCCTCAATGTATTTATGGCGTTGTTATCACTTAGAGGTAGGTAAGTTAGTGACAGGTACGTTAGTGCCAGGAAGGCCGTTATCTGCGTAATACGCCTGATTCAATCGAAAACGTTGGACCTTACCGGTGGTGGTTTTGGGCAGCGTATCGATAAAGCGTATTGAACGAGGATATTTATACGGCGCAATCGTTTGCTTAACAAAATCTTGCAGCATTTGTCGGCAAACATCATCTTCCTCAAATCCATCGTTTAAAACCACAAATGCCTCAACAATTTGGCCCCGCTCCTGGTGCGGCGCGCCAATCACGGCACACTCCTTGACGGCGGGATGGGCAAGCAATGCCGACTCCACCTCAGGTCCGGCAATGTTGTAGCCCGCTGAGATAATCATGTCGTCATTGCGGGCGGCGAAATGAAAGTAGCCTTCATCATCCTGATAAAAGGCATCGCCGGTAATGTTCCAACCATCGGCGACGTAATTGCGTTGGCGCTTATCGGCTAAATAACGGCAGCCAGTAGGACCGCGCACCGCGAGCCGGCCGACCGTACCACACGGCACATCGCCCATGGCGTTATCCACAATACGCGCTTGATAGCCAGCCACTGGTTTGCCCGTACAGTTAGGGCGGTGATCATCCAGACGGTTAGTGATAAAAATGTGCAGCATTTCAGTAGCCCCGATACCGTCGAGTATCGGGACTCCCGTTTGTTTGATCCAGTCGTGATAGATAGGTGCTGGCAGCGTTTCGCCTGCGGAAACTGCAATGCGCAAGCTGCTCAGGTCAGTACGGCTAGTGGGTGCGGACAGCATAGCGCGATAGGCGGTAGGCGCAGTAAACACCACCGTTGCCTGATATTCGCGAATGATTTCCATCATGTTGGGCGGGGAGGCGTGCTCAAGCAGTACCGCTGTTGCGCCAAAACGTAAAGGAAAGATGGCAAGCCCACCCAAGCCAAAGGTAAACGCCAGCGGAGGGGAGCCGACAAAGACATCGTCCGGTGTTACCTGCAGCACTTCCTGGGCATAACCATCGGCAATGATCAGTAAGTCACGATGAAAATGCATGGTCGCTTTAGGTAAACCGGTGGTGCCGGAAGTAAAACCCAGCAGTGCCACGTCATCGGCCGCGGTATCAACAGGGTCAAAGGTGGCAGGCTTGCCTAGTGCCAGGCGGTCCAGCTCCGCATCATGGTTCGCTGTGCCATCAAAGCCAACCACTCGCTTGAGAAATTGGCTTTGGGCTTGGCTATCCATGAGTTCTTCAAGCAGGCGGGTATCGCATAAGGCTAAACTGATTTCCGCCTTATCAATTACCTGATTCAATTCCTTGCTGCGCAGCATGGGCATGGTGTTCACCACCACCGCACCCGCCTTGGTCGCCGCTATCCAGCAGGCCACCATTGCAGGGTTGTTGGCGGAGCGAATCAGCACCCGCTGGCCAGGAATCACGCCTAAATCGTCTACCAAGACATTGGCAAGGCGATTGGTCCACTCGGTGAGCTCGCGGTAAGTGCGGCGACGTCCGTTGCCTGCCAGGGCAATGCGCTCGCCGAAGCCGTTGGCGACCAAACGGTCACAGAGTTCCACACCCGCGTTTAGCCGCTCGGGGTAATCGTAGTCTGAAAGCAGAAATTCTGGCTGTCCATCAGTGGGTGGCAGGTTATCCCGCGCAAACGTGTCCACATGGGCCGACTGAAAGTACATACCAACCTCCGTATTTAGTGTCGTTGTTTATTCCTGACGACGTCTCAACGAAGGCGCTGTCAGGGATACGGTGTCTGGCGTTATGGGTTATTTTTATTCTTGGCAATGTAGCGTTTAGCAATGTCGTATTGAGCAAAATCGTGTTGAGCAATGTACGGCGTTTACCTGTGTCAGCTCACCTCGGAAAGCAGGCTGCGGGCGATCACCACCTTTTGTACATCTGATGCGCCTTCATAAATACGTAGCGCGCGGATTTCACGATAAAGGCTTTCAATAATATGGCCTTTGCGCACCCCGTCGCCGCCGTGTAGCTGCACGGCCTGATCAATGACCTCTTGCGCCTTGTCTGTGGCAAATAGCTTGGCCATGGCCGCTTCCCGGGTAACGCGCGCAGCACCCTGATCCTTGGTCCAGGCCGCGCGGTAAACCAATAAAGCGGCGGCATCCACATTCAGCGCCATATCGGCCAGGTGGCCCTGAACCATTTGTAGATCAGAAAGCGAAGCGCCAAATAGCTCGCGAGAGCGGCTGCGGGATAATGATTCATCCAGCGCCCGGCGAGCGAAACCCAGTGCCGCCGCCCCGACGGTTGAACGAAAGACATCCAGTACCGCCATGGCAATACGAAACCCCTGGCCTGGCTTGCCGATTAGCGCGCTTTCGGGTAACCACATATCGTTGAAGCCCAGGCGAGCCAGCGGGTGAGGGGCAACCGTTTCCAGGCGTTCTAAAATCTCCAGCCCAGGCGTTGTGGCAGGCACTAAAAAAGCAGACAACCCTTTGGCGCCCGGACCTTCGCCGGTGCGGGCGAAAACCGTATAGATATCGGCAATACCGCCGTTAGAGATCCATGTTTTTTCGCCATTCAAACGGTAGCCGTCGCCCTCGCGCTTGGCCGTGGTATCCAGCTGTGCCACATCAGAGCCTGAGCGTGGCTCGCTAAGCGCAAACGCCGAAAGCGCTTCACCGCGGCGGGTTTTATCCAGCCACTGCTTTTGTTCATCGCTGCCAAACAGGCTGATCGCACCGGTACCCAGCCCCTGCATGGCAAACGCAAAATCCGCCAGGCCATCATGACGGGCGAGAGTCTCGCGGATCAGGCACAAACTGCGTACATCGATATGTTCGCCAGCCGTGCCTTTTAAGAAACCCGCCTTACCCAGGTCGCGGACGAGCTGAACGCAGGTCGCATCCACATCGGCGTGCTCGCGAGGCAGTTCTGCGTTGCACCACGCTTCCAGGCGCGCTGAAAGATCACGATGCTGGTCCTCAAAGAAGGGCCACTCAAGAAATTGCTGGTCGCTCATCAGTCCCCCTTGAACTCGGGTTTTTGTTTGGCTACGAAGGCGTGGTAGGCACGTGCAAAGTCGTTGGTCTGCATGCAGATGGCTTGCGCCTGGGCTTCTGATTCAATGGCCTGCTCAAGGCTCATCGACCACTCCTGGTTCAGCTGTGTCTTGGTAATGCTGTGCGCAAAGGTGGGGCCCTGAGCCAGCCGGGTAGCGTAGGCGATAGCGTCTTCTTCAAGGGATTCAGGTTCGACCACACGGTTATAAAAGCCCCATTGCAGGCCTTCTTCGGCGCTCATGCTGCGGCCGCTGTAGAGCAGGTCTGCCGCACGCCCCTGGCCAATGATGCGCGGTAACATCGCACAGGCGCCCATATCGCAACCGGCTAGCCCCACGCGGGTAAACAGAAACGCCGTGCTGGTGCGAGGCGTGGCAAAGCGAATATCCGAGGACATGGCGATAATCGCTCCCGCGCCTACGCAAATACCGTCGATGGCGGTAATAATCGGTTTGCCACAGTTCAGCATGGCTTTTACCAGATCCCCCGTCATGCGGGTGAATTCCAGTAAGCCCTTCATGTCGCGGCCTACCAGCGGGCCGATAATTTCATGCACGTCACCGCCGGAGCAGAAGTTTTCGCCGTTGGACGTAAATACCACCGCGCTTACATCGGTGGCGTACACCAAATCGCGAAAGGTATTGCGCAGTTCGGCATAGCTTTCAAAGGTCAGCGGGTTTTTGCGTTCCGGGCGATTCAACCGAATAACGGCGACAGTGCCTCTCATTTCCCAGATAAAATGTTCAGGGGCTAATTCAGCCATGCTTGTCATCTTATTGTTCTCGTCGGTCGGTGGTTAATTGGAGGCAAATGGCGTGGTTAGGTCACGTCGCTAAGCGGCGTGGGGAGCCGGTGGAGCAGCTCACCGATATGGTGGGCATCCTCTTCAGCCACCCCTTCAAACAGCGCGTTGATCCAGCGCTCATGTTCAGAAGCCATTTTGCTAAAGCTTGCGCGGCCCGCGTCTGTCAGGCATACCCGGGTGGCACGCCGGTCACCCTCAATGGCGATACGCTCAACGCAGCCATCCTCTACCAGGCGATCAATAATGCCGGTAACGTTGCCATTGGATACCCGCAGGCGACGGGATAGCTCATTCATCTTCAGGCCATCCCTATCGGCATACAGCGCCGCCATGACGTCAAAACGCGGTAGCGTGGTGTCATGCTCTGTCCGCAGGCGCTCGCGCAGCGTGGACTCCACTTGGCGAGTAACCCGCAACATGCGCAGCCATAGCCGCAGGCGTTCTTTGCTCAAGCGCTCTGCCGTCATACTTCGCCTCCTGAAATCGAGATCGCCTGACCATTGATGGCGCCGCTATGCGAGCCGCATAACCACATGGCGGTCGCGGTTACTTCTGAAGGCGTTATCAGGCGGCCTGTTGGGTTCGTGGATTTAAAGTGTGTGCTTGCCTGCTCGGCAGACTGTCCTGTCTTGGTCACAATGGTCTCAATGCTGGCCGCTAAGAGTGGCGTGTCGGTAAAACCAGGGCATAGCGCATTAACGGTAATATTGCGGGTGGCCGTCTCGGCTGCGAGTGAACGCACTAGCCCGACCACCCCATGTTTTGCCGCGCAGTAAGCGCCTACGTAGGCGTAGCCTTTAAGGCCCGCAGTTGATGCAACGGCAATCAATCGACCGCCGTCATTTAACTGCTTTAAGCCCTCGCGCAGGGTCAAAAACACCCCGCTCAGGTTCACGTTCAGCATGCGCTGCCACTGATCAAACGACGTTTTAGCGAACGGCGCGCTTTCGGCAGCACCGGCATTGGCAATCACAATATCAACGCTACCCAGCTGCTCGAACAGCGCCACCATAGCGGCTTCGTCGGTGACGTCGACTACCGCGCAATGGATGCTTGCATGCTGCTCGGCGATGGCTTGAAGCGCGGCTTCTCGGCGCCCGGTAATCGTCACTTCTGCACCAGCTTTCGCAAAGGCCAAGGCCATATCCGCACCGATACCGCTGCCACCGCCGGTAATCACTACCCGCTTGCCTGCCATGTTTTTGTCTACCAGGCTCATACCCAGCCCTCACCACGTTCTGCCAGGCGCTGTAGCTGATCGGCGCCTGCCCGATAGGGCACCGGCCATTCAACGTCGCGATCGCCAAGCTTAGCCGCAACATGCAACAACCAGTAAGGGTCGGCGAGGTGAGGGCGGGCAATACATACCAGATCAGCGCGGCCAGCGATTAAAATTGAGTTCACATGGTCGGCTTGATAGATATTGCCCACCGCCATGGTGGCGATAGGCGTCTCATTACGGATGCGGTCAGAAAAAGGTGTTTGGAACATGCGCCCATACACCGGTTTGGCCTGTGTCGAGGTTTGCCCGGCAGATACATCAATGATATCCACGTCTGCTGCGCGAAGACGCTTGGCGATTTCCACCGCATCATCGGGCGTGATGCCTTCATCACCGCGCCAGTCATTGGCTGATATGCGCACCGCCAGCGGTTTGTGAGCAGGCCAAACGCTGCGCACGGCACGAATAACCTCAAGCGGGTAGCGCAGGCGGTTATCTAAAGAGCCGCCATACTCGTCGTCACGGTGGTTGGTCAGTGGGGTAATAAAGGATGAGAGCAAATAGCCATGGGCGGCATGAATCTCGATCATGTCAAAACCGGCACGGTCAGCCATTTGTGCGGCGCTGACAAATTCATCGCGTACGCGGTTCATATCGTCTTGAGTCATGGCTTTAGGCACTTGATTGGGCTCAGACCAGGATACGGCAGAGGCTGCCATGATGGGCCAGTTGCCATCGACAAGGGGAGCGTCCATCTCCTGCCAGCCAAGTTGAGTTGAGCCTTTAGGGCCTGAATGCCCAAGCTGGGCGCATAGCTTGGCGGAGGTTTCTGCATGCACGAAATCGCATAGGCGCTTCCAGGCGGCTTCATGCTCGGGGGCATACAATCCTGGGCATCCCGGCGTGATACGCCCGGTTGGGCTGACACAGGTCATCTCGGTGTACACCAAACCGGCGCCACCTTTGGCACGCTCCGCGTAGTGGGTAAAGTGCCAATCGGTGGGGCAGCCATCCACTGCCTTGTATTGCGCCATGGGGGATACCACCACCCGGTTAGCCAAGCGCATATCGCGGAGCTGATAGGGCGCAAACATCGGCGCACGGGAACTATCAGGGCTGCCCGCCTGAGCCTGAAACCAACGCTCAGCACTTTGCAGCCACTGTGGATCACGCATCCGCAGATTTTCATGACTAATGCGTTGGGACCGGGTCAATAACGAGTAGTTGAACTGAACCGGGTCCAGGTCCAGGTAGCGTTCTACCTGCTCGAACCATTCGGTCGAGTTGCGCGCGGCTGATTGCAAACGCAGCACTTCAAAACGGCGCTCCTCTTCATAGCGAGCAAATGCATCGCTCATGCTGCTTTCGCTATGTAAATACTCAGCGAGGGCAATGGCACTTTCCAGAGCAAGCTTTGAACCCGAACCAATCGAGAAGTGGGCGGTGGCGGCTGCATCACCCATCAGGACTACATTCTCAAAACTCCACTTCTCGCAGAGTACCCGTGGGAAGTTGATCCAGGCTGAGCCACGCACGTGGTTGGCATTGGTCATCAATGAGTGGCCGCCAAGATGTTTGGCAAAGATCCGCTCGCAGATCGCAATCGATTCCTGTTGGCTAAGCTCTCCAAAACCAAACGCCTGCCAGGTGGCTTCGCTACACTCAACAATAAAGGTCGCGGTGTCGTTATCGAACTGATACGCATGCGCCCACACCCAGCCATGCTCGGTCTTTTCGAAAATAAACGTGAAGGCGTCGTTGAAGGTTTGATGTGTACCCAGCCAGACAAATTTGCAGGCACGCACGTCAATGTCGGGTTTGAAATGCTCGGCATAAATTTGGCGGGTGCGGGAATTGAGGCCGTCGGCGGCGAGTACCATGTCAAATTCGCGCCGGTACTCATCGATGCTGGTTTCGGTTATATCGGTCTCAAAGCGCATCTCTACGTCCAGCTCACGAGCACGCTCTTGCAGCAAGAGAAGTAATTGGCGGCGGCCAATGCCACAAAACCCATGGCCGGTTGAAACGGTTTTAACACCTTTATGGATAACCGCAACGTCATCCCAATACGCGAAATGTTCACGAATACGCGTGGCACTTACCGGGTCATTAGCCGCCAGATTGTCCAGGGTTTCGTCGGATAAAACGACGCCCCAGCCAAAGGTATCGTCTGCACGGTTACGCTCGATAACCACAATTTCATGGGCGGGATCGCGTAGTTTCATACTGATAGCAAAATAAAGACCAGCAGGCCCTCCACCCATGCAGGCGATTTTCATTATTGTTCTCCCCGTAGATGCTCGTTCTTTTTGAAGATAGGGAAATGACTTTAAAAATTCAAGATTAAAATTTTTAAGCTTAAAGTATTTTTTGAGAATCCGATTTATCAGTTGCTTATCGCACTCGTAATTACGCCCATAAGGTGAGAGCATGAAAGAACGGCACTGCACCAAGGTAGAGATGATATTTATGATCATTCCGCTGAGAAGGGTGCGGCTATTGATGGGCGTTTAGTACTAAGGAAACCGCCCCTGATGGGATTGACAGAGCAAGATGAAAAGGTGAGTCTAGCTTTGTTATCGGTGGCTATTAGCAAGGAGAAGCTCCATGCTCGAAGATTGCAAAAATGCCCAGGAGCGCTGGGGAGGCGTTCACAATCTGATTGATCGATGGCTTGAGCAGCGCCGCTCGCTGTTGATCAGTTTTATTGAGCTGAAGGAAGCGTGCGATAGCGAGCTTGAGGCTGTCAGTAAAGCGCGCATTGATACTTTCAGCGAAACGCTGATGGATTATATCAGCGCCGGTCACTTTGAGATTTACCCCCAGTTGGCCGAAGAGGCACGGGCATTCAATGATGAAAGTGCCCTGCAGATTGCCTCTCAGCTTCTAGAGCGGCTGGAAATGTCTACCCAGATGGTGCTCGAGTTCGATACTGACTACGCATCGCCAGTTCGCTGCCAGCAGCACTTGGTAAGGCTGCCCGCCTGGATTGACCGCCTTGCAAAAGGCTTGACCGAACGCTTCGCGTTAGAAGATCAACTGATTGCCCGCATGCATGCGGCGCATACGCCTCTGCATACTAAAACCTCCGCATAATATTGCCCCTACAGAAGCATCGTTAAGCGGTGCTCCCGTTTGTTTAGCCCTGCCCATTTCCATGCCTAGCTATCGCGGGAAAGCAGATATGTACCACGGCATATTGTAGCGCGTGGTAACGTTTTGCGAGGCAACGAGCAAATAAGGCACCCGCGGGTGGCGGCTGCCAAGCCGCCCAGGCCGTGCCACCTATGACATGCACTTGTGCCGCATTACCCAACCCCGGCAGCGCTTGGCGCGCTGCTCCCGCGGGTGCGCTGGCGCTTACCACGCGCTACAAGTCTGCCAGCAACCGTAGCGCGTGGTAACGTTTTGCGAGGCACGAGCAAATAAGGCACCCGCGGGTGGCGGCGTTAAGCCGCCTTGGTTGTTCCATATAGGTCAGTCATTGCTCTCACTGTTCACTGCTTGATACGATGAAGCTTTCCACCCAGTACCAGCATGCAGGGGGTGAGCAGTAGGGTAAGGGCGGTAGCGAACGTTAAGCCGCCGGCGATAGCGCTGGACATCTGGGTCCACCACTGCGCTGAAGGCGCGTTGAAACCCAGCGACGGCGCGAACAAATTGACGTTCATGCCCAGCACCATCGGCATCAGGCCGAGAACCGTCGTGATAGCCGTCAACAGTACCGGGCGCAGGCGCAAGCAGCCGGCTTCCAACGCGGCTTCGCCGGGTGCCAATCCATCGCGGCGCAGCTCGTTGTAAGTATCGATCAATACGATGTTGTTGTTCACCACGATACCTGCCAGGGCGATGACCCCCATGCCCACCATCACGATGCCAAATGCCTGGCCCGTTATCAGCAGGCCTATCAGAATGCCCGCGGTTGAGAAAACGATGGCCGACAGCACCAACATGGCTTGATAGAAGCTGTTGAATTGGGTGACCAGGATCAGCGACATCAACCCAATGGCCACAAAGAACGCGCTGATCAAGAACTGCATCGCTTCCAGCTGGTCTTCCTGCTCGCCGGCAACGTTAACCATCAAACCATCCGGCAAACGGTCTTGTGCTGCCTGAAACAGCGCGCTCAAACGTTCATCCGCCAGGTATCCAGGCGCCAGATCGGCGTCAATGGTAATCGCCCGGCGCCCGTCAATGCGGTTAAGCGTGCCCACTTTGGGCGCCGGGGTAATCTCCACGAAATGTGAAATCGGCACCTGCCCACGGGGGGTGTTAATCGTCATGCGGCCCAGCTGGTCAAGCGAGCGCCAACCTTCGGGTAAACGGACGCGAATATCCACCTCATCGCTGACTTCAGGAGGACGGTAGCTAGCCACCTGCAGGCCGGTTGTGAGCAGTTGCACGGCGCTACCGATGGTGGTGATATCGGTACCCATGCGCGCAGCCGCCTCACGATCCACATTGATGCGCCACTCCACCCCAGGCAGGCTGCGGTTATCCTGAATGGCCACGAACCCTCCCAGCTCACGCATGATGGCCTGCAGCTGATCAACTCCTGCGTCGGCAACGCTCGGATTCAGGGCGCTCACTTCCAGAACAATTGGCTTGCCGCCCCCGGGGCCCATTTCCTGCTCCTGAAAATCCAGGCGAATACCTGGAATGTCGCTTGCGCGTTCGGCCATGTCCGCCAATATTTCCCGTGAGGGCCGACGCTCATACCACTCGATAAACTGGAACTGGAGCATACCGATCACATCGTTACCCATCTGCTCGTTGGGCGAAGCAAATGAACGGGCGTAGAGCGCCTGTACTTCGCTCATGCCAGACAGCCGCGCTTCAACGCGCTGCACGATGGCGTCTGTTTCCTGGGCGGAGAAGTCGCCCCGAGCACGCACCAACACCTGGGCGCTGTCCGGCTCAACATTGGGGAAGAAATCCACGCCGTGGTTGAAGCGTCCGTAAGCCGTGTAAATTAACGCCAGAAGCAGCACGGCAATCACCAATACCCAGCCTGGGCGGGCCAACAAGCGGGAAAGCAGGCGCCGATAGCCGCGGCCCATTCGGGTGGTTTGGTCGGGGCGGGCGTCTTCTTGGGTCGGCACCGCTGCCGTGCGGGTAAACAGTCGGCCAAGCGTGGGCAAGAAAATCAGCGCCATGGCGAGCGATGCCAATAAGCAAAGAATCACTGTCGCCGGCAGGTATTTCATGAACTGGCCGACCATACCGGGCCAGAACAGCAGGGGCAAAAACACCGCAAGGGTGGTGGCGGTGGAAGCGATCACCGGCCAGCTCATGCGAGAGGCCGCATTCAGCCACGCCTGGTGGGGCGATTGACCCTCACGCAGATGGCGATCCGCCAGCTCGCTGACCACAATCGCGCCATCCACCAGCATGCCCGCCACCAAAATCAGGGCGAATAGCACCACGATATTGAGTGTGAACCCAAATGCCCAAACCAGCAGAATGCCGGTCAAAAAAGCACCGGGGATAGTCAGGCCTACCAGCAGTGCCATGCGTAGGCCCATTACGGCTACCACCACGATCAACACCAGGACTACCGCGGTCAGCACGTTATTAAGAAGCTCTGAAAGCATATCCTCGACAGTGACCGACTGGTCGAGAATCGTGGTGACGTTCAACTGTTCGGGCAGAAGGTCGCTTGCCTGATCCAAGGTTTCACGTACGGCGGCAATGGTGGCAATGATGTTGGCACCTGCGCGTTTGGAAATTTCCAATACCACGGCCGGCTGATCATCGATGCGTGCAAAGCCTTCGGGGTCTTTAAAGGTAGGATGAATCCAGGCGACATCGCCAAACGTCACGACGCGATCCTCGTCCACCTTGACCGGCATGCTCATAACGTCTTCAAGCGATTCGATAACGCCGGGCACCTTCAAGGCCATTCGACCCGCACCGGTATCCAGGCTGCCTGCGGCCACCAGCCGGTTGTTGTTGGAGACCATGTTGAACAGTTCATTGAAATCAATGCCGTAGCTGTTCAGTACCAGCGGGTCGACCACAATCTCCAGAAGATCCTCCTGCTCGCCACCGATATCGACTTCCAGCACGTCAGCAATGCCTTCAATCTCTTCTTTCAACCGGCGCGCCACGGTAATCCGTTCGCGGGTGTCCAGCTGCCCGGAAAGGCCAATACTGAGTACCGGAAACTCCGAAACATTGACCTCCATGACACGTGGCTCATCCGCCTCCGAAGGCAACTCGTTACGCGCGATATCGACCCGGTCGCGAACGTCGGAAAGCGCCATGTCAGGATCGAAGCCAGGGTCGAACTCCAATGAGATGGAGGCGTGGCCTTCACTTGATTGGGCCGTGAACTTGCGCAGCCCTTCAATACCCCGCAGCTCCTGCTCCATGGGGCGAATCAACAAACGCTCGCCATCTTCCGGGCTAACGCCTTCCAATGTCAGCGACACATAGATCAGCGGGATCGTGACATCGGGGTTGGCTTCCTTGGGAATGACCTGCCAAGCAACAACTCCGGCGAGTAACAGGCTGACCAACAGAAACAGCGTAGTGCGCGTATGGTGAAGCGCGGCATCGATCAACTGGCGCATCAGCGGGCCTCGGATGCAGCGTCAACAGTGACCGGGTCGACGACCTCGCCCGGGTTAACCAGACCAGCACCCAGCGTGATCAGACGCACCTGGTCGGGCAGGCCGCTGACGTAGGCGCTTTCAATCGTCGCGCTGACCAGCTCTACAGGTGTCTGAACCACTTCATTGTCGGTGTTGATATGCTTGATGGTTAACTGGTTTTCATGGTCAAGCGACAGCAACGCAGGGGAGAGCCGATGTACCGAACGAGGTGGCAGCGTGATGGTAAGCTCCGCACTGCCGCCCGCCATGGGCAATTGGAGGGGATTATTCAGCGTGGCTTCGATATAGAACGTACGCGTCGCCTCATCCGCGCGACGACTGATGAAGCTCAGTTCGCCCTCCAGACGCGCACCGTTGAGCAAGCGTGCGGTGACGGGTAGGCCAACGCTAAGCTCGCCCACTTGCTGCTGAGCTACCCAGGCCGCACCGGTCAAACGGCTATCATCTACCAGGCGGCCCCACTCCTCACCGGGCTGTACAAGGTCACCCAGTTCTACTTGCACCCGGTCAAGTGTTCCGCTAAACGGCGCTCGCGGGCGTGAATCGGCAAGCTGCTTTTCAAGCTGGGCCACTTGCGCCACACTCGCACTCAACGAGGCTTGCAAGCGCAGGAGCTCCGGCTGGGAGATCAGCTGGCGCTGGCGCAAGCTCTGGGCGCCAGAATATTCGGCCTGAGCAAGAGATAGCTCATCGCGAGCCTGCTGCAAACGCTCAGGTAACGTATCGTTATCCAGCACCAGCAACGTATCGCCCGCCTCAACGGGGCTGCCTTGGGCAATGGGTTTTTCCACCACAAATCCGCCTACGTTGGCGCGTAGTGTTACTTCACGATCGGCAGTTAACTGGCCTTGAATCAACTGCTGAGGAATGAACAGCGTACTGGTGAGCGGGGTGATTTCGACGCGAGGGCCGCTTACCTGCCCGGAGCTATCCGCTTCGGGCGGGGCCGGCTGAAAACGCTGAAAGTCGCCCAGCACTAACCAGACAACCAGGCCGAGTACCAGCAGGCTGGCCAAGGCGTAAGAAGAGGGGAGCTTGCGCATATAAGGAGGCCTGTATCCCTGGCAACGGTGTTGCACAACACATGAACGAGAAAAAAAGCGCTGCGATACAATAGCGCAACTAATGGCTAGCAGCGAGTACCTGGCGGGCAGGCGAAAGGGAAGTCGCCGTATGTATGATTGAGTTTTTACATGACTGAGCATACCATCTTGGCATCTTGAGTTCTGTCGACCCACCCTAAGGCGAACCAACCAAGGAGCAATGATGAAAGATCCCGTACGTATTGCGATTACCGGCGGTGCCGGCCAGATCAGCTACTCTCTTATTTTCCGCATCGCCGCTGGCGACATGCTGGGCGCGGATCAGCCGGTTATTCTTCAACTGCTCGAAATTCCTCAGGCAATGGATGCGCTGAACGGCGTGGTGATGGAAGTCAACGACTGTGCCTTCCCGCTGGTGCAGGACATTGTTGCCACAGACGATCCGAACGTCGCGTTCAAAGACGCTGATTTCGCTCTGCTGGTAGGTGCGCGTCCGCGCGGTCCGGGTATGGAGCGTAAAGATCTGCTGGAAGCCAACGCCGCGATCTTCTCTGTACAAGGCAAGGCGCTGAACGATCACGCCAGCCGCGATGTAAAAGTACTGGTTGTCGGCAACCCGGCCAACACCAACGCGCTGATTGCTTCCTGCAACGCGCCGGATCTCGACAAAGGTCAGTTCACCGCGATGACGCGTCTGGACCACAACCGTGCGTTGACTCAGCTGGCACAAAAAACCGGCAAGCATGTTAACGACGTTGAGAACATGATCATCTGGGGTAACCACAGCGCCACTCAGTACCCGGATATTGCGCAGTGCAAGGTTGACGGTAAAGCCGCATCTGACCTAGTTGAGCGTGACTGGTACGAAAACGACTTTATCCCCACTGTTCAACAGCGCGGTGCGGCCATCATCAAAGCACGCGGAGCCTCTTCCGCAGCATCCGCGGCGTCTTCTGCCATTGATCACATGCGTGATTGGGCGCTGGGCACTGACGGCATCGTCAGCATGGCGATTCCTTCTGACGGCAGCTACGGCATCGAAGAAGGCATCATCTACTCCTACCCGGTTCGTTGCCAGGGCGGCAAGTACGAAATCGTTCAAGGCTTTGAGCTTGACGAATTCAGCCAAGAGAAGATGAAAGCCACCGAGAAAGAACTGCGTGAAGAGCGCGCAGCGGTTGAGCATCTGCTCGGCTAAACGCGCCGCTGGCCCTGCCAGTAACGTAAAACCCCGCAAGCAAGCTTGCGGGGTTTTTTATTGCCAGCACCGAATGTAGCGCCATACCCAATGGGTGATTGCCGTAACGCCATACCCGTAGCGCGTGGTAAGCGCCAGCGCACCCGCGGGAGCGGCGCGCCAAGCGCTGCCGGGGTTGGGTTTAGTAGCACGGCCAAGGCGGCTTGATGCCGCCACCCGCGGGTGCCTCATTTGCTCGTATCCTCGCAAAACGTTACCACGCGCTACGGGTGTTCAAACCCTTGTGCCAAGCGCTGCCGGCGTTGGGTGGCACGGCCGGGGCGGCTTGGCGCCGCCATTCGCGGGTGCCTTATTTGCTCGTTCCTCGCAAAACGTTACCACGCGCTACGGGTGTTCGAACCCTTGTGTCATGTGCTGACATGTAGCGCGTGGTAAGCGCCAGCGCACCCGCGGGAGCAGCGCGGCGAGCGCTGCCGGGGTTGGGTGATGGCGTGTAAGAAGCGAGATATGGTAGCGCTGCCGGGCTTTCATCCGTTCATTCGCACTTCAAGCCGGTCGCGGCCATTGCGTTTTGCTTCATAGAGGGCGCGGTCACTCTGCTCCAACAAGGCGTTGAGATCCTTAGGAGGCTGGTTAAACAAGGTGGCACCGAGACTTAAAGTGACTGGATAGGGCGTATTGAAGGTTTTCGCCGCTGTTTCATAAAAGCGTACGCGTAGTTCTTCACCGAAATGTTCAATCTGCTGGGCGGACGTATCGCTAAGGAGAAAGGCGAACTCATCGCCGCCCAGGCGCGCTTTCAATGCTTCTTCGGGTAAAATTTGGCGGGTGAGATCGCTTAGGGTTACCAGCAGGAAATCACCCGCCGCGTGGCCGTGAAGATCATTGGCAAGTTTGAAATGATCGATATCGATCAACAAAAGCGCCCCTGGATGCGCCGCAGACACATTCGCCAGATTGCGGCGAGTCCGCGCTTCGAAACCGCGACGGTTATAGAGTGACGTCAGCGGGTCACGTTCTGCCAAACGCTTGATCATGCTTTCACGCCGGTAGCGTACCGTGCCGGTCATTGAAAGGGCGATCAACATGATGGCCATGACGCCTTCAACCAACGAAACGCGAATGATGGTCCCACGGAAAACCGTTAGATCAATCAGCGTGCCGGGCAGTAGGGTAACGGTGGCCTTGGCGATATAAAACACGCCATGAACGAGCAGCACGTAGTGCAGCTGCCGAGTGCCGACGGTAGCAGTATCAGGCGCAAGCCTTAACAAGGCACTGGCTCTGAGCGATATGAACCCCACCAGCAGCGAATTGACAATCAAATAAAACTTTGAGCTTTCAGGGCCATCTGGCAGCAGTAGAAGTAAGCTCCACGCGGCGGGCAACAACGCCCATGAGCGGGACGGGCGCCCACCCACAAAGCGGATAACGCCAAACAGGAACATCCAATGGGCGAAAATCAATAAACCGTTGGCCAACCAGACGCCCACGAAAAAGTAGCCGTCAACACGCAACAGGGAAAGGCTGGAACCAACGGTAATCGTGGCAAAGCCTGCCGACCAGCAGAGAAGGGAACCATCACGAGCGCTGCGCCACTCTAGAAGTAAATAGACCGCAGCGGCGGCCGCGATCGCAATGGTCAGAGTCAGCATGGTGGCTGGATCGAAGGCCATGTCGGATCAATTCGCCTCGCTAACGGTTAAAGCGAACATTGCTCATGGCTGTTCATGCGTCGCGCAAGCTCATAATCCGCCATTGGCGCTCTTCGGCTATCTGACGAAGGGTGGCGTCAGGGTCAACGGCTACCGGGTGGTCAACTTCTTCAAGCAGCGGCAGGTCGTTATGCGAATCGCTGTAGAACCAGGCGCCGTCCAGAGTGAAGTCTTTATCCTCAAGCCAGGCATGCAGACGAGTCACCTTGCCTTCACGATAACTGGGAATGCCGGATACGCGCCCGGTATAGCGGCCGCTCTCTACTTCCGGATTGACGGCGATCAAGTAGTCAACGCCCAGGCGTTCCGCTATCGGCGCGGTGATAAAGCGATTCGTTGCGGTAATAATCAGCAGCGTATCGCCCCGGGTGCGGTGACGGGCCAGAAGGTCTTCGGCCTTAGGCAGAATATGCGGCTCAATTTTGCTGGCCATAAACTGCTGGTGCCAGGCGGCCAGCTGTTCGGGCGTGTTTTCTGCCAGCGGTTTCAGCGCCATTTCCAGAAAGGCTGCCATATCCAGCGTGCCTGCATTGTAGTCGGCCATAAAGCGCTCATTGGCTTCGCGGTAGGCAACCGGGTCCACCGCTCCCTGTTCGAGCAGGAACTCACCCCATGCGTGATCGCTGTCGGTGGATATCAGCGTATTATCCAGGTCGAAAATGGCCAGACTCACGGCGCTCCCCTTATGGTCAGTCTTTGTATGTGATGTATTGGTATAAATCGCTAGGTATAAATGCAAAACAAAGGGGCGGATTATCGCAGAGTCATCAGTTCTTGCCCAACCTCTTTCCTACCCGATAAGGCAGCCATTAGTCAGTTAGCGTTATATTGTATTGATACGCTTGTCGCCCTTGTGGAAAAATGGGGACAACTGAAAATTTATTAAGGTGACGTCCGTGATCGACGCTGACGGCTTTCGTCCCAATGTTGGTATTATCATTACCAACAGCCAGGGGCAGCTGCTATGGGCGCGTCGTGTAGGGCAAAATGCGTGGCAATTTCCTCAGGGAGGCATTAAAGCAAGCGAGACACCACAACAAGCCCTCTTCCGTGAGCTTTTTGAGGAGATCGGCCTGACCGCCGACGATGTCGATATTATCGCCTGCACCCGGGGTTGGCTACGCTACCGTCTGCCACGACGCATGATTCGCACAAACTCACGGCCAGTGTGTATTGGCCAGAAGCAAAAATGGTACCTGCTGAAAATTCGCTGTCAGGAAAATCGTATCAGCATGACGGCAACGCCCAAACCTGAGTTCGATGGATGGCGGTGGGTAAGCTATTGGTATCCGCTAGGGCAAGTGGTACCGTTCAAACGAGAGGTGTATCGGCGTGCGCTAAGAGAGCTTTCTCCCCGCGTTCAGCGTCTGGCACAAAATGACGAAGGATAACGCGTGCTCCACAGCTCTGGATGAGCGGTGAAAGTCTGTCGGAAAGATCCTCAGCGAGGCAAATAACAGTGAAAAGTAAAACGTCCATGCTTGAGGTACTGCGTCGTGTGATTCAGGAGGTCAACGGCGCGCGCAACCTAGACGCTGCGCTTTCGACGATGGTGCGCCGCATCCGCAAAGCGATGCAAACCGACGTCTGCTCGTTCTATCTTTATGATAAAACCCTAGAATCACTGGTGCTGATGGAAACCATCGGGTTGCGCACTCAGGCGGTCGGGCGTGTGGTGCTGCCGCTGGGTGAAGGGTTGGTGGGGATGGTCGCCAAGCGCAGTGAGCCCTTGAATCTGGAAGATGCCCGGTCGCATCCGCACTTTCGCTATTTTGAAGCCACCGGGGAGGAGCGCTACTCCAGTTTCCTCGGTGTGCCGATTATTCACCAACGCCACATGTTGGGCGTGCTGGTGGTTCAGCAGGCGGAAAAGCGTAGCTACGACGACGAAGATGAAGCCTTCCTGGTGACCATGGCGGCCCAGTTGGCGGGCGTGTTGGCCCACGCGCTGGCAACCGGTAACCTGACTCGCCCGGCGTTGCCCGGCGGGCAGGCCATGTTCAAGGGGGTAGCGGCATCGCCAGGCGTTGCCATGGGGGAGGCCGTGGTAATTACGCCACCCGCCGATCTCAACAGTGTGCCGGATCTGATTCCCAGCAACGAAGCCTATGAAATTGCGCGTCTGAAAGAGGCGATTGGCAAAACCCGCGATGAGATTCGTGCAGCGGGCGAGCGTCTGGCAAGCCGCATATCTTCCCAGGAACTGGCGCTTTTTGATGTCTACCAGCAAATGCTGGGGGAGGCCGCGCTCTCGGAAGAGGTTGAAAAACGTATTCGTGAAGGGCAGTGGGCGCCCGGCGCGTTGGCCGATGTAGTAAGGCGCCACGTTCAATACCTGGAGCGGGTAGATGATGACTACCTGCGCGAGCGCGCAGCCGATATCCGCGACCTTGGGCGCCGCGTGCTTGGCCATCTGCAAGAAGGTACACCCTCAACGCCGGAAACTTACCCGGACAATGCCATTCTGGTAGGCGATGAAATTAGTGTGGCCATGCTTGGCGAGGTGCCTCGGGATAAGCTCAAGGGGCTTGTGTCGGTGCGAGGGTCAAGCACCTCGCACGTTGCCATCGTCGCCCGCGCCATGGGCATACCGACCGTGTTGGGGATGATGGATTTACCCTTGCCACGCCTGAATGGCGCGCCCCTTGTGCTGGATGGCCATCGGGGGCGACTGTTTGTTCGCCCAACCGCCGACCTGACACTGCGTTATGAAAGCCTGATCGCTGAGGAGAAGGTGCTTAGCGAACTGCTGGAACACGAGCAGGATCTTCCCAGTACTACCCAGGACGGCCATGAAATGCCGTTGATGGTGAATACGGGACTGGCCGTTGATGCAACGGCGCTGCTGAAAAGCCGTATTGCCGGGGTAGGCCTCTATCGTACCGAAGTGCCGTTTATGATTACCGAGCGCTTTCCGGGCGAAAAAGAGCAGATGCGCATGTACCGCGAGCAGCTTGAAGGATTCGCGCCGCTGCCGGTAGTCATGCGCACCCTGGATATTGGTGGCGATAAAGACCTGCCGTACTTCCCGATTGAAGAAGCCAACCCTTTTCTGGGCTGGCGCGGCATGCGGGTAACGCTTGACCACCCGGAAGTGCTGATGGTGCAGCTGCGCGCCATGTTGAAGGCCTCCCATGGGCTGAATAACCTTTACGTTCTTTTCCCGATGATTACCAATGTCGAGGAAGTCGATGAAGCGTTAAGGCTACTGGATCGCGCGATCATCGAGCTGGGTGAGGAAGGCATTACTATAGAGCGCCCCAAAGTGGGCGTGATGATCGAAGTCCCGGCGACCATTTATCAGATGGATGCGTTGGCAAAACGGGTCGACTTCTTCTCGGTCGGTAGTAACGACCTGACCCAATACCTGCTTGCAGTTGACCGTAATAATCCTCGGGTATCCAGCCTTTATGATGCGCTTCACCCGGCGTTGTTAGGAGCGCTTCAGGAGCTCGCCCAGGATGCCAAGCGCCTGAATAAACCGATCTCGCTGTGCGGAGAACTGGCGGGCGACCCGGCCGGTGCGTTACTACTGATGGCCATGGGCTTTACCGCACTTTCCATGAATGCGCCCAGCCTACCCAAGGTGCGTGCCGCCATTCGCCGGGTAACGCTACATGATGCCAAGGCGCTGCTGGCAGAAATCATGCGCCTGGATACGCCGGCTCAGGTACACGAGCACCTGAATAAACGCCTGGACGAGTGGCAACTTTCTCACCTGTTACCCCCGCGAGATTAACCTTGCAACAGAAGCTCATTAAATGCTCAGCGTCGTTTCACCTTCGAAACGGCCTAGCGGGCCAAAGCGCTGTTCGGTTATTTCCGCATGGCCTTGGCTATCGAGCGTAAGCCACGTTGTTGCGCGCGTGCCGTAGGTTTCGCCCATGATAAACGCAGCCGAGAGCTGACGCTCAAGCGCTAACCCCACGCCTGTGTTGGGCAGCTGTGTGTCAGGCGCTTGATGAGAATCATGCAATGCCTGGCCTGCGGCGTGGCGCCAGTTACCCATCGCGTTTTGTTGAAGAGCATCGCGTACCGCGCAGAGTTTGGGCCAGGGCGTATTCAAATCAGCGTTGGAAAGTCCGTGCACACCGGGTGCCACGTTAGTCAGTGTTACCTCATGCTGGCCGCGGTGCAGGTGCCAAAGGCGCTCTGGCGTAGCCACCAGTAAATTGAAGCCCGCGTAGCCGTAAGCCTTATGCTCGGTAAGCTGTGCTAACCATTCATCAATATCGTTACATTGCAGCGCCTGCGCAACAAGCTCCCCACGGCTAGGTGCATCGGCGGGTGTCAGGATAGCCAAGTCGCGTACATTGGTAAGCGCGGCGACTCTTCCCCTACGCGCTGCCGCAAGCCAAGAACCGCCCGCTTCAAGGTCACGCCCACCCAACAAGGCAGGGTTATCCTCCCAGTAGTGCAAGGGGGCGGTCGGCCGGTCGTGGCGCTCATCGCGGTTACCCGCTAGACGTAGTGGCACAGCCGAACCGGGCTGCCAGGCAAATGCCATCAAGCACATTGTTATTCCTCAAAGTTATCTTTAAAACGGCCAACCATCTTTATAAACGCTAAGCACAGCATGACAGCTTCAGAGCATAGTCGTACACTTGTGCAGGTAACGTTACCGACATCACCTGACCGGTGAAATTGATTCAAGCCAATTGGGAAGGCGCGAACTCATGCAACGCGATCGCGAAGAGCATATCTGGCATGCCATCATTTGGCCGATTCTGTGGCCAATGTTACTTATCCAAGCAACATTAATCGTGCTATGCCTTTTAGTCGGCCTCGCCGTCTGGTGGATGTCGCCAAGCCAGGTGTCATGGAGCACCACCTTGTGGCTGTCGTTGGCGCTGCTGTTAGGTAGCTCCATGAATATGTGTGCCTTCCTGATGCTGGTTAAAACGCGTGCCCGGCAAAAAGACTCGCACTTTATGCAGGAACTTGCCGAGCTGGAACGCAACAGCGAGTCCCTGCGCTTTGCAGCAATACAACTATTACCGGATAAAACATTTTCATCACCTGCGATAAGCCAAACGCCCGCCCGGCCACTCAAGCGTCTGGCACGGGTAAATGAAAAGCTTTCAGGCCTTGAGCACTATATTAGGACCGCCCAACAGCTGAACCCTGCGCCAGATCACTCGAAAGAGGGGCAGGAGCAGGCGTTGTTGGATGACCTTCATCATCAACAGCAACAACTTAAACACCTGATGGCCGGACGCGACCGTGCCCGGGAAGAGTCGCGTTTGAAGACAGGCTATTTATCGCTACTGCAGCGGGAAACGGATGATTTGAACAACCATCTGGGCCGCATCCTGGAAAGCGATGAGTGTCGACACTGCCGTCAGCAGATCGTGGATACTCGTGAGCGCCTGGCCGATGCGCGTGCACTGTTGGCCAACCTGGTCTACCAAAGTGTGAATGATGACGCGGCGCCTACTAACATGGCGCCGAACCCGGCACTACGTGTACTGGTCGTTGACGATGGCCCAGTTAATCTTATGTTGGCGCGTCAGATGCTGGAAGCTCAAGGGTTACATGTTGAAGGGGTCAGCAGCGGCGAGCAGGCGCTCGAACGACAGCAGTCCATTCAGTTTGATTTAGTCTTCATGGATATCTTTATGCCCACTCTGGATGGCCTGGAAACTACCCGGCGCTGGCGCGCCTTTGAACAGGCCAGTGGCAAGCACCGCAGTATCCTCATCGCCTTGACGGCCAATGCCGACAACGCCGGTATTACCGAATGCAAGGAAGCGGGAATGGATGACCTGCTCACCAAGCCGTACCAACCTGAAAAACTGCTGGGTATGATCAGCAAGTGGCTACCCAATACTGAAGGAAAGGCATCAACATCATGAGCGTACTGGTAACTCTGCTTGGCTATCTCGGGTTGGGCGCTGCCGCAGGCACCATGGCAGGGCTTTTTGGAGTCGGCGGCGGATTAATTATCGTGCCTGTGCTGGTATTTGCCTTTGGACTACAGAACGTTCCCTCTGAAATCACCATGCACCTTGCCGTTGGTACATCACTTGCCACTATTGTGGTAACTGGTGCATCGTCCGCGTTAGGGCATTTCCGTAAAGGCAGTATCCATCGCCCCTGGTTTCTGGCCCTGTTACCGGGGCTGATGCTGGGTGCCATCGGTGGCGTGTTCATTGCAGGCAACCTTTCCGGCACCGTGCTGGGCACACTGTTTGGCATTTTTGTTTTGCTGCTGGCAGCTAAAATGGTGTTTGGCCTTTCTCCCAGGCCGGGGGCCATGGTGCCGGGCAAATTCGCCATGCTGGTAGCCGGCGGAGTGGTGGGCGCCATTTCAGCGCTGTTTGGGATTGGCGGCGGCGCCATGACCGTGCCCTGGCTCTCCCGCTGCGGTGCCACCATGACTCAAGCCGTGGGTACGTCTGCTGCCTGTGGGTTACCTATTGCCGCTGTTGGCGCCATCACCTTCATCATCATGGGGTGGGGTAACCCGCTTCTACCGGCCTGGGCTACGGGGTTTGTCATGTGGCCCGCGTTTTTCGCTATCGTGCTTACCAGCGTTCCCTTTGCTCGCGTGGGCGTAAGGCTGGCTCACGTTTTATCTGCCCGCGTCCTCAGGCTATGCTTTGCGCTTCTGTTGACAGTGGTAGGTTTGCGCTTCGTTTTGGCCTAATCCGCAGCATCGCGTTTTCTTCTTCAGCAATTAGAGTATTTTCATGATCAATTATCCGGTAATCGACCCTGTGGTGTTTTCCCTCGGGCCACTGCAAGTGCATTGGTATGGCCTTATGTATGTCATAGGGTTTGTCGCCGCCTGGTGGTTGGGTTGTAAGCGCGCCCACCAGGTAGGGCTTACCAAGGATGATATTAGCGACCTTTTATTTTACTGCGCGATAGGGGTCGTGGCGGGCGGCCGCCTGGGCTATGCACTTTTTTACGGTCTGGGGCAATGGTCCGCCGATCCGCTCTGGGTATTCAAAGTGTGGGACGGCGGTATGAGCTTCCACGGTGGCTTGCTGGGCGTCTTGCTGGCCGCTTGGTGGTTTGCACGCCGCAAGCAGCTGGCCTTCTTCACCCTTACCGATTTTATTGCCCCGCTAGTACCTATTGGCCTGGGCGCCGGGCGCATTGGTAACTTCATCAATCACGAACTGCCGGGGCGTGTTACCTCACTACCCTGGGGCATGCCTTTTCCCGGCATGGGGCCGGAACCTCGCCATCCTTCCGCACTTTATGAAGCTGTGCTTGAAGGTTTGGTGCTGTTTGTCATTCTTTGGTGGGTATCTTCCAAGCCGCGCGCCCGTGGCTTCATCTCCGGCCTTTTCCTGCTCTTCTACGGCATCTTCCGCTTCATGGTCGAATTTGTACGTATGCCGGATGCACATATCGGCTTTATCGCATTTGGCTGGGTCACCATGGGTATGTTGCTCACGCTCCCCATGATCGCGCTAGGCCTACTGCTCATGGCATGGTCACGCTCCCAGCCGGTAGATGCTAAACAGTAAGATTTTTAATACCCAAACCCCGATTTAACGCGAGGTCATGTAGCGCGTGGTAAGCGCCAGCGCACCCGCGGGAGCAGCGCGGCGAGCGCTGCCGGGGGTTGGGTGGCACAGCCAAGGCGGCTCGACGCCGCCATCCGCGGGTGCCGTATTCGTTCGTCCCACACAAATGCGTTACCACGCGCTACGGGGTGAGGGTGCATCAACTACCCGCAGGTATTCGTTACCACATACCATAGAGTATGAAGCTCGTAAGCCATTGCCCCCTTACGCTAGACCCTCGCTGCATGGAGGCCTAGAATACAGCCCTATATCGCCTGAAATTTTGGAAACCTTGTGACCGTTACAACGCCTACGTCAAACATGACGATGAACGTCGACGCCCAGCCCGCGCTTGAACAGCCGTATTTGGACCTAATGCGCAACGTCCTGGAACATGGCGTTGACCGCAACGACCGCACCGGGGTGGGCACGCGGTCTGTGTTTGGTCACCAAATGCGTTTTGACCTATCGCGCGGTTTCCCACTCCTGACCACCAAAAAACTGCATTTGCGCTCGATTATTCATGAGCTTTTGTGGTTTCTGAAAGGTGATACCAATATTGCCTATTTGAAGGAAAATGGCGTGCGCATTTGGGATGAGTGGGCTGACGAAAGTGGCAACTTGGGCCCGGTGTATGGCTACCAATGGCGCAGCTGGCCGGACCCCAAAGGCGGAAGTGTCGATCAGATCACCAAGGTGCTGGAGCAGATACGTACAAGTCCCCAATCTCGTCGTCTGATAGTGTCAGCCTGGAACCCGGCTCAGGTCGATGAAATGCAGCTACCGCCTTGCCACTGCTTGTTCCAGTTCTATGTAGCGAATGGCCGGCTTTCCTGCCAGCTTTATCAGCGCAGCGCCGATATTTTTCTCGGTGTGCCGTTCAATATCGCAAGTTATGCCTTGCTATTACATATGGTGGCCCAGGTAACGGGGCTTGAGCCAGGCGAATTTATTCATACGCTGGGCGATGCGCACCTTTATAGCAACCACTTTGAGCAAGCGCAGGAACAGCTCTTGCGCGAGCCAAAGGCCCCGCCCAAGCTAGTGCTTAACCCGCAGGTAAGTGATTTATTCGATTTTAGCTTCGACGATATCCAGATCGAAGGATATGAAGCTCACCCCCATATCAAAGCCAAGGTAGCGGTATGAGTAATAGCAACGAGATTGAACCCCTGGTACCCGTTGCCATGATCGTGGCCATGTCGAAAAACCGTATTATCGGCGTAGAGGGCAATCTGCCCTGGCATTTGCCTGAAGACCTTAAGTTCTTCAAGCGCATGACCCAGGCCAAACCGCTGGTCATGGGGCGTAAAACATATACCTCTATTGGCAAACCCTTGCCTAATCGGCTTAATATTGTGGTAACGCACAATAAAGAATTTGCACCTGAAGGTGTTAGAGTCTGTCATGACTTGCCTGCCGCTCTGACGTTGGCAGACCAGCAGGCCACTATTGATGCGGCCGAAGAAATCATGGTGATGGGTGGGGGAGAGATCTATCGCCAAGCGCTGCCGTATGCGCAACGGCTTTATATCACCGAAGTCGATATTGAAGTAGAGGGCGATGCTGCCTTCCCAGAATTGGCGGTAGATGAATGGCGGGAAGTACAGCGTGTGGCTGGAACACCCACCGAAGGCAAGCCATCGTATGACTTTGTGGTTTATGAGCGCGCTGCTGACTGAAGAGGTCTAAGGAGAGGGTATGACCGCTAGTGTAATGCATCTATTAGATAGCCTAGAGTCACGCCTAGAGCAGGCTCAAGCGGAGTTACATGCCCTGCGTAAGGAAAACACGCAGTTAAAACAACAGTTGGTAGAGCAGGCCGTATCGCTGCACGAAACGCTCAATCAGCCCAGTGCAAGCGCTCAGCAAGTATCTGATACAGAAAGACATGATACAAAAGAGCATAGAACAGAAGTGCCTAAGACAGCAGCACACGAGCCAGAAGCATCAGAAACCGAAATGCCTAAGGCCGCGGCAGCTGGGCAGGAGGCGGAGGCGGAGGTGCAGCATGCCACTGAGTCGGAACGTACGCCTAGGCCTGAAAATGTCGCATCAGCCGAGAAACAGTCACCTCCATCACCGCATAGCCTTTTAAAAGAGTGGTATCAGCGCTACCCTCAGGCCTTTTTTAAAGGTCATACCAAGCCCTTGAAAGTAGGCATTCACCAGGATCTGGCAGCACGCGAACCATGGTCGGGGAAGCTGATTCGCCGCGCTTTGGCCAACTACGTTAACCTGCCGAGGTATTTGAAGTCAGTGCATGAAGGGGTGGACCGCGTTGATTTGGACGGCCAGCCTGCCGGAAAGGTTGATAAAGAAGCCTCTCTGCATGCCAATAAAAAACGCAACGAAAAACAAGGTGAGGTGCCCCCAAAAGGGGCAAAGAAAGTGGTTAAGAAAGAACCACCAAAAGAAAAGGCTCGTTTAGCCAAACCGCCTGAAAAACCCGAGCCCGCTGAGTCAGAGCGCAAAGCAATTAAAAAAACTGAACAGGAAAAGTCGCTTAGCCTGGAAGATAAATTAAAAGGGTTGCAGCAAAAATTTAAAAGCCGCTGAGACCTAACTGACTACAATGGGTTCCATAAAAAAGCTGAAATTGTAAAAAAACACTGTTTTTTTTATTGCGTTCCCTAGAATCCCAGTATAGAGTTTGACGTGCGAGCATTGGACTATAACAAGGTTTGACTGAGGACGTGCCACATACTGTTGGGAAAAACCAATAGATGGAAAAAAGAGCATGGCCCGCAAGCCAACTGCTGAAGGTTTTTTAAAAAGCCCGGCAGCAACGATCGAAACAGTAAGCTAGTAAAGGAACCTACATCATGAAAAAGACACTTTTAGCGACTGCTATCATTGGTGCCCTTGGCGCCTCTGCTGCCGCTCAAGCAGCCACTGTATATGACCAGGACGGCACCAAGCTGGACGTCTATGGCCGTATCGCCATGGGTATCGCCGGTGGTGGCCCTGAGTACAACAGTGATGGCGAAGAAATTGATGATGGCGTTGAATTCGTAGACGTTTTCTCTCGTCTTGGCCTGCGCATGAGCCAGGAAGTAACTAGCGACCTGACCGCTTTCGGTCGTCTTGAGTGGCGCTTCCGTGCTGACGAGCGTCGTTCTGGCGAAGCGTTCCGTGAAACGCGTCAGAGCTACATCGGTCTGCAAAGCAACCAGTTCGGTACTTTCCAAGCGGGTAACTTCGACAGCTTCTACAACCAGTTCGTTTCTCTGCCGTTCGATGTTTACATCGACCAAGGCCTGGAGTTCGCTGGTCATCCGAAACAGTCGCGTGGCGACTCTATCGGTTACTACACTCCCGATCTTGAAGGTTTCACTGCCTTCCTACAGCTGAAACACTACAGCGAGCGCGGCCTGACAGAAGGCGAGCAATCGTCTGAAGGTTCCGTAGTTGCACCGCAAGGTGGTGTTCGTTACGCACAGGGCCCGGTTACTGTAGGTCTGGGTTTTGTTGAAGACGTACAGCGTGGCGGTGGTAACGGCGAAATGCTGTACGGCCTAATCGGTCAGTACCAGTTCACCGACCAGTTCTCTGCACGTCTGGGTTACGAATTCCGTGGCAACGACAGCGGCTACGATCTGCGTGGCGCTAATGACGAAAACGGCTATGACAAAGTTGGTCTGGGTGCTACCTATACCACTGGTCCTTGGGCGTTCACCGGTGATTTCTACAACATCGAGCGTGATGATGCAGAAACTAGCCGTTCTTGGGCACTGGGTAGCTACTACAAAGTTTCCAGCGCATTCGACGTATTCGTAGAAGTTGCTGATGCTGACGCAGTTAGCCGCATCGACAGCGACACTCGTCTGGGCGACCTGACTGACGACGTATACTGGCTGACAGGCGCTCGTTACCACTTCTAAGCCTGGCTTAACTGTCACGCTTTAAAGGTAACCTGCCTAGCAGACCTAATAGAACCGGCCTCTTTTTGAGGCCGGTTTTTTTGTGGTTTTTTATTATCTTTCTCAATGAAGTAGCACTTAATAGAAGGTATTTCCCAATAATTATGTCAACTTGATGACATATTTCTTTTCATTCTTATTGTTATTTTATAACATTCTTGGCGCTTATGTTGCTTAACCGATTTTCGTTAACGGGTTGGTGTAAGCAAACTATACAGCGTAGCGCTTTCCAGTTGCTGCGCCATTAAAGTACTTAAGGGACCAAGATGAAAAAAACGCTACTCGCAACTGCCGTCACAAGCGCTTTATGGGCAGGCGCTGCCCAGGCAACCACCGTGTATGACCAGGAAGGTACAAAGCTGGATATCTATGGGCGTATCTCCATGGGCATTACAGGCGGTGGCGCCGACTTTGATAGCAATGGCGATAAAGTAGATGACGGCGTTGAGTTCGTAGATGTGTATTCACGCCTGGGCTTTCGTATGAGCCAAGAGGTGTCCTCTGACTTAACTGCATTCGGCCGGTTGGAATGGCGCTTTTCCGGAGATGAGCGGCGTACAGATCGCGGCTTTAACGAGCTTCGCCAAAGCTATATAGGGCTTGCCAGCCAGCAGTACGGAACATTCCAGGCAGGCAATTTTGATAGCTTCTATGCCCAGTTCGTATCCTTGCCGTTTGACGTCTACCTGGACCGTGGGCTGCTGTTTAAATCCTCGGGCATACAGTCGCGTGGCGACTCTATTGGTTACTACACGCCAGAACTCAACGGCTTCACAACGTTTGTGCAGCTAAAGCACTACAGCGAGCGTGGTTTAACAGCTGAAGAGCAAAGCCGCGAAGGCAGCATAGTTGCCGCCCAGGGCGGCGTACGCTATCAGCAAGGCCCGCTAAGCATAGGGCTAGGTGCAGTTGAAGACGTTGTGCGCGGCGGCGGCAATGGCGAAATGCTGTATGGCCTAATAGGCAATTACGAGATCACAGATCAGTTGTCGACGCGTTTGGGGTATGAAACCCAAGATGAAAGCGATGTTTATGGTGGAGGTTTTGACACCGTAGGGCTAGGGGGTACTTACTCCACCGGGCCGTGGACCTTTACCGCAGACTATTACAATGTTGAACGCGACAGCCAGGATAATAGCAACGCCTGGGCAGCCGGCACTTACTACAAGGTGTCATCCGCGTTTGATGTGTTTGTAGAGGTGGCCGATGGTGATGCGCCTAGCGTTAACCGTGATGCTCATCTGGGTGAGCTGACTGACAATGTGTATTGGCTGACTGGGGCAAGGTATCTGTTTTAACAGCTCCCTGGATATCGCTGAAAGTTAGAAAGTCTGTACAAATGAGTCGGTCTTGCAATTGACTGGTTTGTGGTGAGCTTCGAGGTCTGCATTCTGCCACATATAGGGTGCAGGCCTTTTGGGTTTGGTAGCAGCTGTGATTATTTATCTGGACGCTGTTTAGCCTTTACCATGCCTTAGCTCACGCCTCGCTTGCAGAGAGCATCTAGCGTATGTCTGTACGTAAAGTAAAATTTAAAGATGAGCAATGAGCGTTTGGTTTTAAGTCGAATCTTCAGTTAAGGTACTGAATTTTATTAGTTTTTAAAATATAAAACGCGTATGAGCTTTTTTCAAAGCTACAATGTGCTTCTTTCGTGATGATTTTCTTCCTTAGGATAGGGTGCCTTGTATTTTGCTCTGGTATAATAAATTGATTGAAAGAGTTTTATGCATACAAAGCTATTTAAAAAATATTCTAGCTATGTAATGAATAAGTTTTAAAAGTAACGCGGTTTCTAAAGTTGTGGATGGTAGTTTAAATAAAGATCAGTTTTTAAATAATCAATTTTTGAATGCGCTATTTTAATAGTTCACCAAATATAACGTTGCCGTGGCTCATGGATAGAAGATCAGTAGGTATAGTTGAACGTTACCCCGCACAGATAATAGTCCCAATAGTGGATGTAGTTGCGTTGCTAATAGCTGGAACGATTGCATACTTTATCCGGTTTCAAACGGTTCATTTGCATGACAGGTATTGGCTGGCGTTAGTCGTAATGGCTTTGCTTATATTGCTTATTAATACCACTCAGGGCAGGTATATACGCTGGCGCATTATTAAAGTGTCAACGCTGGTGCTTAATTTAGGCATGGTATGGCTTGCGGTTGCGATATTGGTTTCCTCGATAATTTATTTTGCACATGCTTCAGAAGAGTATTCACGGTTATGGATTAGTTATACTCTGTTTATTTCTTTCATAATAGCTGTAGCACTTAGAGTTTTTGCTCAGCTGTTACTTAAGTATGCGAGAAAAATAGGTAAAGCTAAACGACCCGTTTTTTTAATAGGACCTTCATTACAGATTGTTCATGTTGGTAAAGGTATGCGTGATGCACCCTTTGAGGGGTATTATATTGCCGGTATTGAGCGGCTGCGTGATAAGCCTGACAGTTTATTTTATGAGCGTTTGATAAGGCGCGTTGTTCAATCAGGGGCGCGTGAAGTCTGGATATGTGTGCCACTAGAGATGGGAGGGCTAGTAAGTTCAATTTTCTATGAACTTCGTTACCAGACTGCAGAGGTGCGTTTTATACCCGATTTTGAAGGAATGCAGCTGCTAAATCACCGTATGAGTGAGGTAGCTGGCCACTTGGCGGTTGATCTTAGCGTGTCCCCTCTGGATGGGATAAATCGAATCGTAAAGCGCATGGAAGACCTTGTGCTTGGATCACTTATTAGTATTTTAATATTACCTGTATGCGTGGTAATAGCGATTGCTATCAAGGTCACTTCTTCAGGGCCCGTGCTCTTTAAACAATATCGCACTGGTGCAAATGGAAAGTTTTTCAAAGTTTATAAGTTTCGAACAATGTATGTGCACCAGGAGCCTGAAGGATGGGTGATCCAGGCAAGCCCTGGCGACGAAAGAGTAACACCTTTAGGAGCTTTTCTTCGTAAAAGTTCTTTAGACGAACTACCTCAGTTTTACAATGTTTTACAAGGTCGTATGTCTATTGTCGGCCCGCGCCCACATGCTTTAGCCCATAATGATTATTATAAAGATATTGTGGAGTCCTATATGAAACGCCACAAAGTAAAGCCAGGTATAACCGGATGGGCACAAGTAAATGGTCATAGGGGAAGTACGGATACCATTGAAAAAATGGAAAAACGAGTTGCGCATGATTTATGGTATATCGATAACTGGACGCTTAGTTTAGACTTACGAATTATATTTCTAACTATTATTAAAGGGTTTTTTAACAAGAATGCTTATTAATTCATCATTGCAGAGTGTTGATGTAAATGTCAATTAGCGCCGGTTTAAAAAAGCGTGAAGATGATTTTTTTAATAAATCAATAAGAGTTTATATTGCTTTATCCGTATTTTTTATGGGAAGTGTTGCTCTTGTTGTACCATCAGGTTACTCAGTTGGGCCACTCCTTCTGCTATTAGGGAGCGCCTCCCTTCTTCTTTTAAAACCTAACTTTACATTAAGCAATCGGGATTACTGGATAGTAGGGGTTTTAGGGGGTTATGCGCTTATCGTGGGTGGGATGTCGTTTGTAGAAGATGGAGCACGCGGGCTGGATCGGCCCGTTCGTTTTTTGCTCGCAATTCCCGTTCTATTACTCATCATCCGTTTCCCACCCAGACTTGCGTCGGTGTGGAGCGGTTTAGCTGTAGGTACCTGTCTGGCGGGAGGATGGGCTATTTGGCAGAAAATTGTAGAAGGGGTGGAGCGCGCAGAAGGTTATACCCATGTTATTCAATTTGGGAACCTGAGCATGCTTATGGGGGTTATATGCTTTGCAGGCGTTGGGTGGGCATTCGCACAACCACATCGCTATGCATGGGGCACGTTACTCATTGCTGGCGGAGCGATGGGAATGCTGGGATCATTACTTTCTGGTAGTCGAGGCGGTTGGATAGGTCTTCCAGTGGTTGCTTTCATTCTTTATCAGGGCTATGGGAAAAAACTTCCTAACGCTCTGAAGGTGATTATCATTAGTGGTGTGATTGCAGCCGGTGTGGCCGTTTACTCTATTCCCCAAACTGGCGTTCAAGAACGTGTTCATGCAGCTTTTAATGATCTTTCCCATTATTACTCTGATGAGAATAGAGATACCTCTCTAGGGTTGCGTTTTGAGATGTGGCGCGGTGCCAGCCAGTTGATTCTACAACGGCCTCTGTATGGTTGGGGTGAGTCAGGATACCGCGAGGCCATGGCCCAGTTAGGTGAGCAGGGGCAGATTACCCACCAAGCATCTCAGTTTGGGCACGCCCACAACGAATATATAGATGCCTTGGCTAAACGTGGGTTAATCGGCCTGGCAGCGCTTTTAGCACTCTATTTTATTCCCTTGCGGCTATTTGCTTCCGGGCTTCAACACCCAAATCTTGAAATACGCTCAGTAGCCATGGCAGGAACACTTTTGGCAGTTGGCTACATAGATTTTGGATTATCACAGACCTTTCTAGCACACAACAGTGGGGTCATGTTTTACCCATTCTGGCTTAGCCTGCTGTGGGGGTGCTATAGCGTGCTAATCAGAAAGCATGAGCATAGCGCTTAGCCCCAAAACTGGGGATACATGGAAAGCTTCTTTTTAAGTCGAGTAGGTAGCTGCTTTTCATAACGCCCTAATCGATATCCCAAGTACTTTACAAACGTACGCAGTAGAGCACTTGGAAGCGTAAGAGGTGCATGTCTCAATAAGTAGCTAGCCTCTGAGCGAATAAAACGCATACCTTCGCCTTCAGCACTGCCCATCCACTTGGTGAGCCATGCCTCCTGTGCGTGAAAAACCCCGATATCAAAATATCGCTTAAATTCTGCGCGAATTGAATAGTTATGCGAATGATAAACGCAGGCTTCGGCGTTATAGGCAAGCTTCCAACCGTGTTCAAGCAATCTGGCGCCGGCCATCATGTCTTCAGAAAGAATGACATTGTCAGGGAATCCGCCAGCGTCTATTAGTGCTTGCCTACGGTATGCAGCAAAGGAATTGGAAAGAAATGCTGTCTTGATGCCTAGTCTGGGAATGTCAGCCTGACTTACAACGCGAGAAGTAGAGGGATAGTTGAACAGCCGGGCATGGGTTGCAATAGCTGTGGCATCTTGGTGTGGCAGCTGCCTGCCAAACGCAGCGCCTACTACTGGGTCTTCAAAAACCGATATCAGTTCCGCTAGTGAATCCGGGGTGGCCACTAACGCATCCTGTGTTAAAAATAACACGATGTCGCAATCGCTTAAGTAATGCAGCGCTAGTTGGCGAGTACCCCCATGGTTAAACTCTTGACGGCTGATATGCAGTATTTCAAACCCAGCCTGTTGTGCTATTGCGACTGTCTCATCATCAGAGGATGAGTCCAAGATTAATACACGAAAACCTGTAGCCGCAGGGGTTGCGCGTGCAATCCACTCATGCCAAAAGGCACCAGCATTTAAAGTTGGTACACATAGGCCTACGCTATTCACTACGATCTCTCTACAATCAGTGTGTATTTAATTGTTAATTGTAATGCTATTGAATAAAATATCATAATTTTAATGGGTTACAGCCGTAGTTTGCTAAAATAGAATAATATTCATTTGCTTTTGAGAAAATAGGATGGGCTGAAAAATATTTTAGCTCAGGTTTTAGTGAACCAAAGATACCAAAAATTCTCAAAAAACCTCTGCTGCTGTATAGTAGCGAGTTGCTAGCTATTAGCTCAAGCCTGAGGTTTATTAATTCCACCATGGATGGCGTATGAAAACTTTCCTACTCAACTGTTTTGCTATGAAAGAAAAGCACAAAATGAATATTAATATACATATTTTTCCAATTAACGTTGGAAAGGCTAATAAATCAAATATTGATTTACTTTAGTTTTATATAGCCACTTAAAAAAGCACCTGAAGCAATAAGTCGAGGAATTAATGAATCCCCACTCTAGCCAGCCAATATCATTTAGATCGTTGCTAAAGAGTTTATGGCAACACCGGGATCTTATTATAACGATGACCAAGCGTGATGTCGCTGGTCGTTATAGAGGTTCAGTTTTAGGACTTTTTTGGTCGTTTTTAAACCCCGTTTTTATGCTTCTAGTATACACGTTTGTATTTTCAGTTGTGTTTAATGCACGCTGGGGAGTCACCGAAGAGGAGACAAGCACTCAGTTTGCAGTTGTACTTTTTGCGGGGCTTGTCGTGCATAGTTTTTTTGCCGAGGTGTTAAGCAAAGCGCCTGGTCTGATCCTAGGAAGTTCTAACTATGTTAAAAAAGTGGTGTTTCCGTTAGAGATTCTACCCGCCATTGCATTAGGAGGAGCCATATTCCATACGGCCATAAGTCTGCTCGTGCTGCAGGTCGCGTACCTCTTTTTTACTGGCATCCCACCTTGGACAATCGTATTAACACCTTTCGTATTTTTTCCGTTAGCAATTCTGTCACTGGGTGTTGCCTGGATGCTAGCCGCTTTAGGTGTATTCTTGCGTGATATCGGTCAGTTTATTGGTGTCATTATAACGGTACTGTTATTTCTTTCACCTATTTTTTTTCCTATTGATAGATTGCCGGAAGAGTATCAGATATTGATTCTTCTGAATCCTCTAACCTTTATTATTGAGCAAGCTAGAGAAGTGCTGATTTGGGGGCGTTTACCCGATTGGAAAGGGTTGGTTGTTTATACTTTATTTTCTACTGCCTTTGCTTGGTTGGGGTATGCATGGTTTCAGAAGACCAGAAAAGGATTTGCAGATGTCCTCTAATGAAACAATAATCAGGGTTGATAATATTCATAAATATTATCAGGTTTATGATAAGCCCAATGACCGCTTGAAACAGTTTATTGTACCAAGGTTTAAAAAACTTATAGGTCAAGAAGGGGCTAAATACTTTAAAGAGTTTAAAGCGCTCAATAACGTTTCATTTGAAGTCAAAAAGGGTGAAACGGTTGGAATCATCGGTCGTAATGGCTCAGGTAAATCGACGCTGCTGCAGATGATATGCGGAACGCTGACACCTACACAGGGTGAAATTGAAACTCGTGGTCGTATTGCAGCACTACTGGAGCTAGGATCGGGCTTTAATCCAGAGTTCACTGGTCGCGAAAACGTCTATATGAACGCGACTGTGCTTGGTCTCACTACCGAGGAAGTTAATGATCGGTTCGACAGTATCGTTGAGTTTGCCGATATTGGAGACTTCATTGATCAGCCTATTAAAACGTATTCAAGCGGCATGGCTGTACGGCTTGCCTTCGCTGTAATAGCCCACGTAGATGCCGATATATTGGTTATTGATGAAGCTCTTTCGGTCGGTGATGCGTTTTTTGTTCAGAAGTGTATGCGTTTCTTACGCAAATTCATGGAGAACGGTACTGTCCTGTTTGTAAGCCACGATACTGGCGCCATAATTAACCTTTGTCAGCGAGTTGTATGGCTCGATAAGGGCGAGATCAAAATGATAGGCGAACCAAAGGACATCTCAAAAGAGTATTTAGCGGCGATGTACATCTCTCAGCAGGATGGTACGGCGCCCATGTCCGCTACTAATAAAAATAGAAGCACTGTTGGCTTGGAGCAAAATAGTGAGCCGGAAGATGCAAAAGATATGCGGTTGGATTTTATTAATACCACTCAGTATCGCAATGACATTGAAATAATAAAGTTCGATGAAAATTCTGAGGGTTTTGGTAGTGGTGGAGCCGTTATCAATTCGGCGCACCTTTTGGATGAGAATGGCGAGCGTCTGGCTTGGGTGGTAGGCGGTGAAAACGTTACGGTAAGAATCGAATGCACCTCCAATACATATATGACCAGTCCGATTGTCGGCTTCCTTGTCAAGGACAGGTTGGGTCAGCATCTCTTTGGCGACAACACCTATCTGACTTATTTGGAAGAGCCGGTGCACATAGCTGAAGGCGAAGTATTTGTTGCTAACTTCCAATTCAGAATGCCTGTGTTGCCCATGGGCGACTACTCCATGACGGTCGCCATCGCTGAGGGCAGCCAGCAGGGGCATGTGCAGCATCACTGGATGCATGACGCTATTGTTTTGAAATCACACAGCAGCAGTGTCAGTACTGGACTAGTCGGCGTACCTATGAAAAAGATTGAGATGACCAGTTTATGAATATTTATCAGCAAATGTTGAAGTCTTCATTTGTCTCGAAAGAGCCGTCGAAGTTTCCTAGTGCATGGCTTGGCCACATCCCGTTTGGGGCGTGGCTTGTGGAAACCGTAAAGCCAGACTGCCTGGTCGAGCTAGGAACCCACTACGGGCACTCCTATTTTTCTTTTTGTGAAAGCGTCGACAGAAACAGGCTACCCACTCGTTGCTACGCGGTAGATACCTGGGAAGGGGACGAGCACGCCGGCTTATACTCTGAACACGTATTCGATGTGGTCAGAAAGCACCATGATGAAAACTACACAGGCTTTTCCAAACTGCTGAAAATGACCTTCGACGAAGCAGTAGATAACTTTGCTGATGGCGATATCGATTTTCTGCATATTGATGGTTTACACAGCTATGAAGCCGTTAAACACGACTTTGAAACTTGGTTGCCAAAGCTCTCTGATCGAGCCGTGGTGCTGTTTCATGACACCAACGTGCGCGAGCGAGATTTTGGCGTCTGGAAGCTGTGGAGTGAATTAAAAGAGCACTATCCGCACATCATCTTTGAGCACTCGTTTGGCCTAGGTGTGCTGTTTGTCGGTAAAGAGCAGCCCGAAGCCGTTCTAGAGCTAGTAAAAGAGTGGGCCCAGCCGGAAGGCCATGCGTTCATACGTAAATATTTCGCAAAGCTTGGCGAAGTGATCGAGCAGCAATGGGTTATTACTCAACTGCATGAGGCCGTAGCAAATGCCAACCAGGAAATAGCCAAGCGCGATGATCTGGTTAATGAACTTAACATGGATATTCACGAGCGAGACCGCGTTATACAAGAGCACGTAAGTGCTGTTCAGGAACGAGACAGGGTTATACAAGAGCACGTAAGCGCTGTTCATGAGCGCGATAGTGTCATTCATGCGACGCAAAAAGCGTTGGCTGAAAGAGACAGTGAGTTTGAGCTGTTAAGTACGGATATTGACGAGCGCAATACCTTCCTTCTGGAACGTACCCAGCACCTGGTCGATAAGGAGCTCCAGCTAACGGAAGTGTTGAATTCCAAAAGCTGGAAGCTAACCAAGCCCCTTCGTGATGGCAATGTTCTCATCAAGCAGTGCCTGCGGGCAGCAGGGCTGATCAAGCCTGCGATACAGCGCGGCGGCGGAGTAAAAAGCACAGTACGCAAAGCCGTTGCAATCTATCGCCGCGAAGGCTTCGCAGGCCTCAAGCGAGGGTTTCGGTTGGTAGAAGCAACATCAGCCGTTGCTATGCCGCATGTCACCGACCCTGTTTATTTGGCAGCAATGAGTCACTCTTCAACGGAGTATCTAGCGCCCCGGGTGCTGATTGTTGCTGAATTCAGCATTCCGCAGTGTAAGAAGTATCGTGTCACTCAAAAACAGAAAATGTTCGAACACCTGGGTGTTGAGTGCACTGCTATTGACTGGAACGAGTCTGAACAAGCGATCAAAGCGCTACAGACCCACTCTATGGTGATTTTTTACCGCGTCCCTGGGTTTCCAAACGCAATAAGCATTATTGAAGAAGCCAAGCGTCTGAATATCCCAACGTATTGGGAAGTCGATGACCTGATCTTCGATCGCGAAATACTCCTTAATAGTAAAACGCTCGCGGGACTTGATAAAGATACTTTCCAGGGTCTGCTGACAGGGGCAGAGCTCTATTTAAAAGCCATGCTCAGCTGTGATTACGGCATCGCGTCTACTACGGGCCTTGCAGAAGCCATGCGACAAGCTGGTATGAATAGCGTCCAGGTGATTGAAAATGCGCTGGATGCACAGACAATGGTCGTGGCTGAAAAGGTAAACGATAAGCGCAAAACAGCGATTAAAGACGACGTGATTCGTATCGTGTACGGCTCGGGCACCAACACCCATAATGTCGATTTCCAAGAGGCCGTGCCTGCGCTGCTCGAAATTCTTGCTACCCATGACAATGTGCATTTCCGACTGATCGGCCTGCTGGATCTCCCTGCTGAGTTTGATCAGTTTGAGGCCCGTATTGAGCGCATTCCTGTCTGCTCCTATGAAGAGTATCTGGAGAGTCTGGCCGAGTGTGATATCAGCATCGCGCCCCTTGAACATTATGTGTTCAATGACTCCAAAAGCAATATCAAGTTTCTGGAAGCTGCCGCTGTGCAGGTACCCTCTGTCTGTTCGCCAAGGGCCGCTTTTACCAGCGCTATTACCCACGGTGTTGATGGTTTCCTTTGTGAAACGGACGAAGAGTGGACAGATGCATTTTCGCAATTGGTAAACAACGCTGAGCTGCGCGAAGAAATGGCGGCGAGTGCCCATGCGTTCGTGCTGCAAGCCTACTCACCTGAAAATATTGCCACACAGCAATTACAGCCACTGTTGCATGATTTCTCCGAGCTTGAAGTCAGCGAGACAGAGCCTAAAAAGCTCAGAGTGCTGGGGGTTAATTGTTACTACAAGCCACGTGCCTTCGGCGGGGCCACCGTGGTAGCGGCAGAGATGAACACGCGTCTGAACCAGCGCGATGATTTCGACATGCACATGTTTACCGCAGTGCCTACCAATGTAGCCGAGGCCTATCAGGTCCGGCGCTACGAAGCAGATGGTATCAATGTTTATGGCATGGGTTTGCCTGACGGCCTGGATGACAGAGCGCAATTCGATAACCCGAATGTTGTGCAAGCGTTAAGCGATGTGCTGGATGTGGTCAAGCCAGACATTGTGCATCTACACAGCATTCAAGGGATCGGCCTGCCGATTGTCGACCTCTGCAAAGAAAGAAACATCAAGTACGTAATTACCCTGCACGATGCGTGGTGGCTGTGCGGTCGCCAGTTCATGATTGATCGGCATGGAAAATTCTGCGGGCAGTACGTTATTGATAGAAAGATATGTGCCGTCTGCGTGAACAATGCAAGCCTTAACAATGAGCGTTTAAACAAGATGGACGACGCGCTCAGAGGCGCATCAGCATTGCTTGCACCTAGCCGTTTCTTTGCCGATTTCTTTATTGCCAACGGCTATTCAGAGAAAAAGGTACTGGTAAACAAAAATGGCGTTCGTAAGCCAAGTCCCATGCCCAAAATTCGCCACAACGGCCCCGTGCGGTTTGGCTATGTAGGCGGCAATACCGAAATCAAAGGCGTGCATCTTGTCAGAAAAGTCTTTACTGAGCTGAACGGGGCAGATGCAGAGCTCGTTATCGTTGATAATGCCATGAATCTCGGGTTTTCGACCTACGATTCCGGCACATTCAAGAACATTGAAAAGGTGGAAATCGTACCGGCCTATACCCAGGATACGATCGATAGCTTCTTTTCCAGTATTGATGTACTTCTATTCCCGACACAATGGAAAGAGAGCTTCGGCCTTACCGTCAGAGAGGCACTTGCCCGAGATGTCTGGGTCATCGCAACGGATGCCGGTGGCGTAGTCGAAGACATCATTCCCGGTGAAAATGGTATTATCATACCCTTCACCGACGAAGGGAAAGATTTGAAGGAAGCGGTTCTGGAGTCAATTCGCGTATTCAAGAATTACCAGCCTGGCGATGAAATCCAGCTGGAAAAAGGCCACCTTACGTATTTTGAAGACCAGGCAGAAGAGCTTGCGGATATGCTTGTCAATGTAGACAGCGGTCTTTACTCATCGGACGTTAATATCATCGAAACCAGTGAGTATCGGCATGCCAACCCAAGCTAATATGGCTAACCCAGAAACCACTGCCGTCATTGTTACGTATCACCCGGCACTTGACGTGCTGGGTGAGCTGGTTAACCGGCTTAGAAACCAGGTGAAGACTATACTCATCGTCGATAACGGTTCGGATGAAAATATTGCTGCCTGGAATGCAGCTCAGCAACATGCTGCTGACCATATTATCGCCTTGAAAGAAAATGCGGGCATTGCTGCGGCTCAAAACGCAGGTATTGCCTGGGCGAAGCAGCAAGGCGCAAGCCATGTGCTATTGATGGATCAGGATAGTTTGCCCGCCCATGATATGGTGGCTGAGTTGCACGCCGCCTTGACCGATAAACCGTCAGCTGCCGCTGCCGGGCCACGGTATATGGATAGGCGCCAGAAAAATCCACCTCCGTTTCTGCAAATTCGTAACTGGCGATTGTTTCGCCATAGTTGTGAAACAAGCTGCGATGTTTTACCCGTTGATTACCTGATTGCTTCGGGATGCCTTATTCCGATGCCGGTGTTTGATAAGGTAGGTGATATGCGCGATGATCTATTCATCGACTATGTGGATATAGAGTGGGGACTACGGGCAGGTCACCATGGGTTCCAAAGCTATGGCGTATGCAGCGCACATATGGAACATAGCCTGGGCGAAGCGCCGATTAAGTTTCGCGGGCGAAAGATTCCTCTGCACAGCCCGCTACGCCATTATTATCACTTCCGCAACGCTGTGCTGCTTTATCGCACGGGTTGGGTGCCATTACAGTGGAAGTGCGTAGATGCGTGGCGTCTTCTGTTAAAGTATGGTTTCTACACGCTATATGCCAAGCCTCGCCGACAGCATTTCATGAAAATGACTAGTGGCTTATTACACGGTCTTATCGGGCGCGCTGGTAAATATAAATAGCTAATAGATATAAGTGCGGCTAAGTGATGGTATTTAAGCACAGGATCTTTTTGCTTAGCGATATGCCAAATGCGTATTGTGTCTTATAACTGCCGTTTGCGGTATGGCGAGATGATGAAAAAAGCCTCGGAGATAATCGAGGCTTGTACAATATTATTCCTTTTTCTTTATGAGTGTTGCCGACCATCCACCGCCAGGATTGAGTGGAATATCGATAGTTTCTCCTTCAGGCAGTTCATAATATTGCTTTACATATTTCTGATATTCAAAATCTTGGAGGTTGTCAACGCTAAAGGAATGGTAGGATGACACAGCTATTACACAAAGTAGCAAGCTATAAAAAATATTCTTCAACAAAACTCTTTGTCTGGAAATAATGAAAACTAAGCAGGCTACCCAGACAATATTGGTAACGATGAAATATCGTCCACCAACATTACCATTAATTAATATTGGAAGCTGTGCTTGATCAAGGCTAATCATAGGCTTGGCTAATGCAAAGCCAATCATTAGGGCTGAAAAGCCAATAAATATAGCCATTCGCCATCCGCCTTTTAGAAGAACATAACTCAGGAGGCCACACGAAATAAGAGTGACAAATAAGTTAAGCCAAGCCATTTGCCAAACATGGTGTATAGCTTCGGGGGGCAGAAATGAGCCAAGGAATACTCTAGCAGAGAGAATATTAAAGAGAACCTCGGGGGTTAATCCAAGTGGTGCAGGCGACCTTCCTGATGAAAAAAGAAATATGCTAGCTATTTGTATTAAACAAATAGCTATAAAAAATATATTGAAGAGTTTTCTGTAAAAATTGCATGTAAATAAAAACTCTTTCATGGCTTTAATTAGATTGTAATTATTCTCTGCCAAATATTTTAGCCCATAGAGTGGCGCTATAAATACAATAAAAGGACCGCTCAACCCGGCAATGACAAGTACTATTATATCATGTGCTTTTGCTAATAAATTATTCGGCAAGTTCGCAGCTATAATCATGCATAAATATAGAGAGAGATACCAGTGCGCATTGGTTATATTAGGGTGTACCTCCCATATTCCAGGCATTAAGAGATAGTACACTGATATTACAACTTTCTCTTTAGGGCCAACCCACCCCATCCGTGGTGTGAACAGGAAACAAACTGGCAAGCAACGTATAATAAGGCCAATAAGATTGGATACAAACGGAGCCATCTCTAGAGGGAAAAGTGATGCGATTCCCATCGTGAGCCTAGAAATAGTTTGAAAATATCCGTCTTGTGGAGAAAACAAGGGCGAGAAAAACCCTTGATTAAAAGCTTGTGAAAACCAAATTGCCCCATCTTCGGCCCAAAACTGAGCATTCAACAAGGCTTCGGGACGACGAAGGAAAAGTATCAGAAATGCTACAGTGAAGGCTATTGCGGGAGCAGTGTAATTGTTACTTGAGATAGCGCGTGCTGTACCTAACTTATCCAAGTTTAGCAGATGTTGCATAATGGTCAGCTCTTATCCATATTTATGTTTGAATCCCTTTCGACTAGGTATAGAGGCCTATTCTTCGACTCGATATAAAGCCTACCAATATACTCACCAAGTACGCCTATTGAGATAAGCTGTACTGAGCCAAAAAAAAGTATTGCAGACATGATTGATGCATAACCTGGCCAATCAACTCCAAAAATAATAGTGCGTATAATAATATACGACATATAAATAAGGCTTAACATGGCTACGCTTAATCCAATATATGTCCATACCCTTAATGGCCATGTGGAAAAGCTTGTCAGGCCATCAATGGCAAAATTCCATAGCTTCCAAGCATTCCACTTTGTCTGTCCTGCATGTCGGGCTGGACGACTGTACTCTACGCCAATGGAGCTGAAGCCTGGCCATGCGAACATGCCTTTCATGAAACGGTTGCGCTCGGGCAATTTCTTCAGGGCCTCGACCACCTTGCGATCCATTAAGCGGTAGTCGCCTGTGTTGGCCGGTATCTCAGTATGTGAAAGCCAATTAAAGACCCGATAGAACATATTGGCTGATGCCCGTTTTCCTCGAGTGTCCTCGTTACGATCCCGACGCAAGCCATAGACCGTATCGTAGCCCTCTTGCCAGAGCCTAAAGAACTCATTGATTAACTTGGGAGGATCTTGCAGGTCTACATCCATCGGAATTACAGCGTCACCGGTTGCATGATCTAGCCCTGCGGTCATGGCGGCTTCTTTGCCAAAATTACGAGACAACTTGATATATCGTACTCGTCCATCATCTTCTTGGGCGCGTTCGATCTCTGCAATTGTGTTGTCGGAAGAACCATCGTCTACAAATAAAATTTCCAACTCAGCGGGAAGCGTAGTCAGATGTTCGTTGATAGCTGCCAAGAATGTGCCGATCGATTCTTCTTCATCTAGAACTGGCACGATGAGGGAGAGTGTCGGTTTTTTCGCGTCGTGAGTCATCAATATCAATCTTCTTTGATCTTAAAGGCCCAAAGGGATGAGGCAAGATACGTTAGAATGGGTACACACACGGTAGCTATTGCCACGGAAACGAAGTCTCCTAGGGAAAGCGCAAGACATAGCGTCAGAATCACATTATTTGCGAGGAATCCGCCGATGGCTACGAGCAGGAAGCGACGCATCGACCCTCGCGTACGAAATGTTATATAACGGTGACCGTAGAAAGAAACGAGAAAAGCACCCAAAAAGGCGATAATGTTAGCGGAATAGGGGGAGATGCTTGCGTGGAAGGCGAAAACGAGCGCAACTATAAATAGGTGTGTGGCTGTTGCCGCGCCACCCACGATGAGAAATCGAAACGGACGGAGTGCGTCATTGTTGAATAAGTTTTCGAGTCGTTGCATCCAGCACCCCTTGAAATAGGGCAATATGATACTAAGTTTGGTCTTGTCTGCCTACGTCTCTTGCTACTGGCCTGTGCTTTTCATGGCTATCGCATAGTAAATCTCCGCTATCCGAGTATTGCTTCTACTACCCTTCAGACGCCATTCACGCGATGAATAGAAAAGCTTGTTTGTGTATTTATACAATGCTTAGCGAGCGCCTATTTTATGTTTTTTTTCATCATTGAAGCTTTAACTTAGAACGCTAGCGCTAGTTGTACAGAGATAAAAATTTGAATGTAGAAAATTGTCTACATTGTATAAGAGGTAGCCTACAACTACGTCTTTTTGTCGTGATGGAAAACTCGCAACAATTCAAGTCTCTCACAACAGTCTACACATAAGAAATTTCCCATCTTAGCAAAGCAACAAAACAAATGGTAAGCAGAGGTAGCTCGGAACCTTTGATAGCGCGACCATGTATGGCATGGCTGCTGCGACTCTGATGTATCCGTTGGGCATAACATAAACCAACGGGCAGGCTGATACCCATTCGGACAGCGAATGCCGTTCAGCCATTGCTGATTGCGTCAGGGCATTAGTCACGAGAGGCACGCCCGACCGCCGTCGCTAAGTAGGGTTTGGCGTACTGTCCTATCTCGCGCTGCTCTGAGCATTAGGGTAGAGTTGCTGCTCATTATTCACCAAACTGTGCACTATTAAAGCGTGCACAATTGGCTTTATCTCTACTTCTGTTACGTTTGAATGGTAACTATAAGCTACCAAAGCGTTTTCCAGGCTATCCAAACATGAGTGCCGTTAATATACCATTGCATTAATTATGGTAGGTGAGCGTTGTATGGGTAATGCTTGTGTTTTTGGTTAATGAACTTTTGACAGTAAGCGGTGGGGTTGAAATGAATATTTTAGTAACAGGTGGGGCAGGGTTCATCGGTTCAGCAGTGATTCGCTACCTAATCGAGCAGACTGAACACTCAGTGGTAAATGTAGATGCTCTGACCTACGCCGGTAACCTTGAATCACTGACGGCGGTTGAAGAAAATGAGCGTTACGCGTTTGAGCAGGCCGATATTGGTGACGCGGGCAGCATGGCAGCCATTTTTGATCGCTACCAGCCCGATGCGGTAATGCACTTGGCGGCAGAATCTCACGTAGACCGCTCCATTGATGGCCCTGCAGCTTTTATCCAGACCAATATTGTGGGCACTTACACACTGCTGGAAGCGGCTCGCCATTACTGGAAAAGCCTACAGGCAAGCGCGCCGGAAAAAGCCGCAGCCTTCCGTTTCCACCATATTTCTACCGACGAAGTGTATGGCGACCTGGAAGGGCCGGAAGACCTGTTTACTGAAGAAACCCCATACGCCCCCAGCTCGCCTTACTCAGCCAGCAAGGCAAGTTCTGATCACCTGGTACGTGCGTGGCACCGTACCTACGGTTTACCGGTGCTGGTCACCAACTGTTCCAATAACTACGGGCCTTACCACTTCCCGGAAAAACTCATCCCGCTGATGATTCTGAATGCTCTGGCGGGTAAGCCACTGCCGGTTTACGGCAATGGCCAGCAGGTGCGCGATTGGCTGTATGTAGAAGACCACGCCCGTGCGCTGGTGAAAGTAGTGACCGAAGGTGTAGTAGGTGAAACCTATAACATTGGCGGGCATAACGAGAAAGCCAATCTGGAAGTGGTTGAAACGCTATGCGATCTGCTGCAAGAGCTGGTACCCGCCGAGCACAGCTACCGCGATCTGATTACGTTCGTACAGGATCGCCCGGGCCACGACCTGCGTTACGCCATTGATGCAAGCAAGATCGAACGCGAGCTGGGCTGGAGCCCGGAAGAGACGTTTGAAACCGGGCTGCGCAAAACCGTTCAATGGTATCTGGAAAACCGCAGCTGGTGGCAGCGCGTGCAGGATGGTAGTTACCAGGGTGAGCGTTTGGGTAGTCTGTAATATTAGGCTGAACGGCCACGCTTCATTTTGACCTAAAGGAATCGGTTATGAAGGTTTTAATTACCGGCGGCAGCGGTCAGGTAGGTTTTGAGTTACAGCGCCAGCTCGCCACGCTGGGGGACGTGTTGGCGCCCGGCAGAGCTGAGCTGGATCTTTCAGACGCCAATGCCGTCAATGCCTATTTGGCAAAGCAACAGCCCGATGTGATTGTGAATGCGGCGGCCTACACGGCGGTAGATAACGCCGAATCAGACCGAGCCATGGCTGAACGACTGAACGCTGAACTGCCAGCCCAATTGGCCGAATACTGCCAACAAAATTCCAATTGGTTGATACATTACTCCTCAGATTATGTATACACCGGGGAAGGCAGTACTCCTTGGCAAGAGGGCGATGCCACCGGGCCGTGCAACGCCTATGGGGCAACCAAGTTAGCGGGTGATGAAGCGGTGGCCAACAGTGGCTGCCAACATCTGATTTTTCGTACCAGCTGGGTGTACAGCGCCTTTGGCAAAAGCTTTTTGGCTACCATGCTGCGGCTGGGCGCTGAGCGTTCGGCATTAAGCATTATCAATGATCAGATTGGTGCGCCAACCCCTGCGCGCTTGATTGCGCTGGTGACGCAGCAGGCGTTAACTAGACTACAAAGTGAGGGCGCAGCCCTGACTAGCGGGGTGTATCATCTGGCCCCCCGCGGGGAAACCAGCTGGCACGGTTTCGCCTGCGAAATTTTTCAGGTGGCGAAGAAAGCTGGGATATCGCTTGCGATTGCTCCCGAGGGCGTTTCAGCAATCCCGACCACTGAGTACCCTACACCGGCTGCGCGCCCGCTGAATTCCCGGCTAGCAGTAGATAAGATAGAGAAAGCGTTGGCTATTCAAATGCCTACTTGGCAGAGCCAGCTGGCGCTTACCGTGGAAGAAATTGCAAGCTCGCGTTAGCACCCGAGCAATAAGCAAGGAGCAACAACGATGCAACGTAAAGGCATAATTCTGGCGGGAGGCAGCGGTACCCGCTTGCACCCCATTACCCGTGGTGTTTCCAAGCAGCTGCTGCCCATTTACGACAAGCCGATGATTTATTATCCCATCTCGGTACTCATGTTGGCGGGCATTCGCGAAATTCTGATTATCTCAACGCCAGAAGATCTTCCTCAATACGAAAATCTACTAGGCGATGGCAGCACTTTCGGCGTGCGTTTTGAATATGCGGTTCAGCCAAGCCCAGACGGCCTGGCTCAAGCGTTCCTGATTGGTGAAGAGTTCATTGGGGATGCGCCGGTATGTCTCGTATTGGGCGACAACATCTTCCACGGTCAGCACTTCTCTGAGCAACTGAAGCGCGCCTCTGACCAGGCAAGTGGGGCTACCGTATTTGGGTATCTGGTAAAAGACCCTGAGCGCTTTGGCGTAGTGGAGTTTGATGAAGATGGCAAGGCGGTTTCCATTGAAGAGAAGCCTAAAAAGCCTAAGTCACCCTATGCGGTAACCGGCCTTTACTTCTACGACAATGATGTAGTGGAAATTGCCCGCCAGGTGAAACCTTCAGAGCGTGGTGAGCTGGAAATTACCAGCATCAACAACGCCTACCTGGAGCGTGGCGATTTACGTGTTGAGCGGCTTGGCCGCGGCTTTGCGTGGTTGGATACCGGTACCCACGACAGCCTGCTGGAAGCCAGCCAGTACGTACAAACCATTGAGCATCGCCAAGGCCTGAAAGTAGCTTGCCTGGAAGAAATAGCTTGGCAGCACGGTTGGCTTAGCAATGAAGCGCTGCACGAAAGTGCCTCGGCACTGGCCAAAACTGGCTACGGTCAATACCTGTTACATCTTTTAGATGCAAAAGGGGATCAGTAATGCAAGTCGAAAAAACCTCCCTTTCTGAGGTGGTGATTTTAACCCCCAAGGTATTCGGTGACGAACGCGGCTTTTTCATGGAAAGCTTTAACCAGCAGGCATTTGAAGAGGCTACCGGCAGCAAGCGCAGCTTTGTGCAAGACAACCACTCGCGTTCCCGGCAAGGGGTGCTGCGTGGCATTCACTACCAGCTAGAACAGCCTCAGGGGAAACTGGTACGCGTAGTTCAGGGCAGCGTATGGGATGTAGCTGTCGATTTACGCCGTGATTCAGAACAGTTTGGCCAATGGGTAGGGGTCGAGCTTTCTGCCGAAAATAATCGCCAGCTTTGGGTGCCTGAAGGTTTTGGGCACGCCTTTGTGGTGCTGTCTGAAACGGCTGACTTCCTATACAAGACAACCGATTTCTACCATCCTGAATCCGAGCGCTGCATTCGTTTTGACGACCCTGATTTGGGTATTACATGGCCAGAGCTGCCGGTACCATTTGCACTATCGGAAAAGGACCAAGCAGGTAGCGCGTTCAAATCAGCGGACGTATATAACAAGTTGTAACCGTAAGCTTCCTCAAGCGGTAATGTACTTTAGATTCATGCATTGCCGCCTTTCGTACCTATCTTTTATGCCACGCTGGTTAACCAGTGTGGCATTTTTTATCGATAGGGCATTGCGTGCTTCATAGCTATGTTCAGCCCATGCCCAGCGGAAACACAATACGATGAAAGTTAATCTTTCAGCCGCATAAGAAAATGATCAAGCTGACAAAAGGTCACCAATGTAGAGCCTTACCCGTTAATCCCTTACAATGGCGCGTGCTTTTTTGGTAGTAAAGGTTTAGGAAATTCATCCGCACAGCGTAGGGCAAGGGAATATGCCCGTAACAATCCTTGGGCGGTAGCGTGCCTTTTTTCTGGAAATTACCATGTCGAATACTTCTATTTCTATTGCACGTCCAGCGCGCATGCTACTGGCCGTGTTAGGCGTCGCCTTGATAAGTGGCTGTACCACTTACCCAAAGAGCAACGCGCAGCCCGCGCAATATGTATTAAACAACGACCCCGCCACGCTACTACAGGATGAGAGCCTCAATGACTTTCTCTCCAACTCGCCAGCAGGCGCGGTGCTAAACGTAGGCCGCAGCCCTTGGGGCCATAACGTTGAGATTGTTGCCGACGCACCTTACCTGGCGGCCAGCGGGCGTGAGTGTCGTAAGCTTCGGGTAGTAGAGATGGGCAGCACCGCACGCAACGCTTTGGTATGCGAAACACCTAACGGCTGGGTGAATCAGCGCGTGGTTACCCAAATGGATTCAACTGCAACGCAAGGGCGCTATTAATGAACGTTTTACGCTTACTCAAACGCCCGCTTGCAGTTGTTGCCCTGGTCGTGGTCGGTAGCAGTGCTGCAAGTTCAGTATGGGCACAAAGCATTAGCCTGCCTAACAGTATCGTGCCCTCCCAGCAGCAAGGCCAACTGCAAGACCAATCCCAAGGTGAAGTGAACGACACCCCCCGGGCAGATTGGCGCAGTGGCACGTACGGCCCAATCGCCACGCCTCCGCGCGACCCCGATATGCTGCCCCCCTTTGGCGCCAATCTGTTTACCGGTGGCTTTCGCGGCGCCATGGGCGATGGCTTGAATTCAGATTACCAGGTAAAACCCGGTGATCAGGTGACCGTCCGCGCCTGGGGCGCGTTTGAGTTTGATCGCGTACTACCGGTAGATGCCCAAGGCAATATTTTCATCCCTGGTTCAGGTCCGCTCAACATTGAAGGCCAGAACAGCCAGCAGGTAGATAACAGCGTACGCCGGGCGATTACCTCGGTTTACCCGGATAACGTAGAGGTCTACACCAACCTGCAGGGCGTTCAGCCCGTGGCCGTCTTCGTAACCGGCTATGTCGAAAACCCCGGCCGCTACGCAGGCACACCCAATGACTCCCTGCTGTACTTCCTTGACCAGGCAGGCGGCATTGATCAGGACTTGGGCAGCTACCGTCAAATTCGCGTACTGCGTAATAGCCAGACCGTCGCCACGGTGGATCTATACGATTTCCTGATCGACGGCAGCATTGCGCGCCCGCAGTTTCAGGATGGCGATACCATCGTGGTGGAAGAGCGCGGCCCGGCGATTGCCGTAGGCGGCGATGTACACCGCGAACACCGCTACGAGCTAGTAGGTAACCAGCTAAGCGGCGCCGAACTTGTGAACCTGGCGCGTTTAAAGAGTGGCGTTTCCCATGTGCTGCTGCGCGGCAGCCGAGAAGAGGGCCCAATCGCCCAGTATTACCCCCTCGACATGTTCTACGGCCAAACCATCCGCAGCGGTGATGAAGTACTGTTTAGTGCTGACAAGCGCAGCGAAACCATTGTGGTAGAAGTGGAGGGCAGCTACTACGGGCCTTCGCGTTATGCGCTACCTCGCGATGCTCGCCTGAGCGAACTGCTGGATGCCATTGCCGTGCCTGAACGCATGACCGCCGTTGAAAGCATTTCACTCCAGCGTGAAAGCGTTAAAGAGCAGCAGCGCCAATCTATGGAAGACAGTTTACGCCGCCTGGAAACCACCTATCTAAGTGCGCCTTCAAGCACCAATGAGGAAGCTCAGGTACGCGCCCAGGAAGCCCAACTGATCCAGGATTTCGTAGCACGTGCCCGCGAGCTTGAACCCAGTGGCCGCATGGTCGTGGCCTATGATGGACGCATTTCCGATATACGCCTGCAAGATGGCGATATCATCACTATTCCAGAAATCAGCGATTCCATGCTGATCAGCGGTGAAGTGCTAGTGCCCCAAGCTGCCGTTTACCGCCCCGGCATGAACGTGATCGACTACATCGAAAGCGCCGGCGGCTTTACCCAGCGTGCGGATGACGACCATATCCTGATCGTTCGCCAGAACGGCGCGGTAGAAAACGCCCGTAAGGTAAACCTGCGCCCCGGCGACGAAATCCTCGTGATGCCCGCCGCGCCCACTCACAACCTTCAGCTAGCCGCCACGCTCACGCAGATCCTCTACCAGGTAGCCGTCGCCACCCGCGTAGCGGTTGATCTGTGATCGTTGGTAAATGGTAAGCGCGGTGCCCCGTAGCGCGTGGTAACGAGCGCAGCGAGGCACCCGCGTATGGGCGGCGCCAGCCGCCCTAAGCCTGCAACAGCAAAAAATCGTAGGATAACCCCAATGGCCGATAACCCAACGGCACCCCGTGGCGCTCGTACGCCCTGGCAGGTAACCCGCAGCGTGTGGTACGCCATGTTCATGCGCGAAGCCATTTCGCGCACCATGAGCGATCGCATGGGTTGGTTCTGGATGATTTTTGAGCCGGTGGCTTTTATTGGCATTATGGTAGGCATACGCAGTTTCGTAAGTGGCGATCGCCTTATCGTTAACGCACCTTTTATTCCCTGGATGATTGCCGGGTTGATGGGATTCTCATTAGCCCGAGAAGGGATGTTACGCGGAATGGGGGCAATAGAAGCCAATGGAGCTCTGTTTGCCTATCGTCAAGTACAACCAGTTGACCCCGTATTAGTTAGAAATTTTTTGGAAGGCATGTTACGTAGCCTCGTGTTTTTAATTTTTATTGGGGGAGGAGTGTTACTTGGGTTGGAAATCTACCCTGATAACGCGTTGCGTGCGCTATATGCTTGGTTTTCCTTATGGTGTTTAGGGTTAGGTGCTGGCTTAGTGACGTCAGTGGGTGCCACTTTGATACCTGAACTAGGCAGATTGGTTCGTATGCTTTCATTACCCCTGTTAATTATTTCCGGCGTAATTTTTCCTCTTAATCAAATGCCACACTGGTTGCTTGAATACCTAATGCTTAATCCTATTCCACATGGGTTGGAAACTCTACGGCTAGGCTTTTTTGAAAACTATAAAACCATTCACGGCACCAGCATGCTGTACTTCTGGATGGTAACGCTTACGTTGAATGCGCTAGGACTATTAATGCACCTACGCTTTGTTGATCGGTTAAAGGCCAAATAACCCATGCAAGTATCGTTAACACGTTTTGTTAAACAATCGCCCCACTGGGCGCTGGCTTTAATCGCTATTGTACTGGTGAGTTTTTACTGGTTTGTATGGGCAGAAGATCGCTATGTTTCCCGTGCAACGGTTGTGCTGGAAAGTCCTCAGGTAGCCACACCGGAATTTAACCTTTCATCGCTAATGGGCGGAGGGGCAGGCAATACAGCTGACTTGCTTCTGCTTCGTGAACATCTGCTTTCCGTGGATATGCTGCGCTTGCTGGATAGACAGTTGGGTATTCGCCAGCACTATAGCGAGCACGGTGACTTTTTCGCCCAATTGCGTAATCCTGATGTGCCCATTGAAGAACTGCACAAATACTACCTGCGCCGTGTAGAAGTAGAGCTGGACGAATACGCAGGTGTGTTGAATATTCGCGTTCAAGGTTATACGCCTGAATTTGCCCACGATATGGCATCGCTACTTCTGGAGGCGGGCGAAAACCACATGAATGAAATGGGCCACCGCCTAGCCGATGAACAGGTGCATTTTCTAGAAAGGCAAATGGTTCGCCTAGATGAACGTTTTACTGAAACTCGCCAAGCGCTATTGGATTATCAAAATGAATATGGGTTGGTATCGCCTACCGATACAGTAGCAAGTATCAACCAAGTGGTTGCAACGCTTGAGGCGGATTTAGCCCGCCTGCAAGCGCAGCGCAATGCATTAGCCAGCTATCAAAGTACGCAGTCCGCTGAGCTACGCCAAGTGGAACGCAATATTACTGCGCTACGCGATCAAATAGTTGAACAGCGGGATCGTATTGCCCAAGCATCGGGAGATTCCTTAAACAGCGTTTCAGCGCAATATGAAACGTTAGAGCTACAAGCGCAGTTTGCCCAGGAAACCTACTCCAGTGCCCTTGCTGCGTTAGAAAACACCCGTTTAGAAGCCGCCCGCCAACTCAAACAGGTAAGCGTGCTGCAAAGCCCGCTATTCCCCGAATACCCCACAGAACCCAACCGCCTTTACAACAGCAGCGTCTTCGCCATCATCACTATATTCCTGGCCTTCATCTTCAGCATGTTAATGATGATTATCAAAGACCACCGTGATTGATTGAGCGTGAATGCTAGGACACGTAGCGCGTGGTAACGAATCTCGCGAGGCACGAGCGAATGAGGCACCCGCAGCGGCAGCCCGGCACGGATGGCGGCTGCCAAGCCGCCCCGGCCGTGCCACCGAGCCCATACTTCGGTGCCATATCGACAAACCCCGGCAGCGCTAATGGCGCTGCTTCCGCGGGTGCGCCTGGCGGCTTACCACGCGCTACAGTAAGTGCTTTTTTTCGGGTGGTGGGGAAAACATCACTTGTGGCATCTCAAACGTTTGGTAACCCGTAGCGCGTGGTAACGAATCTCGCGAGGTACGAGCGAATGAGGCGCCCGCGGGAGGCGGCTGCTAAGCCGCCCCGGATGGGCCACCGAAATCTTGCTTTTACGCCGCACGACCTAACCCCGGCAGCGCTACGCGCGCTGCTCCCGCGGGTGCGCCTAACGGCTTACCACGCGCTACGGTTGCATTACCCAGCGTTTGCGCCATACCCGTAGCGCGTGGTAACGAATCTCGCGAGGCACGAGCGAATGAGGCACCCGCGGGAGGCGTCTGCCAAGCCGCCCGAATAAGCCACCACAGCCAATTCGCCACTCGGCTCAAAGCAAGCCAAATGAACTAAAACCGGAGAGCTGGATGCTCGATATCATTCACCACGGCGGCGCCACCGGGGTTACAGGAAGCTGCCACCAACTGATACTCAACAGCGAACATTCACTACTTATCGATTGCGGCCTCTTCCAAGGCGAAGACGCCGAGGCAGACACCTTCGAGCAGCTGCAAATTGAATTCGATATCAGCACCGTTCAGGCGCTCATCATCACCCACGTGCATATTGACCACATAGGGCGGCTACCTTACCTGCTGGCAGCAGGGTTTAAAGGCCCAATCATCTGCTCAGAGCCCTCTGCCAAACTACTGCCGCTGGTAATTGAAGACGCGCTCAAAATTGGCTTTACCCGCAATGCTGATCTCATCAACCGCTTTCAGGCTCAGCTTAAATCACAAATTATTAGCGTGCCCTACGGCAAGTGGCACAGTGTTGCTACTAACACTATCGGTACCGCACGCATAAAGCTTAAGCGGGCAGGGCACATTTTAGGTTCCTGTTACGTAGAGGTAGCCTACCAAGCCACCAACACCGGTGATAAAGAGCGCATCGTGTTTTCAGGAGATTTAGGCGCACCCCACGCGCCACTTTTGCCAGCCCCAAAATCACCCAATGGCTGCAACCAGCTAGTACTCGAAAGCACCTACGGCAACCGTACCCATCCAGACCGCCGCCAGCGGCGCGCCGTACTAAAACGCGCCATCGAAAAGGCGCTTACCAATGGCGGTACGGTCATGGTGCCGGCCTTCAGTATTGGCCGTACCCAGGAACTACTCTATGAACTGGAAGGCATCATTCATGACGCCAAAAACAGCCAGTGGAAAAAGCTGGAAATCATTGTCGATTCGCCCCTGGCTGCCCGCTTCACCAAGGTGTACCGCGAGCTAAAACCTTATTGGGACGATGAAGCTCAAAAGCGGCTAAAAGGCGGCCGCCACCCGCTTAACTTTGCCAGCCTATACACGGTAGAAAGCCATATAGAGCACGAACAAACGGTTGAGTATTTAGCCAAAACCGGCAGGCCCGCTGTTGTAATTGCCGCCAGCGGTATGTGCACCGGCGGGCGCATCATGAACTACCTGAAAGCCATGTTAGGGGATGCCCGCCACCAAGTACTGTTTGTAGGCTACCAAGGCGCAGGCACCCCAGGGCGGGCAATACAGCAATACGGCCCCCAAGGTGGCTGGGTAGAGCTAGATGGCGAGCGTATTGATATAAAAGCAGGCGTCACCTCCATCAGCGGCTACTCCGCCCATGCAGATCAGCGTGACTTGCTCAACTTCGTAAAACGCATGCGCCGCTGGCCCACCACCATCCGCCTAGTACACGGCGACCAAGGCGCCCGCACCGCGCTCAGAAGTGAACTGGAAGCGATGTATATACGTAATGGAAAGAAAGTGAGCGTAATCAACGCCCCGTAGCGCTTGGTAACGAAGAAGCGAGGGACGAGTGACTGAGGCACCCGCGAAGGGCGGCATCAGCCGCCCCGATCAGGCCGCTGCCCTAGCCAGGGCCACCCAAAGCACCTTGAATTAAATCACCACCGGTTTCCGACACCAAAATGATTGAAATCAAAAACCTCTACAAACGCTACCACAACCATCACGGTAGTGACTGGGTGCTCAAAGATATCAACCTGACTATCCCCAAAGGTGTGAGTGTTGGGTTAATTGGCGCCAATGGAGCCGGTAAATCGACCTTGCTTCGCCTGATTGCAGGAATGGATACGCCAGAGCGAGGTGAGGTAATTCGACACAGCCGTGTTTCCTGGCCAGTAGGGCTTTCCGGCGGCATGCAGGGCAATATGACGGGGCGTCAGAACACAAAATTTGTGGCACGTACCCAGGGGCGTGGAAAAGACATCAAAGAAATCATCAAATTTGTAGAAGACTTCGCTGAAATAGGTGAAGCCTTTGATGAACCGATACGCACTTACTCATCAGGTATGAAATCGCGACTATCCTTCGGGCTATCCCTTGCATTTGATTTTGATATTTATATCTCAGATGAAGCTACTGCAGTTGGTGATCGTGCGTTTAAAGCAAAGGCACAGGAACTGTTTAAAGAGCGGGTAGGTAAAGCCTCACTGATAATGGTATCGCATGGTGAGGGCATTCTACGTGACTTATGCAAAGCAGGTATTTATCTAAAGAAGGGAAGTGCAACCTGGTACGACGACATCAGTGAGGCCATCGCAGATTATCATCAGGACACCGACGACAAGTCGGTGCTACATGAATTGAATGAGCAATCGTTTGATGTAGACCCTGCCACATTGAGCAAAGTGCAGATTAATGCGATTCAGCAGGAGCTGCGAAATGTCAGGCCCAAGGTTAATGGTTTACATGTACTCATCCAGCAAGCTAGAGAACAAAAGTGGGCAAAAGAAGAGCTGGATGTATTACGTAAAGCCCATCAACATGCGAAAGCACGGGTTGATGAATTAACAGGCATTATGGATGCAACACCTGATGGCGTTCGCAAAGCGGCTATAGGTGAGGTGGCTAAGTTTGACCGCGCTGTGTTAGGCATTGAGTATGGGATTAATGTAGCGCTGCAAGAACAATGGCCAGAAACAGAGCAAGCCATACTTGAGAAAGCAAAAAAATTGGCTTATCACCGCAAAAGTGAAAAAGAAGCGGCCCTTGAAGTTATCGATGGTGATGATTGATAGCTAACTCATTTCAACGATGGTTAGTCGGAAATAACGTTATGCAGCAACAAGCTTCTATTATTATCCCTATTCGTGCAAATGCTGTTGGTTCGCGTGAATTAGCTCGATTGGAAACCTTGATAGCTTGCATTCCTAACGGGTATGAAGCAGTTATCGTTGATGATGGCAGCCCAAGTGCAGTGGGCCAATGGATAGATGGGTTGGTGGTGCTGCATCATCGGGCCTCACGCCCTATAAAAAGCCTGCATTTACGCACCCGTTTTAAAAAATTCTCGCTAGCGCGTGCACGCAATCGTGGGGCTGAAGCAGCCAATACGCCAGTAGTGCTATTTCATGATGTTGACTTTCTCGCAGCAACAACCGTGTACCAGCGGTTACTGGCGTATATTGCCCAGCAGGAGCTGGCTATAAAACCAGAAAATTTTTTCTGTGTACCCGTAGCGTTTTTGACTGAACCTGCAACACAGCACTTTATGCACGCATTTAACCAGGGAAATGAAGCGTGGTGCTTCCGTAACCGCCAGCAATTGCCTGAAGAAAGCCTGCATTTTCTAGTGCAAGGTAGTTCCTGCATTGTAATGAACAGAGAAGACCTGCTAAGCATAGGCGGCCATGATGAGGGCTTTAAAGGCCACGGGGCAGAGGATTTTGAACTGTTGCACCGGCTTTCCTGCCGTTTTCCTATTGCAGAAAAACCACCTGAATACGAGCGCAATATGGGCAGTGGTACGGCTAACGAATACCGTGGTTTCAGAGCCTACTTTGCCCTTTACGGTGAACAATGCCGTCAGGCAGGTTGTACGCTTGCCCATCTTTGGCACCCTAAGCGCAAAGGCTTTGGCTACTACCGGCATAAACAAAATTTCAAGCGATTACAGCAAGTAATGGTCACTCATCCACCCGTAGAGCGCCTGCCCTCTACTCAAGTTGCACCTACCGTTTTATTGGTTGATAGCGAACATGGCTGACCTTTCCATTACCTACTTGGTGTTAGCTCATAAAAGCACTTCACGCGTTACTCGCTTGGTGGATAAGCTGCTGCTAGAAGATGCTAATGGTCAAGTTATTATTCATTTTGATAAAAAATCCGGTAAGGCACCTTATAAATGGCTAAGTGATTACTATGCAAAAGCGCCACGCTGCCATGTGCTTCTAAGCAGAGTGAACTGTGGCTGGGGGCAGTGGAGTTTGGTGGAAGCAACCTTACGAATGCTGCGCTATGCTCAAGACTCCCACAAAACCGATTATTATTATTTGCTTAGCGAATATTGCTACCCCACGCAACGGCTAAGCGCACTAAAAGAGCACTTGGAAAAGCATCGCGGTACTAATTTCATCGAGTGTGAGGATAGCAGCTGGATTAAAGGTGGTATCCGCGAAGATAGATATCTTTACCGACACTTCCTCGATAAACGTAAATACCCACGTTTGCACCGTTGGACGTACAAATGGCAAAAATGGTTGGGTTTCAAGCTTGAAGTTCCAAAAGGGCTTACTATACGCTTCGGTAGCCAGTGGTGGTGTCTTACACAAGAAGCTATTGATTACGTTTTATTAGTAGAACCAACATACCGTTATTTCTTTCGTTGGACATGGATACCTGATGAAATGGTCTTTCAAACTATATTTTTTTCTTTCTTAAAGGAATCCCTCTTTAACAATATTCTTACATATTCGTACTTCGATAAAAATGGAAAAGCTGGCTCTATCAATGATAAAAAAAACATTCCTGATAAATTCTTTTTTGCTAGAAAATGGCTATAAAAATTAATTGATAATTTAATACGGTGAAGTGCTAATGGCTTATTTAACAGAAATGGAATTGTTGGAAATGGGCTTCTTGTCAATAGGAAAAGGGGTTAAAATAAGTGATAAGGCAAGCATCTACAATGCCGATCAGATAGAAATCGGCGATAATTCAAGGATTGATGACTTTTGTGTTATATCAGGTAAAGTTAAAATAGGAAGGTTTGTGCATTTAGCCCCTTTCTGTTTGCTTGCCGGAGGCGAAAAAGGCATAGAAATGCAAGATTTCTCTGGCCTTGCTTATAATGTTCAAGTTTTTAGCCAGTCGGATGATTATTCTGGGCGTAGCCTAACTAATCCAACAGTTTATGATAAATTCAAATGCGAAATAAAAGAAAAAGTTACATTAGAACGACATGTCATAATAGGAGCTAGCTCAATAATATTCCCTGGCGTTTCGGTGGCTGAAGGGTGTTCTGTTGGTGCTATGACCCTGGTTAATAAAAGCACACATCCTTGGGGTATTTACGTGGGTAATCCAGCTCGCAGGGTTAAGGAACGCAAAAAAGAGTTATTAAAGTTAGAAAAACAATTCTTAACAGAGGTGAATTTATAATGATACCATTTAATAAACCGCCTTATACAGGTAATGAAGAGCAATACGTTCTTGATGCAATGCAAAGTAACAAAATTTCAGGAGATGGCTTCTACGGTAAAAAATGTCAACAGTGGTTTGAAGAAACTCTACCATGTAAAAAAGCACTGTTGACGCCTTCATGCACTGCAGCATTAGAAATGGCTGCTTTACTAATCGATATTCAGCCGGGTGATGAAGTCATCATGCCCAGCTATACTTTTGTTAGTACCGCCAATGCGTTTGTGCTACGAGGCGCTAAACTTGTGTTCGTTGACATTCGTCAAGACACTATGAATATCGATGAAAATTTAATTGAAGCTGCTATTTCACCAAAAACTAAAGCCATAGTTCCAGTGCATTACGCAGGTGTTGCATGCGAAATGGATAAAATAATGGCTCTGTCGGAAAAATACGGATTATTTGTTATAGAAGATGCAGCTCAAGGAATGATGAGTCACTATAAAGGAAAAGCGTTAGGTACAATTGGACATTTGGGTACCTACAGCTTTCATGAAACCAAAAATTATAGTAGTGGAGGCGAGGGTGGCTTATTGATCATTAATGATGACCGTTTTAGTCAGAGAGCTGAGGTTATCCGTGAGAAAGGAACCAATCGAAGCCAGTTTTTTCGTGGTCAAGTTGATAAATATACATGGGTTGAAGTTGGAAGTAGTTATTTACCTAGCGAACTACAAGCTGCTTATCTTTGGGGACAATTAGAAAAAGCAGAAGAAATAAAACAAAATCGATTGAAAATTTGGCAATCCTATTATGATGGACTTAAGTTTTTAGCAGACAAAGGGATGATTGAGCTACCCATTGTGCCGAACAGTTGTACCCATAATGCACACATGTTTTATATTAAATTAAAAAATATAGAAGTACGATCGTCTTTGATTGAGCATTTAAAAGCAAATGATATTATGGCTGTTTTTCATTATATACCACTTCATTCATCGCCTGCTGGATACAAAAATTCTTGTTTCCATGGAGATAGAGGATTTACACAAATCGAAAGCGAAAGACTTTTAAGATTGCCTATTTTCTTTGGAATGACCGATAAAGAAGTAAGTAAAGTTATTTTTCATATAGTTAAGCAAGGTGATTTGCTATAACTTCAAAAGTATAGAATATGAGAATATATCAATATGAATGAAATGCCAAAAAACATTCTTTTCTTTAAATTTATTTGCGTTACTGCCTCATCTTTAGGTATTGATTATAATGAGGTGATATATAAAAAAAGAAAAGGTGCACTAATTGTAGATACTATAACTAAATTTTTGGAGGTTAATAATAGAGAGTCTTTCTTACTATTTTTAAATATAATTAGACAAATGATGTTTGAAAGTAGAGAAATAAGGAAATGGATAAATAACAATCTACAAAGAATAGAAAATAATAACTTAAATGAAATAGACGTTCTTTCCCTTTATGTTGAATTAGATGCATCTCTTGATGAGCCTTTGTTTTATTCTTTGTATCTTAAAAAAATAAAAGAAATGGCGGAAAAAGGAGATATTCAGCGACTATCAGATATTTATAATTTTCTCTGGGGTGTGTCACGTTATGAAAATTCTCATAAAAGCGAAATAACGATTTTTGGAAAAGATAGGAAATTTTTTTATTTGAAAAAAATTTCTTTGTTTGCGTTGGAAGAAATAGAAAATTATTTATTGAATAATAATTTAATGACTAATAAAGATGGCTTTAAAAATAAAGATGCAAATGATTGCACTATAGTTATAGGAATAGGATTTATTCCAGGACATATAGAAGCAACCCACCTAAATTATATATATAATATAAGTATGTCAATTAAGCAGGCTTTTGCTAATAGTAAAATATATTTAGCTATTACAGGTGAGCCAGTTGTTAATAGCGTATACACGGGCCTTGCTTATAATGAAAAGGTAATATTAGATTTTAAAAACTTGTGGTCAGAAGTTAATGGTGATGAGAGCTTTATTTATATAAATAGAAAATCTAGAATAAACGATTTTTCAGAATGGATAAGCACTATCTCACCTGATTTATTCTTTTCTGTTGGAGGGGTTTTTAAAACAGAGGTATGTTCAAGGATTGTTTATAGTGTACATAATATACCAGTGATTTTTTTACCAGCTAGTAACTCAAATAAATTATCATTTCCTGTAAATGGCGTTCTAGCAGCAAATGAAGAAATTTATCAAGAATTATCAAATCAAAACAAAATAAGAAATTGTTTTTTATTAAGGCCCTATAATAGAACTTTATTAAACGACGAACCTTTCTCTGATTTCAACATAAGAACTAGTATCAAAGAATTTGTAGCTGTAACTGTCTTGAACTCAAATAGAATAGCAAAGTGGTTTGAAAGTCTTAATGTACAAGAAATCCAATCCCTTGTTGAATTTCTCGATAGTCATAAAGAAATAAAATTGTTGTTTGTTGGGGAAACTAATCCTGAAAGAATTCACTGCATAGACGAAAGAATAAAATCGTTAATTTTACAAGAAAGAATAATTATTGTAGGACAAGTTAAAAATCTAAGAGGTTTATATAAAAATGTTGATGTAGTTTTTAGCTTACCAGGTGTAACTGGCGGAGGGGGAGCTATTAAAGCAGCATTATATGATGAAATTCCTTGCATATGTTGGTATAGGAATGACGCATGTTTACATATTCCTAAAGTTTATCAATATAATGATTTTGAGAGTCTATTAAGTAATATTGTACAAGCAAATGCAGATCCGCTGTATCGAGAAAACAATGTAAGAAACTGTAACGAATTAAAAGAAAAAGTAAAAAATGAAGAAAGTATTAGTGCGTGGCAAAATGCTATTTCGGTCTGGGTTCAATCTAATAGTAGTTTCTTATAAATTTTACTAATCATCTAAATAAGCGAGGTTTATCTAATATGCTACCTAATTTTCTCTGTATTGGCTCGCAAAAAGCTGGCACGAGCTGGTTATACCAAATGTTAAAGCAGCATCCGGACATATGGCTTCCTCCAATAAAAGAGGTACATTATTACGATTACCATTATGGAGAAGACACAGGTACAAAAAAATGGGGGCCAAGTCACATAAAGAAAGCCATGAAGAGAATAGAGTCTGGTACATACAGCAGACCTGAAGATGCTACCTATGTGAAAAATTTAGGCTTTCAAAAAATTCTGACTCCTGAATGGTATGAATCTATTTTTAATCATGTAGATTCTTATAACGCTACTGTTAGGGGAGAGGTTACGCCTGAATACTGTAGTATAAGTCCAGTTGGCATAGAAAAAATAAAAGAAGATCTAAATACTCCTAAAATAATATGGTTGATAAGAGATCCAATAGAAAGAGCTGTGAGTCAAATAAAAATGGTCAGTAATCGTTCAGATTTGACATCTAAATACGATGATTGGTCAGATGTTTTAGCTAATGTAAGGTACTTAAATAGAGCAAACTATAAGAAGTACATGCCCATTTGGGATAAGTTTTTTGGAAGTAATATTCTGTATTTACCTTATGGATTAATCAGTAAAAATCCTGTTTCTATGATTAACGAAATAGAACGTTTTTTAGAAGTTAGTATGTTTAAATATGATGGGTTAGATAAGATTGTTCATAAAACAAAATCATTAAATATACCATCTGATGTATTGATTAGACTTGAAGATGAAATGTCTGAACAGTATGCTTTTTTGAGTGAAAGATTCAGTGAACAGTTTTTAAAAGATATTAAATAAATGAAAAAAATTATCTTACATTTGGGAGTTCATAAAACAGCCACAACTCATTTTCAGTCTCGTTTGTATAATTCAGTTAATCAGTTAAAAGATGCTGGTGTAGGCTATTTAGGCCTAAATGAGACAAGAAAACATATTACTTCAAAGATAAATGGAGATTTTAAGATTGGAGGTGATTTAGAAAAACTCTTTACTGACAACAATACTGTAATCATTTCAGATGAAAATATTATTGGTGGTACTGAAAAGATATCTAGCGAGCTAATTTACCCAGAGGTAGAGCAAAGGCTTTCTTTTTTACTCGGTAAATTACCTATAAGTATTGGTGAAGTGCATATCACTATCCGCGACCCAGAAGCTTATTTGATTTCAAGGTACTGTGAGTACTTACGCCACTATAAATTTCTTAGCTCTTCGGAATATTTTGATAGCTTCAATTTGAAGGCCTTTTCCTGGCTACCGCTGATTCGACAAATTGAAAAGATAACTGATAGAAAGGTTATCGTTACACCTTTTGAGAATTTATTCAATGATGAGCAGAAGTATCTTGAGACGCTTTGTGGGGTAGAGGTTGATTTTCAACAAGCTGAAGAGGGGGCCGCTATTCGACGGTCTAAGATAACCCAAGAAACTTACCGAATATTGGAGCACCTGGCTGACCACTATCCGCGTCATATGACCAAAAAATTAATTAATATGATGGATAATAATAAACAACTTTCTAAAGGTTCTGCTTTTAGGCCTTTTAGTGATGAGTTGGTAAAAGTTCTAAAGGATAATTATCAGGTCGATAAAGAGGTGCTTGGCTTGAACTAATTATGGGTGAGGAAAGGATGCTGAAATTTTTTGAACAAAAGTATGGTTGGGTATCTGAGCTTGTTCCTTTTTTCTATAAAGCATTAAAAAAAGGTCAAGAATTAACTTTAAAGCTAGATAATCGATCTTCAATAAAAAAAGACGATATTTTATTGTTTGCCACGATGAAAAATGAAGGTCATCGATTAGCATTTTTTTTAGATTATTATCGCAAGCTTGGTGTTAATCATTTTTTTATTGTTGATAACGGGTCTACGGATAACACTGAAAACTTGCTGGCTGGCCAACCAGATGTAACACACTACTACACAGAAGGAAGCTATAAGGATTCAAGCTTTGGAATGCATTGGGTAAATTACCTTCTTTTCAAATATGGGCGTGGTCACTGGTGTTTTACATGTGATCCTGATGAGTTTTTCGTATATCCGCACATGGAAAGTCGAGACTTACGAGATTTAACGCAATATATGGAATCAATCAAGCAAGACTCTTTTTTTACGCTAATGATTGATATGTATAGCGAAAAGCCCGTAGCTGAAACCTACTATGAAGAAGGAACCAATCCTTTAGATGCTTGCCCATATTTTGATGGATACGGGTATACAAAACAATACAATCCAAACTATCGAAATCTTTATGTTCAAGGGGGCGTTCGCCGTCGCGTTTTCTCGAAGGATAAGCCAGGCCATGCGCCTGCATTAAATAAAGTGCCTTTAGTTAAGTGGAAGTGGAACTATATGTATATCTCATCTATGCATATGATGCTTCCGCGGCGCTTAAACCGTTGTATTGATGAACGCAAAGTAACGGGTGCGCTGCTTCACTATAAATTTATTAGCCAGCTTGACGAAAAGGTTAAGCAAGAAATGCTTGCTAAGCAACACTACAATGATTCAGCAGAATATAAGCAGTACGGTTCCATTATTGATAAAAAAGGTGTGCTTTATAACGAGCAAATTTCAGTTCTCTTCAAAGGATGGAAAGATCTGGCGAAGCGTGGGTTAATAAATCTTGGAGGTTGGTAATAGTGAAAGTGTCGTTTGTTTTGCTCGCCCACGAGAAGCCGGAACAATTAAAGGATTTGCTTGGCTCATTATTAAATGCAGGTAGCAACGTTTATGTACATCACGATGCCACCACATCAGGTGATTTACCTGCCGCGGTAGCCCGCTGGGGGTATGATCAACTGCCCGGCAAGATTTACTTCGCCAAGCGTGTAAAAGTAGTGTGGGGAGAGTGGTCGATCGTTCAGGCGACTCTTAACTGCATGGAAGCAATACAGCAGCATGACACTGATAGCGATTACTTCATGCTAATTTCTGGCTCCTGTATGCCGGTAAAGCCCATACATTTGCTGGAACAGTACCTAGCGGAAAGTGGGAAAGACCATATTGAAGCCGTTAATGCGGAAAAATATACTTGGGTAACGGCAGGCTTGCAAAAACAACGCTGGTCCAAATATCACTTTTTTAACTGGCGTTATCAGACATTTCTTTTTGATACCTCTTTAAAAATTCAGCGTAAACTGAAAATCAAGCGTGTATTACCCTTAAAGCATACCGCACATATGGGCTCGCAGTGGTGGTGTTTGCGTCGTAGTACGTTGGATAAGGTATGGTCACTTTATCTTAATAAACCGATACTAAAACGGTTTTATCGTCGTACATGGGTGCCGGATGAGCTTTTTTTCCAGACCATAGTGGCTAATCTAGTGCCTGAAACCGAGCGAAGCTCTGAGCTAATAACCCGCTACACTTTCAATAGCTGGGGGGTTCCGCGTGTTTACTACAATAATGATTATGCGGAGTTGCTGGGTGAGGATCGCTTTTTTGTGCGCAAAGTAAGCCACCGGGCGGTTAAGCTGCGGGAGCGACTGTCAGCAATTGCGCCTATGCAAGTTGATGAGTTTGCCTCGCTGCTTGAAGCGGCCGAGCCCGAGCGTCAACAGCTGCAGGCTGATGCAATGTTGGCCAAGCATATTGAGCTTAACCGTTGGCATAGTTTAGCCGCGAGTATTGAAAACCCTTACGACTACATTAAAAGCATCCCTAACCCTATGCTGGTGTTAATCGGCTCTGATCGCGAAGCAAAGGCTCAGGCACTTGCTGAGCTAGACCGTTTAGACCAAACCATAGTGTACGGCGACCTTTTCGATAAATATGAAGTTGGGGCCGGCTACGCTAATCGCCAGGGTTTGATTGCTGAGAAAGGCGATGTAGCGCTGATGCGTCACAGATGGTACCTGCAACTGGGTGATATTGCGTATAACAACCCTGGGAAAACGCTCGTGTTTTCATTAGGTGCCAATGCACTTGAATATCTTCAAGTACTGCGTTGGAATAGCGATTGCCATATTGTTATGGTTGACCGTAACGCTGGAAGCGTTATCAATGTTGACCTGATGTCTGATCTCTACCTTAAAAGCAAGGTATTACACTTGCTGCTCGATCGCCATTGCGAACTCAGCAGGGTATCAACACTTTTGGTTGCAGAGTTGACCAGCATCTTACAAGAGCAGCAGTGGGGTATACGCTCATTTAACCGGATGCTAAGTAATTATCAAGCTCGTGTGCGCTGGCCAAGCCTTCTTACGAACAATCATAACCATTTAGATTTTTTGGAATCTGTTTATTCAAAGGTTATCGTGTTCGTTTACGAAGATAAAAGCGCGCTAGAGGGGATTGAATACTACCTTAACAATGCGCTGTCTACGCCCCTTTACTATGATCTATTCTCTGTCATTCCAGGCAATGATGACACGTTGGATTGGCATTATTATCTTGCTGATTTAGCTCATTTAAATGCTCGTTTGTATACGGGTGTTTTAGCTATAGCGATTGACATATCTTCCATTAAACATTTGGGTACCTTGCGATGGATGAGAAATCTTTTAGTCATTTCTTTAGAAGATGAAAATGCACAGCTTCCAATTAAGAGTGATCTGTCATTCAGTGTTTATGGCAAAAAAGATAAGTTTTCGGCGTCTGCTAGGTTGGTATTCCGCGAGCTTGATAGCTTGATGAAAGGTAGGGCGTGTGACTATATAGCATTGCCGCCTTTGGAACAGCGTTGGGTTGAGAAGGAAATTAACGAGTTCCTTCAGTTTATGCCTTTCAGGGTCGCTCAAGCGCGTTAGATCCTATTTAAAGTCTATTAATGGTTGGTATGGTATGAAGTTACTAGTAGTAGGCGGAGCCGGATATATTGGCTCACATATGGTGAAACAGCTTAATCGCCAAGGGCATGAGATTATCGTGCTGGATAATCTGAGCACCGGCTTTCGAGAGTTAGCACGCTATGGCGAGCTGGTCGTTGGAGATCTGGCTGATACGGCACTTGTCGAAGATCTATTTGCCTTACACCGCTTCGAAGGCGTTATGCATTTTGCAGCTTGTAGTTTGGTGGGCGAATCCGTCAATAAGCCGGGCAAATACTATCGTAACAACGTTGCCAATACGTTAAACCTGCTGGACGTTATGGTTCGCCACAACGTCAACCATTTCATTTTTTCCTCTACTGCGGCGACATTTGGTGAGCCGGAGTACGTACCTATTGATGAGGCGCACCCCCAGCAACCGATTAACCCATACGGCGCCAGTAAGTTGATGATTGAGCGGATATTGAAGGATTACGCCAGCGCTCACGGTCTTAATTCAGTTTGTTTACACTATTTCAATGCCTGTGGAGCTGACCCGGAAGGGGAGATTGGGGAGTGCCATGACCCTGAAACGCACCTGATTCCTTTAATTTTGCAAGCGGCATCTGGACGTCGCAAGTCAATTACTGTGTTTGGGCGAGATTACGCGACTGAAGATGGCACCTGTATTCGCGATTACATCCATATCGAAGATCTCTGTTCAGCGCATGCTTTAGCTTTACAAGCGCTTGTGAACGGAGATCAGTCCGGTGCTTTGGGCTTTAATCTTGGCAACGGTTTAGGTTATTCGGTGCAGCAGGTTATAGATGCTGTTCAACGAGTGGTAGCAGAGGATGGCTATAGCTTGAAGGTAGAAGAGGGCGAACGACGCGCCGGAGACCCGGCACGGCTGGTAGCCGACGCGACATTGGCCAAGCGTGAGCTGGGTTGGCAGCCCCAATATGCAGACCTGCCCACTATTATTCGTCATGCCTGGGCGTGGGAAAAGAAATTAGCTCGTATTGGCTAAAATTACATTGTGCTTTGTCATTGTTTAAAACGGAAATACCCACGGCGTGATGATTAATACCGCCGCGGAATAGACTGTACTGACAGGTAAGCCAATTCTTAAAAAGTCAGTGATGCGGTAACGGCCGGGCGAGTAGACCATCAAATGAGTTTGATAGCCAAACGGAATGAAAAAGCACGCACTGGCGCCATACGCTACGGCCATGACAAAGGGCAGTGGGTCGGCGCCAAACGCATTGGCGGTGCTCCACGCGACTGGAAATGCCAGGGCAGCCGCAGCGTTGTTGGTCACCGTTTCCGTGAGTACAAGCGTTAACAGGTAGCAGCCGATAAAGGCGGCATAAATACCATAACCGCTGAACAAGTATTGCATACCACTGGCCAAAAGGCCCGCTGCCCCTGAGTTTTCCAGCGCTTGGGCAATGGCTAACGCTGAACCAATAATTAGCCATAGCTCAAACGGAAAACGGCGGCGTAGCTCCGCCAGGCTGAGCACTTTCAACAGCAGCAGCCCGCCCATCAGTATCAACAGCCCGTGAAATAGCGGCAGCACATTAGCAGTGGCCAGGCCGATCACTGCTGAAAACCCGCCCACGGTGAAGAGGCTTTCCTTGGTGCTCAACGGTGGCCTGGTAAAACTGCCGCTTAGCAAATGGAAGTTGCGGTCCAGGTTGCGATGCTGACGGAAGTCAGCGCTTACCGCTAGCAGCAAGCAGTCCCCCACGCGAAGCGGTATTTTTCCTAATTGCCCCTCCAAACGTTTTTCCCCCCGCCGTATACCCACTACCCCCGCACTGAACATGCTTCGAAAATCCACGTCCTGCAAGGTTTTACCTGAAAGCTCGGATTCGTGGGAAATCACCACTTCTACCAAGTTGGTTGCCAGCAGGTTATCGGCCTGATGGCCAAAAAGCTGTAACCCCGGAAAGCGTTGCAGGGCTTGCACCTTGCCCACCTCTCCTGTGAATACCAGCGTGTCATTAGCCAGCAGTTGCTCACCGGGTGCCACGGGGCTAATCAGCCGCCCTTGGCGCTCTATTTCCAGTAAATAGAGTCCATCCAGGCTGCGCAGGCCGTTTTCTTCAATAGTTTTGCCGATCATGGGCGAGTCTGCTTCCAAATCGGCGGCCAAGAAGTACGAAAGTTTTTCTTTAGTGTCTTCCAGCCGGTGGTGCGGCAGGGCGTTAGCGCGCCACATCAGTACGCACAGGGTTATCAGCGCTACCGGCACGCCCACCAGGCTGAACTGGAACATACCTAGCTCACTGCCACTGGCGCTTAAATTAAACGAATTCACCACGAGATTGGTGGACGTGCCGACCAGTGTGGTAATGCCGCCCAGAATGGATGCATAAGAAAGCGGGATTAACAGCCGAGAGGGGGCGATGCGCTGCTGGCGTGAAATAGCCCCTAAAAAGGCAGCGACCACCGCCGTGTTATTTAAAAACGCGGAGAGCACTGCGGTGCTGCCCATTAAGCGTGCCGTGGCAAGCCGCGGGTGGCCTTTTAATAAGTGGCGCGATAGCCAGTCCAGCAGGGGAGAGCGTTCAAGGGCTAATGACACCAGCAGCAGCAGTAACAACGTGGCGAGCGCGGGGTTGGTGTATTGCGTCAGCAAGGTGGTGGTATCGACAAAACCGAGCAGCAAAAAAATCCCGGCCAACGTGACAAAGGCGATGGCGGGCTTAACGCGCCCACTAATTAGCAACGCTAACAATATGACGATGGAAGATAAAACGGCCCAAGGGATCATGTTGGTCCTTACAAGTGTTAAAATATGTAACTCACTATCTGGATTTTACGCAAGCTTTTATGATAGTGTCTAATGATTGTTTTTTTAAGCATCATTTATTCTTTTATAATTCCTTAAATTTCAGGTAATTAACTTTAATTTTGAGTATTAAACATTTATCGCCTGAAAAGCTTAATGAGCGTCGTATGCTCGCCGTGAAATTGCGTTTGGATGGATTGACGGTGGCAGCTGTAAGTCAGCGAACTGGGCTTTCCGCCCCTACGGTATCGGCGGCTTGGAAGGCGTTTCGTGAGGGTGGCTGGGCGGCGGTGCCAGTGCGGCCTCGCGGTCGGTTGAAGGGGCAGGCAAACGTACTGGATGCAACCGTTCAGCAGCTGCTTTGGGATGCGCTTTATGCCGGTCCTGCCGCTGATCAGCCGGGTTGGAGCAGCGCCAGCCTGGCTGCTTACTTGGGCGATGAGCACGGCATTGAGTTAACCCAGCGTGCTATTGAGCACTGGTGGGAAAGTGAAGGGTTAAAGCACGAGCCATGGCCACTGGATGCGTTGGCGAAACAACGTTCGCAGCGGGGGCGGTGGTATGGGCAATCGGTTGCTCCCCTGTTTGCCAAGCTGAAGCAAGCCGAGCAACGTTGGCAGGGCGGTGTACGCAAAGTGGTACATCCACATCGGTTGGTTTACCAACTCTATTTGCATGGCCCACGTGGCCGGTTGTGGATGCGTTGTTATCAGCATCCGCCCATGGCGAGTGATTATTTAACCGCTATGCGGGCACTGAGTAGTAAAGGGCCTGTCGCCTTGGTATTCCATGGCGCTTGGTTTTCAGCCAGTCCGGAAGTCACGGCTTGGTTGGCGCAACAGACGATGTTTTGGTTAGTGCAAGTGCCTGCCGATAGTGGCGTGGCTTCCTAGCACTTACTTACTTTTCACCTTACGTTGGGACAGATGATGACATCACTCACCCATTTGCAACGACTGGAAGCGGAAAGCATTCAGATCATGCGCGAAGTGGTCGCCGAGGCTGAAAACCCGGTAATGCTCTATTCCGTCGGTAAAGATTCGGCGGTTATGCTGCACTTGGCACGCAAAGCATTTGCGCCTTCACCTCCGCCGTTTCCGCTACTGCATGTTGATACACGCTGGAAGTTCCGCGCCATGTATGACTTCCGCGACAAGATGGCGGAAGAGATTGGTATGGATTTGCTGGTCCATATCAACCCGGAAGGCATTGAGAAAGATATCAACCCGTTTACCCACGGTTCGGCCATTCATACGGATGTGATGAAAACCGAGGGCCTGAAGCAGGCGTTGGACAAGTACGGCTTTGATGCGGCCTTTGGCGGCGCCCGCCGGGATGAGGAGAAATCCCGCGCCAAAGAGCGTATTTTTTCGTTCCGTACAGCGCAGCACCGCTGGGACCCGAAAAACCAGCGGCCCGAACTCTGGAAGCTTTACAACACGCGTAAGCATCCCAAAGAGTCGATCCGCGTCTTCCCGATATCCAACTGGACCGAGTTGGATATATGGCAGTACATCCATCTGCAAAATATTCCCATTGTGCCGCTTTACTACTCGGCCGAGCGTCCTGTCGTCGAGCGCGATGGCGCGCTGATCATGGTGGATGACGAGCGTATGCCGTTAGAGCCAGGTGAAGTGCCCATGATGCGTAAAGTGCGTTTTCGGACGTTGGGATGCTATCCGCTTACGGGGGCTGTCGAGTCTGAAGCCGATACGCTACCGGCGATTATTCAAGAAATGCTGCTGACCAAAACATCGGAACGCCAGGGTCGAGTGATCGATAACGACAGTGCGGCTTCCATGGAGAAGAAAAAGCAAGAGGGGTATTTTTAATGACTCACTCATCTGACCTGATTGCTGACGATATCGAAGGTTACCTGAAAGCTCACGAGCATAAAGGCTTGTTGCGCTTTATTACCTGCGGAAGCGTGGATGACGGTAAAAGTACGCTGATTGGCCGCTTGCTGTTTGAATCGAAGCTGCTGTTCGAAGACCAGCTGGCGGCGATTGAAGCCGACTCGAAAAAGTACGGCACCCAAGGCGGCGAAATGGATTTTGCGCTACTGGTGGATGGCCTGGCCGCCGAGCGCGAGCAGGGCATTACCATTGATGTAGCGTACCGGTTCTTCTCGACCGAGAAGCGTAAGTTTATCGTGGCGGATACCCCAGGGCATGAGCAGTACACCCGTAACATGGTCACGGGGGCTTCTACTGCCGATGCCGCTATTTTGATGGTTGATGCGCGTTACGGTATTTTGACCCAAACCCGCCGCCATAGCTTTTTGATGTCGTTAATGGGCATGCGCCATTTGGTGGTGGCCATTAACAAGATGGATCTGGTCGATTACTCCAAAGCGCGTTTTGATGAGATCGTTGAAGAGTACCGTGCCTTTGCCAAACAGCTCGGTTTGGAAAATATCACTTTCATTCCCATGTCGGCGCTGAAGGGCGATAACGTCATTGAGCATAGCGCCAAAATGCCGTGGTACCACGGCACTACGCTGCTGGGCTATCTGGAAACGGTCGAGCTTGATGCAGAGCACCTTCAGCGTTCACCTTTCCGTATGCCGGTGCAGTGGGTGAATCGTCCCAACCTGGATTTCCGCGGCTTTACCGGCATGATTGCCAGCGGCGTAATTCGTCCAGGCGACCAGATTCGCGTGCAGCCTTCGGGTAACACCAGCACTGTTTCACGTATTTACACCTATGATGGTGATTTGGATGAAGCGGTGGCAGGGCAATCGATTACGCTGCTGCTGGAAGACGAAATTGATATTTCCCGTGGCGACGTGATTTCCGGCGTGGAACAGCCCGCTCACACGGCTGATCAATTTGAAACAACGTTAGTGTGGATGCATGAGGCGCCGTTGTTACCGGGTCGGCCTTATTTGATGAAAATAGGCACCCAGACAGTTTCGGCGACCGTGACCGATATCAAGTACCAGGTGAACGTGAATACCCTGGAACATATGGCCGGTAAACAGCTGGATTTGAACGGCATCGGGGTATGTACCATCAGCCTTAACCGTGCCGTTGCCTTTGATGCTTATAAAGACAACCATGATACCGGCGGCTTCATTCTGATCGACCGTATGACCAATAATACGGTAGGGGCGGGAATGCTCCACTTTGCGCTTCGTCGTAGCCAAAATATTCATATGCAGCATGTGGATATTGATAAGCAGGCGCGTGCGTTAGCGAAAGGGCAAAAACCCGCTGTGCTTTGGTTCACGGGCCTTTCTGGCGCGGGTAAGTCGACTATTGCGAATTTGGTTGAGAAAAAGCTGTTTAGTAGCGGGCAGCATACCTATTTGCTGGATGGCGATAATGTGCGCCATGGCCTAAATCGCGATTTGGGCTTCACGGATGCCGACCGCGTAGAAAACGTCCGCCGTGTCGCGGAAACCGCGAAGCTGATGGTCGATGCCGGGCTAATTGTGATGTCGGCATTCATTTCACCCTTCCGTAGCGAGCGGCAGTTAGCGCGTGATCTACTTGAAGACGGCGAATTTATCGAAATATTTGTCGATGCACCGCTGGATGTCGTTGAGGCGCGTGACCCTAAGGGGCTGTACAAAAAGGCCCGTCGTGGGGAGCTTAAAAACTTCACGGGTATTGATTCTGCCTACGAAGCCCCGCAAGCGCCGGATGTTCATTTGAAAACATCTGAAATGAATGCGGAAGAGGCAGCTGATACCGTTATTGCCGCACTGCGTGAGCGCGGAATGATCAGTTAAATTGAAGGCTTGAGCTGTCAGACAAGGGCTACATTGGCTCCTGCCTGGCAGCTTTTTTTATGCAAGGGCTAGGCCTTCGGGGCTGGGTCTTATGGAAGGGTTAGAATATGGCACTTATTGATCAAGCACTACTGGATGCCGTTGAACGTATTGCCCGTGAAGCGGGTGATGCCATTATGAGCGTTTATGCCCGCGAGTTTAGCGTTGAAGAAAAGGAAGATAAAAGCCCGCTGACCGAGGCCGATAAAGCCGCTCATGATGTGATTATGCGTGGTTTACAGTCGCTTCCCGTCACGCTTCCTATTCTTTCGGAAGAAGACGCAGATGGCTTTACGGGTGTGGATAGCGATGGCCGCTATTGGTTAGTAGATCCATTGGATGGTACTAAAGAATTCATCAAGCGCAATGGTGAGTTCACCGTTAATATAGCTTTGATTGAACAGGGTAAACCGGTGCTGGGGGTTGTTACCGCGCCGGCGCTGGATGTGGCGTACGTGGCTGCCGAAGGCTTGGGCGCGTTCAAGGTTGAAGCGGACGGCCAGCGCCATGCGATTGAAGTGGCAGGTAAACCAGGCGCAGATGCTACATGGCGCGTTGTTGGCAGCCGCTCTCACCCAAGCCCCGATTTGGCCGCGTGGTTAGAAAAGTTGGGTAAGCATGAGATGCTGCCTATGGGTAGTTCACTAAAGCTATGCTTGATAGCAGAAGGCAAGGCTGATGCTTACCCTCGTTTAGGCCCCACTTGTTTATGGGATACGGGTGCCGCGCATGCGGTGATACTCCAGGCTGGGGGGAAAGTAGAAACGCTGGAAGGCGCGCCACTCAGTTATGCGACACCTGGTGAAAAGCTGAATCCTTACTTTATTGTATGGGGATATTAAAGGCTCAAACACCTTGGTGCATTCGTCGCTAGATGCGGCGAGGCAGGTGTGGCGGTGCTTTTAGAAATCCCATTTAATCAGGGTAAGTCGTTTATTAGACTTTTTTGATATGCTGCAGTGGGGCGTGGGTATTTATTCAAACCGCTATCCTTGTAGATAGCGGTTCGTACGGTGAGAGTGGCTTGCTGGTGGAAGATTTTCCCGCCGCGTGGCAGGCTGCTTTAAGGTAGTTATTGAACAATCTACAAATAATCGCCCATATGGCTTGGCAGGCTGCGATAGATGCTCGACGTATCGGTGACTTGTAATTGCAGCATGTTTTGGCAGGCTCGGCAGGGCGGTGATTAAGTTTACAAGGGAGCGATCTGTATGGAAGCTAGTGTGAAAGCCTTTTTTGATGAAAAGCCGAACGCCAACGTGGTTAAAGAGCGCGTGACGTTTGGCACCTCCGGCCACCGTGGCCGCGCCACCGAGCGCACTTTTAACGCATCCCATATCTACGCGATCACTCAGGCCGTGGTGGATTACCGTGCTGAAGCCGGCTATCAAGGCCCGCTTTTCCTCGGCTTTGATACCCATGCGCTTTCCAGGCCTGCCTGGGAGTGTGCGCTTCAAGTACTGGCTGCCAATAATGTACCGGTGCTGATCGAAAAAGATCACGGCTATACCGCGACCCCCTTGGTGAGCCACGCCATTTTGCAGCACAACGCTTCAAGCTCAGCGTTAGCTGATGGGTTGATTATTACACCTTCGCACAACCCGCCTGAAGATGGGGGCATCAAATACAACCCTTCCCACGGGGGGCCGGCGGATACGGATGCCACTTCCTGGATAGAGCTGCGCGCTAATGCGTATCTGCTGCGCGAGCTTAACGATGTGTCGCTTGTCTCCAACGAAGAAGCGCTTGCCCACGCACAAGAATACGATTTTACCGCTCACTATGTCGCTGACCTTAATAACGTAGTGGATATGCAGGTTATTCAGCGCGCAGGTTTAACCTTGGGGGCTGACCCCATGGGCGGTACGGCGCTGCCGGTATGGCAGGCGATTGCGAAGCACTATGAGCTTGCCCTTGAAGTGGTCAACATTGAGGTTGATGGGGCATTTGCATTTATGCCGCCGGATCACGATGGCAAAATCCGTATGGATTGCTCAAGCTCGGCGGCAATGGCGAATCTGTTAAACATCAAGGACCGCTTCGATGTAGCGTTTGGCAACGACCCAGACGCCGACCGCCACGGCATAGTGGATGCCAACGGCTTGATGAACCCCAACCACTTTTTAGCCGTGTGTATTGATTATCTAATGAGCCATCGGCCTGAGTGGGCGGCGTCGCTTAAAATTGGTAAGACGCTTGTATCCTCTTCCATGATCGATCGGGTAGTGGCTTCCCACGAGCGCGAGCTTTATGAAGTGCCCGTAGGCTTTAAGTGGTTTGTAGAGGGGCTTCATGAAGGTTGGCTGGCGTTTGGTGGCGAGGAGAGTGCGGGCGCCAGCCTTCTGACTCGTGATGGGAAGGCGTGGTCGACCGATAAAGATGGCATTGTGCTTTGCCTGCTCGCAGCCGAAATTCTGGCGGTAACGGGGAAAACACCCAGCACGTATTACCGCGAGTTAACGCAGCGCTTTGGTGAGCCTTTCTATAAGCGCGTGGATACCGCCTGCACGCCCGAAGAGAAGGCAGCGTTCAAAAAGCTTGATAGCGAAAGTGTTACTGCCCAGGAATTGGCTGGCGATGCCATTACTGCCGTACTGGTCGCAGCACCCGGTAATGGAGCAAGCATTGGGGGGATTAAAGTGACCACAGAAAACGGCTGGTTTGCTGCCCGCCCCAGCGGTACGGAATCGCTTTATAAAGTGTATGCCGAAAGCTTCAAGGGCCCTGAACATTTAGATGCGTTGATTGAAAGCGCTGGCGCACTGCTTTCAAGCGTATTGAAAGAATAATGTATTAATAATCCTTGTGTCGCTGTACACGCGAGGCCGCCCACGGGGGCTTCGCGTTGCTAGGGTCTGCGGTGTCATTAAAAGGAAGTAATGCGCGCGTATATTGTAATATTTGGTAATTAAAAGATACATATGTAACAGTGGTTCGGTTCCAAAGCATCGTGCAGTATTGGGCATTTGCAGAGCGGTTCATGGTGTTATCTCCGGTTTTATGGAGGGGGACACCGGCTTGCTAATTACGATGCGCTATGTATCTTTAACATTTGTGCCTACGCAGAACTTACTGTTTCGATATATTGTAAAGCTATGTAAACAGTGTTAGAAAGTGGCGTAAAGATTGCTTTAACCTAATGGTTGAGTCAGTTGGCCTTTGCTTTCAGGGATGAAATTATGAACTCATCAACGCTCTCTCGGTCTCCCCGCACTTATACGCCGGTTAATGCATTATATGCTCACGCAGAGCAGCTCCAGGCGCACTCTCTGAGCGATTTGCTGGGGTGCGATTCATCATCCGCCCAGCAGCGCGCGAGCGCATTAGCGTTCACGTTTGGCTCACTGCATGTGGATATCAGCAAACAGCGGATTACCCCCCACACGCTTAAGTTATTGATTGATTGGGCACATAGTTGCGGGCTGCAAGAAAAGCGTCAGGCACTTTTTTCAGGGCAGAAGGTAAATACCTCTGAACGTCGCGAAGCGCTTCATATGGCTGCCCGCTGGCCTAAACATAAAACGCCGCCGAAAGGCATGGAAGCAGCGGCCGCGTTTTGCCAGCAGCAACAGTTACGCTTAGCCGACATGGTCTCGCGTGTCCACGAAGGGCGCTGGTTTGGGGCAACAGGGCAGGCCATTACCGATGTGGTGCATATTGGTGTGGGTGGCTCTGATTTAGGGCCAAAACTGATCAGTGAAGCGCTGGCTGATCGCCCAAGTCATCAAAAACTCAGTGTCCATTACGTTTCTACCATGGACGGCGCCCAGCTCTTGCCGTTGATGGAGTGCTTAAACCCGGCCACTACACTTCTGGTATTAGCCTCCAAGTCCTTTACCACCGCTGATACCCAATTTAACGTGCGAACGGCGCTTGCTTGGCTAAGCGAAGCGTTGGAAATAGATATATCCACTATCTGCCATCACCAGCTGGTTGGCGTGTCCTCCAAGCCTGAAAAAATGACCGAATTCGGCATTCCTAAAGCTCATCAGTTGGTATTCAAGGACTGGATTGGCGGGCGTTTCTCGCTTTGGACGCCCATTGGGGTAAGCGTGGCCATGCAACTGGGCATGGAGCAGTTCAACGCCCTGTTAGCGGGTGCCCATGACATGGATCAGCACTTCCTGGATGCCCCGCTTGAGGAGAATCTACCTACCTTGCTGGCACTGGTGGGTGCCTGGAACTGCCAATTTTTGAATATTCCGACCCATGCGGTACTTCCCTATGATGGTCGATTGAAGAGTTTGGCTGCGTATTTGCAGCAGCTGGAGATGGAATCCAACGGTAAAAGTGTGGGTCTGGACGGGCGCTCCGTTAACCATGCCACGTGCCCTATTATGTGGGGAGATGTGGGGCCCAACGCGCAGCATGCGTTCTATCAGCTGCTGCACCAGGGTGGGCATACAGTAAGCGCTGACTTCGTGGCCGTTGCCAAGCGTGACGTTGTGGCGACCGATGAAGTAAGTAGTGCGCTATGTGCTCAAGAGCAGTTGACGCTTGCCAACTGCCTGGCGCAATCGCAGCTTTTCGCGCTGGGCGATGATGCCATTCCTGCCTCTCTTCGTGGTCATATGGCACAAGGGTATCGTGGTAACCATCCCAATTCGCTACTGTTGCTTAAAGAGCTGGACGCGTGGGGCATCGGGGCGTTGTTGGCGCTTTATGAGCACAAGGTGTTCGTACAATCGGTGCTTTGGAACCTTAACCCTTTTGATCAACCAGGGGTGGAACTTGGCAAGCAATTGGCCACCAGCCTCTATGAAATGCTTGCAGGCGAAACGCTTGGCCATAACAATGTAAAAGATCCCAGTACAGAACAGCTGCTGTGTAAGATTAACGAGTGGCGCCAGTAACGTAACGAAATAAGGAAGCAAGGAATGACCCAAGTACGCAAAGCGATTATTCCAGTCGCCGGTTTTGGTACGCGGTTATTGCCGATCAGTAAGGCAATTCCCAAGGAAATGGTGCCTGTCGTTGACCGCCCGCTTATTCAGCATGTGGTAGAAGAGGCATTGGCAGCTGGTATTAATGAAATTGTGCTGGTGACTCGTACAGGGAAATCGGCAATTGAAGATCATTTTGATGCCCATGCCGAGCTTGAAGATTCACTGGCCAGTAAAGGCAAAGACGCCTTGCTGGCAACGCTTGCAGCTATTGCCCCGCCAGAGCTCAAAATTACCAGTGTTCGTCAGCCTAATGCCCAGGGCCTGGGTCATGCCGTTTTCTGTGCCGCGCATTTGCTGGGTAAAGACGAGCCCTTTGCGGTAATTCTGCCGGATGTACTGGTGAAGCCTCAGGCTAACGGTAATACGTGTGACCTAGGCCGTATGGTGGAGCTTTGGAACGCCAGCAATGCCGCGCAAATTATGGTGGAAGCGGTGCCTCAAGAAGAGGTTTACCGGTATGGCATTGTGGATTGCGACGAGCCCAGCGCAGGCGAAAGTGCCGATATGCGCGGCGTCGTTGAAAAACCCAAGCCCGAAGAAGCGCCTTCGCGGTTGTCGGTCATTGGCCGCTACATTCTACCGTACCGGATTATGGAGCTTCTGCGTGACCAGCCCCCCGGTGCCGGCAATGAAATTCAGCTGACCGATGCGATTGACCGCTTGATGCAGGAAGGCCAGCAGGTTCAGGCCTTCCGTATGCAAGGGCGCACCTTTGACTGCGGCCATATTGAAGGCTGGCTGCAGGCGAATAATACCCTGGCGCGTGAGGCTGGGTATAATCTCTAAGAGCTGCCCGGTAGTGTGACCAAGAAGCCGCCTGCGTAGGCGGCTTCTTGCTTTTTTAAACATCGCTTTGACGTTAGGGATTTTATGGATTACTTGCTGGCCCAGGTGCTGGATATTGCTCGCGAGGCGGGTGAGGCAATCCTGCGTATCTATGCCCAGGACTTCGAGGTTGATATCAAGGCTGATAACAGCCCGGTAACCACTGCGGATAATGCAGCAAATCAAGTTATTCTAGATGGGCTCAAAGCGCTTCCAGAGTCGATTCCTATTCTTTCTGAAGAAGGGGGTGAGAGTTTTGCAGGCCCTGACGCTCAAGGGCGTTACTGGCTGGTTGACCCGCTCGATGGCACGAAAGAGTTCGTGAAGCGTAACGATGAATTCACCGTAAATATCGCACTTATTGAGAACGGTAAACCGATACTGGGCGTCGTGCTGGCGCCGGTATTCAACGTGGCGTATATCGCAGCCAACGGGATAGGAGCTTTCAGGGTTGATGAGTACGGACGACAGGCTATTCATGTTGCCGGTAAACCAGATAAGGGAAATCACTGGCGTGTGATGGGTAGCCGTTACCATGCCAACGCCTATCTGGAGAGCTGGTTAAAGCAATTAGGCCCGCATGAGACGCGACTCGTGGGCAGCTCGTTGAAGTTTGGCCTCATCGCCGAAGGAAGTGCCGATGTGTATCCACGTTTAGGCCCCACCAGCCTGTGGGATACCGCCGCCGCCCAAGCAGTGGTTGAGCAAGCGGGCGGGAGAGTGGTGACCATGGCCGGCACGCCATTAAGCTATGCTAACCCTGCTAAAACCCTTAACCCTAATTTTGTTGCATGGGGGCATTAACACCGCAAATGTCCCTCGGAGTGATATTCACGTAGCGCGTGGTAAGCCGCCAGGCGCACCCGAGGGAGCAGTGCGCCAGCGCTGCCGGGTTTGATGGTGAAGCGCAAAAGCCCAGTTTCGGTGGCGCGGCCAGGGCGGCTTAACAGCCGCCTTCCGTGGGTGCCTTATTTGCTCGTACCTCGCAAAACGTTACCACGCGCTACAGGTTCTTCGCCGGATTCCAGCCTGGTGATACATATGTAGCGCGTGGTAAGCGCCAGCGCACCCGCGGGGGCAGCGCATAGCGGTGCTGGGGTTAGGTGGAGCGGCACAAAAGCATGCATTGGGTGGCTCGGCCAGGGCGGCTTGCCGCCGCCTCCCGCGGGTGCCTCATGCGCTCGTGCCTCGCGATTCGTTACCACGCGCTACGGGTATTCGAGTCAGGTGCCATACCCGTAGCGCGTGGTAAGCCGCTAGGCGCACCCGCGGGAGCAGCGCACAGCGGTGCTGGGGTTAGGTGGAGCGGCACAAAAGCATGCGCTGGGTGGCACGGCCAGGGCGGCTTGGCGCCGCCTCCCGCGGGTGCCTCATGCGCTCGTGCCTCGCGATTCGTTACCGCGCGCTACGTGTGTTTGAATCAGGTGCCATACCCGTAGCGCGTGGTAAGCCGCCAGGCGCACCCGCGGGAGCAGCGCGCCAGCGCTGCCGGGGTTAGGTGATGTGGTGCATAAGCATGCATGGCACGGCCGGGTGCTCCAACGTAATACGATTCACCCTAACGTGATGCTATTCCCAATCCATCTGGGCAACGTCTGGCGCGTTCTGTTGACCCCATTCCTTGTCATACCATCCTTTCTCCACGCACTGATGAAAGCTTGACCACTTCCATTCGCCTGGCGCTTTGGCCCAGCCATGTTTTACCGGGTTGTAGTGAATGTAATCAACATGCTGCTGCCAGTCGTTTTCATCGCGAATGACATGCTCCCAGAACCCGCGTTGCCAGATGCTTTGGCTACCTGGGGGAAGGAGAAACTCTTTCGATGCGTATTTTTTGATATCTCTCCAACGCGATGAATAATCCGTATCGCTTTCTGGCAGGGTCCAAATGCAATGAAGATGATCGGGAAGCAGTACAAACGCGTCCATAGTGAAGGGCTGCTCGTCGCGTACTCGGCGAAAGGCGCGACCAAGGGTGTTGACGTTTAAGGGGTCAGCAAGCAGTGGTTGGCGGGCATAGGTAACAACGGTAAAGAAGTAGGTACCTCCGGGAATATGTGCTCTTCGATACGTCGCCATCGCTGCCTCTTTTCATAAATATCAGGTATGTTGAGGCTTCAGGATAATGGTTTACGAAGGATACTTCATCTTTACGGGCATGCGCAGTGGGCTGGATAGTGGGGCTGGGCGGCTTAACGCCGCCACTCGCGGAAACAGCACGCATAGCGCTGCTCGGGTTAGATAACGCTTAACGATGAAACTGCTTTTCGCGTTCGGGTTGCCAAAGTATGGCGTCAACGCGTAGCTGTACGACCGCGTTATTGGGGATAGGCCAGTGAATGACATCGCCGATCTTGAGGCCAATCAAGCCTGCGCCAATCGGCGCCATGACAGAGATGGCATCTTCGACAGAGTCCATCGCATGCGGGTACACCAGCGTACGAATCATCTGACGCCCGCGTGTCAGGTCGGTAAAGCGAATCTGGCTATTCATGCTCACGACGTTATCCGGAATCAGCTCCGGGTCAATCACTTCGCCACGCATCAGCTCTTCTTCGAGCAGTTCGGCTACGGCCAGCTCTTTGTCCGTCGCGTTATCGATCAAACGCTGCAGGCGTTCGGCATCGAGACGGTTAATAATGATCGGAGGACGCTGCTCCATTTTTACTCTCCTTAGAAAGCAATAAAATCAAACATATACTTTGATTAAATGATAAATAAACGGTTTTTGTACCTACCAATAAAAACAGCCCTCCCCAGAAGGGAGGACTGTTCGCCAAGGCCAGTGTAAGCGATCTGTCATTGGAAGGCGATTACATTACTCCTTGCTCGATCATGGCATCCGCCACTTTTCGGAAACCGGCAATATTAGCCCCCAATACCAAATTGGTCGGATCGCCAAACTCTTCAGCCGTGGTGGCGCACTGCTGGTAAATGTTGGCCATAATCTCCTTGAGCTTGTCATCCACCTTTTCAAGCGGCCACTGCTCCATGCTGCTGTTCTGAGCCATTTCCAGCTGGCTGGTTGCTACCCCGCCTGCGTTGGCGGCCTTGCCCGGGCCATAGGCAATCTGCGCTTCCAAGAAGAGATCAACCGCTTCTGTGGTGGAGGGCATGTTGGCGCCTTCACTTATACAGCGCACGCCATTAGCCAGTAACGTTTCAGCGTCAGATTTCGTGAGCTCATTTTGCGTTGCACAAGGGAAAGCCGCATCGGCTTTGATACGCCAAACCGCATGGCCATTTTCAGGATAATCCTGGGTAGAGATGTAGTGTGCGCCAGGGCGCTCGTTTATATACTCTTCAAGCGAGACACGCTTCACTTCCTTGAGTTGTTTAAGAAGCTCAAGGTCGATGCCGCTTGGGTCATGGATCGTGCCGCGAGAGTCGCTGCAGGTAACGGGAATAGCGCCTAGCTCATAAAGCTTTTCAATGGTGTAAATGGCTACGTTACCCGCCCCGGATACCAAGCACGTCTTACCTGTAAGGTCTTCGTTACGAGCAGCCAGCATGTTTTGAGCGAAGTAAACGGCGCCGTAGCCAGTGGCTTCTTTACGGCCGAGTGATCCGCCCCAATTTAAGCCTTTACCGGTCAGCACACCTTCATAGCGGCCGGTAAGACGCTTGTATTGGCCGAACAGGTAACCGATTTCACGGCCGCCAACGCCAATATCACCTGCCGGCACATCGCAAGTAGGGCCAATATGCCGATGCAACTCGGTCATGAATGCCTGGCAGAAGCGCATTATCTCGTTGTCTGATTTACCTTTGGGATCGAAGTCAGCACCGCCTTTGCCGCCGCCGATGGACAGGCCGGTAAGTGCGTTCTTGAAGATCTGCTCAAAGCCCAAAAACTTGATCGTGCCCGCCGTGACGCTGGGGTGAAAGCGCAGCCCGCCTTTGTAAGGGCCAAGCGCGGAATTAAATTGAACACGATAGCCCTTGTTGACATGTACGCGCCCGGCATCATCTATCCAGCTGACGCGAAAGAAAATCTGACGTTCAGGCTCAACAATGCGTTCGATGATGCTGTGGTCATGATAATGCGGGTAGCGCTCAAAGAGTGGGCGCAGGCATTCGAGCACTTCTTCAGCGGCTTGGTAGAATTCGGCTTGCGCCGGGCTGCTGCGCTGTAAGCGGGTCAGGGTATCGTGAACGTAGGGCATTGGGGTAACTACCGGTTAGATGACAGATTAAGTTCTTGGCTGGCCAGCCTTTGGCATTATTTAACTGCCGAAGCGTTTTCTTGCATACCCTATGCCGGTTTGTAATAGCGTAAAAAAACAATTGAACTAGACGAAAGTAGTAAACGTTTTTGTAAAAGCGAAAAAAATACGAAAATTCATTTAACGATATTTAAACGAAAACGTGGTGGGTAAGTCACCGCACCATTCACGTCTAGATCGAATATGGCGTGGTGCTACGTAGCGCGTGGTAAGCGCCAGCGCACCCGCGGGAGCAGCGCGGTTAGCGCTGCCGGAGTTGGGTGGTGGGATGCAATCATAGATAGGTGGCGCGGCCGGGGCGGCTTGGCAACCGCCTCCCGCGGGTGCCTCATGCGCTCGTGCCTCGCGATTCGTTACCACGCGCTACAGGTTCGAATCAGGTGCTATACCCGTAGCGCGTGGTAAGCGCCAGCGCACCCGCGGGAGCAGCGCGGCTAGCGCTGCTGGGGTTGGGTAGTGGGGCGCAAAAACACGGTTTCAGTGGCACGGCCGGGGCGGCTTGGCAGCCGCCTCCCGCAGGTGCCTCATGCGCTCGTGCCTCGCGATTCGTTACCACGCGCTACAGGTTCGAATCAGGTGCCATACCCGTAGCGCGTGGTAAGCGCCAGCGCACCCGCGGGAGCAGCGCGGCTAGCGCTGCTGGGGTTGGGTAGTGGGGCGCAAAAACACGGTTTCAGTGGCACGGCCGGGGCGGCTTGGCAGCCGCCTCCCGCAGGTGCCTCATGCGCTCGTGCCTCGCGATTCGTTACCACGCGCTACGTGTGTTCGAACCAAGTGCCATACCCGTAGCGCGTGGTAAGCGACAGCGCACCCGCGGATGCAGCGCGGCTAGCGCTGCCGGGGTTGGGTGGTGGGGCGCAAAAGCACGGTTTTGGTGGCACGGCCGGGCGGCTTGGCAACCGCCTCCCGCGGGTGCCTCATGCATTCGTGCCTCGCGATTCGTTACCACGCGCTACAGGGAATCAGGTGCCATACCCGTAGCGCGTGGTAAGCGACAGCGCACCCGCGGAAGCAGCGCGGTTAGCGCTGCCGGGGTTAAGTGGTGGGGCGCAAAAGCACGGTTTCGGTGGCACGGCCGGGCGGCTTGGCAGCCGCCTCCCCGGGTGCCTCATGCGCTCGTGCCTCGCGATTCGTTACCACGCGCTACGAAGGCACGTGGCAAGTAAATCAAACGGGGAGGACGGCTCCGTCGGCTCGAGGTTCGGTGCCTCCTTGGAGTACGCCGTTTTCGGGGTTACGCACAATAATCTGCCCACGGCCAAAGGTGAGCGAGTCGGTGGCCCGGATGATACGGTGACCACGCCGTTCAAGCGCTTGAGCAAGATGGTCGGGGAAGCCTGGTTCTATTTCAACCGTTCGGCCTTCTACCCATTTCCAGCGGGGTAGGTCCAGCGCGGCCTGGGGGTTGAGCTTGTCTTCCAGCATGCTGGCAACCACCTGAACGTGGCCTTGGGGTTGCATGTAGCCACCCATCACGCCGAAGGGGCCGACCGCCTGGCCATCCTTGGTGATAAAGCCGGGAATAATCGTGTGGTAGGTGCGTTTGCCGGGGCGCAATACGTTGGCATGCTCTTCATCCAGCGAGAACGACCAGCCACGGTTTTGCAGGCTGATGCCGGTGCCCGGCACGACGATGCCTGAACCGAAGCCTTCGAAGTTACTTTGGATGAACGACACCATATTGCCTTCATCGTCAGCGGTCGAGAGATACACCGTGCCGCCCATCAACGGATTTCCGTGAGTTGGGTCAATGGCTTCAAAGCCAATAAGCTCGCTGCGCTGCTTGAGATAAGCAGGCGAGAGCATCTGCTCGACGCTCGGCGTCATGTGTTCACGCTCGGTGATGTAGCGCAGTCCATCCACATAGCCCAGCTTGGTTGCTTCGATGCGTCGGTGCAGTGATTCAACAGCGTCGCGTGGCTCATCGCCCATTGCTTCCAGAATGCCCAGCGCTTGCAGCGCAATCAAACCGCTGCCGTTGGGCGGAATTTCCCAGATATCGTGGCCACGATAGCGAACGTTGATAGGATCGACCCATTCCGGAGTAAACGCTTCCAGGTCTTCCTTGCGCAGAAAGCCGCCGTACTTGCGTGAGAAGGCGTCCATGGCATCGGCAAGCTCGCCTTGGTAGAAGGCTTGTGCGCGGGACTCACCAATCGCACGCAGAGTCTTGGCCATTTCCGGCGAGCGCCATATATCACCCGCTTTGGGAGCATGACCTTCTGGCGCGAAATGCTCAAACCAGGGCGCGAACTCGGCGCGGTCGTATTGCTTATAACGGGTATAAGCTTTTTGCCAAAGCTGGCTCACCACAGGAGAAACTGCAAAGCCTTCTTCGGCAAGTGTAATCGCAGGAGCCAGCAGCGTAGAAAGGGGAAGTTTGCCGAAGCGCTCGGAGAGGGCGGCCCAGGCGCCGGGCGCGCCTGGTACAGTCACCGGAATCAGGCCGTGGGCAGGCATCTCATCATGGCCTTTTTCGCGCACGCCCGAGCAAGAAATCCCCATGGGCGCCCGCCCGCTAGCATTCAAACCGTGCAGTTTATCTTTCACCCAGACCAGCGCGAAGGCGTCGCTGCCGATGCCGTTAGAAGTGGGTTCAACAACGGTTAACGCGGCGGCGGTGGCGATGGCCGCATCAATGGCGTTGCCGCCGTCGCGAAGAATATTGGCGCCCACTTGAGCGGCCAGTGATTGGGAAGTGGCTACCATGCCGCGCTTACCAAACGTGACGGTACGGCGCGAGGCGGCGGGGTAGTAGTGAGGATCGAGGTTCATTAGAGAGCTTCCTTATGCCTGGGGCGCCAGGCAGGCTAATGTATAGCTCAACATTAACAGGATAAGCTTATGAACGTCTTTTGATACTTAGGCTAAGCGTCATGTAACCGAGGCCTGTTTACTGCTTGCGCAACTGCTCCAGAGGCAGGTTCAAGTGCTGTGGGCGCTGCAGTACGTTCAGTAGCACGATGGCGCGCTCTTCACCCTTGGTGCGCTCGAATATAGCTTCGAGGTCTTTAAAAGGCCCTTCGGTAATCATGACCTTTTCACCCGTGCAGAAATAGGTATGACTCCCTTCCTGACGATGGGGCTGGGCGCGAAGCGTCTCTACTAACGCATCGGGTACACTTATGGGGGTATTACCAAAGGTGAGAAGACGCAGAACACCTCGGGTTGAGCGAATGGGGCGCCAATCGCTTACGATCTGGTCCAAACGGATAAACAGGTAGTAAGGGAACAACGGTTCAGTCACTGTCGTAGGCTTGCCCTGGCGCCTGCGTTTAACATCCAGCACAGGGTGAAATACCTCATAACCTTGATTAGTGAGGTGTTCGGCGGCACGAAATGATTCATTGCCTTTACATTGAATAACGTACCAGCTGGGTAGGGCGCCTTCTTCGGTGTTACTTGGTTCTGCATTACTTGGCTTTGCGTTATGTGGTTCCATACCGTTAGCTCCGGGCTTGGGCGAGCAGAGTAGCAAGGGCATCTAGCGTTTGGTCGATATGGGCCTGGGTATGATCATAGGCGAGGAAAAAGCGCAGGCGGGCGCTTTTTTCAGGTACCGCTGGATGAAGAATAGGCTGAACATTGATGTGGTATTGCTCAAGCAGCGTATGGGAAAGGTGAGCCGCCAAGGGCGAGCTGCCCACAATAATCGGCACGACGGCCGCGCCAATGCTGTGCCCGGTATCCATGCCGTGCTTTTTGGCCTGCTGCAGGAAGTAGCGCGAAATGGCGTGGAGCTTTTCTACCCGCTCGGGCTCTTGCTGCATCAGTTCAAGCACTTTGATGGACGGGGCGGCGACCTGAGCGGGCATGCCCACGCTATACAAAAAGCCCGGTGCAAAGTAGCGCAGCGTTTCTACCAAGGCGCTGCTGCCAGCGATATACCCGCCACAACCTGATAGCGTTTTGCTCATGGTGCCCATCCAGATATCCACATCTCGCGGATCAATGGCAAAGTACTCATGAAGCCCGAGGCCGTTATCGCCCATCACACCAAAAGAGTGCGCCTCGTCTACCATCAACCAGACCTGATGGCGTTTTTTGAGCTCGATAAATCGCGGCAGGTCAGGGATGTCGCCATCCATGCTGTAAAGCCCTTCGATCACCACAATCACGCGCTCAAACTGGTGGCGATGACGGCTAAGTAGCGCGTCCAGGGCGTCCGGGTCGTTATGGGCGAACGACATGCGCTTGGCGCCGGAAAGCTGAGCACCGACAAGCGAGCTGTTATGGATATACTCGTCGTGGAGTACAAGATCCTTGGCGCCAAGCAGGTAGCCAAGTGTCGATACATTGGTTGCATGACCGCTGACAAATGCCACGGCGTCGTCTACCTGATACGCCTTGGCAATGGCCTGTTCCAGTTCACGATGAATCGGGCGCTCGCCGGAAACTACGCGGCTTGCAGAAACCGATGTGCCGTAACGGGCTACCGCTTCGCACGCGGCTTGGGTAACCCGGGGGTCGCCCGAGTAGCCCAGGTAGTTATAGCTTGCAAAGTTGATGCAGGGTTGTCCCTGAATCACGCTAGTAGCGCCGGCAATGCCTTCGTGGACCTTGAAAAAAGGGTCTTTCAAGCCCAGCTGTTCAGCGCCCTGACGCAGCATGGTTAACTGCTGGTAGCCCGGGTGGGCATCAAATCGCGTAAAACGCTCAGCCACCGGACCGGGTGTGCCATTACCCGGCAGGGTTGAGCCCGTTGGGGTAGAGATAGTGCTGTCATTAGGGCGAGCAGTGGCACGTGGCGTGGTGCGCTTACGTGCCTGCTCCAACAGCTGACGTTTTAGATCAGAGCGATTGGCGGTCATGGTATCTCAGTCGTTGATGCGGAGGGTGCTGACTCGGTAAATCCTTCAGCCCCGTGGCGAGCGGCCAGAGAGGCTAACGCATCCTGTGGGGCCTCTTCAACATCATCGTCATGCTGGTGGAGCTTCTGGATCAGCACGCCCGCGAGCTTATCAAGCGTTGAGGCCTCGCTCAGCACCATGACCGGCACCTGAACACCCAAGCGATTTTCAATCGCCGTCATCAGCTCGACGCCCATCAGGGAATCAAAGCCCATGTCGTAGACCGAGCGATTAACGTCAATCTTCTCCTCTTCAATCAGCAGGATGCTGGCAAGCTCCGCTCTCAGCAGCTCGGTCACTGTGCTATGCAGCTCTTCCGGTGACAGATCGGCCAGCAGAGCGCTGATATCATCATCACTCTCATGGCTGCTATCGTCGTCGCTGGCGCGGGCTATCTCATCGAAGCGCGGCGCATTGGCGGTAGGCAAGAAGCGCGCAAGCGCCCCCCACTCAAGTTCCAGCACGCCAAGGCTTGGGCCGGGAGTTACCAGCATCTGTTCCAGTACCTTGAGCGCATCATCCGAGCGCAGAGCAGAACCGCCCAAACGCTCTTGCAGGGCATCGCGGGTACGGGTGTTGCGGGCAAGGAAGCCGACGTCTTCAATCGCGCCCCAGCGTACGCAGGTAGCAGGTAACCCTGCCGCTCGACGGCTTGCCGCAAACGCTTCCAGCCAGTGGTTGGCGGCCACGTAGTTGGCCTGGCCGGGGTTGCCAAATAGCGTAGTGGCGGAGGAGTAGAGAACAAAGAAGTCCAGCTGCTCATTACGCGTTAGCGTATCCAGGTGGCGGGCGCCTTCAATCTTGGGTGCTAGCACCTTTTGAATGCGTTCGGCGTCCAGGTTACGAATCAGGCTGTCGTCAATCACCGTGGCGGCATGCACGATACCGCGCAGCGGGCCAAGCTCATCCCTGGTGCGCGCTAGCACGTTAGCCAGTGCATCACGGTCGGTAATATCGCAGGCAACCGCCATCACCTTGACGCCTTGGGCGTTAAATTCGGCGATAGCTGCCTGAGCCTCCTCACTGGACGGGCCGCTGCGGCTAAGCAGAATCAGTTGGCGGGCTCCTTTGCTCGTAAGCCACTGGGCGGTTTTAAGGCCGAACCCGCCTAGCCCGCCGGTGACCAGATAGCTGCCATCGCTTGAGAGACTTAGCGTTTTGAGACCCAGCGCTTCATTTTTAGGTGGCGCGATGGGCTGCTCATAGGTGACGACGACTTTACCGATCTGGCGCGCCTGCTGCATATAGCGGAACGCATCGATCACCTGGCTATGGCTGAATGCAGTAAACGGCAGCGGACTGAGCGTGCCGTCATTGAACAGCGCCATCATCTCGCCGAACAGGCGTTGGGTCAGAGAAGGCTGCACTTTCATCAGCTGGTCGGAGTCGATACCGAAGTAGCTCAGGTTGTTACGGAACGGACGTAGGCCGATATGCGTATTTTCATAGAAATCGCGCTTGCCGAGCTCCAGGAAGCGCCCGAAGGGCTTCAAGGCGCGCAGGTTCTGGTTAATGGCTTCCCCGGCAAGCGAGTTCAGTACGATGTCGACGCCTTCCCCTTGGGTATCTTCAAGAATTTCTTCAGCAAAGGTGAGCGAGCGGGAGTCGTAAAGACGCTCGATGCCCATCAGACGCAGGAAGTCACGCTTCTCTTCAGAACCCACCGTGGCGTAGATTTCAGCGCCCAGCCACTGGGCAATTTGCAGAGCGGCAATACCTACGCCGCCCGCCGCGCCATGAATCAGCACTTTCTCGCCCGGCTCCAAACGTGCCAAGTGTTTCAGCGCGTAGTACACCGTAAAGAAGGTCGTCGGAATGGTCGCGGCAGCGGCAAAGCTTACGCCTTCCGGTAGCGGCGCCACGGCATGCTGGCTGGCAATCAGCCGGTCACTGAAGCTTGCCGGGCCAAAGCCAACGACGGCTTGCCCTGGGGCTACGTGAGTGACGTTGTCACCTACGGCAACGACTTCGCCGGAGAACTCAAGACCCAGCGTTGGCCCGGCAAAGCCGTTCTCGATCGCTTCGTCAGAGAGCAGACCAAGGGTGTACATCACATCACGGAAGTTAAGCCCCGTGGCCTTGACCTTGATTTCAACCTCATCGGCCTTGAGCGCAGGCAGCTCACGCGGGCGCCACTGTAGCTGACGCAGCTGGCCGGGAAGTGCAAAACCTAGCGTCATCGCCTGGCGGGTCGGCGCATTGGTTACCTGTTGAGGCGCCGGGGCGGGCAGTGTGCGCAAGCGAGTAGCAAAGCGCTCACCGCGAGTATTAATCACCACTTCGTTTTCACGATCCGGCGCTATCAGCGAGGCAGCCCATGCGCTTAATGCAGCATCGTTAACGTTGTAAGGGATATCCAGTAGGCTGGCCGTATGGCCAACGGCTTCATTGGCAAGCGAACGCCCAAAGCCCCAGAACGCGGCATCATCGGGCAGGGAGGCGCTATCCTGTGAATGCCAAAGCAGGCTGACCCCTTGGGTCGTGAGCCACAGCGTTGCAGCCTCAAGCCCTTTTGCTTCAAGGGCAAGGCTCCACTGTTGGGCGCGATGGCAGCGTAGCGTTTGTACCTCAATACCGCTGCCTTGTAGCCCACGCAGGTCAATGACGTTAAGCGCTTGGGCAGCATCACCCAACTCGGCAAGCGCCTCATCTAAAAGAGCTTCAGGTAGGCTTTCGCTTTGCTTAACCATGACCTTGGCTTGGCGCGCAGTAAGCGCTTTAGACAGGCGCGCCGCCAGTGCTTCATTGGCCTGGTCGGTCACGATGAGCTGATAAGGCATCGCCAGTGAATGCTCTGTTTTCTCAGCGGTCGAGGAAACAGGTACTTGAGCGTGCAACAGGTAAGCGCCGTTCAGCCCTTCTTCAAGCTCTATGGGCGCTGAAACGCTAAAGCCCTGAGCGCTTAGCCACTCGCTAAGCGTTTCCTGCTCCAGTGCCGTTTGATCAATACCGGGCGTGGCCAACACATCGTCCAGCCAGCGGCTTGGGGCGATGGCAACCACCATGATATGCGCCCCGGGGGCGAGCTGAGCGGGTAGGGTTTCGATTAACTGGCGCGTACGGCCAGGCTGGGTGGCATCCGCACTGATAAATGCCAGTTGGGCTTTTTCAGCATTGGCCAGCGCTTGGGACGCGTCATCCAGCGACTGCACGTCGATAAGCGGGAAACGCTCCTGCAGCTGCTCGGCCTGATGGCGGGCAGTGTCGTGGGTCGTTATTGCCCGGTAGCGATAGTTAGCGGCCTGATGCGCGTTAGTCAACTGCTCAAGCAGGCGCTGGCCCAGCGCAGGCGCACAGGGCCCCGCTTCAAGCAGGGACAAACGCTCACCCGCGCCCAGCGAGCCGAGAGAGGCTTCCATCAGGCTGCCAAGCTCGCTGGAAAGCAGCTGCCAGCCGCTTTCGCCTACCAGAACGCGGTTAAGCCTTGCCAGGTGCTCTGTGGAAATATCCAGCGTTTCAAGCTGGGTAGCTCCGCTCTGCAACGCTTGACGGTGCAAGCCAAGGCGGCCCACCAGATGAATGGGGGCAAAGTAGTCGGGGTAGTCCTGTACCAGCAATTGCCAGATGGTTTCCGGTGACAACTGCTCGTCATTGCCTTCCACCGCCAGGCCTTGCTGGGCAAACGCCTCGCTCAGGCTATCTAGCAATGGAGCAACTTCCTGGGCGTAGCGTTGGCCGGTATGTTCAGCATAGCTCTCACTTAATCCAGCCAGACGGGTCAGGGCTTCTGCCGGCAGCGGCAAGGCGCTGGCCTCAAGCGGGGCGGGCGTAAGTTCGACATCCAGATAGCTAAACTGCTGATGATGAGCACGGTTCAGGCGAATCGCCTTGAAACGCGTTTGGCTAAGCACGGCCACGGCGCGGCCTGCGGCATCAAAAAGCTCAAAATCGGCGGTAAACGAGTGGGGTGCGCGCTTGCCCATGACCGCACGGGCGATAACGGGAGCCCCTGCTTCGGTATTGACCTGAATGCGGCCAACGCGCACCGGCACAAACGCAAGCTGGGCGGCAAATTCACTATGCTGGGCCAGCAGCGGAATAAACAGCTGGAAAGCGCTGTCCAGAATGCCGGGGTGCACGTGAAGCGTCGAAAGCTGCGCCTGAACATCGCTGTTAAGATCAATCGCGCCAATCACGGCGTCTTCTTCAATCCAGCCGTGGCTGATTGCCTGGAACGCAGGACCATAGTGCAGGCCGATTCGCTCAGCCATCTGCAGGTGGTCTTCTAGGATGTAGTCCGGCGCTCGCTCAGGCAGTACAGGCGCCTGGCGGTTGAGCAGGAAACCGCGGCTTTCGCGCATGTTGCGGGCGACCGCGTTCAGCTGCCATTCGTGGCCGTTGGCCGGCTCCCGGGATTGAATGGCAATGCGTCCATCGTCGGGGCCAAGTGTCAGGCGCATGGTTCGGCCATTGGGGCCGTCAAGCAGCAGCGGCGCGCGGATCTCCAGCTCTTCTATATCCAGAAGCGGGTTATCGTGTTGTTGAAGCGCTGCGGCCAGGGTCAACTCTACAAAACCCGCGCCGGGGAATACGGCGCCTTCGCCGACCACGTGATCGGCAAGCCAGGGCTGGCGCTTGGTGTCCAGTTGGCTTTCCCATGTATGGTCCTGCTGGGCAAGCGGGTAACCCAGCAGCGGGTGCTGGTAGTAGCGTGACAGCAACCCCTGGCTATCCTGCGTGCTGCTTACCCAGTGGCGAGTGTGCTGCCATGAGTAGCGCGGCAGCAGGACATGCTGGCCTTCCACGGGGAAGAAGTGGCGAACATCAAGCGCGAGCCCGCTTAACAACAGCTGGCTCGCGCTTTGTTGTAACATTTCAAGGCCGGGCTTATGGCGCTCAATCGTGCCGATCACAAGTCCCGCACGCTCCTGCTGGCGCAGTGACTCGTTTAAGTAGCGGCGCAGAATGGGGTGTGCGCCAATCTCTACAAATACGTTGTATCCCTGTTCGATCAGCGCTGTAGCAGCATGGTCAAACAGTACCGGCTCGCGGATATTTTTCCACCAGTAGGTGGCGCCAAGCTCCGTGCCCTGGCTGATTTCTCCGGTTACCGTCGAATAATAGGGAAGCTCTGTCTGGCGAGGCGTGATGCCGTCCAGCGCTTCAATTACACCGGCTTGGATACTGTCCATGGCCGGGCTGTGGAAGGCGTAGTCCAGCGGCAGGCGCTTGGCGAAAGTGCCCTGATCGCTCAGCTGCGCTTCAAGGGCTGCCAACTGCTCGCGCTCACCTGCCAAGGTAATGCCTTTGGGGCTGTTAACGCCTGCCAGGCATACCTGATCAAATTCGGGGCGGGCGAGCCAGGGCGCGATATCCTCAGCGCTCATGGCCACGGCCGTCATTTCACCCAGGCCACGGGTTTTACCCTGATAGAAGCTGCGGTAGTAAATCACCTTGACCGCATCTTCAAGGCTCAAGCTGCCCGCCGCCCAGGCGGCAGCCACTTCACCCACGCTATGTCCAAATACGGCAGAGGGAACAATCCCTTGAGCTTTCAACCACTCGGTCAATGCGACCTGCAGAGCAAACAGGGCAGGCTGAGCGATTTCGGTAAGCTCAAAGCGGTTCTCACCATTTTGACCGGCCAGCTCATCACGCAGCGAGAAATTCCCATACTGCTGGAACAGGCTATCCACACGGTCAATGGCATCAGCAAATACGGGCGCTGTGTCCAGAAGATCGCGGCCCATGGTTTCCCATTGGCAGCCGTTGCCGTCATACACGAACACCGGCCCACGCGCGTTGGTCAACCGTTCCAGCGTGGTGACACTGGGGGTGTTTTCACCTTGGGCGAACTGATCAAGCGCTGCTGCGGCCTCTTCAGGCGTTTGAGCAAAGCAGAGCGCGCCAAAAGCGTGCGGCTCGCGGCGGTTGTAAAGCGTATGGGCAATATCGTAAAACGCGCTGTTGGTATCTTTCAGATAAGCCGCCAAGGTGCGGGCGCTGACAGCCAGGGCATCCTGGCTTTTTGCACTAAGCCGGATAGGTAGCGCATGTGCAGGCGCCACGGCAGGCGTTGAGGTTTTTTCAGGCGCGCTTTCCAGTATGACGTGGGCGTTGGCGCCGCCAAAACCAAACGAGTTGATGCCGATCACCAGACGGCCCTGTTTTTTCAGGGGCTGCGCCTTGGTGACTACCTGCAGGTTCCACTCATCAAACTTGATGCGGGGATTCAATTTGCGAATTCCGATGGTGGCGGGCACTTCACGGTGCTGCAGGCTATACAGCGCCTTGGCAAGCCCGGCCACACCCGAGGCGGTTTCAAGGTGGCCAATGTTACTTTTGACCGAGCCAATGAGTAACGGTGTTTTGCGGTATTTGCCTAGCGCCTCGCCAATGGCGCGGGTTTCAATCGGGTCGCCCACGGCGGTACCCGTACCATGAGCCTCAAGGTAGTCGATCTCATCAGGGGTGATGCCGGCCTGTTCGTAGGCGCGGCGCATCAGATCAACCTGGGCACTGGGATTGGGCACCGTAATACCGGATTTATGCCCGTCGGTATTCACGGCAGACCCGGCTACCACCGCCAGGATATTGTCGCCATCGGCGATGGCCTGGTCGTAATCCTTGAGCAGGAAAAGCCCGGCGCCTTCAGAGCGCACGTAGCCGTCGCCCGATTCATCGAACACCTGACAGCGGCCAGTGGGCGAGAGCATGCTGGCCTTCGAGAAAATAATAAACCCGTAAGGATGCAGGTGCAGACTGATACCGCCCGCCAGCGCCATGCTGGTTTCACCGCTGCGAATGGATTGACAGGCCTGATGGAACGCCACCATGGCTGACGAGCAGGCGGTATCCAGCGACATGCTGGGGCCATGCAGATCGAACACGTAGGAAAGGCGGTTTGAAGCAATGCTTGAGGTATTACCTGTGGCGGTGGAGGCATCAATGGCCGCCATGTCATCCGCCATACGGTATGAGTAATCAAGGCTGGCAACGCCCAGGAACACGCCACAATGGCTACCACGCAGGCTGCTGGGCACGATGCCCGCGCTCTCGATGGTTTCCCAGGCGAGTTCCAGCAGCATACGCTGCTGGGGATCCATGTTGGTCGCTTCACGCGGCGAAATGCCAAAAAACTCGGCATCAAAGCCGCCGATATCGCCAAGGCTGCCCGCAGCGAAAGTGACGCTGGTGCCCGGATGACGTTTATCCGGGTGCAGGAAGGCGTCATGACTCCAGCGGTCGGGGGCTACTTGGGTGACTAAATCTTTTTCGGCTTGCAGGTCCTGCCAGAACGTTTCAGGGGTTGTGCCTGGGAAACGATGGGCGGCGCCGATAATGGCAACGCGTTTAGTCATTCTTGCTCCTGAGGTTCTGGTTCTGCCTTGATCACATTGCTACTTATATCGTGTCCAAACGCTTGTTTAAATAGCTGGACGCCAAGTTCACTGGCTGACAATGCACGCTGGTTTGGCGATACGTCGTCTGGTGGCATGTGCGCCTGTAACGGGTGTTGCGCTTGAGATGACGCCTGAGCATCAGTTGACCATATCATGTACGGTGTAGTGCCAGCCGGGGGCGAAAAATACCGATACGCTGCGGGTAAAATGGGTACGTGATCACCGTACCAGCCCAGCAGTCCCGGCCGTTTAGCCTCGCTTAACGCAGTCTTGACACTTGCCAGCATTTTGTCGGCCTCGCCCAGATGACGCAAATACACCGCTAGATCGCGTAAGTGCGTGGGTAGCGGCCAGGGGGCCGTTGGCAGCGCCGCTGCCAAGCTTTCCTGAAGCGGCGCTTCCAGGTGCAGTGGGCCATGGTTTTCCATGGTAATCACGAACACAAAGACTGGCCTATTATCGCTATCTTCAAGCAGTCGTCCAACCTTTCGTGCAACGGCCGCGTCGCCAATGTACTGTCCTTGCTTATCGCTGCTTTCAAAACTGCTGATATCGATAAACTGATCAAACCCCAGTTGGGGGATCACTTTATGGCGCATATAGAAGCTGGCGGGGTAGGGGTGAATACATACCGTGCGATAGCCGGCCGCCTTGAACGTGCCGGCCAAGCTTGGCAACGGGTGGCGCGACAGGGTGCGGTAGGGGTTGAACTGGCGCGGCCCCCAAACGCTTGGCGCAAGCCCGGTAAGTACGGCGCATTCTGTGCGAACGGTATTGGCGCCCCAGGCGGGTACGGTTAGCTCGCCGTGTTGCAAGGCTTCTGCGCGTGTGGCATCAAAATGCGTCAGCAGGTTGTCGGCAATATCGGGATACCAGGGGCGGGGGTCAAAAAAAGACTCGCTCTGAATCAGCACTACATTCTTCGCAAGCGCGCTGGAGGTGCCGGGCGCGGAGTTTGCGGTATTCAGCGAGCTGGATAATGAATAAAACGGCGACTGCTTAGGCGTTGGGGGCGAGGAGCGCATAAGCGCTACGCCGTAAGCCCATAGACTGGCAAATAACCCTAGCCGGTCCATATCTTCAACCGGGTTCAGCGTGATAGGGGCAAGCGCCCGCCAACCCAGTACGACCAAGGCCGCGCCTGACAAAATAAGCAGGCCTGCATAGGCTATAAAGGGTAGCCCGCCCCATTGGGTGATAAGCGATGGCTCCCAGTAAAGAAATCCACCAATAGCGGCCGCCCCGGCACTGCTGGCCGCAATGGCCAGGCCGGTGCCGAAAAAGGGTACATAGAGGCGCGGGTGGAGAATGGCATCCCAGAAGTATTCAAAATCGTGGCAGATAAACGGCTCACACAACGTGCTTGATTTGGTGTTGCTGGACTGTACCACTACCAGTTGCAGCGCCAGAATAAAAATCACCGCAAACCAAGGGCGTTGGAGCACTAGAACAAAGACCCCGAACAGCAGCAGCCAACTGCCCAGATGAACGCTGTTGGCCGCCATGCCGCGCCGCCAGAACGGTTGTGGGCGTGGGTTAAGCAGTGCTTCAAATACTACTGTGCCCAAGAGCCCTGTCAGTAGCGGCCATAAAAGCGGCAAAGCCAAGGAAGTAAGCATTTCAAGCGCCTTCCTGGTGGTCGGTATGATCAAAGCCCAGGCGTTTGATTATCCATTGGGAAACGGCGGCGGGGAGTACTGCTAGCCACCAGGTGCCAAAGTTAAGCGGGAAAGGAAAACTGATACGCGCTCGATTCGCATCAATGCCTCGTTTGATTACCTTGGCGGCCCGTTCAGGCGGCCATTCGAATGGCTTGGGACCCGGCATGGCATTGCACATGGGGGATGTCACATAGCCGGGCATCACCACGGTTACCCCAATGCCGTAAGGCGCCAACAAGCCCCGCAGCCCTTCTCCGTAGGCTTTGATACCTGCTTTGCTGGCGCTGTACGTGGGGGTGGTGGGCAGGCCATGCCACCCGGCCAGCGAGCTGATGAAGACCAGCTGGCCGCAGCCGCGAGCCTTCATGGCAGGCGCCAGGTGCTGGGCCATAGCGATGGGGGTTTTCAGGTTGATATCCAGAAGTGCTTGAACATCGTCCCACGGCTCCAGCTGTCCTGGCGCCTGGGGATGGGTATTTTTACCGGCGTTGGCAATCACGATGTCGGGCGTGTGCTCGGCACATAACGTTTGAAGCCACTGCGAGAGCGCTGCCTCATCGGTTAGGTTAACGGAGGACGTGGTTACCTCGGCGCCCAGTTCGCGGCAAGCTTCTGCCAGAATCGCTAATGCCGCTTGCTGTCTGCCGTGCACTATCAGATGGGTATTCTGATTGGCGTAGGCGCGGGCAAGTGCGCCGCCGATCGCGCCGGTTGCGCCGGTAATTAGTACGCAGCGTCTTAGTAAAGCATTAACAGAAGCGCTCAAAGCAGTTTCTCCAGCGGCGATGGGCAGGCTTCCAGTATATGGGCGGCGTTATTTACCGCGAGGTCAATACTGGGCTGGCAGTAAAAACCGCCGTTGACCTGTACGGTATGCATCACCGTGTTACGGAAGTAGTTAAACAGCTGTTGACTTGGCGGTGGCGGCTGGTTCCAGAATTCATCCAGGCTCTCTGGATAGGTGAGACCGGCAAGGTTATAGATCGGGTCGCTTAGTGCAAAGGTGGGGCACTGTTTTTCAAGCGACACAAACCCGACAGTACTATTCACCGTGACAACACCCACGGCGTGCTTGATCAGGGCGTCCAGGTTGCCGGATTCCAGATAGACAATACGCCCTTCCAAGCTGTAAAACTGGGATAGCTGCTCGATGATACTGGGATAGTTGACCAGGCCCATATCCAACGGATGATTCTTGATGCACAGCAATGCATCACCCGGGGCATGTTCAGCAAAGGAGCCCATGACATGATCCATCACTTCCTGCATGTTGGCATAGGGCGAGTGATCGCGGATCTGGGCGTCGGTATTCAGCTGCAGTGGCAGTATGAAGTAAGGCTTGGCGCTTTCGATAAGCGTCTTGATGCGCTGGGCATCTCTGGGCTTCCACTTTTTCAGCAGTGTAAAGCGCTTGATATAGCCCGTGTATTCGACCGGGGCGGTGATCGGAGCATGATTACGATAGCGCGGCGCCACCACCGGGTTGGCAAGCCCTGCCAAGTGATAGGCCACATCGTGCAGCGCACGAATTTTAAACGATGATCGAAAACGTACCGGCGCGGGCAGCTCGGGCAGTGCCTTGCCGGTTTCATAAAACCAGTTGGGGTCGCGGGGCAGAAGCGAGTGGCCGTTCACGCCATCGCGTTCCAGTGTGATCCAGAAGGGGCGGAAGTAGCCTTCTTCAAACACATGGGTGCGAACACCAGCTCTAGAGGCATTTTCAACGGCGGGACGATGAATTGGGCGCCTGTCACCAAACATCACCTGATCGGTAATTCCATAGCGTTGCCATAGCGCTTCAATATAGGCAGGCAGCTCGCTTAGCGGCTCACGGAACAGATGGCTTTCACTGTGGGTGCGCTGCCAGTAGGCCATGTCGCCAGCGTTGAAGTTAACCTTTACCACGCGGTGCCCATCATCGGTAAGCCGACGCGCTAAACGTTGGTAGAAGGGCGAGCAGACCCCCTGTAAAAATAAGAATGCGCGCTTTTGCTTCAACTCAATGTCTTCCAATCAATAAATTACGGTATAGCCGATAAAGACGCTGCTTCCATGTCAGCGACGATTGCTGTGTTCTTGCCTGTTCCAACAGACTAACGACAGTTTCCGCATTGCAGAGCTGGCGGCTTTGCGGATCTACGTAGCTTGGGTAAAGAATCAACGTGCCCGCGACCAGCGCATCAAGCGATAAGCGGCGAGATCGGCGTTCGCAGTGCATGGCGTCCTGCGTTAACCCCCAGGCGGCGTAAAATGGCATGCCGTAGGTAACTACCTGTCGGTGACGCAAAAGCGCCTCAAAACCCGTTAGTGAACTCATGGTGTGAACCGCATCGACTCGCTCCAATAAGGAGGCGATATCCATGTGGCTGGCATCCAGATCATACAGGCGTTTGGCGTCGGGTTCGAGTGCCCCTATACGAGCGCCGGTGATAACATCCGGGTGAGCCTTATAGATGATGAACGCGTCGGGGTTAGCTTGACGCACCGCACGCAGCAGGGCGCTGTTGGTGCGTATCTCGGGTGAGCCGGTAGCAATGGAGGCGTCACTTTCCACTTGGCCAGGTACCAGAATGGTTAATCTATTTGCTGGCAGCTCAATACTGTCTTGGCCGCGGACGTTGTACTTGGAAAGCTTGAGAGCCACCAGACGCTCGCGCAGGTGGGCTGCGCGCTCAAGCAGGTCATCGCTGAATACCGTTTGCTGAAGCAGCGTTTCAAGATCGCTTGGCCGGCTGGGATCGTAGTAGATCCCTTGCGAATCAATCACCAAAGATAGCGGCTGGGTAAGATCAACGCCCAAACCGACTGAGCGGATAAAGCCATCCTCTATGCGCCACAGATGCGGCATAAGCTCGGCGTGCTGCTGCTCGAACACCTGATCAATGCGGCTTGACCATACTAAAAGCTTTTGTTCGGGCGGCGCGGCTGGCAGCGCCTCCTGATAAGCCACACGGGCAGCGCTGCCGGTGAAGTGATGAATAAAGCGCCGCTTCCAGGATGAAAAGCCGCAGGCTAGCCATTCACCCCGTAGCCGTTCCTGCTGGCGTTTCTGATCGGCAATCAGTGCGATGGTATCTTCCAGCGTAGTGGACTGGAGCGTATAGGGGTTAGCGTAGCGCGCATAACGTAAATAAGCTGCGGCAAATACTTCGTTAAGGGTGCGCTGGGCACGGCGGCGTGTGCAGGGCTGACGGTCCTGGGTGAGCCCCCAGCCGGTATAAAAGGGCAGGCCAAAGCAGTGCACGCGCTTACCGGCCAGCAGTGCTTCAAACCCTAATTGGCTGGTGACCACATAAACCGTATCCACCTGATCAAACAGGGTCCATGGATTGATGTCTTCACTTACCACGTGACAGCGCGGATGCGTTTGTGCCTTAAGGAGATGACCCTGTTTTTTTCCGGCAATAACGTCAGGGTGAATCTTGACCAGGATCTCCGCGTCGGGATGATTTTCAAGCGCGGCGTTGAGCATTTCATCAAAGCTGTCTGCACTTGCCCCGCCATACTCAATAGACGCATCGCCTGCGGTTTGATCCACTACCAGTACACTTGCCTTGGAGGAGAGGTTGGTAGTACGGTCCGGGGCGTGGTTATATTTTGAAAGCCGGTAACGGACGATTTGCTGAATGCACCGCTCGGCCTGATTAAGCTCATCTTCTGTAAACGTGGCAGTATTAAGCCAGTTTTCCAGATCTGAAGGTCGGGAAGCGTCGTAATAGATGCCTGTGTAATCGACCACCAGGCTGTGCCTCTGGTATCCTGCAACGCCTAGGCCAAGCGAGCGTAAAAAGCCATCTTCCAGGGCAATATAAGGCAGGTTGTGGCGTTTAGCATAACGCCTTGCTCGAATGCTTGAGGGTTTCAATCCCCAACCAACCACAGCATCAGGCTTTTTTTGCAGTGGCTGCAAGCGCGAGAAATGACTAAATTCAGGCAGTAATGCGGCAAGCGCGTCAATCTTGCCAATACCAGCTGAGGTGTAGCCTACCGTGAATTTCGCCATGAGGTATTCGTCGCTAGTCTAGGGACAGTGAGGTCAGCGAGCGAACATACGTGAAATAGCCGCGCTTATCAATTAAGCGCAGTAAGCACTTACTTACCCCAAGTTAGTTTGAACAAGTTATCTAAAAGATTAAAAAACTACTTTAATTTTTTTAATTGACGCGCACAATAATCATGTTTTGGGGATTTGGCCTTAACATAGGCGATTTTTGCAACGTAGGCACAGGGATGTATTCAAAAAGAAGGACAATTGGTGCCTCTGTCTTTTCCGTTAAAAAAATTGCGTTCTTTTAGAACGCTGAAAGGCCGGCTTTTGCTGGGGCTTTTAGCTACCTTGTTGATACTAGTAGCACTCTTGCTGGGGCTGGCATGGCAGGTGGGTAAAACCATGGTGCTTGAAACCAATATGACGCATCTGCGTTATGAGGCGCGCCTGCTGGCCGATGAGATCACGCAGCAAGTAGAGCTGCGTATTCAAGCGCTACAACGCTTAGATGAAATTGCTGGTTATAGCGACGATCCTGAATGGCTAAGCTACGAGTTGCGCCACAGTGATACGTTAATGGTCTGGTTTGATGGCATCGTCGTAGCTGGCCGCGATGGGCACATTATTGCCGACTGGCCAAGTATTGTGGGCCGCGTAGGGCTTGATATATCTAATACCGAATTTTTCAAAATGGTGCGGGGCACTCGACAGCCGCATATGAGTGAGCCGTTTATAGGTCGGGCCAGTAAATCGCCCATGGTAGTCGTCAGCGTACCCCGCATCAACGATGACGGGGAGTTTGCCGGTATGATCGGAGGCGTGCTTAGCCTGGATACAGGTGGGCTTTTTAACCGTCTGGCAAAAGTGCGCCTGGGCGAGCGGGGCTTTGCTGGAGTGGCGACTGCCTCAGGTACTATCTTGTATCATCCCAACTCTTCGCTCATTAATACTCATGTAGTTAATGCAGCCGCTAATCCTTTGCTGGATCAGGCGCTTGATGGTTGGCAGGGGGATGGAGTAGGTAATCTGCTCAGTGACCAAATAGGCCTGCAATCCTATGCACAGGTCTGGCCTGCCAATTGGGTCATTGGGCTTTATTTACCCAGAGAGCAGGCACAACTCCCGCTGGCTGGGTTTATTCGCAAGCTTGGCTGGATGTGGCTGCTGCTGGCTATTTTGATCATGCCCTTTCTAGGGTGGATATTGGCACGCATTCTTACCCCGCTTAATCATCTGGAAACGCAAATTGGTGAAGTAGGCAGAGGCGAGCGCCAGCGAGTAACCCTGGCGACTGCCATGCAAGAGTTACGACAGGTAGCCTCCACCTTTAACCATGTAGAAGGTGAGCGCCAAACCCTTGTTGCTAATTTGCAAGAGCGCCAAGCCTTTCTTGACTCAGTGTTAAGTGCGGCACCCCAGGGCATGTTTGTCGCCAATTTCGACGGTGCCATTACCTATATGAACCCAGCATTGCTTGGAATGCTGAATATCCCTTCCGATTGGACGATGGAAGCCTTGCTAAACCAGATTCATTCCGACGACCGCGATGGCGCTAGAGACATGTGGCGCTATAGCCTGAAAAATGGCAGCGATTTTGTACGCCAATTGCGGTTTACTCGACTTGATGGAGAAGCACTGTGGCTGGATATTCACGCGCGGGTCGTAATGCTTACTCAAGAAGGGCTTTCACTAGGTTTTGTCGGCGTTGTTAAAGATATAACTGAGCGTCGTGAGCAGGAGGCGCTGCAGCGTTGGGAGGCCGAACATGATCCACTGACTGGGCTATTAAATCGACGTGGATTTGAGCGCCGCCTGGAAGAAGCCTTTGCCGATTTTCAAAAAACCAGCACGCCCTCCGCGTTGGTGATGTTCGATCTGGATCACTTCAAACCCATTAACGATGAAGGGGGGCACGCGCTTGGCGATGAAATGCTGCGTCGGATTGCCCAGGTAGTTGCCTGGGGAGTACGCCGAAGCGACCATGTAGCGCGTCAGGGCGGGGATGAGTTTGGTGTGTTGTTACCCAGTTGTACCTTGGCTCAGGCACAGCTGATTGCAGAGTCATTGCGCCAGGCCGTCAGTGAAGTCTCTGTCAGTCATTTAAATAAAGAGTACCGCGTAACGTTAAGTATTGGTGTTACCAGTTTTAATGATAGCGATACCCGTATCGAAGAGGTACTTTCTCGAGCGGATGCGGCCAGCTATGAAGCCAAGGGACAAGGCCGCGACGGTGTAGTGACTAAAGCATTATCAGAGCAGAGTGTTCCTACGTTGTTCAAATAGTATTGAACTCAAGCTTGGGTTTACGACTGGGCCTTCTCCGGTTTCAATCAAGCGTTATGGATAACTCCGGAATACAAGAGCATGTTGAATTGGTTGAGAAAAAGTGAATCTACTTGAACTGTTTACTCAAACGCTGGATACCACCTTACCCGTGTTTGCTATGGTCTTTCTGGGTATTGGCCTAAAACGCCTTGGCTGGATTGATCGAGCATTTGTGTCTACGGCCTCAGCGCTGGTTTTTAAGGCCACGCTACCTACGCTAATTTTTCTTAGTTTGATAAAAGCGGATATTAGCGTGGCGCTGGATATCTCGCTGATGCTGTTTTTCGCCGCCGCGACACTTGGTCAATTCATGCTGAGCTGGCTATGGGCGCATTACCGCATTCCCTACGCCGAGCGGGGTATTTACGTTCAGGGGGCCTTTCGTGGTAACTGTGGTGTGGTGGGGTTGGCGCTGGCGGCCGGGATGTATGGCAACTACGGGCTCTCTGCAGGCAGCCTGCTGGTAGGCGTAGTCATTGTGATGTACAACGCGCTATCGGTTGTAGTATTAGCGACCTATCAGCCGGAGCAGGCGACCGATTGGCGAAGTATCCTCAAGCATATTGCCACCAATCCTCTGATTATCTCGGTATTTGTGGCTTTACCATTTACGTCACTTTCCATTTCATTGCCTAGTTGGGTGATGACGTCGGGTGAATACTTTGCCTCGCTTACACTGCCTCTGGCGCTGATTTGCATTGGTGCCACGCTTTCGGTTTCAAGTATTCGGGACAAAAGCGAAGTGGCTCTCGGCTCTAGCATCATGAAAATGGCGGTTCTTCCCGTACTTTCGACCGTTGCCGCCTGGTTGATGGGCTTTGAAGGCGAACAGCTCGGCTTGCTGTTTCTCTTCTTTGCCAGCCCCACCGCCGCCGCGAGCTTCGTTATGGTGAAAGCCATGGGCGGCAACGCAGCCTTGGCCGCGAACATCATCGCGATCACCACCCTGATGGCCAGCGTCTCTATTACGCTGGGCATTTTTGCCCTGCGCTTGCTGGGTTGGGTATAAGAAAAGCACAGGCGGGTTGGAGTGCTTTGCCGAACACGCTATACTATGCGCCCCTTCTGTAAGCAAAGTCCCTGTAGCTCAGTAGGATAGAGCAGCCGCCTCCTAAGCGGCAGGTCGCAGGTTCGACTCCTGCCAGGGACGCCAAAGAAATCAAATGCTTAACGATAATTCATCATTGTATTATTCACTTATTTTTCGTTTCGTCTCCCCGTAGGCGCCCCCACAAAAAGCGCTTGCTTCAACCTTGCAGCGTCATCCATGCAGACAATGACCTTTTCCCCAAGCGAACAAAAGCCCCGAGCCTAGCGGCGGGGCTTTTTAGTTGGTGCTTGCGTTTCGTTAGGCCACTGGCGCACTGAATTCAAGCTAGCACCACCATCCCCTTCAAGTTACTCTGGCAAAATAATTCTACGCTGGGGAACGGGATGATGAAGAAAGAGTTAATAATGGGTTTGTGTCTCGTTTTATTACCCTCTATGGCTTTCTGCCAAACAAATAGCGAATGCAGTGATCGTCAGAAGCTTACAGAAATAGCAACTGAGGCTAGAGATAGAGTTAGCCAAGGCGAATCAGAGGACAGTCTAGCTATGTGGGCTGGCAATATTGGAGAGCCTGGATTACAGGCAGCTGCGTATAAGGCCATTGAAGCCTTTATCTTTAGGCCTCCCGCCAAAAGCGTTCCCCAGCTCGTAACGGTTATGGGTTTTCTTTGCAGTAAAGCGTACAGCCCATGAGGCGGTAAAAAGAAAACCCCGCCGAAACGGGATTAATGCTAAGCCTGAATCTCGTGTTCGATGGCGGTTGCCACACACTGCTTTTGGCTCTGACCTCTGGCGGTAGCAGCATCAACTGCATGTTCATTAATCACGGCACGGATGTGGTGTATATGCTTGAGGGTTTGGGAATCGAGTCAGACATTGATTTAAACGCGCTGGCAGCGCCTTGATGGTGGCAGGGGTATAGCGTATTCAACCTGACTTTCGACATATTAGGAGCAGATAATTCTTTCTGGCTCTCATGCCAAGAAAGCCCGAACGTTGACTATAGTGAACAGAGTGCCGGCGGTTCTGCGCCGCTAATAATCACTGTTCAACGTAACAACGCAAAGGGAGAAGCGCATGGCTCGTTATGGCCTGTTGGTTTTGATAGGGATGGCACTGGCTGGATGTTCGACCCAGAGCACTACCGATGGCGCTAACCAGGCGCAGCAGGTTGCCGTCAATTACTGTGAGCAGGAAGGCGGCGAAGTGCGATCGCGCCAGGAAGCGGGCGAGACGCGCCAGTATTGCCACCTGGTGGAAGGGCGGGTGGTAGAGGTCAATCTGCTTTATCAAACGGAAGGTTTGCGCGTTCACTAAGCGAGGTGCGGCGTATGCGTTGTCGTACCAGCGCTTGCCTGGTGTTTGAACTAATTTACTCCATGCCGTGCGCAGTGTTCATGCCAAAGCGCACGGTATTTTAAAGGGCTCGTTAAGAATTAAGTGAGCGCAGCAGAGTGAATGAGCTCTGGGGCTATTTGCGCAGGCTGGCGAGTATGAGGTTTTCCTGCGACTTTCGACCAACGCCAGCGATATGCTTCAAGCTCCCGCAAGTGCTTCGCTTTATTCACTTCCAGGCCAGCGTACTTACTGCGCCAGTTGTAAAAGGTTCTGCTTGAAATATCCAACTTGCGGCAAAGGTAGCCTACCGTGACATCTGCCTCATGTTCCTTGATAGCGCCAGTGATCTACTCTTCGCTATAGCGTGTCTTTTTCATGTGAGATCTCCATCAACAAAGGTTAGCTGGAGCTCTCATCGAGTTCATGGCGTTAGCTTCGGAAGAAGATTGCCCATAGACCGCACCGAGAAACTAAAGAAAAAAAGATATCTGCCGATCTAAAACAGATGGATCAGCTTTCGACCCATAGCTGCCATTGATGACCGGTAGAGACCTCCGCCAAATGCGGACGCCCGAAGTGGCTACTCATCGGAAACCGCTGGTCAGGCCTATGCGGTACTTGAATCTTGCCGATACAAGCGCTGCGAACTGCAACCTAGCCCACTCTTTCCAGCCTGGCGAGTCAACAATGACACACGACCCTGCTCCGATCCCCTCTAATGACGCGGCGCCATACACCGCCATGGCACGCCTGGCATTATGCAGTTTTGTCTATGTCATCTGCGCCTTGTTTCTTATGGCGGGGCTGACGCTGATCTATCTAAGCCTTTCGCTGGATGCACGTGAGGTTCTGCATAGCGAAGCCGACGCAGCCAGGGCGCTGGAGAGCAGGCAGGATAAAATCGGTAAGGTGTTGGCTGATAACGCGTTCTGGATTGATGCCTTTAGCTATACGTACGGCTCCATCAATATGCCGTGGGCCTTTGAGCGTGACAACATCGGCCCATCTCTCTTTTCAACCTATGGCCTGGACGGCGTATTTATCATCGATCCGAATGCGGTGACCCGCTACAGCATCATCGACGGTGAGCTTAGTGACATTGACGCAAGCGAGTGGATAACCGGTGACCTGGCCATCCTGCTTGCCAAAGCACGTAGAGAATCCGCTGAAAATGAAATCGCGTATGCGTATTTTTCCGTAAGAGGAACACCGGCCGTCGTATCTGCCGCGGTGATACGTCCAGACAGTTCCTATGACCAATTCGATCAGCTTTCGTATTTGGTTTATGTCGATGTGCTTACCGATACCAAGCTTATGGTGATCCAAGAGGCCTTTGATCTGCATGGCCTTAAAGCGAACCTGGGAAACATACCTGACGCCCGAAGACCTCAGCTCAGGTTGCAAGAGGATGTTGGCGAGGCTGTAACCTTACAATGGGAAAGTGAGGCGTTGGGTCGGTCGATTCTGAACAAGTTCCTGCCGATGCTGTTCTTGCTTGGCGTGCTGGTTGCCATGTTAGTTAAGAGCCTTCGCAGGCGCATCATTCATGCGAGCGAGATGATCGAGGCGGCTCAGCGTGCCTTACAGATCAGCGAGCAGCGTTTCAAGAATGTATCGGAAGCAGCATCTGACTGGATCTGGGAGACTGATCCGGATCAGAACCTGACCTACCTTTCCGAGCGCTTTACTCAACTAACGGGCTTACCTTGCAACGATTGGGTCGGACGGCCACTGTCAGAACTCTTAACCTACAATACAACAAAGCTGGTGTCCGCGGCAAAGCACTGCAATGCAACCAGACGCAAGCCAATGCTTTGTGAAATGCGTGACACCAACGATAGGCTTCACTATTGCCAATTGTTTGTCCGTGAAGCATGGGTAGGTGATCAGCTTCAGGGGTATCAGGGAACAGTCTGTGATATTACCCAGGAAGTCGAAGCCAAGGCGCACATCGAGTACCTCAGTCACCATGACACGCTGACAGGGCTGGCGAACCGTCGTCACCTTGACCATTACCTTAATGATCGCTTGAACCAAGGGCTGACCGGCGACCGTCCGCTGTTTCTTTTGGCGCTGGACCTTGACCGCTTCAAACCTATCAACGATACCTTCGGCCACACCACTGGCGACCTGGTGCTTCAGGAGGTTGCCAATGCCATCAGCCGCTGCACCCGCGATACGGATCTGGTTGCAAGGCTGGGTGGAGACGAATTTATCGTGGTTGCTACCGATTGCCGTACCTATGAGGATGCAGAGCGCTTGTGCCAACGACTGATTGAGGAAATCAACCAACCGATTCGGATTGACGGGAACGATGTCAGCGTCGGTACGAGTATCGGCATCGCCGCTGCGCCCTATCACGGATTAACTGCTGAAGACCTGTTGCGCTACGGGGACATAGCGCTTTACGAAGCCAAGTCCAACGGGCGCAATCTGTTCCGGTTCTACGAGCCGGTGATGAATGAAAGAATCATGGAGCGCCGTCAGCTGGAGATGGATATGCGCCAGGCCCTGCGCCGGCGAGAGTTCCGTCTCGTTTTCCAGCCACGTTACAATGCAACAACTCAAAAGATTGTAGGGGCTGAGGCGCTGGTGCGCTGGCAGCATCCGACCCGAGATTTACTCAGCCCAGCTTGCTTCATTCCGCTGGCCGAAGAGACAGGCCTGATCTTTGAACTCAGCGACTGGGTGCTGCATGAGGCCTGTCTCAACGCTCTAAGCTGGAACGACAATGTGCTTGTATCGGTGAACCTGTCGCCCTTGGAGTTTCAGCGCAATGATCTGGTGGATCGCATTGCGGCCGTAATTGAACGTACCGGTATCGCGCCACAGCGCCTGGAGCTAGAAATCACCGAAAGCGTTATGCTTGAAGACGCTACCTCTGCGCTGACAATGATGAACAAGCTCAAAGCGCTAGGGGTACGCTTGTCGATGGATGATTTTGGTACCGGCTATTCGTCGCTGGGCTATTTGCGTAGCTATCCGTTCGACGGAATCAAGATTGATCGCAGTTTCATCATGGGCTTGGATCAGTCACAGAGTGGTGAGGCACTAGTAAACGCTATCATCAGTATGGGCCACGCTCTCGCTTTAACCGTTACTGCCGAAGGCATTGAGACCGCAGAGCAACTTGGTAAAGTGGTCGAGCTTGCTTGCGATCAAGCCCAAGGATTTTACCTGGGCCGTCCTGTGTCGCCCATGCTGTTTAGACAAGTTGTCGAGGAAGTGGAGTTAAGCTGAGCATGTCCGGAGACGTTGCTCCAAAAGTGCACAGGGGGTCGCACACGTTTATAATTGTTAAATGATTGATATATAAAAATTTTAAAACATGAATGCCTTATGTTGATTAAATAACGTGTATTTCTGCCGCTAATTCTCGCCTCCAAAGCAACTCAGCTAAGTGATAATAAGCTGGTCCATTAAAAATCATTACAGTGGGGTGGAACTATACGTGCCATCTTACTGCCTATGCCGGCCTAACAGGCCGTTTGATGCCGGTTTCAACAGGTTCGGGTAAAATCCTTGCTTACCATTATTTTGCGGTCTTTTTCGCCGAGGCGTTTAGTGATTAGCCTGGGCACCCTCGGCGTCCTCGCTCTCGGAGGGCTGCTTATACTCGATAATTGCTACGAGTATGAGTCCCGGCTCGCTAACCTTCATGAATCCCTGAACGCCCAGACAACGCTGCTAGCCGAACATGCCCAGCTTTCCTTGGCCGCGGCAGAGACGGTCCTCATCCAGGTTCAAGAAGATATGCTGGACAGGGGGCTGGATACGCTTGCCGCTGATCCTGCGTACTTGCAATCGCTACGTAAGCTGCTCGCACGCACCCCTCAACTGACTTCGCTCATTATCGTGGATTCTCTGGGCCAGGTGCGCCTTTCATCTGTAGAATCGTCTGCGTTGATCGATGTAGGAGTTAGTGACCGAGATTACTTTCAGGCCCATGCCAGCGGGATGTATCAGTATGTCGGCGAGCCGATTATCGGCCGTAGTTCGGGGCGCCCGTTGCTGCCGGTGAGCATCAGAATGGGAGGGCGCCATGGCGAGTTTCAGGGCGTCATCATGGCCTCCTTGAACATCGATTACTTCGAGGCGTTTTACTCAAATGTTCGCAAAGACTCGTATCTACGCCTGGGCATGTTCCGTAACGACGGGACACTACTCACGCTGGTGCCTCCGTTCGTTCACTACCAGACCGAGGCATCGAAAGCGGCCCTGGCCGCCGAACTCGGTGATTACAAAGTACGGACTTGGCTGAATGCCTCGCCGCTGGATGGTGTGACGAAGTACACCAGTTTCCGCCGGTTGAACGGATACCCCGTCGTAGTGACGGCCTCCTACGATTATGGCTCGTTTATGCAGGGGCTTTATCCGACGTTTATGCGCAACGCTCTGGTTTTCATTCTGCTGACGTCGGGCACTGTGGTCATGGTTCGCTTTATCAATCGCGCTATGCATACGGCCGACAAGGCGCGTAAGGGCGAGCTGCGAATTGCCCGCCTGAGTCAGGCTATTGCTCATCACCTGCCCAACGGTCATGTCGTCGTGTTCGATCAGGAACTGCGTATCGTTTTCGCCGAGGGTCAATTCAGCCGCCTGCATCCGGTGTTCAGCGAGGAGGATGCCCAGGGGAGGCAATTGTGTGAATTCTTTCCTCAAGTGATCTGCACCCAGCTTGAACTCATGGCCCAGCAGGCACTGGCCGGTGATGAATCCGAGGCGGAGGTTACCTGGGGGCTCTACGAGCTGCGGGTTTTCAGCGTGCCCCTCCGGGACGATAACGATGAAATCAGTAGCGGATTGTTTCTGACCCAGGACATTACCGAGCTCAAGGAGACGCAGCGCTCCCTGGAAAGACTCTCAGCCACTGATGGCCTGCTGGGCATCGCCAACCGGCGTGAGTTCGAACGTGTTCTCGGCGAGGAGTGGCGACGCGCCTTGCGTAGACAACAGCCCATCAGCTTGTTAATGGTCGATGTAGATTACTTCAAGCGCTACAACGATACCTACGGTCACCCGGAAGGTGACCACTGCCTACAGCAGGTGGCAGACTTGCTTCGCAATATTGTCCAACGCCCCGGCGATCTGGTCGCCCGCTACGGTGGGGAGGAAATGGCAATTCTGCTGCCGGATACCCCCCGAGCCGGGGCTCTTTACGTCGCGCAGCAGCTTCATGCTCGGCTGGCCGAGCGCAATCTTCCCTTCGCCAACTCGCCGGGAGCCTCGCATGTGACGGTTAGCATCGGCGTTGCCACGCATGTGCCGGCGTCGCAGGAAGAACGCTCTACCTTGGTTAGCATGGCAGATGAGGCACTGTATCGAGCCAAACAGCAGGGGCGAAACCGGACAGCTACACCGCCTAGGGAATTATGGGCCGTTGCCGCCGACTGAAGCGGTAACCTGTGGTTGTATGGCTCAAAGTTATCCCCTTTTAACTTAGCTTTATTAGCGCGACGTCCGGGGGGGCAGATCGTCCTCGCTTACGAATTAGACCTAAAGAACGTACCTTCAACACCCATACATATCCGTGTCATAGAGCTCGACACTAGGTCAAACCGTGAAGCTGATTAGACGGATACCCATTTTTTTCAACGTAAGTAACCAGCATGGACAGCGGTAATGGCTCTGCAATGAAGTAACCTTGTGCCTCGTCGCATTGGGTTTGGCAGAGCAGGTCGAGAGTAGCCTTGTCTTCGACTCCTTCGGCAACGACATGCAATCCTAGCGCATGAGTCATGTCCGATAACGCTTTCATGAAACCGTGCCCGTGCGGTTCCGAGGCGTTGGGTGTAATGAATGTACGATCCAGCTTCACGACGTCGATTGGAAACTGCTGTAGATAGGAAATTCCGGCGTGACCAGCTCCGAAATCGTCAACCGCCAAGCGCACGCCAAGCGCCTTCAATTGCTGCATAGCCAGGGTCGAGGCTTGCATGTCATGGATGAAAGCGCCCTCGGTCAGTTCAAGTTCCAGGCATGTTGGCTGCATACCCGCCTGATCAAGGGCATGCTGGACCTGCGCGACCAAATTTGGCGAGAGCAACTGTTTAGGTGAAAGGTTCACCGATACGCACAGTTGATAGCCAAGGCGAGTGCTCAACCCTTGTATATCTAAACAGGCCTGCCTTAGTACCCAGATGCCTAATTCATCGATCAGCCCAGTTTCTTCAGCGATCGAGATGAAGTCAGATGGTAGCACCAGACCGCACTCGGGATTGTTCCATCTTACTAATGCCTCAACACCCATCAGCTTTTCAGAAGGCAGTTCAATCCTTGGTTGGTAATGAAGCACGAACTCGCCTCGGTCAAGCGCGCCGCGCAGAGCTATTTCGAGCGCCATGCGCTTTTTCATCTCGATGCTCATTTCTTCCGAGAAAAAGCCGTAGCGGTTTCCCCCCTCGGCCTTGGCCCTGTACATGGCGATGTCTGCATTCTGAATGAGAATATCTTTACTTTGACCATCCTCTGGATACATGCAAATCCCGATGGAGGCGCTGGGAAACAGCTGATAATCGCTTACATCTACCGGCAGGGCTAACGTCTCTACCAGCTTCTTTGCGATTGATTCTACAGAGAGTTTTCCTCGCTGAGCGTGCGCAATGACTACAAACTCATCCCCTCCAAGGCGAGCAACGAGATCGCCGATGGGCAACGCGGCTTGCAGGCGCTTGGCAATCTGACACAGCATTTCATCGCCTGAACCGTGTCCCAGCGAGTCGTTGATATGTTTAAATCGATCAAGGTCAATTAACATCACAGCGATCGGGGTATCAGAGGGGGTGAAGCTCAAAAGAGCCTCCAGATGCTCGTTCAAATACGCTCGGTTGGGAAGACCCGTTAGTCCATCATGTGTCGCCATGTGATGCAGGCGTTGTTGGGACTCTATACGCTCCGTGATATCCGTGTAGCTACCTGCCCACTCCTTCACAGCGCCTGATGCATCCACGATGGGTACGGCGTGAAACATCATGTGACGAAACTCACCATCTGCACGCCTCAAGCGTACTTCATCTTGCAGAGAAACCGCTTCTTGGCGCATGCGAGCAATTAGAGTCAACATGAATGCGCGGTCATCCGGATGAATTGCATCAAGCCACCCCATGCCTTCGGCCTGTTCGCGGGTAAAGCCCGTGAAACTCGTCCATTCAGGTACGGGAGTGAATACTTCGACTTCACTTGAAGTTGTCCAGATAATCGCATTCGTCGCGTTCACGAGGGATCGGAAACGCAACTCGGCTCTGTTTCTTTCCTCAGTTTCCCGATAGCGTTCGATGATCAACGAAGCTGTATTGGCTACCAGCTGGATGGACGCAGTTTCTTCTTCGGTTGGCCCGCGCTTTTCTCGACAATAAAGCGGCATGACGCCCTGAAGGCAGCCTTTGGTTGAAAGCAAAGGCACTAGCCAGCAAGCTTGCCGCCCAAGGGGCATCATGAGGCGAAAGAATTGCTTGCCTAGTTCATCCTGGGTGGTATCGGTGATGATCGACGAAGCAAGGAACGTTAAGTTGTCACAGAAAGCGGTACTAGTTCCGGCGGCTAAGCCATCAATTGATCGGTGGTACTCAGGCGGTATTGACGGGGCCACGCACATGGTTAGGCGAAACTGATCAGCATCGAGCAGCATCACGGAAGCCAGTAGGCCGGAGCCGGATGGTTCTTCAACGAGATGACAGAGAAGGCCTAATATTTCTTTGAGCGGTGCACCACTCATAGCCAGTTCAAGAGCCTGTCGTTGCCCATGTGCAGCAACTTCAGCGTACTTTCTTGACGTGGCGTCCTGGGTAAAGCCATACACGTTCTCGATCTGGCCATCTTCACCTTGCGAGAAACCATTTACGGAAATCCAGCGCACATCGCCAGGGGTTCTCACCAGCCGGCACTCGTAGCGGTAGCAATCTGCCTTCAATAGCATGCTTTCGGTGATGCGCTCAGCTGCTTGTCTGTCATCAGGGTGAAGCGCCTCAAAAAATTCTTGTAGGGTACGAATGCCTTCAAAAATCTCAGAATCTGATCCAAAGGTTAAAGCGCCTGTATCAGTGTCTAGTTCCCACTCATAGACGTCGGCTTTTCCCAAGGTAAAACGGAAACGCTCCGGAAGGTCGGTAAGTAAGCGGGTACGAGCTGCAGAAAAGGGCATGACTCAACTCCATCTGCAGACGCATCGAGACAAGACCAAGCAAATGTTCAGGATAAACATCGTACGATGTCACTATGACGGCGTCGCAGTATTGACGAAAAAGTTGGGAGAAATTTGTAGCAGTTTATCTTCACTGCTTTCAGACGTTACCGCATTCCTCTCCTCAGGGGATCGGACCTTATCAATCTTTCATGGCAAACGCCATAGGAATGGCTCCTAGGATGGCAGTTGTTCTTCTGGCTCATGACGTGCTTCTGTAGGCTGTTGGTTTTGTCTGTGTCCGTATAGCCGAGCACCATAGTTACTACAGTTTTTGTCATGACGCGATGAGGTCGACGCCGTGTAGACCGTGTTTTGCGCAGTAACCTCTTTATTGGTGATGCATCGTAAGGATGCCGGTATGATGTCGCCCGGAAGTGATCGTGGGGCGGATCTTGGCGTGCCGACGCTGGAACATAATCCAGAAAATATGAGGTAGAAGCGCGTCCACTGTTCCAATAATACTTGTATAAAAGGAAGCCTTTTCAAATGGCGAACGCTATAACGCTAAAGCAGCAAGCTGAGCAAGAACACTTTATGAGCCGAAAGGTCCTTCCCTGTTTAAGTGTGTTTGCGGTTATCTATTTAGTATCCATAGCGTTCGGTTACCATATTAATGCGATAGTGTTGGCTATCGTGCTGATGGTGATGCTGTGCTTGTTGAAAATACCGGTTGCTATCGCCCTGATTTCATCGGCACTGCTGGGAGCCTTGCATAGCGGGTTATCCATGAGCGAGGCCGTTGATACCTTCAATGACAACCTGTTAATGGGGGCGCAGGTCGGCGTTACCTACATTATGATTGGTGCCTTTGCGGTTGCCATTGCGCGAAGTGGGTTGGTGGATCTGCTTGCTTATAAGATCGCCTCACAGCTTGACCTTAACGTGGGTGCCACAAATAAAGGCGTAAAGTGGATGTTGCTTTTAGCGTTGGTAGCCGCTTCCATCATGTCCCAGAATCTAGTGCCTGTGCATATTGCGTTTATCCCTATCCTTATCCCGCCTTTGCTTGGTGTGATGAACAAGCTGCGTATGGATCGCCGTGGCATCGCGTGTATTCTTGCCTGCTCGATGAGCGCTAGCTATTTGTTATTACCCACTGGGTTTGGGGCCATCTATTTAAATGAAATACTGCTGGCCAACGTTAATAGTGTTGGTCAGGCCTACGGAATGTCGGCTACGGCGGGCATGGTGCTGGAAGCTATGGTACTACCGGTAATGGGCATTCTGTTAGGCATGCTCGTAGCCGTTTTTTATACTTATCGTAAGCCGCGCAGTTATCAAGACGCTTTATCTACTACGCTTCAAACCGAAAAACCATTAAAACCGCTTAACTTTAAACAGATTATCTTCACGGTAGCAGCACTGGTTGTGGCACTGATTTGCCAACTGCAATTTGACTCATTGTTAATAGGCGCAATGATCGGTTTTATGATTTTGAGTGCCGCAGGCATCTTTCGCTGGAGTGACCAGGATGATGTTTTCACGGAAGGCTTACGCATGATGGCGCAAATTGCCGTTATTATTACGTTTGCTTCCGGCTTCTCCGGGATTTTAAACGCAACGAATGAAATTGCTCCCTTGGTTTCGGCTACGGCTGATTTTATTGGCGACAATATGGTGCTTGGCGCTGCATTAATGCTTGTCGTTGGCTTATTTATCACCATAGGATTTGGCGACTCTTTCGCTAGCGTGCCTATCCTTGCGCCTATCTATGTGCCTTTAGCGATCACGCTAGGCTTCTCGCCGGTAGCGACGATTGCCCTGTTAGGAGCTGCCGCGGCACTGGGTGATGCTGGTTCCCCAGCGTCTACTATTACGCTAGGTGCTACCGCTGGCCTAAACGCCGATGGGCAACACGATCATATTAGCGATAGTGTGATTCCTACGTTTATTCATGCCAACTTTGGCATGCTGATATTTGCTTGGGTCGCGGCATTGATGCTGTGACGTGTGAAAGTCCACTCGCCATCTGCTCATCCATCAGCCAACTTTGTAAAGGGAGCTAACCATGCTTTTCCCCAAACGTATTGCCATCAAGCTGCTTACTCTTACGTTGGCGCTATTTCCCTCTGTACTGCTTGCCCAGGATGCGCATATTGGCAGCGTGCGTACTGAATTTCGCATGCTGGGGCCGAACAATACCATTGAAGTGGAGCGCTTCGACGACCCCAAGGTGCAGGGTATCTCCTGTTATATTTCCTACTCTCAGGTTGGCGGAATCTCTGGCGCGGTGGGGCTTGCCGAGGAAGCCAGTGAGGCAAGCGTTGCCTGTCGGCAAACGGGGGAGATTATCTTTAATCCAGCTGAGGTAGAAGGGCAGGAGGTGGTGTTTACCCAGCGTCGCTCGGTACTTTTCAAGAACATGCGCGTGGTACGCATGCACGACGCTGAAACCGAGACCTTTGTGTACCTGACCTATAGCACCAAGCTGGTGGATGGCTCGCCTAAGAATGCGGTGACGGCGGTGCACTATGGCGACCTAACGCCAGCCCAATAGCCGGGTGGGCACTTGAGCAACTAGGGTTAACGGGGTTGGCCCAAGGCCTGGGTCCAGTAAGTGGTGTAGCGAGAATCGGGATTATCGGCTTTGGCCATGCCCATCTGGGTAAAGGCGCCGTTCATGATATTACTGCAGTGGCCGGGGCTTTGCAGCCAGCCGTCGACTGCGGCAGTAGCTGACATATGGCCCGCAGCAATATTTTCCCCCACGGCGCGCCATACATAGCCTTGCTCCTCCACACGCTGCTCAATACCCACGCCTTCGGGGCTTGTGTGGCTGAAGTACTCGTTCTCGGCCATATCCTCAGAGTGCTCTTTGGCCGCATCGTGCAGTTTGCAACTCCAGGTGAGCGGTTCTACTGAATCAAAGGATTGCTCGCCGCACTGGCGGGCTTCGCTTCGCGCCTCGTTGACCAGGTCAAGCACCTCCAGCTGTTGTTCGGTGGGCTCGCATTCGGCGGATGAGTTGCCTTGTTGCGCATCATCAGACGCCCACGCCGTGCCTGTGCCGATCAACACCAAGGTCATGAAACGAAAAAGCGCCCTGTGAGCGGGGCGCTTTGCAGATGAATTAACCGCCGAATTTTTCATTTTCACCAAGATTCGGTTTGGCATCTTTTTTCAGGTTCGCCTTGGCAATCTCGTAGAGCTGGTAGGTTTTGCTCTCTTTGGATTTCCAGTGTTCGCCCATCTCTACCTTGATTTCCAGCAGCGTAACGTCCGGATCATCCTTGCCTTCCGGGAACCAGGCGGCCACGAAGGGGTTCCAGTACTTGTGGATCAGCTCGCGGTTATCGTTCAGGTTGGCCTTGCCGGAAAGCGAGACATACACGCCGTCTTCCTGGTCTGAGAAGCTCAGGCAAACATCGTGATCACTTTCGGTTTCAAAAACCTTTTCGGCGCTGCGGCGGGTATAGAACCACAGCGTGCCGTCATACTCTTCTTGCACCAGATGCATGGGACGCGCACGGGGGGTGTCGTGGTCCAAGGTCACCAGCATGCCGACTTTAATATCCTTGATCATCTTCCAGATCTTCTGCTTATGTTCCGGGCTGGACATAGCGCCACTCTCCTTATGAATAAGTACTTTGATTAGTCAATCCTTCAGCATGACTAAAAACAGCCTAGCCAGCATTGGTGATATCGGCAAACGCTCGCGGTAACAAAGCGGCAGGGCTAAAGTGAAAATGCGTAAGTGGCTACCGAAGGAGATTGCCATGTTCGTAAAGGTGGGATCACAAGGAACAAGATTAAACTTCCCAAGCGGGGGAGGAGCCGGTTATGCCGCTACTCTGGTCGCCATATTGCTGCTTGCTGGTTGTGCAACAGGGGAGCGCGCCGATTCGCAAACCAGTATGCGAGGCGCGGCCGCTGAGTATTGTGAAAGCATTGGCGGGCAAACCGAGGTGCAAGAAACACGCTTAGGTAGCGGCCGGTATTGTCGTTTACCGGGCGGGCAGCTTGAAAACGAGTGGATGCTTTACCGCTCCGAGCGGCTTGATAACGATTAGAAATACTTTAATCACTACGCTTCGCGCTATAAAGAGCGTTTTATTGACGCAGCTCATGCATTGGCCTTACAGAAGCTGATATTTTAAAGATGCATTTTAAATGAACCTTTAAAGCTACTGAAAAGAGGCCGCTATGCTCACACCGGCACAAGAACAGATCATTGCCGCCACTGCCCCCGTGGTAGCGGAGCATCTCAATACGATTACCGCTCGTTTTTATCCCTTGATGTTCGAGCGCTACCCACAGGTCAAGGCACTGTTCAATCAGACACACCAGAAGGATGGTGGCCAGCCGCGTGCGCTGGCGGCTTCTATTCTTGCCTATGTGGGCGTGCGCCAGAACCCAAAAACGGCGCGGCAGATCATGGAAACCGTGGTGAACAAGCATGTGTCGCTGGATATTCAGCCCGAGCACTATCCTATCGTTGGTGAGTGCCTGATGGTCGCCATCGGTGAGGTGCTTGGCGACGCCGTAACCACAGAGGTTGCCGATGCCTGGGGTGCGCTATATCAGGAGCTGGCCGATCTGCTTATCGATCTTGAAGCGCAGCGCTACCAGGAATTTGAACAAAAGCCCGGCGGCTGGCGGGGCACACGGCGTTTTCGTATTGCCGATATGCATCAGGAAAGCCGCGTTATCCGCTCGTTTATTCTTGAGCCTGAAGATGGCGGGCCGGTGGCTGACTATACGCCAGGACAGTACATCGGGGTGAAGCTGAACATTGATGGCGTGCAAGCCTTTCGCCACTACAGCCTTTCCGATGTGCCTAATGGTCGCTCCTACCGATTATCCATCAAGCGGGAGCCGTACGGGGTGGCAAGCCGCTTTTTTCATGACCAGCTAGCGGTAGGCGATGTCATCGAGCTATTACCCCCTGCTGGTGAGTTAACGCTCAAAGCCGGCGACGAGCCGCTATTATTAATCAGCGGTGGTATCGGCCAGACTCCGTTATTGCCGATTGCCAAGCAGGCGTTAAGCCAGGGTCGCCGGGTTACGTACCTACATGCGGCTATCGATATGGACAGCCGTGCGTTTGCTGAGGCTATCGATGAGCTGGCCGCCTCCTACCCGAGTCAGTTAACCGTGGTTACCGTGTTTGAACAGGGCAGCCAGGGGGATCATCAGGGGCGGATAAACCAGGACCTGCTGGCCAAGTATCTGGTGCCGAACACCCGCTGCTACTTTGTTGGCCCCCATGGCTTTATGGAAGCGATCAATCAAAGCCTGGCGCTTTTGGGAGTAGCGGAGACACACCGCCATTTCGAGCATTTCGGCCCGGCGAAAGCGCTAAATGCCGCCTAGCCCAACCGCCCCCTTCGCATGAGGATTGGTGCGTAAGGGGGCTGCCTTGAAGTTATAGCACGTTTTTCTCTTCGGCCAACTGCCAGATATCTTCCCACTCCCAGCCATCCTTCTGGATATAAGCGAGCAATACTTTTTGGGATTGCTCGCTTAACCCCTCCTGCATCTGTTTTTGTGATGTATCGAACCCCGGTAAGGTTTTGTAGGCCTCAAGAGCTGGAAAAGGCGGCAAATGCGTTGCAGCGTGGATAAACGCACTATCCAACGTATCAAGAAATTGATCGATAACGCGCAACGTTATAGTGAACTGGGTGTGGGTTGAGGCATTAAGATCAGGATTGGCGATGGTCGCCAGTATAAGCGCCTGATAAAGCCGGGCTAACGCCAACGGTAGTGACTTCTGGCTACTACCTGCGTGGTAATAGTGAAGGATAGGGTAGGCGAGGTGCTGTTGACCAAGTATGCTGATGGTTTGCTGGATAGGCGATAACTGCTGGCTTAGGCTGGTAAATTTTCCGTTGTCATGCGTAGTGTTAAGAACTTCTAACGGGCTTTCTCCTAGCGCACTGATGGACAGCGCCAGATGACGTTTTTGGGTAACGTTAGAAACGATATTAAGCATGTAGGTAATCGACAGCGTAAACAGAAAAAAGCCGTTTGCCGCTGCCAAAGTAGGCACCAGGCGCCAGCGATCATTGCCCGGTACAAAATCGCCATAGCCCAGTGTGGTAAGGGTGTAGCCGGTAAAGTAGATACGTTCGACCAAACTAGCCGATGCCTGGGTGTTGGCATTCACAACAGCATCTGACCCGCCGCAGAAAACCAATAGCCAGCCCAGCCATAACGTCATTACCCAGACTAAAATAAGCCCGACCGTGATCCAGGGACCTGTAGCGGCGAGTAGCCAATGGCAGCGTCGGGTTCGATGGATAGATAACAGTATCGACCAAACGATACTAATCAGACGATTAGTGATAGGGCCCGAGTGAGAAGCGGAAAGGGTAGTACGAATAGCATCGTAATTGGCCAGAGAAACAAGAAGAACCCCTATTACGCCAGCCAGTGTGTTTCCTGTCATATAAAGCGTCCTTTCTATCTGTTATGGCGATGTTGGCTGGCTACATCTGTTGATTTATGGCGGATTGGCGTTAGCAGGAGAAAGACTGTGTTCTTCATTGGGCCAGGCAGTAACGACTACTTCATAAATACGCCAGTCGTAATTATTAAGGTGTCGGGAGGCATCTTTAAGATGACGTGCCAGGTCATCATTGCTATGCGGCGTCACAAAGGCTTCACCGCTGAAGATTGGGCCCTCTTCGCGCAGGCGTACCGAGGCAGCGGCTACCCAGGGCATAGCACAAAGCTCGGCTTCAAGCGCTTCTTCCATGTACTCCGGTTCTTCTTGAGACGTAAAATGAGGACGACGATCGAGCAAGTCTCCTATGGCCTCCTTTAAGTTGATAATTCCGTCTCTTGTAACATCAAGGGCGATAATGGCCGCCGCAACAGCATCAGCCCACCAAAAACCGGCTCCCACACCCAGCACACCCACAATGGCAGCCAGTCCCGTCATCCAGTCGGCTTTGCTCATTTTTCCGTCAGCAAACACGGTCTTTTCATGCACTTTTGCGGCGGCTTTAATCTGTAAACGGCCGATGATGACAGGCGGAATAACACTGTAGATAAGCACGCCAACCATCAGCCAGCCCATCCATATCGTCTCACCAAACAGAGTAATGGCGCCGATACTCGGGTGCTCTTGTTGGGCAAGCTTTAATAACGAATCCCCCAGTAGAAACAGGCCCATCGCGCTTAGTGCAGTCGCTGTGCATAAAAAGGCGATAATAGTGGCGCGTTGATACCCATATGGGTATGTCTCGTTAGGTGGGCGTTTGCGAAATCGGACGGCCAACAAGAAGGCGATAGGCGGAATGAGTGAAAGCATGTCTTCCAACCACGCGACTTTCATTGCTTGGCTGTTCCCCAATACCGTACCCAGTATCGCGACGATGGAAATACGAAACGCTAAATTCCACCATTCAAGGCGGATGAGATAGTTGAGATCCTGCTGTTTATCCGGTGGCAGGCGATAAAGCTGACGTATTTTCATTGGCCTGCCTCCAGCCGTTGGAGGCGTTGTTCAATATCAGGGTAGCTATTTAGATGCCGCTGCACGGCCAGCATCCAGGCATTTTCCCCTTTGGGTAGCGCCATTACATGATGGTCGGTCGCGATTTCCCAATCGCCTACCTGATAGCCATACGCCTTAAGCCACCATGAGGGGTTAGCGACCGCTTCATTGTGTTTACCAAGGTCAGAGGTAGGGTGAGGGATCGCGCCCTCTTTTTTAAGCGCTTGAGCAATATGGTTGACGACGGGAACGGCAACCTCCACATCCTCCAGGTTGCTGGGTAAGGAAGTGCCTTCGGGCACACCGACTCTATATTGGCTCTGATAGTAAGCCCTGGTCGGCGTGGCGAGAGCGCTTACATTTGAATCCTGGGTAAGCCCACCGATCACCAAGTCCAGCTGGTAATGGGATAGCGCAGCTAGCAGATTACCCTCGCTATCCCAGTGCCAGTTAATGGTGGCATCCATATTTTCTGCAAGCGCACGGATGATTTCGACTTCCAATCCAGCCGGGCCCTGATCGGTATTGATGACCCAAGGTGGGTTTTCGGAAAGACCGATGTTCAGCTCACTGCCCTGCATATCCGTCATGGGGCGTTCAATATTGACTGGGTAGCGGCAACCTGCCAAAGCTAACACTGCGAAAACGATCAGTATGCTGGGCTGAAAAACGAATTGTGTAAAGCTATCCCTGCTTTGCATCATATAGCCGCTTCCGTTAGGAGGGGATCCATATAACAAACTAGTAATATGGCCTATAAAAAAGTGAGCATGGGGTCGCTCAAGCCCTGCTCACTTTATAAGTTAGACGTAATGAGTTGTTTTTCAAATTAATTGCAAAGCACAACGGTATGCTGGGTTTAGCTGCGATTGCATTTTAGGCAACCATGGATGCGCATAGACTAGCGCAGCGATGACACGCTTGAGCGCACTCCTGGCAATGCTCGGCTTCATGCTGGCCGCATTCATCACCGCACTTTTGACAGATATCAGCACAGAGCTGACAGATATCTTGGGCATATTCGCTGCCTTGGGCCATAAAGGCGACGGCTAGACGACAGATTTGCGCACATTGTATATCTAGCCGAACACATTCAGCCATGTTTTCAAGATTGGATTCCTGAAGACAAGAAGCAGCGCAGTTATCGCAATAGACTGCACATATATTGCAGGCTTCGATGCACTCTTTAAAATTCTGTATGTTCATAGCAAATTCTCCCCTGTTAAATATACGCCTTTAAGTTGAGGGCAGCTTATAAAATAATGAATGGATAATTTTTATTTTATAAGTTACTTGATAATAGAGTCTGAATTAAGTTTTTGCGTAAGATGAAATAATGTTTAACTTGTTTTAAAGTCAATAATTTAGGAGGGTATGGTCTAGAAGGATTGTTAAATATAAACTTGCTGTGCAAGAAAATACTTTATTCGTAGCGAGACTGTTATTTTTTTGATATGCGAGTAATTTAATTTTAAACGCAAGAGCAATTTTCTTTGACGCTCTTGCAATCTTTAATAGGTAAATAACTTAAAGCTTTTGCTTGATCAGGCACGCTGAGATTAAATCCTTGAGATTAGTGAAGCCCAACAGACTCAGAGTCCTGTCTACCTCTCCTCGCAGCAAGTTCAGCGCATGCTGCGTACCCGCCTGGCCTCCAGCCGCCAACCCGTAAAGCGTAACTCTACCCAGCCAGACGGCATCGCCCCAGCGCCTTGATGGTATCGGTGCCGCGCTGAAAGCCGCGATCAACGAACAGGTGGCAGTGCTCACTTGAGGCGAGTTTTAAATCCCCATCACGCGTCAGTATGCCGTTAAATCCTGTTGGGCCAATCGCCATTGGCATTTGATAAGAACGGCCAAATAATGTCGTGCTTAAATCCCGCTATCCACGTTTGTCATGGTTCTGGGTTCAAACAGATGTTGATCGAACACAGTGCGATTATTACGCAGCGTATGTTCATCATCGCTTCCGCCATAAACATACTCGAATACGAAGTTCGACAGTCTTTTTCTGGCGCTGCGTTACAAGCCTTCAATATTAAAAGATTTTTTGTAGTTTTAACCCGTATAAAGCTGGCGTTTCATTCAGAGTTACCTTCAACCAAAGTATAGAGTGGCGGGGCTTTTGTTTATCTCGCCATACTACCATACTAGTTGTATCAGTTAGGGCCTAGGCCCCTTCATCCAGGCTGCTGCAAATGAGCAACATCAATACTAAGTTACAAGCACTATGGCAGGAGACGTCGGAGACCGAGTCGGTGCGCCAACGTCTTTACCATGTATTGCGCCAGTCAATCATTCAGATGCTGCTGCCGCCTGGCAAAGCGCTTTCTGAAAAAGAAGTAGCGGATGCCTTTTCGGTCAGCCGCCAGCCGGTACGCGAAGCCTTTATTCGCCTTTCTGAAGCGGGGCTTGTCGAAGTCAGGCCTCAGCGTGGTACCTATGTGGTCAAGATCTCCCAGGCCGCGGTGCTGGAAGCGCGCTTTGTACGTGAAGCGGTAGAAGTGGCCGTGGTGCGTCAGGCAACAGCCAAGGGGCTGCCACCCGAGGTACTGACAGAACTGCACGATTTGCTTGAGCGCCAGCGTCGCTGCATCGAACCTCATGACACCATTCGCTTCTACCAGCTAGATGAACGCTTTCACAAGACGTTGTCGCTGGGTGTTGGGCAGCAGTCCGCCTGGAAGGTCATCGAAGAGGTGAGGGCACAGCTGGACCGCGTACGCTATCTGAGCGTCCCCGATACCACGCCGATTGCCCGGCTGATTGACCAGCACGTCGATATTGTGGCCGCGATTGAAGACCGCGATATAGCACTTGCCGAGCAAGCCATGCGACGCCATCTGCGTGAGATTTTTGTTTCTCTTCCCGATCTAGTTCAGCGGTTTCCCGAGATGTTCGATGCTCAGGAAACAATATCCCTCATTGAGGAGGCAATCCCATGAAAATCGAACATGCTTATACCATTGTTACCTCACCGGGGCGCAATTTCGTCACCTTGAAGATCGTCACGGACGAAGGCACCTACGGTATCGGGGATGCTACGCTCAATGGCCGGGAAATGGCCGTGGTGGCCTACCTAGATGAGCACGTCATACCTGCCTTGATTGGCCGTGACCCGCAGCGCATCGAGGATATCTGGCACTACCTGTATCGTGGCGCCTACTGGCGTCGTGGTCCGGTCACCATGAGCGCGATTGCCGCGGTAGATATGGCGCTTTGGGACATCAAGTCAAAGCTTGCCGGCATGCCGCTTTACCAGCTGCTCGGTGGCAAGAGCCGTGAGCGCGTGATGGTATATGGCCATGCCACGGGGCGCGATATCGAGTCATGTCTTGACGAGGTCGCCCGCCATGTAGATGAAGGCTACAAAGCCGTGCGCGTACAGGCAGGCGTACCGGGAATCGCCAGTATTTATGGTGTTGCCAAGAAAGATGGCGAGCCCTACGAGCCTGCAGATGCCGATTTGCCCGCCGAGCACGTGTGGAGCACCAGCAAGTATTTGAACCATGTGCCCAAACTTTTTGCTGCCGTACGTGAGCGCTTCGGTGACGATTTGCATATCCTGCACGATGTACACCACCGTTTGACGCCCATTGAAGCTGCCCGCTTAGGCAAGGAAGTTGAGCCTTATCACCTGTTTTGGCTTGAAGACTGCGTACCGGCTGAAAACCAGGAAGCGTTTGGCCTTATACGCCAGCACACCACCACGCCGCTGGCCGTGGGCGAAGTGTTCAATAGTCTGTATGACGCTAAATCGCTGATTGAAAACCAGTGGATTGACTATATTCGCGCCACGCTTACTCACGCAGGCGGTATCACTCATGTACGCCGAATTGCTGATTTAGCGGGCCTTTATCACGTGCGGACTGGTTTCCACGGGCCGACCGATCTTTCCCCGGTTTGCTTGGGATCGGCTATCCATTTTGATACCTGGGTGCCCAACTTTGGTATTCAGGAGTACATGCCTCATACCAATGCGACTAACGAGGTGTTCCCTCACGATTACCGGTTTGAGGATGGCCACTTTATCGTCGGTGAAACGCCGGGGCACGGCGTCGATATCGACGAGGAGCTTGCCAAACAGTATCCCTACAAGCGCGCCAGCCTGCCGGTCAACCGGTTGGAAGACGGCACCCTCTGGCATTGGTGATCTAAAGAACGGGTAAGGAGTTTCGCATCCATGAAAGCATTTCAGGTCAATGCACCTCACGACTTCAAGGTCGCCGAGGTTGAAGTTCCCACTCCGGCGGCGGGCGAGGTGCTGGTACGCGTGGCGTTCGCTGGCATCTGCGGATCGGACATGCATATCATCCACGGCGACAACGCCTTCGTGCGCTTTCCACGCATTACCGGGCATGAGTTTTCCGGCGTTGTGGAGGCACTGGGTGAGGGCGTACCGGATGTGAGCGTCGGCGATCGTGTCTGCGTCGATCCCGTCATCAGCTGCGGCACCTGCTATCCGTGTCGCATCAACCGCCCCAACGTGTGCAGCGCCCTGGAAGTGATCGGCGTGCACCGCAACGGCGGTTTTGAGGAGTTCGTCTCCGTGCCGGCGGCCAACGTGCACCAGGTGCCTGAGCATATTTCGCTGGACGCCGCCGCACTCGTCGAGCCTTACACCATCGCCGCCAACGTGCTGGACCGCATGCAGCCGCACCGCGGCGACCGGCTTCTGATTCTGGGCGCCGGCATGATCGGCATGACCATCCTGCAGATGGCCCGCGCCATGGGCATCGACGAGATCATCGTCACCGACGTGATTGACGAGCGGCTGGCTGCGGCCAAAGAGTTGGGGGCTACTCACGTGCTCAACAGCCGCACCCAGGATGTAGAAAAAGAGATTCTGGCGCTGACCGAAGGCGAGGGCGTGCCGCTGATTGCCGATGCCGCCTGCGTGCCGGCGCTACTGCCACAGATGCTGCGCCTGGCGTCGCCCGCTGGGCGAATCGGCCTGCTCGGCTTCAGCGTGCAGCCAAGCGATCTGATACAGCTGGAAGTGATCAAGAAAGAGCTGACCCTGGTCGGCTCGCGGCTCAATAACCGAAAGTTTCCGGAGGTGCTTGCGCTCATGGCAAGTGGCAAGCTGGACCCGCTGGCGCTCGTTAGCCACCGGTTACCGTTAAGCGAGATGCCCGACGCCATCGATATGCTCGACCACCGCCCTGAAGAAGCCCGCAAGGTACTGATTCAGATCAGCGCCTGAGAGGCACGCCAACTCACCACGCTATCTCACTAATCTGTTTCAAAAACAGTCAAGCGCGACTAACAACCTATAACGCGAAAGTGCAGGAGTGATAAAAATGATCAAGAAGCTATTAACCAGTGCCGTACTTGCAACGATGGTATTCAGCGCGCAATCGGCGCTGGCTGCTGATTACACATTACGCTTTGGGCATCTGGCCAACGAACAGAATATCTGGCACCAGGCGGCCGAGAAGTTCAAGGAGGAGGTAGAAGCCAACTCTGACGGGCGTATCGAGGTGCGGCTCTATCCCAGCGAGCAGCTGGGCAGCGAAATGGACGTGATCAACAGCATCCAGCTGGGCACCGCGGACATGACCATTACCGGCGAGAGCCTACAGAACTGGGCGCCTAAGGCCGCCATGATGGCCGTGCCCTACGCTTTCCGCGACTCCGAACACCTTCACAACGCGGTGAACGGCGAGATTGGTGCTGAAATCGAAGAGCAAATCATCGAGCGTACCAACCTGGTGCCGCTGGCCTGGTTCGAGCGCGGCGCCCGCGAGCTGACCTCCAACCGGCCCATCCGCACGCCAGAAGAGCTGGATGGCCTGCGCTTGCGCGTGCCTAACGTGCCGCTGTTCGTGGACACCTGGCAGGCCATGGGCGCACGCCCTACGCCCATGGCGTTCAGCGAAGTATTTACCGCTCTTCAGCAGAACACCCTTGAAGGCCAGGAAAACCCCCTGAGCCTGATCGAGAGTGCCAGCTTCAACGAGGTGCAGGACTACGTCAACATGACCGGCCATGTACGCAGCTGGATCTACGTAGTGATCGGCCGCAACCAGCTGGAAAAGATGCCTGATGAGCTGCAGCAGGTAGTGCGTGATGCGGCCGAGACCATGCAGGCCTTTGAATCCGAGCTGTTCGTTGAAGACCAGGAACGTCTGGAGCAGGCACTTCAGGAGCGTGGCATGGAATTCATCGAGGTGGATGTAGATGCCTTCGCTGAAGCGGCCCGTCCGGCGGTACTGGAAGCACTGACGCCCGAACAGCGTGAGCTTTTCGACGCCATTCAAGACCTGTAAGACCGTTGGTAACGAGGATGGGCTGGCCGCGTGCCGGCCCATCTTCAGTTTGCAATTTCTGTCTGCAAGAGCTGTTTGTCCCACGAGGATACGTTTATGAGCTCGGATCAAAAAGCGCTTGAGCAAGAAGCGTTGGAGAGTCTGGATGCGATGTCGACGGTGCCCAAGCTGCAAGGCCCCGTCGGGCGCCTGATCGGCTGGGTGGATACCTGTTTTCTGACGCTGGCGGTGCTTGCGCTGATCGCCATTGCGGGTACGGTGCTGCTTCAGGTGTGCTCGCGGCTGTTCCTGCCGATCTCCATTTCCTGGACCGAAGAGCTTTCGCGCTATCTGTTCATCTACATGGTGGCGCTGTCAGTGGGCGTGGTCATGCGTCAAAACCGCAATATCAGCGTCGAGCTTTTCCATCATATGCTGGGTCCACGCATGAAAGCGGCGTTTCAAGCGCTGATCTGTTTGATGATCGGCGTGTTTGCTTTTCTGGTGCTGCCCTACGCCTGGCAGTATGCCCAGAACGGCACCTGGCAGACTTCGCCGACGCTGCGCGTTCCCATGCTGTATATCTTTTTCTCGACGGTCGTGACCTATGCGCTGCTCCTGCTCTACAGCGCGCTGGGGTGTCTTGAGGGAATCCTCGCGATGTGTCGCTCCTCTGCCCCCCGTGAACAGGAGTCCTGAGCATGGAAGTCATCATTTTATTCAGCGTTTTTCTAATACTGCTGGTCGTGGGCATGCCCATTGCCTTCGCCCTCGGCATCGCATCAACTGCCTATCTGCTGATGGAAGGCATTTCGCTGACCATTGTGCCTCAGCGCATGTACGCGGGCATCGATACCTTCGTTCTGCTATGTATTCCGGGCTTTGTGCTGGCCGGTAATCTGATGAACGTGGGTAATATCACCGAACACATCGTGCGCTTTTCCAATGCCTTGCTTGGGCATATCCGTGGCGGACTAGGGCTTGCTAACGTGGGCGGCTCAATGATTTTTGGCGGCATTTCCGGCACTGCCGTAGCAGATTCTGCCAGTATCGGCTCGGTGATGATCCCCGGCATGGCGAAGGCTGGTTACGATAAGCCGTTTGCGGCGGCCGTTACGGCTGCATCTTCGACCGTGGGGCCGATTATTCCACCTAGCGTACCCATGATTATCGCGGGTTCATTAAGCGGTATTTCGGTTGGCCGAATGTTTCTGGCGGGTGCGGTTCCAGGCCTTCTGATGGGGCTTGCCATGATGGTGACGGTATACATTCTGGCCGTTCGCCGGGGCTATCCCAAAGAGAAGCGGGTACCGGTCATGCAGCTTCTGCGCGAAGCCAAAACGGCTTTCTGGGCGCTACTAATGACCGTAATTATTCTCTACGGCATTATTGGCGGCTTCTTTACCCCCACTGAAGCCTCGATTGTGGCCTGCCTTTATGCGCTGGTGGTGGGCATGTATGTCTATAAAGGGCTTACCTGGAGAAAGCTGCCCGCGATTCTGGTCGATACCGTTCTGACTTCGTCGGCGCTGCTGCTGATGGTAGGCCTGGCCAACCTGTTCGGCTGGATCCTGACCAGCGAGCAGATCCCGCAGATGATCGCCACACTGATTCTCTCCATCAGCGAAAACCCGCTGATCGTACTGCTGATTCTGAACCTGATCCTGCTGTTCGTTGGCGCCTTTATGGAAACTATCGCCGCGCTGATCATTCTGTTCCCCGCATTAGTGGGCGTTGCCACTGGCGTTGGCGTGGACCCGGTGCACTTTGCCGTAATTGCGGTACTTAACCTGATGATCGGTCTGACCACACCGCCGGTTGGCGTATGTCTGTTTGTGGTGGCGGGTATCGGCAAGCTGCCCATGCTGACGGTTGCCCGTGCGATTGTACCTTTCCTGCTGTGCAACCTGACGGTGCTGATGCTGGTGACCTACGTGCCGGCCATTTCGCTGTGGCTGCCCAATCTGTTGATGGGGAGTAACTAGGCATGTCTATGCAACGTATTAATGCAACGCCCCGAACCGGCCAAATCGGTATCGTTCATCTTGGCCTGGGGGCGTTTCATCGCGCCCATCAGGCGGTTTATCTTGAACGCTACCGTCAGCGCAGTGGCGACGGTGAGTGGGGCGTGTGTAGCGCGAATCTCCGCTCAAGCGTTGATCTGGTAGATAGCCTGCAAAAGGCTGGCTACCGCTATCAGGTAGCGGAATATGCTGACAGTCAGACACTTACACTACGTGAAATCGGCGTAATCGAGGAGACGCTTTTTTCAGGCCGAGACGCCTCGGGCAATTGGGGGCGGGATAGAGAAGCGCTACTGGATCGAATGGCAGCCCCAAGTACCCGTATTGTCACGCTGACCGTAACTGAAAAGGGCTACTTTCTTAATCCGGCCACCGGCGAGTTAAGGGTTGATGACCCTATGGTGGCAGGTGACATCGCCTCCCCCCAGCAGCCGCGTACGGCGCCTGGGTTATTGGTAGAAGCACTAGCAAGACGTCACGCGGCAGGTATCGAGCCGTTTGCGGTTCTTTCTTGTGACAACATGCCCCATAACGGCCAGCGCACCCGAATGGCAGTTGTGCGCCTTGCCGAACAGCGCAGCGCCGCGCTGGCTGAGTGGATCGCAGAGCAGGTGGCGTTTCCAAGCTCAATGGTCGACCGCATTGTGCCCGCGATGACCGATGCTGACTTTGAACGCCTTGCCGAGCTTGGCGTCAACGACCCTAATGCCGTGGTGGGCGAGGCGTTTTCACAATGGGTGGTTGAAGATCACTTTCCGCTGGGAAGGCCAGACTGGGAAGAGGAAGGCGTGGAGATGGTAAGTGATGTGGCGCCGTTTGAAACCATGAAGCTGCGCATGCTTAACGGTAGCCATTCACTGCTCGCCTATCTTGGCGCGTTAGAGGGTATTGAAACGGTCTTCGACGGCGTCAGCCATACACCGCTGCGTGCGCTGCTACGCCGCTATATGCTTGAAGAGGCCGCTCCCACGCTTGAAATGCCCGAAGGTACAGACTTGACTGCCTACGCGGATTCACTGCTGGCGCGATTTGCCAATGACAGCTTGCGCCACCGGCTTCAGCAGATTGCCATGGACGGTAGCCAGAAACTACCCCAGCGCTGGTTAAGCGGAGCGCTTGAGCGGGCCAGTACCGGGCAGGCGTCTCCCTGCGTGGCGCTGGGCATGGCCGCATGGATTCGTTATACCGATGGCCAAGAGCTAAATGGCAAGCCCTATACCGTTGATGATCCTATGGCAAAACAGTTTGCTGAGCTGCACCAGACTCACGGTGGCCATCCGGTCGCGCTGGTAAACGCCTTTTTAGCCATTGATGAGATTGTGCCGCCTGCGTTGGCGGCGAATCAGCCATTTGTTGACGATGTGCTAGCGGCTTACCGCACCTTAATTCAAGACGGGTTAAGCGCTGCACTTGCAGCGCTAGGCATCGAAGAATAGGGAGTTATCTATGGAACATACCTGGCGCTGGTTTGGCCCTAACGATGTCATACGTCTTGAAGAAATTCGTCAGACCGGCGCGACTGGTATTGTGACGGCACTGCATGAGATACCCAACGATCAGGTGTGGCCGGTCGAGGCGATTCAAGCGCGCAAAGCCATGATTGAGGCCGCTGGGCTAAGCTGGTCGGTGGTTGAAAGCGTGCCGGTTCATGAAGCGATAAAGCAAGGCATTGCAGCGCGTGATGCGTTGATTAAGACGTACTGCCAAACGCTGCGCAATTTGGCGGCCTGTGGCATCGACACGGTGTGCTACAACTTTATGCCGGTGCTCGACTGGACGCGCACGGATCTTGTCCATGTAATGCCGGATAGTGCGCTGGCGCTGCGCTTTGATCACACCGCGTTTGCCGCTTTTGATCTTTATATTCTTAAGCGGCCAGGGGCCGAGGCTGAATATAGCGAAGCGGATAAGCGTATGGCGCAACGCTACCTGGAGACGCTTGACCAGACCGCCCGCGACAAGCTGGTGACCACACTGATTGCCGGGCTGCCTGGGGCTGAAGAGCACTATACGCTGGATCAGTTTCGGGATGTGCTGGCGGAGTATGCTGATATTGATGCTGAAAAGCTGCGCGAAAATCTTGGCTACTTTTTACAGGCAATTATTCCTGTGGCCGAAGAAGTCGGCATTCGTATGGCGATCCACCCGGATGATCCACCCCGGCCGCTTCTGGGCTTGCCGCGTGTAGTGTCAACTCATGAGGATGCACAGTGGGTGTTGGATCACGTGCCCAGCCCGGCCAATGGTCTAACGTTTTGCACTGGCTCTTATGGTGTTCGTGAAGACAACGACCTAGTTGCCATGGCTCGCCACTTTGCCCCGCATATTCACTTTATCCATCTGCGTGCCACAAAGCGCGAGGCGGATCCCCGTTCGTTCCACGAAGCACCGCACCTGGAAGGTAACGTTGATATGGTCGGCGTTATCCAGGCACTGGTCGAAGAGGAGCGTCGCCGTGAAAAAGAGGGCGGGGCGCGTTTGCCGTTACGCCCTGACCATGGCCACCATATTCTCGACGATCAACAGCGCAAAACCGCACCTGGCTATCCGCTTTATGGCCGCATGCGCGGGCTTGCCGAGCTGCGCGGCGTGGAGTTCGCGATTCGTCGCTTATCTCCGTAGAGTTGGCTATGGCTTGGCGAAACTGATTTCTCTAATAAAGTGTGCGGCTAGCCAAGATAGCGTTTGGTTACTATTCAATGGAGTCATCAAAATGAAAATAAAAAAAGATCTGCAACAACAAAAACAAAGCTCGAGTATCCCAGAGCACAACTCCAGCCTCTCTAGGCGCTCGTTCTTGCAAGCCATCGGTGTCGGCGCAGCCTGGGTAGCAACGGCACATGGCGCCTTCGCACAGAACTCGGACTCGACGGACTCGACGGATTCGCCCGCCAATGAGCAGTATTTATATGTCGGCACTTATTCGTCACCAAATACGGCGCCCGGTGGCGTTATTCCAAGTCAGGCCGAAGGCATCTATGTCTACAAGATGAATCTTGAAACCGGCAATCTGAGCCCCGTCCAAACGGTAAAGGCCGACAATCCGTCTTACTTGGCAATGGCGCCATCAAAACGATATATCTACTGTGTCAACGAGCGTGGCGAGGACGACGAAGGGGCACCGCTAGGACGTATCAGCGCTTATGAAATTGATGAGCGGAGTGGACGGCTATCGCTGATCAATACACGCTCGACTCAAGGTACTTGGCCTTGCTACTGTGCCGTTCACCCCTCCGGACGTTATCTATTTGCGGCTAATTACGGCACGGGTACTTTTTCTGTATTCCCGCTTAGCGATGATGGTGAAATTGAACCCATGAGCGATCAGTTTCAGGCGTCAGGCAATGGAAGCGGGCCTGACCCTGTTCGTCAGGAAGGCCCACACGCTCACATGATGCTGTCCAACCCCGGCGCTCAGCATGTTTTCGGTATAGACTTGGGAGGAGATTCGATTCTTGCTTGGGAGCTCGAACTAGCTACTGGCAAACTAGTGCCGGGGCCTGTTCCCCATGCCCACGTGCCGTCCGGCAGTGGCTGTCGCCACTTGGTATTTCATCCTGACGATAATCGAGCCTACGTAATCAACGAGCTTTCTTCCACCATTGATGTATTCGATTTCGAGCCACTGCGGGGGGCATTTATATGGCTCCAATCGATATCGACTTTACCGCAAGATACCACTTTCACCCGCCCTTCATTCAACCCCAATAATCCAGGTGAAGTACCGACGGGAACGAATACGACGGCGGCAATTAGGATTCACCCGAGCGGGCGTTGGGTCTACGCTACCAATCGCGGGATGGATAGCATCGCCATGTTCAAGGTTGATCCCGAATCCGGGAAGTTGACCTCAGCAGGGTGGGTCCAGAGCCAAGGGCAGATTCCGCGAGGCATGAACATCGAGCCTTCGGGCACTTTCCTTTACGTAGGCAATCAGAACTCGGACACCATCGTGGTGTTTCGTATCAAGTCGGATGACGGTCAACTCGAAGGCCCCATCCATATTATCGATAGTCCAGTTCCTGTCGACTTCGCGTTCGGCTCCTTTGCACGAAGTTGAGATTGCTCAATACGGAACGCCCGGGAGGGAAGTGATTTAATTACCCGTTTTATGGGTGTATGCGCGGCCTGACCGAATTGCTCGGTGTAGAGCTGGCGGTGGGGGGAGTTAACTGCTAGATAACCCATTACTCTTACATGTATTACTCGTCACAATAGAAGAGCCCCGCTGATTAGTTAAATCAGCGGGGCTTTTTGCACACTAATGGCTAGCGATTAGCGAAGTGTAGTGGGTGCTTCAGTGTTCGCAAGAGTCGGTTCGGGCACTTGTTCCATACGCTGGCGCTCTTGATCAAGAATCGCTAGCGCTTGAGCAGAGGTGACGCGGGAAGCGGGTGTCATTAGGCTAACAACCACTCCCGCTACTAACGCTATTAGCACAGCGGGGATGCTCGGGTTGCCCCAAAAGGCTGTCCAATCGCTATTCGCGATAATCATTAAAGACGTTACTGACGCGCAAATCAGCGTGGCGATGGCGCCTTGCCAATTATAGCGTGGCCAGAAACGACCCAACATGGCGCTTACGAATAGTCCCGACAGGATAGTTGAGATCATGCGAGTGATGTAAGTAATCACATTGTCCGAGGCAAGTGCGAAAAGCAGCGCCAAACCAATGGTTACCACTAAGGCAATACGTGAGAAGCGCACTACATTACGGGCCGAGGGTGTACGCCCCGTCGCCAGCACATACAAATCACGAATGAGCGTAGAGACACCGGCGATCGCATCGGAGCTGGCGCTCGACATAGTGGCGGAAAGGCCCGCTACCAATAGTAGTAGCCCCAACCCTAGCGGCATGATTTCAGTGGCCAGGAAAGGAAAGGCGTAGTTGCTATTTTCGAGCCCAGGATTAAAAGCATGCGTTGCCATTCCGATGATTGCGGGAATGATTGAGAAACCCATATAAAGAACGCCGGTGATCAAAAACGAACGGCGCACCGACCCAACTGATTCGCCTGAGTAAATACGCTGACGGAAAGAAGGCGTTGCAAGCACACCAATCGCAATCACGGCGGCAAGCGAAAGCGCAGGCAGTGCACCGATTTGGTCAATGCCTAGAAAGCTCGTAGCACCTGTCTCCATGCCTGTTGTTAGCCCAGAGAAGCCGCCAACTTCCACTAGCGCCAGCACGGCCATCAAGATAAACCCTGCGAAAAGCACGACCGCTTGAATGGTGTCGGTCCAGATAACCGCAAAGTAACCGCCGATGACGCAGTAAATGCCAAAGCCTAAAGCAACCAGAATACGTGCCGTCGTCAAGTCAATGCCTGCCATCCAGGAGAGGTATAGGCCACCACCGAGAATATGGGCGCCCAACCAACCGATGCAGGCAATATAGATAAGTAACGCGACGATATTGCGAACCAGCCGATTAGCGCCAACGTAATAGGCCAGTTCCTCACTCATGGTCATAAAGCGAAACTTGCGTATCGGCGCAAAGCAGACGGCAAGCAGAAGAACCCCAATAGCGCCACCAATACCGTATAGCGCGCCTGCCCAGCCATTGGCATAGCCAAAACCCACGGCACCCATACTGGAGCCGGTACCCACCATCGTGGCGACAGTGGTTCCAACCGTTAAGAAGAGCGGAACACTACGGCCGCCCAATAGAAAATCATCGCCATTGCCCCGTTTATGACGGGATATATACCAACCAAACAAGATCATAACGGCGATATAGATGATAAAGGCTGAAAGGAATATATGACTGTTCATGCTAACCTCTTATCGTTGTTTATTCAGCCGTTGCCGCGGCTGTAGTTAAGCAATGCAGGCGATTACCGCTGGGCTTTTTTCTTGATCAGGCGGTAATCTGGCGCCGTACCCTTGCCGGGGTACGGCGCTTTTTTTTGTGATGCTAAACGCGATCAGCGCGGAAGCACTTCACGTCAACCTCGACCTTGCAATCCACCACCAAGTCTTGAACGCTGCAGATACGTGCCGGTGGGTTGTCGCCAAATATCTCCTTAAATACCTTGTTGAAAGAGGTGAAATAACGCGCGTCCGTTAGCACAGTCGTTACGTGGACAACATCTTCAACGCCGTAGCCAGCCTCGTGCATGATGGCTAAACAGTTGTCGAACGCCAGGCGGGTTTGCTCGACGATGCCGCCTTCAACAACCTCACCGTCAGTCATCGGTGTCTGACCAGAGACATACAGCCAGCCACCTGCCTCTACGGCGCGAGCAAAAGGTAGTTTCTGACCACCGGTGCCTACGCCGCCTTCTGTGCCATATCGAGTAATACTCATGATGTTTTCTCCTGCTTGGGTTGAGAGAGAGGGGAGTTTTGAGCAATACGCTCAGTGCGGCGTAACATTCGCCCTGAACGCTGGTCGGTAATAGCGCCCTGGTAATAGGCAAGCTTGCCATTCACTATGACCATATCGATGCCTTTAGCTGCCGCGATAGGGGCCTCGTAACTAGCTGTATCTTCCAGCACCTTGAGATCAAAAAGGGTGAGATCTGCATAGGCGCCGACACGTATGACGCCGCGATCCGTCAAACCAAAATTGGCTGCTGAAAGGCTGGTCATTTTGCGCACCGCTTCTGTAAGGGGCATTAGGTTTAAATCACGGCTGTAGTGGGCCAGAACCCGTGGAAAGGCGCCCCACAGCCGCGGGTGTGGATGCGGATCATTGGGCAAGCCGTCTGAGCCCACCATGGAGAGCGGATGTGCCAACACTTGCTGCATATCCGCTTCGCTCATGTTGTGGTAAACCGCCCCGGCAGGCTGTAGCTGCTTGGCAGCGTCTAGAAGCGACATATGCCAGTCGGCTGCGATGTCTTTTAGTGGGCGACGCGCCTGTTCTGGATGAGGCTCTGACCAGGTAATCGTGATCTCGATCTCATCCGTTACCTGGCCAAGGTCTAGGGTCGAGGATCCTGCCGTATAGGGGTAGCAGTCGCAGTGGGCATGTTGATGTTGGGCGGCCACCTCAAGTTTACTCAGTGCCTGACCTGCGCCTCCCCAGTTGCCTGCGCCTGCGCATTTCAGATGCGAAATTACTAAAGGAACCTGGCCATCCCGAGCGGTTGTGAATGCTTCATCCATGGCCTCCAGTAGTCCTGCAAACTCATTGCGCAGGTGAGTGGTATATACGCCCCCCGATTTTCCAACCGCCGCCACCAATGGCGCCATTTCAGTGGTTGGCGCATGTATCGCGTTGCGATACGCAAGCCCCGAGCTAAGCCCCAGAGCGCCTTCATCCAGTGCCTGGCGTAGCAGGACCTCCATGGCGGAGATTTCATCTACGCTGGCCGGGCGGGCAAAGCTGTCCATTACCTGGCTGCGTAAGCTGGTGTGCCCAACTAAGGCCGCGACATTAATGCTCGGCTTGGCGGCGTCTACCGCATTGGCATAATCCGCGAAGCTTGAGTAACGAAAATCTTCGATGTTACCCAGTAAGTTCATTGGATCCGGGACGTTGTCGGCAAGTGTTACAGGGCTTGCACTGATACCACAGTTACCCACCACTACCGTGGTGACGCCCTGGGTTAGCTTTGGCAGCATTTCGGGCGTACGAATGACATTGGTATCATCGTGGGTATGAACATCAATAAAGCCTGGAGCCAAATAACGCTCTTGAGCATCGATAACGGTGGTGGCCGTTGCATAAGGCATCGTGCCAATAGCGCAAATGCGCTCACCTTGAATAGCGACATCCGCACGAAAATGCGGCATGCCAGAGCCATCCAGCACGTTGGCATTACGAATTAATACGTCGTAAACCATCTTAGTCTCCTAATGGCTGGCGGTTATCACCACCGCGATGGTCATCCAGGCTCAGTTTGAGTCGGCGCAATTTAGTGCGTGAGCGCTCGCGATGTCGCATGGCAAGCTCAAGTGCCAGCACATCGATAACCGCGAGCATGGCGTAGCGTGAAGCCGAAGGGTGGTAAATGAAGTCGGTTTCGCGCGAGGTAATTGGCAGCACAATGTCGGAGGTGGTGGCGAGCGGCGAATTCATGGCGGTGATAGCGATGACCTTAGCGCCGTACTGCTTGGCAATCTGCGCCGACTCCACCATTTCAGGGGTGTAGCCGGTTACTGATAACACGACCACCACGTCATCTGGCTCAAGCGTTGACGCCACCATGCGGGGCAAGAGCGCCTGGGGGTAGGCGCAGACCGCATAGCCAAGACGCACTAGGCGAAACTGAAATTCCTGGGAAAGAATGCTTGAGCCGCCACCCGCGCCAAACACAAGTATTTGGCGCGCATTATCAAGCTGCTCAACGGCACCAGCCACATCCGCCTGGGCGAGTAAGTCGCGGTTGAGCGCCAACGTCTGGGTCGCAATGTCGTAAACCACGCTGGAGCCATCTTCGGGCGTGGCTTCCTGAATAAACCGGCGTCCCGCTCCTAGGGCTTTCGTCAGGCGGGTTTTTAAATCGCGTACGTTTGTACAGCCGATAGCGCGTGCAAAGCGAGTCACGCTGGCATCACTTACCCCGGCGCGCTGAGCGATATCACTGATACTGGATTCGGTGACAAAATCAATGTCAGCAAAAATAAGCTCCGCAACTTTTCGTTCAGCGTCGCGAAGCGTATTAAAGTCAGTGGTTATTCGAGACAAAATGTCTATTTCTTGGCTCACCGTGAGCTCCTGATGGTTGCCTTGTTTAAAAAATATGTTAGTTTCTATCTTAAAGTCAATATTTGTGAAAATAACTAACATTGATGTGGTTAAATGCGCTTAAAACTCCAGGAGATGGGTACATGCAATCAATGGCGTTAGCAGTAGATAAAGGCAGCGTGGAACTAGGCCCCAGCCTGCTGGGGGGCGTCAGTCTGCCTGCAGCCGTGGTGCATGAAGGTCCGCTTGAACATAACTTGGTGTGGATGCAGCGTTTTGCAGAAGCCCACGGCGCCCGCTTGGCGCCTCATGGTAAAACCACTATGACGCCAGCGCTTTTTCATCGTCAGATTCAGGCGGGTGCATGGGGGATTACCTTGGCGACGGCACCTCAGTGCCGCGCAGCCTTTGCTCATGGTATTACTCGGTTATTGATGGCTAACCAGTTGGTGGGACAGGCGAATATGGCCATTATCGCTAGCCTGATAGAACAGGGGGCGACGTTTTACTGTGTTGTGGACAGTCAGGAAAACGTACGCCAGCTTGGGCGCTTTTTTGCCAAGCGAGGCCTGATCTTACCGGTTTTGATTGAGGTAGGTGTTCCGGGTGGAAGGTGCGGCTGCCGTACCCAGCAACAGATACTCTCTCTGGCCGGGACTATTGCTGAAGAACCCGCGCTGTCATTGGCGGGGTTGGAAGGCTATGAAGGCGTCGTGCACGGCGCTGATCCAGAAGCTGGTATTCGTGCTTACGCTAAATATCTAGTGGATGTGGCGGTAGAGCTTGAGGCAGCAAAGCGCTTTTCAGAACCTGAGCCCATAGTCACAGCATCGGGTTCTGCCTGGTATGACTTGATTGCAGAAGCCTTTGAGGGAGCGCCGCTTCAAGGTCGGTTTACAGCCGTATTACGCCCAGGGTGTTACGTAGTTCACGACCATGGACTGTATCGTGATGCGCAATCCGCCGTGCTTGCCCGTCGGCCTGATTTACCGGACGGGCTTGAGCCTGCTCTGGAAGTTTTTGCACAGGTACAGTCGCTCCCCGAGCCTGGGCTTGCCATCATTGCGTTAGGCAAGCGCGATATTGGCCATGATCAGTTACCTATTGCCTTGCGTCGTTACAGGGAAACCGGTACCCCTGAACAGCTGTTGTCGGTGGATGGTTGGGAAGTGACGAAAATTATGGATCAGCACACTTTCGTGCGACTTCCTAAAGAAGCTCTGGATGTAGAAGTTGGTGATATTGTTGCGTTTGGTGCCTCTCACCCCTGTTTAACGTTCGATAAATGGCGCCAACTACTGTTAGTCGATAATGACTTAAACGTTAAAGAGCACTTGGCTACCTACTTTTAGCGTGCAAGCCAACCGCCATCCACCGCTAGTGTGTGGCCATGAACGTAGCGGGCTGCGTCAGAGCACAAAAAGATGACTGCGCCCGCCAAGTCGTCAGGCGTTCCCCAGCGGCCAGCCGGAATACGGCCGAGTATTTCGTCATGGCGTTGGGGGTCGTCGCGCAGCGCTTGGGTGTTATCGGTTGCCATGTATCCAGGGGCGATCGCATTCACGTTGATATTGTGGGCGGCCCACTCGTTGGCCAGCAGGCGAGTGAGGCCTAGAAGCCCGCTTTTGCTAGCGGTGTAGGAGGGGACGCGAATGCCGCCTTGGAATGAGAGTAGTGAGGCGATATTGACAATTTTGCCGGGTACCTTGCGCTCAATAAGATGCTTGGCGACGTGTTGAGCCAGGAAGAACGTGGCCTTTAAGTTAACGTCCAGCACCGAGTCCCAGTCTTCTTCAGAAAACTCAATGGCCGGTGCCCGGCGGATAATGCCAGCATTGTTGATCAGGATATCCAGCTTGCCCGCTTGTGTGATGGCCTGGCTTACGATCTCGCTTGGCGCGTGATGGCCAAGCTCCGCCTCAACCGCGTAAAAGCGCTGTCCCAAGGCTTCGACCTGATGTTGCGTGTCATCGGCAGGGCGGCGGCTAACGCCGACAATGTCAGCACCTGCTTGGGCTAGGGCCAGGGCAATACCTTGCCCTAATCCTTTATTGCAGCCGGTTACCATGGCGACTTGACCGTGCAGCGAAAATAGTTTCATCGTGTCACTCCCTTCAACTGCTATGCATATCAACAAGGTGGTTGTATCAGCGCCTTACGTGTTGTGCTAACTAGTGGTTTTTATATCAAGGCGGGCAATCACGTCAGGTAGCTCATGAGCATGCTGTATACCAATCGCGCCTTCGGGTGTGGTTTCCTCTTTGGGGAAGTGGTTGATATGGATAACATGCATGCCCGCCGCCAAGCCTGCTTCTACGCCCACCGCCGCATCGTCGATCACGATACATTGCTCGGGGGCATAGCCCATTGCCGAGGCTGCCTGAAGATAGAGCGCGGGGTCGGGTTTCCATACATTCAGCGTGTAAGCGCTAAAGATTTGTTCTCCAAAGTGCGGCGTTAGGCGCGTGCTTTCCAGCGCGCAGCGAATCTTGCGCTCTGGCCCGTTGGATACCACCGCCTTGGGGTAGGCACTTAAGGCTGCCAGTGCCTCAGGGATACCCGCTATCGGCTCAAGCTCAGCGCGCATGCGCGTCTCCATACGGGCGCGCATTTGGGCTTCCAACGTCGGAAATTGATCTTCTACCAATACGCCAAAACGCTCTTCAAGCATTTGGACGATGGTGTAAAAGCGAATACCGCGGAATTCTTCCATATATTGCCGGGCTGAAAACGGCAAACCGAACTCAGGCAGGACTTCCCCAAGCACCTCGGCGAGTAGAATTTCGCTGTCAACGAGCGTGCCATCGCAATCAAACAGCAGGCAAAGCGGTGCAGGTGCCGCGAGCGGATTATTCATTAAGCACCGTTTCGTTAACGACGTTGATCGGACGCTCACCCTGGAGCGCTAAACGAATATTATCCACGGCGCGTTGGGCCATTGCCTGGCGGGTTTCATGGGTGGCCGAGGCAATATGCGGTAACGCGACCACGTTATGCATATGGGGAAGCGGTGATGAGGCGGGAAGAGGTTCCTGCTCGAATACGTCAAGGCCAGCCGCTCGAATTGTGTCGTTTTCCAAGGCTTCGATCAGGGCTGCCTCATCAACCACTTTGCCACGCGCAATATTGACGAAAACCGCTGAGGGCTTCATCAACGAGAATTCATGCTTGCCAATCAGCTTTTCCGTCTCTTGGGTGAGGGGGACGGTAATACACACATAATCGGATTCTGCCAAGAGCGTTTCTAGTTCGCAGCGCTTTGCGCCCAGCTCTTTTTCAAGCTCCGGCTTCGGTGAAGCGTTGGAGTAGAGAATCGGCATGCCAAAGCCCAGCGCGCCGCGTCGGGCAATCGCCGCACCGATACGGCCAAATCCGACCATGCCGAGCGTTTTGCCGTGTACATCGTTGGCGAATAAATCAGGACCGATACTGGACGTCCATTTGCCTTGTTTGACCACTTCCGCAAGCTCGATCATGCGTCGGCCAGCCGCCATGATCAGCGCAAAGCCAATGTCAGCCGTTGTTTCGGTGAGCACATCTGGGGTGTTGCACAGCATGATGCCGCGCTTGGTCAGCTCATCCACGGGGATGCTATCGTAACCCACAGAAACGGTCGAAATAACTTCAAGCGCGGGCGCTGCGTCCAGCAACTCGGGGGTGACAGGCAGCCCGGAGCCGATAATGCCATGCGCTTTGGAAAGTACCTCAGCCACACCCGGCTGGGTCAGATCCAGTGAGCCTGAATGCTCAAGTAACGTAAAGTATTGTGCTAACTCTTCCTGCTGAGAGGCGCTGAGTCGACCCATTACCATAATATTCTTTTTCATTTTGTCTCCTGTTGTGTTGATATTTTTATTAAATGAAACATTAACTGATTCTACTGTTCAATCTGTTGAAGCTTATCCCGTGTTGGCAAACCTTCCATATCGCCAACGACCTGAATGGCCTGAGCGCCTACCAGATTACCGCGATTAAGGGCTTGTAGCGGCGTACGGCCATCCAGTAAAGCGCTGATTACACCGACCGCAAAGCCATCCCCCGCGCCGACCGTATCAACGACTTCAGCGACCGGCTGGCCGGGAGCCAGAAAGCTTTCCAGCGTGCCGCCAAGGGTGCCGCGGTAATAGCTTCCTTCTGGCCCCAGCTTGATGATAACTGCCTTGGCGCCCCGAGCGAGGTAAAAATCGGCAATCGCTTCGGGTGTATCGCAGCCGGTCAAAAGCCGTCCTTCAGAAAGTCCCGGCAGTACCCAGTCAGCAAGACTTGCCAACTTATTTAAGGTATCACGCATGACAGCTTCGCTGGGCCAAAGTGAAGGGCGCAAGTTGGGGTCGAAGGAAATGCTGGCGCCGCTTTCGCGTGCCTGCTGCATCAAGTGGCGGGTTAATTCCAGGGCGCTTTCAGAAAGCGCGGGGGTAATGCCGGTAGCATGCAGATGAGTGAGCGATTGAAAGTCGATGGAAGCGGCGTCTTCAACGCTTAAGTGGCTGGCGGCACTGCCGCGTCTGAAGTACTCAACCCGAGGGTCGGCACCGCCTTCGGCACGCTCCTTGAACATCAGCCCAGTGGGGTGGTGCGCATCAAGGTGAATATACCGATCATCGACACCTTCGGCTTTTAAGGCCTGTTGAATAAAGCGGCCCTGGCTGTCGGTACCGACCCGACTCAACCAGCCAACGTGAAAACCCAAGCGCGAAAGACCAATGGCAACATTATTGTCAGCGCCTGCCAAGCGGCGATGAAAGCGGTCTACGTCAGCCAAGTCGCCCGGTAAATCGGCCACCATCATAGCCATGGCTTCGCCAAAGGTGAGTATCCGGGGGGAGGAGGATGTTGCATTTGCCATCGGGCTATTCTCTTTTTAAGTGTTAAAAGTTGGGCACAAGCGTTGTACTACCGCGGATCTGTAAACGCGGCGCATGGCGGTAGCGCACGGGCGATGCCTGCGCTGAGCCGTTAAGCTGGTTGAGCAGGCAACTGACTGCAGCATGGCCGATATCATCGGTAGGCTGGGCGAGGGTGGTGATGCCCGGCGTTATCAGCTCACACCAATCAAGCTCGTCAATTCCCATTAAACCTGTTTGACCCAAGGTGATATCCAGCTGTTGAAAACTGCGTGTCATAGCGAGCGTGACGTTACCGTTAGCGCATAAAACAGCACCTGGAGATGATCCAGGGTGCTCGACAAAGGCGGTTAACGTTTCAAAGTCAGGCGCTGAACTGCTCAATATCAGCGTCTGACTTTTGATCCCTAAACGTTCTGCTTGCTGGTTAAAGCGCTGTAGACGTTCCTGGCGGGTACTGGCATAAGCAGGTGGCTCACTGGCATAGAGAATGGAGCGATATCCCTGTCGCACTAAATGATCCAATGCCATATCAATGGCCAATGCGTTATCGAGCCCAATCACATCAACGTCAAGTTGGCGAACCTCGCGGTCAAGCAGCACCAGGGGGACGCCGCTATGCTTTAGCGCCTGCAGCTGCGCTTCAGGCTGCCCGGCAGCATTAATAATCAGGCCCTCTATCTGATAAGACTTCAGTAGACGCAAGTGCTGCTGTTCTTGTTCAGGGTCGTTATCGGTATTGCAGACGATTAATGAATAACCGTGGGTCCGAGCCGCTTGCTCTATGCCATGAACAACAGCGACTGAGAACGGATTGCGGATATCGGCCACCAGTACTCCCAGCAGTCGCGAGCCACCCCCTTTGAGGCCGCGAGCCATCAAATTGGGCTGGTAGCCCAGAGCAGTGGCGGCGTTGGCAATGCGCGTTTGAAGGCTGGGGGTTAGCCGTTCGCGCTCCGGGCCAAAAAAGCGCGATACGCTGGTTTTAGAAGTACCTGCCAGTTTAGCGACTTCAATAAGTGTGGCGCGCGAAGAGGCAGCGGACATGGTGACTATCCATTAAATAATAAAATGGGAACGTTCCCAATCGGTTTTCAACATAGTAAGTTTTAGGCGTAAAGGCAATACGCCTTAAGGCTCAGGAAAGGGGAAGCAAAAACACAGAATTAAGGAAAGTTAAGTAAGCGCCATCTGCTAGGCTAGGGGGAAAAGCATAATAGGCGAGTGCAATGCAGCTACATGAGTATCAGCAGTACGACGCTACCGGCTTGGCAACACTGATCCGCCGCCGTGAGGTGGGCCGCGCGGACGTTTTGGAAGCCGCCTTCAATGCCATTGAAACGCTGAACCCTGTCCTGCATGCAGTCGTCAGAACGCGTTTTGAGAAAGCCCGGCAAGAGAGCAGGGGTGTCGCCGATGACGCGCTCTTTGGTGGGGTGCCTACCTTGAGTAAAGACCTGCTGATGGGCCTGGCCGGTGAGCCATTGGCTTTCGGGTGTGCCGCGTTATCCCAGTGGTGCCCGAAAGAGGATGCCTTGCTTATCCAGCGCTCAAGAGCCGCTGGCCTGGTAATTGTTGGGCAGACAGCGACGCCGGAGCTGGGGTTAATGGGAATAACCGAGCCTAAAGCCTTTCCGCACCCGGTTAACCCCTGGCAGGCAGGGTATTCACCCGGCGGTTCAAGCGGCGGTGCGGTAGTTGCCGTGGCCAGCGGTATGGTGCCTTTAGCGCTAGCGGGGGATGGTGGAGGCTCGATCCGTATCCCTGCCAGCTATTGCGGACTATTTGGGTTTAAGCCCACCCGTGGCCGGGTGCCGCTCGCGCCTGACCATAGTGAAGTATGGCAGGGCGCGGTTATTGAGCATGCAGTGACCCGCAGCGTACGCGATAGTGCGGCGCTATTGGAGCAGGTGAACGGCATGGCGCTTTCTGGTCCTTACCCGGTGCCCCGTGAAACGGGTTACGTGGCGGCACTGGCATCCCCGCCTAAGCGGCTACGTATTGCCGTATCGCTGGGTGATCCCTTGAGCCATAACCTGGGTACGCGGTTAAACCCCGAGGTCAAAGCAGCAGTTGATAAAGCGGCCGCCGCGCTAACGGAAATGGGCCATGAGGTGGAGTGGTGCGATCCTCCAGTGGATGGTGAAGCCCTGGCAGATAGCTACCTGACGCTTTACCTTGGTCATTTGGCGGCAGATCTTCGCTGGATTAGCCAGCAAACCGGGGTGCCGGTTCGACGCTTGGCGATCGAGCCCTCTACACGTGCCATCGGCCGGTTGGGAAGCAAGCTATTGGCACAGGATTACGAGTTAGCCAAACGCTATTGGCACGTGGCGGCTGAACAGATGAGTCGTTTTCATCAACGCTTTGACGCGCTGGTGATGCCGGTAACCGCAGATACCGCCCCTAAAATTGGTGAGCTCTACCCGTCAGCGGCGCGTGAACGGTTAATGTCTGTTCTGGCGATTCCGGGGGTATCATCGCTGGCGCTAAAGGTAGGCTTATTAAAGCGCCTGGCGGTGGATGCTCTTAGCCGCACACCGTTTACGCAATTGGCCAACCTGACGGGCCAGCCCGCCATGTCAGTACCTTTGCATGTGGCCGCCAACGGGCTGCCGGTGGGCGTGCAAGTAGTGGGGCGGTTTGGTGAGGATAAACAGCTCTTACAGTTGGCCGCTGCCTTAGAGCAGCAAGATGTCTGGCAGCATCAATTACCGCTGCAAGCGTTCCGTCCTCAGGCAGGGTAAACTACGCGGCTTTGATACGCCGCCTGGCCTTATGCATGCATCCAACCTATGAATTAACCGACGCTGGAGACCGCTACTTCGACGGTCTGGTCGACAAGTTTTCGCGCTCGCTTTACCAAGCGCCCCGCGGCGAGCTGCGCTTGGCGATGCTGGATTATCTGTTGCCGCAAATGCTGCAGCTGGACCAGCAACCCGTGCTGGATGTCGGCGGCGGATTAGGCCAGCAGGCTGCCTGGTTTGCCGAACGCCAGCATCCGGTCACCATGACCGAGCCCTCCCTGGATATGCTTACGTATGCCAGGCACTGGCACCGTGAAGCGAAGGCGCTGCCTTGCGAGGCGATGGCCTACGTGCATGCTCCGCTCCAAGATTTACGCCAGCAAGCGCCTGGCCCTTGGCCTTTGATTACCTGCCACGCGGTGCTTGAATGGTTGGGTGACCCGCGTTCAGCGATTGCCCATCTAACCAGTCTGCTCGCGCCCGGTGGCCAATTAAGCCTGATGGTATTCAACCGCGATGCGCTGCGCTTTTCCAATGCGGTGAAAGGCAATCTGGAAAAAGCGTTAAGTGATCGCCTGGAAGGCAAGGGCAAGCGGCAGCGCTTAACACCGATTTCGCCGGTAACTCATGCTGAAGTTGTTGAGTGGGGGGCGGAAAATAACCTTGAAGTGGCAAGCGTTGCGGGTATCCGCGTGTTTCAGGACTACCTACGCCAGCCACCCACCAGCGATAAAGAGCGTGAAACGCTACTGGCGCTTGAAAAAAAGTACTGCCAACAAGACCCGCACTGGCGGCTGGGTCGTTATTTGCTTTATACGTTGATCAAATCGGAGACTTCCCAATGAGTGCCCAAACACCTGCCTGCCAACTGCTGGAACGCCAACAGGATGACTACACGGCACTTATGGTCGTAGCACCACCGGTTGACGCTTGGTTAATCGCGCAATCCACGGGCGTTATCAGCGGTGATCTTAGCGTACTAAACGAGTGGCAAGCCGCCGGCAAGACAGCTTGTAGCCCCTTCATGCTGCTCGAAAACGCCGTTACCCACGGCGAGATAGTGCTGTTCTGGCCTAAAGCGCACCAGCTAGGCATTTGGTGGCTTGAGTGGCTATGCAGCGTTTTACCGGTGGGTACGGCCATTGAGATTGTAGGCGAGCACAATGGCGGCGTGAAACGGGTGCCAAAAGTACTCGCAGAGCGGGGAATGATTTGCGACAAGCGCGATAACGCGCGGCGCTGTTCACTGTTTGCCTCACGCACCATCGCTTTTGAGAACACCCTGCAAGATGCTTGGCAGCGCTTTGAGGCATTGGGTTTAACGCTTGTCAGCCACCCCGGCGTCTTTGGTCATGGCAAGGTGGATGAAGGTACATTGCTACTATTGGAAAGCCTGGAAAAAGAACTGCCCAAAACGCCTCAGCGTATTCTCGATATGGGCTGTGGCGATGGCATTATCAGCGCCTGGCTTGCCAAGCGGGGCCATACGGTCACCGCCGTGGATGTCAGCGCTTTTGCCGTTGAGGCGACGCGCCGCACGCTGGAGGCCAATAACGTCGATGGGCACGTTTTGCAAAGCGATGTGTATAGCGCCCTGGAAAGCCAAGCCTATGATTTTATTATCAGCAATCCGCCGTTTCACCAGGAGCGAGATGTTAGCTACGGGCCCAGCCAACGCTTGATTCGCCAGGCACCAGAACGTCTTGCTAACCGTGGGCGGTTAATCATCGTGGCGAATGCGTTCTTGCCCTATCCAGACCTTTTGACCGGCACCTTTGGAAGCTTCGAGACACTTGCCGATAACCGGCGTTTTCGGGTTTATGGGGCGAGTCAATCAGGCCGCTAAAGGCTTGTATGATCGCCATGGCGCATTGGCCTTTTTGAGGATTGCCAGTATCAAAGTTTCATGCCCATACTCGATGCGTTGGTCAGGCCACTAATAGCTGGGTGCCCTGACCTCAAGTAGGTTCACACTGTTTCTAGGTGCATGCCAACGCGATCAGGGAAGTGAAACCGCATGAGACTCAAAAATAAAACGGCATTAATTACCGCCGCCGCGAACGGCATTGGGCGTGCAAGCGTCGAGCGATTCGTTGCCGAAGGCGCCAGGGTATTCGCCACCGATATTGATATTTCCTCGTTAGAAGATATGCCGGGTGTTGAAGCCTATCGCCTGGATGTGACGGATAGCCAGGCCATCAATGAGCTGGCCGCTTCGTTGCCGGCTTTGGACATACTGTTCAACTGTGCGGGTATGGTGCCGGGGGGTACGGTCCTTGAGTGCGACGAAGCCACCTGGCAGCGGTCGATGGATCTGAATGTCACCTCGATGTTTTATACCCTGCAGGCTTTCCTGCCCGGCATGTTGTCAAAAGGCGGGGGCAGCATCATCAATATGGCGTCTTTGGCCTCAAGCGTTAAAGGCGTTGCCAACCGCTGTGCTTACGGCGCCTCCAAGGCAGCGGTCATCGGCCTTACCAAGTCGGTAGCTGCAGACTTTATGACGCAAGGCGTGCGCTGCAATGCGATTTGTCCGGGTACCGTTGAGTCTCCTTCACTGAAACAGCGCATTGCCGAGCAGGCCCGTAAAGAAGGGCGCAGCGAGGATGAGGTGCTGGCGTCTTTTATTGCGCGTCAACCGATGGGCAGGCTAGGTCGGGTAGAGGAAGTGGCGGCATTGGCCGCTTTTTTGGCCAGCGATGAGTCGCAGTTCATTACGGGTACCGCACAATTAATTGATGGCGGTTGGGCTAACTGATTACTTCAGGAGGAATAACAATATGAAACTATTACGCTTTGGACAGCCGGGCCAGGAAAAGCCAGGCATTCTGGATAACCAGGGAAAGGTACGCGATCTTTCCTCGGTTGTTGATGATATCGCGGGCGATGTATTAAGCGATAGTAAGTTGCAGCAACTACGCGATATGGATTTAACGACGTTGCCGGAAGTAGCTGATGATGTTCGCTTGGGCCCCTGTGTAGCTCGCGTAGGCAAGTTTATTTGCATCGGTCTCAACTATTCTGATCACGCGGCGGAAACCGGTTCTGAAGTGCCGCCCGAGCCAGTCATTTTCAACAAATGGACCAGTGCTATCTGCGGCCCTAACGATGATGTGGAAATTCCCCGCGGCTCCGAAAAGACCGACTGGGAAGTGGAGCTTGGCGTCATCATCGGCAAGGGCGGCCGCTACATCGACGAAGCCGACGCCATGTCTCATGTGGCGGGATACTGTGTCGTGAATGATGTCTCTGAGCGCGCGTTCCAGCTTGAGCGCAGCGGTACCTGGGATAAAGGCAAAGGCTGCGATACGTTTGGCCCGTTAGGTCCTTGGCTGGTAACCCGTGATGAAGTGGCGGACCCACACCAATTGGGCATGTGGCTCGAAGTGGATGGCAAGCGTTATCAGGATGGCAGCACCCAGACCATGGTGTATCAGGTACCTTTCCTCATCAGTTATCTAAGCCGTTTTATGAGCCTGCAGCCGGGCGACGTTATTTCAACCGGTACGCCTCCGGGTGTCGGCATGGGCCAGCAGCCCCAAGTGTATCTGCGGGATGGCCAGAGCATGCGTTTAGGCATTGATGGCCTGGGCGAGCAGAGTCAGCGCGTAGTACAGGCATAGAAAACATACGTGCTAGAAAACACAGGTGATAGAAAAAATAGGTATTGGCGGCTTTGTTAGTCGCTAATACCTAACTCAATATTTTCCCAAACTTGCCACATTCGGCTACCGACGTGCCACCGTTTCACCGCTATGATGCTGTTAAGTATTAGGGCAGTTTAATGGAAGCTGTGTGGGGTGGCGATAATGATTAGAAACAGCAGAAATGCCGTGGTATTGGCTAGCGCTATTGTATTAGGTGGCCTGCTGGCGGTAGGGCTGGTCGGGGGCGGGAGCTACATCAAGCAGGCGGCCGAGGTATGGCAGCAGTCTTCGCGTAATGTCACGGTTCGTGGGTTGGCTGAGCGTGAGGTGGCGGCAGATCTGGTGCTGTGGCCGTTTAATTATAGCGTTAGCGCCAATAGTTTAAGCGACTTGGAAGAGCAGCTTTCCAATAACGATCAGGCGATCCGCCGCTTCCTAGAAGCCCAGGGTTTTGCGTCTGAGCATATCACCACCACGCCACCCCGGATAACCGATCAGTTCAGTAACCTGTATGGCGGGCAGCGCCCTGATGAGCGTTACCGCGCAGAGGCCACGCTACTGCTGCGTTCGCCAGATGTGGAAGGTGTCATGCAGGCAATCCCCAGTACTACGTCGTTGGTGCGCCAAGGCGTTTTACTCTCACCAAGTTATGAGTACCAAACCGAGTTTCTGTTTACCGGGCTAGATGCAATCAAACCCGAAATGATTGCCGAGGCGACCGCTGATGCGCGTAATGCCGCTCAGCAGTTTGCCGAAGACTCCGGGAGCCAGGTGGGCCAGATACACCAGGCGACGCAGGGCTATTTCTCTATTGAGGATCTAGACAGCTATACACCGAATATTAAGCGCGTCCGGGTGGTGACCACTATTGATTATGCATTAAAGGATTAACCGGTATAACGAATGTTGGTCACGGTGTAGAGCACTTCTCCATTCGGGGTAAGCACCGTTACATCGTCATCGACCTGTTTGCCGAGAAGCGCTTTGGCCATGGGCGCGTCGATACTGATCCAGCGCTTTTGGGTATCGATTTCGTCGTGACCCACAATGCGTAGTTGAAGTGCTTCTCCTTCTTCATCTTCCAGATCGATAAAGGCGCCGAAGAAGATTTTATCGAGATTCGCCGGGAGCCGGTCGATTACCTGGAGTTCATCCAGGCGTATGGTCAGGTAGCGAATCCGGGCGATGACGCGGTTCAGCTCTTTCTTGTTATAAGTGTAATCTGCGTTTTCGCTACGATCGCCCAGTGCGGCCGCTTCGCCTACCTTGGCGGAAAGCGCAGGACGTTTTACGCGCGATAAGTGATCCAGAATGCCGCGCAGACGGGCGGCGCCTTCGGCGGTAATCAGGTTACTCTTGGGTGCTTGGCGTGGGTCTTTAGCCGGGTCACGCCAGCGGGTCATATTACGGCCTTTCATTCGCGTGCTCTCATGTCGGTAAGGGCGGCACTTTAAAGAAGCTTACTCTACGTGAAAAAAAGCATCTTAGGTAAAAGCATGTTGAATTACCGGGGTCACTAGCGAATCATTCAAACGTTCGTTACATTGTCGAAGTGGGCTTTATAAATATATAAACACCATGTCTATAAAATAGGTTGATAAAAATAATCCAGGAGATTGTTATGCACGTATACCCCCTCCCTCGGTTACTAGTGGCTGCTGCACTTGGCAGCACGCTGGCGCTGCTACCTTTAACGGCTATCGCTTATGAAAGTGAGCTTTTCTCGCTGAAAAATCGCTGGGAGCATACGGTAAGCGATCTGCCGGCTAACCAGCGGGAGAGCACTTTAAAGACGTTGGCGAGTGAAGCCACTGCTTTGGCACAAGAGAACGCAGATCAGGCCGACGTGCTGGCTTGGCAGGGAATTATCCTGGCCTCTTATGCACGTGAGCGCGGCGGGTTTGGGGCGTTGAGTGTGGCCGGCGATGCCCGTGATGTTTTGGAGCGCGCTATTGCGCTGGATCCTCAAGGCGCAAACGGCTCAGCCTATGTCACCTTGGGTGCACTATACGACAACGTGCCGGGGCGCCCGATCAGTTTTGGAAGCAGTGAAAAAGCTGGCCAGATGTTTCAACGCGCCGTTGAGGTTCGTCCTGATGGTATCGACGTCAACTATTACTACGCAGCATTCCTGCTCGATGAAGGTAATACCGAGGCGGCTCGTGAACATGCAGAGCGTGCCGTGAACGGCATCCCTCGCGAGCAGCGCGAACTTTCCGACGAGGCGCTACGCCGGGAAGCTCAAGCCATGCTGAGCCGCCTATAACCCCGCCCTAGCCAGATTGGCATTCCCAGTAGCAAGCATTGATAATAGAGGATTGTGACTACTGGGAGTGCCGCATGGCATTCAATGCTGAAACCTCATCGCTAGGTACGCCGCTATATGGCCGCGACGATATTGAACTGATCGAGCGTAAAACGCTCTATCAGGGGTTTTTCCGTCTCGAAGCCCTGGAGCTTCGCCACCGGCTGTTTGAAGGTGGATGGAGCAAGCCCATGCGTCGCGAAGTGCATCATCGCTTTGATGCCGTTGGCGTCTTGTTGTATGACCCGGCAAGAGATGCGCTGGTGCTGGTCGAACAATTTCGAGCAGGTGCGATTGATGACCCCGTATCACCTTGGAAGCTTGAACTGGTGGCGGGCCTTGTCGATAAAGATGAATCACTTGAAGACGTTGCCCGACGTGAGTCCCTGGAAGAGGCGGGTTGCGAAGTAGGCTCTCTGACGCTGATACATACGTATTATCCTAGCCCGGGCGCCTGCAATGAGCGTGTAACGCTTTTTTGCGGGCTGGTGAATACTCAGGGGTTAGGCGGTATTCATGGCCTGGATGAAGAGCATGAAGATATCCGCGTACACGTTGTGGCTTTTCCTACCGTTTGGGAACTCCTGGGCCAAGGAAGACTCGACAACGCCATGTGTTTAATTGGGTTGCACTGGCTGGCAGGGCAGCGCGCCTCACTGCGTGCGGCTTCCCAGCGAGCGCTCATGCATAGCGAAACCGACGAGGAGTGAGCATGGCGAGAACAGCTTATGTCACCGATTTGAAATCACTCCAAGGGGAGTGCAGCGCCAACTACCTGCGCCTTTCACGCCTGGTGGGGGATATGGAGAGCGGCCAGCGTCGTGAAATTGCACTAAGCAGTAACGATCGCCATTTTGGCGACCTGCAGCTGACCATCGTAGAGCAGGCGCCTTATACCACCATGGTGGATGTTACCCAAAGTGGCCCTCTGGATGCGATCATGGATGGCCCGCGCATGCGCGTGCACCTTTATCACGATGTGCGCATGGCTGAAGTGACCGATTTTCAACGCGAGCGCCACTTTAGTGGACGTTATCGCTATCCGAATGCGCGCATGCACCAGCCCGATGAAAAACTTCAGCTCAACCGCTTTTTGGGCGAGTGGCTGGCGCATGGGTTAGCCCATGGGCATGCGTATGATCTGCCGGAGATGCGTTAATGCGCCTGGTGCAGATTACCGATTCTCACCTACATGCAGATATCAGCGCGCGCTCCCGGGCGGGCGTACCCTGGGAGCATTTTCAGCGTGTACTGGCTGCCGCTGTTGCCGAGCGTCCGGATATCATCGTGTTTACCGGCGATATCAGCCAGGATGAAACCCCTGCTTCCTATGCGCTTGTCAAAAAGGCGATGGCTTCGCTGCCATGCCCTTGGTTCTGGTTGCCGGGCAATCACGATCAAGTAGAGCTGATGCGTGCCGAGCATCCGCTGTTGGAAGAAGTTGATATGCAGCAGTGGCGTATGCTGTTGCTGAATACTCAGGTGGCTGGCCAGCCTTACGGTGAGCTGGGTGGTGAGCAGCTTCTGAAGTTAACTGCGCAGTTGGAAGAGGATGATCGGCCTACGCTTATCGCCATGCATCACCCACCTGTCGATGTGGGGGCTGACTGGATGGACGCCATAGGCCTTCAGGACCGTGAAGCCTTCTGGCAAGTACTGAGTGCCTATCCTCAAGTTAAAATCGTGCTTTTCGGCCATGCCCATCAAGCTCATGCCCAGCACGTTGCGTTCGCGGAAAACCGTATCGGGGTATACGGCTGTCCGGCAATGTCAGACCAGTTTATGCCTGGCGCTGAATCTTTTGCCATCGATGAAGCCTCGCGGCCCGGCTATCGAGTAGTGGATTTGCATGGTGAGCAATGGGAAACCTGGATTGAGCGTGTTGATGTTTAGCGTTATCGCCCGTTCTATGGCTGTTAGTTTATAAAAGAATAAAAAGATAGTTATTAATTCTTTTGGGTTATTATCGACTCGGCGTTACTCTATCCGCAATCGAACGTATAACGTTTTAATTCAGCGTGTACTGCAAGCTTATAAACATCGGCTTGTTTTGTGAGGTAGCAGACCATGACTCAGTTCTCCACTCTCTCTTCGACGCCGCGGCGCGAGGCGCCCGGCGCGCTCAGCGCCGCGCGTCAAACCCATTTGAAACAGCTTGAAGCCGAGTCCATTCACATCATTCGTGAAGTGGCGGCTGAGTTCAGTAACCCGGTCATGATGTACTCGATCGGCAAGGACTCTTCGGTGATGCTGCATCTGGCGCGTAAGGCGTTTTACCCCGGTACGCCGCCATTCCCGCTGATGCACGTGGATACCACCTGGAAGTTTCGCGAAATGATCGAGTTTCGTAATCGTATGGCATCTGAGGCGGGTATGGAGCTGATCGTGCACACCAATGAAGAGGGGCGGGCGGCCAATATCAACCCGTTCGACCATGGCAGCGCGAAATATACCGATATCATGAAAACCCAGGCGCTTAAGCAGGCGCTGGACAAGTACGGGTTTGATGCCGCCTTTGGCGGTGCTCGGCGCGATGAGGAAGCATCTCGGGCCAAGGAGCGCGTCTACTCCTTCCGTGATAAATACCACCGCTGGGACCCCAAGAATCAGCGCCCCGAACTATGGAACGTGTACAACGCCAAGATCAACAAAGGCGAGTCGATTCGCGTGTTCCCGCTTTCCAACTGGACGGAGCTGGATATCTGGCAGTACATCTACCTGGAATCGATTCCGATTGTACCGCTTTATTACTCCGCCAAGCGCCCGGTGGTCGAGCGCGACGGCATGCAGGTCATGGTCGATGACGATCGCCTGCCGCTGGCGCCGGGTGAGGTGCCTGAAGAGAAGTCGGTGCGCTTTAGAACGCTGGGCTGCTACCCGCTGACCGGCGCGGTCGAGTCTGAAGCCGCGACGCTTCCGGAAATCATTCAGGAAATGCTCTTGACCCGTACCAGCGAGCGCAGCGGCCGGGCCATTGATCGCGACCAGGTAGGTTCCATGGAGAAGAAAAAGCGCGAGGGGTACTTCTAATGTCTCATCAGTCCAATTTGATCGCCGACAATATCGAGCAGTACCTGCACGAGCACGAGAACAAAGACCTTTTACGGTTCATTACCTGCGGCAGCGTGGACGACGGCAAATCGACGCTGATCGGCCGCTTGTTGCACGACTCCAAGATGATCTTCGAAGATCAACTCGCTGCGATTACCCAGGCTTCCAAGACGAGCGGTACCACCGGCGATACGGTGGACCTGGCGCTTTTGGTCGATGGCCTGCAGTCCGAGCGTGAGCAGGGCATTACCATTGATGTAGCCTACCGGTTCTTCTCCACTGATAAGCGCAAGTTCATCATTGCCGATACCCCGGGGCACGAGCAGTACACGCGCAACATGGCCACAGGCGCCTCGACCGCGAGCCTGGCCATTATCCTGATCGATGCGCGCTATGGCGTACAGACCCAGACGCGCCGCCACAGCTTTATCGCCGACCTGCTGGGCATTCAGCACCTGGTGATCGCGGTCAACAAGATGGACTTGATGGGCTTTTCCGAGCAGCGTTTCAACGAAATCGTAGAAGAGTATCGCACCTTTGCCACCAACCTTCAGGCAAGCGATATCCGGTTTGTGCCGATGTCGGCGCTCAATGGCGACAACGTCGTCAACCGCAGCGAGCAGACACCCTGGTACAGCGGCGAAACGCTGATCGAGCTACTGGAAAATACCGAGATCAGCCGCGACCAGAACCTGAGCGACCTGCGCCTGCCGGTGCAGTATGTGAACCGGCCGAACCTGGATTTTCGCGGCTACTGCGGCACCCTGGCCGCAGGCGTTCTACGCCCGGGGCAAGCGGTGAAAGCGCTGCCTTCCGGCAAGATATCCAAAGTGGCGCGCGTGGTTACCTACGATGGTGATTTGAGCGAGGCCTACCCAGGCCAGGCAATCACTGTCACGCTTGAAGATGAGATCGATATTTCCCGCGGCGACTGGTTGGTAAGCGCTGAGGCGGATGTGCCGCTCTCCAACGCCTTCACGGCGGATATCGTGTGGATGCATGAAACGCCGCTGACGCCCGGCAAGCTTTACGATTTCAAGCTCGCCACCCGCGATCTTTCCGGTCAGGTACGCGGTATCGAGTATCAGATCGACGTCAATACGTTGGAAAAGCACACAACGGATGCGCTGGAGCTGAACGCCATCGCCCGCTGCGAGGTGGAGCTGACGGCAGCTATTCCGGTGGATGATTACCGCACCAGCCCAGGCACCGGCAGCTTTATCATTATCGACCGGTTGACCAACGTGACGGTCGGTGCGGGGATGATTCGTGCGGTTGCCTCACGCGAGGCTAGTGCTACACCCACTACCGACTGGGCGGCCTTTGAGCATGATCTCAATGCGTTGGTAAGAAAGCATTTCCCGCATTGGGAAGCCAAGGATATCCGCGAACTGTTCTAAACAGTACGCTGTTAGCCAAAAGCCGCTGCTATCTAATAGCGGCGGCTTTTTCATGGCAAAAGCGGTTATTCAGCGTTAGGGAAAAACAGCTGTTGGCCGTTGACTTCGAAATCGGCAATGGCTTGCTGACCTTCGCTGGAAAGCAGCCATTCGTGCCACTGAGTGGCCAGGTCGTGTTTCAAGTGTGGGTTGTTCTCAGTGGATAGCAGCAGACTGCCATACTGGTTGAACAGCGCTTCGTCGCCTTCAAACAAAATTGTCAGATCTTGCGGGTTCTCAAATGCGACCCAGGTGGCGCGGTCGGTAAAGGTGTAGGCGTTCATACCTGCGGCGGTATTGAGGGTTTGCCCCATGCCGCTGCCCAGCTCGCGATACCACTCGCCCTGGGGAGTCACGCCCGCATCTTCCCAAAGCCTTAGCTCGGCGCGGTTGGTGCCGCTGTCATCGCCGCGTGAGGCAAAGGGCGACTCGCTTTCGGCAATCAGAGCGAAAGCTTCTGCGGCACTTTCACTATCGCTAATGCCGGCTGGGTCGTCGCTGGGACCTACCAGCACGAAATCGTTGTACATCACGTTCTGGCGTTCAGTGGCGTAGCCGTTGGCCACAAACTGCTCTTCTCCCGCCGTATCGTGAACCAGCAGGCTGTCAGCATCCCCACGGCGGGCAATCTCGAATGCTTGGCCGGTGCCCACTGCGACAACATGCACCTCGATGCCGGTGGTATCGGTGAACGCAGGAATAATCGCGCCAAACAGGCCGGAGCTCTCGGTTGAGGTGGTGGACGCCAGCGTAATAAAGTCATCCTCGGCGAGCAGTGAGGCGCTCCAAGAAAGACCGACCAACCCGGCTGCTACCAGGGCTGTCGTTTTCTGCATACGTTTACTCCTTTTTGATAGTTAGGGGGCGCTTAAGTTTGTTACCACACGAGTTCGCCCCGAATAAATGCGCTTGCCTGAGGCGATCCGGGAGCTTCAAAAAAGTGTTCAGTAGGCGACTGTTCAAGCACCTGACCGCCGTGCATAAACAGCACCTCATCGGCGAGACGACGCGCCTGATGAAGGTCATGGGTGGTCATGATGATGCGGGTACCCTGCTGATGAAAGGCATTGACTGCGTCCTCTACCGCCTTGATGGCGGCAGGGTCGAGGGCCGAGGTGGGCTCGTCCAGGAATAGCACCGACGGATTAAGCAACCAGGCACGTGCTAGCGCCAGACGCTGCTGCTCGCCGCCAGAAAGTACGCGTGCCGGGCGCTTCGCCAGTGCGGCAAGTCCAAACCTCTCCAGCGCGTTCAGTGCCTGGGCTTTACGCTGGGCGCGTGGCACTCGCTGAACCGCCAGAACGTATGTCAGGTTATCCAGCGCCGAGCGGCGCAGCAGTACCGGGCGCTGAAACACCATGGCTTGTACGGGGGGGGCGCCTTCCCAGCGGATATGCCCGCCGCTGGGGCGCAGTAAGCCGTGGGCCAAGCGCATCAGCAAGCTTTTACCCGCGCCATTAGGGCCCATGATCAGGGTTCGGCGACAACCTGAAAACGATACGTTGGTGGGTAGCAGCAAATGGTGGCCGCGATGTTCAAAACGCACTTGGTGTAGATGCTGCCTGGCAATGTCAGCGGGCATGATAGTTTCGATCTTCATCCCAGTCGCCTCTTGGCTGTTTCACTCACCACGTGGGCCAGGGCGTTGATCAACGTTACCAAACTCAGCAAGACAATGCCCAGGCCAAGCGCGAGCGGCAGGTTGCCCTTGCTGGTTTCAAGCACAATGCTGGTGGTCATCACCCGCGTGACGCCATCAATATTGCCTCCCACGATCATCACGGCACCCACCTCGGCGCTGGCACGGCCAAAACCTGCCAATATGACAGTTAAAAGCCCAAAACGAGCGTCCCAGAGCAGGGTAGGTATCATGCGCAGTGGGCTTAAGCCCAGGGAGCGTAATTGCTCGTCATACTCATTGTGCAGCGACTCGACCTGTTGGCGCGTAAGGGCAGCAATAATCGGCAGTACCAGAATGACTTGGGCAATCACCATGGCCGAGGGCGAGAACAGCAACCCCCACTGACCCAGCGGCCCGGCGCGAGAAAGCAGTAGATAGACACACAACCCGGCAACGACCGGTGGAAGTCCCATCAATGCATTTAGCATGACAATGACGATGTTTCGGCCAGGAAAGCGCCACAAGGCGAGTGCGGCACCTAAAGGCAGGGCCAGTAGGCAGGCAACCAGCACCGCTATCAGGGATATCTGAAGTGACAGGGTGACGATATCAAAAAGCCTCTGATCCATTCCCAGAATCAGAGCAAGCGCAGTGTAAAAAGGGTTATCACTTACTGGCATGACGTCCGCATCATTTTTTAAGAACGTGTTTATAAAAACCTGTTTATAAAACGTATTTATAAGGCGTGTTTGTAAAGCGGCATTATTGTACGTTATGTTGCCTGATTGCACTGACAGCTGAAATATATGCAGCTATATGCAGTAAATTGAGGGCGAGACTATGTTTAGGGAGTACCTTACCACCAGCGAAGTGGCTGATTATCTGCGCCTGAAAGAGCGCAAGGTGTACGATTTGGTGCGCCAGGGGCAAATCCCCTGCAGCCGGGCTGCGGGTAAGCTGCTTTTTCCTCGCCAGCGTGTTGATATGTGGCTGCTCAATCATCTAGAGGGGGACCAGGCCCAGCGACTGCCACTGCCAATGGTGCTAGCCGGTAGCCAGGACCCGCTTCTTGAGTGGGCGTTGCGTGAAAGCGGCAGTGAAGTAGCTTTATTGTGCCACGGCAGTTGGGATGGTGTTCGTCGTCTGGTGGGCGGAAAGGCACTGCTGGCCGGCGTGCATCTGCTGCACCCTGAGACGAGAAGCTACAACGACCCTGCCATGCTCGGCCTGGGGGGCATGCGTGATCTTGTCATCATCCACTGGGCAAAGCGGCGCCAGGGGCTGCTGGTAGCATCGAATAACCCTCTAGGAATCCAAACGCTTAAGGATATTGCTCGGCCGGGGCTTACGATTGCTCATCGCCAGCCCGATGCTGGCGCAGCGCAGTTGCTTAAATGCCTGTTGGAGGAAGCCGCTATTGATGCTCGCCAGATCGGATGGGCCGCGCACGCTTCTCAGAGTGAAGATGATCTGGCCCTAAGCATTCGCCAGGGCGACGCGGATGCAGGGCTTGGAGTCGAGGCCGCCGCCCGTCGTCAGCAGCTCTCGTTTATTCCCCTGCGCGATGAGTCGTTTGATCTTGTCATGCCGCGCCGAAGCTACTTCGAACCGGCCATTCAAACGTTGATGAGCTTTACCCGCCAGATGCGTTTCCGGCAGCAGGCCGACAGTCTAGGAGGCTATGATATTAGCCAGTTAGGCTGCGTGCTGTACAACGCTTAAGTACGCCGTTACTAGGCTGCTTCACCTTCTTCGCTTGACGATTGTACAAGATGCGCCAAACTGTTAAGGCGTTGTTAACGCAAAAATCATCACGAAATGGAGAGCATGATGAATCAAGCACTGAATGGTAAACGTGTAGCAATTGTTGCGGCCGATGGCTTTGAAGAATCTGAATTAAGCTCGCCACGCGATGCACTGAAAAACGCGGGTGTTGAAGTTGATATTGTGACACCCGACGGTAAGGGTATCCGCGCTTGGGCTGAAACCGACTGGGGTGATACTTACCAGGCCGATAAATCACTTTCTGATGTGAGCGAGTCTGACTACCACGCGCTGGTGCTGCCGGGTGGGCTGTTCAACCCCGATGAGCTGCGCATGAACGAAGACGCTTTGAGCTTCGTGAAAGCTTTCTTCCAGGCGGGCAAGCCGGTTGCCGCTATCTGCCACGCGCCCTGGATTCTTATTAACGCAGGCGTCGTAGACGGTCGCAAGATGACCTCTGTACCGAGCGTTGCCCAGGATTTACGTAACGCCGGTGCTAACTGGGTGGACGAAGCCGTGGTGTGTGATAACGCCTTGGTGACCAGCCGTACCCCAAAAGACCTGGACGCGTTCAATGCTAAGCTCCTAGAAGAGCTTCAAGAAGGTCGTCATTCAGGCCAGCACGCCTAATGTCATGGTTTAGCCCGTGGACAAGCTTTGTTAAAAGGCTTGTCCATGTTATCGCAAAACCCATGAAGCGTGACCGTGGTCACGGGGGAATGATGGTTCATCCCTACCGTGGCTACGGTTCGTCAGAAGAAGTATTTGTCATGGGGCGGGTGTTTCGTCAGGCCGCTCTTGGCCGTGCTATCCCCAGGCGCGGCATGCTGCGTGATACTGCCGATGTGACCCGGCGCATTTTTCGCCGTGGCCTAGCCGATGCCCATGTGAATATCCGTATCGGCGAGAACGAACTAATCCTTAAAACGGATCGTGACGGTTATTTCGATGCCCACCTGCCCATTACGCAATCACTACCCATCGACGTTTCCTGGCACCGGGCCGATATACATGTGCATGCCGAGGGCCAGTCGCCCGTACGCACCAGCGTTGAAGTGTATATTCCCCCGCCTGAAACGGATCTGTTGGTGATCAGTGATATTGATGACACCGTCATGTTTACGGGCGTGGCCGAAAAGTTGAAAATGTTGTATCGCCTGTTCGTCCGCAAGCCGCATCGGCGTACGGCATTTCCTGGCGTGGCTTCGCTTTATCAAGCTTTGCACCGTGGAGAAACTGAAAAGGCCGAGCGGCCTATTCTGTACGTATCTCGCGGGCCATGGGCCATTTACGAAATGCTGGAGGCGTTTTTTCAGCTAAACCGTATACCCGTTGGGCCTATCCTGTTTCTGCGTGAGTGGGGGATCTCGTTACGTCACCCTTGGCCGCGCCGTGCTGAAGAGCACAAACGCCTGCTGATTGACCGGATGCTGACGCTGTTTGATGAACTGCCGTGCATCTTGATTGGCGACAGCGGTCAGCACGATCCGGAAGTCTACACTGAAATCGTCAAGGCTTATCCGGGGCGAATCAAGGCGATTTATATCCGCCGAGTCGATAAGGATCCCAAGCGGGAGCAGGCTATTCAACGCCTTCACGATGAGCTTGCCGATACACAGTGTGATCTGGTGCTCGCGCCTGATAGCGTCCTGATTGCCGAGCATGCACATGCCAATGGGGATATTTCAGCCCGCGGTCTGCAAGCGGTTATTCGGGATGTTAAAGAACACCGCGAGGAAGAGCGCCAAGAAGCCCAAATGTAAGGTATCGTTGATGATCTGTCCGTGGTAAAACGAAGCCTTAAAACATTGGGTAGTCAATCGCCATGGTCGTTCTACTTATCCTCTTTGCGCTGGCAATCTTCGTATTGCCTAATCTATGGGCCAAATGGGTACTTAACCGCCATAGGCGAGGCCGTGATGACTACCCTGGCAGTGGCGCAGAGCTTGCCGAACACCTGTTGCGCCGCCTGAGCGTAGAGGACGTCAAGGTTGAGCGTACCGAGTTTGGTGATCATTACGATCCTGAGACGCGCTGCGTTCGACTTTCAGCCGAGCATTATGATGGACGCTCGCTTACGGCTGTCACGGTAGCCGCTCACGAAGTAGGCCATGCCATCCAGCATCATCAAGGCTACGCACCGCTACTGGCGCGTAGCCGTATGATAGGTGTGGTGCAAAAGGCTGAAAAACTGGGGGCAATCCTTATGATGGCCGCGCCTTTTCTGTTTCTGTTGACGCGCTTGCCGGGCGGGCTGGCTCTGGTAATCGCAATTGCGGTGATCAGCTTTGGAACGGCGGCGCTGGTGCACTTGATCACCTTGCCCGTCGAATTTGATGCAAGCTTCAACCGTGCGCTGCCGCTTTTGAAAGAGTACGTGCCGCCCTACGATATGCCAGGTGCTCGGCACGTACTTACCGCCTGCGCTTTTACCTATGTAGCCGCTTCACTTGCCAGCGTCATGAACCTCGGCCGTTGGTTGGTGATTTTGCGAAGGTAAAGCTAGCCTGGCTTGTTGGCAATGATCACCGCGCGACGTGGCGCTGGATAGCCTTCAATAGTGCGCGTGCTGTCATTGGGATCCAGAAAATCGACCAGTGACTGATAGGTCATCCACTCAGTCGAGCGCTGCTCGTCAAGCGTCGTTACCGCCTCATCCACTACGCGGATATTGGTGAAGCCGCAGCGGCTAAGCCAATGACAGAGCGCTTTTGAGGAGGGCAGGAAGTAAACATTAGGCATCGCGGCGTAACGCTCGCCCGGTACAAACACCGTTTGCTCATCACCCTCCACCACTAGGGTTTCCAGCACCAGCTCGCCACCCGGTGATAGTGCGGCTTTCAGCTGCTGCAGATGCTCAAGGGGTGAAGGGCGGTGATAGAGTACGCCCATGGAGAACACCGTATCGAAAAAGCCGAGGCTTTCCGGTACATCCTCGATTCCGACCGGTAGAAATTGCGTGCGCCCGCCGTCGGCGTCGCCCACAAAGTGGCGCACTGCCTGGAACTGCCAGTAGAAACGGGGCGATGGGTCAATCACCAGCACGAACGCAGCTCCAGCGCCGGTCATGCGCCAGGCGTGATAGCCGCTGCCTCCGCCCACATCCAGCACCTTGCGGTACTTGAGGGGCGCAAGGTGAGGCGCTACGCGCTGCCATTTCCAGTCAGAGCGCCATTCGGTGTCGATATGAATGCCGCCTAGCGAATAGGGCCCCTTGCGCCATGGGGCAAGCTTTTTAAGCAGGTTGAAACACTGGCGCTGCTGGCTTTCGCTGAGGTCGAGCTCTACCGTCAGCGTATCGCTGTCCAGTTGAACGTGGCGCTTGGCCGGTAGGGCGGGCAGTTTGGCCACGGCCTTTTCCCAGGCAGGCAAGTCGCCATGACGCTGGCGGTTAAGTCCCTCTGCCAATTGTTCGGGCAGCTTGGCAAGCCAGGTGGTCAACCCCTGGTCCAGAAACGCCTGATAAAGAGCGCGGTGATCCTCGGGCAGCTCCACTTAAGCCTCCTTGAACGCAATAACAGAGGCAAAGTTCAGGTACTGAAACCAGGTAACCGAGCGCGGGAAACCGGCTTGTTGGAGGCGCTCGTGCAGCGCGTCCAGCGTATCGGGAACCAGTACATTCTCGAGTGCGGTGCGCTTCTGGCTGATTTCCAGGTCGCTGTAGCCGTTGGCGCGCTTGAAGTCGTGATAGCGCTCGACCCGCCAGGCGTTATCCTGCTCGTCGGCGTCGATGGTCTTTTCAGAAAGAATCAGCACGCCGCCGGGTTCCAGCGCTTCATAAAGGCGTTTCAACAGCGCATCGCGGTCGGCCGGGGGCAGAAACTGCAGGGTGAAGTTGAGAATGATCATGCCCGATGGCGCATAGTCTAGCGTGCGGATATCGGCCTCTTCCACGCTCATGGCGTAGTCCGGGCACTCATCAAGAAAGGTTTGCCGGGCGCGCTCGACCATGGCAGGGGAAAGATCTACCCCCGTGTAGCGAAACGCGTCGGGCTTCAGCGCACCTGCCAGGGCCAGACCCGAGGCGCCAAGCGAGCAGCCAAGGTCATACACATGGGCGCTGTGGCGCAGGTGGCGCTGGGCAATCAGGCTCAGCATGCCCAGGATCTGGCCGTAGCCCGGCACCGAGCGGCGGATCATGTCAGGGAAGCAGGCAACGACCTGCTCGTCGAAGGAGAAGCGCGCTACTCGATCAAGGGGTGTCGAAAAGATAGCGTCACGGTAAGATGCATTACTCATTGGCAAGCCGGGAGTCATCAAAAAGGGTAGATAGTTTACGCGCCCTGATTTGACCAGAACAGACCCGAGCTGCATGGTTTGACGCCACAGGAGACGGCAAATGGCCCCAGCATCACGCGCTACCCCCGATAAACTGCCCGCTTGGCAGACACTAAAACAGCATGCCGAGGAACTCAAAAACGTTCATTTAAAAACGTTGTTTGGCTCGGATCGCAGCCGCTGGTCGCACTTTACCCGTCATGTGGCAGGCCTGACGTTGGACCTTTCCAAGCAGCGCTGGGATGACGATACCCTGGAGCATCTGCTGGCATTGGCTCACGATGCTGGCGTGCCGGGGGCCATTGATGCTCTGCTCAGCGGCAAACGGGTGAACACCAGCGAGAACCGCCCGGCGCTACATACGGCGCTGCGCCTGCCCGCAGACGCGACTCTTGATGTGGAGGGTGAAGATGTCGTAGCTGGCGTACATGAAAGCCTTGCGCAGATGGAACGTCTGGTGTGCCGCCTGCATGCAGGCCAGTGGCGTGGGGCTACCGGCAAGCCGATTCGTCACGTAGTGAATCTAGGTGTGGGTGGCTCGGATCTGGGGCCGCTCATGGTGACGCATGCGCTTGCCGACTGCCGGCCTCGCGACATTCACCCGATTGAAGTGCACTTTGCTTCAACCATGGATGGCTCGCAACTGGCTGACTACCTAAGCCGTTTTAACCCTGAAACCACCATTTTTGTACTGTCTTCCAAATCGTTTACCACCATCGATACGCTTTCAAACGCCAATACGGCGCGCGACTGGCTGCTGGGGCGCTTAACCCATCATGGTGACTTTGCAAGCACGTCAGACGTAAGTGCTGAGTTGATTGTGCGTCAGCACTTTATCGGCGTGTCGGCCAGCCCCGAAAAAATGAGCGAGTGGGGAATCGCGGCGGATCATCAGCTTAAGTTCTGGGAGTGGGTGGGCGGGCGTTACTCGCTGTGGGGCACGATCGGCCTGCCGATTGCACTGGTGATTGGCATGGCGAACTTCCGCGAGCTATTGGCCGGTGCGCATGCCATGGACAGCCACTTTCGTGAAGCGCCCCTGGACGACAACCTCCCCGTACTGCTGGCGCTTGCCGGCATCTGGAACGTTAACTTCCTGGATATCCGTGCTCATTCAATCCTGCCTTATGATGGCCGCCTGGAATATTTTGCAGCCTATCTTGAGCAGCTTGAAATGGAATCCAACGGCAAGTCGGTCACCCGTCAGGGGCAGGCCGTCAACTATTCCACCTGCCCGGTGCTTTGGGGGCAGCTAGGTCCCAACGCTCAGCATGCGTTCTATCAGCTCTTGCATCAGGGGACCCAGCCGGTGGTCTGCGACTTTATCGCGCCGTTAAAGCGCTACGATGAAGTGGAAGATCCCGATACCCGCCGTCACCTGAAAGCCCAGCACCGCTTGGCGCTGGCCAACTGCTTTGCCCAGTCGCGCGTGCTGATGCTGGGCGACGACGCCCTTGAGGATGACGGCCCGCGCCCGGAGCACAAACGCTATCGCGGCAATCAGCCCTCGACCACGGTACTGCTGGATAAGCTGACCCCCCACAGCCTGGGCGCCCTGATCGCGCTTTATGAACACAAGGTATTTGTGCAGGCAGTTATCTGGGATATCAATCCGTTTGACCAGTGGGGCGTGGAGCTTGGCAAGCAGATTGCGACCGACACCCAAGCGATTATCGAAGGCGAGGGCGATATTGACCGGATGGATGCCTCCAGTCGTGGATTGATTGAGGCATTCTGGGCCGCCGAAAAGGATGAGTAATCATCACAGGCGGCGATAGGTAATAGGGTGAAAAGAGCACGCCGCGATGCAAACCTGAGTAGGGCGGCTCTTTTCTCCTGCAAGTAATAGATATGGCTGGATATACAGCTTTTTGCTTTTCCGCTATTCTAGTTCTCTTTTTCGGCCGCCGGTACACGTCTTTGGTGGCCGCACGCTTTATCCTTCAGGAACCGACGTTACATGACCCAGTTTGATGCCTCTCAGTACGGCGCGAGTTCTATCGAGGTCCTGTCCGGGCTCGAGCCGGTACGTAAGCGTCCCGGTATGTACACCGATACCTCACGGCCCAACCACCTTGCTCAAGAAGTGATTGATAACAGCGTTGACGAAGCGCTGGCCGGCCATGCCTCCGCCATTCGTGTCGTGCTGCACAGCGATGGAGCCATCGAGGTGCAGGATAACGGCCGAGGCATGCCGATTGACCTTCACCCCGAGCACGGTGTCTCCGGGGTGGAGTTGATTCTGACCAAGCTGCATGCAGGCGGCAAGTTCTCCTCGTCAAGCTATCGATTCTCCGGCGGCCTTCATGGCGTTGGTGTCTCGGTGGTTAACGCGCTTTCACGACGCCTGGAAGTAGAAGTTACCCGTGATGGCGCGCGTCATGCCATTGCGTTTGAGCACGGGGACAAAGTCGAAGATCTGCATGAAATAGGCAAGGCCGCTAAACGCGCCACCGGAACCCTGGTTCGGTTCTGGCCCGATGAAAGCTACTTCGATAGCCCTAAGCTTGCGCTTTCAAAACTTAAACACCTGCTACGTGCCAAAGCGGTACTTTGCCCGGGGCTTGCGGTTACGCTGATCGAGCCGGACGGCACTACCACCGAGTGGGCCTATGCCGACGGCCTGCGTGATTATCTGGCCGAAGCCACCGACGGCTATGAGGTGCTACCCAGCTCGCCATTTGTGGGTCACTTCAACGATGATGAACATGGCGTGGATTGGGCCATTCAATGGCTACCGGAAGGCGGTGAATCGCTGCTGGAAAGCTACGTCAACCTGATCCCCACGCCGCAAGGGGGGACTCACGTTAACGGTTTCCGCTCTGGACTTCTGGATGCGCTGCGCGAGTTTTGTGAATACCGCAGCCTGCTGCCGCGCGGTATCAAGCTCACCGCCGACGATCTCTGGGAGCGCGCCTCTTTCGTGCTCTCGGTGAAAATGCTCGACCCCCAGTTTGCCGGGCAGACCAAAGAGCGCCTCTCTTCACGCACCATCGCAGGTTTTGTATCGGGTGTGGTGAAAGATGCGTTTTCGCTGTGGCTGAATCATCATATCGACCAGGCTGAGCAACTGGCCGAACTGGTCATCAGTGCTGCCCAGCATCGCCAGAAAAAGGCCAAGAAAGTAGCCCGTAAAAAGGTCACTTCAGGCCCGGCACTGCCGGGTAAGCTGGCGGATTGTTCAGGTCAGGACCCTTCACTCAGCGAACTGTTCCTGGTGGAAGGGGACTCGGCCGGTGGCAGCGCCAAGCAGGCGCGTAACCGTGAAACCCAGGCAATCTTGCCCCTGCGTGGCAAGATCCTGAACACCTGGGAGGTTGAGACCCACGATATTTATGGCTCTCAGGAAGTTCATGATATTGCGGTCGCGATTGGCGCGGATCCCAGTAGCGCCAATCTTGAAAAGCTGCGCTACCACAAGATTTGTATTCTTGCAGATGCGGACTCCGACGGACTGCACATTGCCACGTTGCTGTGCGCGCTGTTTGTACGTCATTTTCCTGCGCTAGTGGATGCAGGCCACGTATTTGTCGCCATGCCACCCCTTTACCGCATCGATTTGGGCAAAGAGGTCCACTACGCACTCGATGAGAGCGAAAAAAATGCTGTTCTCAAGCAGCTGGCAAAAAAACGCGGCACCCCGAACGTACAGCGTTTTAAGGGCCTGGGTGAAATGAACCCGCTACAGCTGCGAGAAACCACCATGGCGGTCGAAACCCGCCGCCTGGTACAGCTCACGCTGGAAGAGGGCGACGGCACCATGGAAATGATGGATATGCTGCTCGCTAAGAAGCGCGCCAGTGACCGCAAGAAGTGGCTGGAAGATTACGGCAACCTCGCAGATATTGAGGTATAACCCCCGATGACCATGGATATTCAGGTAGCGGAAGGCGACGTCGAACGTCTGTCATTGCGCGACTATACCGAGAAAGCGTACCTCGACTATTCGATGTACGTCATTTTAGACCGTGCCTTGCCCAATATTGGCGACGGCATGAAGCCCGTACAGCGGCGGATTATTTACGCCATGCGTGAGTTGGCGCTACACGCCAATGCCAAGTACAAAAAGTCAGCGCGTACCGTGGGCGACGTACTAGGTAAGTTTCACCCTCATGGTGACAGCGCCTGTTACGAAGCTATGGTGCTGATGGCGCAGTCGTTTAGTTACCGCTACCCGCTGGTGGATGGCCAGGGTAACTGGGGAAGCCCGGACGATCCTAAGTCGTTCGCGGCCATGCGCTACACCGAAGCCAAGCTCTCCAAGTTTTCCGAAGTGCTGTTGGGCGAATTGGGCCAGGGTACCGTCGATTGGGTACCCAACTTTGACGGCACCATGCAGGAGCCCCTCGTGCTGCCCGCCAAGCTACCCCATGTATTACTCAATGGTGGTACCGGGATTGCCGTGGGGATGGCCACTGATATTCCGCCGCATAACGTTGGTGAAGTGGTCGAAGCCACTTGCCATCTGCTGCGCAATCCTCAGGCGACCACGACCGACTTGATGGCGTTTGTGCCGGCACCGGATTTCCCCACTGATGCAGAAATCATCACTCCCCCAGCTGACTTGCGTAAGCTTTATGAGTCAGGCCGCGGCTCGGTAAAACTGCGCGCCCGCTATGTCCGCGAAGATGCCAACATTGTGATCACCGCGGTGCCCTATCAGGTCAGCGGTGCCAAAGTGCTTGAACAGATCGCCGCGCAGATGCAGGCCAAGAAGCTGCCCATGGTCGCGGATCTTCGCGACGAGTCGACGCATGAAGAGCCCACGCGTCTGGTGATTGAGCCGCGCTCTAGCCGTGTGGACGTTGAGTCGCTCATGGCCCACCTGTTTGCCACCACGGATCTGGAAAAGAACGTGCGGGTGAACATGAACGTGATCGGCCTGGACGGCCGCCCACGGGTCATGTCCTTGCCGGATATGCTGGGTGAGTGGTTACGCTTTCGTCGGACCACGGTGCGTCGCCGGTTGGAGCACCGCTTAGGCAAGGTCGAAGATCGTCTGCATATTTTGGAAGGCTTGTTGACAGCCTATCTCAACCTTGACGAAGTGATACGGATTATTCGTGAGGAAGATGACCCCAAAGCCTCGCTGATCGCCACCTTTAGTCTCTCAGAGCGCCAGGCAGAAGCGATTCTCGAACTGCGCCTGCGCCATCTTGCCAAGCTCGAAGAGATGAAGATTCGCGGCGAGCAGGCTGAGCTGGAAAAAGAGCGCAAACAGCTTCAGGGGTTGCTGGGAAGCGAAGCAAAATTAACTACGCTGATTGAAAAAGAGATTCGCGCGGCGGGTAAGGAACACGGCGATGAGCGCCGCTCACCGCTGGTTGAACGCAGTGAGGCCAAGGCGCTTTCGGAAGTCGAACTGCTGGGCGCCGACCCGATTACCGTCGTGCTCTCCGAAAAAGGCTGGGTACGTGCTGCCAAGGGCCACGATATTGACCCGGAAGGGCTCTCCTATAAAGCCGGGGACAGCTTTCACCTGGCGGCGCGGGGTAAAACCAACCAGCCGCTTGTGTTACTCGACGATACGGGGCGGGCTTATACGATAGCCGCCCACAACCTGCCCAGCGCGCGTGGCCAGGGTGAACCCGTTACCGGGCGGGCGAATGTCTCCGCGGGAGCCCAGATGGCGGGGCTCATGCTCGCTCCGCCTGACCGACGTTTTATATTGGCAAGCGACGGCGGCTACGGATTCATGGCGCGACTTGATGCGCTGACCGGTAAAAACAAGGCGGGCAAGGCAGTGCTCAGCGTACCCAAAGGGTGCAGCGTGATGGCCCCCATCGAAATACCTGACGGCGAAGAGCTGTGGGTGGCCTCGGTTTCCAATGAGGGGCGTTTGCTAGTGTTCCCGCTAGATCAACTGCCTGAAATGACCAAGGGAAAAGGCAATAAGATGCTGGATATTCCCGGGGCCCGGGCTGCTCAGCGGGAGGAATTCGTGCGAGATATCGCCGTACTTACCTCGACCGATGTACTGGTCATTCATGCGGGTAAACGCAAACTCACGCTAAAAGCCGATGATGTAGCGTATTATCGCGGCGAAAGGGGGCGCCGGGGCAGTAAGCTGCCGCGCGGTTTCCAAAAAGTGGACCGGTTAGAGGCAGGGGAGTAATACATGGCGAAGCGTTGTTTGATTCGGGCGACGGGCGTGGCCCGCCCTGGCCAGCTAGAAGAGCTGGGCAAGGCACTTGCTAGCACGGGCGCCCAGCTTTTGGATATCAACCAAAGCGTGACGTTTGGCATGCTTTCTCTGGAAGCCTTGGTAGGGCTTGATCATGATAACGCCTTGGAGGCAACGCTGAGTGAGGCAGGCGATGCGCTAGGGCTTGATGTACAGGCGATTACCGTTAATGCAGAGGATTATCAGCGCTGGAGTAGCGCTGATGCCCAGCCCCGGCTGATCTTGACGCTGTTGGCGCCTCGCTTGCCAGCAGGGATTCTGGCAGAGGTAGGCAGCTTGACGTCAGAGTTTGGCCTGAACATCGAGTTGATTCATCGGCTTTCCGGGCGTGAATCCCTGGATGGCCAAGCCCCACGGGGCGGTGCCTGCGTTGAATGCTGGCTACGCGGAGACGAGGCGGACATTGAAGCGCTGCGTGAAAAGGCGCTAGCCCTAGGCGCTGAGCAGGGCGTGGATATTGCCATTCAGGAAGATTCGATCTGGCGTCGTCATCGCCGCCTAGTGTGCTTCGACATGGATTCCACGCTGATCAAAACCGAAGTGATTGATGAGCTGGCAAGGCGCCATGGTGTGGGTGATGAAGTGGCTGAGGTGACCGAGCGTGCCATGCGTGGCGAGCTGGATTTCCAGGAGAGCTTTCGCGAGCGCATGAGCAAGCTGAAAGGCCTAGATGAATCAGTGTTGATCAAGATTGCCGAAGAGCTACCTTTGATGGACGGCGTTGAACGCTTAATGGCTAATTTAAAGCGTTTTGGTTACCGCACCGTGATTCTGTCCGGCGGCTTTACCTACTTTGCCCGCCATTTACAGGAGAAGCTTGGCTTTGATGAAATTCATGCCAATGAGCTGGTGATTGAAAATGGCAAGGTGACCGGTGAAGTGCGCGAGCCCATTGTGGATGCAGAGCGCAAAGCCGAGCTCTTGGAGCAGATTGCCCGGCGTGAAGGCTTTACCCTTGAGCAGACCATTGCGGTAGGTGATGGCGCCAACGATCTCAAGATGCTGGCCAAGGCAGGGCTGGGCATTGCTTTTCGCGCTAAGCCGCTGGTTCGCGCTCAGGCGCGTCAGGCCATTTCCACGCTGGGTATTGATGCCGTGCTTTATTTGATCGGCTATCGGCAAACCGACCTGGTCGACTAAACCATTCGCTAACACTTCAGGCGGTACCTGGATACCGCCTGAATTTAAGACCCGTTGAGAGCAATCCCTTGATACACCTGATGGAGATGTTCAAGCTTTGCGATTTCGCTCTCGGTCAGCGCTGGCGAATCCCAGAGCGGATTGCCTTCGGCATCCTTAAGGCCTTCAAGGGTCACTGTAAACGTAGCCTCGCTGGGTATCTGAGTATTTCCCCACGGGCCAAAGCGGTTGGGCGCTAAGCTCCATGCTGCTGTTTCACCGGGCTCCAATCCACCCGAGACCACGTAGTAGAAAGTGTCATTGACCCAGGGGGTGGAGCGACCCTTGCTAGTGACCATTCCCTTCAGCAGTACCTGTGATACTGCCTCACCCGTACCGTTGGTAACTTCAAGGTCAATGACCGGTTCAGGCGAGCCATAGGGACTTTGACTCATGTAGTAGCGGGCGTTATCGATGCTAAAACGGGCCAGATGTGCCTTGTCTTCATCGGCCCGAGCCTGTTTTTCAGTCAGACGGGTCAACGTACGCATGGCTTGTTCTCGTTCGCGGGCGCGCCTTTGTCGCAGCAACTCATCGGCACGCTGAATGACCTGGTCACCGGTCAATCCATGCATGAGGACGTTGGCCGCCTCGGCAATTTCGGCGCCATTCATGCGTTGAGGGTTTAATAGCGCCATGCTGCTCAACGAGGGCATCGCCAGAATGGCGAGCGCCTTGTCAAACTCATCGCGCTTGTAAACCGGCAGGGCTTCGCGCACATTCTCGATAGAGACAACCGCCGCTGGCATTGAACTGGTATCTATTTTGGGGTCTGAGCAACCGGCTACTGCCAATAAAGACAGCGTAATAGCCGATAGCCTTAGGAGGCTCCACATACATTCACCTCAGGACATTAAAAACGCAGGGGAGCTTACCCCAAAGCGATAGCAACCACTACCATCTCTGCGAATTGTTAAAACAGTTATCTGATGGTTAAAAAAGCGCCGGTGATTAAACCAGCGCTTTTTTACTTTATGGGGCTTTAAGCTTTACCGGGCTACGGCGTGGCTATCGGCTAGCCGTGTCCTCGATCAGGGTGAAGCACCGGCTTATCGCCTACCTCTTCATCGCGAAGTTCAAGGGGCTTGCCCTCGGTTGTATCGGTGTGGGGTAGCTGCATATGCAGGCCGGTCTTGGCCAACAGGTGAGCGCTAACGGGGGCGGTGATAAACAGAAATAGCGTGATCAGCATTTCCTGAATATCCGGTTTTCCCTGAATACTCCAAAAATACATCATGGAGGCAATCAGCATGCAGCCGATACCCAACGTCGTCGCCTTGGTTGGCCCGTGTAAACGCATATAGAAATCACGTAAGTGGGCCATGCCCAGCGAACCGATAAATACAAATACGCCGCCTGCAATCAGCAGCACAGAGATAATGGCTTCTATCACTATCTGCATCTTCATACCTCCTTGTGGCGGGCAGTCATTATGGATGGGTTCATTCGATAATATCCCCACGCAAAATGTATTTGCACACGGCCACGGTGCTGATAAAACCAAGCATCGCAATCAGCAGCGCCGATTCAAAGTAGGTTTTACTGTTAAGCCAAAGTCCCAAGAGCACAATAAGCGCAATGGAATTGACGTACATGGTATCCATGGCGAGTACCCGGTCAGGCATGGAAGGACCGATGACCAAGCGGTAAAGGTTCATCAATAACGCCATTACCACCAGCGCCAGGGTGATATACAAAGCAACGCTTAACATTCGTAAATCTCCTTGAGCGGGCGCTCGTAACGCTCCCGGATCTGCTCTATCAGCGCTTCTTCATCGTCTACATTCAGCGCGTGAATCAGCAGTGATTTTCCATCCATGCGAAGGTTGGCCGATACCGTGCCGGGGGTCAGGCTGATGGTGCTTGCCAGCAAGGTAATGGTGAACCGCTCTTCCAGTATCAAAGGGTACTCAATGAAATGCGGTTTAAGCGTGCGCCAGGGGTTGGAAATCAGGTAAGCCACTTCAAAATTGGCGGTCACGATATCGCCCAGTACACGCAGCCCGTAACGAAGAAGCTTGAAGGGCTTTTTGATGCTCGGCCGAGCATCCCAGAAGCGGTAGGTTAGCAGTGGAATGACAATGGCTAGCGTACCACCGAGCACGAACTGGCCGAAGGCATAGCTACGCACGAGTAACAGCCACACGATCAGCAGCAGTATCGATAAAACCGGTGTGGGTAGCCAAGAACGCGGCGTAATCATAAAGCCTCCTCAGCATCAGGCAGTAGCGTATCAATCAAACGTTGCGGATTAGTCAACTGTTCGGCAGTCGCCTGGGTGTAAGCACTGATAGGGCCGGCCAGGGCGACTAGAAGCGGGGCGGTACTCAGTAGCCAGATAACCCCCAGCCACTGGCGACGCGGTAACACGCTACCGCTCAAGCTACCACGGTGGCTTCTCCAGAACATGGTCGAGCCTGCCCGGGAAAGGGCAATCAGCGAAGCCAGGCTTGCCAGCAGCAGAAGCGGCCATAGCCACAGGCGCTGGGTGCCTTCAGCGGCATTGAGCACTAGCGCTTTACCTATTGCCCCTGAAAGTGGCGGCATGCCAATTACGGCGATGGAACCAATGAAAAACAGCAGTGCCAGCCCGCCACCTTGCACCATGGGGCGTCCTTTGACGATCCGGGTACCCGCCTTGCCACGCTGCTGACCGATCATGTCGGCAAGCAGGAAAAGCCCGCCGGTGATCAGCGTGGTATGTATCAGGTAATAGAGCAGCGCCGAAATGGCCTCGGGCGTGCGGATGCCCACCCCGGCAAGCAGGGTGCCCACTGAAATCAGCACCAGGTAAGCGACCAGCAGGCGTAAATCGCGCGCGGCGATAACGCCGATGCCAGCGACGGCCAGTGTGACAAGCGCCAGCCACCAGACCCAGGGCTGCTCAAGAGCCGAAAGCGCGCCAGCACTGTCGCTGAACAACAGGGTATAGACGCGCAGAATGGCGTAGATGCCCACCTTGGTCATGATCGCAAACAGTGCCGCCACTGGTGCGGGGGCGGCAGCGTAGGCCCGCGGCAGCCAGAAGTAGAGCGGCATAATGGCCGCTTTCAAGCCAAATACCACCAGTAGCATCAGCGCACCGGCAGTTACCAGGCCCTGGCGTTCGGCAGGCAGGGTAGCCAGTCTCTGTGCCATGTCGGCCATGTTCAGTGTGCCGGTCGCCCCGTAAAGGATGCCCACGGCAATCAGGAACAAAGAGGAGCCCGCCAGGTTCAGCACCACGTAGTGAACGCTTGCCTGAATGCGCGCCTTGCCGCCCCCGTGAAGCAGCAGGGCGTAGGAGGCTAGCAGCAGCACTTCGAAAAACACGAACAGGTTGAACAAATCGCCAGTCAGGAAGGCGCCGTTGATACCCAGCAACTGCCATTGAAACAGGCCGTGAAAGTTACTGCCTTTTTCATCATCCCCTGCACAAGCATATACCACCGCACCGACGGCCAGTAGTGCGGTTACCAGCAGCATCAGGGCCGAAAGCCGGTCGAGCACCAGCACGATACCAAAGGGCGGCTGCCAGTCGCCGAGGGCGTAGTAGACAATCTCGCCCTGGGTGGCCACGTTGACCAGACCGATGGCCACCGCCAGGGTGAGCGCTGTGGCAATGATACTGACCGTGCGCTTGTAGCGAATCAGTCCCTGGCGCTGATAAAGCAGCAGGATGCCGGCTACCAGCGGCACAATGACGGGTAAAACAATCAGATGTTGCATCATTCACGGTCTTCCTTTTTGCCGTCTACGTGGTCGTTACCCGCTTCGCTGCGGGCACGCATGGCAAGAATTACCACGAACGCGGTCATGGCGAAGCCGATGACGATAGCCGTGAGAACCAGCGCCTGGGGCAGTGGGTCTGCGTAGTTTCCATCCCCATGCACAATAGTGGCGCCATCAGTGGTCAGGCCACCCATGGAGAACAGAAACAGGTTCACCGCGTAAGAGGTAAGCGTTAGCCCAACTACCACCGGGAACGTGCGTCCCCGGAGGGTTAAATAAAGGCCACACGCGGTTAATACGCCGGTGGTAATCGCGTAAAGGGTTTCCATTAGCTAGGCTCCTTGGCGGGTACTTGAGCGGCGGGAGTCTCCGGCTCTTTAGGGTCGGTGACCGGGCGGTGTGCTGTGGTGACCTTGCCCAGGTTGGCAAGAATCATCAGCGTGGCGCCTACCACGGCCAGGTAAACCCCAAGGTCAAATAGCAGGGCGGTTGCCAGTTCAAACTTGCCGACCAGCGGCAGGCTGAAATAGCTAAATGCCGAGGTCAGGAAAGGATAGCCAAATAGCCAACTGCCAAGCCCGGTCAGCGTGGCGATCGCCACACCCACGATGGCCACCGGCTGGAAGGGGAAGTCCAGACGGGCCTGGGCCCACTCCACGCCGCGCGCCATGTAGAGAAGAATCAGCGCTACCGCGGTAATCAGGCCGGCAATAAAACCACCGCCTGGTTGGTTGTGTCCGCGCAGGAAGATAAACGCGGAGACGAGCAGTGCCAGCGGCAGTAGCGTCATTGAAATCGAGGTCAGAATGGCCGGGTAGCGGTCGGGGGACCAGACGCGGCCTTCACCATCGCTATGCGGCATGAACAGGCGCAGGCGATTCAAGAGCTTGAAGATTGCCAGACCTGCCAGCGCCAGGACGGTAATTTCGCCTAGGGTATCGAAGCCCCGGAAATCGACCAGGATAACGTTCACCACGTTATGCCCGCCGCCGCCGGGCACGCTGTTGGCCATGAAGAAGTTGGAAATCGACAGCGTTTCGCGAGTCATGACCGCATAGTTAAGGCTTGCCACGACTAAGCCTAGGGAACCTGCCAGCAGCATGTCGCGCACGTTGCGTAGCGGGCTGGATTCACGCGGCGTTCTCTGGGGCAGGAAAAACAGCGCCAGCATCAGCAGGATCATGGTGACCACCTCAACGGAAAGCTGAGTGAGGGCCAAATCCGGGGCTGAGAAGCGCGCAAAGGTAAGCGCGACAAACAGCCCGACAATCGACAGCATCAGAAGCGAAATCAGACGGTAGCGGTGGGTGGCTGCCGTGGCGATACCGCCAAAAATCAGCATGCCGGCGCCAAACACGAGGATGCCGTCCGTCGGCTGATTGCTTTTGCTACCCGTCAGGATATCTATCTGTACAACGCCCAGTACGCCCATGCATAAAGCGGACAGCAGCAGCCAACCCATGAACCGCTGCAGAGAATTGCCGTCCAGGGCGGCGATGGCCTGCTCCGCGCGGTAGCTCAGGGTAATCATGAAGCGTTCGAATACCCGGCGTGCATCTACGCTTGCAAACGGCTGCAGGAAGCGGCGCAGGTCGGCGTGTCGCCAGTACATGAAGATACCCACCAAAAAGGCGATGAGGCTCATTATCAGGGGCAGGTTAACGCCGTGCCAGATGGCCAGATGGAAATCCAGCGGCTCGCCCAGTACGGCCTGAGTAGCCAGGCCCAAGAGGTTAGTGGCAAAGAACGCCGGGAAGAGGCCGACCACTACACAGAGCACGACCAGTATTTCCACGGGCAGGCGCATCAGGTGGGGTGGCTCATGAGGCGTTTTAGGTGATGCCTCCTTGGCCGGTTTGTAGAAAACTGCGTGCACCAGGCGAACCGAGTAGGCCACTGAAAGAATGCCACCCACTGCTGCAAGCGCCGGAATAAGCCAGCTAAGCCCGCCGAGAACCGGCGTCGCCAGGGTTTCGGTAAAGAACATTTCTTTGGAAAGAAAGCCGTTGAACAGCGGAACGCCCGCCATCGCCGCCGCCGCCAGGGTAGATAGCAGCGCAGTCACCGGCATGGTCTTGCGCAAACCGCCCAGCAGTTTCAGTTCCCGCGTGCCGGTCTCATGATCAATGATGCCGGCGCTCATGAACAGCGCCGCCTTGAAGGTGGCGTGGTTAACGATATGAAACAGCGCGGCGAGCACGGCCATGGGGCTGCCAATGCCCAGCAGCACGGTGATCAGGCCCAAGTGACTAATGGTGGAAAACGCCAGAATCGCCTTTAGGTCAGTCTTGAACAGCGCAAACCAGGCGCCGTAAAGTAGCGTAACGGAACCCACCAGCGGCACTACAACGCTCCACAACTCGCTGTCCGCAATGGCTGGGTGCAGGCGGGCCATCAGGAATATGCCAGCTTTCACCATGGTGGCCGAGTGCAGGTAGGCCGATACCGGGGTTGGCGCCGCCATGGCATGGGGAAGCCAGAAGTGGAACGGGAACTGGGCGGATTTGGTAAACGCGCCCAACAACACAAGCGCCAGCATGATGGGGTAGCGGCCGTCGGCAACAATGCGCTCGCCGCTTGCCAGCACGTCATCCATTCGGTAGCTGCCGGCCATATCGCCTAACAATAACAGGCCCGCCAGAAGCGCAAGCCCGCCGGCGCCAGTAATGGTCAACGCCATCCGGGCGCCCTTACGTGCATCACCGCGATACGACCAAAAGCCAATCAGCAAAAATGATGAAAGGCTGGTAAGTTCCCAGAACAGCCAAAGCAGTATCAGGTTGTCGGACATTGAAATGCCGACCATCGATGCCATGAAGAGAATCAGAAAGGCATAAAAACGCCCGTAGGGCTCATCCTTAGCAAGGTAGAAATGGGCATACAGCAGAATCAGCAAGCCGATTCCCAAAATTAACAGATTGAACAGTAACGAGAGCCCATCCAGGCGAAAAGCCAGCTCAAGCCCCAGTTCAGGCAGCCACGTAATGCTTACGCGTAACGCTTCACCAGCCAGCAGAGCAGGCAGTTGCATTAGCGTAAGCAGTAGGGCAATCGCCGGCACTAAGCCCGTTGCGAGTGAGCACATTGTGCGACCGCGTTGGGCAGTGAGTGCCGGCACCAGTACACCCAATAAGGGCAGTAAGGCTATCCACAGCAGTGTCATGGGATCCATCCAGCGCAATTAAAATCTAAAAAATGCCACCAAGCCGCCCGAGGGCGTACCGGTAGCGCAGGATACGTTAAGTGAAACAAGAGGATATCACTTGTATGGTGGTGATGTGATTTTAGTATAAAGTGGCTGTGTAAACCGTTTAGAGACTCCTTGTTCCATGAGTGAACCCTTCAATACCTGGCAAAACCGCTTCGAGAATCTGCGTAGTAACAAGATTTTCGAAGGCATTGTCATTTCCATTATCGTGCTTTCCGCCCTGGTGATTGGCGCGAAAACCTATGAAGAAACAACGCGAATAGAGCAGTGGTTGCTCTACCTGGATATTGCGGTAACCATCTTCTTTCTGATTGAGATTTTGATCAGAATGGCCGCCGAACGCAACTTGATCAGCTTTTTCAAGAAAGGCTGGAACGTCTTCGATTTTCTAATCGTCACCGCCAGTCTGATCCCCATGGATGATTCAGAGATGGTGCTGCTGGCACGGCTATTAAGGATTTTCCGGGTGCTACGCCTGGTATCCATGATTCCTGAGCTGCAAATGCTGCTGGGAGCACTGTTGAAGTCCATTCCTCGGATGGGATATGTCGTCCTGCTGATGTTTATCATCTTTTATATCTATGCCGCGATTGGAAGTTTCCTCTTTCATAACGTCGACGAAGGGCTGTGGGGCAACATTGCCCTGGCCATGCTAACGCTCTTCCAGGTAGCCACTTTTGAAAGCTGGGCAACCGCCGTGCTGTATCCCACCATGGAGGTTTATCCCTACGCTTGGATCTATTTTCTTACCTTCATTTTTTTAAATGCCTTCATCTTTTTGAACATGATGATTGGTATCGTGCTGGACGTCATGCAAAAAGAGAGCGCTCAAATGGCGCTGGATAACGGCGAAGGCGAAGAGGCCGAGCTACAGGCACTGCGCAACGACGTTCGCGGGCTGAAAGCCCAGCTTGACCGCATGGAGTCAGCGCTAGACCAGCGTGGTTCATCTTCAACTGAGCAGAGTGCAGTGAACTCATCAGATGCCCAGCACAACGCGCGTTAACTGCGCTACCAACACCGGCTACCCCGTTAGGAAAAGGGTAGCCGGTTGAAATTACTGCTGGTTGAAAGTATTGCTCAGGGAGGGTACTACTTCTCGACTGAAAAAGCGTAGGTCAATTTGCCGCGCTCTGAGAGCAGCTTTTCAAGTTCCTGGTCATTAAAGGCCGGCAGCTGGCCCATTTCCTGGGCGGTCAGGGAACCCGTTGCTGTATCCGCAATTACGGTGTCGGCGGGCACTTCGACCATCAACGTCGCGGCTTGGGTAACGGCCTCGGTGTAACCCTCTAACGTGGTCAGGTCCAGCGCTTCAAGCGGCAATTGGCCCGCAAGCCACTGGCCCCAGTAAAACTCCAGAAACGGCGGTGGGGTATCAGGTTTTTCGTACCCGACGCCACGGGTAAAGTAGACCAGCGAGCGGTAGGCATCATCAGCCTGGGCATCTCGCCCTAGCCGTTCAGGCAAGTCTTCAGGTGTTATTGGGCCGCTAGGTGCATCAAGCCAAACCAGGCGCTCATCCTGCATGGCTGCCCAGAAGCTCTCCATGTTCGGCAGGTCGCTAAAGTCATGGGTAATCAGCACGGGGACACTCAGTTCAGGGCCTTCAAGAGCCAGATAGTTGCTGAACGTGTGGTGGCCATCGGTAATATACACACCGCTATCGGGGGCAATTACCGCGGTTTTCATATCTTCCGGGTGCGAACCAAGGTCATCGGTACACGTAAAGCTATCGGTATCCTTGAGCGATGAAGCGTCATCAAATTGGTCGATGCCACCCTGGCCGCCGGTTTCGCAAAATTCGTCAAAAAACTTCTTGCGATCCACTGCAAAGCGGCCCTGCTTGTAGTCCATCTGCCGATAACCCAGTGCTGGTTGCGTCGGGTGCAGCTCGCCTACGGCAACGTGGCGGATATCCAGTGGGTCATGCTCAGCGGAAGCCATGGCCAGGCCAGGCGCAATCGTAAGAAGCGCCAGCAGCGTCAACGGGTGTTTCATGCATCTCTCCGGAAAATTATCGTCGTTGGTAACCGGAGTGCGAGTCTACGCACTTAAGATGACATTGCGTTGACGCGAGGGGGCTTCAGGCGCAAAAAGAGGGCGGCCATGAACGCCGCCCTGTTAGCTTTGTAGGTTGAGGGACTATTCGGGCAGTGCGTAGACCACAACCTGATCTCCCACGTGATCTTTCAAAATGGTGTTGCCGCCGGCCACGAATGCGACGTACTGGCGGCCCTGGTACTCATACACCGACGGGTTGGAGACTACCGGCGCCTGGGCCTGGTCCTTCCAAAGCTGTTCGCCGGTTTCCAGAGAGTAAGCGCGCACCTTGGCATCCATCGAGGCGCCAATAAAGATCAAGCCGCCGGCGGTTACCGCCGGGCCGCCAATGGTGGGTGAGCCCCAGCTTTCCGGCATGAAGAAGCCGAACTGCTGCGAAGCACCCACTGGGCGACGCCACTTGACGTCTCCTGTGGTCATGTCGAGCGCCACCAGCTCGCCGAAAGGCGGCTCCCAGCAGGGCATGCCCAACCAGTTGAGCGCCACTTCCAGACGCATGCCGTAGGGCGCGCCTTCCTGGGGCGAATAACCGCTTTCATAGCCCGAACCGGTATCGTACTCTTCAAAATCTTCACGATTGAAGAGCTTGATGTACTGCACGATATGCGAAGTGTTCACGACCGCCGTCTGGCTGACCGGATCAAACGCCACGCCGCCCCACTGAACGCCCCCGGCGCTATCCGGGTAGGCGAGCGTACCCTCTCCCTGCGTGGTGGGAGGGGTGTACATGCCCTTGTACCATAAATCGTCCCAAAGCGCGGAACACTGGCCGAAGCTTGCCATGTCTGCCAGCTTCCATATCTTGGGCTTCTCTGATTGATCAAGAAGCGGGGCGGGCACGGTGGGGAAAGGCTGGGTAGGCGAGTAGACCTCGCCTTCAACATTGCCGTCGCCACCGGGCACTTCGCGCTCCTCGATCGGCCATACGTCTTCACCGGTTTCGCGGTTCACAACGAACAGAAAACCCATCTTGGTGGCCTGCATCAGTGCGGGGATCTCCTCACCATCCACGGTGATGTCCATGAGGGTCGGGGCGGCGTTGATGTCGTAATCCCAGATATCGTGATGCACCCACTGGCGCGACCAGACGACCTCGCCGGTGTCGATATCCAGCGCTGTGGTGGAGGTAGCCAGCGGAACCTCTTCGGTGCGGTTGCCGCCCCAGAAGTTGGGCGAGGGCGAGGCGACGGGCAGATAAACGAGCCCCAGCTCCTCGTCGGCAGCCATGTGAGTCCATACGTTGGCGGTACCGCTTCGCTCGCGCATCTCTTGCGTGAGCGCCTCAAAGGTCCACTCCAGCTCGCCGGTGCGCGCGTTGATGGAGAACACCGTACCCGCCGGGGCTATGCTCTCTTCCCAATCCTTGCCCGCCCAGCCCAGAATCAGACGGTCGCCCACCACGGTAGGTGGCTGGAGAAGCGACAGCGGCCAGTTTTCAGGCATGTTGTTCCATTCGTTGACGTTCAGCACGCCGCCATCGGCGAAGCCTTCGCATAGCTCGCCGCTATCGGCATCCAGCGCAAAGAGCTGGGCGTCCATGGTGCCAAAATAGATGATCTTCTCGCAGACGCTACCATCCACTGGGTCATCCGCCTCCCAGTAAGCCACCCCACGGCTTTTCAGCGCCGGTTGAGTCAGCGTCTCCTGGCTGGAATTCGTATCGAAACGCCAGCGCTCCTCACCGGTGGCCGGGTCCAGCGCGAACACCCGATACATGGGCGTGCCGATATAGACCGTGTCGTTGGCGAACACCGGGGTGGCCGACCAGACCGTGGGAGCGGTGTCGCCGGAGCCATCCGACACATCGCCGGTATGAAACTCCCAGGCTTTTACTAGTTCGCCGACGTTATCGACGTTGATTTGATCCAGAGGGCTGTATTTCTGTGCGTTAAGCTGGCCGTGAAAGCTATCCCAGACAGCGCCTTCGGGTACAAGCGGAATGGGGGCGGCACTCATTGCAGAGCTGTCTTCGGTATCCGGTTCAGTGTCCGGTGTTTCTTGCCCCAGCAGCGGCAGTGGTGCGAGTAGCAGCGTTGAAAGCGTGAAGGGCACCAAGTGCAGTGAGCGACGCTTGCTTTGGCGCGGGTAAAAAGCATGATGGTTTGACATGGTACGCCTCAAATACGATTTGGAGAGTTGGAAGAGGGGCGTGCGACGTCGATGACAAGACCCACAAGGCCGATCACCAGCACCGCGGCTAATAGCCACTGGTGAAGCAAAATAGCAGCGAAAAACGTACCTGCCAGACCCAGCAGAATAAGTACGCGAAGAATGATAAGTCCGGCGCCACGCTGAAGTTTGAAAAGTGCCAGTGCTGCTCCTGCCAATATTGCGCAGCCTAGAATGGCCGCCAGCGCCCCGAGCGTGCCGGTGACGCCGGTTAACGGAGTCAGGTAGGCGTACAAAGAAATAGCGACGCCTGCAAGCGCCGCTAGAAACAGTATCCACCCACCCAGTCGGTGTCTTTGCAACGTTGACATTACGATTATCGCTCCCTTAATCGGATGTTTTAATTCAAGGTTTGGTCAATTATCTGTCCGATTTTTAAGTCTAGCAGACGTTATATGAGCGCGCGGTAAAGTGGCGCAGCGCGTTTTCCCTAATGTGGCGCCTCAAAGTGCTGCTGTTGGAACAAGTGTGCGGATAACATGTTAGGTAGCCTGTTACCCAAGAAGCGCTGGCGTTTCTTGGGCAGTCAACGTTTTAATAGCGCTTATCGGGTTCAAAGGAGAAAGCGTCATGCGTACGGGATTGATGCTGTTGGTCGCCGCCATGGTGATGGCCGGTACGCTTTCAGTACTTGCCTCCAACGAGGCGTTCGAGCCGCGACTGGTGCGCCTGGAAACCGCGCGGGCGCTGCCCTCCATCGAGGCCTCACTTGCCCAAGAACCTGCCGACATCAATGCGCTGTTTCTGCACTACGCCGACGAGGAAGCGCTGTGGATGAACGCCCATTTGGCGATTCTTCGCTACGGTGACAGCGCCCGAGGGGCGCTTACACACTACGGGCACCTGCCCGAGTTTCAGCAGGTACTAAGGGATTTCGGCGCCGATACGGTATTGCCGATCAGCTATTTTCGCGATCATGATGTGACCACACTTCGCGCCCAGCACTGGTTGGGCGAGCGCTATCAGCAGCTGAGCCAGTGGTGGAACGACGAAGATCAAGAGAAGGAGAACGTCACGCATCCTGCGTCCATCGATGAGTGGGGACCCTACCGGCGTGGGCAAATGGGCATTGCCTTACTGGATGCTGAAGGCCATGGCTTGCTCAACCAGTTTGTCGTTGATAGCGAGGGCGATGTACATTGGCTCCAAAGTGAGCGTGTCGTAGCAGGCCTCAGCGATTTCTTTACCAGCGGTATTCGGAACCTGGAAAACCAATGGCGCCGCGATGAGGCGATTGGTGCTGCGGACGTGGGTTGGGCTGGTGTAGATCTGCTACTGATGGCCAGTACGGTCAAGGTGCTGCGGGCAGGGCGTGTCGCACGAGGCGCACGGGTAGGCAGTATTGAGGCCCAGGGAGCACGCACTGGATTACGTTCGGGCATCGTGGCAGGCGGCGGGCGTTTTGCCAGCCTATCGCGTATGGCTAAAGTGGCGGCGGTTGCCACTACTGCTTATGTGGTGGTTCGCCACCCTTCATTGGTCAGTGCGTTAGGCGCCAATGTAGCGAAATGGCTTGGCTTGCCAGTGTGGCTGGGGCAATTCGTTATCTGGCTGTTAGTGTTGCTGCCGGTACTGATGGTTGTGCGTTTTGTTTGGCGCTGGGTTCTAGTGCCTGTTTTATGGCTACTGATACCGCTTTTGCGGTTCTGCTTTTCAAGGTTAGTGGCAACGAGCAATGGCAATGAGCGAAAACGTCAAGAGATCATCACGCCAGAGAGTGGCCTCCAGCGTGGTGAGTCGGGTAACGTGACTGGTTTTTAATGCCTCTTGGCGTCTTAAGCAAAGGGCGCTTATTAATCGTTTCGGCAGGTTAGCACGCAGACCTTATCAAAGAGCGTAACTGAGCCCATTTGACCACCTTTCATAATCACCGGTAGCTGATAGCCATTGGCAAAGTTCGCCGCACAAACCGGCACGCCTGCCTCGAGCGGGCCGATATAGTCAATGCTTTGGGGCTGTAAGTGGTGGATGGCTAGGCTTGAGGTGTCGCCCCCAGCAATAAGCAGCGTGCCGATACTATTGGAACGAATGAGTGAGGCGATCAGCTTCGCGGAATGCTGGGCGATTTCCAATGCCGTAAGGCCATGTGTTGTATCTTCATCTAACACGGCAAGGGTTGCCTTTCCTTCACGCAGGTGGCGCAAAATCTGCTCATACTCTGCGTGTGATTGGTTTGCCAACTGGCGGGTTGAAATCGTCACTTTGACCATGCTGCTAGTGGCTGCCACCTGAGCGGCCGTGACAGAAGAGCGACTGCCCGCAAAGACGAGAAGCGGGCCGGGTAGGCTGCTGGGCGGCTCTATAGCCTGAGGGGTTGGATAAAGCGCTTCTACCACGCTGCTGGCGCCAACCCAGAGCTGTGGCTTCAAAGCATGGCGAAAGCGTTCGCCGATACGTTTTAGATCGTGGTTATCAAGCGCATCACATAGCACTGGGGTGCTGGGGGTGGCGTCGTCATTATGCAGTGTGATCCTATCCAGAAGATTAATGTTGGTAAGGCCCATAGCGCTAAAGTGTTGGCGCAAGTCAGCCTCCTGCATGGGGGTAACCGGGTGCTGCTGCATCACTGGATGACGATCGATGCGGTATATCTGCTCATCAGCGCTTTTAGCAAACAGATTGCCAAACACGCAGTAACGCCCAAGGCTGGGCTGGCCGCCCACAATTAATGTGGTGGCCGGTTTGAGCTGTGTAGAAAGCGCGGTAATAGAGGTTGCGATATTGCCAGTGCCTAGACTGCTATCAAAAGTGGAGCATACCTTTAGGTGCAGAATATCAGGCTGATGTGGCAATAACTGATGGCCGATACACTGCATTTCTGTGGCTAATGTCTGTTGATCCATACTGCGCGCAGCCGTTGCGATACCAAAAGCATCAAGGTCGGCCACTTCTTCGCAGGAGGGAGCCGCCAGGTAGAGCCGCGCCTTTAATCCGGCGCGCCGCAGCGTCGCCAAGGTGTCGGATGCGCCGGTAAAGTCATCCGCAACGAATATATAGCGCATCTCTAGCGCTCACCGAAGAAGTCGAGCGCCCTGGCAAGCGCTGGGCGGTTGGCGCCCTCTAACGGCGTGCCTGCTTCAATGCTTTGCCAGGCCTCCTGAAGGCTTGCCACGCCGGCAGCCACACCATCAGGATGCGCCAGGATGCCGCCTCCGGCTAAAAACATAAAGTCAGAACTTTGGGTTTTATTGCAGGTAAGCGGTAGGGTGCCTGCCCACTGGCCGGAGGAAAATACCGGCATCACTCGGTCATCTGTACCGCCTAGTGCTGTGAGTGAAAGCTTGGCGGCGTGGGCCACTTCGTCCGTTTGGTCGGCAAATTTTCCACCCATGCCATGGACATGCATGTGGTCAATCCCCGCCAGGCGGTACAGCGTTTGATAGGCGGAAAAATCGATGCCTAAAGCAGGGTGGCGTGCGAAGGCGCCAAAGCCGTTACGGTGGCCGTGAATGGCGAGCGGGGTCGAGGCGCGCAGGCTTTGCAGCGCAGAAAGCCCACACCAGTTGAGGCTCGCCATCACGCAGCTGCCGCCTTCGGCCTGAACATGGTCGGCGTGACGGCACATGGCATCTAATTCGTCGGTAATATTGAACGCGACCATGACGTTGCGGCCGGTACGCTCTCTAAATTGCCTGACACGCTGCATCACCGCGCTGACGCGTTCTTCTACCGGCGCATAGGGGTGATTGCCTGCGATCTCGTCATCTTTGATGAAGTCGACGCCTGCCTCGCAAAGCTGCTCGACAAGGTCGGCGGTTTCAGTGGGGCTCATACCGATATTAGGCTTTAAAATAGTCCCAAACAGGGGGCGATTTGCCACGCCTGTTGCACTGCGCGTACCGGCAATGCCGTGAGTCGGCAGCGAGTAGCGGTCGCGATATTCCGGGCGCAGCTGCAGTGCCATCAAACGTAAGCCGGTAAGCTCGCCTAAATCGAAAAGATTGCCAGCAACGGTCGCGGCAAGATTCGGTAGATTAATCCCCACGTTGTCTTCGGGATATTCAATCTCCACCGCCACCTTTTTCCAGGGGCCTTTAACACCCTTGCGCTCAAGGTAGGCGCTATGGAGGCTTGGCGAATCCAGCTCTTCGAGCACCTCCAGATGAGTGACTCTGGCACCAAAGCGCTCCCTGATGGCTTCGGTCTCGCCCTTTACTTTGACGAAGGTACCTGAGCTTTGCTCGCCGGCCATCATCTCTGCCACGAGCGATGGATCAAGCGGCGTCTCGACCTGATAGGCAGCGCGAATCATGCTTCTACCTCTTTCAGGTTCGGGAAGGGACGTACGGGATCTTTACCGTCCCAGTTTTTGGACGCTTCGCGGATCATGCGGAACATTTTGCCTTTGGGACCCAGTACCTCGGAGAGCTCAATAACAGTACCGGGGTGGTACTCTCGATCGAAATACGCAAAACGCCCATTGGTGCCCACTTCACCGCTCATTTTGACGTGATAGCCGCGGGCCTGCATGGCGGCAAGGTCGGTGTCATAGTCTTCCGTCCAAAAGGCGACATGCTGTAACCCTGTATTGCCCGCTTGTAGAAAATCACGGTACATGGAGGGGGCATCGTTGCGCGTTTGGATCAGCTCAACCTGAATGAAGCCCGAGTTAGCCAGGGCCACCGAGTTATGCACGTCATAGTGCTTGCCGTCATACGTATAGTTCTCGATAGGTACGCGCGGGTTGTAGAAAAAAGGCCCCACGCCCATCACTTTGTTCCAGTACTCCATGGCCGCTTCGATATCGTTGACCACATAACCTAACTGACGAATAGCTCCAAGATATTGGCTCATGACACTTCCTACATAACAAGGTTAGGCAACCAGGTGGACAAAGAGGGCACCAAAGTGACCAACGCCAAGGCTGCAAAAAGGGAAAGATAGAAGGGGGCCACACCGCGAATAATCGAGGAAAGCGGCATCTTGGTAATGATCGATACCATGTAAAGACTCATGCCCACCGGCGGGGTCAGCAGCCCAAGCATGAGGTTGAGTACGAACACCACGCCTAGCTGTTCTGGGGGAACGCCTGCTTGTAGTAAGGCGGGTGTCACAATCGGGGCGATGATAAGGATCGCGACGATAGCTTCCAGGAACATGCCCACAACTAGTAAGAGCAGATTCAGTAGAAGCAGAAGAACGAGCGGATTATCCGACACGCTCAGTAACCACTCGCCTGCATGGGCTGGAACACGATCCATCGTGAGTACCCAGGCAAACAAGGCCGCGGAGGCGACAACAAAAAGCACGTTGGCGGTCGATAACACGGTTTCCCGGGTGCAGGTCAGAAAAGAACGAACGGTTAAAGTGCGGTAAATAACCACGCCAATAAGAATGGCATAGGCAGTAGTCATGCCCGCCGCTTCCGTTGGCCCGAAGTAACCGCTGATCATGCCGCCGACTAACAGCACCGGGGCGAGTAAGGCAGGCAGCGAAATCAGCGTTTTTCTACGAAAGGCGGCAAAGCTTGGCTGTACATCATCACGCGGCAGTTGAGAGCGTCTTGCCATGACCGCAACTTGTATCATTAACGCCGCTGCCACTACGAGCGCGGGAACGACGCCTGCCAGCAGCGCACGAATGGTGGAAACTTCAGCCGCCGTGGCAAAGATGATAAGAGGAATCGATGGAGGAAAGATCGGCCCAATCGTTGCCGCGGCAATCGTAAGACCGGCGGCAAAGCGCTTGGTGTAGCCCTGTTGCTCCATCTGACGAATTTGAATGCCGCCCAATGCCCCAATATCGGCTAATGCCGCGCCGGACATGCCGGAAAAGATCAAGCTGGTGAGCACATTAACGTGTGCTATACCGCCGCGAATGCGCCCAACCACCATACGCATCAGTTCAAACAGATGCGTGGTGACACCGGTGGCCCCCAGTAATGACGCTGCGAGTATGAAAAGCGGCACCGCCAACAGTGGAGTACTGTCCAGCGTATTAATGGCGCGCTGCGCCATGACCGTGAATGGCAGATCGTAGAGAAAAATCACTAGCCCTGCGGATAAACCCAAACTAACCGCAACCGGCGCACCAATCAGTAAGCTTCCCGCAAAGATGAGCAGTAGCGTTAAGGACATACTAAAGCCCTCCGCTGCATCATCCGCCCCAGGCGATAGAGTGAGATCACCGCCAGCAAGGCGATACTGATCATCGCTGGCATGTATAACCACAGGTTGGGAATACCCATGGCGGGCGAGGAAAAGCGCCCCGCGCGCAATAGAAAGCGATAAAACCCGTAAAGTGTCAGGGCGCAAAAGCCTAATGTTGCCAGTTCTGCTATCGCTAAACAAAGGGCGCGTTTAACGCCTGATAGCGCATCTGCCAGCATGGTTACTGCTACATGCTGGCCGTGGAACAGCAGGTAAGGGGTCGCCAGGTACACCATGGAAATACCCGCAAACCGTGAGGCTTCATCCGCCCATGGCAGCCCAGTGCTAAAGAGATTTCTGGCGAGTACCTGAGCGACAACCAGTACGGTGATGATCACCAGCAATAGCATCGCAATACCCACACAAATCTCGGACAGCCGGCTAAGACTTCGCCCTAATAGAGGTTCTTGACCGTTCATGGCTTAACGCGTTTCGCTGATGAGTTGATAGAGATCACCGTATTGGCTATCGAACTCTTCGGTAATTCGCGCTTGAACACGGGTACGGAAGGCATCTACATCCAGACCTTCTTCCGGGCCAATAATCTGCATACCAGCCTCGGCAAGTTGCGCAAGGTCACTGGCTTCTGCTTCCTGCATGGCGGTGGTAGCACGTTCGCGTACTTCCAGAGCCGCTTCAGCAATAGCCGCTTGATTCTCGGGTGACAAGGACTGCCAAGTATCATCGTTAATGACGATGACCTGTGCGGCACTGATGTGCCCCGTCAGCATCATGTGGCTTTGTACTTCATTGAGTTTTGCGCTGACCACGACATTGACCGGGTTTTCCTGGCCTTCAACTACACCGGTTGCAAGTGCCGTGGGTACTTCTGACCAATCCACCGGCACTGGAATAGCGCCCATTCCTTCAACGGTTGCCATATAGATGGGGAAGGGAATCGAGCGAATCTTGACACCGGCTAAGTCGTCGGGCGTATGGATCTCCTGGTTGGCCGTAAGATGCCGGGTGCCAAAGTAGAAGGCATACAGCAAGCGTACGCCTGAGGCGGCAGCTAGTTCTTCGTTCAGCGTGCTCATAACCGAAGAGTCGACATCCATCACCTTCATAAGATGATCAACATCGCGATAAAGGTAGGGCGTATCAAAGGCGGCGAAAGGAGCGTAGAGGGAGCCAATAGCGCCCGCGGTATTGTGAGAAAGCGCAATGGAGCCTGTGGAAACCGCTTCGGCGAGTTCCTGCAGGCGACCTAGCTGGGAGTTGGGGTAGATCTCAACGGCCACATCGCCGTTTGTTTTCTCCTCAATGGCTTCTGCCAGCCATTCGGCCTGCATACCCGCAATAGAGTTGGGCGTATGCATATGTCCGTAGCGAAGAGTGACTTCCTGCGCGGTCACGCTTGTTGCACTTAGCGCGAAGACGCCTCCTATTAAAGCGAGATGGCTATTGCGAACTAGTTTAACTAGCATTGTTATTCTCCAGGCGATGATTGTTTTTTATTGTTTTGTAGCCAAGTGTTTTCCACCTGCTACTAACCAATAGGCTAGGGCAGGGCTGCTCTCTTAAGCAATGAGGAATTCATGATGGTTTTTGATGTAAAGCGTCCCTTGATACCTGACATTGCCATGGCCGCAGGTGTCTCAACGGCAACCGTGGATCGCGTTCTGAACAGACGGCCCGGCGTGCGCAAAGTTACGCTTCATCGCGTGCTGGAAGCGGCAGTTAAGGTGGGCTATTTAGGCGAAGAGGAGGTTAAAGTCCGCCTTGGACCCGCCTTTTCCAAGGTCGTGTTTTTATTGCCGCAGGGTACCAATCCCTATCTCACAGGCCTAAATACCTATGTAAGAGCCTTGGCCGAACAGTCGGTGGAGCCTCTTAAGGTGCGCAGCCACTTTATCGAAAGCTTCAACCCAGAGGCGTTGGTTCAGGCCTTACGGCGCTATGGCAAAACCTCCGATGTGGTGATTTTCATGGCCATCGAACATCCCAAGGTGCGCCAGGTAATCGATGAGCTGGTGAATGCCGGAAAACGCGTCGTTACCATCATTTCTGACCTGCCCACTTCGAACCGGCATGCCTATATTGGGATTGATAACTTTGCTGCAGGGCGTACCGCAGCCAAAGTAATGGGACGCTTTTGCCGTGCACCTCAAGGTAAGCTGGCGCTTGTGGCGGCGAGCCGCGCTTATCGCGCCCATATGGAAAGGGAAATGGGATTTTTGGCGCTGATTGAGGAGAGCTTTCCTCATTTAACGGTGATTGGGCCACACGAGGGTCATGATAACCGGGATGAAAACTACAATAATACGCGCCAATTACTGGATCAGCATTCTGATCTTGTCGGCATTTATAATGTTGGTGGCTCTTCTGATGGCATTGGGAGGGCGCTGCGAGAATCCGGTCGGGCCGATAATATCTGCTTCATAGGTCATGGTTTGACGCCAGATACACGCAAGATGCTCATTGAAGGAAACATGGATATGGTTATCACCCAGAACCCCACTGCCATCTATACCCGGGCAATAGAAGTGGCAAGTGGTGAAAAAATCGATAGCGGCGCTGTCTCGATGGAGATCTATTTTTCTGAAAATCTGCCTATCGTAAGCCCTTAGCAGCCGCTGTAGAAGGTTTTGATAAAGCCTCACCAAACCAGTGAAAATGCCTTTATCTTGCAGATCGTGGCGTCTTGCATGCCTCACCCGATATCTAACGTAGCAGGTGAGGCTCTCAAATGCGTTGGATGAAAGTCTTATTACTTACTTACCCACGCCTCATTAACCCGAACGTACTTGATTCGCTGGCGAAAGTACGTGAAAGCGATATGCAGGTCGCCTTCCTTGCCCTGAATAATCGTGGGGTAGGAGTACTCACGGTTTTTCTTTTCGGTCGAGTTATTGGTCATACAGTAACCGTCGCCGATTTCCAAGTCGCGGCGAATAGGCCAGCTTTTCCCGCCATCGGTCGAGATGGCAAGCGTCATGGGCGCCCGCGGTGCACCCCAGAAGGCGGCCTTGCCAGCTTTGCTGGCTTGATCCACTAGCTCACCGTGATCTTCTGAGTCTTCAATATCGTCATAAAGCGAGATGCGCCGCTCGGCGTTCGGGTCGGCTCGGCGATGGTTATACACCAGTGCCAGGTGACCATTGTCCAAGCAGGTGAACTGGATGGACGAGTTGTTGTTGGGCAGTTCGGTTGCCTCCGGGGCGCTCCAGGTCACGGCATCTTTTGAACGGCTCAGGTAGATGCAATCCGCCCAGCGGCTGCGATAAAGCGCGATGAACGAGCCCTCCTTGAGCGGCTGAATATTCATATGTACATAGCCAACACTTTCGGGAACGTCGTGCTGTTGCCAAGTGTTGCCAGCATCCTTGGAGACCATGACGGCGCTGATGTCGTCGTTTCCGGTCCAGCGTTCGCCTTCGGTGACACGGCACAGGAATACCGGAAGCACCCAGCTCCCATCCTGGGTGAACACCGGAGGCTGGCGGATAAATATGCCTGGCGTTTTAAATAAATCTTCTGTCTTGCTCCATGTATTGCCACCGTCGTTAGAGACACGTCGGCGTACAAGGGCGGTGTTCTGATGCCCGGATAGCTGAGCGGTGTAAATTAGCCACAGGGCGCCGTCGGGCGCGGTGAAAAGTACGGGATTCTGCTCGGAACGGGTCGCATCATTAGAGAGTTTGACAGGCTCGGACCACTGCGTTTCACCCTTGGCAAGTCTTGCCACAAAGATGGAAATGTCTGGCACCCCCTCCTGGGTGCCGCCAAACCAGGCACAGAGTAGGTCCCCGTTAGGCAGCTCGTGGAGAAATGAGGCATGGTTTTGCAGGCAGGGGGTGGGCAGGTAGGCTTCAAGGCGGCCACCGTCGATGGCGGCGGTATGTAGGCTACCCGTGGAAGTGTCTTGTGTTAGCGCGCTCATGCGTCATCCTTTTTACGGTATCAGGTGTGCTTGTTTTGATAGGTCGGGCGAGCTTTGATGCGGCGAAATGCAAGGCGCAGCAGAGGCCAGTAAAGAGGCAGTAGTGCAATCGCCCAGATCACGGCACTGATCGGCGTAATGAAATCCAGGTAGTTGCCACGGGTGATCAAAAGCCCGCGCGCAATCTCGCTTTCGATGATCGGACCCAGCGTCATACCTATGACGATGGGGGCGCGCGGAATACCGGCTTTAGCCATGTAGTAACCAAAGACGCCGACGCCCAGCATGACCAGAATATCCCATGGATTATTGCGCAACGCGTAAGCGCCGATGATGCATATCAGCAAAATGATCGGTAAAAGAATGCTCTCTTTCACCTGAAGCGCCCGAGAGAAAAGCTTGGCGCCTGGAAGGCCGATTAGCAGCACTATGAAATTGACGATGACAGTGGTGGCAAAAAACTGATAAACCAGTGGCGCATGGTCTCGCATTAATAGCGGGCCCGGTTGCAGGCCGTGAATCATGAAGCTGCCGATGATCACTGCGGTGACGGCACCTCCGGGCAAACCAAGGGTCAGCAAGGGAATCAAAGCGCCCACGCCCGAGGCGCTGTTGGCGGTTTCTGAACAGGCAATGCCTTCGGGCTCGCCCGAGCCGAAACGCTCACGGTATTTGGAAAGGTTGCGCCCCTGGCTATAGGAGATGAGCGAGGCCACATCGGCGCCAGCGCCGGGAATCGCTCCTACGATGGTGCCGATGCCGGTCGAGCGAAGCTGGGCGGGTATCAGCCGTCTCAGCAGCGGCCAAGAGGGCAAGACTTTGGAGACCTGCACAATAGGCTGAGTGCGATGAGAAATACGCTCGAAGCGCTGCATGATTTCTGGGATCGCGAACAAACCGATAATAACCGCAATGAAGGGGATGCCACCCATCAGGTAAGGCAAGCCCATCGTAAAGCGGGGCTGTCCATTGATTTCATCAAGCCCGACAGTGGCTAGAAAAAGCCCGAGCAGACAGGCAATAGCTCCCTTCAGGAACGACCCGCCAGAGAGTGAGGCGACGGCCATCAATGCCAGCACGGCAATGGCGCAATACTCGCGCGGGCCCAGCGAAAGTGCGAACTGCGAGATCGGATAGGCGAGGACGATCAGTATCAGCGAAGCAAGCACGCCGCCGATGAATGATGATATCGTACTGAGTCCCAGCGCGAGCCCCGCTTGCCCCTTACGTCCCATCGGGTAGCCGTCAAATACTGTGGTGACTGCCATCGCTGAACCGGGGATACCGATCACCGTGGCAGGAATCGAGCCACCAAAAACGGCGCCGATATAGATACCTAACAGGCAACTGATACCGGTGAAAGGGTCGAATACGAACGTTAATGGGCTTGCAATCGCCACTCCAAGCGAGGGAGATATCCCCGGCATGGCACCTACCACAATACCAATGGCGACCGCCCCGACCAGCAGCAGCAGAAGGATGGGATCCAGAAGGGATGCAAACCCTTGTATCAATAGCTCAAACATGCCGGGCTCCTTACCAGATCGATCCTAAGGGGAGGGGGATACTGAAGACGTGATAGAAAACCATGTAAGTGCTTACCGCGATCACCACATTGATGATTCCGATCTTGATCAGTCCAGTCACGCTCAACTCGGCGCGCAGCAACGCCATAATCAGCGAGGTGACCAGAATGGAGGTGAGAATAAAGCCTACGATATTCATCAGAAAGGGAAAGAGCGCAATGGCCAGCAGCGTAATGGGAATGGCATAGGCGCGACCGCGGGCCTGCTGGGCCTTGACGGCGATACCTCGAGTACCCTGATCGGCCAACGCGCCCAGAAGCGTCTTTGCGTCCTCTGAGCTACTGGAGTGCCAGGGCACCTGAACGTGCTGAAGCTGAGCGGTAAAGGCTGGCGCATTAAATGCGTCTTCAAGGCGCTTGGAGTTTTGCTGGCGAGTCACGCTTGCTTGGCCATTCGGTACGAAAAGTGCTGCCCATTCGCCGTAGATTAGCCCGCTGTTACCGGGTGTATTGCCGTCGAACGCTTCTAGCACCGTGAGCTCATTGGCCTGTAAGGACTCTTCCAGTTCGGAGCGAGCGGCGAGAACGGCGTCTATCTTACCCTCGGCTAGCGCTCCGCGTAGCGCCTCAAGCTCCATTGGCCGCCACTGCTTTTCAAAAGGCCCCGAAAGTTCTGGATGCTGTCGCAGCGTCTCCAGAAAGACGGTGTCATCAAGCAGGCTGTCGTAACCTATCTTAAGTTGTCCAGGCGTCTTGTTGGCGGTAGTAGTGCCAGCGCTTACCGCCAGAACGAAGGCATCGAAGTAGAGCAGGGTCAGTGGCGTAAAACCCCTCAAGTGCTCTTGTGCAGCCAGTTCTGAATTGACCTGGGTTGCCCGTGAAGAGGCGGCGAGAACTGAAGTATCGGGGTGACTTCGCTTGATAACACTCAGCGCTGAAAAACTACCCAGCCCCGCATGGCTCGAAAGGGCAAAACGGTGGCCATCTTGCGTGTTGAGCGACTCTGTCAGCGTCTTGAAGGTAGTGTCGTCTTCAGAGCCTTCGGGAAAATTAATAAAGATCTTATGGTGCGGATTGGTCAGGAATCGCACGAGTGCTACGAGCGTACAGCTGAGAAGGCCAACCAGCACGATGGTGGGAATAAAACCGGGACCGATAGTGCGGCGCATTTCAAACGGCATGCCCAGGGCTTGGGCAAGAAAATAACTTCCCGCTAATAACAGCAGAAGTAGTGTCCAAAACTCTATGGTTTTCACCCGGTATTTAAGGATCTGATAGTTCATCTAAGCGCTATCCCTACGAAGTGCAGGAGCATTCAGGCCGGGCCTGAATGCTCCTGCTTATGGGTCGTGGTTTACTGCTCCAACAGGCCAGCGGCGGTGGCAAACGCTTCGTTTTGGCGTGTGAGCCACGCCTTGAAGTCATCACCGGTGCGTAGCTGAACGTTAAAGCCGATACGGTTCATCCGTTCAACGAATGCTTCATCCTGAGCGATCTGCGTGCAGGCATCGATCAAATAGCTCTCAACGTCTTCAGGCAGGCCGGCCGGTGCGCCGATGGCACGGAAAAGGCCGATGTCCAGTGGGTAACCCTCTTCGGCAGAGGTGGGAACATCAGGCAGGCTTTTGGAGCGCTCGTCGCTGAAGAAGGTCAGCATGCGAAGCTGGTCGGCCTGAACTTGCGAGTAGGCTTCTGCATCGGAGACCACTGCACCATCCACATGGCCACCAATAACGGCAGTAATCGAGTCACCCGAACCAGAGTAAGGAATGAGCGTGGGGTCGGTGTCGGTAACATTGCCGGCCGAAAGTGCAATCAGCTCGCCAATGGAGGTGTAGCCCAGCGCAAGACGGTCGGGATCCTCCTGGGCGATAGAGACCCAATCCTCAAGGGTTTCGATGTCGCTGCTAGCGCTGACGGCAATGCCCACAGGCTCGGCGGAAAGCAGGCAGATCGGCATGAAGTCATCAATGCTGGCTGGAAAGCCATTGATGATGTGAGGGTTGCCGACCAGCGAACTGTTGATCATGGCAATGGTGTAACCATCAGGACGAGCCGATGAAGCGGCATGAAAACCCACCGCGCCGCTTCCGCCTGTGCGGTTGACCGGCAGAACATCTACGCCTGAGTACTCGGCCAGGGATTGAGAGAAAGCGCGACCCACCAAGTCATTGCCGCCCCCCTGACCAAACGGAATGACCAGTTCGATCGAGCGTTCCGGGTAATCGGCAAAAGCCGTCACAGGAACGAGTAGCGAAGTGGCGAGAAGTGCTCCAAGTGATTTACGTACCGTCATGTGACTCTCCGATTTTTTATTGTGCAGTGCATTGTGATTAAGGGCGTGATGCAGAAGGTCGCAAGCAATAAATATTTTCTATCGCGCTAGCGCTCCAATGCATACAAAATGATTGAATTGATCAAATCATGCATTTGCACTTTTGTCGTATATACTAAAGTAATCTTTATTAAATTATTATTATTTACAGCATGTTAGATTATAATTAATTGTTTCAGTCAATTGATATTAGGCGATCTGCTTGCGATATTTTCTCGAATCAATCATTTTTGTGATCGATTCAATCGAAAATGAATTCAAGGACATCAGGCTCATGACGCTATTCAAAGGGATTATTCCCGCCTTAATTACCCCCATGAACGACCGTCAGGCGGTAGATGAAGCCGCGCTGCGCACGTTGGTGGATACCTTAATCGAGAAGGGCGTTCATGGGCTGTTCGCGCTGGGCACCAACGGTGAGTTTTTCGCGCTCAACGAAGATGAAAAGTTGAAAGTCGCGCACATCGTCGTTGACCAGGCGCGGGGACGAGTGCCGGTCATCGTGGGTACCGGTGCCTTTACCACGCAGGGCGTGATCGATATGAATGCCAGGATGGAGCAGGTCGGCGTGGATGCCTGCTCGATTATCACCCCTTACTTCAACGCAGTGTCCCAGCACGAGCTTGTAGTTCACTACTCGGCAATTGCCGAGCAGACGAAGTTGCCCTTTATGCTATACAACATTCCGGCTAAAACCGGCGGCACGATCAGCGTTGATACCGTTGAGACGCTTTCGCACCTACCAATGGTGCAGGGCATCAAAGACAGCGGCGGCGATTTTGACCGGTTAACGCAACTAATCGGCCTGAAGCGCGACGACTTTGCCGTGTTTACCGGTACCGATTCGCTCATTCTATGGGGCCTTTTAGCCGGTGCCGATGGCGCGGTAGCGGCAACCACTAACGCCGTGCCCGATGTCGTGATGACCATCTATAACGCCTTCCAGGCGGGCGATATGGAAACAGCGCGTGAAGCCCAGGAAAAACTGCGCGTACTGCGTACCGCCTTTGGCATGGCCACCATGCCGGTTGTCTTGAAAGCGGCGGCCGAGTTGATGGGCATGCCCGCCGGTCCTACCCGCGCACCCGCACTCCCCCTAAGCGAGCAGCAGCGCCAGCAGCTTGATGAACTGATGCAGGTTTATCGCTGATGGCTGGGGAGCCGTCAATGCCTTTGGCAGGCACCACACAGCTTGTCATGCTAGCCGATGACCTTTCGGGTGCGGCGGACTGTGCAGTGAGCTACGCCAAGAGCGGATTGACCACCGCCATTGAGCTTACCCTGCAGAACAAGGCTGATGCGCAGGTAGTGGTCTTTGATACCGACTCCCGCCATCTGGCGGCCGACCAGGCCGCAACCCTGAATGTGCAAGCTTGGCGAGCGGTACGCAGCACGGATCTTAGGCTGTATAAAAAAATCGACTCGACGCTACGTGGCAACTGGGCAGAAGAAGTCGCGGCGCTCATTCCCGAGGCGGGAATGGCGGTAGTGGCACCGGCAATGCCTGCCATGAAGCGCTTTACTCGCAATGCCAGGCAGTACATCGATCAAGCCCCCGTTGAAGAAACCGAGGTATGGGGCAATGAAGGCCGTTCTGGCAAGGCGTCTTTAAGCGACATGTTGCACGAGGCAGGCGTTGACGCTGAGCACTTGCCGCTTGCCACGCTTCGCCAGTCATCCCCGGACGCGCTTGAGCAGTGGTTTTCAACGCATCAGCAGAATCACGTGGGGGCGGTGGTCATCGATGCCGAGAGTGATAGCGATCTTGACCGTATTGCTCAGGCAACGCAGCGCCTTGGCGGCATTTTCTGGGTGGGGGCGGCAGGGCTATCCAAGGCGCTTTGCCCCTATGTTCATGAACATCTAAAGACGCCTCATGAAAAGCGAGAGGCGGTTTTGCCGCTTTCCTTCACGGTAAAGGGCCCGGTTTTGATGGTGGTGGCCAGTATGTCACCTATTTCACATCGCCAGATTGATCAGTTGCTGAAGCAAAGTGGTGATGCGCTTGCGCATGTTCAGGTGGATATCACCACGCTAATGACCTCTTACACAGTACCTTCGACGCTGAAAAGGGCGCTGAATGCGCTTGAGGCGGGGCAAGACGTACTCGTGACCCTTGCTCAGCAAGCGCCGGACCCTTCCATTGACGGCTATAGGCTGTCGCAGCGTCTGGCCAGCCATCTGGGCGGCCATGTAGAACGGCTCGGTGCCCTAGTCGCCACAGGGGGGGAAACGGCCAAGGCGCTACTTAGTGCGGCTGGTATTGATCATCTGCGTCTGCTGGATGAGCTTGAGCCGGGAGTCGTGCTCTCAATAAATAATCAAGACATGCCGGTGGTCACCAAGGCAGGTGCCTTTGGTAATGAAGCCACGCTTTTTAAGGTCTGGCGTACCTTGGCCGATAAGCGCGAAGCCTGTTTATCTCACCGCTGAGCTTTTCCAACGACTTACTTCGGAGTAACAACACCAATGAGCTACCTTCCAGTCGTCGGTATTACCATGGGGGATGCCGCAGGTATCGGCCCTGAAGTCATCATGAAGGCGCTTGCCCATGACAGCGTACACGACACCTGTCGCCCGCTGGTGATTGGCGATGCAGGGCGCTTGAAAAAAGCCGGGCAGATTGTTGGCAGTCAGTTGACCCTGAACGTGATCGATGATGTCGACCAGGCGACGTTTATGCCGGGCACGGTGGACTGCATCGATCTTGGGTTGATTCCTGAAGACCTGCCGTATGGTCAGGTATCGCCGGTTGCGGGCGATGCGGCTTATCAGTTCATCGCACGTACCGTTGAGTTGACGCACAGTGGCGCGCTTGACGCCATCTGTACGGCGCCGCTTAACAAGGAGGCGTTGCACGCCGGTGGGCATATCTTTCCGGGGCATACGGAGATGCTGGCCCACCTGACCGGTATCGAAGAAGTCTCGATGATGCTGGTGGCGCCTAACCTTCGTGTGATTCATGTGACGACGCATATCGGGCTTCTGGATGCCATTAATCGCATCGAGCCGGGGCTGGTTAAACGTACCATCGAGCGGGCTCACGAAACGCTGGTGCGCTCAGGAATTGATCATCCGCGCATCGGTGTGTGCGGCATTAACCCCCACGCCGGTGAGAACGGCCTGTTCGGCTATGGTGAGGAAGAAGAGAAGATCGTTCCCGCGATCGAAGAACTCACCTCAAGGGGGTGGGACGTTCAAGGGCCGCTTCCCGCCGATACGCTGTTCTTCCGTGCTGGTCGGGGGGATTTCGACGTGGTGGTCGCCATGTACCACGACCAGGGGCACGGCCCGGTGAAAGTGATGGGGCTCGAAGCAGGCGTCAACGTGACCGTTGGGCTGCCAGTTATTCGTACCTCGGTGGACCACGGCACCGCGTTTGATATCGCCGGTAAAGGCATCGCTGATGAACGCAGCCTACTTGAGGCACTCAAGCAGGCCGTTGACCTTGCCAACCGCCGTGAAAAATCCGCTGCATCCCGTACCGCCAAGGAGAACATCTAATGAAACGTATCGGTTTTATCGGTTTGGGTCTGATGGGCGCCAATATTGCCCGTAACATCATGCAGGGCGGCTACCCGATGTCCGTCTTCGACCCGCGTCAGGAGAGCCTCGCGCCGCTTCTGGAACAGGGCGCACAGGCAATGGACTCACCCATGGCGCTGGCGCAGTGCTGTGATATCGTGTTTATCTGCGTACCCGGAGCGCCACAGGTCGAGGCGATTGTGGAGGGCGAACAAGGGCTGGCCCACGGCGCTCATGAAGGGCTAGCCATCATCGACTGCTCGACTTCCGACCCGACCCTGACGCGGCGCTTGAACGAAACGCTAGCCGCCAAGGGCACCGTCTTTATGGACGCCGCGCTGGGCGGTACCCCGACCCAGGCCGAATCCGGCGAGCTTCAGGCGATTGTGGGTGCCGATGAAGCCACCCTTGAAGCCGTACGGCCGGTGCTTGAGTGCTGGGCGGGCAAGATTTTGCACGTGGGGCCCGCCGGCGCTGGCCATACCATGAAATTGCTCAACCAGTTTTTGGCGATGGGCTACGGCGCGATCTACTCTGAAGCGCTGACCATTGGCGCCAAAGCGGGTGTGACACCGGAAGTATTCGACAGCGTCATTCGTGGCAGCCGTATGGACAGCGGGTTTTACCAGACGTTTTTCCAGTACGTGCTGGAACGCGATCGCAACGCCCACCGCTTTACGCTGGCCAACGCCGGCAAGGATATCCGCTACGTCGCTAACCTGGCGGATGATCTGAACGTGCAGGCGGGGGTCGCTCACGCTATTAAAGAACTCTACGCAAGCGCGCTTGACGAAGGCGCTGGTGAAAGCTTTGTCCCCGAGCTTTCTGATATCGTTGCTAAGCGTCATGGCGTCTCTTTTTCATCCTGATAACGGGTATTTGATACCGCTTTAAGGAGCCTCAATGAAAGTCGCCAAGCGACGCAGTGCCATGCTGGAGGCGGTTCACAATGGCATTACCGATGTGGAAACGCTTTGTGAGCGTTTTAAAATCTCTGAGGCGACCGTTCGGCGAGACTTGTCGTCGCTCGCCGACGAGGGGTACATCGTGCGCACCTATGGCGGTGCCGCCGCGGTAGTGGGCAAGCGTGAGCCGGAACTCTCGCTGGTTCAGCGCCAGCATGAACGGGGCGATATCAAGGTTCATCTGGCACGCGCTGCGCTTGAGCATATCGAGGATGGCGATACGCTGCTGCTCGACGGCGGGTCTACCACCACCGCACTTGCCAAGCTTCTAGGCCAGCGCCGCAGGCTTCATGTCTTTACCAACAACCTGGCTGCGCTACCCGCGCTGGCGGCTATCAGGGATTGTAAAGTGACGTTTCTAGGCGGGGATTTGCGCGCCGCCAGTATGACGACCTACGGCGTGACGGCCCAGGCAGCGCTTGAACGCTTGTCAGTGAATAAGCTATTCATGAGCGCTGACGGCGTGGTGGCGGACTTGGGGCTTTGCGAAGCAAGCGCGGAGCAGGCGTACCTGAAGGAGATGATGATCCGCCGCGCACTGCACGTGGTCGTGTTGGCTGACTCCAGTAAGCTTGGCAATGCACGTCAGCAGCACTGGACTCCCATGCTGAGCCACTGGACGCTGATTACCGATGATCAGGCCGGCGACGACCGGCTCGAAGCGTTCAAGCGTCGTCGCGCGGTCACCCTCGAAGTCGTTAGAACCTAGCCTACGGATAAACGCAGGAAGCATATTCATGCATATATTAGTGACAGGGTGCAGTTCAGGTATCGGTTTTGCGATATGTCAGCATCTGCTTGATCAAGGGCATAAGGTAACCGGCCTTTCGCGCCGCTCACCGCCGATTGAAAGTAAGGGTTTTCGCTGGGTAAGCGCCGATCTAAGCGCGCTGGCCTCTACTGGTCTTGAACTCGATTCAAGTGATTTTGATGCGTTCGTTCATGCGGCGGGCATCATGCACACGGGCAATATTCAGGCGTATGAACAGGAACTTGCCCAGCAAATGTGGCGGCTTCACGTCGATGCGCCGGCGCTGTTGGTCAAAAAGTTGCTGGCCGAGCAAGCCCCTTTGAAGCGGATTGTGCTGATCGGCAGCCGGACTCAACAAGGCGCGCTTGGCAAGAGTGCCTACGCCGCTTCAAAAGCAGCGCAACAGGGATTGATACGTTCCTGGGCCTTGGAACTTATGGCCAGCCACACCACGGTTAACCTGATCGCCCCTGGCGCTACGCGTACTCCCATGCTCGAAGACCCCAGTCGGCAGGGTGTTGCCCCCAAGCTGCCGCCCATGGGCCGTTTTATCGAGCCAGATGAAATCGCCGCTAGCGTCTCGTTTCTGCTGAGCGAGCAGGCGCGCTCCATTACCGGGCAAACGCTGACAGTTTGTGCTGGCGCCTCGCTTTAAAATCCTCAAAGCGGCGTCTTGCTCGCCTCGCCCGGTATCTCACGCACCAGGCGGGGCATCAAGAAACCGGGGAGATGCTCGCGAAGCTTGCTTACAAGCGCGCGCGCCTCGTCATCTGGCACATCGAAGTGCGCCGCGCCCTGGACCGGGTCGAGCACATGCAAGTAGTAGGGCAGTATGCCAGCTTCGAACAGGCGCTCGGAGAGGGCGGCAAGCGTATTTACTTCATCGTTGACCCCTCGCAGCAGTACGCTCTGGTTTAAAAGCGTGACACCTGCTGCTTTCAGGCGTGCACAGGCATCAACTACTGCCTGGTCAATCTCATTGGCGTGGTTGATATGCAGCACCATCACTTTTTGCAGGCGGGTGTTGCCAAGCCATTCAAGCAGCGCGCTATCCACCCTATCCGGAATCACCACGGGCAGGCGGGTGTGGATGCGCAGGCGTTTCAAGTGCGGTATGTGCTCCAGCTCGTTCACCAGCCAGGCAAGCTGGCGGTCGCTGGCCGCCAGCGGGTCGCCCCCTGAGAGAATCGCCTCATGAATGCTTACGTCACCGCGCAGGTAGTCAAGCGCCTCCTGCCACTGGGCGCGGGAGGGCGAGTTCTCGCTGTAGGGGAAGTGGCGGCGAAAGCAGTAGCGGCAGTTCACCGCGCAGGTGGGGCTGGCGATCAACAGCACCCGGCCTGCGTACTTGTGAATCAGGCCGCGAGCAGGGCGGTGGTCGGCCTCTTCCAAGGGGTCGGTCACGTAGCCTGCGGGTGCAAGCGTTTCATCGCCCAGCGGCAGCACCTGACGCAGCAGCGGGTCGTGGGGTGCGCTATAGGCAATTCTGTTCAAATAAGCGTCGGGCACGCGTACCTCAAACAATTTATGCCCGGTTTGCGCGCCTTTTAGCCATGTCTCATCAAGCCCCAAGCGCTGGCAAAGTACCTTGGGGTCGCGGATGGCATGGGAAAGCTGGTGTTGCCACGAAGGGGACTGCGTTTCACTTGCGCGCTCGTGATTATCCGAGGCAACGATCATAATGTTCTCCTGCAAAAAAGCCCTCCTTCGGGTTATCATGCGCCCACTTATTGAACGATGCGATGTGAACGGCGCGATATGAGTAGTGCTGCGCACGCAAAGCGCAGTATGCCTTCACGCATCGGTTACAGTAATCGATAACTGAAATAGATCATTGAGAGGCAACATGGCTAACTATTCTACCAATGAATTCAAAGGCGGTCTGAAAGTAATGCTCGACGGCGATCCTTGCTCGATCGTTGAGAACGAATTGGTCAAGCCGGGCAAGGGCCAAGCGTTCAACCGCGTCAAGTTGCGTAACCTGATGACCGGCCGCGTGGGCGAGCGTACCTTCAAATCCGGCGATTCGCTGGAAGGCGCCGACGTCATGGATCTGGAAATGGAGTACCTCTACACCGACGGTGATATGTGGCACTTCATGAAGACCGACGGCTCCTTCGAGCAGTATGCGGTAGAGAAAAAAGCCCTGGGCGATACGGAAAAATGGCTCAAGGAGCAGGTGCCCTATACCATTACACTGTGGAACGACAAGGCCATCTCCGTCACGCCGCCGAACTTTATCGAACTTGAAGTGGTTGAAACAGACCCGGGTCTAAAAGGCGATACCGCCCAGGGCGGTTCCAAGCCGGCAACGCTTTCTTCCGGTGCCGTGGTACGTGTGCCGCTGTTCATCAACCAAGGCGAAGTGTTGAAGATCGATACCCGTTCAGGCGAGTACGTTTCCCGCGCCTAAGCCACACCGTTAAATAAGTGCGTAGCCTTACGGTATTGGTTACGCACTTATCGGTACGTGTACTACCTTATTGCCACGCATTTGCGTGGCTTTTATTTTGTCTAAGGAGCGGTGATGGCCATTGATTGGCGGCCCAGTGCGGAAATCGCAACGCTGCGTGAGCGTGCTCGCTTGCTTGCCTGCGTGCGGGCGTTTTTTGCCGCGCGCGATGTTCTGGAGGTGGAAACGCCGGTACTGGGACAGGGTGGCAGTACCGATGTGCATCTGGTGTCGCTTGCCACACAGGCCCGTACCGACAAAGGGCAGCGGCGGCTATGGCTGCAAACCTCGCCTGAATTTCATATGAAGCGCCTGCTGGCAGCTGGCAGTGGGCCCATCTTTCAGCTTGCCCGCAGCTTTCGCGATGGTGAGATAGGCTCGCGGCATAATATTGAGTTCACCATGCTTGAGTGGTATCGCCCGGGTTTTACGCTTGCCGAGCTGATTGAAGAGGCGACTACGCTGGTGGCCGCCCTCATGCCGTCTTTTGCAAAGCCGGTAGTGAATTACCGCTATCGTGAGCTGTTTCATACCCGCCTGGCGATAGACCCCTTTACCATATCGCTTGAAAAGCTGCGCGGGTTGGCGGCGGAACGCGGTCAGATGCTCGCCGGCGCGCTTGCCAAGGAGAGCCGCGAAACCTGCCTGGATCTATTGATGAGCATGGTGATTGAACCCACGCTTGGCCGCGGCGAGCTGAGCGTGGTGATGGATTACCCGGCAAGCCAGGCGGCATTGGCGCGTCGGCATCAGGACGCCGATGGCGAATGGGTGGCGTCACGCTTCGAACTTTATCTGGAGGGTATTGAGCTGGCCAACGGCTACCACGAGCTGACCGATGCCAGCGAGCAGCGCGCACGCTTCAAGGAAGATAACACCGAGCGCCGCCGTCTAGGCCTGCCCGAAGTGGATATAGACGAGCGCTTGCTGGCCGCCCTTGAACATGGCATGCCGGAAGGCGCGGGCGTGGCGTTGGGCATCGACCGCCTTATTCAGCTGGCGTTAGGCAAGCCACGCCTTAAAGACGTGCTCGCCTTTGCCACACCTAATTGCTAGGGCTGAACGACGTCAAGGTTGAGTGAAAAATCGCCTAGGGTTTGGCCCATGCTGACCATTGTTTCCGGAGGGTAGTCTTCAAACGTGACCGGGTTGGCGAAGCACATTACCACGGTAGAACCGAGCTTGAACAAGCCCATTTCCTCACCGCGCTCAAGGGTGATCGGCTCATCGAAGCGCGTACGTTGAGGAACGCCTGCAAGCGGCGTGACCTGGCCCGACCAGACCGTTTCGATAGCGGCAACTACCATGGCACCTACCAACACCATGGCAAACGATCCATGGGGGCTATCGAAAATGCACACCAGACGCTCGTTGCGGGCGAATAGGTTGGGGACGTAGCTGGCCGTGGCCTTGTTCACCGAGAAGATTCGTCCGGGTACATAGATCATTTCGCGTAGCGTGCCGGTCATGGGCATATGCACGCGGTGGTAGTCTCGTGGCGAAAGGTAGACAGTCGCGAAGCTGCCGTTCATGAATTCGTCTGCCAGGGCAGCGTCCCCACCCAGCAGCGCCTGCGCCGAATAAAGATGTCCCTTGGCCTGTACCAGCTGGCCTTTTTCCAGGCGGCCATGACGTGACAGCGAACCGTCTGTCGGGCTGAGGATGCCTTCGCCCAAAGGGCGCGCATCGGCTTTTAACACTCGGGTGAAAAACGCATTGAAATTGGCATAGGCCGTTGGGTCGGACTCCAGGGCCTGGCTCATGTCAACGTTGAAGCGCTTGATGAACGTCTTGATAAGCGCATTTTTCAGCCACGGCACCTCGCTGCGCGCAAAATAGCCGGTCAGACGCGAGATAGCATGATGGGGTAGCGGGTACTGAATTAATGAAAAAACTTTTTGAGGTAGCGTCACGTTAATTACTTTTCACAGTAGTAAACCCTGGAAAGGGATGGTTACTTTTCAATCGGCGTATCGTCGCGGTTGCCCCATTCGCCCCACGAGCCCGCATAACCGCGGATATTGAACCCGAGCGCTTTACCCACCAGCCAGGTAAAGCTGCTGCGGTGATGGCTCTGGCAATGGGTGGCCACTTCCATGTCCGGCGTCAGGCCCATGGCCTCAAGTTCGGTGATCAACTCGGCGTAGTCTCGAATACGCAGTGCACGGTTGCGGTCCATGGCGTTCAGCCAATCCATGTTCACCGCACCCGGAATATGACCAAGATGTTTGTTGTTGCCTTTCTCGCCATTGTACTCACCCGGTGAGCGGGCATCCCAGACCGCAAACTGCCTGTCATCCAGCTTCTGCTTGATTTCATCGCAGGTGATCAGCGCCTGGGGATTGAGAATCTCGGCGTGGTACTCGCTTGGCGTGGGTAGGGTCTGCTCGGTGCTCTCATCTAGGCCGTCATCGCGCCAGGCATGAATGCCGCCGTTCAGGTAGGAGTAGCGGGTGTGACCGATCAGTTCCAGCGTCCATAAAAGCCGTGCCGCCCAGCCGCCGCCTTCATCATCATAGGCTACCACATGGGTGTCGCGGGTCAGGCCGAGTGCGCTGAACAGCCGAGATAGAAACTCGACATCGGGAACATCGTTGGGCACCGGGCCTTCGCCGCGCATAAGGTAGCGAAAATCCAGATAGACCGCACCCGGCACGTGGCCCTGACGGTAGCTGTCCGGGTTCACCGGCACATCAATAATCAGAAGCTGAGGGTCGTCCAAGTGGCGCTTGAGCTGCTCGGGTTCAACGATCAAGGGCAGCAGGTTCGATTCCGATGATGGGTGCGCGGTATTCATGGGCAGCTCCTTTAAAAGTCAGGCATCTAGACTATCGAGAATCCGTCGATAGCTGGCAAAACGTTCTGGGTGAATCTTGCCTGTCTCTACCGCTTCAAGTAAAGCACAGCCCGGCTCTTCCCTGTGGCGGCAGTCACGAAAGCGGCAGTGGCCAAGAAAGGGACGAAACTCGATAAAACCGTCGGTCACGTCCTGCTCGGACAAGTGGATCAGGCCAAACTCGCGGATGCCGGGGGAGTCAATCAGTTCGCCGTCGGTGACTTCATCACGGTTCATGGTGTAGAGGCGGGCGGTGGTCGTGGTATGCGTGCCCTTGCGCGAGTCCTCGGAAAGCGCACCGATGCGTAGTGACTCATCGGGCAGCAGCAGGTCGATCAGGGAGGATTTACCCACGCCGCTTTGCCCCACGAATACCGACGTGCGGCCTTCAAGTTGCTGGCGCAGGGGTTCGAGACCCTCTTCATTGGCCGTGGTGGTACGCACCACCGGGTAGCCCAGCGCACGGTAACGCTCCAACAGCTTGCCAAGCTCCCCGCCATCTTCCGGCAGCAGGTCGATTTTGTTAAGCACCAATACCGGTGCAATACCGGTGGCTTCGGCTGCGACCAAATAGCGGTCAATCAGGTTGGGGTGTGGCGCTGGCTCAACGGCAAAGACAATCAAAATCTGGTCGATATTGGCAGCGACCGGTTTAAGTTGACCGCGCGCATCGGGGCGCTTGAGGACGCTGTCACGCTCTTCGCGAGCTACTACAACACCCGAGCCCTCCTGGCCGGCCCGCCAGATGACCCGGTCGCCGGTGACCATCCCCTCCAGATTGGCACGCAGGTGACAACGCACCGGGGTGCCCTCGGCATTGCGCACTTCAAGCGTGCGCCCGAAATGGGCCATCACCCGGCCTGGTTGTTCGGCACCGTATTCGCCGGCGGCAAGTTTTTCAGCGTCACGCACGTCACGCTTTTCAGCGCGGCTTGCACGCTCTGCCTGGACCTTGTCGACTCGCCATTGCTGTTGGCGACTTAATTTACGTTTGCTCATGGCCACCCAATGCTCGGTACAATGGGGGTAGTGTACCTGTTAACTGACGCCGGGTAACTCGACCCGTTGGCTATCCTGGAGAAAAACATGAGCAATAGTAGCGAACCACGCAGCGATCTGCTGGTATGGATTGACCTGGAAATGACCGGTCTGGATCCTGAAAAAGAGCGCATTATCGAAGTGGCAACGCTCGTTACCGATGCGGATTTAAACGTGGTGGCCGAAGGCCCGGTGATCGCCGTCAAGCAGCCCGATAGCCTGTTGGCGCAAATGGATGAATGGAATCAGAAAACGCATGGCGAGTCTGGGCTGATCGCGCGGGTGAAGGCAAGCCAGGCGGATACCTCGAAAGCCGAGCAGCAGACGCTGGATTTCCTGAGCCAGTACGTCGTGGCAGGCTCGTCGCCCATGTGCGGTAACAGTATTCATCAGGACCGCCGTTTTCTGGAGCGTGAAATGCCCGCGCTGTGGAGCTTCTTTCACTACCGCAATCTGGATGTCTCAAGCGTCAAGGAGCTTGCCAAGCGCTGGAATCCGGGTGCCTTGGCTGGGTTCAGCAAGCGCAACGTGCATCTGGCGATGGAGGATATCAAAGAGTCGATTGCCGAACTGGCTCACTACCGCAGCACGTTCCTGCGCGTGGCGGGTGAGCAGGACGAAGAAGAGTAGGGTACCGCTGAGTCTCAGGAGACGGCAGTGGCAATGCGCGCGCCGCGCTTGAGCCGCTGCTCCTCCAGCGCCCAGGCCACGTGCTCGCGCACAAGCTGGCTTGGGTAGGCGCGGCGTGCCCAAAGCGCGGCTTCCACCGCCTCGCTCCAAGGGGCGTTGCCGAGGCCAACAGCAAGGTTTCGAAGCCAGCGCTCGTAGCCAATGCGCCGAATCGGGCTGCCAGCCGTCTTGTCCAGAAATTCCTCTTCGCTCCAGGCAAACAGGCTGATCAGCGAGGCGCGATCCAGGTCGTGACGGGGGGCGAAATCCTGCTCGCGGCTGATGCGGGTAAAGCGCGTGAACGGGCACACCAGCTGGCAGTCATCGCAGCCGTAAACCCGATTGCCCATGGCACGGCGAAATTCCACCGGAATGGCGCCGTGCAGTTCAATGGTCAGATAAGAAATGCATCGGCGCGAGTCAACCACCTTGTCATCCACGATGGCGCCTGTCGGGCACGCCGTGCGGCAGGCGCTACAACTGCCGCAGTGCTCCTGCTCAAAGGGTGGGTCGATGGGCAGGGGCAGGTCGGTATAAAGCTCGCCCAGAAAGAACAGCGACCCCGCTTTGGGGTTGAGTAGCATGGCATTTTTGCCAAACCAGCCTAGACCCGATTTTTGTGCCAGGGCACGCTCCATTACCGGGGCCGAATCCACGAAGGCGCGGTAGCCAAAGATACCTACTTCTTGCTCTATCTTCTTGGCAAGCTGGGCAAGCCGCTTGCGCATCAGTTTGTGATAGTCGCGGCCTAGCGCATAGCGTGAAACATAAGCGTGGTTCGGCTGACCCAGTATCTTGGTAGTTTCCACCTCTGGCGGGAGGTAATCCATGCGCACGCTAATTACCCGCTGCGTGCCGGGTTCAAGCTCGGCCGGGCGGGTGCGCTTGGTACCATGTTTGGCCATAAAGCCCATTTCACCGTGGTACTCTTTGGAAAGCCAAGTGTCGAGATGCTGTTCGTGGGTATCCAGCTGCGTATCGGTAATGCCCACCTGCTGAAAGCCAAGCTCCCGGCCCCAGGTCTTTACCAGGTCGGCCAGGCAGGCGAGCTCTTCATAGGTCATGGCTTGGCTTGAGGGTGCAGAAGTCGTGGAGCTGGGCATCATCAGTCTACGGTAAAGCGGTTGGCACGCTATGCTAACGCATTGTCCGCCACCACAACATGCGAAAGGAGAAATCGTGTTCACTTTAAGTGCTTCCACACTACGCCCGCTATTCAAAGCCGAGCAGGTTCGTGAACTTGACCGCCGCACCATTGCTGGGGGAATTGAAGGGTTTGCCCTCATGCAGCGGGCCGCTTCCAGCGCCTGGCACAGCTTTCGGGCACGCTGGCCTCAGGCGCGAAGCGTAACGGTGGTGTGTGGTGGCGGTAACAACGGTGGGGATGGGCACGTGCTGGCCGCACTGGCTATCCAGTCTGGGCTCAAGGTGCAGCGTATTTCGCTTAAACCTCTCGCGACTCTCAAGGGCGACGCTGCCCGAGCGGCCGAACTTGCCACTTCCGCCGGAGTAGGTTGCGAAGAGTGGCACGCTGAGTGTGTGTTTACCGGCGACGTGATTGTTGATGCCATGTTGGGAACGGGGCTGCGCGATGAAGTCACCGGACCAGCACGGCAGGCAGTTAGCGCAATCAACGCCGCCAAGCGCCCCGTGCTGGCGATCGATATTCCCTCGGGCCTGTCGGCCGATACCGGCGCGGTGCTGGGTGAGGCGGTGCAGGCTGATGGGACGGTAACGTTTATTGGCGACAAGATTGGCCTGCATACGGGCGATGCGCCTGACTATACCGGAGAGATCGATTTCCGACCGCTGGGTGTCAAGGCGCAGGCTTTTTTTGATATCCCGCCCTTCGCCTGGCGCCTTGATGAAACTTGGCTAACTGAAGCTTTTCCGCCACGTTCGCGCACCAGTCATAAGGGTGATATGGGCCACGTGCTGGTATTGGGCGGGGCACCGGGCTTCGGCGGCGCAGCACTTCTGGCTTCTCAGGCCGCCGCACGGTTGGGCGCGGGGAAAGTGAGTCTGGCGACGGCCCCTGCGCATATCACGGCAAGCTTGGTGCGTTGCCCCGAAGTCATGGCGCATGGCGTGCGTGGCGGGGCGGATCTTGATGAGTTGCCTCAAAAAGTGGATGTGCTAGTAGTTGGCCCTGGAACGGGGCAGGCGGCCTGGGGGCAGGCAGTACTTCAGCATGCTCTGGCATCCACCGCGCCACTTGTTGTGGATGCCGATGCGCTTAACTTGCTTGCCAGTCATTGGCCAAATGAGCGGCGCGATAACTGGATATTGACCCCACACCCCGGCGAGGCTGCCCGCTTGTTAGGCTGCTCAACCGCTGAGGTGCAAAAAGATCGTCCAGCGGCTGCCCGTTCCTTGCAGCAGGCTCGGGGAGGCGTGGTAATTTTAAAGGGCTCAGGCAGTTTAATTGCCGGGCCCGGCGGGCTTGCAGTATGTCCCTATGGCAACCCCGGCATGGCCAGCGGCGGCATGGGCGACGCACTCAGCGGTATGCTGGGCGCACTTGTCGCCGAGCGCGGCGAGGTCGAGCAGAGCGCCTGGCTGGGTACGTTGGTACACGCGCTTGCCGCTGATCGGGCTTCAAAGGGTGCAGGAGAACGTGGCTTGCTGGCAAGTGATCTGGCATCCTATGCGCGAGAATTGATCAACCCGTAAAGGCAGCCCGCATGCAGGTGCAATTGGATAATGAAGAGGCGCAGGTCGCCTTTGGTGAAGCGCTGGGACGCGCATTGCAGGGGCGTGGGCGCATTTATCTGGAAGGTGATTTAGGCGCCGGCAAGACGACCTTGACGCGCGGTATCTTGAGGGCCTATGGGCACAAGGGCGCAGTGAAAAGCCCGACTTATACGCTGGTAGAGCCCTATGAGCTGGGTGATCAGCGCATCTATCATCTGGATTTATACCGCCTGGCTGACCCTGAAGAGCTTGAGTTCATCGGTGGGCGCGACGTGCTGTCAGACGATGCCGTGTGCATTATTGAGTGGCCAAGCCGAGGTGAAGGGTGGCTGCCTACCCCCGATCTACGCCTCTCGCTTGCGGTCGCCGAGGTAGGTCGTCAGTTGACGCTAAGCCCGCACAGCGAGCGTGGCGAATGCATCCTTTATGGGCTGTCATCCGCAATGCCTTTTACGCAGTCACAAGACGGTGCCCTTCATGGCAACAAGTAGCAAAATGACCAACTTGATGCGTTTGTTGGCGCCAGGGCTGATCGTACTGATGGCAGGCGTATCGCCTTCTCACGCCGCGAACGTTGAAAGCATGCGCCTGTGGGCGGCACCCGATCACGCACGCTTGGTATTTGATCTTTCCGGGGCTACCCATGCCAACGTTTTTTCGCTTGCGAACCCAGACCGGCTGGTCATCGACCTGGACGAAAGCCATCTGGATACCGATGCCTCAACATTGCCGTTGGAAGGTAGTGCCATTGAGGCTGTGCGTACCGGCGTACGCGACGGTGGCGGGCTACGCGTGGTGCTTGAGCTAAACCGTGTGGTTGAACCACGCCATTTCGTGCTGCCACCCAACGATCAGTATGGTCATCGCCTGGTGGTCGACCTGGAGTATCCAGGCGAAAGCGCGGTTGAAAACCCCATCGACCCCATTGAGGCGATGATTCGCGACCAGGAAATGATGGCTCAGCGCAGTAATACCCAGGCTCAGGTTCAGGCCCAGGTGCCGGGCAGTGAGGCTTCGCCTGCGGTGCCTGCTCCAGCGTCTGTTGAGGTTCAGCCCGCCCAGCCTCATCCGCAGCGCGATATTATTATTGCCATTGATCCAGGGCACGGCGGCGAGGACCCGGGTGCGATTGGTCCCGGTGGTACGCGAGAGAAAGATGTGGTGCTGGATATTGCCCGCAAGTTGGCCGCGGATGTCAACGGCACTCCGGGCTTCAAGGCCGTGCTGATTCGAGATGGTGATTACTATATCGGGCTGCGGCAGCGCACCCAGCTAGCCCGCGAGCAAAAAGCCGACTTTTTTGTCTCCGTGCATGCCGATGCCTTCACCAGTCCACGCCCTGAGGGAAGCTCGGTGTACGCACTTTCCCAGCGAGGGGCAACGTCTGAAACCGCTCAATGGCTGGCCGATAGCGAAAACCGAGCCGACCTGATTGGCGGTGTTGACGGTAACCTGTCGCTGCGCGACAAGGATCAGGTGCTGCGTGGTGTGCTGCTTGATCTGACCATGACCGCCACGCTGAACGACTCGCTGTCGATTGGCGGGCAGGTGCTTGAGCAGTTAGGGCGGATAAACCGGCTGCATAAGTCGCGTGTGGAGCAGGCGGGTTTCATGGTGCTCAAGTCGCCGGATATTCCCTCACTGCTGGTCGAGGTCGGGTTTATTTCCAACCCAGGCGAAGAGCGTCGACTGCGTGATCCTGTCCATCAGCAAGGGCTTGCCAATGCCATCTTTAGCGGGCTGCGTGCGCACTTTGAGCGTAACCCGCCGCCGGCCAGTCTGCTTGCGTGGCAGCGTGACCATCAGCGCCGGCCCACCGGTAACGAATATCGCATTCAGTCAGGTGACACGCTCTCCTCGATTGCGGTACGCCACGGGGTACCGGTGGGTCAGTTACGTCAGGTGAATGATTTGAACGGTGACGTTATTCGCGTTGGTCAGGTCTTACGTATTCCCAATTCTTGAGGTGTCAGGTGTCCGAGTCGAGTTCTTTGCCACCGCGTATTCATGTTCTTGACCCTCGGCTGGCGAACCAGATAGCCGCGGGGGAGGTGGTCGAACGTCCGTCGTCGGTCACCAAGGAGCTAATTGAGAACGCCATCGATGCAGGCAGTCAGCGTATTGAAGTGGAAATCGAGCAAGGCGGCGCCCGGTTGATCAAAATCCGTGATGACGGTATCGGCATTGGTGAACAGGATTTGCCGCTGGCACTGGCGCGTCATGCCACCAGCAAGATCGGCAGCCTGGAAGACTTGGAAGGCGTCAGCTCGCTAGGGTTTCGCGGTGAAGCACTGGCCTCCATCAGTTCGGTGTCGCGGCTTGAATTGGTTTCCAACGCGGAAGAAGACCCGCGTGGCGGTTGGCGTGTGGTGGCTGAAGGGCGAGGTATGGAGGCAAGAGTAACGCCTGCCCCGCACCCGCGCGGTACCAGTGTCTCGGTTCGCGATCTGTTTTTTAATACACCTGCAAGGCGCAAGTTTCTGCGCACCGAAAAAACTGAGTTTGCCCATGTGGAGGAGGCGTTCCGGCGTCAGGCGCTGTCACGCTATGACATCACCTGGGTGCTTCGCCACAATCAGAAGGTGGTACATCAACTGCCTTCGGGACTCACGGCCACTGCTCAGGAGCGGCGTATTGCCTCGCTACTAGGTAAAAACTTTATCGAGCATGCGCGCTATATCGAACGTGAAGCGGGTGGGCTGCGCCTGAGTGGCTGGGTGGGTTTGCCCACCCATTCACGCTCACAGGCGGATCAGCAGTACTTTTTTGTCAATGGCCGCGTGGTACGCGACCGGCTTGTGGCTCATGCGGTTCGCCAGGCTTACCGGGACGTGCTGTACAACGGCCGACACCCGGTGTTTGTACTTTATCTGACGCTTGACCCCGACGTGGTTGATGTCAACGTGCATCCCACCAAGCACGAAGTGCGCTTTCGTGATGGCCGCATGGTTCACGATTTCCTCTACTCAAGCCTGCATCACTGTCTGGCATCATCCAGTCCTTCTGAGGACAGTGAAGAAGCCGCTGGCGCCACAGAGCAGCCGGTGGCTGACCCGGCTTTAACCGAGATGAAGAGTGGCGCGCCGCTGCAGGCCAGCCAACCTGAGCCAGCACAATGGCAGCAGCAGGGAATGGCGCTTGCCCCGCCGCAAACGCCTGCTCGCCATCTAGGGGCTGAGAAAGTGCGCCGTTTTATGCAGGGCTACCAGGCGCTGCATCCCGATCACGAAGAGACGCTATTGACTCCCCAGGCGCCGGGTGCATGGGCAAATGAGGCCAAGCCTGCCAATGAAGTGCGTGAAGTGCCGCTTGCCATGCCTGAAGGCGACCCTACCAGCGCACCACCCCTAGGATTTGCGCTGGGTCAACTGCACGGGATCTACATTCTGGCGCAAAATGCCCAGGGGCTGGTGCTTGTCGATATGCACGCTGCTCACGAGCGGATCGTGTATGAACGCATGAAAAACCAGCTGGCGGATGCCGAAGCTATTGATACGCAGCCGCTGCTGGTGCCTGTCTCATTGGCGGCCAGTCGGGCAGAGGTCGCCACGGCGGAGAGTGAGCAGGAGGCCATTTCCAAGCTAGGCATTGAGTTGGATGTGGCCGGCCCGGAAACCTTGCTGGTGCGCCAGTTGCCAGCGCTGCTTGCCCACGCCGACCCCGAAGCGCTGGTGCGTGAGATGCTTGAAGAGCTAGCCCGCTTTGGGCGCACTCATCAAGTAGAGACGCGTATTCATGAGCTACTTTCGACCATGGCCTGTCATGGCAGCGTGCGCGCCAATCGTCGTCTGACCATTGCCGAGATGAATGCACTTTTGCGTGACATGGAGCGTACAGAGCGTAGCGACCAGTGCAATCACGGGCGGCCGACCTGGACTCAAATGAGCCTGAAAGCTCTGGATAAATTGTTCTTGCGCGGTCAGTAGTTTTTACCCCTTTTGTTATAACGTTTGGCGGAGTTTGCCCATCTATGGCTGATACGCGCCCCTGGGCGATTTTTTTAATGGGGCCTACCGCGGCCGGAAAGACCGATACGGCGATAGCGCTTCACGAGCAGCTGGGCCATGAACTGATCAGTGTGGATTCGGCCATGGTCTACCGAGAGATGAATATCGGTAGCGCCAAACCCAGCGCCGAAGAGCTTGCCCGTGCCCCTCACCGGTTAATTGATCTGCGTGACCCTTCAGAGCCCTATTCTGCGGCCGACTTTCGTACAGACGCGCTGGCCGAGATGCGGCAAATTAGCGCAGCCGGCAAAGTGCCCCTGTTAGTGGGCGGAACCATGCTGTATTACAAATGCCTGGTGGAAGGGGTGGCGAACATGCCCGCCGCTGACCCGGCGATTCGCGAGCAGCTGGCTTTAAAACGCGAGACGGAGGGCCTTGAAGCCCTGCACAGAACGTTAGCGAAGGTTGATCCTGTCTCGGCGAGGCGCATTCATCCCAACGACCCGCAACGTTTGATGCGCGCGCTTGAGGTCTATTACGCCAGCGGAAAGTCAATGAGTGCGCTATGGGACGAGCAGCAGCCGGAAACCTTTCCCTGGCGGGTGTTGTCGATAGCTTTGTCGCCCGCCGATCGAAGCGTTTTACACGCCCGAATCGAAAAACGTTTCACCGCCATGCTGTCAGAAGGCTTGATAGATGAAGTGGCCGCCCTCAGAAAGCGTAATGATCTTCATCTGGATCTTCCATCAATGAAAAGTGTCGGCTATCGGCAAGTATGGGAATATCTTGATGGCAAGTACGATTACCCTACTCTAAAAGAGCGTGGTGTAATTGCTACTCGCCAGCTCGCCAAGCGTCAGCTAACGTGGTTAAGAAGTTGGTCTAATCTTAACTGGATCGATTCACAGCAGGCGGGTGTGGTGGATAAGACGCTGAAATTCGTGCGTGAAAGCGGTGCTTAGCGTAAGATAGTGATTTCGTAAGTATGTGTTTTCGAGTGGCCGAAAGGCTCTTTTGACAACACAGGCCTTTCGGGCAAACAGATTGCGGCGTAGCACCAGTAGGGCACGCCATAAATAACCAACCCCAACGACAGTTTTAGGGAGAGCAACATGTCCAAAGGGCAGTCCCTTCAAGACCCGTACTTGAATATTTTGCGCAAAGAGCGCATTCCGGTCTCAATCTTTTTGGTCAACGGCATCAAGCTGCAAGGCCAGATTGAATCCTTTGACCAGTTTGTCATCCTGCTGCGTAACACCGTTAGTCAGATGGTTTATAAACATGCTATTTCCACGGTGGTGCCGTCACGCAACGTGCGTTTACCGGCACAAGATCCAGCCGCACCTGATGCGGATATGTAACACCGCTGGATGAGCAATAGAATCCTCGAGGTATTGATTGTTTTTTGAGCGCCCAGATGCCGGTGAAACGGCAGTACTTGTTCACGTAGATTTCCACGACGAACAGGCACGTGAAGACCCGGGTGAGTTTTTAGAGCTCGTGCGCTCTGCTGGTGCAGATCCCGCGACGCTACTCACTGCCAGTCGACAGCGCCCTGATTCCCGAACCTTTATTGGTTCAGGGAAACTGGAAGAGCTGCGAGCCATGCTCGCAGCTCATCAGGCCGAGCTGGTGATCTTCAATCATAGTTTAAGTCCTTCCCAGCAGCGCAACCTTGAGAAAGAGCTCAAGTGTCGTGTTCTCGACCGTACCGGTTTGATTCTCGATATTTTTGCGCAACGGGCACGAACCCATGAAGGTAAGCTGCAGGTTGAGCTTGCCCAGTTAGAATATATGTCCACGCGCCTTGTGCGCGGGTGGACGCACCTTGAACGCCAGAAAGGCGGGATTGGCCTGCGCGGTCCCGGTGAAACCCAGCTGGAAACCGATCGCCGCCTGTTGAGAGGGCGTATCAAGTCCATCAATAAGCGCCTGGATAAAGTGCGCAGCCAGCGCGAGCAGAACCGCCGCGCCCGTGCCCGTGCCGAGATCCATAGTGTATCGCTGGTGGGTTATACCAACGCCGGTAAATCAACGCTGTTTAATGCGTTAACCAATGCCGAGGTATATGCGGCTGACCAGCTGTTTGCCACGCTGGATCCCACCCTGAGACGACTTGAGATAGAAGACGTAGGCCCGGTAGTGATGGCAGATACGGTGGGCTTTATTCGTCATTTGCCCCACAAACTTGTTGAGGCGTTTCAGGCCACCCTGCAAGAGGCCGCCGAAGCCACGTTGCTTGTGCATGTCATTGATGCTGCTGACCCGGATCGCGAGTTGAATGTTGATCAGGTTGAGTATGTGCTAAAAGAGATTGGTGCGGACAATGTGCCGGTACTCAAGGTCATGAACAAGATTGACAAGCTTGATAGCGCGCCGCGTATTGAGCGTGATGGTCATGGCGTGCCAGAAGTTGTTTGGCTGTCAGCCCAACAGGGTCAAGGGTTGGATCTGCTTCACGAAGCTCTAACCGAGCGGCTGGCCGGCGATGTTATTGGTTTTTCGCTGACACTCACGCCTGAACAGGGCAAGCTGCGGGCAGGGTTACACGCGCTTAACGCCGTGCGTGAAGAAGCTTTTGATGAACAGGGGCATTCGGTGCTGGATGTGCGGCTTCCAAGGCGCGACTTTAACCAGCTTATGGCCCAGCTTGGCGAGCGCGCCAATACCTATTTGCCTGAAGCGCTACGTGAATCGGAAGAGTGGTAAATTGATTAGCTGCCCAGTCGTGTAGTATCCGATTTTGTAAAAATGGTCATAACACGTTGATATAGCAATAATTTCAAAAAAGCGCATGGGTCTTGCCCCGGCAAGCCCAGCGCAGGTGAGCACTTTAGTGGAGAAGACGTATGGCCTGGAATGAGCCTGGTGGTGGCAACCAGCACGACCCATGGAGTGGTGGTGGCCGACGGGGTGGCAACGACGGTGGAAACCGTGGTGGCAATGATGGTGGCAACCGTGGAGGGAACAACGGTGGTAATAACCAAGGGCCTCCTGATCTTGATGAGGCGCTAAAAAAGTTTCAAGACAAGCTCAACGGCATGCTGGGCGGTGGCAGTAAAAAAGGTAATGGCGGTAAGAAGGGAGGCGGTAGCGGTAAGCCTCGCAACTCATTCGCTCTACCAGGCCTTTTGGTGGTTATTGCACTCGCCATTTGGGCCGCGTCAGGCTTCTATCTTGTCGATCAGTCAGAACGTGGCGTCGTGCTGCGATTTGGCGAGTATCAAGGCATCGTTAATCCAGGCCTGCAATGGAATCCACCGCTGATTGATGATGTGCGTATGGTCAATGTGACCCGCGTGCGCTCAGTATCTCAGACCCAGTCGATGCTGACTCGCGACGAAAATATTGTTGAAGTGGAAATTTCTGCACAGTATCAGGTCGCTAATCCGCGTGATTTCGTGCTCAACGTACGCGATCCGGCGCTTTCAATCGAAAACGCGCTCGACTCCGCTCTGCGCCACGTTGTAGGCGGTACGGATATGATCGATATCCTGACTTCTGGTCGTGAAATCCTGGGTAGCTCGGTCGCCAGCCGTTTACAGACGTATCTCGACGCCTATGGTGCAGGTATCAATCTGCAGACCATTAACATTGAGTCTACCTCAGCGCCGGCACCGGTAATCGATGCGTTTGACGACGTTATTCGTGCCCGTGAAGACCGTCAGCGCACGATCAACGAAGGTATGGCTTACGCCAATGCGATCATTCCCGCTGCGCAAGGTCAGGCTCAGCGTGTGGTCGAGCAGGGGCAGGGTTACCGTGAATCCGTCGTGGCTGAGGCGCAAGGTCAGGCGAACCGCTTTAATGCCTTGTTGACTGAATACCGCAACGCGCCGGAAGTTATGCGGGAGCGCATGTATCTGGATACCGTCGAAGAAGTGTTTGGCAATACGCCTAAGGTGCTTCTGGATGTAAGCGAAAGTGCACCTCTGATGTATCTGCCGCTTGATCAGATGCGCGGCAGCAACGAGCGCAGCAGCTCTGCAGGCGGCAACAGCAACAACAGCAGTAGTGCCGTTGGGGAAGAGCTTGACCCACGCGTTATTGAGAACCTACGCAGTGGGCAAGGCATCAGCAATTCATCCTCAGGCAATAGTTCCATCCGCAGGGAGGGCCGGTAAATGATTAACAATCGATCCCTGCTTATCGTAGGTACGCTTGCTGCCGTTGCGTGGCTTGCCAGCAACACGCTATACGTTGTCGATGAAACCGAGCGTGCGGTCAAACTGCGCTTTGGTGAGGTGGTTGAAGAGAATATTCGGCCGGGCCTGCATGCCAAGGTGCCAATCGCACAAACGGTGCGTAAGTTTGATACGCGTCTTTTGACGTTGGACACTGACACCAGCCGCTATCTGACACTTGAGCAGAAAGCCGTGATCGTTGACTCCTACGTAAAATGGCAGGTGGTTAACCCCACGCGCTACTACGAAGCAACGGCGGGCGATGAAATGATGGCGATTCGCCTCATTCAGCCGCGTGTCGACGAGAGTCTGCGTAACGAGTTTGGCCGCTTGAACCTTCAGGAAATCATCGCCGAGCGCCGTGATGACCTGATGATTGGTCCAACGGAAGAGCTTGATAGCTTGATGCGCAATGAACTGGGTGTCGCCATACGCGATATTCGCATTAAGCGTATTGACCTGCCTGAAGACGTGTCGGCAGCGGTATTTGAGCGGATGCGTTCAGAGCGTGAGCGTGAAGCCCGCGAATGGCGCGCGCAGGGTCAGGAAGAGGCCGAGCGTATTCGCGCCAATGCGGACCGTCGCCGTCAGGTGCTTATCGCGCAGGCCAATGAGCGCGCAGAAACGTTGCGGGGTGAAGGTGACGCTGAAGCAGCCGGAATCTTCTCTGAAGCGTATGGTCAGGATCAGGAGTTTTTCGCCTTCTGGCGTAGCCTGAATGCTTACCGCAACAGTTTCTCCGGTGACGGCAATCTGCTCGTGCTGGAACCTGATAGCGATTTCTTCCGCTATCTACGCAGCGCCTCTCCCAGTAATGGAGAAGGTGGCGGCCAGAGCGGCACAGGCAACTCTGAAGAGTAAGGCCACGTAGGGATGAACTTGTCAGCATTGCGTAACGCTTGGCGGGGTTCATCCCTTCGATAAACGTGGTAGACTTAATTGAACCGGGCGTTCGCCCGGTTTTTTTGTGGCCCTTATTTAAGGTTAATGCGCGATTGGCGTATAAACCGAGTTTGGGCCTTCATCGTCTTGCAGGATTGTTCACATGACCATCGCTGACCGCTGGCTGCTGCCCGACGGCATGGATGAGGTGCTACCGCCTCAGGCAAGCCGCATGGAAGAGCTGCGCCGTGCGCTGCTCGATCTTTATCATTGCTGGGGCTATGACCAAGTAATGCCGCCGCCGGTAGAGTTTTTAGACTCTTTGCTTACCGGTACGGGTACCGACCTTGATCTGCAAACCTTTAAGCTTACTGATCAGTTAACGGGCCGTATGATGGGTGCCTCGGCGGATGTAACGCCGCAGGTGGCACGTATGGATGCCCATTCGCTCAAGCGTCAAGGGCCGGTACGGTTGTGCTATTGCACCAACGTACTGCGCGCTAAAGCCGATCAGCATCAGGGCGGTCGTAGTCCAGTTCAGGTGGGCGTTGAGCTGTTTGGTCATGCGGGATTAGAGGCCGATAGTGAAATCATTCACTTGGCGCTGGCCAGTTTAAAGGCAGCGGGTGCTCACGAAATACATCTGGCCCTTGGCCATATTGGTATTTATCGTAGTTTGGTGGAAGCCGCTGCGCTGAATGACCAACAAGAGAGCGCGCTATTTGAAGCACTGGCATTAAAGTCGCCTGGCCAATTGGCACAACAAGTAGAGGCGAGCGTGAGCGACCCGGTCTTGGCCGATATGTTCATGACGCTGGGCGAGCTTCACGGTGATGCGGGAATACTGGGTCAAGCGCGCGAACGCTTTGCCGGGGCGCCCGTGTCAGTCATCGCCGCCCTTGATCAATTAGACGCTCTTTATCAGGGCATATTAGCCCGCTTTGATGTATCGCTTTATTTTGACCTGGCGGAGCTGCGCGGGTATCAATACCACACGGGTATGATGTTTGCCGCCTATGTACCTGGTTACGGTCATGCCCTAGCCAAAGGCGGCCGCTATGATGATACGGGCCGCGCCTTTGGTCGTGCGCGCCCGGCCACTGGCTTTTCGATGGATCTCAAGCAGCTGGCATCATTAGCGCTGGCATCGAAAGCCCGCGGCGCCATCTGGGCGCCCGCGCAAGAAGATGAATCTCTCAACGCTGCCATTGTTGCACTGCGAGAGCAGGGAGAACGCGTGATTCAAGCGCTGCCTGGGCAGCGTACTGGGCCGGCGGAGCACGACTGTGACCGCCGTCTTGAGTTTATCGATGGCTGTTGGCAGACAACGGCCCTGACACAAGAGACGAGTGCATAATGGGTAAGAATGTCGTAGTCCTAGGTACCCAATGGGGTGATGAAGGCAAAGGCAAAATCGTCGACCTGCTCACCGAGTCAGCGGCGGCGGTAGTGCGTTTCCAGGGGGGGCACAATGCGGGCCACACCCTGGTGATTGACGGTGAAAAGACCGTTCTTCATCTCATTCCCTCGGGCGTGCTGCGTCCAGGCAAAACCTGCGTTATCGGCAACGGGGTAGTACTTTCGCCCGAGGCGCTGATCAAAGAGATTCGCGAGCTTGAAGACAAAGGCGTGCCGGTGCGTGAGCGCCTGCGCCTGTCGCCAGCCTGTCCGCTGATTCTGCCGTACCACGTCCGCCTTGATCAGGCGCGTGAAAAGGCCCGTGGTATTGCCAAGATTGGTACTACCGGTCGTGGTATCGGGCCAGCCTACGAAGACAAAGTAGCCCGTCGTGGCCTGCGCTTGGGCGATATGCTCCATCGTGAGCGCTTTGCCTCCAAGCTGGGCGAAGTATTGGACTACCATAACTTCGTGCTGGTCAACTACCACGGCGAGCCAGCGGTCGACTTCCAGGAAGTACTGGATAGCGCGATGCAGATGGCCGACGAGCTACGCCCCATGGTGTGCGATACGGTCAGCATGGTGCATGATCTACGCAAGGCCGGTGAGAATATCTTGTTTGAGGGCGCCCAAGGCTCGCTGCTGGATATCGACCACGGTACCTATCCTTATGTCACCAGCTCCAATACCACGGCAGGCGGTACGGCCACCGGGTCGGGCGTAGGTCCGCTTTATCTGGACTACGTGCTGGGTATTACCAAGGCGTATACCACCCGCGTGGGTTCCGGCCCGTTCCCTACCGAGCTATTTGATGACCATGGCCGCCACCTGGCAGAGCGGGGCCATGAGTTTGGTGCGACTACCGGCCGTCCGCGCCGCTGTGGTTGGTTTGACGCCGTCGCGCTGCGCCATGCCGTGCAGATCAACTCGGTATCGGGTATCTGCCTGACCAAGCTTGATGTACTTGATGGCCTGGAGAATATTCGGGTCTGCGTAGGCTATCGCAGTAAAGATGGCGACGTGCTGGATAATCCGGTTGATTCTGAAGGCTATGAAGCCGTAGAGCCGCTTTATCACGACCTGCCGGGCTGGAAAGAATCGACGCTGGGTGCCAAGAAGGTAGAAGACCTGCCGACAAACGCGCGTTCTTACATCAGCTTCCTGGAAGAGCAGGTAGGCACCAGTATTGATATTATTTCGACAGGTCCTGACCGCGTTGAAACCATCGTACTTCGTAACCCGTTTGACGGCGAATAATCCATTCGTGATGTAAGGCTGGGGCATAACCGTCCCGGTAATATAAAAGGGGCGCCCAGGCGCCCCTTTTACGTACTTAGTCTTTAACAGATTAGTCTTTAACAAATTAGCGTTTAAGAGATTAGCGTTTAAAAATCGATACCCCGTCGTGCTTGTAAGCCGTTATTGAACGCATGACGCACTTCCTGCATTTCCGTTACGGTATCGGCCATGGCGACAAGTTCGCGGTGTGCATTGCGCCCAGTAATGATGACCGTCTGCTCGCGCGGTCGGTTCTCGAGGGCTGCCTTGACGGTGGCAATATCCAGGTAGCCAAATTTTAGCATGTAGGTGAGTTCATCCAGCACGACTAGGTAGGTGTCAGGGTCGGCCAGCATGCGTTCGGCGTCTTTCCATACGGCCTGACAGGCCCGTGTATCAGCATCACGATTTTGTGTTTCCCAAGTAAACCCGGTTGCCATGATGACCACTTCAAGATGCGGGTCGTCTTCCAGACGGTTTCGCTCACCGCACTCCCAAAGGCCTTTGATAAACTGCACCACGCCCACTTTATAGCCGTAGCCCAGTGATCGAGTAACGGTGCCCCATGCGGCTGTCGTTTTGCCCTTGCCATTGCCAGTGTTGATCAGCAGCAGGCCGCGCTGCTCGGTCGCGCTGGCTACCTTTTCATCTACGTGGGCTTTCAGTTTTTCCATTGATGCCTTATGGCGCGTGTTGCGATCAGTCATGGTCACTCCTTTACCACATCGTTCGATTGAAACTCGCATAGCGTACGGTATGTCGTGTTCAATGCGTACAACGATGAATAAAATTTGCATGGTTTACGGCTTGTCGCTAATACGTAAGGAAATTTTTATTGCTAATCGGCAACAGAATTGGCCGGTAGGGGTGTTGCTGCTCTAAAATGATGAGTCATGTCTTGCTAGGATAAATGTCATGCCCTCATTTGATATCGTGTCGGAATTCGATCAGCACGAAGCCACGAACGCTGTCGACCAGGCCAACCGTGAAGTGCAGTCGCGCTTTGATTTTAAAGGCGTTGATGCAAGCTTTGCCCTCGAAGGTGAAAAAGTGCAGCTGGAAGCTGAAGTTGATTTCCAGCTTAAGCAGATGCTGGATGTACTGCGCAGTCGACTCATCGCCCGAGGCATTGATGCGCGTTGCATGGATATCAAAGATCCTGAGCTTTCGGGCGTAAAAGCACGCCAGGATGTCATTTTAAAGCAGGGTCTTGATCAGGCAGAAGCCAAGGATGTGGTTAAGCGCATCAAAGCCAGTAAGCTTAAGGTGCAGGCCCAGATTCAAGGTGAAAAAGTTCGGGTTACCGGTAAAAAACGCGACGATTTACAAAGCGTAATGGCGTTGCTGCGCGGCGAAGAAGGGCCTGAATTACCGCTGCAGTTCGATAACTTCCGAGACTGAACCTCAGCGCAATAAGGGCAGTGCACGCTACTGCCCTGATATCGCCGATTATCAAGCAATCGTTTACCAATGGAGCTACGCACTATGTCTGATCCGCAGCCGGTTTATTTAAGCGACTACCAGCCGCCCGCCTATCGTGTTACCCATACCGAGCTGACGTTTGATCTTGACCCTGCCGCCACCCGTGTAAAAGCGCGATTATTGATTGAGCGCAATGACCAGATAAGCGATGAAGCACCGTTGGTACTTGATGGCGAGCAGCTGAAACTGATCTCTCTGGCCATTGATGGAAACGCCCTGACGGAAGCTGACTATCAGCTCGACGATAACGGTTTGAGAATCCACACCGTACCGGCCAGCTTCAGCCTGGAAAGCGAGGTGGAGATTGCTCCCAGTACCAATACGGCGTTGGAAGGCCTCTACCAGTCAAGCGGTATGTACTGTACCCAGTGCGAGGCCGAGGGGTTTCGGCGTATTACCTTCTATCCGGATCGCCCGGATGTCATGGCTACCTTTACTGTCACGGTCATTGGCGATTTACAGAAAGAACCCATCCTGTTGGCCAACGGCAACCCGGTTGCTAGCGGGCAGTTGGAGGGGGGCCGACACTTCGTCAAGTGGGAAGACCCGCATCCCAAGCCCTGTTATCTGTTCGCCCTGGTAGCGGGCAATCTCCATAAAGTGGAAGATCACTTCACGACCATGAGTGGGCGCGATGTCACGCTCCAGATTTGGGTTGAAGAGGAAAACCTGGATAAAACAGAGCATGCCATGGCGTCGCTCAAGCGCTCCATGGTGTGGGATGAGCAAACGTACGGACGTGAGTACGATCTGGACCTCTTCATGATTGTGGCCGTTAACGACTTCAACATGGGTGCCATGGAGAACAAGGGGCTGAATATTTTCAACTCCGCTGCTGTGTTGACTCACCCGCAGACTGCCACCGACGCCGCTTTCCAGAATGTCGAAGGCATTGTGGCTCATGAATATTTTCACAACTGGTCGGGCAACCGTGTTACCTGCCGTGACTGGTTTCAGCTATCCCTGAAAGAAGGCTTTACGGTTTTTCGTGATCAGTGCTTTTCAGCAGATACCAACTCGGCACCCGTCAAGCGGATCCAGGATGTCTCCTTTTTCCGTACGGCACAGTTTGCCGAAGATGCAGGCCCCACGGCGCACCCCATCCGCCCGGACCATTTCATAGAGATTACCAACTTCTATACCTTGACGATCTATGAAAAGGGGGCCGAAGTGGTGCGTATGCTGTGCAATCTGGTCGGGTGGGAAAATTTCCGGCGCGGCTCAGATGCCTACTTCGAGCGCTTTGATGGCCAAGCGGTCACGATCGAAGACTTTGTAGAGTGCATGGCTCAAGCATCAGGGGAAGACCTTAGTCAGTTTATGCGCTGGTACTCTCAAGCCGGTACGCCCGAAATTGATGCCTATGGCGAGTATGACTATGTTCATAGCGAGTATCGTCTCACACTACGTCAGCGCACCCCGGCAACACCTGGGCAGCCGGAAAAGCTGCCACTGCATATTCCTATACGCATGGGTCTGGTAGGCACCAAATCGGGCCAAGATTTAACGCTGACCCTGGCCGGTGAAAAGTTGGGCAAAGACGCCGTTATTCACCTGCGCGATGACGAGCATACCTTTGTATTCACTAATGTGGCCGAAGCCCCCGTACCTTCGCTACTGCGCGATTTCTCTGCGCCGGTAAAGTTGAACTTTCCCTATTCCCGCGAGGAATTGGCGTTTTTGCTGACTCACGATAGCGACGGGTTCAACCGTTGGGATGCGGGGCAGCGGTTGGCAATGTTGGCATTGGATGACCTGATCGCAGCGCATCGTAATGGCGTTGAAAAAGTCATGGATAGCCGCGTTACGGAAGCATTTAGGGCCCTTTTGACGGGGTCGACCGCCAATAAAGCCGTCTTGTCAGAAATGCTGACTCTGCCTTCTGAAGCTTACATTGCCGAGCAGCAGCCCATTGTCGATGTGGACGCCATTCACGCGGCGCGTGAATTTGTGCGTCAATCGCTGGCCCTGGTGCTTCGCGCCGAATTCATGGCTATCTTTGAAGCAAACCGTACCGATGAGCCTTATGCGCCAACGCCCGAGCAAATAGCCCAGCGCAGCCTTAAAAATATAGCGCTAAGCTATTTGATGTCGATAGAGGATGAAAAAGCCGTCGCGCTTTGCGAAGAGCAGGTAGCCGCCGATCACAACATGACCGATGTGCGTCATGCGCTGACGCTGCTGGTGCATAGCGATCGTGACGATCTGTCTGCCCCTGCATTGAAAGCGTTTGGCGAGAAGTGGGCGCATGACCCGCTGGTAATGGATCAGTGGTTTACCATCCAGGTAACACGTCCCCAGCCTGACGTGCTCGAACGGGTACAGTTTTTGATGCAACAGCCGGCGTTTTCAATCAAGAACCCCAATAAAGTGCGTGCTTTGATAGGGGCTTTTGCGCAGAATCGAGTCAACTTCCATCGCCTGGACGGAAAGGGCTATGCGCTACTGGCCGATGTGGTCATCGAGCTAAACCGCCTGAACCCGGAAATTGCCGCACGCTTGGTCACCCCGCTAACCCGCTGGCAACGGTTTGATGAAAACCGGCAGTCGTTGATGCGTGCTCAGTTGGAGCGCATTAAGAAAGAGCCGCTATCTTCTAATGTATATGAGGTAGTCGAAAAAGCGCTGGCGTAAGCAACACCAGCCATTCAACCATGAAAGGGATACCTTGGTGACAGACGCACAGCAGCGGTTTTTACTTATTATAAATGGTAAATCTGCCGGGAACCCGGCATTGCGCGAAGCCGTTGAAGAGCAGCGAAAGGCAGGGATGCTGATTACCGTGCGCTCAACATGGGAGGGGGGCGATGCCGCTCTCTTTGCCGAAGAGGCGGCTGATGCGGGTATTACGCATGTGGTTGCCTGCGGTGGGGACGGTACGGTCAATGAAGTGGTAAACGGGCTAATGCGCGTTGCCCATGACAGGCGCCCTGCGCTGGGCATCGTTCCACTGGGTAGCGCCAATGACTTTGCGACCTCGGCCGGACTACCACTAGAGCCAGGCCCTGCGCTGGCTGCGACAATGACATTAACGTCTTACCCGATTGATGTGGTGCGCGTCACGGCCGAGGAAAGCGATAAAAGCTCGACTCAGTACTACGTCAACATGACTACCGGCGGGTTTGGTGCTGAAATTACATCATCAACCCCCAAAACACTTAAACGCATGCTAGGAGGAGGCGCCTACTCTGTCATGGGTGCGCTGAAAGCTTGGGGGCATCGCAGTTATCGCGGCACATTGCACTGGGGAGATCAGGAACAAAACGTATCTCTGCTCCTGCTGGCGCTAGGTAATGGGCGGCAGTCCGGCGGCGGCCAAGTGCTTGCGCCCCGTGCCAAACTTGATGATGGCCGTTTGGATGTACTGCTGGTCAAGGATTTCAGTTCCGTGAAAGAGTTGCCCACGCTGATGAACGAGCTGCAAAGCTTTCCGTCTGATGGAGAGTACGTACGCTATTTTACGACAAGTCAGTTCACCGTCACGACCCAACGCGATGATCCTGCCTGGCCATTAACACTGGATGGCGAAGCGTGTCAGTATGATCGTTTTTGTGCTGAAGTAGTGCCATTGGCACTGCGCGTATTATTACCAGAAGGCTGTACGCTGCTATCGACCAATGATCGGCATTAGTTATGCGAAGTCTTTGAAGAGAGTTGCTTAAGGAGAAGGAACTAATGGTTAATCGTTTATGGATGCCTGCTATTGCCACACTGGCACTGTTACTTAGTGCCTGTGGCGACTCTCAGGAAGAGGCTAACCTGACGCCTGATGAGCCCTCGTCGATAGCCGAGGATGAGGTAGTGCAAGAGCAAGAGGCGCCAGAAGCTGCTGAAAATGCAGCCCAAATGCCAAGCCCTGATGAAATTGAAGACGACGTTGAGGCGCGTCAGGCTGCTGAAGAGCTTGAGCGTGCTGAAGCCCTACGTGGCAACACGGAAAACGAAGTAGCCGCTCCCGAAACGTCAGTAGGTGAAGAAGTTGAAGCTGATGAATCAACCCTGGCGGCCGACCCGGATGACATATTGGAAGAAGGCAGCGCCATGCCGGGTGAAGCGACACGCTCAGATGTAGACCAGATGATTGAGGAGACTGAGCAGCGCTTTCAGGAAGCGCAGCGGCGCCTAGAAGAGCAGTTCCAGGAGGTCGAGCAGCAAGACGCTGGCCAGGAGCCTTTTGACGAGGAAACGTTCTCCACAGATTGGGAAGCGCAGAGCAGTCTGCCTGAGAGTTCACGCCTTGACGATAACCTGGAAGCAACCGATGTTGATGCGCTGATCGAGGATACTGAGCGCCGTTTTGAAGAAGCGCAACAGCGCCTGGAAGAGCAGTTTGAAGAAATCGAGCGAGAGCATAATAGTAGCCGCAGCCGTGGGGCTATTCTAAGTGAAGACGCAGACGAAAATATAGAAACCGGTGAACCAACTGAAGCTGATGAAACGGTGACTAATCAATAAAAAAACGAATAAGCGCGCAATAAAAAGGCCCGCCAAAGCGGGCCTTGCTACATTCGACAAGGCTTAGGCAGGGCGAATGTTGGAAGCCTGAAGGCCCTTTTTACCCTGAGTCACTTCAAAGCTGACTTTTTGACCATCTTGCAGGGTCTTGAAGCCTTCAGCTTGAATTTCGGAGAAGTGGGCAAACAGATCGTCTCCGCCATCATCAGGAGAGATGAAGCCGAAGCCTTTCGTGTCGTTGAACCACTTAACAGTACCAGTTGCCATTATGCGTTTCCTTAACATGCTTATAATGTTCAAGCGAACAACCATTATGCTTGCCCGCTAAAACACTTTAGATGTAAAAAAATGGATCGTCCAGTGATGATCTAAAGTTTATTCCTCCCTTTTTGAGTGCCCTTTTATGACGCTAATGAGCTTGCTGGATTCGCAGTTTGTGGCCTTTTTGATTGCGATTACGCTGTTATCAATCACGCCTGGCGTGGATACGCTACTGGTCATTCGCAATACCGCTCGGGGAGGCGTTCGCGATGGTGTCATCACCAGTATTGCCATCTGCTGTGGCCTGTTTGTGCACGCCACTATCTCGGCGCTGGGAATTTCACTGATCCTGCTTCAGTCTGTCTGGGCCTTTCATCTTCTGAAACTTGCGGGGGCGGGGTATCTGGTATGGCTGGGTATCACGAGCTTGCTTGCCGCGCGGCGTGGCCAGCCGCTGCCCGTTAAAAGCATGACGGGTGCTGCGAGCGCTGTTCCACTCTGGCAACCGGTTAAAGAGGGATTACTTTCCAATGTGCTCAATCCCAAGACCATTGTGTTCTATATGGCGTTTTTACCCCAGTTCATCGCCCCCGGCGACCCGGCACTTCTGAAGTCGCTCTGGCTTGCGGGCGTGCATTTCGTGATCGCCAACATCTGGCAAATTGGCGTGGTGCTGATGATTGGTAGTGCTGGCAAGTGGCTGGCCAGCCCACGCTTTGCACAAGTATTGAATGCGGCTACGGGTACGGTGCTGGTGGCGTTGGGTATTCGCCTGGCCATGGAACAGCGCCCGGTATAACCGGGCGCAAGCAAGGGGCAGAGATACGTGTGTTAACGACGGGCTAAAAGGGCACGGTCATAGCGTACCTGCTGCTCGTTTTCGCTGAGTAACGAGACACCCTCGCTATTGCCGCCGTTGGCAAGGCTTTCGAAGATAACCCGGTAGCTAAGCACCGCTTGAACATAGTCCCGCGTTTCCCGAAAGGGAATGCTTTCCACAAACAGGTCGAATGACTCCATCCCGTTGCCTAACCACTGATCAACGCGCCCCGGCCCTGCGTTATACGCAGCCGCTGCAGCCAAGCGATTGCCCTGGTAGCGGTTCAACTTGTCGCGCAGATAGGTGCTGCCAAGGCGGATATTGAGCTCAGGATCCAGAATGCCGTATGGGCCGGGGTCAGCGATACCCAACTGGCGGCTGACCAGACTTGCGGTCCCAGGCATTAGCTGCATCAAGCCACGCGCTCCTGCGGGTGAAAGAGCTACCGGGTTGTAGGCGCTTTCACGGCGCGTAATTGCCATCAAGAGATAAGGATCTACACCGGTTTGACGGCCCCAGTGCATGAAACTGTCCCGGTACGCCTGCGGGAACCGCCAGTCAAGGGCGTCCCACATACTGCCTGCAATGGTGGTCTGTACCAGGCGTGCATGCCACTGTTGGTGATCGGCATAATCGGCAAGCGCGCGGGCCTGCTGAGGTGAGCCATTCTGTACGGCATACAGCCATTCGCTATTGGCAAGGCCATCTTCACCAATGCGTAGCAAGGCTTCTGTACGCTGAACGGCGGGAAGTTGAGCCGTGCGTGTACGGGAGGCTTCGTCGAAATGGTTGCGCTCAAGATTAAGCTGGTAGGGTTGGCCTATTTTTTCAGCGGCCGCAAAACCAAAGAAACTGCGGTCGGTTGCGGCCTGGCGATAGCGGGCCGCGGCGGCTTCCTGGTTGCCCAGCTGTTCATTGGCGCGGGCCAGCCAGTACTGCCAGCGGCTGTTGCCCTGCTGGTCGGCCGGCATTTCTGCGATCCAGTGCATTACATCCTGCCAGCGGCGCTCGGCCAGCGCACGGCGCACACGAAGTTCCAGTACGCGCTCGCTTTCAAGAGAGGGAAGAACATTATCCACCCAGTTGATTGCACCCGGTACGTCACGTACCAGCGCATAGAACGCCAGTTCCTCTTCAATAACCTGCCGGTCGCTGGGCATCAGGTTCAGACTAGATGCCATGGATTGCCAGGCGGCAAGCGCCGCTGGCGTATCTTCGTGAGTAAAGCGCTGCATGGCGGCCTGGTAGAAACTTGCCGTTGCCGCGCACTCAGGGCCAAGACAGGCGGGTGCGGAGAGAATTTCCCGCGTCTGGTTACCCACCCGGTCCGCGGTCTCGATGGCCGTTTGCCACTGCCCGCTTAGCTGCCCGCTCAGATAGTCTGACAAACGGGTTTCGCCGGCCTGCCAGGCAAGCATCTTGCGCTCCCAGATGGCCGTTGCATCAATGGTGCCATTGGCGCGCAGACGGTTAAAGAGCGGGTCGCAGGCGTCGGGTTGTGAGCTGCCCTGAAGCCATAGCTCAAGCCCGGCTTCCGCAGCCGTCTGGGGCTGTGAATCCATCAGGGCGGCGTAGTAGTAGCACTGCCGAGTGGTCCCTTCTGGTTCACCATCGGCCACTGCGAGTAAATCGCTATAGCGCCCGGCATTGCCATACTTGGCAATGGCTTGGCCGCGTAGCCATTCCGACAGGGGCGAGTCGCTATGCTGGTCAATAAAGTTTTGTACCTGACCAGGCGATAGGTGAGGCAATTGATTGCGCAGCCGATGGTATTCGACGTAACCACTCAGGATATGGCCTTCGATGGCACGCTCGTCCACGCGGTGCCACTGCTGTTGACGGGCCGCTTCCAGCGCATCGCGCATGGCGCTATCGGAAGCGGCCCACGATGCGGTGGGCAAGCCCACCAGAAGCGCTGCACATAGGGCACGAAAAGGGGATCGAAATGACGATGCCTGCATAACACTCTCTCTTGATTGCTAGCGGGTTGACAGCCGCTATAGTGAACTAAGTAGTCAAATAATGTTCAGACAATCGTGACACTTGGAGGATTCAATTACGATTGGAGGATTCAATTACGATGGCTCGATTATCCGCTTGGTGGTTATTTCGTCGACTTAAATCCCGCGTGTGGGCGATTAAACGCATTGGGCGGGCGCTGACGCAGTTTGTACCTATGACGCGCGATGTCATCAGCGGCCGTTTTCGCCCCGTGCCATGGTCCGCTTTTGGTATGATGGCACTGGCGCTCGCTTATTTTGTCATGCCGTTTGACTTAATCCCGGATTTTCTCCTGCTTATTGGCCTTGTTGATGACGTCATTATTGTTGGTTGGCTTTTAAATCGTATTGACCAGCGCTTGGCGGATTACCGTGCCTGGAAGCAAGGCGATATCGATATTGCCTCTTCTGCGCATTCAGCTTCTTGAAATCTCTTCGCTTATCCCCATATTCAGTTCACACAATTTTTCGCTCCTGCTCATAAGGCAGGAGCATTAAGCACAACGTGATTGATGAGGGCTAGGCGTATGACGACTGCGACCCACGAAGAAACTTTAGGCTTTCAAACAGAAGTTAAGCAGCTTCTTAATCTGATGATCCACTCCCTGTATTCGAACCGGGAGATTTTCTTGCGCGAGCTGATTTCCAACGCTGCTGACGCCTGTGACAAATTGCGTTATGCAGCGCTGGATAACGATGCCCTGTACGAAGGTGACAGCGAACTGCGCGTTGAAATTGAACACGACAAAGAAGCCAATACCATTACCTTGCGCGACAACGGTATTGGTATGAACCGTGAAGACGTCATCGCTAACCTGGGTACTATTGCGCGCTCGGGAACAGCGGAATTTCTCAAGCAGATGTCCGGCGAGCAGCAGAAGGATGCCAAGCTCATCGGTCAGTTCGGTGTGGGCTTTTACTCGGGTTTTATTGTCGCTGACGAAGTTGCCGTGCGTACCCGTAAAGCGGGCACGCAAGCATCTGAAGGCGTAGAGTGGCGCTCCAAGGGGGAGGGCGAATTTACCGTTGCCGATATTGAGCGTGAGATTCATGGCACCGAAATTACTCTTTACCTAAAAGAAGATGCCAAGGAATTTGCCGACGATTACCGTCTGCAAAGCCTGGTGCGCAAGTATTCTGATCATATCGAAGTACCCGTGCGCATGCCCAAGACGGAAACTGCCAAGGATGATGAAGGTAACGACATCGAAGGCAGTGAAGTAACCACCTGGGAAACCGTTAACGAAGCCACTACGCTCTGGGCACGTCCTAAAAGCGAGGTTTCTGACGACGAGTACAAGGCTTTCTACAAGCACGTTGCCCACGACTTCAGCGACCCGCTGGCCTGGAGCCATAACAAGGTAGAAGGCAAGCTTGAATACACCAGCCTGCTGTATGTACCGGGTCGTGCGCCGTTTGACATGTATGAGCGCGACGGCGCCCGCGGCGTTAAACTCTACGTGCAGCGCGTGTTCATCATGGACGATGCTGAGCAATTCCTGCCGCTTTACCTGCGCTTTATCAAGGGCGTGCTGGATACCCGTGATCTGTCGCTCAACGTTTCCCGCGAGCTTTTACAGCAGGACCCGCAGGTCGATAAGATCAAGGGGGCGCTGACCAAACGTGCGTTGGACATGCTGAAGAAGCTTTCCAAAGACAGCGAACAGTACCAGACATTCTGGAACACCTTTGGCAGCGTGTTGAAAGAAGGGCCAGGTGAAGACTTCGCAAACCGCGAAAAAGTGGCCGGGCTGCTGCGCTTTGCGTCTACCCATACCGACACGGCCACGCAAGACCAGTCGCTTGCTGATTATGTCGAGCGCATGAAGGAAGGTCAGAAGAAGATCTACTACGTGGTCGCCGACAGCTTCAACGCGGCCAAGAATAGCCCGCACCTGGAGATCTTCCGCAAGAAAGGCATCGAAGTGTTGCTGCTGTCTGACCGTATTGATGAGTGGCTGATGAGCCACCTCACCGAGTTTGACGGCAAGTCGTTTGCGGATGTGGCAAAAGGCGAGCTGGACCTTGGTGACGTGGAAGATGAGGCCGAGAAAAAGGCCCAGGAAGAAACCGCCAAGGCCAAGGAAGATCTGGTCAAGCGCGTGAAAGAGGCGCTCAATGACGGCGTACAGGAAGTCAAGGTTACCCATCGCTTGACCGATTCCCCGGCCTGTGTCGTGTTACCTGAACACGAAATGGGTTACCAGATGCGCCGCATCATGGAAGCCGCCGGGCAGAAGATGCCTGAGGTGAAGCCGATTCTTGAGCTTAACCCGGAGCACCCCCTGGTTGCGCGTTTGGAAGGCGCCGAAGGCGAGCTGTTTACCCATCTTGCGCATATTCTGCTTGACCAGGCGATTATCGCTGAAGGGGGCCATCTGGATGATCCGGCCGCCTATGTGAAGCGCTTAAATAGTGTGCTGACGGCGTAAGCGCAGTCGCTTGACTTATAACGGCCCGTTTGGATTCCCAGACGGGCCGTTTGTTTTGATAAAGTAGCCAGACTTTCTTGCAAGACTCTTAGGACATCCCTATGGCTGAGCAGCAAATCAAGGTCGCGGTGCTGGGCGGCGGCAGTTTTGGCACTGCCCTGGCAAGCATCGCGGCGGATAACGGTGCCCACGTGCGTCAATGGATGCGTGATGAAACGCTGGTCGCTCAAATCAATCAAGAGCATCGCAATGGTCGCTATCTGCCTCACTATGCGATGAATCCCGTCGTCCATGCTTCAACGGATCTGCAGTCGGTATTGGACGATGCTGAGCTAGTGCTGATCGCAATACCTTCCAAGGCCTTTCGCAGTGTAGTGCAGGCGGCCAAGCCCTGGCTAAAGCCCAGCCAGATTCTGGTAAGCACCACCAAGGGAATTGAGCAGGACAGCTTTTTTTTGATGAGCCAGGTGCTGGAGCAGGAAACCGGATTTATCCATATTGGAGTAATTGCAGGTCCTAACTTGGCCTCTGAAATAGCGGATAAACAGCTGACAGCAACCGTCATTGCCAGCGCCGATGCGCTCACTCGTACGCGTGTCCAGCAGGCGTTAGGTTGTCGCTATTTTCGTGTTTACGCCAGTAACGACCGCCATGGGGTGGAGCTTGGCGGCGCGCTAAAAAATATTTACGCCATCGCGGCCGGCATGGCTGCTGCCTTGGGCATGGGCGAAAATACCCGCAGCATGCTGATGACCCGAGCGCTGGCGGAAATGAGCCGCTTTGCGGTGGCCCAAGGCGCTAACCCCATGACATTTTTGGGGTTGGCAGGCGTGGGCGATTTGATCGTGACCTGCTCATCCAGTCTTTCACGCAATTACCGCGTAGGGCACGCCATGGGTGAAGGGCGCAGCCTGGAGGAGGCCGTTTCCGCGTTGGGTCAAGTGGCGGAAGGGGTTAATACGGTCAAGCTGGTGTGTGCCAAGGCTCAGGAAATGGGGGTTTATATGCCCCTGGCCGAAGGGCTTTATCGCGTGCTGTTTGATGGCGTACCGGCGCAGGACATGGCGCGTACGCTGATGATGGGTGAGCAAAGCAGCGATGTGGAATTTATTCTGCCCCGTGAAGCAGTGCAACAAGCACACCTGGAAAATAGAGGTTGGCATGAATAACCTTTTGATCATGCGCCACGGTGAAGCTGCTCCTGGGTTCCCGGACAGCCAGCGCCTGTTGACCCCACGCGGTGAGCGCGAGGCGGCTACCATGGCGCGCTGGCTGGCTGCGCGCATGGGAAAAGATGATGCCCGCCCCATCCTTTGTGCAAGCCCCTATGCCCGCGCTCAACAAACCGCTGAGCTGATCGGCAAGGCGTTAGGTTGCCCGCTGGAAACGCTTGAGTTTATTACTCCTGAGGACGACCCGGCCGCGGTAGCCGAGTGGCTGTTAACTCAGCCGGAAGGCGCGCCCATCATGCTGGTTAGTCATATGCCGTTAGTGGGTAACCTGACAGGGTTGCTGGTGGAGGGCAGGTCGGAACAGGGGATAGGATTTGCCACCGCCGCCATTGCCGAGCTGGAAGCGGAGGTATGGGCGGCAGGCTGCGCGCGGTTGAAGCGCTTTACCCAGCCCAGTCAACTGACCTAGCTTTACCCAGACGATCAATGAAAACGGCGGCTAAAGAGCCGCCGTTTTTTTATACAAGCTAGTAACCTGCGTTTAGAGCAGCGCATCCAACTTGGCTTTCAGTACGCCGTTAACCTGTTGCGGGTTAGCGGTTCCCCGTGAGGCTTTCATGACCTGGCCCACAAAGTAGCCAATCATTTTGCCGCGCTTGTCCGGCTCTGCATCGCGGTACTGAGCCACCTGAGCCGGGCTTTCGGCAATGACCTGATCAATCATTGCTTCGATAGCGCCGGTATCAGTTACCTGCTTGAGGCCTTTGGTTTCAATGATCTCGTCGGCATTTTCGCCCTGGCCGTTCCACAGCGCCTGGAAAACCTGCTTTGCCGCCTTGCCGTTGATGGTGTCATCCATCACACGGCTTAACAGCTCACCCAGCTGGCGCGCCGAGATGGGGCTGTTGGTGATGCTCAAATTCTCGCGGTTAAGTGCGCCAGAAAGCTCACCCTGTACCCAGTTGGCAGCCTGTTTGGCATCACCACACACGTGATGCACTTCCTCGAAGAACTCGGCCATCTCGCGACTTGCTGACAGCACGCTGGCATCATAAGCGGAAAGACCCAGCTCACTCTGGAAGCGCTCACGCTTGTCAGCAGGGAGCTCAGGCAGCTGACTGCGCAGGTGGTCAAGATACGCCTCATCAAGCACCACAGGCAGCAGATCCGGGCAGGGGAAGTAGCGGTAGTCGTTGGCTTCTTCCTTGGTGCGCATGCTGCGGGTTTCATCGCGCTCCGGGTCAAACAGGCGCGTCTCCTGAACCACGGTGCCGCCGTCTTCAATCAGTTCGATCTGACGCTCGACTTCAAAGGCAATGGCGCGCTCGACAAAGCGGAACGAGTTGACGTTCTTGATCTCAGCCCGTGTGCCAAACGCTTCCTGCCCTTTGGGGCGCACTGAGACGTTGACATCGCAGCGCATGGAGCCTTCTGCCATGTTGCCATCGGAAATACCCAGATAGGTCACGATGGCGTGGATCGCCTTGAGGTAAGCCACCGCTTCCTTGGCGCTGCGCATATCCGGCTCGGAGACGATTTCCAGAAGCGGCGTACCCGCACGGTTCAAATCGATGCCGGTCATGCCCAAAAAATCTTCGTGCAATGACTTGCCAGCGTCCTCTTCCAGGTGGGCGTGGTGTATGCGGATACGCTTGGTAGTATCGTCATCCAGCGTAATTTCCACCTCGCCTGGGCCCACGATGGGGTGATACATCTGGCTGGTTTGATAGCCTTTGGGCAGGTCGGCATAGAAGTAGTTCTTACGGTCAAATACCGATACTTCAGCAATATCGGAATGGACCGCCAAGCCAAACTGCACGGCCATGGCCACAGCCTGCTCGTTAAGTACAGGCAGTGTTCCAGGAAGGCCTAAATCAACGGCGCACGCCTGAGTATTAGGTTCGGCACCAAATGCGGTAGATGCGCCGGAAAATATCTTGGAGCGGGTCGCGAGCTGAACGTGGACTTCAAGCCCAATTACGGTTTCCCATTGCATTAGGCGTTCTCCTCGGCGATAGCGGGAAGTTGAAGGTGCCAGTCCGTTGCTTGCTGGTACTGATGTGCCACATTGAGAAGCTGCGCTTCGGCAAAGTGAGTACCCAGAATCTGCAGCCCGATCGGGCGGCCGCCTGCAAAGCCAGCCGGTACGCTGATGCCGGGGATACCCGCCAAGTTGACGGCGATGGTATAGATATCCTGCAGGTACATGGATACGGGGTCTTTTTTGGCACCCAGATCAAAGGCGGGCGTAGGCGCTGCCGGGCCCATCAGTACATCAACCTCTTCAAAAGCGTCGAGGAAGTCCTGACGGATCAGGCGGCGTACTTTTTGGGCCTTGGTGTAGTAGGCGTCAAAAAAGCCTTCTGATAGCGTGTGCGTGCCAATCAGAATACGCCGTTTGACCTCTTCACCGAAACCTTCTGCGCGGCTGCGCTTGTAAAGATCCATCAGATCGATCGGTTCCTTACAGCGATGACCAAAGCGCACGCCGTCAAACCGCGATAGATTGGAGGAAGCCTCGGCCGGCGCAATGACGTAGTAGGCCGGAATCGCATAGTGGGTGTGCGGCAGGCTCACTTCACGCACGGTTGCGCCCAGGGACTCATACATTTTCACCGCATCGCGCACGGCTTTTTCCACTTCGGGCGCTAACCCGTCGCCAAAATACTCTTTTGGCAGACCGATTTTCAAACCCGAGAGAGGCGCATTCAGGGTTTCGGTGTAATCCGGTACGCCACGGGCAACGCTTGTAGAGTCGCGCACATCGTGTCCGGCAATCACATTCATGAGATGCGCGCAGTCTTCGGCACTACGCGCCATGGGGCCTGCTTGGTCAAGGCTTGAAGCGTAGGCAATCATGCCATAACGCGAAACGCGTCCGTATGTGGGCTTCAAGCCGGTAATACCACAAAACGCGGCCGGCTGGCGGATTGAGCCGCCCGTGTCGGTACCCATGGCAGCAGGGACCAGGCCAGCGGCCACTGCCGCAGCGCTGCCGCCGGAGCTGCCACCCGGTACCGCTTTCAGATCCCAAGGGTTTTTAACCGGACCAAAATGGCTGTTTTCATTGGAGGAGCCCATGGCGAACTCATCCATATTGGTTTTACCCAGGCTGATGGTGCCTGCCGCACTCAGCTTTTCCACTACCGTGGCATTGTAAGGAGCGATGAAGTTGTCCAGCATTTTGGAACCGCAGCTGGTTTTTACATCACGCGTACAGAAAATATCTTTCAGGGCGAGTGGGATACCGGTAAGTATGCCCGTATCTCCTCCGCCCGCGCGCGCTTTATCGGCGGCTTCTGCCTGATCAAGTGCCTGTTCACCGGTCACGGTAATGAAACTATTGAGCTTGCCGTCGGTTTTCTCGATTTTTTGCAAATAGTGCGCAGTCAGCTCACGGCTGGAAAACTCGCCACTTTTTAGCGAGGCTGCGAGTTGCGTTAAAGTTTTATCATGCATAACCCAAATGCTCCGATTGGGAACGAAAGAAAAATATAAAAACAGCGGCTTGAAAACCCTGGATTTTTTTATTCAACCCGTTATTCAACAACACGGGGAACCAGGTACAAGCCGTTTTCCACAGCCGGAGCACAACGTTGAAATGTATCACGCTGGTTGGTTTCTGTTACTTCGTCTGCACGCAGGCGTTGGGTCGCATCCAGGGGGTGAGCGAGTGGTGAAACGCCTTCTGTATCAATGCTTTGAAGCTGGTCGACCATGTCCAGAATGCGGCTTAGATCGTCTACAAAGCCAGTGGCTTGGTCATCGCTGACGGCGAGTCGGGCCAGGTGTGCTGCCCGGCGCACATGAGATTCTTCAAGCGCCATGATCGAAATTTCCTCGCTAAAACGTGATGGAACATATTCCGCATTGTGCGGTATACAGTCAGTCATCGAAAAAAACGTCTTATGTATCAGACGTGGAAAATAGCCGCAAAAGGTACCACATTTTGGCCTCCACGGGCAGTATTCAGAGCGACTCGTGCTTGCTGCCAGGGGGTTGCGGTGATACCGTTTGCATCCGCACAGGGTTCCCGGTCTGCACTAGGTAACAACATCCATGTTCAAACGTTTGAGGGGGCTGTTTTCCAGCGATCTGTCGATCGATCTGGGTACGGCCAACACACTGATTTATGTACGCGGTCGTGGCATCGTGCTCGATGAACCGTCCGTAGTCGCCATCCGTCAATCTGGCAATATGCGTAGCGTGGCATCGGTAGGTGCTGACGCCAAGCGCATGCTGGGGCGCACGCCTGGCAATATTACTGCCATCCGGCCGATGAAGGACGGCGTGATCGCCGACTTTACCGTCACCGAGCAGATGCTTCAGCACTTTATCCGCAAGGTGCATCAGAGTACGTTCTTGACGCCGAGTCCGCGCGTTCTGGTATGTGTACCCTGTATGTCCACCCAGGTAGAGCGTCGCGCCATTCGTGAATCTGCCGAAGGCGCTGGCGCTCGTGAAGTATTTCTGATTGAAGAGCCCATGGCAGCAGCCATTGGCGCAGGACTGCCGGTTGAGGAAGCACAGGGTTCAATGGTGGTCGATATCGGTGGTGGTACCACTGAAATTGCCATTATTTCGCTCAACGGTGTGGTTTATTCAGAATCGATCCGCGTAGGCGGTGACCGTTTTGATGAGGCGATCACCGCGTACGTGCGACGTCACTACGGCAGCTTGATTGGCGAGGCGACAGCCGAGCGAATCAAGGAAGAGATCGGCTGCGCCTACCCAGGCGGCGAGCTGCGCGAGATCGACGTGCGCGGACGTAATCTGGCCGAGGGGATTCCGCGTAGCTTTACGTTGAATTCACACGAGATTTTGGAAGCGCTGCAGGAAACGCTGGGATCTATTGTTGCTGCCGTTAAAAGCGCACTTGAACAGTCCCCCCCAGAGCTTGCTTCCGATATCGCTGAGCGCGGTTTGGTGCTGACAGGTGGCGGCGCGCTGTTACGCGACCTGGACAAGCTGATTGCCGAAGAAACGGGCTTGCCGGTTATTGTGGCTGAAGACCCTCTTACCTGCGTGGCACGAGGCGGTGGCAAAGCGCTTGAAATGATCGATCAGCACACTTTTGAGCTGCTCTCAAGCGACTAATTTGTAGCGGTTTATCGCGGGGGATTGCCTATTAAACCGCTATTTTCACACGGGTCACTGCCGGGCTACCGGCTGTTTTTCTGCGTGCTGGCGGCAAGCGCCTTGATGTTTGTCGATCACCGGTTTACACGCATGGAAGACGTGCGCGCCCAAATGACGATGGTTGTTGCGCCTATTCAGTGGGTCGTTAGCGTGCCTAGCGATCTGTTAAATTGGGGCGCGCTCGCGCTGTCTGACCAGCAGGCGCTGGTTGACGAAAACCGTCGGCTGCGTGAGCAGATCCTGACGCTGTCCCATCGTGGGCAGCGGATGGCCAACTTGACGGCTGAAAACAGCGAGTTGCGCGAGCTGTTAAAAGCCGGCGAGCGTCGCGATATTCCCTACATTACCGCTGAACTGCTGTCTCTGGATAACGATCCCTTCAGTCATCAAATGGTGGTTGACCGTGGGCATCGTAACGGGGCGTACGTGGGGCAGCCGGTCATTGATGCATCGGGCCTTGTGGGGCAGGTAACCGCCGTTTCAGCCTACTCAAGCCGAGTACTGCTGCTGGCCGATGCCAGCCATGCACTGCCTGTTCAGGTCAATCGCAATGGTCTGCGCTTTATTGTTCAGGGAGCGGGGCGTTATGGCAGTGTTAACGTCCTGCACGTGCCTGACACGGCAGATATCAGGGAAGGCGATCTGCTAACCACATCTGGTCTTGCCGGGCGGTTCCCGCCGGGTTATCCCGTGGCTAGAGTTACCGAGGTCTATCATGACCCCGGCCAGCCGTTTGCGCGGGTAACGGCCGAACCTACTGCTCAGCTCCAGCGTGCCCGTCATTTCCTGCTGCTATTTCCGCCGCCGCGTGAAGAAGTCGAAGACTCCATCTGGGATGAGTCCATGGCCATTTCAGCAAAAGCGATACACGCCGCCCAGCGGCTCGCCCCGGTCGAGCCACCTGACGCCGAGGAGGATCGCTGATGGCCCGTGTTCCCGTAATACCGCTGGTAGTGGTGTGGTTTAGCCTGGTTTTGGCGCTCTGTCTACAGGTAATGCCTCTTGCTGAGGGGTGGCAGGTATTTCGTCCGGAATGGATCGGCCTGATGCTGATTTACTGGTGCATGCGTGCGCCTGATCGCGTGGGCGTCTTTCACGGGTTCGTGCTCGGGGTGCTGTTGGACTTGATTGAGGGCACATCGCTTGGTCAGCATGCGCTGATTTTGTCGCTGTTGGCTTTCCTGTGCGCTCTGGTCTATCCGCGCTTTCGCGCCTACTCGCTGGTTCAGCAATCGGTGCTCGTACTAGTGCTGCTTGGCCTGGTGCAGCTGGTCGAGCAGTGGCTGCGCACGTTAACCGGTGAGTTTTCGATACATCTCTCCTTTTTGATACCGTCGTTAATCAGTGCTTTTTTATGGCCGTGGCTGGCGACAATGTTTAAAGCGCTGGAAAGACGCTTGCTTGGGTCTTGATGATGGAAAGCGGCTCCTCTTGCGTGCTTTGCCTGGCATCAGCATCGCCCCGGCGGCGAGATTTACTGGCCTCTATCGGTGTTAGAGTCAGTATCCTGCCAAGTCATGTCGATGAAACGCCGTCGCCGGGCGAGTCGGCCAGCGCTTATGTAAAGCGTCTGGCGGTTGCCAAGGCAACCGCCGCCATGTCCAAAACGTCGTTACCCACACTAGGGTCTGATACCGCGGTCGTGGTAGATGGCGCTATATTAGGTAAGCCCGCTGATGCGCAAGAAGCGGCAACCATGTTGAGACGTCTTTCCGGCAGGTCGCATCAGGTAATGACCGCAGTTGCCGTGACCGGGCCACAAGGCGTGCTATGCAGCATTGTGACAACTGATGTCATAATGCGTGAGATCACCGCACAGGAAATCGCCGATTATTGGCTGACTGGCGAGCCTGCGGATAAGGCGGGCGGGTACGCCATTCAGGGACTGGCCGCCATTTTTGTAGAAGAGATCAAGGGAAGCCACTCTGCTGTGGTTGGCCTGCCGCTTTATGAAACGGCGCAGTTATTGCAACAACAGGGGGTGCCTATCTGGATGGGGCATTATTACTCGCACACCTAGTCGACGTCTCACTGCCTGCATGAGCGGCGTGGAATACGTGAACCAAGAAGGAATTTTGCATGAGCGGTGAAGTCCTCATCAATTTGACGCCAATGGAAACCCGCGTTGCGCTCGTCGAAAATGGCGTTTTACAAGAGGCGCTTATTGAGCGTTCTAGGCGACGTGGAATTGTAGGCAATATCTACAAAGGCAGAGTGGTTCGCGTGTTGCCTGGTATGCAGGCTGCCTTTGTTGATATTGGCCTTGAACGCGCTGCGTTCATACACGCCCACGAGGTCATGCCTTCGGGTACGCCAAGTGATGAGCAGCAAGCCATTGGACAGTTGCTTCACGAGGGACAGTCGTTGGTTGTTCAGGTCACCAAAGACCCCATCGGCACTAAAGGGGCGCGTCTTACCACCCATCTTTCGATTCCTTCACGCTACCTGGTATATATGCCGGACTCGCCGCATCACGGTGTGTCCCAGCGTATTGAAGATGAGGGGGAGCGCGAGCGCCTGAAAGCACTGCTGGACAGTAGTATTGCCGGTCAGACTCTCGAGGTCAGCGGTGGGTTTATTGTACGTACGGCGGCAGAGGGCGTTGGCGATGAAGAGCTTGCTGGCGATATGCACTTTTTGCTGCGTATATGGCGTAAGGTGGCTGAGCGGAAGATAACCGCAGCGCCACCCAGCGTCATTTATGACGATCTGCCGCTTTTCATGCGTACCCTGCGAGATGTCATGCGCGATGATATCGAAAAAGTGCGCATTGATTCCCGCGAAAACTTCATCAAGCTGGTCGAGTTTGCCGAAGAGTTCATGCCCTACGCGGTAGATAGAATCGAGTATTACCCTGGCGAGCGGCCCATCTTTGATCTTTACAGTGTTGAAGATGAAATCCAGAAGGCACTTGGACGCAAAGTCCAGCTCAAATCGGGCGGGTATCTTGTGATTGATCCCACCGAAGCGATGACCACCATTGATGTTAATACCGGTGGCTATGTCGGACACCGCAATCTTGAAGAGACGATTTTCAAGACCAATCTGGAGGCGGCCACCGCCATTGCCCGTCAGCTACGGTTACGCAACCTTGGCGGCATTATCATTATCGATTTTATCGATATGATTGAAGTGGAGCATCAGCGCCAGGTGCTGCGTGTGCTTGAAAAAGCGTTGGAGCGCGACCACGCCAAAACCAAATGTACCGGCGTTACCGAGCTTGGCCTAGTGCAGCTTACCCGCAAGCGAACCCGTGAGAGCCTTGAGCAAACGCTTTGTGAAGCGTGCTCGACTTGCGGCGGGCGTGGAACGCTTAAAACGCCTGAAACCGTCTGCTATGAGATTTTTCGCGAGATTCTGCGTGAAGAACGCGCCTACAGCCCGGAAACCTATATGGTACTGGCTTCCCAACCGGTGGTTGACCGGCTTCTTGACGAAGAGTCAGCTGCGGTGGCTGACCTGGAAACGTTTATCAATAAAACCATTCGTTTTCAGGTAGAGCAGCACTACTCGCAAGAGCAGTACGATATTGTGTTGATGTAACCTTATGATCTTGCGCTCGCTGATACGTTGGGGCTTGCTGTTTCTGGCCTTTATTCTGGGTTTCATCGCAGTGGCTACTCTGCTTTTAAGGCTTGCGTGTAGCCAGGTAGATGCGTTCACGCCGCGAATTGAAACCTGGTTGGAAGGACATGTGGGCGTGCCGGTACAGATTGAAAATCTTTCGTTATCCATGGCACGCAGCGAGCTTATCCTTACGCTTGAGGGCTTTGCCGCTGAAACGCCGGACGATCAGCGACTATTTTCACTGGAGCGAGCCGAGCTTCGCCTGGATGTAGTGGCCTCCTTAAAGAACTTCCTGCCTATTTTCAGCGATATCAGATTGCACCAAACCGAATTTCACCTTTACCAGGGGCAGGAAGGTAACTGGCATTGGCCTGATCCTGCCCGTTTGCCGCTTTATATAGCCCCTGAACCTGATGTCGACCTGGCAAGCATTGACGCCTGGACAGAGTGGCTACTGCGCCAACGTATCTGGATCGATGATACCCGAGTTGTGCTGCACGGCCCGCAGGATAACGTAACCCTTTATGCCAAAACACTGTTGCTGACCGGGAATGAGCAGGGCACCTACTTACAGGGTGCGGTAAATGTGCTTGAGGCTCGCCCTGAGCAGGAAGAGACGGTGTTGCCAGCGGCCCAGCTGCTAGTAGAGATGCAGCCTGGACGCCGTGGTTTGGAAGATTTTTTGGCCACTTTGAAGCTCGAAGTGCAGTTTGATCAGTTGCTTAAACTGGCTGACATATTTCGTCCGGAACACGTTCCTTTTCTGGAGCAAGCCGGCGGCAATGCCCGGCTATGGGGACGCTGGTATGAGGGCAAGCTTCAGGAGTCGCGGCTGGCTATTGACGTTCCTCAATTAGTGCTGCGCCAAGATGTTCAGTATGCGGTGCTACGCAATATCAAAGCGCATGGAGAATGGGAGCGTGATGGTGAGGGTGGCGAAGCCTGGCTAAGTGGTGATGCGCAAAGCGTCGAATGGGCAGAGCCCGAAGGTACGGTGGAGGGCCCCGCTTTGCCGCATCATTGGTATCTTTCCCATCAGCCTGGGTGGTGGGAAGTGCGCACCAGTGCGTTTGAACTGGCCTCGCTCACGGCCTGGCGTGACTATGTCTTTCTTCCCGAATCGGTTACTCGCGTACTGCAGACGCTTGCCCCTCGTGGGCAGGTGCGGGGGTTACATCTTGGTCAGCGTGAAGGCCGCTGGGGAGTAGATGCTGCCTTAACCAATGTCGAGGTGTCGCCCTGGCAGCAAGCGCCGGGTGGCGGGCCACTGGATGCCTGGGTGCAGGCGAGGGATTTTCGCGGTCGGGTAACGTTCAACAGTGCAGGCGACAGCACACTCTATTTTCCTGATCTGTTCACAGCACCCATGCAGCTCCAGCACGCAGAAGGCGTAGTGGAGTGGGTCTACGATGGCCCCAGAACGATGATAAGCGGTCGCCAGCTCAATGTGGATTGGGATGGCGCTCAGGTAAGCGGCGGCTTTGGGTTGGTTGCAAGCAACCATACGGGGCATTTTGGACTGGATATCGACTTTGCCAACGTGGATGCGCTGGAGCGACCCTTGGCGCAGTGGCTGCCTCTGAAGGCGTTTGATGACGAGCTACGCACCTGGCTACTTGATGACATTGGCGGTCAAGTCCCCAACGGATCCTTAAAGCTCAGTATGCCACTTGGTGATGGTGTTACGGCAGACGATATATCGGCAACGCTTGCGCTGGCCATTACCCAGGGACATCTGCCCATTGCTCCAGGTTGGCCACGGCTTGAAGAGGTAGAGGGGCGCTTGAAGTGGCAAAATCAGGTGCTTGAGGCACAGATTGATCATGCGCAAAGCCATGGGGTGACGGCCTCCCAGGGTGAGTTGATCATGCAGGATGAAACACTGAATGTGGCAGGCGACCTGCATAGCGATGGGAATTCGTTAATTGCATTTCTGCAGGCGATGCCCGATATCGATATGAGTCTTCTTGATGATTTGCAGGCGGAAGGTCAGGTGGAGGGTGCTCTCAACCTGTCACTGCCCCTGAAGGCGCCTGAGGCGCTGCAGCTGGAAATCAACGCGGCCCCTGATTTCACACGCATAGTTTACACGCCGCTGGACATTGCCTTGCAAGCCGTGAAGGGACAACTGACCTGGCAGCAGTACGCTGACAGCATGGCGCTGATTGGCGAGGTCGACGGGCGGTTATTGGGTGGCGAGGTCAGCGCAAAAATGCATACCCAGCGTGAAGGAATTGCTCTAAAGGGTCAGACTCAGATTACTTCTTTGTTTTCACTGGCGGGCATACCGGCTGATCAAGGTAGCCAGGTGCTGGATGGGGAGCTGCAGTGGCAGGGGCGCGCTACGCTTGAGCCCACGCCTTCCTTATCTCTGGAGAGCCGCTGGTTGGGTGTGACGAGTCACCTTCCCGAACCATTTGCCAAGGCGGCTGGGCAGCCATGGCCCTGGACGCTCAACGCCAATTTTGAAAACGGTCGTGTGGAAAGTCGCCTGTCAGATATTGCTCACTTGCGCCTGCTCAATCGCCCCCAGGCGTTGGCTGTCAACCTGCGTTTGGCAGGGGCTGAGGTAAGCCCGCCTGAATGGCCTTCACAGCCAGGATTTAAGATTGAAGCAAGCGTGCCGCGTATTGATCCAATGGCGTGGCAACAGACCCTTGCTCCGCTATTTGCCGGTGAAACAGGCATACAAGAAGGCACAGTGAGTGATCATCCGCCGCTGGATATCACGCTGAATACCGATTGCCTTGTCTATCAGCAGACGTGTGTTGGTGCACTGGGGCTTAATGGCAGCGTTTATAAGGGAGCAGCTAGCGCTACCGTGCAGGGCGATCTAGTAACCGGGCGTTTCCAGTATCAGCCGGAATCCCGCTACCCGCTGGATATTGCCATTGAGCAGTTGGCGGTGGATCAATTATTGGCGCTATCCAGCGCTGGCAATGATCCAGACGCCGCCTCACCTGATTCATGGCTGCATGAAGTAGACACGAATCAGGCGCCGCCAGCGGCAATTCCCGACTGGCTTACCAGAGTGCCTGATGGGCGCCTGCGACTGGCGGAAATAGGCGTGGGCGCGCGCCGTTTTGGTCCACTATCCGCCTATTGGCGCACGGATGGGCAGCGTTTTTCGCTGACGCCGGTCGGACTTACCTTGGGTCAGCTCTCTGCGCGTGGTGAACTCTATTGGGAAGGCGATGCCTCACATAGTCGTACCCGCGCCAATATCTCGGTTCAAGGTGGCGATGTGGGTACTGCGCTTGAACGCCTGGACCAGCCGGTCGCATTACGCAGTCGGCAGACCGATGCGTCTGCCAAATTGAACTGGGCAGGTGCGCCTTGGCAGTTTGATTTGAGCCAGGCTGAGGGTGAGATTGACGTTGATGTCCGCGATGGGCGTTTTGTTACGCTGGAGTCGGCGCCGGTACGTCTGGTAGGGTTACTGAATTTCGACAATATTTTACGCCGCCTGCGCCTGGATTTTTCCGACATGACAGGCCAGGGAACTGCCTATGACAGGGTCTACGGTTCGGCGGATGTCGCTAATGGCCAGCTTACTCTGCGGGGCCCATTGCAAATTGAAGCGCCTGCCGCCAACGTGACCTTAACGGGCAGTGTCGACCTGCTTCGTCAAGAGTTGGATCAGCGCCTTGGTGTCGTGCTGCCTGTCACGCAAAACCTGCCCATTGCAGCCGTGGCGGTAGGCGCACCTATCGTAGGCGGCGCACTGTTTATCGCCGATCAGCTATTTGGTAATGCGCTGGATCGTGCAACGACTATCCATTATCGCGTGCGAGGTCCCTGGACGTCGCCGCAGGTTACCTTAGAAGGCCCCCAATGACCGCACATAAAAGCGATATAGAGTCCGCTGTTTCCATCCTGCTCACGCCGGGTGGCCTGGATCTTGATGGTCTGGATAAAGGCCTTGATTACGCCATGGGTGTCGGCGTGGATTACGCCGACCTCTATTTCCAGCGGACGTGGCAGGAAGGCTGGGTACTGGAAGATGGCGAAGTAAAAGAGGCCAGCTACAACATTGATGGTGGTGTCGGCGTACGCGCCCTTGCCGGTGAAAAAACCGGCTTTGCCTACTCCAACCAGATTAGTGCCGATGCATTGATGGATACTGGCCGAACGGCTTCGGGGATCGTGCGTAGCGGTAAACGTCTGCTGAGCCAAGCGGTTCAGCCCGTCGCAGCAGCGTCATTTTATGCCGGTATAGATCCTCTAGCAGGCCTGAGTGCTGAAGAGAAGGTCGCCATGTTGAAAGATGCCGACCGAGCGGCCCGCGCCGCCGACCCAAGCGTTACACAAGTCAGTGCATCGCTTTCTGGCACCTATGAAGTTGTCCTGGTGCGAGCAAGCGATGGTACGCTGGCGGCAGATATTCGTCCGCTAGTGCGCTTTAACGTCAGCGTTATCGCAGTCAAAAACGGCCGGCGTGAGCGCGGCGGTGCCGGTGGGGGTGGACGCTATTCCATGGCCAGGCTGCGCGATGAAGGGGTGGCCGAGCGTTACGCCAAAGAAGCTGTGCGTCAGGCACTGGTGAATCTTGAGGCCGTTGAGGCGCCTGCCGGGAAAATGCCGATCGTGCTTGCCTCGGGCTGGCCGGGCATTCTGCTTCACGAAGCGGTTGGTCACGGGCTTGAAGGTGACTTTAATCGTAAAGGCAGCTCGGCATTTGCCGGACGAATGGGGCAGCGAGTGGCGGCCAAAGGGGTTACCGTGGTGGATGATGCCACGATTGCCGATGGGCGCGGTTCGCTCAGCATCGATGATGAAGGTACGCCTGGCCAGAATACGGCGCTGATTGAAGACGGTATTCTCACCGGCTACATGCAGGATAAGTTGAATGCGCGGCTAATGAATATGGCACCAACCGGTAATGCGCGCCGTGAATCTTTTGCTCACCTGCCCATGCCACGCATGACCAATACGGTAATGCTGGCAGGCCAGGATGAGCCGGAAGATATTATTAAAAGCGTTAAACGTGGGATTTACGCGGTCAGCTTTGGTGGTGGCCAAGTGGATATCACCTCGGGCAAGTTCGTGTTCTCCGCCAGTGAAGCGTATCTGATTGAAGATGGGCGTATTACAGCGCCTGTAAAAGGCGCCACGCTGATCGGTAACGGCCCCGAGGCAATGGGGCGCGTTTCCATGATTGGCCATGATATGGCGCTGGATACCGGCGTGGGCGTATGCGGTAAAGAGGGTCAGGGCGTGCCGGTAGGCGTTGGCCAGCCCACGCTAAAATTAGATGAGCTGACCGTGGGCGGTACGCAGTCCTGAATATTTTCAGTTCTGAAATATTAAAGTGCCAGCGTTTCGCGTAAGTGCTTGAACAGCTTGCGCGAGCTGGTGGGCGGCTTGCCTTGGTCGCGTTCGCGCTGAGCATTGCGTATTAGCTGGCGCAGTGCTTGGCGGTCGGCATCGGGGTATTCCGCCATAAAAAGATCAACGGCAGGATCGCCGTCTTCCACGAGCCGGTCCCGCCATTTTTCAAGCCGGTGAAAGGCGTGATCGCGCTGCTCTTTTTCCTGCTCGATGGCGTCAAAAACGCCTTGTATGGCAACCAGGTCCTCCTTGCGGATCAGCTTGCCGACATACTGCATATGACGGCGACGGCCTTCATGGGAGCGGATGCGAGACGTTTCTTCAATGGCACGCAGCATATCGTCGGAGAGAGGAAAGCGGGCGCGCTCGGCAGGCCGCATGGCGATTAACGTTTCGCCAAGAGCCTGAAGGGCATGCATTTCGCGTTTGAGCTGCGATTTGCTGGGCCGCTCTTCGGGTTCCTGGGTATCAAAGGGCTCGGGGCGTTGTTTCGGCATAATAGGACTCACTGACTAAATTGGGCCCACTAACAAAGTAGGGCTCACTGACAAGATTCGTTGGCAGCATTATATCAGGCTGCGACCATAACATTGATTCGCTTAAGTGATTCAGGCGAAAAAGGAGGCCATATGGCACAGGCATTTGATGCATCCTCGCAGCAGGCTCTATTGACGAAGCGTGCAGAAGAGGCACTGGCCCTGGCCAAACGGCTGGGTGCAGATGCTGCCGAAGTGGGTGCGAGTGTCGACCAAGGCATAGGTATCAGCGTGCGCTTGGGAGAGGTGGAAACCGTTGAGCTTTCCCGCGACCAGGGAATAGCGGTTACTCTTTATGTGGGTAAACGCAAGGGTAGTGCGTCTTCCAGCGATGCAAGCTCCGCCTCTATCCAGGCGGCGGTCGAGAAGGCATTGGCGATTGCTCGCTACACCGGTGAAGACCCGGCGGCGGGCCTGGCAGATGCCGACCAGATGGCAACCGAGCTGCCTGATCTCAAGGTACATTACCCCTGGGCGCTAACCACTGACCAAGCTATTGAGCTAGCGCTTGCCTGTGAGCAGGCGGGCCGCGATGTTGAGGGTATTAGCCAGTCAGAAGGGGCATCGCTTTCAAGCGGTGAAGGTGTGCGGGTGTACGCCAATAGCCATGGTTTTCTGGGTACCCAGAAGGGCAGTAGCCATTCGCTCTCCTGCATGTTGATTGCTCAGGACGCAAACGGCATGCAGCGCGACTATGACTACACTTCCTCGCGCAACCCTGAAGCGCTACGTGATCCGGCGGACGTTGGTCGCGAAGCGGCTGAGCGCACATTGCGACGACTTGGCGCCCAGCGTCCACCTACGGGTACGTTTCCAATTCTGTTTGACCCTTCGCTATCCAGCGGATTGGTTGGCCATCTACTAAGCGCTTTAGCGGGCGGCGCCTTGTACCGACAATCCTCTTTTTTGTGTGACCGTTTGGGCACGCCGCTATTTCCTGAGTGGTTTAGCCTTGAAGAGCGGCCTATGGAAGTGGGGGCTACGGCAAGTACGCCATTTGATGGTGAGGGTGTTCAAACCCGTAATAACCGCTTTATTGATCAGGGAAGTATCGCAAGCTACATGCTCTCTTCCTACAGCGCCCGTCGCCTGGGGATGCAGACCACCGGTAATGCGGGCGGCGCGCGCAATGTGCGCCTTGACGCTCCATTGAAGACGCGCGAAGCGTTGCTCAAAGAGATGGGTCGAGGTATCTGGGTAACCGAGCTGATGGGCCAGGGGGTCAACGGCGTCACCGGTGATTACTCACGTGGCGCGGCCGGTTTCTGGGTGGAGAACGGCGAAATCCAGTACCCGATCGAGGAATTTACCATTGCCGGAAACCTGGAGCGCATGTTCTCAGGCCTGGTAGGTATTGGTAGCGATATCGATACGCGGGGCAGTATTCATACGGGCAGTTGGCTGATTGATGCGATGACGGTGGCCGGTAGCTGAACCAGCATGCACCGTTTAATAAGACAAAAGCCCGCAGTCATATCGCGGGCTTTTAGTAGGCGGACTTTGGCCCCGTAGGCTGAGCGCTCAGCGTTTCGGGCGGTAGTTCTCGTCCAGCCCCAGCCGTTCGAGAAGGCGGGTGAATAGAAAGGCCTCGTCGCCCTTGAGCGAGCGGCTCAGGCATTCTAGATACTCGCGGCGTGGGTAGCGCCACCAGCGCGGTGCCTTGTAAGCATCAAGGTCGATAGCAAACATGCGGCCCTCGCGAACTAGAAAGTTGCCGGTGTGCAGGCCGCGGCAGTGAATGCCATCGCGGTCGAAGGCGACCAGGGCGTCCAGATACTGCTCCTGAAGGTCTGGTGAGCCGAGGATTACCTGCCTGAGTGGCACGCCGTGTATATTCTCGGTAACCAGTCGATAGGGGCGGGCTTCAGTGATAGTCGGCGTCGCGATGCCGAGAGCTCCCAGGCGAGAAGCGACGAGCGCGAAGTTGAGCCCGGGATAGGGGCGGATGCGTAACAAGTAGCGGAGCCGGTCAAAGGCCTTTGGCTTAAAGGTCTTGATGAAGTGGTCGCGTTCGGAATCAAAGTAGACTCGGGAGTACTTGCCGGTCTGGATTAGCTGCATGGCTTTGCTCGGTAGATGGGGGATGACACCGCAGAAAGTCGATGGTCAGGCTTCTTCATCGAAGCGTGCCTTGAATAGAGCCTCCAGCGCATCCAGTGCTGCTTCGGCGTCATCGCCGACGGCTTCGACGGTCAGCGTTGTGCTGCATGGGGCGGCCAGCATGAGAAGTGACATAATGTTGGCGGCGTCGGCCTTCTGGGCCTGTTTGTAGATATATACCCGGGACTCGAACCGCTGCGCACAGGTGACCAGTTTGGTCGCGGCGCGGGCGTGCAGGCCGCGCTGATTGGTAAGGGTTAAAGTTCTTTCTGGCACCCTGATTCCTTTTATCCGAGTGGTGTCATGCAAAGTAAGCGATCAGGATACGCCGGGCTTCTGCTCGATGAGTGTCGCGATATCTACGGGCTCTGTTTGAGAGCCGCCCAGCGTGTACTGCAGCCCCAGTTCGCGGTGGCGCAAGTGCACGTCGCCTATTTGAGGTGCCAGCGCCTGCGCCAACTGCTCAGCCACGTACACAGAGCGATGCTGCCCACCCGTACAGCCAATTGCGACCGTCATATAGCTACGCTGACTGTTTCGATAAGCAGGCAACCAGCGTTCAAGCAGCATCTGAATATCGCGGGTCATATCTTCGACAATGGGATAGCCACGCAGAAAGTCGATGATCGTAGCGTCGCGCCCCGTATATTGACGTAATGTGGGGTCCCAGTAAGGGTTGGGCAGACAGCGCACATCAAATACTAGGTCGGCATCCATGGGTACGCCCCGCTTGTAGCCAAATGACTCGAAGGTAAGCGTGAGCTGATCTTTGCGCTGGTGGGCGACCTGATCGGTAATACGGCGGCGCAGGTCATGTACCGAGAGGCGGGAAGTGTCTATCAGCAGATCGGCTAGATCACGTATTTCGTTGAGGGTTTCTTCTTCTTTGCTGATCGCCTCTTCAAGCGTCATATGGCTATCACGCGTTAAAGGGTGGCGGCGTCGCGTGGCCGAGTAGCGCTCGAGCAGAATACGCGCATCGGTGGTCAGGTAGATAATCTGACAGTCGATTGGGCGCTGGCGCAGCTCTTCCAAGAGTGAAGGCAACCGTTCAAGCGCTGCAGGCAGGTTGCGCGCATCAATACTGACTGCCAGATGCGTACGACCACCTTCTTCACGAAGCTCATCTATCAACGAGCCCAGCAGCATGGCAGGAAGGTTGTCGATGGCGTAATAACCGATATCTTCCAACGCTTGGAGGGCAATAGACTTGCCAGACCCTGAGCGGCCGCTAATGATCACCAGTTGCATAGTGGTTCTCTTTGCATGAGGGTAAAGCGAGAAGATACGTAAGCTGCGAAGGATTAATGCGCAGCCTGTTCACGGATCTTGCTGGAAAGCAGATCAAGCAGTTCACGCTGGCTGCTAGTTTTTCGAAGCGCTTGGCGCGTGCTTGCATCATTCATGATGGTGGCAACCTGGCCAAGTAACGACAGGTGGGTATCATCGGCCTCTTCAGGCACGAGCAGTACAAAGACCAGATCCACCGGGTCGCCATCGATAGCGTCAAAATCGACGGGTTCTGACAGCTTGAGAAAGCCAGCAATAGGTGTTGCGCAATGCGGGCTTCGCGCATGGGGAATGGCAACGCCATTGCCAATCCCCGTGCTGCCAAGACGTTCTCTACCAATCAGACGGCTGAAAACTTCCTGGCTATCCAGGCTGGGTGTGTTTTGAGCGATAAAGGTGCTGAAGAACTCCAGCACCCGTTTTTTGCTGCCCCCGGGCACATCGTAAAGCACGCGCTCCGGGGGGAGAATGGTTTCCAGCGTCATCGAATTAACGCACGCCTGCGCCTTGGGCGCGGGCTTGTGCTTTTTCCTTATGCTTAACGAGTTGACGATCGATTTTGTCTGCTAATGCGTCAATGGCAGCATACATGTCGACATCTTCCGCATCAGCATGTAAGTCGGCACCTGCCGCATGAAGGGTGCACGCCGCTTGCTGGCGCTCCTTCTCAATGGATAAGGTTACTTGTACCGTAGTGATGTTGTCGTAATGACGTTCGACGCGTTCAAGCTTTTCATTAACATAGTCACGCAAGGCGTCAGTCAGTTCTACATGATGACCAGTGATGTTTACTTGCATTGACGTGCTCCTTATCCATCGGACTGTATTTCGATTGTAACCCTTTTTGCGCTATTGCAAAGCCCTTGAGACGAGTTTTGCCTTTTCAGCCTGAAAAGCGGTTGTAACAGACTACTTTAAACAACTATCTCAAGCGGCGTCGTTCACTCGAGGACGGAATGCCTAACGACTCGCGATATTTGGCAACGGTACGTCGAGCCACCGTAATGCCGCCTTCCTCCAGTAGGGTCACCAAGCGGCTGTCAGACAGTGGCTTGCCGGGCGGTTCGTCCTGAATCAGCTTTTTAAGTCGGGCGCGAATAGCCGTACTTGAATGGCTGTCGCCACCATCCTGACCACTGATCTGACTGGAGAAAAAGTATTTGAGTTCGAAAACGCCGCGAGGCGTGTGAATATATTTTTGTGTTGTCACCCGCGAAATGGTGGACTCATGCATTTCCACGGCTTCGGCAATATCAGCAAGAATCAGTGGTTTCATGGCCTCTTCACCTTGCTCTAGAAAACCGATCTGGCGCGTAACGATCTCGCGACCCACGCGTAGCAGTGTGTCGTTGCGGCTGGAGAGACTTTTGATCAACCAGCGCGCTTCTTGCAGGTGCTCTTTGAGAAACTGATTATCCTGGCTCTTGTCTGCCCGTTTAATCAGGCTGGCATAGTCGGGCTGAATGCGCAAACGGGGCAGGGCTTCGGGGTTAAGCTCAAGATGCCAGCCTTCGTTATCGTGACGCACCACCAGGTCCGGCGTGATGTAGCTATCATCGGTAACCCCGTAAGCACTGCCGGGGCGCGGGTCAAGACTACGGATCAGGCTGACCACATCCTCCAGCTGCTCGTCATCAAGCCCCAGGCGACGCTTTAACAACCGCAGGTCGTTTTTGCCCAGCGCTTCCAGAAACTGACGCACCAGACGGCGTGCAGGCACCAGCAGAGGCGTGTCGTCGGGTAAGGTAGCCAACTGAAGCATCAGGCATTCGCGCAGGTCACGGGCGAAAACGCCAGTAGGTTCAAATTGCTGCAGGCGCAGCAGAATGGTCTCCATCTCGCGCTGGTTGAGTCCTTCAAGGCCCTGAGCGCGCAGCCCGTCCCGGATGTCATTGAGCGGCTGCATTAAATAGCCGTTGGCATCTAGCGCATCAATCAAGCTTTCGGCGACCAGCTGTTCGCGAGCATTGAAATCGGTCATGGCCAGCTGCCAAAGCAGATGCCCGTGCAGGCTTTGTCCGGCAGCTTGACGTTCAAAGTCCGGGCCATCGCTGCTCCCGGCTGAGCTGGCCATGTCTTGATAAGTATCAGACCAGTCGCTATCCACCGAGAGCTCGTTTGGGATGCTTTCTGACCATTCTGCTTCCTGAGGCTCAACGGTGGCTTGCTCGCCGAATTCATCTTCCTGTTCCAGCATTGGGTTGGCATCCAACGCCTGCTGAATTTCCTGGCGCAGGTCCAATGTGGATAGCTGTAACAGGGCAATTGCCTGCTGCAGCTGAGGTGTCATGGTCAGCTGCGTACCGATACGCAATTGGAGAGAAGCTTTCATGACCATCTGAGAACCACTCGTTAATCGGAAAGCTCCACACTAGTGCGAGTCATGTCCATGTGCAAGTGCAATAAGCATGCCACTGGGAATAATTTTGCTGCAGGTCACTGTTTAAAGACGAAAATCAGCGCCCAAATAGACCTCTCTTACTTTTTTGTTGTTAAGGATGGTTTCGGGACTTCCGCCAGCAATTATATGACCATCGCCCACGATGTAGGCAATGTCGCAGATATCCAGCGTTTCCCGTACGTTATGGTCGGTAATCAGTACGCCAATATGACGTTTTTTAAGGGCACGGATAATGCTTTTAATTTCGCCTACCGAAATAGGGTCTACCCCTGCAAACGGCTCATCAAGCAGGATAAAGGCAGGCTCTGTTGCCAGCGAGCGGGCAATTTCTACTCGGCGTCGCTCGCCCCCAGAAAGGCTCATGCCCAGGTTGTCGCGGATATGGGTGATATGGAAATCTTCTAAAAGGCTTTCCAGGCGCTGCTCACGCCCAGCGCTATCCAGCTCCTTTCGTGTCTCCAGTATCGCCATGATGTTATCCGCAACCGACAGCTTGCGAAAAATGGACGCTTCCTGAGGTAGATAGCCAATGCCCGCCATGGCACGTTCATGCATGGGGGCGCGGGTGAGGTCTAGCTCATCGATACTTACCGTGCCGGCGTCTGATTTAACGAGGCCCACAATCATGTAAAATGAGGTGGTTTTACCTGCACCATTCGGGCCCAGCAGGCCAACCACGCTCCCTTGAGCAATTTCCAGGCTGATATCCTGAACCACCCGGCGACGCTTGTAACTTTTAGCCAGGTGATTAGCGTAAAGCGTTTTGATTGGCGCTGATTCCGCAGTAGCCATCGGCTGCTCCTATTGCGCTGGCTGAAGTGTCATACGAATGCGTTGCGGCTCACTGCCGCTAACGTCCGAACGCGCCTGCACGACCCCGCGGTCGATAAAGTACTCAAGGCGCCCGCCGTTGAACTGGTCCCTGCCTTGGGTAAGCTCAGCCTGGTCGATAAGCTCAACACGGCGTTCTGCTACGTGATAAATCACTCGGCGCCCCCAGCCTTCCATGGGCGTTTCCTCATTTTCCAGTTGATTGCGCAAGTAAGCGCGTTCTCCCGTCGCCGTTACCAGAGAGAGTTCGCCAGCTTCATTACGCTGAATTTCAACGCGCTCGCCGCGCAGTTGCATATTACCCTGGCGGATATCGACATTGCCGGAGTAAACCGCTGTGCCGGCGCGCTGATCAAGGTCCAGCCGGTCGGCCTCAACTTCAACCGGTGCCTGGCTGTTCTGGGCCGCTGCCGATAGCGGCACCGCGAGGGCGAAAAGCGCGGTACGAACAAGAGCTTTCATAGCGACTCCTAAGGGGTTTGTGTCGCGGGCGGATGGTGGCCGCGTACATTATCGGTTAACCGGACCTGGCTATCGTCAAGCCAGACATCCATACGTGTTGCACTCATTTGCTGAGGCGGCTGCTGGAGCAGGGCGGGCGCCTCGCTCCAGGCGTGGCGCGCCAAGCCATCATAGTGCAGCTCTTCAGTATCCAACTGCCAGCCTTCAGTCGGGGCAAGCAGTCTGGCCTCACCTAAAAGGGTGAGTGCCTGAGTATCTGTATTCAGCGTGCCCTGATTGGCGTTGGCAAGCCATTCGCGATTATCGCTGTCATACAGGGTGGCTTCAGGCTGGGTCGCTTCAGCCGCCGCGCGTTGGGGTATATATATCAACAAAGGCGAAGCCAATGACTGTTCAACCCGGCCGGATTCGCCAAATAGAGTGATTTTCGCATTCTCCAGCACGTGGCCGGGCTCTTCTGCCTGAGCGTCCGGGTCGATCGGTCGTTCATTAGGGCTGCGCGGGTCAAGCCACACTAGCAATACCCCTAAAGCAATGACCAGGCCTGCCAGCCAAACGCGCTTTCTGGCCCACTTAAACATTACGAACGACCGTGTAAATAAGTATCAAGTACCGAACCCCAGTGACCTTGAGCTTCCAGCAACGTATCGCAGATCTCGCGTACCGCGCCATGCCCACCCAGGCGGTCGGTAATCCAGTCCGCGTGAGTAAGCATGTAATCTGGTGCGTTCGGTACCGTAATACCCACACCTGCTCGTTTGATCGGGGCAAGGTCAGGCAAATCGTCGCCGCAGTAGGCCACCTGGCTCAAGTCCAGATTCAGATGTTGACAAAGCGTTTTTAAGGTGGCGAGCTTATCTTCGCAGCCTTGGTAGACATGAGGGATGCCGAGCGATGCTGCACGCTGACTTACCATCGGCGAATCGCGGCCGGTAATTAACGCTACATGAATACCCACCCGTTTGAGTAGTTTCAAGCCATGGCCGTCTTGGGTATGAAATGCCTTGATCTCGATGCCATCAGCCTGGAAGTAGAGGCGCCCATCGGTGAGAACGCCATCTACATCCAGGGCAAGCAGGCGAACGTGGCGAATCCGGTCAAGTAAGGCAGTAGGGAGGGCCATCAAAGACTCCTTGTCAGTCAACATGTCGGTCAATATTGGGTTAGCGTAGTTAAATAACGCCGCTGGCGAGTAGATCATGCATATGCAGCGCCCCAATAGGGCGCTGGTCTTCATCGACGACCGCCAGCGCGGTGATGCGACTATCTTCCATTATGCGCACGGCTTCAGCAGCCAGAATGTCAGGCCCGATGCGCTTGCCAGGACGCGTCATTACCTCATCTACCGTTACTTCGCGCAGGTCGTGGAACTGATCGAGTGTACGGCGTAAATCGCCATCGGTGTAAACCCCGGCCAGACGTCCTTCATTATCTATCACGCAGGTGAAACCGAGCCCTTGGCGAGTAATTTCAAGTAGCGCATCACGCAGCGGGCTGCCCAAGGCTACCTGGGGAAGGCGTGAACCGCCGTGCATTAAATCTCTGACACGTAGTAACAGGCGTTTGCCCAGGCTGCCCCCAGGGTGGGATAAGGCGAAATCATCGGCAGTAAAGCCGCGGGATTCAAGCAGGGCGACGGCAAGGGCATCCCCCAAAGCGAGTGCCGCTGTGGTAGAGCTAGTAGGCGCCAAGTCAAGCGGACAGGCTTCGCGTTCAACGCCGCTATCCAAATGTGCATCGGCATGTTTGGCAAGCGTTGAGCCAGGCTTGCCTGTCATGCTGATCAGGGGCGTGCCCAGGCGCTTTAACAAGGGTAGTAACGCTGTAACTTCAGAGGTTTCACCCGAATTGGAAAGCGCCAGTACCACGTCAGTACGGGTAATCATGCCAAGATCGCCGTGGCTCGCCTCACCCGGGTGAACAAAAAAGGCAGGGGTGCCGGTGCTGGCAAGCGTGGCCGCAAGCTTCCCTGCAATATGCCCTGACTTGCCCATCCCGGTTACCACCACGCGGCCTTGGCAGGCCAGCATTAGCTCGCAGGCACGGTCAAAGTTCTCATCAAGCTTGCCTTGAAGACCGCCAATGGCCGCTTGTTCAATTTGCAGCGTGCGTAAAGCGCTTTCACGCAGTCGGCTAAGAGTGGAAGAGGGCTGGTGCATGAAAATCTCATTTTGGTAATAACATGATGCGATTAACGGACAAGAATACCATTTTGTGCGCGCCTATAAGCATAGCGCTTTAAAGGGTTTTTATGCCGCATTGGAACGCCTCCTCGTCTGTAAGTGCCATTAGAGTTAAGATACGATGTTCGATAATTGTTCGAAAACACTGTTTTTAAACTGTAGAATAGGCTTGAAGAATCACAGGCCCGCTCGAATCAAGCGACGATGGGAGTCGACCAACCCATGACAGATGTCCCCTTTATTGAGATTGAAGATGTGCACTTCTCACGTGGGAGTCACGAGATCTTTCGCGGCATTAACATGATTATCCCGCAGGGCAAGGTGACGGCGATCATGGGGCCTAGCGGTACCGGTAAAACAACGCTTCTGAAGTTAATCGGCGGGCAGTTAACCCCTGATCAGGGGCGCATTCTGGTAGATGGGCAGAACGTTCATCGTCTGTCGCGAAAGGCGTTATTTACGTTACGCAAGCGTATGGGAATGCTGTTTCAAAGCGGAGCGCTGTTTTCTGACCTGAATGTATTTGAAAACGTGGCATTTCCGCTGCGGGTACATACCAATTTGCCCGACGCAATGATCCGTGATCTAGTGCTGCTCAAACTTGAGGCGGTCGGCCTACGCGGCGCGCGCCATCTATCGCCTGCTGAGCTCTCTGGGGGGATGGCAAGGCGTGTGGCGCTTGCCCGGGCTATTGCATTAGACCCGGAACTTATTCTTTACGATGAGCCCTTTGTCGGACAGGACCCCATTTCCATGGGCGTGTTGGTGCAACTGATCAAGCGGCTTAATGAAGCGCTGGCGCTAACCTCCGTGGTGGTTTCTCATGATATCAAGGAGACCTTGAGCATTGCCGACTATCTTTATCTACTTGCCGATGGTCAGGTGGTGGCCGAGGGGACGCCACACACCTTGAATGCCAACCAGGACCCGCGTGTGAGCCAGTTTGTGCATGGAGAGCCCGATGGCCCGGTGCCGTTCCACTATCCCGCTGAGACGCTTTATAGCGATATTCTTGGCCAAGCTACCGCGACAAGGGCAGGGTAATGCAGTCAAGATTTGAACAAGGCGTTGACCGTATCGTCCGATTAGGGCGTAAAGGGTGTGACGTGATGGAAGCGTTGGGCCGTGCCGGACTGTTTCTTGGCCAGTCAGCTGTGGGCATACCCTCCCGGGAGGGGTGGTATCTATGGCTTCGCCAGATGCATTTTGTCGGTGTCTTATCGCTTGCCATTGTGATTGTATCGGGCCTTTTTATTGGCATGGTGCTGGCGCTTCAGGGCTACACCATCTTGGTCGATTTTGGTGCCGAGCAGGCATTGGGACAAATGGTGGCGCTCTCGCTGTTGCGTGAGTTGGCGCCAGTGGTGGCTGCTTTGCTATTTGCCGGGCGGGCAGGGTCAGCGCTGACGGCTGAAATTGGCCTGATGAAAGCGACCGAGCAGCTGACCAGTATGGAAATGATCGGCGTTGATCCTCTGCGCCGGGTTATTGCGCCAAGGCTTTGGGCCGGGTTTGTGGCCCTGCCGATTTTAACCGTGGGCTTTGGCGTGGTCGGCATCTGGGGCGGTTACCTGGTCGGTGTGCAGTGGCTGGGCGTTTTTGAAGGGTCCTACTGGAGCAATATGCAGGCCAGTGTTTCCTTTGTCAGCGATGTGGGTAACGGCATGATCAAGAGTTTGGTCTTTGCGATCGTTGTGACCTGGATTGCGGTTTTCCAAGGCTATGATCTGGTGCCTACATCGGAAGGCATTTCGCGTGCTACCACGCGCACTGTGGTGTATTCGTCGCTTGCGGTACTGGGGCTTGATTTTGTACTGACTGCCGTGATGTTCGGCGGTCTTTGATGGGTGGAGTGATTTCATGAAGCGCAGTAAAACCATGGAGTTTGGTGTAGGTCTGTTCATGCTGGCGGGTATTGTAGGGCTGGTGTTTCTGGGCCTGCGTGTGAGCGGCCTAAGCCTTGCGGCTCCTTCTGAAACGTTTCACCTGGATGCCAATTTTGCCAATATTGGCGGTCTCAAGCCACGCGCCCGCGTGACCATGGCAGGTGTAACAGTTGGGCGTGTAGAGTCCATTGACCTCGACACCGAATGGTATGACGCCAAAGTCACTCTGCGTCTGGATAGTGACCTGGAAGGCCAGCTTTCCCGGGATACCACAGCGGCAATATTAACTGCCGGTTTGTTGGGAGAACAGTATATTGGGTTAAGTGTGGGTGGTGACCCGGATGTGCTGGAGGATGGCGATACCATCCGCGATACCCAGTCAGCGCTGGTGCTTGAAGAACTTATTCAGCAATTTGTATCCAATATGGCAAGTAACTAAACGTTCTTTACGAGGTGAATATGATGCGTAAGACTACCGTTCCTCTACTTCGCTGGCTGGTTGCTTTGGTGGTGCTGGCATTGGCTTTACCGCTGCAGGCACAAGCGCAATCTCAGACGCCTGAAGCGATGGTCCGAGAAAATGTTGATGCCCTGATGGGTGAAATCGAGGGCAAAAAGGATTACTACGCCAACAATATGGGTGAACTTGAAGCCCTGGTTGACGATAGCCTCGAGGATGTAGCGGACTTTCGCTATATCGGCGCAAGCGTGATGGGAAACTACTTTCGTAACGCCTCCCCAGAGCAGCGCAGCCGGTTTGCCGATGTCTTTCGTCAGACTCTGATTGATACCTATACACGTGGACTGGTGACGTTTGACTATAGGGATCTGCGTGTACTGGATACGCAGCGTAGCCAGCGTTATGAAGATCAAGCCAGTGTTGATATGGAAGTTGTCGCCACTAACGGTCAGGTTTACCCGGTGAGCTATAGCCTGCGCCTTTCCAACAATGAATGGCGGGTTGTCAACGTGATTGTTAACGGCATCAACCTGGGGCTTACCTTCCGCAATCAGTTTGACCAGGCCATGCGCGAAAACAACCGCGACTATGATGCTGTGATTCGTGGCTGGGCGCCTGAAATCGGTGTTGAAGAGCTAGAGCAGGGGGGCGATGCGTGACACGCCTATTGTCACAATCCCTGGTCGATCTTGAGGCCGAGCAGAGCACATTGCGTGTTGTCGGAGATGTTGGGATGGCAGTAGCGGCTGAACTGGCCGCTGCTGGCAAGAAATGGCTTGAAGCCACGGACGAAAAGAGTGTCACCTTTGATTTCAGCGGTGTTCAAAAGGCCAGCAGTGCCGTCATCAGCGTACTATTTGAATGGCTGCGTACCTGTCAGGCCCAGGGTATTGCTGTAAGCGCCGTCATGCTTTCCGCGCCGCTCGAACGCTTGGCGTCCCTTTCTGAACTTGATGCATTGATCCATTCGCCAGCCCTAACTCTTTAGGGTTGGCACCCTTGGCATCGCCAAGCGTGTCGCTTTTCTTTATTATGTTGCCTCATTGTTTTTATTTGCCCAACTATTCACCACTACTTCGAAGGAGTTTCCTGTCTCATGCAACCCAATGAGGTAAAAGCACTGCTTGAATCCCGTATCGATGGATGTGAGTTTCATATTCAGGGAGAAGGTTGTAACTTTCAGGTGATTGCGGTTGGTGAAGCCTTTGAAGGTCTCTCTCCGGTTAAGCGCCAGCAATTGGTCTACTCCGCGTTGAGTGATGAAATTGCCTCAGGCGCGCTACACGCTATCAGCATTAAAACCTTTACCCCGGTGCAGTGGTCCTCCGCGCCGGAAAACGCCCAGTAACGGCGGCCCAATGGATAAGTTAATCATTACCGGCAATGGGTCGGTCGACGGTGAAGTGTGGGTGAGCGGCGCCAAGAATGCGGCACTGCCTATTTTGTGTGCCAGCCTCTTGGCCGATGGTCCGGTCGTCATCGGTAATCTGCCACACCTGCAGGATATCACCACCACGCTTGAGCTATTGGGCCGCATGGGCGTGGAGCCGGTGATGGGCGAAAAGCTCAGCATTCAGCTGGATGGTTCGCAGGTAACCCGCTGTCACGCGCCTTATGAGCTGGTCAAGAAAATGCGCGCCTCTATTCTGGTTCTGGGGCCGCTGCTTGCTCACTTTGGTGAGGCCGATGTGTCGCTGCCGGGCGGGTGCGCCATCGGTTCTCGGCCGGTTGATCTGCATATTCGCGGCCTGGAAGCCATGGGCGCTGATATCCGGGTTGAGAGCGGCTATATTCGTGCCCGTGTGGATGGTCGCCTGAAGGGCGCGACGATCTTCTTCGATACAGTGACGGTAACGGGTACTGAGAACTTGTTGATGGCCGCAACCCTGGCTGACGGCAAAACCATTCTTGAGAACGCGGCGCGCGAACCTGAAATCGTTGATCTGGCCGAGTGCTTGATCAAGATGGGCGCCAATATTCGAGGCCATGGCACCGACACCATCGTGATTGAAGGCGTCGAGAAGCTTCACGGCTGCCATCACGATGTCATGCCGGATCGTATCGAGACCGGGACGTTTCTGGTGGCGGCGGCAATGACCGGTGGCCGGGTGAAGGTCAAGCGTACCCGAGCTGACATTCTGGAAGCAGTGCTTGCCAAGCTTGAAGAGGCAGGTGCCGAAATTACCAGCGGTGATGACTGGATTGCCTTGGATATGCACGGTAAAAGACCCAAGGCCGTCAATATTCGCACCGCGCCCTATCCGGCTTTCCCAACCGATATGCAGGCCCAGTTTGTAGCTATGAACGCGGTAGCAGAAGGGCATTCGCGGGTAGTGGAAACCATCTTTGAGAACCGCTTCATGCATGTGCAGGAGCTCAACCGCATGGGCGCCAACATCGCCCTGGAAGGCAACACGGCTTTAATCAACGGTGTGGAAAAGCTTTCCGGTGCACCAGTGATGGCCACTGACCTTCGCGCCTCGGCATCGCTGGTGATTGCAGCGATGATGGCGGAAGGCGAAACGCTGGTTGATCGTATTTACCATATCGATCGCGGCTACGAGTGTATTGAAGAGAAACTGCAGTTGCTGGGTGCGCGTATTCGCCGAATTCCCGGCTAAGCCATGCTATTAACCATTGGCCACTACAATGAGTAAGCAACTAATTTTAGCCCTTTCCAAAGGGCGTATTCTGGACGAAACGCTACCGCTGCTCGCTGATGCCGGTATTACACCAGCAGAAGATCTGGGTAAAAGTCGCAAGCTGCTGTTTGATACCAATTTGGCAGACGTCAAGTTGGTGGTCATTCGGGCAACCGACGTGCCCACCTATGTGCAATTGGGCGCGGCGGATCTGGGGATAGCTGGTAAAGATGTACTCTTGGAGCATGGCGCCGAGGGACTCTACGAGCCGCTCGACCTGGATATCGCCCGTTGCAAGCTGATGACAGCTGGGGTAACGGGTGAGCGGCCTGCCCATGCTCGCCGGCGTGTGGCAACCAAGTTTGTCAATATTGCCAGACGCTACTATGCCGAGCAGGGGATTCAGGCCGAGGTGATCAAGCTTTATGGAGCCATGGAGCTTGCGCCCTTGATGAATCTGGCCGATGAAATTGTCGATATTGTTGATACTGGCAACACGCTGCGTGCCAATGGCATGGAGCCGCGTGAGTTGATTGCCCATATCAGCACGCGTCTGGTGGTCAATAAAGCGGCCATGACTATGAAGCACGAACGTATCAAGCCGCTTCTGGCACGTTTGGAAAGCGCGGTCAAAAAGCGCCAAGCACTGCTTACGAAATGACGCGGGAGTTTTTATGAGCACTATGTCTTCAGCCACGATTTATCGTCTTTCGACGCGCGATGACACCTTCGAGCAGCGCCTGAATGCGCTCCTGGACTGGGAGGGTGTGTCAGATAGCGCCGTTCAGACACGTGTTGATGAGATTCTGGCCGACGTCAAGCAGCGTGGTGATGCCGCCGTTATCGAAGCGACTAATCGCTTTGATCGCCTGTCGGTTGAGAATATGCAGGCGCTGCGCTTGACGCCTGACCAGCTGGAGCAGGCCTTCAATAATCTGCCAGCCGAGCAGCGTGAGGCATTAGCCCGCGCGGCTGAGCGGATCAGGGTTTATCACGAACGCCAAAAACCGACCTCCTGGCAGTACGAGGAGGCTGACGGAACGGTGCTGGGTCAGCAGGTAACGGCGCTTGATCGAGCAGGTATTTACGTGCCGGGCGGCAAGGCCGCTTATCCTTCATCGGTGTTGATGAATGCGATTCCTGCTCACGTGGCGGGCGTACGTGAAATTGTCATGGTAGTACCCACCCCTGATGGCGTGGTCAACGAGTTGGTACTGGCCGCAGCGCATCTGGCAGGCGTCGATCACGTCTTCACCATCGGCGGCGCTCAGGCGATTGCCGCCATGGCTTACGGCACGGAAACGGTGCCGCGCGTCGACAAGATCGTAGGCCCTGGCAATATCTATGTTGCAACCGCCAAGCGGGCCGTGTTTGGTCAGGTAGGTATCGACATGATTGCGGGCCCTTCAGAAATTCTGGTGGTTTCTGACGGGCAGACCGACCCTGACTGGCTGGCAATGGACCTGTTTTCTCAAGCGGAACATGACGAGGATGCTCAGGCCATTCTGGTAAGCTGGGATAGCGCTCACTTGGATGCGGTGGCCGAGGCGATTGAGCGTTTGCTACCCACGCTTGAGCGTGAAGACATTGTGCGGGAATCGCTTGGCCGGCGAGGCGCACTGGTGCTCTGTCAGGATAAAGCAGAGGCAGTTACTCTGATTAACCGAATCGCACCCGAGCACCTTGAGCTTTCTGTTGATGCGCCTGACACATGGTTGAATGATGTTCGTCATGCAGGCGCGATCTTTATGGGGCGCTACACCGCAGAAGCGCTAGGGGATTACTGCGCAGGCCCCAATCATGTTCTGCCAACCTCGGGTACGGCGCGATTCTCATCACCGCTTGGCGTCTATGATTTTCAAAAGCGCTCCTCGATCATTAACTGCTCACGCGAGGGCGCCTCCACGTTAGGTAAAGTCGCATCGGTATTGGCCCGGGGTGAGTCGCTGACCGCCCATGCGCGATCAGCTGAGTATCGTATCCAAGACTGACCCCCTCAGGCGAGCGTTACGAGCCGTTCGGACGTTCGCCTGCTGGTGCATTGTTGATAACCGGGCGTTCGCCTACATCCAGCGTTATATCCATACGTTCTCCGCTACGTACGATGGTCAGCGGTAGGGAAGTCCCGGGCGGTATTGAGGCAATATTGCTCATTGTGGCCCGGGCATCCAGAACCGCTTGGCCGTCGATGGACAGCAGAATATCACCCGGCTCCAGGCCAGCTCTGTCGGCCGGGCCGTCGCTTACCACGCCCGCAACAATCACTCCCTGTGGGGTGCGCAGCCCAAACGAGGCAGCAAGCTCCCGCGACAGCGCCTGGGCTTCTATACCCAGCCAGCCACGAATTACCCGTCCCTGCGTCACCAGCTCATCCAGAATGCTGTGCGCCAGATTGGTCGGAATGGCAAAGCCAATACCCTGAGAACCACCCGATCGGGAGAAGATAGCAGTGTTGATGCCTACCAGTGCGCCATCAGGATTGACCAGTGCGCCGCCTGAGTTACCTGGGTTGATGGCTGCGTCGGTCTGAATAAAATCTTCATAGGCGTTCAATCCCAAATGGCTGCGCCCGGTGGCGCTGATAATGCCCATGGTGACGGTTTGACCTACACCAAACGGATTGCCGATCGCCAGTGCCACATCGCCCACAGCCACGTCGGCAGAATCGGTCATTTCGATCACCGGCAGATCATCAAGGCTGATACGCAGCACCGCTAGATCACTTTCCGGGTCAGTGCCCACTACTTCAGCAAGGGTTTCGCGGCCATCGCGTAGTGCCACCTGGATTTCATCTGCACCATTGATGACGTGATGGTTGGTCAGTACATAGCCATCGTGGCTGACGATAACGCCCGAGCCCAGGCTCGATAGCATGCGCTGATGGGTCGTGGCGTCGTCGCCATTGAAAAACTGTTGGAAAAAGGGGTCTGACATCAATGGGTGCTGGTCGCGCTCGACAATGCGCGATGAGTAGATATTGACGACGGCAGGTGCTGCCTGATTGACCGCATTGGAATAGCTGGCTGGCCCCTGATGGCGCGAAAGTGGAGCGGCCTGGCGAATCTCGGGTGCGGGGCGATTGCTGGCTGGCTCGCTAACATTCACTAGTGGTGAAGCGGGCGCTTGTGACGGCGCGGACGGCTCGCTGTTAAACGGATTGGGCAGTGTATCGGGGAACGCAAATAGTAGCAGGGCAGCCAGGAGTACCCCAGTCAAGATAGGCCATAAATAAGGCAGCACATAGCGGTGCATGCAAAAAGTCCTCAACGGGTAGCGGTCTTGTCAAACGATAGGTTCGCGATATCACGAAGCGCGTTTTACTATGGCATCATGGTAACACTTTCTGGTGTTCATCCTCACGATAGTCAGCGAATCATTAAAGGAGCCTTTGTGACCCATCGCGACCAAATAGTAGCCGCTTGTGATCATCAGCTGCGGGCGTCAACTTTTAAGGATTTCACCATTAACGGTTTGCAGGTTGCCGGGCGCGAGCAGGTCAAGCGGGTGATGAGTGGTGTCACTGCCTGTCAGGCGCTACTGGATGAGGCCGTCGCCTGGCAGGCCGATATGGTATTGGTTCATCACGGTTATTTTTGGAAAAATGAGCCGATCGCCATTACCGGCATGAAGCATCGGCGCATCAAAACGTTGATGGATCACGATATCAACCTGGTGGCTTACCATCTGCCTCTAGATGCTCACATTGAAATGGGTAACAACGCAGAGCTTGCCAAGCGTCTGGGGTGGAAAGTGGAAGGTTGTCTGGATGGGGAGTTGGGTGAAGGGTTGCTCTGGTCGGGACGTCTCCCGCAACCGCAGCGCATTCACACGCTGGCGGTGCAAATAGCCGGTACGTTACAGCGTACGCCGATGGTTATTGAAGCCGAAAATGACAGTGATATTGAACGGATCGCGTGGTGTACGGGCGGCGCGCAGGACATGATTGCCGCCGCTTCCGAGGCGGGCGCGCAGGCGTTTGTATCCGGCGAAATTTCCGAGCGTACCACCCATCTGGCACGCGAATTGGGCATTCACTATATTGCCGCTGGACACCATGCCACCGAGCGCTATGGCGTGCAGGCGCTAGGCGAGTGGCTGGCCGATGAGTACGCTATCGAGCATCGCTTTGTCGATATTGATAACCCCGCCTGACCCTAGGGCGGCGGGGATAAGGAACCGCTGGTGCGCGCCTTAAATTGCACGCTTAGTAGCGGGGCGGCTGTGGGGTAGCGTCGCTTTCCTTCAAGCCAAAGTTTTCTGAAAGTGTGCCGTTCTTGCCGTCAGCATAGTCACGAGGAGTAGCCAGGCTGTTCTCCGAGTCCAACACGGTTGTCTTGGTGGTTTCTGGCTGCGCAGGTGGCTGACGCTCCTTGAGGGCGGCAGGCGTATTGCTGCCCAGGTGCCACTGCTGTGCATCTTCCACAATTTTCTGCTCAAGCTGATCGGCTTGAGCACGAATGCTGTTCACGTGCTCAAAAACGCCGGTCAGATGGCTTCCCATGCTCTTTTTGAGCTCAGCAATTTGATGTTCTCGTTCCAGCAACGTTTGGCGTAAAGAGGCGTTGTGACGCTCCCCTTTGCTAAACAGACGATAGCATCCCAAACCGATGATGAAGCCGATAATGATGCCAATGATGGCAAAGGTATAAGGCGAGCTTGCTTCCACAGTTTTCTCCCTGACACTTGGTGCGCCCCGTCACTCGTGAGTGAGCGGTTTGCGAACGAATCAAACCTCATTATAGGCGTCGATTAGTTGGTTAGGTCAATCCAACCATGCGCTTAGACGTTGTGCAGCGTATAATCCCTGCTTTTTGAAGGCGGCAGGTCGGATCTATAATGCCGTCGTGATACGCATGGGAGCGAGTAAATGCCAGCTACTTCTGCAGACCAAAAGGCGAGTCAGTCATCTCGGCCAACGCCCATGGAGCGCTATCGTGCTGACTTGATGCGCGAAGATTTTCAGCATGATGCGGCTCAGGAGTTGGCGGTCGGGCATTTACAGCGCCTTTATGATGATCTAATGGCCGCGCCCACCACCGTTCCTAAGGCCATGCTCGCCCATGGTGGATTGAAAGCCAAGATGAAGGGCTTGTTCGGTAAATCCTCGTCTTCAAGGGAGCCCGCATTGCCTCAGGTGCAGGGCGTTTATTTTTGGGGCGGAGTAGGGCGCGGTAAAACCTATCTGGTAGACAATTTTTATGAAGCGCTACCTTTTCCTGAAAAGATGCGCACCCATTTTCACCGTTTCATGCAGCGGGTTCACAACGAGCTGACCCACTATAAAGGTGAAAAAAATCCGCTGACATTGATTGCAGGCAAGTTTGCTTCTGAAGCGCGGGTTATCTGTTTTGATGAGTTTTTTGTCAAAGATATTACCGATGCCATGATTCTGGGCAATTTGCTTGAGGCGCTGTTTGAGCGGGGCGTGGTGCTGGTGGCGACGTCCAATATCGTACCGGATGATCTGTATAAGGATGGCTTGCAGCGGGCGCGTTTTCTTCCGGCCATTGATCTGGTCAAGCGTCACTGCAAAATCGTCAACGTCGACTCTGGCGTCGATTACCGGTTGCGAGCGCTTGAGCGGGCGGAGATTTTTCACTCCCCCCTTGATGAGGCGGCCGAACAGGAGCTTGCGCGCAGCTTTCGCGAAATCGCTGGGCAAGAGGGGGAGGCCAACGCCCCGCTGGAAATCAATCACCGCGTGCTGAAAACGCGCAGACTGCATGAGAACGTCGCCTGGTTTGAATTTCTGGAGCTTTGTGACGGGCCGCGTAGCCAGAATGACTATATTGAGCTGGCCCGGAGCTTCAATACCGTGCTGGTGTCGAATGTTAAACGGATGGAAGCCAGGCATGACGATCAGGCGCGTCGCTTCATCAATATGGTCGATGAGTTTTACGATCGCGGTGTGAAGCTTCTGATGTCAGCCGAGGTGCCGGTAGAAGAGCTTTACAGCGAAGGCAAGCTTACCTTTGAATTTCAGCGCACGCTGTCGCGCCTTCAAGAAATGCAGTCACGGGAATATTTGGCACTGCCCCATAAGCCCTGAACGGACTTATTGGCCTGGGGTAAGAAAAAGCCACGATTAGGGCTTAACTTGTCCGGCGGCTTACTGTAGAATGCCGCCTCGCTACATGTTGCTGGGCCAAACCCGGCAACCAAAAAAAATAGGGACGGTGCTTCACCGCTTGACGGTGTTAGTCGCCCAACACACTTAATCTGGTGATTTCATCCATGAAGACGTTCAGTGCTAAGCCGCAGTCCGTCCAGCGCGACTGGTATGTTGTCGACGCTACGGACAAAACGCTCGGTCGTCTGGCAACCGAGATTGCTCGCCGCCTGCGTGGCAAGCATAAGCCCGAATTTACTCCTCACGTTGATACCGGCGACTACATCGTTGTCATCAATGCTGAGAAAGTCCAAGTGACTGGCAACAAGGCGAAGGCTAAAACCTACTACCGCCACACCGGTTACCCGGGCGGCCTGCGCTCCATGACATTCGACAAGATGCTTGATCATGCGCCTGAGCGCATCATCGAGTCTGCCGTAAAAGGCATGCTGCCGAAGGGCCCGCTGGGTCGCGCCATGTATACCAAGTTAAAAGTGTACGCCGGTGCCGAGCATCCGCATGCTGCTCAACAGCCGCTTGAACTGAACATCTGAGGAAATCTTCGCCATGACACAGCAGTATTACGGTACCGGGCGCCGCAAGACTTCCACCGCTCGCGTGTTTATGAAGCCGGGCTCTGGCAAAATTACTGTCAACGACAAAGACCTCGACCTGTATTTTGGTCGTGTGACTGGTCGTATGGTGGTTCGTCAGCCGCTTGAACTGACTGAAACGCTGAGCCAGTTCGACATTTTTGTTACTGTCGCTGGTGGCGGCGGTTCTTCTCAGGCTGGCGCTATTCGTCACGGTATTACCCGCGCCCTGATGAACTACAACGAAGACCTGCGTCCTACGCTGCGTGCCGCTGGCTACGTAACGCGTGATGCGCGTCAAGTTGAGCGTAAGAAAGTCGGCTTGCGCAAAGCACGTCGTCGCCCGCAGTTCTCCAAGCGTTAATTTTTCAACGCTGTGCGGCAAAACGCCCAGGCCACCGGCCTGGGCGTTTTTTATTGTACTATTCAAAGTACTATTTAAAGTATTTTAAATAGAACGATGAAAATCGCTATTCAGTGCGCTTTTCAGAGGTTGGCTTGATGCAGCTCATCGGCATCGGCATAGCTGAGTGCTATCTTGATGCGGCGTTTTCGTGGATAAGAGAGATCTTGCATGGCAGATCACGGCATTAACAAAGCCCGACGCCGCTTCCTTGTAGGGGCTACTTCCGTTGTAGGAGCGGTAGGCGTGGTGGGCGTCGCCGTGCCTTTTGTAGCGGCATGGAAGCCGAGCGCCCGAGCGCGAGCGGCAGGCGCCCCTGTTCTGATCGATATCTCCAAGCTACGCCCTGGACAGCGTATAACCGTCGAGTGGCGAGGCAGGCCTGTATGGATTATCCGTCGTACGCCGGAAATGATAGCGCGCACTCGGGCGCTTTCGCCGGATATTTTGGCAGATCCCGATTCCCGTCAGCAGCAGCAGCCAGCCTACGTCAGCGGCGAGCTTCGCTCACTCAAGCCCGAGATCGGCGTTCTGGTAGGTCTGTGTACCCATTTTGGCTGTTCGCCCCTGTACAGGCCCGAGCCTGATGCGGCAGAACCAGGTAGTGACGAATGGTCTGGCGGATTTTACTGCCCATGTCATGGTTCGCGCTTTGATTTGGCCGGGCGTGTGTATACCAACATGCCGGCGCCAACCAATCTTGAAGTGCCGCCGTACCGTTTTTTGGGTGATGCAATTATCGAGTTAGGCGAAGACGGGGAGCTTAGCTGATGACTGCACCGAAGCGGGAAGAAGGGCAGAGCTGGCTGGGCGCACGCTTCCCGGTAAGCAGGCTGTGGCGTGAACATCTGGCCAATTACTATGTACCTAAAAATCTTAATATCTGGTACGTGTTTGGCTCGCTTGCCCTGCTGGTGTTGGTCATTCAGGTAGTGACTGGTATTTGGTTGACCATGAGCTATAGCCCCACGGCTGATGGAGCGTTCGCATCAATTGAGTATATTATGCGCGACGTTGAGTGGGGATGGTTGATTCGTTACCTGCATACCACGGGAGCGTCTGCTCTATTTATCGTGATGTATCTGCATATGTTCAGAGGGCTTTTGTACGGCTCTTATAAAGCTCCGCGTGAGCTTGTATGGATACTGGGCATGACCCTGTACCTGATATTAATGGCAGAAGCCTTTATGGGCTATTTGTTGCCATGGGGGCAAATGTCTTATTGGGGCGCGCAGGTTATTACGTCACTATTTTCAGCTATTCCGTGGGTTGGGCCGGATCTTGCTCAGTGGGTACGTGGCGACTATCTGGTATCGGGCGTTACCTTAAACCGTTTTTTTGCGCTGCATGTCATCGCGTTGCCGTTGGTTATTCTGACGCTTGTAGTGCTGCATATTATGGCGCTACACGAAGTAGGCTCCAATAATCCTGATGGAATCGAAATTCGCCAGCATAAAGATGATACGGGCAAGCCGCTGGATGGTATTCCCTTTCACCCGTATTATACCGTTAAAGATCTACTCGGCGTGGCGATCTTTCTATTTGTCTTTTGTGGCGTGGTATTTTATTTTCCCGAAGGAGGCGGTCTGTTTATCGAGCAGCCGAACTTCGAGTCCGCCGATCCGCTGAGTACACCTGACCATATTGCGCCGGTTTGGTACTTTACGCCTTTCTACGCTATTTTGCGGGCGGCCAACTTCTCTGTATTGGGGCTGGATGCGCGGTTACTTGGCGTGATTTTGATGGCCGGAGCAATTGCCATACTGTTTGTTCTGCCTTGGCTTGACCGCAGCCCGGTGCGTTCCATGCGCTACAAGGGCTGGATGTCAAAAATAATGCTTGGGCTTTTTGCGATAAGTTTTGTCGGGTTGGGCGTTCTGGGTGTGCTGCCTTCAACGCCAGAGCGGACGTACATGGCGCAAGGATTGACGGTTATCTATTTTGCCTATTTTTTGCTTATGCCTTTTTATACCCGGTGGGAAGCAACCCGTCCCGTTCCAAAGAGAGTGGGCCGCTGATGAGCAAATGGTTGTTGGCGCTTGGTTTACTGATAATGTCCTGGATGGCGCATGGCGAGAGCGGTATGCCGGTGTCGCGTTCGATATCACCAGATATAAATGATCAGGCATCGCTTCAGCGCGGCATGAAGCTATATGTCAATTACTGCCTGGGGTGTCATACGCTTACCTATCAGCGATTTTCGCGGGCGGCCGATGACCTGAATATTCCTCGGGCGTTGATGGAAGACAGTCTTATCTTCTCACCGGAGCTTGCCTTTAATGACCCCATGCATAATGCGCTGGAAGTCGAAGTGGCCCGGCAGTGGTGGGGAAGCGCGCCGTCTGATTTGACGCTGACAGCTAAGCTGCGCGGTGTTGATTGGGTTTATGCTTATCTGCTGGGGTTTTATGAAGATCCCGGCCGGCCGCTAGGGGTCAATAATACGGTTTATGAATCGGTAGCCATGCCCAACGTGCTAGAGCCGCTCCAGGGGGTGCAGACACTGGGCTGCCCTGAAGGGGTTTCAAGGGTGTTGAGCACACCAGAAAAGTGTCGCGAGCTTATACTTGTTCGACCCGGTTCGCTGGAGCCCGCCGAATTTGAGCGGGCGGTTTACGATATCACCAATTTTTTAGCCTATGTTAGTGAACCCTCCCGATTGAAAGCGCAGGGTGTTGCGCCCAAGGTGATGATTTTTTTGTTTGTTTTTGGGGTGCTTGCGTATTTGCTTAAGCGCGAATATTGGAAGGATATACGCAGGCCAGGTGTTAATGAATGATGAAAGCCACAGCGCAAACTTTATGCCTGCTGTTTTCATGCCAAGCGGTAACCCACACAGGCTGCCTTACCATAAGGGAGCTATGGCGTGTTATTATCCATAATTGTTTTGATGCGAGGATGCTTTCATGGGTGTTGTGGCCAAGCGGTCGTCGATGATTTTTTACTCAGGTAGTGATGATCATTTCAGTCATCGTGTGCGCATTGTTCTGGCTGAGAAGGGGGTCGCTGTTGATATCGTTGATGTAAACGAAGAACAGCCACCTGAAGATTTGGCAGACCTCAACCCGTATAACAGCGTACCGACGCTGTTGGATCGTGATCTGGTGCTTTATGAGTCCAAGGTCATGATGGAGTATCTGGATGAGCGCTTCCCGCATCCGCCGTTGTTGCCTGTTTACCCGGTAGCCCGGGCGCAAAGCCGCCTGTGGATGCACCGTATTGAGCGTGAATGGTGCCCTATGGTGGATCTGATTCGTAGCGGTGGGAAAAAAGAAGCCGACAAGGCGCGTAAAGAATTGCGTGAAAGCCTTATTGGTATCTCGCCGATCTTTGAAGATATGCCTTTCTTCATGAGTGAAGAGTTTACCTTGGTGGACTGCTGCCTGGCTCCGATCTTATGGCGTCTGCCGGATCTTAATATCGAGCTGCCTGAAAAGCAGGTCAAGCCGCTTTTAAGCTACATGTCGCGGGTGTTTGAGCGCGAAGCATTCAAGGCGTCCTTGAATGAGCGTGAAAAAGAGATGCGTGTGTAATTTATCTGGCCCCTTGGCCTTGTAAAGGCGGGGGCCTAACTTGTCAGGAGGAGGGAGTCTTATGAAATCGAGTCGCCCCTATCTCGCCCGAGCACTCTATGAGTGGTTGCTGGATAACGAATTAACACCCTACCTGGTAGTGGATGCAACGCTGCCCGGGGTGGAAGTGCCGCGCCAGTTTGTGCAAAACGGTCAGATCGTATTGAACGTGGCACCAACGGCAGTGCGTGATCTGTTCATGGAGAACCAGGCCATTGGTTTTAACGCACGGTTTGGCGGCCAGCCCATGCAGGTTATGGTGCCCACACCTGCGTTGATTGCCATCTATGCCCGCGAAAATGGGGTGGGTATGGTGTTTGGTCACGAGCCTGAATTAGGCGGCGAAGCCGGTGACGACGAATTGGCGCTTGAAGAAGTGTCCGACACTCCCTCAAAACCCGAGCTTTCCGTTACCGAGCCGGTACCTGAAGATGAGCTTGAAAAAGCACCTGAAGCGTCTTCCAAAGCCAAGAAAAAGCCCACGCTGCGCGTCGTCAAATAGCTACGCATAAACGGCTATTGCAGTTAAAAAAACCTCGCCTGGCATCCAGGCGAGGTTTTTTGATGCATCAAGCATAGAGGCTAGTCGATATATTCAAACACTTTCACGATGCGTTGAATGCCGCCCACGGAGGAGGCCGCGTTAACAATGCGGTCGGCTTCTTCATGGGTCACCATACCCATCAGGTACACACTGGCATTCTCAGTGGTTACCTTGAGTTTGGATGAGTCAATACGATCATTGGTGGCTAATGTGCTCACCACGTTGGTGGTTAGCCATGTGTCGGTCAGGCGCTGGCTGGCCGGCAGACGGGCGGCAATGGTTAACTCATTGTGCACTTGATTGACGCCACGCAAATTGCGGACGACATCGCCTGCCTTGGTACGCAGTTCCTCGCTGGGTACTTGGCCTACTAGCAGCAGCGAGCCGTTGTAGCTGTGAGCGCGAATGCGGGCATCGCCAAGGCGTGCATCTGCGCGATCTAGGGCGCGTTCAGCCTCGCGCTCAATTGTTGCGTCCACGGCTTCCACGTCGTTGCTGCGTTGGCCATAATTGGCCGGATTGGACGCAGTGTTTGTGGCGCAGCCGCTGATCAAGACAGCGGTAAAAAGCGTTGCCGCCATTAGCTTGCGAGAAGAAAAACGCAGGGTCATGATAAATGACTCCTTATCCTATAAAATAATAAAGAAACCGGTGAGCGCGTGATTAAGCGGCGCCGCCGAACAGCTGTTCATCAATAAGATCGCACAGGCAGTGAATAACCAGTAGATGGACTTCCTGAATTCTTGCTGTAGATGTTGCGGGCACGCGAATCTCACAATCATCCTGGCCCAGTAGAGAGGCCATATTGCCACCATCGCGCCCAGTTAGGGCCACCACCGTCATTTCGCGATCATGAGCGGCCTGAATCGCCTGCACAATGTTGGCTGAGTTACCGCTTGTCGAGATCGCAAGCAGTATATCGCCGGGCTGGCCCAAAGCGCGGATTTGCTTTGAAAATACTTCATTATAGCTGTAATCGTTGGCAATTGACGTCAGCGTTGAGGTGTCCGTGGTGAGGGCCAGAGCCGGCAGGCTGGGACGTTCACGCTCGAACCGGTTAAGCAGTTCTGAAGAGAAGTGCTGGCTGTCGCCTGCACTGCCGCCGTTGCCACAGGCAAGAATTTTACCTTCGCTGACCAGACACTGAACCATCATCTGGCTGGCAACCTCGATAAACGGGGGTAGCACTTCGCTGGCATAGGTTTTGGTATCGATGCTGGCGTTGAAGTGATCAAGAATACGCGATTGAAAGTCCATCAGGGCTTCCTAGTTAAAATAGAATCAATAGGCGTCAAAAGCCGCTTTCTCCCATTGGAAATCAAGATCTGGCGGTGTGCCTGTAATGGCAAGAATATCAAAGCGGCAGGGAGATGTAAGGCCGTGTTTGCCAATATATAGCGTTGCTGCCCGTACTAGGCGCTGCCGTTTGGTTGGCGTAACGGTTTCCAGCGGATGGCCATAACGGGTAGTCACCCGGTGTTTGACTTCAATAAACACCAATGTCTCCCTGTCACGCATCACCAGATCCAGCTCACCGCCTTTCACATGGTGATTCTGGGCGACCAGTGACAAGCCTTTTTGTTGCAGCCATTGAGCGGCAAGCTGCTCAATGGCTGCACCGCGCTTGCGCGCTGTTTGGGCGTTATTCGCCACTGGCGGTTTGGCCGGGGATCAAAATGGGCGCCGGCGTACCGTTTTGGAATTTCGCCCAAGGCAATTCGCGGTAGATGCGTCCATCGCCCGTCAGGTAGAGCGTACCGGTGCTGCCTCTCATGCCGTTGAGTGAGGCAATATCCGACAGGTGCGTTGCAATCTCATAGGCATCGACGCCCATTGCCATCAGGCGAAACATTGAGGCATCAGACTCTTCGCGCAGACGTTGGTAGGTTGGGTAGAACGGCAATGCCTCTTCACCGCCTACCGCCGCATCAGGAATCTGCCAGGGGATATCAGCAAACACGACATCATTGAGGTCCTGGTCCCGGCGCGTTTGCAGACGGCCTTCATACAGGTGAGAAGTGGCGTAAATAGGCAAGTTGGGCGCGTAGTAGTAATCCATGGTGGGCGGCACCTGACGTGCATAATCGGGAAGCGCCAGCAGGAAAAGCGCATCAATATTGCCCAGTTGAGCCCGTTCGCCGCTGACATTCAAGGCCGTCTGTACTGCATTGGAAACTGAGCTTTCCGGGTTGTAGCGTACGGCGTTGGTGATCTCGCCACCCTGGCCGTTGAACTCGTTCCAGAAGGCTTCACCGACACGGCGTCCCCAATCGTTATCAGGTACCATCATCGACATCCGACGCTGGCCGTCCTGATAGGCGCGACGCGCTGCCTGCCGAGCTTCATCCTCGGCAGACAGACCGTACTGGAACAAACGCGCTGCGCGATTCTGTTCTCCGCTGCCATAGTTAAGCGCCAAGGTAGGAAGCGGTACGCTATCACGCTGCTCAAGCTGACTTACCTGGTCTTTTTCCAGCGGTCCAATGATCAATTGGGCGTTCATCTGCTCAGCGCGCTGATAAAGCTCATCCATAGAGTATTGTGACGCGTTCAGAAAGCTGAGCTCAACGTTATCATCGCTAATTTCATGATGCCGGCGCATGGCCGTGGCGAGCGTGTTGGCGACACTACTCAGAGGGCCGGATTCGGGCAAGGCGACCACGATGTGGCGAATTGCCTGGCCTTCGAGCCCGGGAAGAGCCAGATCCCGGGTATCGACGTCATCCAGAGCGTTACGCGCCCAGCGCTGGCGCTCAGCCAAGGTTTCTTGCTGATCACTCTGCATGGGCAGGTCGTCGTTGAGTACTTGGGTAGCGCGCAGCACGGCGCGAGGATCATCCATGGCTCGAGCAAGTTCCGAGAAAAGCAGGGCCCAGCGAACGCGATCCGCTTCCGACAACCTGGCTTCATCGATCGCACTAGCCGCATCGAAGGCATTTTCTCGCTGGCCTTGTTGCGCCAGTATGCTGGCGGCTTCCAGGCGGGTTTTGGCGGCTTGTTCGGGAGCCTGCTGCTCGGCCTGGCTAAGCAGACGACCCGCGTCCCGATCATCCGTGCGGTCGACTACGCTGGGTGACTGCATCGCACAGCCGGTCATGAGAAGTGCTATGAGGCCAGTGGCGAATACGCCACGCAGAGAGTGTTTCATGTATCCTTCCTTAGTTTTCATTCGCGCTGTCGCCGCTTGTCAGCATTGAGTTGGCATAGCACAAGCATAGCGCACCGTCAGAGCAAGCCATTAACAAATCGGGAGTCACGATGACACACCACAATCCGGGCACATTGTACGTGGTTGCCACCCCAATTGGGAATTTGGACGATCTAACGCCGCGTGCAGCCCGGGTATTGGCAGAAGTATCGCGCATTGCAGCAGAAGATACGCGCCATAGTGCCCGCCTGTTAACGCATCTGGGGGTCAATACGCCGATGTTGTCGCTTCATGAGCATAATGAAGCACGCCGCGTGGATACCTTAGATAGCTATCTCGCCGCAGGGGAAAATATTGCGCTTATCAGTGATGCCGGTACGCCACTAATTAGCGACCCCGGATTTGTGCTGGTGCGTGAGCTGCGCGCTCGGGGGCGGCATATTGTACCTATCCCAGGGCCTTGTGCTTTGATTACAGCCCTTTCGGGTGCGGGATTGCCCACGGACCGATTTGTTTTTGGCGGTTTTTTGCCAGCCAAGCCCGGGGCAAGGCGCCAAGCGCTGGAAGATTGGAGCGCTCGAGAAGAGACGCTGGTGTTTTACGAATCCCCACATCGCATCATGCACACGCTCGAAGCTCTGAAGGAAGCTCTACCTGAGCGCGCAGTCGTACTGGCTCGGGAGCTTACCAAAACCTTTGAAACATTTTTGCAGGGCACGCCTGAAGCGCTTCTCTCTCAGTTGACAGAAGACCCCAATCAGGCACGGGGCGAGTTTGTGGTCATGGTGGCAGGTGCACCGCCGGTTGTTCAGAGCGAGCATCAGGATATAAGTGCTGATGAGCTTATGAAAACGCTGTTGGAGGAAGGCGTCGGCGTCAAGCAGGGCGCGGCGATAGTGGCCCGAATGCTGGGTGGGCGCAAGCAGGAGTGGTACGCAAGATTGCAAGCAATTAAAACCGGGCATTGAGGCAAAGCAAGGGCGCTGGTATGCTTGCCGCCGGAGTTGGCCAGACAGTCGCCGCCAGCCCATCTTTTGGATGGGCCGGGGGAGGAAAGTCCGGGCTCCATAGGGCAGAGTGCCAGGTAACGCCTGGGCGGTGTAAGCCGACGGAAAGTGCAGCAGAGAGTAGACCGCCTAAGCCCTTTGAAATAAACCTCAAAGGGCCGGTAAGGGTGAAAGGGTGCGGTAAGAGCGCACCGCGCGCCTGGCAACAGTGCGTGGCATGGTAAACCCCACTCGGAGCAAGACCAAATAGGGACCCAATGGCGTGGCCCGCGCTGGGTCCGGGTAGGTTGCTTGAGCGCTTTGGTGACAAAGCGCCTAGAGGAATGACTGTCCACGACAGAACCCGGCTTATCGGCCGACTCCCCATTTCCATAAAGGGGCCCGCAGTAGCGTGCCCCTCTAATTTTTGTGTGAGAGTAACATGCCTTCTCCTGACGCTGACCAGGTCGTTTCCCCGTTTCGCCATACCAGCGTATTACTGGAAGGGGCTGTCGATACCCTTGTGCATGACTCTAACGGTATCTATCTGGATGGTACCTTTGGTCGGGGCGGTCATTCGCGACTGATTCTTTCGCGTTTGGGCGAGCAGGGCCGACTGATGGCCATGGACCGCGACCCTCAGGCGATTGCGGCAGCGGCAGAAATTACCGATTCACGCTTTCAAATTACCCAGCGTGAATTTGCTCACTTGGCAGACTATGCCCGTGAGCAGGGCGTGTATGGCAAGTTGTCAGGCGTATTGCTGGATGTAGGGGTTTCCTCGCCACAGCTGGACGACCCGGAGCGCGGGTTTAGCTTTATGCGCAATGGCCCGTTGGATATGCGCATGGACCCAACGCAGGGCGAAAGCGCGGCTGAGTTTCTAGCCCATGCAAAAGAGGCCGATATCGCCCACGTCTTTAAAACCTACGGTGAAGAACGTTACGCCAAACGTCTGGCTCGTGCCGTCGTTGAGCGGCGTGTTGAAACACCTTTTACCCATACAGTTGATTTAGCCGAAGTGCTCAAAACGGCACATCCCGCCTGGGAAAAGGGCAGGCACCCGGCGACCAAGGCATTTCAAGGGTTACGTATTTATCTTAATGGCGAACTTGATCAATTAGATGCTGCCTTAGACGCAGCGCTTGAAGCGTTGGCGCCTGGTGGTCATCTGGTGATTATCAGTTTCCATTCGTTGGAAGACCGGCGTGTAAAACGCTTTATACGTCATCATGTCCGCGGCGACACTCACCTGCCGCGCGGTGTACCTATTCGTGATGACCAGCTAAATCGTCGCCTTGAAGCCCTAGGCAAAGGTGTGCGCCCAAGTGATGAAGAGGTGGCTGGCAACCCACGTGCGCGGAGCGCCGTCATGCGAGCTGCCCGTAAACGAGTATAACCATGAGCATGGATCGGATTGAGCGTTGGGCTTCAACGTTACGCACCGAATGGCCCTTTAAATTACGTTTGCGGGCTTGGCCGATTGCGATTGGCCTGCTGTTTATTGCCTGCATTATAAGCGGGTTGGCAACGGTCGCTGTCACCCATATGACTCGCGTACAGTATGCCCAGCTTCAACAGCTTGAGCAGGAAAAAAATCAGCTGCAAACCGAATGGGGGCAGCTGTTGCTGGAAGAGGGCGCATGGTCGACGCCTGCCCGCATCGAGCAGATTGCTACGGAACGCCTGGATATGCGTATTCCTGATGTTCATGACGTTGAGGTAATTCGGCCATGAGAAGCGAGCGTCGGGGAGGGATGTCCCGTCAGTTACCTCTTGCCCCACCGTTGGGACGAGGCCGGTTTCTCTTTATCCTGATTTTGATCGGTTTAGCATCGGTAGCGCTGATTGGGCGTATTACGCTGCTGCAAGTCATCGATCGTCCCTTTTTGCAAAGCCAGGGTGATGCGCGAACGTTACGCCATGAAGCGATTCCCGCACACCGTGGCATGATCACCGATCGAAATGGTGAGCCTCTTGCTATCTCAACGCCTGTGGTGACGCTATGGGCAAACCCTCAAGAACTGCCTGCTGATGGCATTCAGCGTTTTATGCTGGCCCAGGCGCTAGGTATGACGCTTGATGATTTCGAATCCCGGCTTGAGCGTTACAGTAGCCGTGAGTTTATGTATCTACGCCGTCAAATGACGCCTGAGGCCGCCCAGCGTATTCTTGATTTACGCACGCCCGGCGTATACCCCCAACGTGAGTACAAGCGCTACTATCCTGCCGGGGAAGTGGCCGCGCAGCTATTGGGCGTAACAAACGTCGACGATGTGGGACAAGAGGGGCTTGAATTATCCTATCAGCCATATTTGGCAGGCCACCCCGGCCAGCGGCGCGTTATCAAGGATCGGCGTGGGCGTCTGGTCCGTGAGCTGGGTGTGATACGCGATGCCCAGCCCGGTGGCGATCTGGTGCTCTCCATTGATCAGCGCATTCAATATATGGCTTACCGTGAGCTTCGTGCGGCAGTGGCGAAGAACGAGGCAGATGGTGGCGTGCTGGTAATGATGGATGCGCGTACCGGAGAAGTGCTCGCTATGGCCAACCTTCCTTCCTATAACCCCAATAATCGTACGGGGCTTGATCCACGCGGGCTGCGTAACCAAGCCCTTGTTGATGTATTTGAGCCAGGCTCGGTGATGAAACCGCTCGCCATGGCGGCAATCCTGGAAAGCGGGATTGTGGGGCGTGACGCGATCGTGGACACCTCGCCTGGTTGGATGCGGCTTGATCAGTTCACCATTCGCGATTTCCGTAACTATGGCGAGCTTGATCTGGCCGGTATTCTGGAACACTCCTCAAACGTGGGTATGTCACGTCTGGCGCTACGCTTGAGTGATACAGCAATTTGGGAAAAATATAATCAGCTAGGCTTTGGGCAGGCGCCTGGAACCGGCTTCCCTGGCGAGGCAACGGCCAGCCTGCCGTCACCCGTTCGCTGGTCACGCAGTGAGCGTGCAACGCTTTCCTACGGTTATGGCCTGTCGGTGACCGCGGTGCAGCTGGCAAGTGCCTATACGGCGCTTGCCAACGACGGCGTGCGTTTGTCGCCTTCTCTGCTGCGCCTTCCTAGCCCGCCTCAGGGGGTGCCGGCGATAGAGCCCTCAGTTGCCAATGACCTGCTACGCATCCTGGAAACATCGGTTGCCGCCTATACCGGTGGACGCAGAGCCCGTGTTGAAGGTTATCGTGTCGGCGGTAAAACGGGCACGGTGCGTAAGATAGGTCAACAAGGCTACACCACGGATGCCTACCGCAGCGTTTTTGCGGGCATCGCGCCTATTTCTGACCCGCGCATTGTGACAGTAGTAATGATCGATCACCCCAAAGCGGGTGAATTTTATGGTGGCGCTGTTGCTGCGCCGGTTTTTTCCAGCGTAACGGGAAATGCGTTACGCCTGCTGGACGTGCCGCCGGACCTTGAGGTCGACGAATAGTATGACTGAGGAGATGGCATGACGTTGACGCCCAACCAACTGTGGGGTGCGCTGGGTAAAGTGTGGCCGAATGTGCCCTTTACTGCGTTGCCTGAGTTACCCGAGACGATGCGCCTGATTACCGATTCGCGCTTGGTGAACACTGGCGATGTGTTTGTTGCCGTGCCGGGTAGCCAGTGCGATGGCAGTGACTTTATTGATGCAGCGTTAGAGCAGGGTGCATTGCTAGTGCTGGCGCATGCCCGGCAAAGCGAGGCCGTCTGGGAAAGGCGGGTAGTATATCTACCTCACCTGGCCATGCGCCTGGGTGAGCTGGGCAAACATCTTTTTAACGTACCTAATGATCTTGAGATCATAGGGGTGACGGGTACCAACGGGAAAAGCTCGGTAACCCACTATATTGCAGCGCTTAGTGAAACGCTGGGTACGCCAGCGGGACTCGTGGGCACCCTCGGTGTCGGTCGTCCTGGTCAGCTTGTGGATACCGGCTTGACCACGCCAGGGCCACTTGCCCTGCAGGCAGCCCTTGGGGAGCTTGCTCAGCAGGGCGTCCGCCGAGTGGCCCTTGAGGCGTCCTCCCATGCCCTGGATCAGCACCGCCTGGATGCCGCCAATATCACTGTGGGAGTCTTTACCAATCTTACGCGTGATCACCTGGATTATCACGGCAGTATGGCCGCCTATGCGGCAGCAAAAGCCAAGCTTTTTCGGCGCAGCGAGCTTGAACTTGCGGTAGTCAATGCTGACGACCCTTTGGCGCGATTAATGTTGGCAGGCTGTGACTCACGCGTACGTGTATTGGCCACCGGTCAGGATGAAGCGGTTACCTTTCGCGTGCTGGACGTTCAGTCGAGCGAAGCGGGCCAGCAGGCGCTGATTGCCACGCCTGAAGGTGAACGCGCTCTGGCACTAGGTCTGGTAGGTCGCTTTAACCTGGACAACGTGTTGTTGGCCATGGCGGCGCTTTATGGGTTGGGGCAGCCGATTGACTCTCTGTTTGAGGCAGCCTCCAAGCTTGACCCCGTGCCGGGGCGTATGGCGTTGTACCATGCGAAAGCCGCGCCTAGTGTGGTGATTGATTATGCGCATACGCCCGATGCGCTCAGTAATGCGCTGGAAGCGCTGCGCGCCCATGTGAGCGAATCGGGAAGACTTTGGTGCGTTTTCGGCTGCGGGGGGGATCGTGATACGGGTAAACGTCCCGAAATGGCTAAAGTAGTCGAACTGTGGGCAGATATTGTAGTCGTCACTGATGATAATCCGCGCAGTGAACCCGCTGAGCAGATTCGCCAGCAGATAATATCAGGGCTTTCGTCAGCCATAGCGCCACTTGATATCGGCGACCGCCGCCTTGCTATTGACCATGTGATTCAGCAGGCGAGTGAAGGCGATGTGGTGCTCATAGCGGGCAAGGGGCACGAGGCCTATCAAGAGATCAACGGTGTTCGCCACGCCTATAACGATGAAGATGAAGTTCTCAAGGCCCTGGCCGTACGAGGTAGTGCACCATGACCTGGACGCTTGCTGACGCCGCTCAGGCGCTGGGCATGGTGGAACCGTCGGGCAGTTCAGCGCTTACCTTGACCTCGGTTGTGACCGATACTCGGCATATTATCCCTGGCTGCCTGTTTGTGGCGCTTAAAGGCCCGCGGTTTAACGGCCATGATTTTGTCGAGCAGGCGCGTGAAAAGGGCGCTGCCGCGGCGCTGGTCGAAACGCCAGTTGAAAGTACGCTTCCTCAGTTGCAATGCTCCGATACTCGGCTTGGATTGGGGCTACTGGCGGGTGCGTGGCGTAAGCGATATCGGTTGCCGCTGGTCGCTGTCACCGGGAATAGCGGTAAAACCACCGTCAAGGAAATGACGGCGGCCCTTTTGGCACCATTAGGTAGCGTGCTGGCTACCCAGGGCAACCTTAATAACGATATTGGCGTGCCGTTAACGCTTTTGCGCTTAACGCCCGAACATCAGGCGGGCGTTATTGAGGTCGGTGCCAACCACTTGGGTGAAATTGCCTGGTCCGGCCGCTTAACGGTGCCTGATGTAGCGATTATTACCAACGTTACAGGCGCACATGTAGGCGAGTTTGGCGGCATGGGGTACATTGCTCAGGCCAAGAGCGAGCTGCTCAATGGCTTGAGCGATCAGGGCATCGCAGTACTCAATCGCGATGACCCTTACTATTCGCTTTGGGCCGCCTGCGCCGCGCCGCGCCGTGTGATCAGTTTTGGATTTGAGAGCTCGGCAGATGTCCACGCGTCGGCACTTTCCTGCGACCCTCAGGGGCGGTATGCTTTCACGCTTGTTGAAAATGGTCGGGCGCTAGACCGTGTACAGCTTGCCATGCTGGGTAAACATAACGTGAGTAACGCTTTAGCAGCAGCGGCGGCAGCGCTTGCTGTGGGTGTTAGCCCTGACGACGTGATCAGCGGATTGCAAACCCTGGCTGCATTAAAGGGCCGGTTAAGCGTTGTGCCGGGTATCAATGGCGCAACGCTGCTGGACGATACGTATAATGCCAACCCCGGGGCAGTCAAGGCAGCACTTGAAACGTTGATGCGTTTCCCCGCACCGCGCTGGTGCGCGTTGGGTGCCATGGGGGAGCTTGGAAACGAATCTGGCACACTGCATGCTGGGGTGGGGCGCTATGCGGCCGAGCTTGGCATTGACAGGTTACTGACGCTTGGGGATGCGGCGCAGCCTGCCTGTGACGCCTCTGGTTGCGGGCAGCATTTTGACAACCACGAGACGCTAACGCGTCATATCATTAATTCTTTGCCGCCCGGCGCCACGTTATTGGTGAAAGGGTCGCGCAGCGCGGGTATGGAGCAAGTCATTGCTGCACTGCGCTCAGATGAAATAAGGTAAACGCCGTTCATGTTACTTTACTTGGCGAATTTTCTAGCCCAGTACCAAACGGGCTTTCAGGTTTTCAATTATCTCACCCTGCGCGTCATTCTGGCGGCACTTACCTCTTTGATGCTTTGCCTATGGCTGGGGCCGTGGGTTATTCGTCGCCTGGTTGAGGGGCAGATAGGTCAGGCTGTGCGCGATGATGGGCCCCAGTCACACCTTTCAAAAGCAGGTACCCCCACCATGGGGGGTGTCATGATTTTACTGGCGATTGCTATCAGTACCTTTATATGGGGTGATTTATCCAATCACTACGTCTGGATAGTGCTGGCCGTGACCCTTGGGTTTGGTGCCATTGGTTGGGTTGATGACTACCGGAAAGTCGTTGAGAAGAACCCGCGCGGCTTGCCTGCTCGCTGGAAGTATTTCTGGCAGTCGGTCGTGGGGCTAGGTGCTGCGCTAGTGCTATATTTCACTGCCGCCACGCCTGCTGAAACCAGCCTGCTGGTACCGCTTTTCAAAGATATTGCGCTACCGTTAGGCGTGTTTTATATCGTGCTTACCTACTTTGTGATTGTAGGTAGCTCCAACGCCGTGAACCTGACCGATGGGCTGGACGGCCTGGCCATTATGCCCACCGTGCTCGTGGCCATGGGGCTTTCGGTGTTTGCTTACGCAAGCGGTAACGCCGTATTTGCCAACTACCTGCATATTCCCTTCATTAATGGCACCGGTGAGCTGGCGATTTTCTGCGCCACCATTGCAGGCGCCGGGCTTGGCTTTCTCTGGTTTAACACCTATCCCGCCCAGGTGTTCATGGGTGATGTAGGTGCGCTTGCTTTAGGGGCTGCGCTTGGCGTTGTCGCGGTAATCGTGCGCCAGGAAATTGTTCTGTTCATCATGGGCGGTATCTTTGTACTGGAAACCGTATCAGTTATTTTGCAGGTGGGCTCTTATAAGCTGACGGGGCGGCGTATTTTCCGTATGGCACCGCTGCACCATCATTATGAATTGAAGGGCTGGCCCGAGCCACGCGTGATCGTGCGCTTCTGGATCATCACGGTTGTGCTGGTGTTACTAGGCCTGGCGACACTTAAGGTTCGTTAATCGGCGCGGTGACGGTGGTCGTTGCAGCCGTGGGCGTATAGCGTAAAGGAGCCAGACATGGTGCGAGTACCAAGTGGAATGACAGTTGTTGTCGGCCTGGGGCTTTCCGGGCGGGCAATATGTCGTCATCTGGCACGCACTGGAAAGCCTTTTATCGTGGCAGATACCCGGCGTGAGCCGCCTGGCCTTGAAACGCTCTACGCAGATTATCCCGGTGTCGAAGTGTATTGCGGCCCGCTTGATGAGCTGGATTTTACTGATGCTTATGAAGTGGTATTAAGCCCGGGAGTAGATCCTGGCTCGCCAGGGCTTAAAGGTCTGGCAGAAAGGATTAACCCGCAGACCAATGAACCCGTGCTGATAGGCGAAACTGCCCTGTTTACGCGTATCAATCAAGTGCCTGTTGCTGCCATTACTGGCTCGAATGCCAAGTCTACGGTTACTACGTTACTGGGTGAAATGGCGAAGGCCTCTGGACTACGTGTTGCAGTAGGCGGCAACTTGGGTACGCCAGCGCTGGATTTGCTGGCGGATGAGCCTGAGGCCGAGCTGTATATTCTGGAGCTTTCCAGTTTTCAGCTGGAAACCACGCCGGCACTGGGTGCTAAAGCAGCAGCGTTTTTAAATCTCAGCGAAGATCATCTGGACCGGCATGGCGATATGCAGGCCTATCGAATGGCCAAGCAGCGTATTTTTACTCAGGCGCAGTATGCCATTGTCAATCAGGACGAGCCGCTTACCTGGCCTGTTCATGCAGGGCCTGAAGTCATCCCTTTTTCCTCAAACCCGTCAACTGAGGATGGCTGGGGGCTTGTCTGGAAGGGGGGCGAACTTATATTGATGCATGGGCAAACTGCCTGGGTATCGGCCAGTGAGTTATCGATCGCGGGTCAGCATAATTATATGAATGCCCTGGCCGCCCTGGCCATGGGGCAGGCGCTGGGGTTTGACGCTTCTGCCATGGTAAAAGCACTTAAAGCTTTCACCGGCTTGGCTCACCGTAGTGAAACTATCGCGCATATCAACGGTGTTACCTGGGTAAACGACTCAAAAGGAACCAACGTTGGCGCAACCTTGGCAGCAATCAATGGCCTGGGTGCAACTCTCAAAGGCCGCCTGGTCTGGTTGGGGGGCGGGGTAGGCAAGGGAGCCGATTTTTCACCTCTTGCCATGCCGCTAGCCAACTGCGCGCGTGAGGCGCTGGTATTTGGAGAAGATCGCGAACGGATCTCCCAAGCTCTTACGTCTCACGTGACGGTGCGACAGGTAAACGATCTGACCCAGGCAATGGAAGCCGCATTTGCCATAGCAAAACCCGGTGACTGTGTATTGCTGTCACCTGCCTGCGCGAGCTTTGATCAGTTTTCCGACTATCAGGCCCGCGGCGAAGCTTTTCGCTGTTGGGTAGAAAATAAGGCAGCGGAGATGCCGCAATGAGTCGTTTACAACGTATGCACCAGGCAGTCACTACGCGGAATTTGCCCTGTGACATCTGGTTGATTGTCGCGGCTGTCTCGCTTGCCGGAATAGGCTGGGTGATGGTCAGTTCGGCTTCCATTGGTCTGTTGGATAACAGCTTTTACTACTTTCGCCAGCACGGCATTTTCCTGCTGCTTGCCGTCTTGGCCTGCGTGTTCATGATGAGTGTGCCGTTGGAAGTATGGCGGCAAAATGCGGCGCTGATTCTTCTAATAAGTATCGTGCTGCTTGTTGTGGTGTTGCTGTTTGGCCAGGAAATCAACGGCAGTAAACGCTGGATAGCGCTACCCGGACCTTTGCCTAATATCCAGGTGTCCGAGCTTGGCAAGGTAGGGCTTATTTTTTACATGGCGATGTTCATGTCGCGCTTTGCTTACGATTTGCGTCTTCGTGCCTTTACCTTGTGGCGGCCTATTGCGGTTCTGGCACTGCCTGCCGGACTGCTGTTTCTGGCGCCGGACTTTGGTGGCATGGTGGTATATACCACCTGCGTGATCGGTATGCTGATGATGAGCGGTGCATCGCTTGTATTGCTTATCGGCAGCGGCGGGGTATTGACCTTTGGCGCTGTCATGATGGTGGTGCTGGAACCTTACCGGCTGGCGCGCTGGACAAGCTTTCTAGACCCATGGGCAGACCAGTTTGCGACCGGCTATCAGCTTACTCAAGCGTTGATTGCTTTTGGCCGTGGCCACGTGACAGGCACCGGGCTGGGTAATAGTGTTCAAAAGCTGCATTATCTGCCTGAAGCACACACCGATTTCATCTTCGCCGTGATTGCCGAAGAGTTGGGCATGCTCGGGGCTATTGCTGTTATCTTGCTGTTTACGCTTTTGATTGGCCGAGCAATGTGGATTGGGCGAAAAGCCGAGGTTGCCGGTCATCTTTTTGGGGCTTATGTCAGTTACGGCGTAGGCTTTGTTATTGCTTCCCAGGCATTTATTAACATGGCGGTAAGCTCTGGACTACTGCCTACCAAAGGACTTACCTTGCCGTTGATCAGTTATGGCGGTTCAAGCCTGCTGGTCATCGGTATGATGATTGGCCTGCTGCTGCGCGTAGACGCAGAAACAAGACATCGACCGCGTCGTGTTCCTACCCCTTACAAGTCGCGTCGCGAACCGCGTTTATCGTAAATTTTTCAAGGAGTCGTTTGTGACGACGAACGCACCTCAACGCGTTTTAATCATGGCGGGGGGAACGGGTGGGCATGTAATTCCCGCGCTTTCCCTGGCGCGGGCGCTAAAGAGGCAAAATGTTGCCGTTGAGTGGCTGGGTAGCCCCCGAGGAATTGAAAATCGCCTGGTACCTGACGCTGGTATCAAGCTCCACACCATTGCAGTTAGTGGTCTACGTGGAAACGGCATAGCAGGCTGGCTTAAAGCGCCGGTGAACTTGAGCCAAGCGGTTTTACAGGCGCGGCGTGTCATTAATACCTTTAAACCACAGCTGGTGGTGGGACTGGGAGGCTTTGCAAGTGGCCCGGGCGGCCTTGCCGCGTGGCTTTCGCGTATTCCACTGGTTGTGCATGAGCAAAATGCCGTGGCTGGGTTAACCAATCGCGTCTTGTCGCGGCTAGCCACACAAAGTTATGCCGCTTTTGCTGGAGCCTTGGGCGCGCGTGCCGAAGTGATTGGTAATCCAGTCCGTGCAGAGATTGCTGCTATCGGCCAGGCGCCGCGTAGCATTGAAGCCTTCACGGGCCGCTCTTTACGCCTCTTAGTGGTAGGGGGCTCACTAGGGGCGGTTGCATTGAATGAACGCCTACCACCGGCCGTTGCGGCCTTGCCGCTTGAAAAACGCCCTGAAATACGCCATCAGGCGGGTAAATCACGCGATATCAAGACGTTTGAAGGGTATGCCCAGCACGGAGTTTCTGCAGAGGTCACCCCGTTTATTGACGATATGGCAGCCGCCTATGAGTGGGCCGATCTTGTGGTATGCCGGGCGGGTGCGCTAACGGTGGCAGAGCTTGCCGCAGCGGCAAAGCCTTCACTACTGGTGCCCTTTCCCTTTGCCGTTGACGATCACCAGCGGGTTAACGCCGATGTGCTGGTCAAGGCTGGGGCTGCGCTATGTGTCGTTCAGTCGGCATTGACGCCTGAGCGCTTGACCCACTATCTCAGTGATTTACTCGAGCCTGCAACGCTTGCACTAATGGCGTCCCGGGCTCGTCAAGCTGCCCACCTGGACGCCACTGAACGATTAGCCGAAGGATGCCTGGCGATACTCAATAAAGGAGAAGTAGTGTGATTGACTCAGTAACCCAGTCATTGCCCCAGCGTACCAGCCCGAGCGGCCCGGGTATGCGGCGTATCCAGCGTATACATTTCGTTGGAATCGGCGGCGCGGGTATGTGTGGTATTGCCGAAGTGCTGGCAAACCAAGGTTACAGCGTCAGCGGAAGCGACATGAAGACTTCGTCCGTCGTTGAGCGGTTGCGCCAGTGCGGTATTCGTGTGGATATCGGCCATGCCGAAGCGCACGTGGAAGGAGCTGATGTCGTCGTTGTTTCAAGTGCAGTGGATAATACCAATCCCGAGATTCGCTGGGCCCATGAACACCGAGTGCCGGTGGTACGGCGTGCTGAGATGCTCGCGGAGCTGATGCGCTTTCGTCATGGTATCGCCGTTGCCGGTACACATGGCAAAACCACGACCACTAGCCTGACAGCGACGCTTCTGGCCGAAGGCGGGCTGGACCCTACCTTTGTGATTGGTGGCCGCCTGACCAGTGCCGGGGCCAATGCGCGTCTGGGGGAAGGTGACTATTTGGTGGCCGAGGCCGATGAATCTGATGCCTCGTTTCTCCATCTGCAGCCAATGATGTCAATTGTCACCAATATCGACGCCGATCACATGGCGACCTATGGTGGTGATTTTGAGCGCCTGAAAAGTACTTTCATCGAATTCTTACACAACCTGCCGTTTTACGGCCTGGCCGTTTTGTGTATTGATGATCCTCACGTGCGCGGCTTGTGTGAACAGATTAAACGTCAGTTCGTTACCTATGGTTTTGATACCGATGCGGATTACCGCATTGTGGATTTTACCCAGCAGGGCGGTGAAGTGTCATTTACGGCGCTACGCCCTGGGCGTGCCGCACCGCTTAACGTGCGCCTGGCCATGCCGGGTCGCCATAACGCGCTTAATGCCATGGCCGCTATTGTAGTGGCAACCGATGCCGGCGTTAGCGATGAGGCAATCCTGCGTGGGTTGTCTGGGTTTGCCGGAGTCGGTCGGCGCTTTCAGGTGCATGGTCATTTCCCCGCGCCCAAGGCATCCGGAAAGGTCATGCTGGTGGATGATTACGGCCATCATCCGCGTGAAGTGGATATGGTAATCAAGGCGGTGCGCGCAGGTTGGCCTGAGCGCCGTCTGGTCATGCTTTACCAACCCCATCGTTATAGCCGAACCCGCGATCTTTACGAAGATTTTGTCCGTGTTCTGTCGCAGGTCGATACACTGGTGTTATTGGATGTATATAGCGCAGGCGAAGCGTTGATTCCTGGCGCAGATGGCCGAGCGCTTGCCGGCTCGATTCGCCAGCGCGGGGAAGTGGACCCGCTATTTATCGAGCATAAGCGGGAACTGCCCGCACTGTTGGCTAACGTATTGCGGCCAGACGATATTTTGATTACTCAAGGCGCTGGCGATGTGGGCGGTATTTCGCTCTCCCTGGCACAGGCCGAACTGGTATTAAGTGAGGTAGAGCTGTGAGTGCCGATTACGCCCCAACGGATAGTTCGCGAGTCGTTGTGGTTTATGGCGGTTCTTCTGCTGAGCGGGAAGTTTCGCTGAAAAGTGGCAGTGCGGTTTTAGAGGCTTTAAAGCGCCAGAATATCAATGCGCAGGGTTATGACCTACGCGATAAGGGGCTGGTTGGGCTTGAGGCCCTGGCGCCGTCGGTTGTCTTTATCGCTCTGCACGGTCGCGGCGGTGAAGATGGCACGCTCCAGGGCGCGCTTGAACTTTTGAATATTCCCTATACCGGCAGCGGCGTTCTGGCCTCAGCACTAGGAATGGATAAGCAGCGCACCAAGCAGGTGTGGCAGGCAGCAGGGCTACCCACACCGGAAAGCATCATGCTCAACGATGACGCAGATTGGGATGGTGTCGTGGCAACGCTTGGTCTGCCCATGATGGTGAAGCCGGTGCATGAAGGCTCCACTCTCGGCATCAGCATTGTCAAAACCCGTGAGGCGCTGGAAGCCGCCTATCGCGAAGCTGCCCAGTTTGATGCCCGGGTAATGGCAGAGCGGTTTGTGGTTGGCGATGAGTACACGGTGGCCTTGCTTGATGGCCGGGTGCTGCCGGCTATTCGTGTGGAGGTACCTGGCGGGTTTTACGATTATGAAGCCAAGTATGTCTCCAATACGACCCAGTACCACTTGCCTTGCGGGCTTTCAGAAGCGGATGAAGCCGAGCTTGCCAAGCTCTGCCGTGAGGCTTTTGTCGCTATCGGTTGTGAGGGCTGGGGGCGTGTTGACGTCATGCGCGATGCAAAGGGTCATTTCTGGCTGATCGAAGTCAATACGGTACCGGGCATGACCGACCATAGTCTCGTGCCTCAGGCGGCTGCCCATGCGGGTATTACGTTTGACGCGTTAGTAGTGCAGATCCTCCAGACGGCTGGCAAGCAGGGCGTGTCATGAAGAGGCCTTATGAAAAGGCGTAATGCTTGGTTCGGCATCATACTCCTGGCACTTTTATTGGGTGCTGGAGGTCGTGCGCTTTGGCTTTGGCTGGATCGTCCTATAGAGCGTGTGTCGATTCGCGGCGAATGGGAGTACGTCAGTGCCGACTACCTGCGCACCCAGCTTGCACCATTAGTGCAGGGTGCTACCTGGTTGTCCGCTGATTTAGGTGAGCTACGTGATCGGGCCATGCAAATAGGCTGGCTGTATGAAGTGCGTATTTCCCGAGAGTGGCCCAACGCCTTGGTATTTGAGCTTGTTGAGCAAGAGCCGGTGGCACGCTGGAACGATGAGTATCTGCTTAACCCCCAAGGCGAACCGTTTACTTTCGCTCCTATTGAAGTGCCTACAGAATTGCCGGATCTGGCAGGGCCAAACGGTAGCAGTGAAGAAGTACTGGCCTATTACTATCGCTTGACGCCGCATTTTAACAATTTGGCGTTGAATCTTTCGCAGCTTCGCTTAGAGCCCCGCGGCGCCTGGCGTTTGCAGCTTGATAATGGAACCTGGGTCATGCTTGGCAGGCGCGATCACGAAGTTCGTTTAGCACGTCTTTCGGCTTCCTGGCTGCGCGAGCTTGCCCGCTTCGGTGAGCATATTCGGTATATAGATTTACGCTACCCCAACGGCGTATCAGTGGCTTGGCATGGCGAGAGCGAATTTGAAACTCCAGAGGAGTAAGTTTCAGCTTACTTCATAAGCTTTAGTTCGGTTAAGCCGTCGCCAACGCGGAAAAACGCGTTAATAGGGTTTAAATTACGTTCCAAGCCCATTATTGTGGGCTTGGACTAGTCGTATTATGGTCATTGTTTCTATACTATGGGCAATTGATGATTTCTCTTGGGTTTACGCCTAATGGTCAGCGTTTAACGATAGCTCGTAGTTAACGCTTATTAACCGCTAAGTTGTACCCAAAGTGTGGGCGAGTTTACGTTTAAATACCCTCTGTTTATTTTATTATTTAAGAAGATTACAAGGAGAATTCCCGACTCATGGCAGGCTCACCCAATGCATCTAATATGGTGGTCGGGCTGGACATTGGAACGTCCAAGGTCGTCGCAATCGTCGGGCAACCCACTGATGATGGTGGCATTGAAATTGCTGGTATTGGCTCCCATCCCTCGCGTGGTATGAAACGCGGCGTGGTTATTAATATTGAGTCAACGGTTCAATCTATTCAACGCGCCGTTGAAGAAGCCGAGCTTATGGCGGGCTGCGATATTCACTCCGTGTATGTTGGGGTTGCCGGTAGCCATATCAGTTCAATGAACTCTGACGGTGTGGTCGCCATTAAAGAACGCGAAGTTACTCCTTCCGATATCGATCGCGTCATCGATTCCGCCAGGGCCCGGGCCATTTCTGAAGGTCAGCGTGTACTGCATGTATTGCCCCAGGAATTCTCGATTGATACCCAGGGAGGCATTCGTGAGCCGCTGGGTATGTCGGGTGTGCGTCTGGAAGCGCAGGTCCACTTGGTGACCGCTGCGCTTAACGCCGTTCAGAATATCGAAAAATGTGTCCGTCGCTGTGGGCTGGATGTCGATGCGATTATTCTGGAGCAGTTGGCTTCCAGCATGGCGGTTTTGACCGAAGATGAACGCGAGCTGGGTGTATGCATGGTGGATATCGGCGGTGGTACCACCGATATGGCCATTTTTACTGAGGGTGCGATTCGTCATACGGCGGTTATTCCTATCGCTGGCGATCAGGTAACCAATGACATCGCCATGGCGCTGCGCACACCTACTCAGCATGCTGAAGAGATAAAAGTTAAATATGCTTGCGCGTTAACTCAATTGGCCGCAAGTGATGAGATGATCAAGGTTCCTAGTGTGGGCGACCGCCCGGCGCGTGACTTGTCGCGTCAGGCGCTTGCTGAGGTAGTCGAGCCACGCTACGAAGAACTCTTTACATTGATAAGAGACGAATTACGCCGTAGTGGTTATGAAGACATGGTGGCCGCTGGAGTGGTACTTACTGGCGGCACTTCACGTATGGAGGGTGTCAGCGAATTGGCAGAGGAGATTTTCCATATGCCCGTTCGTATTGCCTGTCCGCAAAACGTTAGAGGTTTGGCGGACGTAGTGCGTAACCCCATCTATGCGACAGGTGTCGGCTTATTGCATTATGCGTTGCAAGAAGTGCGTCATGGGCAAGGTCTAGAAAGCCACGGGGGAGTCGTTGCTGCTCATAAAGGCCGCAACGAACTTGCCCGGCGTGATATCAAGGAAGGCCATACGGCGCTGGCAAGAATCAAAGGCTGGTTCAAAGGAAATTTCTGACAGGGCCGCAAATGCGGTTCAGGAGACGGGGCTTATGTTCGAATTGGTAGATAACGCACCCTCGAGTAGTGCGGTCATAAAAGTAGTCGGTGTTGGTGGTGGTGGCGGCAATGCCGTCAACCACATGGTCGAGAGCAACATCGAAGGCGTTGAATTCATTTGCGCCAACACCGATGCCCAGGCGCTTAAACGCGTGTCTGCAAAAACTGTTTTACAACTTGGTAGTGAAATTACCAAAGGGCTGGGGGCGGGTGCCAACCCTGAAGTAGGACGTCAGGCTGCCATGGAAGACCGTGACCGGATTGCCGAGCTGCTTGAAGGCGCCGACATGGTCTTTATTACCGCAGGTATGGGCGGTGGTACCGGAACAGGCGGCGCGCCCGTGGTTGCCCAGGTAGCCAAAGAGTTGGGTATTCTGACGGTGGCCGTTGTCACGCGGCCTTTCCCGTTCGAAGGTCCCAAGCGTATGCGCGCTGCTGAAGAGGGCATGAAAGAGCTCTCCCAGCACGTGGACTCACTGATTACCATTCCCAACGAGAAACTGCTTTCCGTACTGGGTAAAAATGCCACGCTGTTAACCGCGTTCAGTGCTGCCAACGATGTATTGCTTGGCGCTGTGCAAGGTATTGCCGAGCTGATAACCAGCCCCGGTATTATCAACGTCGACTTTGCAGACGTTCGCACTGTCATGTCTGAAATGGGCATGGCAATGATGGGAACCGGCGGCGCTACTGGCGAGAACCGCGCCCGCGAAGCGGCCGAGAAAGCTATCCGCAGTCCACTGTTGGAAGATATCGACCTGCACGGTGCCCGCGGCATCCTGGTAAATATTACAGCAGGTCCGGATCTGTCGATTGGCGAGTTCAACGATGTGGGCGCCACGGTTCAAGAGTTTGCTTCTCAGGAAGCGACTATTGTGGTGGGAACTTCCATTGATATGGAAATGTCCGATGAGCTGCGTGTTACTGTTGTTGCCGCTGGTTTAGACGGCAGCACTAGTAAGGCCAAAGTGGCTACTCGTGAGCCGGCACGCCGTTCTGCTGCTGAATCTTCAGACTATCGCAAGCTACAGCAGCCTACGGTAATGCGTCAGCAGGCAACTGCCCGTGCTGAAGCTCCTGAGCATGCGCCCAAACCGCGTCCTGAGAAAAGTCGTGGGGCTGATGCCGATGACTATCTGGACATTCCTGCATTCTTGCGCCGCCAGGCGGATTGATAGCTCGAACGGTTTCACGCTATCAGCAAACGAGTGTTTTATTGGTTAAAACGCTCGTTTGCTGTTAAAGTGAACACTGTTTGATAACTTTCTTTCCCCTCACGGTACTTCCGTTATTAGAGTTCGACTACTATCCATGATCAGACAACGCACCCTACAAAACGTCATCCGCGCCACTGGAGTGGGTCTGCACTCTGGAAAAAAAGTCCATTTGGCTTTGCGTCCGGCGCCGGCAAACACCGGGATTGTGTTTGTTAGAACCGATCTGGATCCTGTGGTTCACGTTCCCGCTCGTGCCGAGCTGGTAGAAGATACTAAACTTTGTACGGCTCTCTCTTTTGAAGGCGTTAAGGTGGCAACTGTTGAGCATTTGATGTCTGCCTTTGCGGGCTTGGGTATCGATAATGCTTACGTTGACCTTAGTGCGCCTGAAGTGCCGATCATGGACGGCAGTGCCAGTCCGTTTGTATTTCTGATTCAGTCGGCGGGCATTCTTGAGCAAGATGCACCGAAAAAGTTTATTCGCATCAAGCGACGTGTATCCGTCAGCGATGGCGATAAAGAAGCTGTTTTTCTGCCCCATCAAGGCTTTAAGGTTTCATTTACCATTGATTTCGATCACCCGGTATTTGAACAGCAGAAGCAGACGGCGCTTATCGATTTCTCTACTACCTCCTTCGTCAAGGAAGTCTCTCGGGCGCGAACCTTCGGGTTCATGAAAGATCTGGAGTTTTTGCGCTCTAATAATCTGGCCCTGGGGGGAAGTCTTGATAACGCGGTAGTGGTTGATGATTATCGTATCGTCAACGAAGGTGGCCTGCGTTACGAAGATGAGTTCGTCAAACATAAGGTGCTGGATGCCATCGGTGACCTGTATCAGTTGGGTCACAGCCTTATTGGCGAGTTCCATGGTGTCAAATCAGGCCATGCACTGAATAACCAGCTATGTCGTGAGTTAATGGCTCAGCCGGATGCATTTGAGATCGTGACGTTCGAAGGCGAAAAGGCGGTTGCACCTATTTCCTATGCAGCGCCTGCCATGGCTTGATTGGTACTCATATAGACGTATATGCCTATGTGACATATAAAAAGCACCGCCTGGGCGGTGCTTTTTGCATTTCAAGTGGGTACACATTTTGAAAAGTACGGGCAAAAGCGTTTAGACAGCTGACTTGCCGTATGTACTGGCGAATTCAAGACTGGGCTGGATAATGAAGTGTATAGGCTTATTGAGTAGGGGCGTGCGAAGCTAAGCGCTCCAAAGCTTTACGAAGCGCTGGGTTATGGGTGTCGCTTGCACAGTCGGCCAGGGTTTTACCCGCAGTGGCTGACAAGTTTCGTGTATTGCGTAGCGGGGCTTCCACCGGGCGAACGGGACGAACTTTGAAGGTAAAGCCATTTACCGCTTCAAAGCCTAGCAGCTGGTGCAATAGGTTTAGCAGTCGGCTCTGCTCAAAGCGAAGCCATGTCAACCAGCTCGCCTGGCTGCTGATCAGCGTTAAGCGGCCATCTTTAAAGCCGCCAACGAAAATATGGCCGCGCATTTCTTCAGGTAAATGAGCCCTTATATGGCACTGGGCCTGGTCAATCAAGCGGGATTGGCGCATTAGCTGGCCAATATCGCCAGACTTGTTGAGCAGTCGGGCGATGGGCTGTGCGTGAGAACGCTTAACCTTTATACTCATACGCTTGATTCCTAAGATAACCCTTTTAATTTATTAATCAGTAACCATATAAGCATGACGCTGCGTTACTGAATGCAGAGCCTAACACGCTCAGGAGCCAACCCACAGTATGTCATCAACGCTTAATGCTTTTACAGCCATGCCACGACGTCAACGTCGTCATGGTCTAGCGCGTTGGTGGCTCGCCGGGTTACTGGTAAGCTGCTTGCTTCCCAGTAGTTTAGTATCTTCCGATGTCTTTCGCGGTGCTGAACGTAGCATTAGCGTATGTTTGTGGGTGCCTACCATCTTGCGTGCCCAATCACGCTGGACCGCCAAAAGGCGTCGCGCATTAAAGCGCTGGGTGCGGCGTGTTAAACGCATGGACGTGCTGCGCCATTTTCTGCCGGATTATCTGCTTATTAAGCGTCAGGTGGCAGCGCAAGATGTATTGACCCAACGTGGCCCGCCAAACGCTCTCACGGTTTACTAATACACCCTTCTATTTGCCTTATACGGAACAGGGCGAAACCCATTGGGTCGCTCATGATGATGTGGAAATTTCATGATTAATAATTTATTACGCAAAGTTGTTGGCTCCAAGAACGACCGTGAAGTAAAACGCATGCAGAAAAACGTGCATAGCATAAACGTGCTCGAGGCTGAGCTTGAAGGGCTGTCAGACGGTGAGCTCCAGGGTAAAACGGCTGAGCTGCGCCAGCGTTTGAATGATGGTGACGCGCTGGATAATCTGTTACCCGCTGCCTTTGCCATTGTGCGTGAGGCCAGCAAGCGGGTAATGGGCATGCGCCATTTTGATGTGCAAATGGTCGGGGGGATGACGCTGCACCGGGGCCGCATTGCCGAGATGAAAACGGGTGAAGGTAAAACCCTGGTAGCAACACTTGCGGTTTATCTGAATGCGTTACCTGCAAAAGGCGTTCACGTGGTCACGGTGAATGACTACCTCGCCCGGCGTGATGCCGAGTGGATGCGCCCGCTGTATGAATTTCTGGGGCTTTCTGTCGGGGTTATCTTTGCCGGTCAGACGGGCGAGGAAAAGCGCTACGCCTATAAGTGCGATATTACCTACGGCACCAATAACGAATTCGGGTTTGACTACCTACGTGACAATATGGCGTTCTCGCTGGAAGACAAAGTGCAGCGTGGCCTGCACTACGCTATTGTCGACGAGGTGGACTCCATCCTGATTGATGAGGCACGTACGCCGCTCATTATCTCCGGCGCGGTGGATGAAAACACCAATCTTTATAATGTCGTTAATAAACTCGCCCAGCAGCTTGAAAAGGGTGAAGTATCCGAAGACGACGATGTGCCCGCCACTGGCGATTTCTTGCTGGATGAAAAGCAAAAGCAGGTTGAGCTGACCGAACAGGGGCACAACAGGGTTGAGGAATTGATGCAGGCAGAGGGCCTTCTTAAAGAAGGCGAGTCGCTTTATGCCGCTCAAAACCTCAACCTGCTGCAGCACATGCATTCTGCACTGCGTGCTCGTCACCTGTATCAAATTGACGTCGATTACATCGTGTCGGAAGGCCAGGTGGTTATTGTCGACGAGCATACCGGCCGGACAATGCCAGGACGCCGCTGGTCAGAAGGTCTCCATCAGGCAGTTGAGGCCAAGGAAGGCGTGCCCGTTCAGAGGGAAAGTCAGACGCTGGCATCGACTACCTTCCAAAACTACTTCCGGCTGTATGAAAAGCTCTCCGGCATGACCGGTACCGCTGACACCGAGGCCTTTGAGTTTCGTCAGATCTATGGCCTTGACGTTATCGTCATTCCGACCAATCGCGGGCTGGCGCGTAAAGACCTCAATGATCTGGTCTACCTGAGCGCGGAAGAAAAATATGAAGCGATCATCAAGGATGTCAGAACAGAGACTGAGGCTGGCCGCCCGGTACTGGTAGGTACGGCCTCTATCGAAACATCTGAGTATCTGGCACGCCTGATGCGTGATGCGGGCCTGAAGTTCAACGTGCTCAATGCCAAGCAGCACCAGAGCGAAGCGGAAATTATCGCCCAAGCAGGTCGTCCGGGTGCCATCACCATTGCCACCAATATGGCAGGACGGGGTACCGATATCATGCTGGGCGGTAACTGGGAGGCGGAAGCCGCCAAGCTCTCTAATCCTACCCAGGCGCAGATTGATGCTTTGAAAGCCGAGTGGCAGAAACGTCACAATGACGTTCTTGAAGCCGGCGGCCTGCACGTGATTGGCTCTGAACGTCACGAATCTCGGCGTATCGATAACCAGCTGCGCGGTCGTTCCGGGCGTCAGGGGGATCCCGGGTCCACGCGTTTCTTCCTGTCGCTGGAAGATAGCCTGATGCGCCTGTTTGGTTCAGATCGCGTCAAGCGGTTGATGCAGGCGCTGGGACTTGAGCGTGGTGAGGCCATTGAGCACAAGATGGTATCCAACGCGGTTGAGCGTGCACAAAAAAAGGTCGAGGGACGCAACTTCGATATTCGCAAGCAGCTGCTTGAGTATGACGATGTTGCCAACGATCAGCGTCGGGTGATTTACGAGCAGCGCAACGAAGTGCTGGCATCTGACGATATTGCCGAGGCGATTGTCGGTATCCGTGAAGAAGTGATGGAAGACACCATCAGCGACTTCGTACCGCCCCAAAGTCTGGCCGAACAGTGGGATCTGTCCGGACTTGAAGCGCATCTTAAAACGGAATTCAATCTCGACGCGCCGGTTACTCAGTGGGCGGCGGAAGATGAGCGATTCAGCGAAGAGAAGCTGCGTGAACGTCTGCAGACCATGCACCGCGAGGCCTATGCGGCCAAGGTGGATGCTGCAGGTGCTGCGCTGATTCGCCGCTTTGAAAAGCAGGTTATGCTGCAGGTGCTTGATACCCGTTGGAAAGAGCATCTCCAATCGATGGATCATCTGCGCCGGGGTATTCACCTGCGCGGCTATGCCCAAAAGAATCCTAAGCAGGAATACAAGCGCGAATCCTTTGAGTTGTTCCAGAACTTGCTGACCAACATCAAGGCTGACGTAACGCGTATTCTTAGCCATGTGCAGGTGCGCCAGCCTGAAGAAGTCGATGCGCTGGAGCAAAAGCGCCGCGAAGAGCTTGCCCGGGAAAAAGCCGCTGCGGCTAGTCGTCATGACGATGTGCCAGCCGGTGAGAACACATCAGATGCTGAAGGGGCCGTTGCAGGGGAGGGTGAAGACGCGCGTCCCGTGCGCCGTGGAGGTCCTAAAGTTGGTCGCAACGATCCGTGTTCATGTGGCTCTGGCAAGAAGTATAAGCAGTGTTGCGGTAAATTAAGCTAATCAGGCATGTAGCCTTTAGGTAGAGGAGACGATCATGGCGGTGGGACATAGTCCGTTTCCGGCGATGCCCCCCCTGGCGGGGGTGCGTCTAGGAAGTGCAATGGCGGGTATCAAAAAGCCGGGTCGTCGTGACATGGTGGTGATTGAGCTGCCCGCATCGGCAACCGTATCCGGCGTATTTACGCTTAATGCGTTTTGCGCCGCGCCGGTGTCGGTAGCCAAGACGCATATTGAGCGTTGCCGTGCAGAGGGCAAGGCGCCCTGTTATTGGCTGATTAATACCGGCAATGCCAATGCGGGAACTGGCGAGCGTGGGCTTGAAGACGCCTACGCCAGCTGTAAGGCGCTGGCCGAACAGGCCGGCGTTGCCGAGCATCAGGTGTTACCTTTCTCGACAGGGGTAATTGGCGAGCCGCTGCCCATGGAGCGTCTGCTGGCAGGTTTGACGCCGGCGCTTGATTCCAAAGGGGAGCAGAGCGAGGCTTGGCGCCATGCGGGTGAAGGAATTCTTACGACGGATACCCGTGCCAAAGGCGCAACGGTTACCGTACAGTTGAGTGGCGGGTCAGTCACCATCAACGGGATTACCAAAGGTTCCGGCATGATCAAGCCGAACATGGCCACTATGTTGGGCTTTGTGGTTAGCGATGCGACCATTGAGCAGTCACTGCTGGATCAATTGCTGCGCGAAACGGCTAATGGCTCGTTCAACTGTATAACAGTGGACAGTGATACATCGACCAACGATGCGTGCATGCTGGCGGCCACGGGGGCAGGCGCGGCGGTTGAAAGTGAAGCTGATATAGCGGCTTTTCGTGAAGCGCTGCAGCAGGTTATGACAACGCTTGCCCAGGCGATTATTCGCGATGGTGAAGGCGCGACCAAGTTTGTCACATTGCAGGTTGAAGCTGCCCAAACCCGGCAGGAGGCGCTGGATGTTGCGTTTACCGTGGCGCATTCGCCGTTGGTTAAAACGGCGCTTTACGCCTCGGATGCCAACTGGGGGCGTATTCTGGCCGCCGTTGGACGGGCGCCCGTGGATGATTTTGACGTCGGTCGCGTGGTCATTGATCTGGGAGATGTGCGCCTGGTTGAGGCTGGCGGACGTGCAAGCAGCTACACTGAAGCGTTAGGCAGTGCGGTTATGGCACAAGAAGAGATCACCATTCGAATTAGTTTAGGGCGGGGGCAGGAGAGCGCCACCGTATGGACCTCTGATCTTTCTCATGATTATGTAAGCATTAACGCAGATTATCGAAGCTAGCTGATAAGTTGCAGTTTATCAGTGGTGATCAAAAGGCTCACGCAGCGAGTTGGCACCGGCAGTGATCCGTCGGTGCACACACAGTGGAAAAAGACGTAATGAATGTAATGGTAAAACGACGGGTTCACGTGGCGGCAGCTGCCATGATAAGCGCCGATCAGAAAAAAGTACTGATCGCACGTCGCCCCTCGAATGTTGATCAGGGTGGTCTGTGGGAATTTCCCGGTGGCAAGCTGGCACCTTATGAAACAGGCCTGGAAGGCTTGAAGCGCGAGCTGCACGAAGAGCTCGGCGTTGAGATTATTCGTGCTCAGCCTCTGATCCGTGTGCATCATGAATATCCGGACAAGCATATTCTACTGGATGTCTGGCAGGTGCATGAGTTTGCGGGTGAGCCGTTTGGCCGCGAAGGCCAGGCTGTACGCTGGGTGCCCATGGAGGAGCTGGTCAATTATCCTTTCCCGGCCGCCAATCTGCCTATCCTACGGGCGGTGATGCTGCCGACCGAATATCTGATTACCATGGAAGAGGCTGACGAAGCGCGGTTTGATGCCTTTTTAGAGCGGGCGTTACAGGAAGACAATATTCGTCTGGTACAGCTGCGCGCCAAAGAGCTGGATGAAGCAAGCTACGTGGCGCGTGCCGAGCGTGCGTTGAAGCTGTGCCGCCAGTACGGCGCCAGCCTGCTGCTTAACGGTGAACCCAAGCTGCTTGAACAGGTAGATGCCGATGGCATTCATCTGACCAGCGAGCGATTGATGCAGCTTGATCGGCGTCCGATTGCCGAAAGCAAGTGGCTATCTGCCTCCACCCACGATCAGGCTCAGCTCTCCCAGGCAGCTGTCTTGGGCTGTGATTTCGTGACGCTTTCACCGCTGCGCACCACGCCTTCACACCCGGAAGTGGCGCCCATGGGCTGGCATGATTTTCAGCAGTTGGTCGAACGTGCTGGCATGCCGGTATTTGCGCTCGGCGGCATGACGCGCTTTGATGCCAACCACGCCCGTGCCGTGGGTGCTCAGGGAATTGCCTCGATTCGCGATTTCTGGAAGTAGGCTCAAAACTGGCATCAAAAAAACGCCTGCAGGGTAAGCTCAAAATGAGCCTCCTGCAGGCGTTTTTGTTAGTCGCAACCCATTACGGTCGCCGGTCTGGGCGTTTAGTCTCGAAAGCGCCGTGTAAGGTCGCCGTAGGCATCAACGCGACGGTCACGTAAATAGGGCCAGATTCGCCGGGTATTTTCGCTGCGTGCCATGTCGATGGTCACTACCAACTGCTCGGCTTCCTCACCGCCATGGGCCAGCAATTCACCCTGAGGACCGCAGATAAAGCTTCCTCCCCAGAATTGAATGCCATCGCCAACGCCTGAATGATCCGCTTCAAAGCCAATCCGGTTGGCAACAATGACCGGCAGGCCATTGGCAACGCCATGCGAGCGCTGAATCAATGTCCAGGCCTCTTTTTGACGGGCTTTCTCTGCCTCATCGTCATTAGGATCCCAGCCAATGGCGGTGGGGTAAAGCAGCAAGTCCGCGCCTGCCAGCGCCATTAGGCGGGCGGCTTCCGGGTACCACTGATCCCAGCAGACCAGCACACCCAGCCTACCAAGCGATGTATCAATAGGGGTAAAGCCCTCGTGACGAGCCGCGTCGTGATCGCCTGGAGTAAAGTAGAATTTCTCATAAAAAGCAGGGTCGTCCGGGATATGCATCTTGCGATACTGGCCCACACGGCCTTTGTCCCGATCATACACCACGGCGGTGTTGTGATAGAGCCCGGGCGCCCGGCGTTCAAATAGCGAACCTACCAGCACGATATCCAGCTCGCGGGCCAAAGCTTCCAAGCGTTTGCCGGTAGGCCCATCTAGCGGTTCGGCCAAATCAAACAGTGCCGGGTCTTCAAACTGGCAAAAGTAGTGGGTGGCATGCAGCTCTTGAAGCATGACCAGCTGCGCGCCACGCTTAACCGCATCCCGAATGCCCGCTTCACTGGCGGCAAGGCTTTGGGCCTTGTCGGGCCAGGCTTGCTGTTGCACAACGCCAACCGTCAGGTTATTAGCCAACGTAGTCGTCATCGTTGCTCCTTACTGATTTAGGGGAGGCCGCCGTAAGCGTGCCCTTGGGCAGTTGCATAGTGAGGCAGTGCAGGCTGCCGTGCTGGCGAATAACGCTTGAACACTCAATGGGGATCAGCGTGTGGTCCGGAAAGGCCTCAGCCAAAGCGTTTAGCGCCGTAATATCCGCCGGGTCACCATAGGTGGGTACCAGCACCGCCTGATTGATAATCAGAAAATTGGCGTAGGTGGCTGGCAGCCGATGGCCATCTTCAGGGTCAAAACATGCCTTGGGCCACGGCAGGGCAATCAGCCGGTAGGCTTCGCCGTTGCGCTGACGAAACGCTTTGAGTTCCTGCTCCATTGCAGACAGTGCTGGGTAATGTGGGTCTGTCGGGTCGTCGCAGCGGATATAGGCAATGGTTGTTGGATCGCAAAAGCGCGCCAGGGTATCAATGTGGCTATCGGTATCATCTCCTTCCAAATGACCGTTGGCTAACCACAACACACGATCAACCCCAAAATCTTTAACGAGCAGCGCCTCGACATCCTGGCGCGAAAGATGCGGGTTGCGGTTAGGGTTGAGCAGGCAAGCCTCGGTGGTCAGCAGGGTGCCTTCGCCATCGGTTTCAATAGCACCGCCTTCCAGCACCATATCGCGGGAGGCAATCGGGCATGCCCAGACACCCGCATCGGCTAATGCCTGAGTAAGCCGGTTATCGCGCTCGGCTGGGAATTTACCGCCCCAGCCGGTAAAGGTGTAATCCAGAAGTAGCAGCTGGCCTTCGTCATCAATAACCGTGATAGGACCGTGGTCGCGCGCCCAGGTGTCGTCAGTGGGTACGACCATAAGCTTGAGCTGCTGCGCCGGTACGCCATAAGCTCCAAACGTTGCCTTAACCCGGGCACAGGTTGGCGCATCGGGCACGCTGATCACCACCTGCTGGTAGTTGACGGTTGCCAGTACGATGCGCTCGAGCACACTCTCGATACGGGGCAGAAGCGATTCCCAGTCGCCGTCAGGGCGTGGCCAGGTCAGTTGAAGGCCATCCTGAGGATGCCATTCCGGAAGCAGACGATACGTCGTGTCAGCCAACGTCAAACCTCTCTTGGTAATAAAAAGGAGCCAGCTTGCGCTTACCGAACAAACCGCGCAAATGGGCGCAATGTAGGGGGTCACCGGATAACTTGCAAGCTTTAAGGAATTCAGCTTGTATCGCACTGCGCTAATGGCCGTTTTGCATGCAGTGTTGCTAAAAAAACCGTACCATGAGCGGCTTATTACTAAGGAATGACGCCATGCTTGATCGTTTGCCTTTCTTGGTGGGGCTGCGCTACGTGCGCGCCAAACGCCGAAATCACTTTATCTCATTTATCTCATTAACATCGATGCTCGGATTGATGCTGGGGGTAGCAGTACTCATCCTGGTGTTATCCGTGATGAACGGTTTCGATCACGAGCTGCGTACCCGTATCCTAGGGATGGTGCCGCACACCAAGATTGAATCCACCGAAGGGCTGGTTGAGTGGGAAGCTTTGGCAGACCGCCTGACTCAGCGTGAGCGGGTGGTTGGCGCAGCGCCTTACGTCGAACAGCAGGGCATGTTCTCGGCAGGCGGGCGCAATCAGGGCGCCATGGTCAACGGTATCGATCCGGACTGGGAAGACCAGGTGTCGATTATTGGCCGGCATATGCGCCAGGGAAGCCTAAATGACTTGGTGCCAGGTGAGTGGAATGTCGTGCTGGGCTCTATGCTGGCCCGCCAGCTGGGAGTTGGGGTGGGCGACTACGTTACTCTGCTGGTACCCGAAGCATCGATTACGCCTGCCGGTGTCTTTCCGCGTCTGAAGCGCTTTACTGTCAGCGGTATTTTTAGCGTTGGCGCTGACCTTGATGCCAACCTTGCCTACGCCAATATTTCAGATATGCAAACCCTGGCGCGCCTGGGTGACGCGGTAGGCGGGCTACGCTTGGAGCTTGATGACTTGTTTATTGCCGGTAGCGAAACCCAGGACATCGTCAACGAGCTGGGCCCGGGCTATCGGGGAACCGATTGGACGTTCTCCCATGGCAATCTTTTCCAGGCCATCCAGATGGAAAAACGCATGATTGCCCTGCTTTTGACGGTGATCATTGCCGTGGCGGCATTCAATATTGTCTCTACGCTGGTAATGGTGGTCACCGACAAGCGGGCTGATATTGCCATTTTGCGTACCATTGGCGCGACACCGCGCTCCATCATGGGCATCTTTATCGTGCAGGGGCTTGCCATTGGCTTGATCGGTATAGCGATTGGCGTCGCTGTGGGTATTTTGCTGGCGCTGACGGTGTCTGATTTGATCAGTTGGTTTGAAGCCACCTTTGGTATCCAGTTCCTGGATGCTGGCGTTTACTTTATCAGTGATTTGCCATCCCAACTGCAGTGGGATGACGTGCGGGATATCGTGTTGGCGGCGTTCGGCCTGACCTTCCTGTCGACGCTATACCCTGCCTGGCGCGCCGCTCGCGTTCAACCGGCGGATGTTCTGCGCTATGAATAAGGATGCTTCTATGTCTATAAAAACGTCGTCTACAAGTACGTCATCTACCAACATGTCGCCTGAATATGCTGCGCCAATGAATACATCTCCCGGTACAGCGTCCGAGCCGGCCATCATGCTGGATTGTCAGGGTCTGACGCGGATTTATAGCGAAGGGCCGCAAGATCTAACCGTACTCGATAAACTTGATCTTTGTGTGCGTGCAGGCGAGCGGGTTGCCATTGTAGGCAGCTCGGGTTCAGGTAAAACCACGCTGCTCAATTTGCTGGGTGGATTGGACCGGCCAAGCGATGGCCGGGTGGTGATCGCGGGTGAGCCGCTTTCCACACTTAATGAAGCGGCGCTGGGCAAATTTCGCAACCGCTATATCGGCTTTGTTTATCAGTTTCACCATCTGCTGGCAGAATTCACGGCGGTGGAGAACGCTGCACTTCCGTTGATCATTCGCGGTCAGTCAAAGAAAACGGCCGAGAAGCGTGCCATGCAGATCTTGGAGCGGGTAGGGATGAAGGCGCGGGCGGACCATAAGCCTGGAGAACTTTCCGGTGGCGAGCGTCAACGGGTTGCCATTGCCCGGGCGCTGGTAACCGATCCAAGCTTGGTTCTGATGGATGAACCGACGGGCAATCTGGATCAAACCACGGCGGCAACCATTCTGGCCTTGATGGATGAACTAGCCAAAGAAAGCGCCTGTGCCTTCGTTATCGTTACCCATGATGTAGGGCTTGCAGCACACCAGGATAGAGTGCTGAAGCTCGATGCCGGCAAGCTCATCGAGCAACCCCGCACGCCTTAATCGTCGAATTCAGATTCGATACGTGCCCGACGCCGCTGCCTATTCAGGCGGCGGCGTTTCCAATTGTAGGAAACATGCCAGCGCCAAATCAGGCGAATGCCGACATTGGCGACTAGCGCAAGCACGATGGCGGTCACCAGCGACCCCACCACGAGCGGCGGAAGCATGTCGTGCATTTGCTCGGCTATCCAGCGTGTTGAAATGCGTGAAGGTGCTTCGCGTGCCGGTGCGCCAAGAATAAACGTGCCCAGCCGATAGTTGGCGTAAAAAATAAGCGGCATGGTAAGAGGGTTGGTAATCCAGACAAGGCCCACCGACAGCGCCAGATTGCATCGGCTTAGCCGAGCACCCACCGCCGCGACCACCATTTGAAAAGGGATCGGCAGCATGGCGCAAAACAAGCCGACGCTAAAGGCATTGGCAACGCTTCGACGAGTTAAAAGCCACAACCCGGGATCAGCTATCAGCGGCGCTATGAAGCGTAAGGACCGCTGCCGCTTTAACGTATCGGGTTTAGGCATGTAGCGCTGCAGGAAACGGCGCGGCATGTCAGGTACTCTTGACGACTAGTGCACCCTATTATCCATATAGCGTAGCGCTTCGGCTATGCCGAGTACGTGAAGTTCTTATGCCAAGGAGGATCGTATGTCGTTAGGCGTTGCGATACCGGCGGCGCTGGCGACGCTGTTAGGCGCTATTGCTGCTGGATTAAGCGGTAGTACGGGGACGCTAAACCCACTTATCGGCGCGGGCCTGCTAAGTATATTGTTAGTCATGATATGGCGGCCAAGGGCATTACCCTGGCTGGTTTTGGGTGGCTGGGTGTTTATAGGCATTCATCAGGAGTGGGCCAGCCGTCTGCCAGCAGGGCTTAACGGTGAGGATGTGATGGTTGAGGCCTCGCTTCTCAGCGTAACCCCTTTAGGTGGTTCACAGCGGCTTATGCTGGCCATTGATCGCTGTGAAGCACCCGTTGGGTATCCTAATTGCCATTTGCTCAGGAAAGTGCGCGTTACTGCTTACGGCGATGCTGACTATCAGCCTGGCGAACAGTGGCAGATGTTGGTGCGCCTGCGTCCTCCTAGTGGGTTTGCCAATCCCCATAGCTTCGACTTTGAACAATGGCTATGGCGGGAGGGTATTCACGCGACGGGTTATGTACGCCAGGAACCCGCGCCGGAAAGGATTGCTGCCGCTGGCTTCTCAGTGCGCCGGTTAGCGCTTGAGGTGTTGGATAGTGCGCCGCTTGAGGCGCGTACTCAACGCTGGTTAGCAGCTCTGACCCTGGGCGAGGGAGATAGATTAACCCAGGATGACTGGACGCTGCTCAATGCCACGGGCACCACGCATCTGGTGGTCATTTCCGGGCTTCACGTGGGCCTGGTCGCCGGTTTTGGGTTGCTGCTGGCAAGAACCGTCGCGCGGTTTGTGTCGCCGCTTAACTGGCGAATGCGGGTATGGCCATGGTGGGTGGCTGCCGCCACGGCCGTTGGGTATGCGCTGTTGGCCGGTTTAGCGCCACCGGCCATGCGGGCTATGGTAATGACGCTGGTGGGGCTCTGGGTATTAAGCGGCCGGCACGCGCCAGGCGTCTGGCAAGCGTGGTGGCTGGCGCTTGCGCTGGTCATATTGGTCGACCCGCTCTCACTATGGCGCCCTGGCCTCTGGCTTTCTTTTCTTGCCGTCGCCTGGCTGATGGTTATATGGCAGGGACGAGCGCGCCCGCAAGGGATTAAAGGCTGGTGTTTGGCGCTATTACGCTCGCAGCTACTGCTGGCTCCATTAATGGCCGCTGCCGTATTGATCGCATTTGGGCGTATCGCGCCCGGAGCACCCATTATTAATCTGGTGGCCGTTCCCTGGGTAAGCTCAGTAATGGTGCCGCTGGCACTTGTAGGCTGGCTTTTTGCTCCCTTGCCTTTAATAGGGACGGGAGTTTGGTGGCTATTTGAGCAGGCGTTATCCGTTCTTCACACGTTGCTCACGCAGGCTATGGCGCTGTGGCCGTTGTGGGAGCCTGATTATACAGCAATCTATCCGTTAAGTGGTGCGCTACTGCTGTTAGCACTTTGTTGGGGGCTGCCGGGTATTTCTGCCTGGTTAAGAGCCGGAGCCATAATGCCAGTGGCGTTGCTTCCTTTCTGGTCAACGGCAGATGCTATCCCTGACGCTGCGCTGCGAGTAACAGTGCACGATGTTGGTCAGGGGCAGTTGGTTGAGCTGCGTAGTTCTCGTTACCGCCTGTTGTACGATACCGGGCCGCGCTTTCAGACAGGGTTCATGCCGCTTCAAGCGCTATGGTCCCCTAACCAGCACTTCGAACAGGTAATCGTCAGTCATGCCGATAGCGACCACGCAGGTGGGGTGAGTGCGTTAGTGAATGATCATCGTGTTGAGCACTGGTATGCCCCAGTGGGGGAGACGCTACCCATAGCCACTGATGCTTGCCAGCGTGGACAAACGTGGCAGCGCGATGGTGTGACCTATCGCTTTTTATGGCCACCGGCTGGTCCAACACATTATTCAGCCAATGATCGTTCCTGCGTGCTGGAAGTGAGTATAGGAGAGCAACGTCTTCTGATTACCGGTGATGTTAGCCGTGATATCGAAAGGCGATTTTTACGCGATATTGATTTACCCGTCAGCGTGTTGATTGCCGGTCACCACGGTAGCCTTACCAGCTCTGGCGTTCAGTTTGTGCAGCATACGTCACCTCGGCATGTGATATTCAGTGCTGGACGCAACAACCGATTTCATCATCCGGTCGATACAGTAGTGCGTCGTTTTAACCGGCAGGGGAGCTGCTTATGGAATACGGGGCATGATGGAGCGCTGCGTTTCTGGCTTAAGGAGGATCAGCCAGTAGTGGTCAAACCGACTCGGCGACTATCGGTTCATACGAAGCGGTGTTGAAGCGCTGCGCCATAAGGTAGAATTCAGCGCATTGCACACTATTGCCGGGAGCGCGTGTGACTGATTCAGGTTGGATTCTTTATAAAAGACTGCTGGGCTACGTAAAACCGCATTGGCGAGCATTTGCCATGGCGGTTGCAGGATTTGTGGTGTATGCCGCATCAAGCACGGCACTGGCGGAAATGATGAAACGCCTGATCGACGGCATTCAGAACCCGGATGCCGCGTTCCGCCTATTTTTACCGCTGTTTGTGGTGCTCATGTTTGCCGCGCGCGGACTTGGCACCTTTTTAAGCACTTACTATATGGCCTATGTGGGCCGCTATGTGATCCATACATTGCGCTGTGATGTGTTTGGCCATTTGCTGCATTTGCCAGGCCGCTTTTTCGATCATCACTCAAGTGGCCACCTAGTGTCACGGGTGACTTACCACGTAGAGCAGGTTGCGGGTGCGGCTACCAATGCGGTGACGGTTATTCTGCGTGAAGGTCTGTTTGTTGTGGGGCTGGTTAGCTATCTGTTCTGGACGAACTGGATGCTGACCCTGCTGTTTCTAGGCGTAACACCAATTATTGCTGTAGTCGTGAGCTATGTCAGCAAGCGGTTTCGGCGTATATCCAAACGTATCCAAAGCTCCATGGGGGATGTCACCCATGTGGCATCTGAAGCGCTCTCGGGGTATCGCGTGGTACGCACCCACGGCGCCGAGGCCTATGAAACCAAACGTTTTGAACGTGTCAGCGAAGAAAACCGCAAACAGAGCATGAAAGAAGCGATGACCCGGGCCATAAGCTCTCCGGTCATTCTCATGCTGGTGGCCATATCCATGGCACTGCTGGTATGGCTCGCCATGGCGCCTTCGCTGATGGCTAATATGACGCCGGGTGAATTCGTCGCATTCATCACCGCGGCCGCCCTGATGATCAAACCAGTGCGTCAGCTCACCGAGATCAACAGCGAGATCCAAAAGGGGATTGCGGCTGCCTCCGAACTGTTTGGACTGATGGACTTGGCCCCCGAGCAGGATACAGGCCAGCACGTACCTGAACGCCTGAACGGTGAGCTTCTTATTGATAATGTCAGCTTTCGTTATGCAGACGACCAGCCGGAAGTGCTGCACAACATTGATCTCAAGGTCTCACCCGGTGAGCTGGTAGCCATTGTGGGCCGTTCAGGAAGCGGTAAATCAACCTTAGTAAGCCTGTTGCCGCGTTTTTATCGGCCAAGCGAAGGACGCATTTTAATCGATGGCATTAATATTGATGAGTATGCGCTAGGTCCATTGCGCCAGCAGATTGGTCTGGTTTCTCAGCAAGTGACACTGTTTAACGCAACGATTGCCGACAATATTGCGTATGGCGCTGCTAGCCCGGACCGTCAAGCCATTGAAGCGGCTGCCAAGGCTGCCTATGCCAGCGAGTTTATCGAAAAAATGCCCCAAGGCTATGAAACCGTAGTGGGCGAAAACGGGGTAATGCTGTCGGGTGGGCAACGCCAGCGTTTGGCTATCGCCCGGGCAATATTCAAGGATAGTCCGGTATTGATTCTGGACGAAGCGACGTCTGCGCTGGATACCGAATCCGAGCGCTATATTCAAAAAGCGCTGGAGTATGTCTGCAAAGGGCGGACGACGCTGGTCATTGCCCATCGGCTGTCGACAATTGAGCGTGCGGATCGAATCTTGGTAATGGATCAGGGACGAATCGTTGAGCAGGGCACCCATCAAACGCTTCTGGCAACGGGCGGCGCTTATGCAGCGCTGCATCAGCTGCAGTTTCAGGACACGCCATGACGCTGGCCCAGCGCTGGCTGAAAGGGGCCTATAACGGTAGCCCCTGGCTTATGCCACTGCGCCCGTTAGGTGCGCTTTATCAGCGTATGATGTCACGGCGTAAAGCGGCCTATCAAAGCGGTAAAAAAGCCACGTGGCGCGCGTCCGTCCCCGTTATTGTGGTGGGTAATATTACTCTGGGAGGGACGGGAAAGTCTCCGCTAGTTGCTTGGCTGGGCCGTTGGCTTGCCACGCAGGGTTGGTCACCGGGGATTGTCACCCGTGGCTATGGGGGTAAGGCTGAGCATTACCCGCTTCATGTAAAGGCCAATACCGACCCTTCGCAAAGCGGTGACGAGCCGGTCATGCTGGCACAGCAAACCGGCTTGCCGGTGGTGGCGGACCCTAAGCGCTCACGCGGTGTGCAAGCGCTGATAGACGCTGGCTGCAATATCATTTTAAGCGATGACGGGCTGCAGCATTTGGCGCTGGAGCGAGATATTGAGCTTGTCGTCATTGATGGGGCACGAGGCCTGGGTAATCAGCGTTGTCTACCTGCCGGGCCGCTGCGTGAATCGGCGCGCCGTCTGGAAAGTGTCGATGCGGTCATTGTTAATGGTGAGCCGCGCCAGCCGCTGTCGGTTAGCACCACGTCCATGCAGCTTATGCCGGTATGCTGGCGGCGTTTAAGTAATGGTGAACGTCTCCCGCTAACACCACTGCCGTTTAGCCTGCCCGCCTTCAGCGTGGCCGGTATCGGGCACCCTGAACGATTTTTTACCACACTACGCGCGATAGGCGTCGAGGGCGAAATGCGCCCGCTGGCAGATCATCAGCGTTTCAATGCCGATATCTTTGCTTCAGCTCAGCAGCGGCCTGTCGTGATGACGGCAAAAGACGCCGTAAAATGTATGGAAATTGCACCACTCAACAGTTGGGTATTGGAAGTGGAAGCCGTGCTTCCGCTAGAATTTGAACACTGGCTGACAGCCAAACTGTCGGCTTTATCCTGAAGGGGATGTACGCATGGATAAGGAATTGCTGGCAATGCTGGTCTGCCCGTTATGTAACGGCAAACTCAAATATGATCGCGAGGCGGAGGAGCTGCGTTGCCATTATGACGGCTTGGCCTATCCCGTTCAGGAAGGTATCCCCGTTATGCTGCCCGAAGAAGCCCGGGTAATGAACGCTGATGAAAAACTGCCGCCATCGCCGGGGCGCACGGGAGACGCATAATGACGTTTCCTGCCTTTACCGCCGTTGTGCCAGCGCGCTATGGGTCTACGCGGCTGCCCGGCAAACCGCTGCTTGAGATAGCCGGTGAACCCATGGTGGCCCACGTATGGCGGCGTGCCTGCCAAAGTCAGGCGAGTCGCGTTGTAGTTGCCACTGACGACACGCGCATTCGTGATGCGATGCTTCCCTATGGAGCCGAAGTTGTCATGACTCGGGCTGAGCATCCCTCTGGCACTGATAGGCTTGCTGAAGTTGCTCAACTGCTCGGGCTACACGATGACGAGTTGGTGGTTAACGTTCAGGGTGATGAGCCGCTAATTCCTCCTGCGTTAATCGATCAGGTGGCATTACGCCTTGCAGAGGATAAAGAGGCGTCTATCGCCACGCTTGCTGAGCCTATCAGCGATGTAGATTCGCTGTTCAACCCCAATGTGGTCAAGGTGGTGCGTTCATTAGAGGGCAGGGCGCTGTATTTTTCCCGGGCGCCTATCCCATGGGATCGCGAACAGTTCAAGCAAGTGCCTACCCTGCTTGAAACCGATGCATGGCTTCGCCATATCGGCATTTATGCGTACCGCGCAAGCTTTCTGGCGGCCTACTGCGACTGGCCAGCATCCATGCTTGAGCAGTTAGAGCAGCTTGAACAGCTGCGCGCCTTACAGCACGGCCATTTGATTCAAGTGGCACTGGCGTGCGAGATCAATCCAGCGGGTGTTGATACGCAAGAAGATCTCGACCGGGTGCGCGCCTTGTTAACGTCCACCGGTTAACGGTATTTCAATAACTGATTGTCGATGTGCTTTTTTAAGCGCTCATTTTTACGTACAAGGAAGCGCTTTGTGATGCGGGTACTTTTCGTCTGTTTGGGTAATATTTGCCGCTCGCCCACGGCGGAGGGCGTTTGAAAGTGAACAGGTGCAATAACGTTGATTAATCGGCAAAGGGTATCGACTATTCAGTCGCGTATCGATCTTACATTATCCAACACACTGCGCTTACCCTGTATTGCCGAGCATTATGCCGAGCCTCGCACGCTTGATGCACTACGTCACACCCTTGCTGAGGCTGGCCGCCAGCAGTGGCCGGTAACGTTGCTGGGAGGCGGGAGTAACGTGTTATTACCGCTTGAGTTGCCAGGGCTTGCCGTACGTCCGATGTTGAATCAGTTGTGGTTTGCGTACGAAGGCGATGAGGTAATGGCCCACGTAGGCGCCGGGGTTAACTGGCATGCGTTGGTGCTTGGCGTGGCTGCCCGCGGTTTCTGGGGGATCGAGAATTTAGCGCTCATTCCTGGCGACTGTGGTGCCGCGCCGGTGCAGAATATCGGTGCCTATGGCGTCGAGCTTTCCAATAGCTTGCATGCGGTGCAGGTAGTGGAGCTGGCCACGGGCCACGTGCGCTGGCTAAGCGGTGCTGAATGTGCGTTTGGCTATCGCGACAGTATTTTCAAGCGTGAGCTAAATGGACGTGTGGTTATCACTCGGCTGGTTCTCCGGCTTTCAAGGCGGCCGGCACCCAAGCTGCATTATGGTGATCTCGCATCACGGCTAGATGACACGCCAACGCCCATGGAAGTGGCCCGAGCCGTTTCAGCTATTCGGCAGGAAAAGCTGCCAGACCCTCGCCAGTTGGCTAACGCCGGCAGCTTTTTTAAAAACCCGCTCGTACCTACAAGCCAAGCCCAAAAGCTGTTGAGCCGTTACCCGGAAATGCCGCATTTTCCTCAAGAGAGAGGCCTGACTAAGCTGGCAGCAGGCTGGCTGATTGATCAGTGTGGTTTGAAAGGCGTGCGCGAGGGCGCATTTGGTGTGCATGAGCGCCAGGCGCTGGTATTGGTGCACCACGGAGGCGGTGATCGCCAAGGTCTGCTGGAATTTGCCAGCCGTATCGTTGAACAGGTTAGCGCGCGCTTTGACGTGCTACTTGAGCCCGAACCACGCGTGATTCAGCCATAGCAGTGCCTATGGGCTTATGTTATGTCATAAAAAAACCCCGCCTAAGCGGGGTTTTTCGTACCTGCGGGAAACTACTCTTTACCCGCTTCCTGCTGCTGCTTGCGTAGCTCGCGCGGGTCATTATGTGCCCGACGACGGCGACGGCGTGCCACAGGCGTCTCTTGTGCCGCGGGTTCATTGGTTTCTACGGACTCATTGGTCTCCACAACGGATTCACTGGTTGCGGTTACCGTAGCTTCTGCCTTGGCTGTCTCGGGCAGGCTCTCTTCAGTCTCTGATTGGACGGCTGATTCTTCTGCTGAGGGTTGCGGCTCGGACGGCTCTTCAACCACCTGTGGCGCAGTTGACTCACTCGCCAGAGGTTTGGCTTCCGGCGCTTGAGCATCTTCGCTCGATGCCGATACGGGGGCGGTAGTGCTTTCAGCCAACTCTGTCGGTGAAGGCGCAAGCGTATTATCTGCTTCGCTGCTTGCATCCGCTATTTGCTCGGGCATGACATCCGCGTCTCCTGTCGCGCGATGAGCGCTGGCTTGCGGGTTTTCATCCTCCGGCTGCTCAGTCGGGGCAGTATCCGCCACTTCTGATGCGTTCTCAATCGAGCGCGGCGGCAGGGCTACCTGGTCAGGTGCTGTGTCAGCAGCCGCTGTTAGGGCCTGCGTTTCAGTTTGTGCCATGCTCGGCTGAGCAGTTTTTTGCGTTTCGCCTGTCTTTGCAACGGGCTCCGGAGCGGCTGCTGCGGGAGTCGCGGCTTCTTCCTGTGCCTTTTGCATATGGCTGCTTTCAGCTACTGGCGGCTGAGCCTGAGTCTCTGAGCCCGTCGCATCTTGCTTAGTTTCCGTAGCTTGGGTTTCAGTAGTCTGGGTTTCAGCCGAATGAGCTTCGAGAGCTTGAGCTTCCTCTGCTGGCGTTTCTGTAACCTTATCTTTTTCAGGCTGATTATCGACGGGTGGCTCTTCTGCACGCTTGGCTTCTGACGGCTGGGCATCGGCCTGAGACGTTTCAGGCATTGTCTGCTGCGCTGGTGTTTCGGCGCTCGCCGATTCCTCAGGTGCCTGCGCTTGAAGCTTCAGCTGCTCAGCTTCGGCCTGAGGGTTCACCGCCTGCTTGCGTGAGCGGTTGCGCGGGTTGTTGCGCGTCCGTTTCGGCTTGCCGTCATCTTTGGCAGCGGGCTGCTCGGCATCGTTGCGCGAAGCTTCTTTGGGCGGTTTGGCATCTGCCGGTTTGCTATCTTGAGCGCTGCGCTGAGCGTCACGGCTGGTATCACGCCGAGACTCTTTTTGAGGCGCTTTGCTTGGCGCGTCATGATTTTCTTCTTTGGTTGCCGAAGCATCCTTCTGGCGATCGCCTTTGGATGCATTATCCACGGCCTTAGCGTCTTCCTGTTGCGGATGGCGACGCCGATTGCGGGTACGGCTCGGGCCGTTACGCTTATCGTTGTTGTCATCGCTTGCGGTTCGCGGCTGGCTGCTGCGCTGCTCAGTTTTAGCGTTGTCGCTGCGTTCACTGCGCGCCGGGCGCTGCCTCGGTTCGCTGTTGGGCTGGGTAACGCGTTGGCCGGTCCGCTCAGCGGGTTTGCGAGGCGTAGTGACCGCCTTAGTTGTGCTGGGTGCCTGTGGCGCGCTTGTGTCATCGCCACCCAGCAATTTGGCAAAACCACGGATAAAACGACCGATAACGCTGGGCTGCTCACCCGGGTTTTCGGCAGCAGCAGGCGCTTCTTCGGCTTTGGGCGCAGGCTCTTCTGTTTGCAATGACGCCGGGGCCGGTGCGTTGTGTGTGACGCTTTTAACGGCGGCTTCAGCGCGCTGAGTAGGTGGCGCAAAGCTTGGGTCTGGCTCTTTACCTACTTCGGTATCGGTAGATAGCTCGAAGCTTGACAGCGTTTGAGTATCGTCTTCGTCTAAATGGTCATCGCGCAAACGCTGCACGTCGTAGTGAGGCGTATGCATTTCCGGGTTGGGCAGCAGCACAACGCGTACACCCTGGCGTGACTCGATATCGGCCAGCACGCTACGTTTTTCGTTGAGCAGGTACGTGGCTACCGGCACCGGTAGAATGGCGCGGATCTGCGCGCTCCGCTCTTTCATTGCCTCTTCTTCGATAAGGCGCATGATCGAGAGCGAAAGAGAGCGTACGTCGCGGATAGTGCCCTGGCCATTACAGCGCGGGCAGACCACGCCGCTGGTTTCACCCAGCGAAGGGCGCAGGCGTTGACGGGACATTTCCATCAGACCAAAACGCGAAATACGGCCAATCTGTACGCGGGCGCGGTCAAGCTTCAAGGCATCGCGCATGCGGTTTTCAACTTCACGCTGATTGCGTGCCGGGCCCATGTCGATAAAGTCGATCACCACCAGGCCGCCGATATCGCGCAGGCGTAGCTGGCGAGCAATTTCATCGGCCGCTTCAGAGTTGGTCTGCAGGGCGGTTTCTTCGATATCGCTGCCGCGGGTTGCCCGGGCGGAGTTGATATCAATCGAGACTAGCGCTTCGGTGTGGTCGATAACAATCGAGCCGCCGGAGGGAAGTTTTACTTCGCGCTGATAGGCCGTTTCGATTTGTGATTCGATTTGGAAACGCGAGAACAGCGGCACTTCGTCAGCATAAAGCTTGATTTTCTGCTGGTAGGACGGCATGACCTGGCGAATAAAGCCCAGCGCTTCAGCATGAATCTCGGGGCTATCGATCAGCACCTCGCCAATGTCCTGACGCAGGTAATCACGCATGGCCCGAATAATGACGTTGGATTCCCGGTAAATCAGGAACGGGGCAGGCTGCTTAGCAGCTTCAGTCGTGATTGATTCCCATACCTGAGCCAAGTAGTCCAAATCCCACTGAAGCTCTTCTGGGTTACGACCTATGCCGGCCGTACGCACGATCAGGCCCATCTTGTCGGGCACGGTGAGCTGGCCCATGGCGTCTTTTAGCTGGCTGCGCTCTTCCCCTTCAATACGGCGAGAAATACCGCCAGCACGGGGGTTGTTGGGCATAAGCACTAGAAAACGGCCTGCCAGGCTAATAAAGGTGGTTAAGGCAGCGCCTTTATTGCCGCGCTCTTCTTTATCCACCTGCACGATAACTTCTTGGCCTTCTTTTAGTACCTCTTTGATACTTGGGCGGCCAGAGACATCTTTAATGAAGTATTCGCGGGAGATTTCCTTGAGCGGTAGAAAGCCGTGGCGTTCTGCGCCAAAGTCGACAAATGCCGCTTCAAGGGAAGGTTCTACCCGGGTAATTTTACCGCGGTAGATATTGGCTTTTTTCTGTTCGCGGGCCCCAGACTCGATATCCAGGTCGTACAGGCGTTGTCCATCAACCAGCGCGACCCGAAGCTCTTCGGGTTGGGTCGCATTGATAAGCATCCGTTTCATGTTGTCTCGCATAGCGTTGCGTGCCGGCAAACCGCCTAAGGGATAACGTAGACGAATCGCGGGTGCTGCGTGCTTGTGCTCGGCGCATGGTTATGCTGACGCGGCAAGCCGGGAAGGCGTTATCACCGACCCGGCTGACAGGTTGAGTACGTGGCGGAGGCAGGACGTGTTTCGGTGGCTGTCACGTCCATCCGGCCCTGCTGACACCGCCTACACCTAGCATTCTTCGATTCGTCCACGCTGGCCGCCGGCACAGCGTTGAACTTGTCGCCAAGCGCAAGCCAGTTCCTTGTGACAACAAGGAAGGGCTGCGCTGGGCGTAGCGTTTTATTCAGCAATTGCTTGCCGTGATCGGCGAAGCATTAGCAAATCTGTCGTCGTCATGCCGCGACAGAATGACTGCATTTTTAATACGTTTGGATGCGGCCAATGCGTACACTGATGCCGCTTCTCATGCTCAGGCCTGCGTGTTGGTCGGGCAGGCGCTTTAGCTAAACGCGGCATTAACGCTTGTGAAAACAGTAATACGTAACAAGCTGTCCGCGCTTAGCGAGTGAACGTTCTGGAATATAACAGTAAAGACAACCACCAGCAATTGACGCAATGCCCTTGGCTCTACGCTAGAATGCGGTTTTTAGTCTGGCACCATAGAGACAAAGCAGGAGTAAGCGTTAATGGCCGAAGGGCGTGAAGTGCAGTGGGTGGACATCGCCCCGGAACAGGCAGGTCAGAGAATTGATAATTTTTTGATGACGCGTCTGAAAGGTGCTCCCAGAGCCCTGATATATCGCATCGTGCGAAAAGGTGAGGTTCGCGTTAATAAAAAACGCGTCAAGGTGGACTATCGGCTACAGGCGGGCGATTTGGTGCGCGTGCCGCCACTGCGCCTGGCGCCCCGTGAGGCGGTGAAAGAGGTTAGCGATAACCTGCGTGACGTTCTAGTAGGCAGCGTGATCATGGAGGGCCCGGACTGGATGGTGCTCAACAAGCCTTCTGGCCTTGCCGTACACGGGGGCAGCGGAGTGAAAATCGGCTTGATAGAAGCCTTGCGTCAAGTACGTGACGATCTCAGCTTCCTGGAGCTTGTTCACCGCCTTGACCGTGACACCTCAGGCTGCCTGCTGCTGGCCAAGTCCCGTGAAGCACTGCTTACGCTCAACGAGTCCTTGAAAAAGCATGGTATGGACAAGCGCTATCTGGCGCTGGTCAGTGGCCGTTGGCCTGCACGTAAAACCTATGAAAGCGCGCGACTTGACCGTTTTGAGGCGGGTAACGGTGAGCGTCGGGTGCGGGTTGACCCCAACGGTAAGGTGTCGCGTACCCATTTTGCCGTGGTGGAAACCTTCGAGAAGGCCACGTTAATTGAAGCAGAGCCTGTGACCGGGCGTACTCACCAGATACGCGTGCATGCCGCCCATGCAGGCCATGCGCTGCTTGGCGATGACAAGTATTCCACTCGGGAAAGTGCTCACCTGACCCAGCAGTTGGGCGTTAGCCGCCTGTTTTTGCATGCGCGTGCGCTAACCTTTCCAGAACCTACCAATGGACGCCCGGTCACCGTCAAAGCGCCGCTGCCAGATGTGCTGGAAGATGTGCTCAAGCGCGCGCGGCGATAACGCAGGCGTATTCGAAGTAAGGAGTGGTCATGCGCTACGAGCTGATTATTTTTGACTGGGACGGCACCTTGATGGATTCGGTGCCCAAAATTGTTGCCTGCATGCAGGCCGCGGCTTTGGAAGCCGAATGGGGCGAGCTTGAGGTGGCGGCGATCGAGGATATTATTGGTCTTGGCTTGCCTGAGGCCATTGCCAAGCTCTGTCCAGGGATCGGCCCGGCGCAAGCAGAGCGCTTGCGTCAGCGCTATTCGCATCACTTTGTGTCTGGAAATACGACACCTATGCCGTTTTTTGAAGGTGTTGAGGCTCAGGTGGCGCGCCTGCTTGAACGCCCGCGGCAGCGCTTGGCGGTCGCTACGGGCAAGAGCCGTCGTGGTCTTGATCGGGTGTTTGCTGAAACAGGCAGTGGCGCCTGGTTTCATGCCAGCCGTACGGCTGATGAGACGCGCTCCAAGCCGCACCCGCAGATGCTCAGTGAAATTCTTCATGAATTGGGTGTGCCTGTAGAGCGGGCGGTAATGGTGGGTGATACTGAATACGATCTGGAAATGGCAAGAGCCATTGGTATGGACCGTGTGGCGGTCACCTACGGCGTACATACGCCGGTGCGGCTGGCGGCAAGCCAACCCAAGTGGGTGGCTCATAATGTTAAGCAGCTCTTTGATTGGCTTAATGGATAGGTAACAAGAGGGGCGTGCAAGTGGTTGCCGCTTGCCTGCGCCTTTCTGAACTCGAAAAAGGATGGACTATGAGTGATGATCCTCGCCGCGATGGCCTAGGCGGGCATGACCGCCCTGCAGAAAGCCATTCAGAGGCAGATCGCTGGACACAAGGGCCTGACATATCGACTTATCAAAGCACGCCGGAGATGTCAGGAGCGGCTGGAGATAGTGCCGAGACGCTTCGTGAGCGACAGCGCCTGGCCCAGATAGAGATGATGGACCGCTGGGTGGGCGGCGTGCTGACAGAGCAGCGCCGGTCACGCCGCTGGAAGCTGTTTTTCCGGCTTATCATACTGTTTCTGATGCTGTCACTCATAGCGGCGATCGTCTATAGCGCTTTCTGGGCCGGGTCAGGTGATGCGGCACCTACGCAGCGCCATCTTGCAGTCGTTGAAGTTAAAGGCGTGATTGCCAGTGATGCGCCGGCCAATGCCGAGCGTATCATCAAGGGCCTCGAGCGCGCCTGGGAGGCCGAGAATGCCTCGGCCATTGTGTTGCACATTGATAGCCCTGGCGGTAGTCCCGTGCAGTCGCAGCGTATTTATGCCGAAATAATGCGCCTGCGTGAGCAGGGCGATAAGCCTATCCTGGCAGTGATTGAGGATATTGGCGCCAGTGGGGCTTATTACATTGCCTCAGCAGCTGATGAGATCATTGCGTCACCCGCCAGCCTGGTCGGCTCTATCGGGGTTATCTACGCAGGTTTCGGGTTTCAGGATGCTATTAGCCAGATAGGCGTTGAGCGAAGAGTGTTGACTGCGGGTGAACACAAGGCGTTTCTGGACCCTTTTCAGCCACTTGATGAAGGAGCGGAAGCATTTTGGCAAAGCGTTTTAACCCAAACCCATCAGCAGTTTATTAACGACGTTCGTGCCGGACGTGGTAACCGGTTAAGCGATCAACCGGATATATTTTCAGGGCTTATCTGGAGTGGCGAGCAGGGGCTTGAGCTAGGCCTGGTTGACCACCTGGCAAGTCTTGAAGAGGTGGCTCGTGATCAGGTAGGTGAAGCGAGCTGGGAAGATTATACGCCGCGCCTTGACCCCTTTGATCGACTGACGCGACGGTTTACGCAAATGGCGGCAGAAACGCTAGGCCTTACGGTCTCCAACTCGCCGCTGCGCTATCAGGCTCAGTAGGCGAGGCCAAGCGCTTGTGACTATGTGCCAAGCGGGTCCATCCCTGCTTGGCGCAACATGTCGCAAAGCGCAATCAGCGGTAGCCCTATCAGTGCGTTCGGATCGCGCCCTTCAAGCGCCTCAAAGAGCGTAATACCCAATCCTTCCATGCGAAAGCTGCCGGCACTATCAAGCGGCTGCTCAAGCGCTACGTAACGTTCAATTTCATGGTTGGTGAGCTTTCTGAAAACGACATCGAATGGTTCGATATGCGTGTAGTGGCGCTGTTCCCTTGTGTCGAGCAAGGCCAGGCCGGTCAAAAACGTTACCCGATTGCCAGAAAAACGCGTCAAATTCGCGTAGGCGCGCTCGGGGGTATGGGGTTTGCCCAATATATCGCCTTCGAAAAGCGCTATCTGATCTGAGCCGATAATACAGTGCTTCGGAAAACGGTGCGCCACGGCATTGGCTTTGCCAAGTGCCAGTCGGTGCACGAGTGCCTTGGGCGACTCGTTAGTTTGCGGCGTTTCATCTATATCAGGCGAATGGCACTGATAAGGCAGCTGCAGGCGGTCAAGCAGTTCGCGGCGAAAGCGGGAGCTTGACGCTAGTACTAAGGGTGCGTTCTGAGAAAGCGGCACACGAGGATTCCTATGCAATTAAGAGTCAAAATGAGTGTAGCGAAAGCCAACGGCCGTGCCTAATTGACAAGTTTATGCGAGAAACCATGAAGAATTGTGCCGACAGCTTTGACACCAGCGGGGGGAGTGCCTATCATTGCGCGCCTATGTTGACCTCACAACTCCCCAGCCGGGTTGAGCCTTATAAGCTTGCAGCCCGCCGCGAACGACTAGAAGGCTTAGTGGCGCTTGATAAGCTGCCACGGCTTGCCGAAGAGGCAGGTGACCAAACAGGCGACTGTCATGTCGTACTGGAATTTGGTGTAGATGCTCAAGGTCGTCGTGAAATTCGTGGCCATTTGCAAGCGACCCTGGCGTTGCCCTGTCGTCGTTGCCTGGTGCCGCTAAGCCAAGACGTGTCCAGTGACTTCCTGCTTGGAATGATCAGCGATGAAGCCTTGGCCGCCGAGCTGCCTGCCAGTCATGAACCAGTGCTGGTGGAAAATGAACAGCTGGACCTGCTGACGGTCATTGAGGATGAGCTTATCCTTAGCCTGCCACAGGTGGTCTATCACGATGAAACCGAATGCTATGTCTCGGCGGAGCAGCTGGTCAGCAAAACAGACGGCGAGGCAGAAGAATCGACGCCGGCCACGAACCCTTTCGCGGTGCTCAATGTCTTGAAAGGCAAAGACGCTTTGAAAGGCAAAAAGTAAGCACCATTACCCTACATACCTTGGAGTAAACACCCATGGCAGTTCAAAAGAACCGTAAAACTCGTTCCAAGCGCGGTATGCGTCGTAGCCACGATGCGCTGAGCGCGCCGACGCTGTCCCAGGACAAAGAAACCGGCACTACGCATCTGCGTCATCATGTAGCTGCGGATGGTTTCTACCGTGGTCGCAAGGTGGTTGAGGTATAAGCCTTAACTGTCTAATAAAGCGGCCAAATAGAGTGGGTGCTGCATGCGCCTAGCGATTGATGTAATGGGAGGCGATCAAGGCTCCCGTGCCGTTATCGAAGGTTCTGCAAGAGCAGTGATTGAACATCCTGATCTTGAATTGACTCTGTTTGGCCCGCGTCAGCAAATTATTGCTGAGCTTTTACGCTTGCCGCAGCCTCTGGCTGCGGCAACGTCACGTTTAGCGGTAAGCGATGCGCCGTTAAGTATCTCTCAGGCGTCTAGTGCGGCCTGGGCACTTCGGCATGGTCAGGCCAGCAGCATGGCGTGTATGCTGCGAAGCCTGCGGATGGGTGAGGCCGTGGCAGGGGTAAGCGCGGGTAATACAGCAGCGCTGGTGGCCCTTGCTCGGCGCGAATTGGGAACGCTTACAGGTATTTCCCGCCCGGCGATCAGTACCGCCATTCCGGCGCGTCACGGGCGTCGCTGTTACTTGCTGGATCTGGGCGCTAACGTGGACTCGCCAGCGCACCGGCTGCTCGACTTTGCGGTTATGGGGGCGGCCATGGCGCAGTGTGTTGATGAAATTGCTTTGCCGCGTGTTGCTCTGCTTAACGTGGGAGCGGAGGCGACCAAAGGAAGCGCCAGCGTGCGCGAGGCTGACAGGCTGTTACGCGAATACCCGGATGCCTCGGCGTTTGCCTACCAGGGGTATGCCGAAGGTGGCGATCTCTTTGATGGTGAGCTGGATGTTGTGGTGTGTGACGGCTTTGTGGGTAACGCCGTACTTAAATCGAGCGAAGGTTTGACCCGTATGCTGGTTGAACGTGTTCAGATGGCGTTTGAATCGCGTCTGAGCGGGCGCCTGGCAAGCTTACTGGCCAAACCTGTGTTGCGGTATCTCAAGCAGGAGTTAAACCCTGTGCGCTACAACGGCGCAAGCTTGCTTGGCCTGAAGGGTATTGTGGTGAAAAGCCATGGCGGTACTCAGGCAGAAGGTTTCTACTATGCTATTCGGCGCGCGTTGTGTGAAGTGGAGCATAACTTGCCTGCACGAATGGCAGCCCGATGGCAGCGCCGCTAGCAGTGGTAGTGTCTCTCAGAGTTCAGTATTCAGCTGGTGCCAGTACAGGCGCTGGCAATTTTGCGGGTTATAGAAGGCAGCAGGATGTGCCGATAACCACGCCTATCGCTCAAATGAGCAAATGCCTACAAGAGCAAAGGTGAACGACATGTCTCAACCCCTTGCCCTCATTTTTCCCGGGCAAGGCTCTCAGCAGCTTGGAATGCTGCGAGAGCTGGCCGAGCGCTACAGTGTGGTGGGAACAACATTTGAGGAAGCTTCGGATGCACTTGGCTACGATTTGTGGAAAGTCGTTCAGGAAGGCCCCGAAGCCGCGCTAAATGCAACGGCGTGTACGCAGCCTGCGCTGCTTTCTGCTAGTGTTGCGATTTGGCGAGTATGGCAGGAGCTTGAAGGGCCTCGGCCTACCATAATGGCCGGGCATAGCCTGGGTGAGTATAGCGCCATGGTATGCGCTGGTGTGATGGGCTTTGCCGAGGGTGTTCAGCTTGTTCGCCTGCGCGGAGAAGCCATGCAGGAAGCGGTGCCTGCCGGCAAAGGTGCCATGGCGGCCATTCTTGGCCTTGAAGATGCGGCCGTAGAGGCCGCCTGCGCGGCAGCGGCGCAAGGCGATATTGTTTCTGCGGTTAATTACAATTCGCCTGGGCAAGTGGTTATCGCTGGCAGTAAAGCGGCTGTTGATAGGGCTATTGTGGCCTGTCAGGAGGCCGGCGCTAAGCGTGCAATGGCACTGCCGGTTTCAGTTCCTTCCCACTGCGCGTTGATGCGCCCAGCTGCTGAACGTCTGGCAGCTGCCATGGAAGGTATTGAGCTTCGAGCGCCGCGCTATACGGTTATTCAAAACGTGGATGCTCAGGCGCATGCTGATGTCGATACGCTGCGTACGCGATTGATCGAGCAGCTTTATCAGCCGGTTCGCTGGGCATCGTGCGTTGAAGCCATGGCCGCTCAATCTGTTAATGTGTTTATTGAGTGCGGTCCTGGTAAAGTGCTGACAGGGCTTAATAAGCGTATTGTTCGCGGAGCCAAAGGCTTGGCGGTGAATGATCCTGATAGCTTGGATGCGGCGCTTGAGTTGGCGCGTGATGTGCAGGCAAATGATGTCTGATACGTCACGATTTTTTGCTATCCTTGCTTGTGGATACGCTTTAAAAGCAAATAGTTAAAGGCTGAACATTATGACGCAAGAACGCAGGGTTGCGCTTGTTACTGGCGCCAGTCGGGGTATTGGCAGGGCGATTGCTCATGAGCTGGGTCGCCAGGGTCGTATAGTCATCGGAACCGCAACCAGTGAGTTCGGTGCCGAAAAAATCGATGCTGATTTAAAGCAGCAGGGCATTGAAGGCGCAGGGCTTTGCCTTAATGTGACTGACCAGGCGAGCATTGATGAAGTGCTCAAGGTTATTGCGGAGCGCTTTGGTGCGCCAACTATCCTGGTCAATAATGCGGGTATCACCCGTGATAATCTGTTGATGCGCATGAAAGAAGATGAGTGGGATTCGGTGATGGATACCAATCTCAAATCTGTCTATCGTGTCAGTAAGGCATGCCTGCGTGGCATGACCAAAGCTCGCTTTGGGCGTATCGTATCGATCAGTTCGGTAGTGGCAACCATGGGTAACCTGGGCCAAACTAACTATGCCGCTGCGAAGGCAGGCATGGAAGGTTTTAGTCGTGCGTTGGCGCGAGAAGTAGCCTCTCGTGCAATTACCGTCAATGCAGTGGCGCCAGGCTTTATTGCCACCGATATGACCGAGGCGTTGCCTGAAGCGCAGCATGAGATGCTGCTAAAGCAAATTCCTTTGGCTCGCCTGGGTGGGCCAGAAGAGATCGCCGCCGCCGTGGGTTTTCTTACCAGTGACGCAGCAGGATACATTACCGGTGAGACGCTGCACGTGAACGGTGGCATGAATATGCGTTGATGGCCTTAGGCTTAGCGGTTGCGTCTGCCTAAGGGCGTCTATAAACTACCCCGCAGCTTTTGGCTTGCGGTTTCCAAATAGCTGGTTATCAAAAACGGCTAATGTGAACGACTGGAGTACGTTAATGAGTACTATTGAAGAGCGCGTGAAGAAAGTTGTGGCAGAGCGCCTGAACGTTAAAGAAGAAGACATCCAGAACAGCTCTTCTTTCACTGAAGATTTGGGTGCTGATTCGCTTGACACCGTTGAGCTGGTAATGGCTTTGGAAGAGGAATTTGATACTGAAATTCCTGACGAAGAAGCAGAAAAGATTACTACGGTTCAAGAAGCCATCGACTACGTAAACGCCCACCAGTAAGGGCAAGTTGATGCATTAAACGAGGGTGTGGTGCTAGCACCCCCCTTAAAAGCCGCCCTTTTTAGGGCGGCTTTTTTGCTTTGTGTATACACAATGAACATGAAGCGCATTCTCCGTTATACTAGTCATCTAAATTTCTGCTGCAACTGACCCGCATGGGTCGAGTCACCATGGATGCCTGGAGGAAAGCTGATGGCACGAAGAAGGGTAGTGGTAACTGGGTTAGGCCTGGTGACCCCAGTGGGCAATAGCGTGAATGAAACGTGGGCGAATATTACGGCTGGCAAGAGCGGTATAGCGCCCATTGAGCACTTTGATACGAGTAGCTTCAATACACGCTTTGGCGGTTCGGTTAAGAATTTCGATATTAGCCCTTACCTGAACCCCAAAGAAGCCCGCAAGATGGACCTGTTCATTCAGTACGGCATGGCAGCTGGCGCTCAGGCAATACAGGATGCGGGTATTACCTGTACCGAAGAGAATGCGCCGCGTATCGGGGTGGCCATGGGGTCAGGTATCGGTGGCTTGCCCATGATCGAGCATAACCACAATGCGCTGAATAAGGGTGGCGCTCGTCGCGTATCGCCTTTTTTTGTGCCGGGCTCCATTATCAATATGATTTCGGGCAATCTGGCGATTCAGCACGGTTTTCAAGGCCCTAATATTGCCATTACGACCGCGTGTACCAGCGGAACGCACAATATTGGCTATAGCGCGCGTACCATCGCCTATGGTGATGCGGATGTGATGATTTGTGGCGGCGCTGAAATGGCTACCACACCGCTTGGTCTGGGCGGGTTCTCTGCCGCTCGAGCGCTGTCAACGCGTAATGATAATCCCGAGGCGGCAAGCCGCCCGTGGGATAAAGATCGCGATGGCTTTGTGTTGTCAGATGGTGCCGGTGTACTGGTGCTTGAAGAGTACGAGCATGCCAAAGCGCGGGGCGCGAATATTTATGCGGAACTTGTCGGTTTCGGCATGAGTGACGATGCCTACCACATGACGGCGCCGCCTGAAAATGGCCGTGGGGCTGCGCTTGCCATGAGCAATGCGATTAAAGACGCGCAAATGGACCCTTCCGAAGTCAATTATATCAATGCGCACGGAACCTCCACCGCAGCGGGTGATCTGGCAGAAAGTCGAGCGGTTGAAAATGTCCTGGGGAGTGCGGCGAAAGACGTGGCCGTGAGTTCTACCAAGTCCATGATTGGCCATTTGTTGGGTGCCGCCGGTGCCGTTGAGGCCGTGTTCTGTATTCTGGCCATTCGGGATCAGGTCGCGCCGCCCACCATTAACCTGGATAACCCTCAGGAAGGCTGCAACCTGGACTATGTGCCGCATACCGCACGTGATATGCGTATTGATACCGCGCTTTCCAACTCGTTTGGATTTGGTGGTACTAACGGTTCACTGCTGTTCAAAAAGGTGTAGCGCAAGATGACCCTGCCCCGGGTGCCGTTTGATGATCGTGGGCTGGCGTATGGGGATGGCGTATTTGAAACAGTACTGCTGCGTAAGGGAGAGCCGGTACTTTGGCCTTACCACCTGGCACGGTTGAGCCGAGGGTGCCTGCGTTTGGGTATCCCAATGCCTTCCCAGGAGGCGTTGGCCGCCACCTGGGAAGGCTCTGTCAGTTCAACGCTTGAAGTGCTTAAACTGATAGTTACCCGTGGCAGCGGAGGCAGAGGGTATGCGCTACCCGAAACACCGACGCCTCGATTGTTAAGCCGCCGTACGCCCTTTGCACCTGCAACTGCACGCTGGCAGGAAGGGGTAACCGTACGGCAGTGCAGTTTGCGCCTGGGGCATCAGCCCGCCTTGGCAGGTATCAAGCATTTGAACCGGCTGGAAAACGTCCTGGCACGTCAAGAGTGGCAGACGCCGGACATCGCCGAAGGCCTGCTTGCTGATACTCACGGTCAATTGATCGAAGCAACCAGCATGAATGTGTTCTGGCAGCAGAAGGGCTGTGTATTTACACCACGGCTTGAAAATTGTGGCGTGGCCGGTACGCTGCGTGCTGCGTTGATCAGCCAGGGAATGGTTAGGGAGGCGGATGTATCACTTGAGGCTATCCCTTCAGTAGAACGACTCTGGGTGGCCAACTCGGTTCAGGGTGCATGGCCTGTTACGACGTTGTTATCTGAAGATGGCCTCTGCCTTAAGCGCTGGCCGCAAAATGCTTCAGACAGATTTCAAACAGTGGCGCACCAACTGTTGGGTTACGTGTCGCAATAAGCTTCTTTTTTGTTGAGGTGATATGTTGAAACGGTTAATGGCCGCTCTGGGTATTCTCCTGGTACTAGGTGCTGCCGCTGTAGCGGGCGGCTATTTATATTGGCAAAACCGTTTGCAAGCGCCGTTGGCACTGGAAGAGCCTGTGCTTTATCAGGTACCTGCCGGCGCAGGTTTTAATCAAGTGGTCGTTCAGTTGGAAGAGCAGGGTGTCATTGATGATGCCTGGGCCTTTCAATTGTTGGCTCGGGTACACCCTGAGCGTGTGCCACGTCTTCGGGTTGGTGAATATCAGTTGATGCCCAGCATGAGCGGGCTGGAAATGATTGCGCTTCTGGGTAGCAACAATGTGGTGACCTACCCGCTAACGCTTCCGGAAGGACGTACGTTCAGCCAGCTGCGTACGCTGCTCAATAATGCTCCCAAGCTTGAACATCGCACGGCTGATATGAGCGATGAAGAAGTCATGGCGTTACTGGATAGAGACGGCACGTTCCCAGAGGGGTGGTTTTTTCCTGATACCTATCGGTATCACCTGGGTATGAGCGATGTGGATATCCTGCGTCAGGCGCTGGCGCGTATGGAACATATTCTGGATGAAGTATGGGCATCCCGCGCCGAGGATTTAACCATTGATTCACCTTATGAGGCGCTGATAATGGCCTCGTTGATCGAGCGAGAGACTGGCGCGCCGGAAGAGCGCCGGGAAATAGCTGGCGTTTTCAAGCGGCGCATGGAGCAAGGGATGCGTCTGCAAACCGACCCTACCGTTATCTACGGTATGGGCGAGCGTTATGAAGGACGTATCACGCGCGCCGATTTGCGCGAAGCAACACCTTATAATACCTATGTAATTAACGGTATGCCTCCCACGCCGATTGCCATGCCGGGTAGAGCCTCGCTGGAAGCGGCCGTTGATCCGTTGCCAGGAGAGACGCTCTACTTTGTTTCTCGGGGGGATGGTACGCACCATTTTTCACGGACGCTGCGTGAGCACAATAATGCGGTGAATCGTTACATCCGTAATCGTTGATATCAGACGTTACGTTTTATGAAGTTTACCTCAATGCTGCATGCGTTGATTAAGGGATCGCAATGACTAAGCGGGGACGCTTTATTACCCTGGAAGGTGGGGAAGGCGTAGGCAAGTCCACCAATATGGCGTTTGTAGTCGCATCGCTTGAGGCACAGGGCATTGAAGTGGTCAGTACCCGTGAGCCGGGCGGCACTCCGCGTGCTGAAGCGATCCGTGCACTGCTGCTGGACCCCGCCCCTCAAGAGCCGCTGCATACCGACGCCGAGCTTTTATTGATGTTTGCCGCGCGTGCCCAGCATCTGGCTGAAAAAATTGTGCCTGCTCTCAAACGGGGCGCGTGGGTGGTATGTGACCGCTTTACCGACGCCACCTTTGCCTATCAGGGCGGCGGACGAGGTGTGGCGGTTGAGCGTATTGCCCAGCTGGAGGCGTTCGTTCAGCAGGGCCTGTCGCCTGACCTGACACTGCTTTTGGATATGCCGTTAACCGCGGCTCAAGCACGCCTTGAGTCGCGGCTGAGTAGTCAAAAAGAGCAGCGCGACCGGTTCGAGCAAGAGCAGAGCGATTTCTTTCAGGCGGTTCGTCATGCTTATTTAGCCCGTGCCAGTGCCGAGCCCAACCGTTTTGCATTGATTAATGCTCATCAGGCGTTAGCCGACGTGCAGGTAGATATTGATCGCGTGGTTACCAGTCGGGTGGCGCAATGGCGCTAAGCGGCGTTCTGCCCTGGCACGCGGCTACCTGGCAGCAGCTGGTGCGCCTGGCTGATGAAGGGCGTATGCCTCACGCCATTTTGCTGAGCGGCGCACATGGAGTAGGGAAACAGCAGCTGGCTGAAGCACTGATCGCACGTACGCTGTGTGCCAGCCCCCAAGGCGGTTCAGCATGCGGGCATTGCCACAGCTGCTCTATGCTGGCCTCGGGGTATCATCCCGATCTGATGCGTGTCTCTCCTGAGGAGGGCAAGCGTCAGATACGCATCGATCCTATTCGCGAGGTGAATCGGTTTGTATCCCAAACGGCTCAGCAGGGTGGCTATCGGGTCATTGTAGTGTCACCGGCAGAGGGCATGAACGTGGCGGCCGCCAACGCATTGCTTAAAAGCCTCGAAGAGCCGGGGGCAAAAACGCTGTTTATCCTGCTTTCCGATGTGCCGTCACGCATGCTGGCGACCATTCGCTCCCGCTGCCAGCAATGGCCGCTTTCAAGCGTAGCGTTCGAAGCATGCCGTGGCTGGTTGATCGAAAAACTGGGTAGTCAGGACGAGGCGCATTTCTGGTGGCAGGTATCAGGTGGCTTGCCGCTTTTGGCCGTTGAGCTGGCCTCACCTGAAGAGCGGGCGCTGCGCCATCAGATTCACGACTGCTTTGAGCAGTTGGTGCGCGGCGCTGAACCGGTGTCAGAGGCGGCAAGGCTCGACCGCCAGGCAATTGACGCTATCCTATGGTACGGTATCGCCTGGCTTGAAGACCTGATTCGTCTGGGTATTTCAGGTAACGCAAAAACGCTGCATAACCCCGATCTAGAGCCCCTTTATCGCCAGGCGGTCAAGAATGGTCGCGTTCAGGACTGGTTCCGGTTATTGGATTATGCTCGCGAACAGCGCCGCCTTTTGGCCGTGGGTGCCAACCCCAATCCGCAGCTGGTGTTAGAAGCCTGGCTGGTACGCTGGGCGGCGCTACTGCGTTCATAGTCTTTGATGGCAGCGAGGTTGCTATGAGTGTTCAAAAAGCCTTTGCCTTAAACGTGCCTGATATAGCCACTCTGCAAGCGGCCTATATGCCGTTTTTAGAGCGCGGCGGAATATTTGTACCTACCGTGACGCCTCATGCATTAGGTAGCCAAGTGCATCTGTTGCTCACTTTACCGGGTGAGCAACAGTCAATCGAGGTAACGGGCGAGGTAGCATGGATCTCGCCGGAGGGTGCTGCCGACCAGCGCACACCGGGCATTGGTGTCCATTTCAGCCTGCAAAATAGCCTTCTTTGCGAGCGTATTGATGCACTACTCAAGGATCAAGACGTTCAGGCTCCCTCATATACGCTTTAAACCACGCGCCTTTTACCCCCTTTTTCCATCGAGACGTTCATGTTTGTTGATTCGCACTGTCATTTGGATCGTTTGTCTGAACATACCCACCACGGTGATGTGGCCGCCACGCTTGAGGCAGCACGCGCAGCAAACGTCAGTCAGTTCCTGGCTATTTCAGTTACCCTGGAAGATATGCCGGGGCTTGCCGCCATTGCCCGTGAGCACCATGATGTAGCCATTTCGGCTGGCCTTCACCCGCTGCATACGCTGGCCATTGAACCCAGTGTTACCGATATACAAGAGGCGGCCGAGCAGTATGGTGCCGTGGCGATTGGTGAAACCGGGCTTGATTATCATTACCGGGACAGCGTGCCGATTGCTGTACAGCATGAACGCTTCAAGCGTCACTTGATGGCTGCCAGGGAGCTTGAGCTGCCGGTCATTGTGCATACGCGTGAGGCCAAGGAAGAAACGTTAGCCCTGCTGCGCGAGTATAGCGACCCGCGAGTAGGCGGGGTGCTTCACTGTTTTACCGAAGATATGGAGATGGCGCGTGAAGCAGTGCGGCTTGGCTTCTATATTTCCTTGTCAGGTATTATTACCTTTAATAATGCAGCGCCATTGCGCGAGTTGGCTCGCCTGCTGCCGCTTGATCGTCTTTTGATTGAGACCGATAGCCCTTATCTGGCACCTGTGCCGTATCGCGGCAAGCCCAATGAGCCAGCCTGGGTGGTCGAGGTCGCCGAGTGTATTGCCAGGGAGCGGGGTATTAGCGTGGATGAAGTGGCCATGCAGACCACCGCCAACTTCTATCAGCTGTTTAAAGCGGCGGCGCCGGATGCGCCAGCGCATGTCAAGCAGGCGCTGGGCCGGGCCGGACTGGTTTAGCCAGTTAGCCGCGCACGTATCAGGTGGGTACGATGAATATTGATCGACTGCTTCAACAGCGCCAAGGCGCGGCAACCATTCCGCCATTAGATGCGTGGCAGCCCGCGCTTTCTGGTGATATGGATATTGTCATTCAGGCGGACGGCAGCTGGCTGCATGAAGGGCAGCCTTTTGCTCGTCCCGCGATTGCACGCTTGTTGTCCACGCTTTTACGCCGTGACCCTGAAGGGTACTGTCTTGTGACGCCTGTCGAACGCTGGCGTATTCAGGTAGAGGATCTGCCTTTTATCGCCGTAGAGGCTGACTTTCACGACGATGCCTGGTGGTTGACCACCCAATTTGACGATGTAATACGCCTGGATGCCGAGCATCCTATAGCGATCAGCCGAACACCTCAGAATGAACCGGTGCCCGAAATTGCCGTGCGCTACGGTTTGGCCGCCAGGCTGCATCGCCACGTATTTTATCAGCTGGTTGAGGCTTCAAGCTCTCATGAACTGGCTGGCGGCCAGTGCGAAATCGGCATCTGGAGTGCAGGATGCTGGCATGCCCTGGGCTGTCTTGACGCCGATGCAAGCGATGACCCGCCAAGTGAGGTTTCGTGAAGTTAACCGCTGAACAGCATGCCGTTGTCCACCACCATGATGGCCATGCACGTGTAGCGGCGGTGGCGGGCGCTGGCAAGACCACCACCATGGCTGCGCGCGTCTTGCACCTGCTGGAAAGTGGTGTCGCGCCCAAACGAATGCTGGTGCTGATGTTTAACCGTTCGGCGCGAGATGATTTTCATCAACGGCTGGTGAATATGGCGCCGGCTGGTCAGACGCTGCCCGCCGTGCGTACCTTCCACTCGCTGGGGCATCGCCTTACCCAAAGCCTGTGCCGCTGGGGCGCGCTTGCGCCACGCCGTTTGCTCTCCGCCGACTGGCAGCTAGAGCGACTGCTCCGCCAGGCTAGCCTGAATGTGCTTCGCGACAGCGTTGAGCGTCGCGACGCTGCCATTGAGGGGGACCGGCTGGAGGCCTTGGCGCATTTTTGTAATCTGGTGAAGGCGGAAATGGCCGCACCTGACACCCTCTTTGATCGGCTCAATTTTGAGCCCGATACCGATTACTTTCCCGCAGCCTTTGCCGAAGCAGAGAGAATGTTGGCAAATGAAGGCCTGATGACTTACGCCGATCTACTGTATCGGCCGCTTCAGGCGTTGGAGGCCGACGCTGTACTGCGTCAGCGGGTCGAAGGGTTCCTGGACCATGTGATTATTGATGAGTACCAGGACATCAATGCGGCTCAGCAGCGTCTTCTGGCAGTATTGGCAGGCGATACCGCTTCGGTAATGGCGGTAGGGGATGCCAATCAGTGTATCTATGAATGGCGCGGCGCCCGGCCGGATACCATGCTGGAAGATTTTACCGCAACCTTTGGGCAGGCAACCGACTACCCGCTTTCCACTACCTTTCGCCATGGGCATGCGCTGGCACTGACCGCTAACCATGCCATTGTGGCTAATCAGCGGCGTCCTGATCAGCTGTGTTTGGCGGCGCCGCATAACCCGAATACACGGGTCTCGGTCGGGCAAGGGAATTCTGTACTGCTGGATGCCTTGATGGATTGGAAATCCCAAGGGCGGGCATTCAACCAGGCGAGCCTGCTGGTGCGTAGCTGGGCGCTATCGGTGCCTTTCCAGCTAGCGCTCCTTCAGGCGGGGATTCCGTTTCGCCTGTTGCGTGAAGACCGTTTTGTGTTTCGCCTGCCACTGGTGCAGGCGCTGGTCGGCTATTTAAAGCTTTCACGTCGGCCTGAATTGCTGCACCACCCTGAGCATCTTCTCTTACTGCTTTCCCAGCCAACGCCGTTTGTCGCCCGCGACCGGCTGCAGCGCCTGGCCTATCAGCTTGCGGCCACGCAAAGCTGGCCAGAGCGGCATGACCCTGTGCTTAACGAACTAAAGCCGCTTCAACGGCGCACGCTGAAAAAACGCTGGGCGCTACTCTGCGAACTGCCCCGACTAAGCGCCTGGCCACCTGCCAAACTGCTCGGTCATGTGGTGGAAAGTATTGATGCGGAAAAGACCCTAAAAAGGGCGGCCGCCCGACGTGATAAAGGCGAAGAGGATGTGCGGCTTCTCGATGTATTGATTGAGCAGGCCCAAAGCGTGCAGGATCCCGATGCATTTATCGAGCTATTGGAGCGTCCGGTAGAAAACCAGGCAGACGGCGTATTGATCTCGACCGTGCATGGCGCCAAGGGTCTGGAGTGGCCGCTGGTCGTCGTGGCCGGTGTCAACGAAGAGGATTTCCCTCACTATAGTCGGGACACCCCATTAAGCGATGAGCGTCTGGAAGAGGAGCGGCGGTTATTTTATGTGGCGATTACCCGCGCTGAAGAGCAGCTTTTGGTACTCCATGATGGTGGGGTACATCGCCCAAGCCGCTTTATTGCTGAAAGCGCCTGGCAGGACAGCATGCGCGTAGCCGAATGCCTTGCACAGGAAGCGCCTTCCAGCGCCACGCTGCGCGTTGCTTCACCCGCGATTGTAAAACGCTATTTGGAGCGGTTGGGGCGCGCCGATATTACCCTAAGCGTGCCGGAGGTTCAGGAGCCCAAGGCCGCTTATGTTTCAGGTGAGCACTTCTATCCCGGTCAGCGGTTGCATCATGCGGTATTTGGTGAGGGCGAGGTGGCCTCGGTGGAAGGCAACCCATCAGACCCGGTGATTGATGTTCGTTTTGCCCAGGCAGGTCGGCGGCGGCTGATTGCCCGTCGTGCGCCCATTGAACGGTTAGAGCCCCCTGCACCATCAGCCTGAACGGTTGGTGGCGCAGGGGGCTAAGTCTAGCGAGTTACATGTTCGGGTAGTTAGTTACATGTTTGGATAATTAGGACCGCCGCCGCCTTCAGGGGCTACCCAGGTAATATTCTGTGCCGGGTCTTTGATGTCGCAGGTTTTGCAATGGACGCAGTTCTGGAAGTTGATCTGGAAACGCGGTTGCCCGGCGTTATCTTCGACCACTTCATAAACGCCGGCAGGGCAGTAGCGCTGAGCCGGTTCGGCAAACTTGGGCAGGTTGTGCTGGATGGGGATCTCAGAATCGTCCAGACGCAAATGACACGGCTGATCCTCTTCGTGGTTGGTGTTGGAAAGAAACACCGACGACAGCTTATCAAAAGAGAGTTTACCATCAGGCTTGGGATAATTGATCTTTTCAAATTCAGCCGCTGGCTTCAGTGCACCGTGATCAGTGGTGGTGTCATGCACGGTGGGCAGTTTGTTACCCAGCAGCTGGTTGACGAAGTTATAGGCACCGCCGCCTACCGTTCCATATTTATGCATGGCGGGTCCAAAGCTTGCGCTCTCTTTTAGCTCCGTGTATGCCCAGCTGGCTTCCCACTTCTGCGTAAAGCTTGTGAGTTCCTGGGCGCCTTCATCACCGGTCTTGAGTGCTTCAAATACGCTTTCTGCAGCTACCAGCCCTGATTTCATGGCCGTGTGCAGTCCCTTGATTTTTGAGAAGTTAAGCGTACCTGCATCACAGCCAATCAGTAGGCCGCCTGCAAAGGTCATTTTGGGCAGGCAGTTAAAACCGCCTTTGGTCAGCGCGCGCGCGCCGTAGGCCACTCGTTTGCCGCCTTCCAGATACTGACTGAGCGCTGGATGATGTTTCATCCGCTGGAATTCATCAAAGGGTGACAGCCACGGGTTCTGATAGGAGAGGTCCATGATCAGGCCAACCACCACCTGCTGGTTCTCGGCGTGGTATAGAAACCATCCGCCGGGCGTGCTCTTACCCAGCGGCCAGCCGGAGCCATGTACTACTAGCCCTGGCTCGTGCTTGTCGGCCGGTACGTCCCAAAGCTCTTTCAGGCCGATACCGTAGTGTTGCGGGTCACGACCGGCATCCAGAGAGAAGTGCTCAATCAGCCGCTTGCCCAGATGACCGCGGGCGCCTTCAGCAAAGAGTGTGTATTTAGCGCGCAGCTCCATGCCAGGCATATAGCCATCTTTCGGCGTGCCGTCTGCAGCAACACCCATATCGCCAATGATGATGCCGCGTACGGCGTCATCTTCGATAATTACTTCCTGGGCAGCAAAGCCGGGGAAGATTTCAACGCCCAACTCTTCTGCCTGCTCAGCCAGCCAGCGGCATAGGTTGCCTGCGCTGATCACATAGCGAGTCATGTCGCCGCCGGTATTGTGCATGCTCTTGGGCACCAACGAGTTCGGCAGCTTTTGGGCTTTTTGCGCATCCTTGAGCAGGTAAACATCATCGCGAATGGCGGGTGTGTTTAAGGGGGCACCGCGCTCCTGCCAGTCGGGAAATAGCTCGGCAAGCGCTCGGGGTTCAAAAACTGCGCCGGACAGAATATGGGCGCCAACTTCAGAGCCCTTTTCCACTACACAAACGGTCAACTCCTGTTGGGCTTCATTGGCTTGTTGCATCAGGCGGCAGGCGGCGGCAAGCCCGGAAGGCCCTGCACCCACAATCACTACATCGAAGTCCATGACATCGCGTTCAACATTTTCCACCTGGCTTCTCCTTATTCTCATAAGTGCAGTGCCTTATAAAAACACGGCCTTAATTTAAAACGGTCGTTTGCTTCTGGTTATGCTCCATGATAGGCATAATACCTGTGTCAGGTCACGCCTACGATGCTAAAAGCAGCGTTTCCCGCCAAACGGTTAAAACTTAAGGCGAAAAACTTAGAGCGAATTTGGCATAAAGCTTCGACCATTGCGTAAGCCAATAGGTATTGTTGCCATTAGGCAGGCTGTGGCAGATTAGTAAGGTTTTTTAATTGCGCCCCTATCAAACGCTTGCATGAATATCCGGGTCGTCGCCAACGTCTTGGCGAGGCTACTCTTTTATAAGCGGTGTCCGCTTGGCGGGTACCGACTTTGGTTAACGGCTTTTGCCCCAAGCCAAGCGAGGAACCTATGAAAGTACTCGTCGCGGTTAAACGCGTCATCGATTACAACGTCAAGATTCGCGTCAAGGCGGATCACTCCGACGTTGACCTTACCAACGTCAAAATGGCCATGAACCCCTTCTGCGAAATCGCCGTGGAAGAAGCGGTGCGCTTGAAAGAGAAAGGTGTGGCCACCGAAGTAGTAGCGGTCACCATCGGCCCCAAGGCGTCTCAGGAGCAGCTGCGCACCGCGTTGGCGCTGGGCGCCGACCGCGCCATCCAGATCGAAACCGACGAGCGGGCAGAATCGCTGGCGGTCGCCAAGCTCTTGGCCAAAGTGGTCGAGCAAGAGCAGCCGGGTCTCGTGATCCTGGGCAAACAGGCCATCGACACCGACAACAACCAGACCGGCCAGATGCTCGCCGCGCTCACCAACCTGCCGCAGGGAACCTTCGCCTCGGAAGTGGTCGTGGAAGGCGACCAGGTCCATGTCACGCGTGAAATCGACGGTGGCCTGCAGACAATCGCACTGACTTTACCCGCCATCGTGACCACCGATCTGCGCCTGAACGAGCCCCGCTACGCCAAGCTGCCGGACATCATGAAGGCCAAGAAAAAGCCGCTGGACGTCAAAACCCCCGCCGATTTCGGGGTGGACGTGGCGTCCAAGGTCAGCCTGCTCAAGGTGGAGTCCCCGGCCGAGCGTAAAGGTGGCATCAAAGTCGCCTCCGTGGACGAACTAATCGATAAACTCAAAAACGAAGCCAAGGTGCTTTAAGAGGAGTGGAACGCATGAGCATTCTGGTACTTGCCGACCTCCATGAAGGCCAGCTGGCGGGCGCGACCGCCCACGTTGTCGCTGCTGCACAAGCGATTGGGGGCGATATTGACGTACTGGTCGCCGGTGAAGGCGTCCAGGCGGCAGCGGATGCGGCCGCCAAGCTTGAAGGCGTACGCACGGTGCGCGTTGCGGACAACGCGGTCTACGCCCACCAGCTCGCCGAGCCCCTGGGCGCCTTGCTGGTGGAGCTGGCAGGCGATTACACCCACGTGCTGGCCAGCGCCTCCACGACGGGTAAAAACGTGCTGCCACGTCTGGCGGCGCTGAAAGATGTCAGCCAGCTGTCTGACGTTATCGGGGTGGAAAGCGCGGATACCTTCCAGCGCTCCATCTATGCGGGCAACGCCATTGCCACGGTGAAAAGCGACGACACCCTCAAGGTGCTGACGGTCCGTACCACCGCGTTTGATGCCGTCAGCGACACGGGCAGCGCCACGGTGGAAGCCGTGGACGTGGTGGTCGAGAACACCCAGTCGCGCTTTGTGAAGGAAGAGCTGGCGCAGTCTGACCGCCCCGAACTCGGCGGTGCCAAGGTGGTGATTTCCGGTGGCCGCGGCATGGGCAACGGTGACAATTTCAAGCTGCTCAACGG
>NZ_RZHE01000003.1 GCF_003989825.1 Vreelandella populi
CAAACGCCCACATGAATTACCTGATCAAATTGTTAAAGAGCGGTTTCGCTAAAGGCTTAAAACTTTCGACTCGATGACCGGAGCCGCTTGCCTCAGCGAGGAAGGCGTATTCTACGCATTTCCTGGTGATTGTCAAGGGCGTTGTTTTCGATGTGAAACGTGCGACATCCAAAACATCCAACCGCTTGATAATCCGAAGGTTTTCACCTTCATTCACCGCTGGTAACGCTTGGCGTCCCCGGCAGCGGATGCGTACTTTACGGATTCGCTGCCGGCTTGGCAAGGCCTTTTTGAAAATAGACCGAAAAAGTTTAAATCAGGGTGACACGGGCGTAGCGTTTTTTTCCCGCCTGAATGATATAGGCCTTACCTGTCGCCAGCATGGTGTCCTGGGAAACCGCTTCACCATCTACCTTAACACTGCCGTTTTTGAGCATGTCCTTGGCCTGGGCGCTGTTCTTGGTGAGCCCGGATCGGTTAAGCACGGTCGCGATGGGTGCCTGCTCGCTACCTTCAAAGTCCACCTCTACTTCTGGCAGATCTTCGGGAAGCTCGCCATCGGCCAGCTGGTTACCTGCCGACTTGTGCGCATTGGCGGCTGCTTCATCCCCGTGGTAACGAGCGATCAGCTCACGCGCCAATTCCATCTTCACATCGCGTGGGTTCGCTCCCTGCTCAACGCTCTGCTTGAGCGCTTCAATCTCTTCGTTGGATTTCAACGACAGCAACTCAAAGTAGCGCCACATTAAGCTATCGGGCATGGAGACAAGCTTGTTGAACATGGAACCCGGCGCTTCATCGACCCCCACATAGTTACCCAGCGACTTGGACATCTTCTGCACGCCATCCAGCCCTTCGAGCAGCGGCATGGTGATGACGACCTGGGGCTCCTGACCAAAGTGCTTCTGGATTTCGCGTCCCATCAGCAGATTGAACTTTTGGTCGGTGCCACCCAGTTCGATATCAGCCTCAAGCGCCACGGAGTCATAGCCTTGAACCAGCGGGTAAAGGAACTCATGAATGGCGATCGGCTGATTGGCCTTGTAGCGCTTCTCGAAATCATCACGTTCCAGCATGCGCGCCACGGTGCTTTGGGCAGCCAGTTCGATCATCTTGGCCGCCGTCAGCTCGCCAAACCACTCGGCGTTGAAGCGCACCTCGGTCTTTTCAGGATCCAGAATCTTGAAGACCTGCTCTTTATAGGTTTCGGCATTGGCCTTGACGTCCGCCTCAGTCAGCGGTTTACGCGTCACATTCTTGCCGGTCGGGTCACCGATGCGGCCTGTGAAGTCACCGATAAGAAAAATCACGGTGTGGCCGAGGTCCTGGAACTGGCGCATCTTGGTCAGCAGTACGCTGTGGCCCAAGTGCAGGTCAGGAGCCGTGGGGTCAAAACCAGCTTTGATACGCAGCTTGCGCCCAGAGGCCAGCTTCTTCTTAAGCTCGTCCTCTACCAGGATTTCATGCGTACCCCGCGCCAGCAGCGCTAAAGCCTGATCCACCTCACTCATTGCCTCTCTCCACTTTAAACTTTGCCCCGTAGGGCATACAGATGATAAATAGCCGACGATGTTACCATGCCTCTCGGCCCTGGTTGAGCCTTCGCCCCGCTTTGGATGACGCTTTATGAAAACGCCCCCTGCCGCTACGCCGCTTTATTATCTGGGTTTAATGTCGGGCACCAGCCTTGACGGTATTGATGTGGCCCTTATTTCGATTGAGCCTAGTTCCCCACCCTGGCTGGTAGCCACCCACGCCGAACCCATGCCCGATGTTCTGCATAGCGCGCTATTAGCGCTGTGCCATGCAGAACAAACACGCTTTGCAAAGCTTGCCTTTGCAGAGGATGCATTTTGTAGGCTGCAGGCCCAAGCTGTTAAGGCACTACTGAATAAGCAAGGTCTATCACCCCGCGACATCTGCGCTATCGGAAGCCACGGGCAGACAGTAGAACACGCCCCCGGCGGCCATCACGACGGCCCGGCCTACACCTTACAGCTGGATAACCCGAGCCTTTTGGCGGAATTGACGGGCTGCACAGTAGTGGCTGATTTTCGTCGGCGCGACTTGGCCGCTGGCGGCCAGGCCGCCCCACTCGCTCCCGCGTTTCATCAGGCGTTGTTTGGCAGACACACCCATGAGCAGCTGATTCTTAACCTGGGAGGCTTTGCCAATGTGACCTGGCTGCCGCGTGATCCACATCAACCGGTTATGGGGTTTGATACCGGCCCTGCCAATGTCCTGCTGGATGCCTGGTTTGCCGAACATCAAACCGGACGGTTTGACCAGAGCGGCGCCTGGGCCGCAAGCGGAAAGACAGATCATGCGCTGTTATCCCGTCTGCTGGCCGAGCCCTTCTTCCACCAGCCACCGCCGCGCAGTACCGGTCGCGAGCTTTTTCACCTGACATGGTTGAAGCAACAGTTAACAGGCAAAGAAGCGCCAGTGGATGTGCAAGCCACACTTGCTGAGCTGACGGCCATCAGCGTCGCCCGGGGCATTGAACAGCTGCTGCCCGAAAGACCCAGCGTTACGCTGATTACCTGCGGCGGCGGCGCGCATAACAACTATTTAATGACACGCCTTGCACACCACTTGCCCAACGCCACGTTAACCTCCCCTTCAGCTTACGGCTGGCCGGAAGACTGGATTGAAGCAGGCGCTTTTGCCTGGCTTGCCCACCAACGTCTGCACCTACAGCCCGGCAACCTGCCATCCGTGACAGGTGCCCGGGGGTATCGCGTGCTCGGAGGCATTTATGCGCCTTAGAGCATGCCTATGAAAAGCCAACAAACAGTGCGCGCAACCCGTATTATGGTGGGCAGGCCATTAGAAATAAGCGCCAAACACATTGCGCTTTGCCGACAGTGCCAGCAGTTCGTTAATATCCCTATCTCTTTCAGCTGCGGTAAGGTGCTTGAGCATGACACATAGCGCACTTCCAGAGTCGCTTGCAAAGGCGCGTGAACGCCTACACCAGGCATTAAAGGAAGCAGGCCGCCCTCTGAATGGCGCAAGCCTGCTAGCGGTGAGCAAAACCAAGCCTGCCGCCATGATTCGCCAGGCCTGGCAGCTTGGTCAGCGCGAGTTCGGTGAAAACTATCTGCAGGAAGCCCTGCATAAACAGGCTGACCTGGCGGATTTAGACGATATCGTGTGGCATTTCATTGGCCCGCTTCAGTCCAATAAAACCCGCGCGGTCGCAGAGCGCTTTGATTGGATGCACAGCGTTGACCGTCTGAAAATCGCCAAGCGGCTAAGCGAACAGCGCCCTGCCCATTTGGCGCCTCTGAACATTTGCCTGCAGGTAAACATAAGCCGCGAGGCCTCCAAGTCTGGCGTACTGCCGGAAGAGGCCGCCGCACTTGCCACTGAAATAGCCAAGCTGCCCAATGTGCAGTTACGCGGTTTGATGGCCATCCCGGCACCGGCTACCACGCTTGAAGCGCAGCGTGAGCCGCTAGCCGCGCTGCGCAACCTGTTGGTATCCCTTCAGGCGACACTGCCTCAGGCACCGCTGGATACGCTGTCGATGGGCATGAGCGACGATTTGGAAGCAGCCGTTCTCGAAGGTGCGACGCTCGTGCGTTTGGGCACCGCCATTTTTGGCGCACGTAACTCAGGCTAATCCCCGACAATATGCGATAAGGCTGCTGAGGCAGCGAATTCAAAAAACCGAACAGGACACAGACATGGCGAGCAGGATTACTTTCATTGGGGCAGGCAACATGGCAACCGCCATTATCGGCGGGCTTATCGACAGCGGCGTTGCGCCCACTGACCTAACCGCCACGGCTCCGGATAGCGGCGAGCTTGCTCCCATCAAAGAGCGCCTGGGCATTCATACCCAGACCGATAACAGCGCGGCTGTCAGCGGGGCTGATGTGGTGGTGCTTGCGGTAAAACCACAAATCATGCGGGCCGTATGCGAAGAGCTCAAAGACGCCATTCAGCAAACGCAGCCGCTGGTGATCTCCATTGCCGCAGGGCTTGACGCGGCCACCATCGATCAGTGGCTGGGCGACAACAACGCGCTGGTACGCTGCATGCCCAATACACCTTCACTGGTTGGCCGCGGCGCCAGCGGCCTGTATGCCAACAGCGCTGTCAGCGAAGCGCAACGCACGCTGGCCACCCAGCTAATGGAAGCGGTAGGTATTGTCGAGTGGGTGGAAGACGAGTCACTTTTAGCCGCGGTGACCGCCGTGTCCGGCAGTGCCCCGGCCTACTTCTTTTTGATGCTGGAAGCCATGGAAGAGGCCGCAGTCGCCCAGGGCCTTTCGGCTGACACCGCACGCCGCCTGGCGATTCAGACTGCGCTGGGCGCTGCGACCATGGCGCAGCAAAGTGATAAAGACCCCGCCACACTCAAGCAGAACGTCATGTCTCCTGGCGGCACCACCGAGCGCGCCATCCAGCATATGGAAGAAGCGCACCTACGCACAATTGTTGCTGATGCCATGCAAGCCTGCGCCAAACGCGCCCAGGAAATGGCCCAGGAATTAGGCAGTCACTGAATACCCTTAACGAGACGGAGAATCATCAATGGGCAATCAATTGGGCAGCGCCGGGTTAATGCTGGTTAACACGCTGATCAACATTTATCTGTTTTTACTTATGCTGCGGTTTTTATTGCAGGCATCAAGGGCGGATTACTACAACCCGCTGAGCCAGACGGTCGTTAAGATCACCCAGCCGGTAGTCGGGCCTTTTCAAAGCTTTTTAGGTCCGGTGGCCGGGCGTTTTGATCTTGCTACCCTGGCCGCCGGCTTTGTACTGAAGGTGGTAAGCATCATCGCTATTTTCATGGTGATTGGCATTGGCATGCCACCAATTGCCGGGCTTGTGATTGCAGGTGTCGCCGCCCTGGCCAATGCAATTTTAAAGATCTACTTCTTTGCCATGATTGTGATGATCATCTTAAGCTGGGTTGCCCCCAACGCAAGCCACCCCGCCGCCCTGCTGGTCATGCAGTTGGTTGAGCCGATCATGGCGCCGGTACGCCGGATCATTCCACCGCTGGGTATGATTGATCTATCGCCCATTGTGGTATTTATCGCCATTAACCTTATCGATGGACTCGTGATTGGCTCGCTGATTCGCGCAGCCGGCATTTCTGGTGCGCTGGTAGGCCTTTAAGGGCCTGCCCGCTACCCATTCATCAGCAGGACTAACGCTTTCGATGCCCGACTCAGATACGCTTGCCTTTGCTGACCGACCAACCGGCTCCGTTGGTCTTGTCACCCCTCACATTGCGCAGTTTGATACGCCGCTTGCCCTCGCCTGCGGCAAAGTGCTGCCAGAATATGAGCTAATTTATGAGACCTACGGCACGTTAAACGCTGAACGTAGCAACGCCGTGCTGATTTGCCATGCGCTCTCCGGCCATCACCATGCCGCGGGCTATCATAGCCAGGATGACCGCAAACCCGGCTGGTGGGACGACCATATTGGTCCGGGAAAATCGATCGATACCAACCGTTTTTTTGTCGTATCGCTGAATAATCTGGGCGGCTGCCACGGCAGTACCGGCCCGGTTAGCCACAATCCGGAAACCGGCCGCCAGTGGGGGCCGGAGTTTCCCATCGTAACGGTGAGCGACTGGGTTGCAAGCCAAGCCCGGCTTGCCGACCACCTGGGCATTGAACGCTGGGCCGCCGCAGTAGGCGGTAGCCTTGGCGGCATGCAGGTACTCCAGTGGACAATCACTTACCCCGAGCGGGTAGCCAATGCGGTGGTGATTGCGGCAACGCCACGCCTCTCAGCCCAGAACATTGCGTTTAACGAAGTAGCCCGCCAAGCCATCCGCTCAGACCCCGATTTTTTTGGCGGCTGGTACGCCGAGCACGATACCGTTCCCAAGCGCGGGTTAAAACTGGCGCGCATGATAGGCCATATTACCTATCTGTCTGAAGACGCGATGGGCAGCAAGTTTGGCCGCGACCTTCGAAGCGACGACCTCAACTTCGGTTTTGACGTCGAGTTTCAGGTGGAGTCCTACTTGCGCTACCAGGGCGATACCTTTTCAACCGCCTTTGATGCCAACACCTACCTGCTGATGACCAAGGCCTTGGATTATTTCGACCCGGCTTCCCTGGCTGACGGCGATTTAGCCAAGGCGTTAGCACCTGCCCAGTGCCCTTTTTTGATTGTCAGCTTCACCACTGATTGGCGATTCCCGCCGGCGCGCTCACGCGAGCTGGTAGATGCCCTCACCCGGGCAGGCAAGGCAGTTAGCTACGCCAATATTGAGTCGCCTCATGGCCACGATGCGTTTTTATTGCCAGACCCCCGCTACCAGGCTCTGTTCAGCGCCTTTATGAACCGTACTGCTCGTGAGCTAGGCCTGGAGGAGACCCGTTGATGCGCGCCGACCTTGAACTGATTTACGATTGGGTGCCCCAAGGCGCTCACGTGCTGGACCTTGCCTGCGGAGATGGCGCGCTTCTGGAAAGCCTTGCCCGCAACAAGGACGTGACCGGCTACGGGCTTGAGATTGACCCTGACGGCATCACCCAGTGCGTGGCCCGGGGCGTGAACGTTATCGAGCACAACCTGGACGATGGCCTGGCAAGCTTTTGCGATCACAGCTATGACCAGGTGATCATGACCCAGGCGCTTCAGGCGCTGCGCCGCCCAGACAAGATGCTCGATGAGATGCTGCGCGTCGCCAATGAGGGAATTATCACCTTTCCCAATTTCGCCTACTGGCGGCACCGGGTTTATCTTGGCCTGCGCGGCTATATGCCGGTTTCCAAGTCGCTGCCTCACGCCTGGTACGACACCCCGAATATTCACCTGTCGACCTTTAACGACTTCGAGCAGCTATGTCGTGAAAAGGGGCTGGTGATTGTGGACCGTGCCGTTGGCGTAGGCGAGCGCCGCGGGCACTGGACCTCAAAGTGGTGGCCCAACCTGTTTGGCGAGATTGCCATCTTCCGCGTACGTCGCCGCTAGGCGAACCGGCAGCGTACGTTCAAGCGCTACGCTGACCGGAACGCCCGCCTGCCACGCGACCTGCGTGCCGTAGGCCAGCACTTCAACGCCGCTGGCAACCGCGGCCGCAAGCCCAGCGGCGTAAGCTGCATCGATGTGCCCGGCGGCGGTGACATCCTCAATACCCTCATGAGCAATGCAGAACAGCAGTATCGCGCGCTCGCCCTGCCCGGCGAGCGCGCTCAGTGTCTGCAGGTGCTTGAGCCCTCGCGTGCTGACCGAGTCCGGGAAGTAGCCATGCCCATCCGGCTCTTTTAGGGTCACCTGCTTGACCTCGATATAGGCGCGCCCTTTCACCGGGTCTTCCAGCAGGAAATCAAGCCGCGCCTCGCCCACCTTCACCTCACGGCGATGGTGGGCATAACCGGCTAGCGCCTCAAATCGCCCTGAGCAAAGCGCCGCCTCAACAATCCGGTTCGTCCGCCCGGTATGCACCGATACTAAAGACGCGTTGCCATCCGGCTGCGGCAATTCAATCAGTTCCCACGTCCATAAAAGCTTGCGCTTGGGGTTATCGCTGGGTGATAGCCAGACGCGACAGCCGGGCACATTCACGGCTTTCATTGACCCGGTATTAGGGCAATGGGCAATCACCTCGCGGCCATCATCCAGACGCACGTCAGCGAAGAAGCGCTTGTAGCGGCGCAGCAGCGTGCCGGGGACCAGCGCCGGATAGTGGAGCGTCATAACCGCTCCACGAAGCGCGCCATCCGCGCGACGGCCTCCTCAAGCCGGGCAACATTGTTGGTAAACGCAATCCGCACATGGTGCTCACCACCGCGCACGGCAAAATCAATGCCGGGGGTAATGGCCACGTTCTCCTCTTCCAGAAGCCGTTCACAAAACGCCTGGCTGTCGTGGCTATAGCGGGAAATATCCAGCCACACATAAAACGCGCCCTGGGGCGGCAAATCCGGCGCCAAACCCAGCTGAGCCAACCCATCCAGCAACACCTGGCGGCGCTTCGCGAGTATTTCGCGGCGCTGTTCCAGAATAGCCCGACACTCGGGTGTGAAGGCGGCAAGTGCTGCATACTGAGAGGGCGTAGACGCCGCCAGAAAGACATTTTGGGCAAGCCGGGTTAACGGCTCGACCGCCCGCTCTGGCGCGATCAACCATCCCAGGCGCCAGCCGGTCATACCGAAGTATTTTGAAAAGCTGTTAACCACAAACGCCTCACTGGAAAGCGACGTGGCTGACAGTGGCACGTCATCATAGTTGAGCCCTTGGTAAATCTCATCGACAATCACTTCGCCCGAGCGCCTGGCCACGGCGTCCAGCACTTGGGTGAGCTGTTCAGCGCTCAACGTGTGGCCCGTTGGGTTGGAGGGCGAAGCCAACATGGCCAGGCGAGTCTGGTCACGCCAGTGCCGGTTGATCAAGCCAGCATCCAGTTGCCAGCCGCTCTCGCGCCCCACCGAAACGGCATCTATTTCAGCGCCCGCCAGCGCCATGAAATGGCGGTTGCAGGGGTAATTGGGATCTGCCATCAACACCCGATCGCCGCTCTCCACCAGCAGCTGGCTTGCCAGCAGCAGCGCACCAGAAGCGCCAGGGGTGACCAGAATTCGCGAAGGGTCCACCTCGGCATTAAAGTGCTCGGCGTAATGGCCAGCAATGGCTTCACGCAGAGCCGGCAGCCCGGCGGCGGGGGTATAGCGTGTTTTCCCAAAGGCAAGCGCCTGCTGACCTGCCGCAATGATCGGCTCAGGCGTAGCAAAGTCCGGCTCGCCGACCTCCAGGTGAATCACATCATGCCCGGCGGCCTCCCGCGCCTGAGCCATTTCCAGCAGATGCATCACACGAAAGGGCGCCACGTGGCTGACTCGCGAATTCCAGGCCATAACGGCTCCTTCACCTAACAGAGTTAAAACATGACATAGGTCGTACAAACGGTAGGACCATAGTCGCAAACGCACCATTATGCTTGCAAAGTGGTCATTTTTCAGCTAAACAAGCATCCCTTTGGCGTGAGATCGTGGCACACGCTCATGGTCGATCAGCAGTCACATACGTAAGGGGCAATCCCATGCCAGTAGCGGAAAAAAAACCGGAAGCGACCAAGTCCTTCACCCCGTATGAGCCGGCACCGGGTGAAGAGTACATGAACGATAAGCAGTTGGCGCATTTTCGTCAGCTGCTATTGGACTGGAAGCAGGACCTCATGGAAGAGGTGGATCGTACCGTGCGCCACCTACAAGAAGATGCTAACAACTACGCAGACCCCGCCGACCGGGCAACGCAGGAAGAAGGCTTTAGCCTTGAACTACGCACGCGTGATCGCGAGCGTAAGCTGCTCAAGAAAATCAATGAAACCATCGAGAAAATCGACGAAGACGATTATGGTTTCTGCGAAGCGTGTGGCGTAGAAATTGGCATTCGCCGCCTGGAAGCCCGGCCAACGGCGACACTTTGCGTGGATTGCAAAACGCTGGCAGAACTTAAAGAAAAACAGCTGGGCGGCTAAAAGGTGGCCAAACCACCTCTACGCTAGCGCTGAAGGCGGGCACCTTGGGGTGCCCGTTTTTGTTACGGGTAAAGGCTTTTATGACTCCTTCTGCTTGCTATCGGGGGCGCTTTGCTCCCACGCCTTCAGGACCCCTGCACTTTGGCTCTCTCGTGGCGGCACTGGGTAGCTACCTGGATGCCCGCGCCGCAGGCGGCCAGTGGCTGGTACGTATTGAAGATATCGACCCGCCGCGTTGCCCCCAAGGCGCTGATAGCATCATCTTGCGCCAGCTGGAAACCTTTGGCCTGGAGTGGGACGAAAAGGTACGCTGGCAGCACGACCGCCATGAGGCCTACCAGCAGGCGCTTGAGCAATTGGCCGCCCAGGGCCTGGCCTATCCCTGCAGCTGTTCGCGCAAGCAGTGGCAGGCCCATGCTATTTACCCAGGCTGGTGTCGTGACGGGCTAAGCGATCCAGACAAGCCGGCCGCCTGGCGGCTGCGCAGCGACCTGGCCAGGCGGCCGATCATCTGGCAGGACCGCCTGTTTGGCTACCAGCAGTTTGACCCTGCCGACTTAGGTGATGTGGTACTCAAGCGCAAGGATAACCTGTGGGCCTATCAGTTGGCGGTGGTGGTGGACGATGCCGAGCAGGGTATTACCGACGTGGTCAGAGGGCTGGATCTGCTTGATAACACGCCCTGGCAGCGTCAGCTGCAAATTGCTCTGACCCTGCCCGAGCCACGTTACCTGCACCTGCCGCTGGTGGTCACGCCAGAAGGCCAAAAGCTTTCCAAGCAGAACCTGGCGCCTGCGCTTGCCGAAGAAGCGGACGACGTGCGCCGCCAGCTTTTCCAGGCCCTTCAAGCGCTTGACCAAACGCCTCCTGCCGAATTGGCAACAGAGCCACCTACCAGCCAACTACACTGGGCAGTGGCAAATTGGTCGGTTGGTCGGTTAACGCCATCTGAACACCGCTTTTCGCCGTAAGGATACGTCTATGTATGTCTACCGCATCATGCTGTTTCTGGTGTTTGGCGGTTACCTACTCTCTCCGCTTCTGATGGATGGCTGGAGCAACCCAAGCGTTGCCTGGTACCGCCCGTTTGCGATTTGGGGTGTATTGATTTCGCTGACGCTTTGGCTTGAGCAAAAAAGGAAGTTAGATGAGCGTTGAGTTAATCGGTGTCTTGCTACTGGGCATTGGGTACCTGGCACTGCTGTTCGGTTGCGGCACTGCCGTGGAGCGTGGCTGGGTGCCAGCAAGCGTTACACGCCACCCAATGGTCTATACACTTGCCTTGGGCGTTTATGCCAGTGCCTGGGCAATCTACGGTAGCGTTGAACTTGCCGCCCACGCAGGCTTTGGCTATCTGGCCTATTACCTGGGCGCAGCGGGAACCTTTCTGCTTGCCCCGGTGCTGCTGGTTCCCATCCAACGGATTACCCGCACCTATCAACTTGCCTCTCTGGCGGACCTGTTTGCGTTTCGCTTTCGCTCGCGCTGGGCAGGCACCCTGGTCACGCTGATCAGTCTAGTAGCGGTGTTGCCGCTTTTAGGCATTCAGGTACAAACTCTCAGTGATGCGATCCACTGGCTCACCGGTAGCCCGTATAGCTCAAGCGCCGCGCTGCTGTTTTGCGGGCTGATTGCCGTCTTTGCGGTGGTCTTCGGCGCACGGCCTAACCACTCCCGCCAAGACCCACTGATTAGCATTCTAGCCTTTGAATCGCTGATCAAGCTGTTCACCATGCTCTGCCTGGGAGCTGTGGCACTGTGGCTAGTATTTGATGGACCGCAAGATTTGCAGCGCTGGTTGGAAGGGCCAGGATTACCTGCCCAGCAGGCTACTCCGCAGCTAGAAGCCGCTCAGTGGCGAACGCTGCTGCTGCTATTTTTCGCCTCTGCCCTCATGATGCCGCACCTGTTCCACATCACCTTTGCTGAAAACCTGTCGCGCCATACGCTGCTGCAGGCCAGCTGGGCGCTGCCGCTCTTCCTACTCCTGATGGCCCTTCCCGTTCCGCTTATCTGGTGGGCGGCACAATCAGTCAACAATGAGATACCAGTGGCGGCCTACGCGGTGTACATGATGAGCGAGCACTGGTGGGTCAAGGCGCTGGCGTTTATCGCAGGACTGGCCGCAGCCAGTGGCACCATGATCATGATCTCTCTGGCCCTTTCCGGGATGGTGCTTAACCATATCGTGCTGGTAGCCAGACCCCCGGAAGCGCGTAGTGACCTGTACGGCTGGCTGCTCTGGTTGCGTCGGGCACTGGTAGTCGGCGTAATCGTTAGCGGCTGGCTGTTTTATGAGGGGGTGGGGCGGCATCATGATCTGGCCAATCTGGGCATGACCTCCTTTGTGGGGATGGCCCAGTGCCTGCCCGGCATGCTGGCGCTGCTTTATTGGCCGGGAGCAAATCGCAAAGGCATGGTGGTTGGGCTTATCGCGGGCGTCGCGGTATGGCTTTGGGGGCTTTGGCTGCCGCTTATCTTCTCGCTACCCACGCCGCCCCTGCCGTTCACCCATCTGAGCCCAAGTGATGCGCCGTCCTGGTACACGGTCACCCTGCTGTCGCTTGCCACCAATATTGTTCTCTTGATCGTGATATCGCTTTTCACGCGTATTTCAGAAGGCGAACGCTCGGCGGCGGAAGCTTGCTCGGTGGATGCAGTCATCCGCTCAAAACGCCTGCCACTGGAAGCCGCCACGGCGGCTGATTTTTCCATCCACCTGGCTCAGGCCATCGGCGATGAAGCGGCCCAACGCGAGGTCTCCCGGGCGCTGAGCGCGCTCAAGCTGACTCCGCAAGAGCGCCGGCCCTATGCGCTGCGGCGCCTGCGCGACCGCATTCAGGCCAACCTGTCGGGGCTGATGGGGCCGTCGGTCGCGCGCGATATCGTTGACCGTTACCTGCCCTACCGCCATGACGACGCGCCCGTCACCGATGACATCCACTTTGTGGAAAGCCGCCTGGAAGCCTACCGGTCGCGCCTGACCGGGCTTGCCCGAGAGCTTGACGGGCTGCGCCGTCACCATCGCCAAACGCTGGCTTATCTGCCGGTAGGGCTCTGCGTATTTGGCGATGACAAGGAGCTTTTGATGTGGAACCAGGCGCTCTCCCAGCTTTCGGGCATCAGCGGTGAAAGCGTTATCGGCTCACGCTGCGACAGCCTGCCCGCCCCCTGGCCCGACCTCTTGGGCAATGTCCTGCTGGCTACCCATACGCCGCTTTATAAACAGGCCGTAACGCTGCACGGCAAGGATTACTTTCTGACCCTGCACAAGGCGGAATTGAGCGGCCATGATAGCCGGGGTGGCAGCGTCATCCTGGTCGAGGACCATACCGAAATGAAGTGGCTGGAAGATGAACTGGTGCACGCCGCCCGCCTTGCCTCCATTGGCCAGCTGGCGGCCGGCGTCGCCCACGAGATCGGCAACCCGATAACCGGGATCTCATCGCTGGCGCAAAACCTGCGCTACGATACCCAGGACCCAGCCCTGCTTGAGACCGCCGACCAGATTCAGCAGTTGACCCAACGCGTGACCAAGATCGTCAACTCCCTGGTCGGCTTCGCCCATGGCGGACGCCATGCGGGGCCGCCACCGGACTCGCCGGTGGCGCTTACCACGATAAGCGAAGACGCATTACACTTGATCCATCTGGCGCGCTCGGGTGAGGATGTAACTCTGACTAACGCTTGCCCTGATGGGATAGTAGTGCGTGGTGATGCCCAGCGTCTGACCCAGGTGATGGTCAATCTGCTCAGCAATGCCCGTGACGCCTGCATGCCTGACGGCCAGGTGGTCATTACTGCCGGGCGCGAGGCAGGCAGCGCTTGGTGGCGGGTCAGTGATAACGGCCAGGGAATCGACCCGCGCGTGCGCGACCATCTGTTTGAGCCCTTTACCACGACCAAGCCCGCCGGCGAGGGAACAGGTCTTGGGCTATCGCTTGCGTACCAGATTATTAGTGAACACCAAGGCCGCATAGAGGTGGCCTCGCCACCTCCTCATGAGTCACGCGGTACGGCCATTACTCTTTGGCTGCCGCTTTACCAACAGGATGACCAGCAACCTCATGCCCAGGATTCTGATTGTTGAAGATGAAGCGATTATTCGCAGCGCCCTAAAGCGTTTGCTTGAGCGTCACGATTATACGGTCAGTGAGGCGGGCAGCGCCGAAGAAGCCGCCCAGCTAGCGCTTTGTGAGTTCAACCTCATCATCAGTGACCTGCGTTTGCCAGGGGAGCCGGGGACCACGCTGATCAAGGCCGCCGCCCCTGCGCCGGTACTGATCATGACCAGCTATGCCAGCATGCGCTCGGCGGTGGATGCCCTAAAGCAAGGCGCGGTCGACTATATTGCGAAACCGTTTGATCATACCGAGCTGCTAGAGACTATCGAGCGCATCCTGCATCAGCAGGCGATGCAGCACAGCGAGCCGCCCGCAATTACCGATGATGGCGGCAGCCAGCAAATGATGATTGGTGACTGCGCCGCCATGCAGCAGGTATATACGCGTATTCGCAAAACTGCGCCTGCCGATGTCACTGTACTGATTCTGGGCGAATCAGGTACCGGCAAAGAGCTTGTGGCCCGAGCCATTCATCAGCAGAGCAAGCGCGCCAAAGCACCTCTGATCAGTGTCAACTGCGCCGCCATTCCCGAAACCCTGATTGAGTCGGAGCTGTTCGGTCATGAGAAAGGTGCGTTTACCGGGGCAAGCGCGGCACGCACCGGCCTTGTGGAAGCCGCCGATCAGGGCACACTATTTTTAGATGAGATTGGCGAACTGCCCCTTGATGCCCAGGCGCGCCTTTTGCGCGTGCTACAAGAGGGGGAAATCCGCAAGATCGGCTCGGTAGAGACCCGCCACGTCAACGTTCGCCTGATTGCGGCCACCCACCGTGACCTGCGGGCACTATCCAAGAGCGGCGAGTTTCGTCTCGATCTTTACTACCGTTTGAACGTGATGCAGATTGAACTGCCTCCGCTTCGCGAACGCGATGACGACGTGCTGCAGATTGCCGATATCCTGCTTAAAAAAGCCTGCAAACGGCACGAGCGCCCGGAGCTGCGCCTTTCCAGGGCCGCCCGCCAAGACCTGCGCGATTATCCATGGCCCGGTAATGTACGCGAACTTGAAAATGCCCTGGAGCGCGGTGTCATTCTGGCTGAAGGGCATTTGATTCACCCTGATGACCTGGGGCTTGGCCCTGTCTCACCGCGCGCCCATGCAAGCTCGACGACATCCAACGGTGAAGAAAGCCTAGCGGAGGAAGAGGACGATTTGTCCCTTGAAGACTATTTCCAGCACTTCGTGCTTGAGCATCAGGACCAAATGAGCGAAACCGAGTTGGCCCAGAAACTGGGGATCAGCCGGAAAAACCTTTGGGAGCGGCGTCAACGTTTGGGCATACCGCGTAAAAAAACCGCTCGGCGTCCTGGCTAGTGCGTTAGAGAAGCCGGCGATGCCAGCATTTCGCATCTTCGTCTTTTTGGGCGCTGGCTTTCATACTCAAGGCTTACGACCAACGTCTAATATACTGATTTAAATAAAAAATAATCACTTTTGCGTTACCTCCGCAATGTTACCTGACCACACAACCCACCTAAAAAACACACACAAATGCGGTAACACTCACTAGCCCTATTGGTTACTTGGCACGCCAATTAAACCCCAAACTACTGAAATATATAAACTCCCCAACAAGTGGCACAACGAGTGCAATATATTCAGGTAAGAAAAACAAACTGGGCCAAGCGGTGGGTCTTCAATAAAAACAACATGACGCCACCCCAACCTGAGCCATAACAAAAACAATACGGCCGGGCGAGATAACAGCACCAATAACAATAACAGGCTTACATCTCACGACTTGCTGGCGCTAAGAAAAATAAGCGCAGCCAATAAAAACAACATATAGCAAGTGCCCAAAACGGACGCGACGTACACCAGGTGATCTGCACACCAATAAAAATAACAGCAGTGAGTGTGTACACCCCCGGAACCAACAACAATACGCCGGGGAAGAAAAGTTCGCGGTTGGATTATTGTTTTGAATACGAGGCGGTCGGAAACGCCTACCGACTGCGGTGCGTATTCAGGGCGATGTGCCATCATGAAGAAAAACAGCAGCATGGACGCTGATTAAATCCTTTACAGGGGAGGCTCCCTTAGCCTCCCCTTTCCGCGTTTAAAAACTTGAGCGCCCGTAAACCCACAAGCGAGACTTTGCAAGCGTAAAGGGGTCGGCTACACTCAGCCACTTACTGCTTACTTCACGGCCACTTTTTAGATACCCTGCGAGTCGATATCGCCGCATGTTCAAAGGATTTACCCGTTTCTTACATAATCAGGAAGAGCAAGTGAAAACGCTGCTCGATCCCCAGGAGAGTGTAGCCACTCTCAGCCCTCGTATTATCCCCCGGTCCGAGCACCCCGTTTCTCGCCAGCACATTAGCGACGCCGCATTAAAGGTCCTTTACCGTCTTAACGGTGCAGGCTTTGAGGCTTATCTGGTGGGCGGCTGTATTCGCGATGCGTTGCTTGGCAAAATGCCCAAGGATTTTGACGTGGCTACCAACGCCACGCCTGAGCAAGTGCGCGACCTGTTTCGCAACTCGCGCCTGATCGGTCGGCGCTTTCGTATTGTTCATGTCCGCTTTGGCCGTGAAGTCATCGAAGTCACCACCTTCCGGGGCAAGCCCCAGGATGAGCATGGCGAAAATATCGCCCACCAGTCTGATGCTGGCCTGCTGCTGCGTGATAACGTTTGGGGTAGCATTGAAGAAGACGCTGTTCGGCGTGACTTTACCGTCAACGCGCTGTACTACAACATCGCTGACTTCAGCCTGCATGATTTTGCCAACGGTGCGCGCGATATTGAATCGCGCACGCTGCGCCTGATCGGCGACCCGGCCACGCGCTATCGGGAAGACCCGGTACGTATGCTGCGCGCCGTTCGCTTTGCGGCCAAGCTCGACTTCACTATTGAGCCTGCCACCGAAGCGCCGATGTACGATCTTGCGCCGCTACTGCTGCAAATTCCGCCAGCGCGGCTGTTTGACGAAGTGCTCAAGATGTTCATGTCCGGCCACGGGCTTGCCACCTTCCGCCTGCTCAGCCACTACGGACTGTTCGGCATGCTCTTCCCCGAAGCGGAAGAGGCCATGGCGGATGCGGCATGGGCTGAAAAACTGATTGAATTCGCCCTGGCCAATACCGACAAGCGCATCGCCGAAGATCGCCCGGTCACGCCGGCGTTCCTGCTTGCCGCCTTCTTGTGGGCGCCGGTTGCCCAGCGCCAGGCTGAACTTGAGAGCGAAGGCATGCCCGCCATCCCCGCCCTGCAGACAGCCGCTCAGGAAGTCGTTTCGCGCCAGCTGGAGCATACGTCGATTCCCAAGCGCTTTGGCATGCCCATGCGTGATATCTGGGAGCTTCAGACCCGCCTGCCATTACGGCGCGGCAAGCGAGCCTTCCAGACCCGTGAACATCCGCGTTTCAGGGCCGCTTATGATCTGCTGCTTTTGCGTGAGCAGGCGGGCGAAATACCGCGTGGTTTAGGCGACTGGTGGACAGCCTTCCAGCAGGGCGATGAGCATGAGCAGCGTCGCTTGCTTCAAAAAGTAGGTGCCGACCCGGCAAGCCAGGGCGACCGTCGGCGCAAACGGCGTCGCAAGCCGTCGCGCAGCTCAGAATAGTAAACCAGGCAATGTGCCCGAACAGAGAGAGCATGACAACGTTATCGCTTGCATATATTGGCCTGGGCAGCAATCTGGAGAACCCGATCACCCAAGTGCGGCAGGCTATTTCCGAACTTGCCACCCTGCCGCTTAGCCAAATGCACGGCACCTCTTCGCTGTATGCAAGCCGCCCGGTAGGCCCTCAGGATCAGCCGGATTTTATCAACGCGGTAGTCGCGCTCAAGACACAGCTCTCGCCGCTTGCCCTGCTCGACCAGCTTCAGGGTCTGGAACAGCGTCATCGGCGCCAGCGCGAGCGCCCCTGGGGCCCGCGTACGCTCGATCTCGACCTGCTGCTATATGGCCAGGAGGCGATTTCCCACCCGCGTTTAAGCGTCCCCCACCCGCATATGCAGGCCCGCGCCTTTGTGCTCGCCCCGCTTGCCGAGCTTGACGCATCGCTCACCCTTAACCAGCAGCCCTTGAGCCACTGGCTCGGCCAGATTCCCGACCCCGGTATTCAGCGTTTAGTCGAAGATGGTCCTGGCTAGGCGGCTTTGCGCCTATTGGAGTCTCGACAGGCAGCGCTTGAACGGGTAACAATCACGCTCCGTATTGTATTCGTGATATCAACAATGGCCGGCTGCCTATGATGGCTCTTTCGCCCAGGCGGCAAGCCTTGCGGGTATTGAGGTGCTGCTGGCCAGTGATTCGCTGGGCATGGTGCTTCAAGGCCACGCCAGCACCCTGCCCGTTACCGTTGAAGATATCTGATATCACACTCACTGCGCGGCGCGGCAAGGATAACAGCCTGCTGATGGTTGATCTGCCGTTCAACGGTCATGCCACAACAACGTGAAACCACTATGCGCACCTTGCGAGATATTACTGACCTGCGTAGCACCCTAGGCGAATACCGAAAGCGCGACCAGCGGATTGCGCTGGTGCCCACCATGGGCAATCTGCATGCCGGACATTTAGCTCTGGTCACGAAAGCCCGGCAGCATGCGGATATCGTGGTGACAAGCCTGTTCGTCAATCCCATGCAGTTCGGGCCCAATGAGGACCTGGACGCTTACCCGCGCACCTTTGCGGAAGACCAGGCAAAACTCATTGACGCTGGCTGCCACGTGCTGTTTGCCCCGACCAATGCAGCGCTTTACCCCAACGGGCTCTCCACGCAAACCCGCGTGCATGTTCCCAAGGTGAGCGAAGGACTTTGCGGCGGCGCTCGCCCCGGTCACTTTGACGGTGTGTCTACCGTCGTTACCCTGCTGTTCAACTTGGTGCAGCCAGACGTGGCCTGCTTTGGTGAAAAGGATTATCAGCAGCTCGCCGTTATTCGCAAATTCGTTCGCGACCTGCACATGCCCATCGAGATTATTGGCGTGCCCATTGTACGTGCTGAGGATGGGTTGGCGCTTTCCTCGCGAAACGGTTACCTAAACGCCGCTGAACGGGCTACAGCGCCGGCCCTGTACCGCATCTTATGCACGCTGCGTGATGCACTCGAGCAGGGTGAACCCATTGAAGCCGTACTGCACCAGGGGCACCAGGACCTTACAGCGGCTGGCTTTATACCGGACTACCTGGAGCTTCGGGACACGCACTTAAACCCCGTCAGCGCCGTAACACTTGATGCCGTCCTGCTGGCAGCCGCCAAGCTGGGTCCGACCCGGCTGCTCGACAACCTAAGCGTACGACTGCCTTTACAATCAACTACGTCTCACCAGTAGGCAGCCTGTGCTGCTCAGGAGTTGTTATGCATACCATCATGCTCAAAGCCAAGCTGCATATGGCGCGCGTTACTCACGCTGTACTCGATTATGAAGGTTCCTGCGCCATTGACGGTGATCTACTGGACATGGCGGGCATTCGGGAAAACGAGCAGATCCAGATCTATAACGTGGAGAACGGCGAGCGCTTTACCACCTATGCGATTCGCGGCGAGGAAGGCTCTCGGCTGATTTCCATCAACAGTGCAGCGGCTCATCTGGCCGCCCCCAGCCACCGGATTATTATCTGTAGCTACGCTCACTACTCTGAAGCCGAGCTTGAGCAGCACCGACCGGCACTGGTGTATTTGCAGGAAGGCAACTACATCAGCCATACCAGCCACGCCATTCCGGTGCAGCTGGCCTAAATCGTGTACGTATGAAAACGGGCTATTACGGCCCGTTTTTTTATTTGCGTCCAAAAGCGTATTGCCGCAATGCACAGCCATCCCCTATGCTGAATAGCACGGCTGACATAAAAGATAGATAGCGTACGTACAACCTATAGCAATAACAGGCTATCTAGCTTACTCACTCCAGGAGTCCTCTCATGCAAGAAGTAGTCATTGTTGCGGCTCGCCGCACCGCGATTGGCGCATTTGGTGGTTCACTTGCAGACGTTCCGGCAAGCGATCTTGGCGCTTTGGTCATCAAGGAGATTCTCGCCTCCACCGGCGTTTCCCCAGACCAGGTTGATGAAGTATTGCTGGGCCAGGTACTGACGGCAGGCGTTGGCCAAAACCCAGCGCGCCAGGCGGCTATCAAAGCGGGCCTGCCAGCCAGCGTACCTGCCATGACGATCAACAAAGTGTGTGGCTCGGGCCTTAAAGCCGTACACCTGGCCACCCAAGCTATCCGTTGCGGCGATGCCGAGCTGATTCTGGCCGGTGGCCAGGAAAACATGTCTGCATCACCCCACGTACTGCCCCATTCGCGCACCGGCCAGCGCATGGGCGACTGGAAAGCCATCGACACCATGGTTCACGACGGCCTGTGGGATGCGTTCAACGATTACCATATGGGCATCACCGCCGAGAACCTTGCCGAAAAATACGGTATTACCCGCGAACAGATGGACGAGTTTGCCGCTCAGTCGCAGCACAATGCGGCCAAGGCCATTAAGGAAGGCAAGTTCAAGAGCCAGATCGTTCCGGTCGAAATTCCCCAGCGTAAAGGCGACCCTATCGTCTTTGATACCGATGAAAATCCACGCGAAGTGACCGCTGAAAAGCTTGCTGGCATGAAGCCAGCGTTCAAGAAAGACGGCACCGTTACCGCCGGTAACGCTTCATCGCTCAACGATGGCGCGGCGGTGGTCATGATCTGTTCGGCCGCAAAAGCCAAAGAACTAGGCCTTGAACCGCTGGCCCGGATTGCCGCTTACGCCAATGCAGGCGTTGATCCGGCAATCATGGGCATTGGCCCGGCACCGGCCACGCGCCGCTGTCTGGAAAGGGCCGGCTGGAGTCTGGACGATCTGGACCTCGCTGAAGCCAATGAAGCCTTTGCCGCCCAGGCGCTTTCAGTTAACAAGGATCTTGGCTGGGATACCTCAAGGGTCAACGTCAACGGCGGCGCGATTGCCTTTGGCCACCCGATTGGCGCCTCGGGCTGCCGCGTGCTGGTATCACTTCTTCATGAAATGATTGCCCGCGATGCCAAAAAAGGCCTCGCCACGCTGTGTATTGGCGGTGGTCAGGGCGTTGCACTGGCAATTGAGCGCCCTTGAGCGCTCGCTTTAACTGTTAAAGCAAATGCCCCTGTCACTGGACTGGGGCATTTTTTTATTACTGTCATCTAGCGATGTTTCATACCCACAATACGCGACGGCGTTCGCCATACCAGCAAGGCGCCCAGCAGGAACAGCAGCGATGCCGACCACATGGTGACCGGCAGGCTGGTGGCATCGACGACTCGACCGCCTACCATGGCGCCCAAACCAATGGAGAGGTTGAATACAAAGGCCATCAGCGCCGTGGCGGCTTCCGTGTTTGGCGCGGTGCGCAGAATCCAGGTCTGAATACTTACCGAGACGCTGCCGAATACCGCCCCCCACATCATTAACATCAATACACCGCTAGTGGGCTGCACACCCAAAAACGGAAACGCGGCGACCACAACCAGCAGCAGGCTGGGGATAGCCAGCACCGCCCGGTAAGGATGGCGCGCAGCAAACATGCCTGCCGCAATATTTCCAATGATTCCCGCCGCCCCATAAAGCAGCAGTAGACTGCCCACGTGGCGCTGGGCCACGCCGCTGATGTCTTGCAGGATGGGACTGATAAAGGTGTACGCCGCAAAGTGACCGACCACCACAAAACCCGTGACCAACACGGCCACTCGCACACCGCGATTGCCAAACTGCTGGGCCAGCACCTTTAAACGCACCGGTTCTCTGGGCGGCAGGGGCGGCAGCCAGCACCACAGGGCTAGTGCGGTCAACAGGCTGAAACCGCCCAATGCCCCAAAGGCGACCCGCCAGTTGCTAAGATCGCCTAGCAGGGTGCCCAAGGGTACGCCCAGCACCGAAGCCGCCGCCACGCCGCCGAAAATGATCGTCATGGCCTTGGCAACTTTATCTTCAGGCACCAAGCGCGGAGCGATACTGCCCGCCACGGCCCAGTAGCCACCGATGCTGATACCTACCAGCACCCGCGCCGCCAACAGCAATATAAAGCTGCTCGCAAACGCCGAAAGCACGCTGCCAATCACCATCACGCCCATCAGCAACGTCAGCATGACCCGTCTATCCATACGGCCTACCGCCACTGGCAACAGTGGCGCCGAAAAAGCCGCCACCACGCCGGGCACCGTCACCATCAAACCGGCGACCCCGGGAGTAACATCCATTGACGAGGCCACTTGAGAAAGTAGCCCGATTGGCAACTGCTCAGCAGTTACCAATAAAAAAATGCCGATCATTATGGCCACCACCGCCCACCAGCGTGGTGCCTGTTCCTTCTCCATACCCTCTCCCTTCTACCCCAACGCTCTTTGAACCAAACTTTCTTTCAACCAAACAACGCCGCCCCCGCAGCCAGGGGCTACGGGGGCGGCATAGAGAACCCAGCGTTGGTTTAGTCCGCGGTGTTCTCGTTTTCAGCGGCAAACGCCGCCTTCTCTTCTTCGGTGATCTCTTTAATCGAGAGCTTCACGCGGTTGCGGTTATCGATATCGAGCACCTTCACCACCACGTCATCGCCTTCGTTCAGGAAATCGCGCACGTTATTCACACGCTCGGCAACGATCTGTGAAATATGCACGAGACCATCGGTGCCCGGCATGATATTCACAAAGGCGCCGAAGTCGGCGATACGCACTACTTTACCCTGATAAAGCTTGCCGATTTCCGCTTCGGCGGTAATCGCCAGTACGGTATCGATAGCTTTCTTGGCGGCCGCCTTGTCTTCGGCGTAGATGCGTACGGTGCCGTCGTCGTCGAGATCGATAGACGCGCCGGTGTCTTCGCAGATCTTGCGAATGGTGGCGCCGCCCTTACCGATAACGTCGCGGATCTTTTCCGGGTCGATCTTGATCGTCGCCATGGAAGGCGCATTCTCGGAGACGTCGGTACGGCTCTGGCTGATAACCACGTTCATCTGCTCAAGAATACCCAGACGCGCTTTGTGGGCCTGCTGAAGCGCGGTCTCCATGATTTCTTCGTTGATGCCTTCGATCTTGATGTCCATCTGCAGGGCGGTCACACCCTCTTCTGAACCGGCAACTTTAAAGTCCATATCGCCAAGATGATCTTCATCACCCAGAATATCGGTCAGTACCGCATAGCCGTCTTCGTCTTTTACCAGGCCCATAGCGATACCGGCAACCGGCGCTTTCAGTGGTACACCCGCATCCATCAGCGCAAGCGAAGAGCCACATACCGACGCCATGGAGCTTGAGCCGTTGGATTCGGTAATTTCCGACACCACGCGAATGGTGTAGGGGAAAGCTTCTTCAGACGGCAGCATGGCCTGAATACCACGACGTGCCAAACGGCCATGGCCGATTTCGCGACGCTTCGGGCCACCCATAAAGCCCGCTTCACCTACCGAGTAAGGAGGGAAGTTGTAGTGCAGCATAAAGCGGTCTTTACGCTCGCCTTCCAGCGACTCGATCAGCTGAGAGTCGCGCAGGGTACCCAGCGTTGCCACTGCAATCGCCTGGGTTTCACCGCGGGTGAAGACGGCCGAGCCGTGGGTTTTGGGTAGAACGCCCACTTCGATCGCCAGCGGACGCACGGTAAAGTTGTCGCGGCCGTCTATGCGCGGCTCGCCTTTTACAACGCGTGAACGTACAACGCGCTTCTCAAGGCTGGCAAAGGCACCTTTTACTTCATCTTTGCTGAACTTGTCGTTAACCGGCTCGCCGTCAACGGCTGCAAGCTGCTCAATCGCCTGATCTTTCAGGGCTGACAGGGCATCTTGGCGCTGCATTTTATCGGTGATGCGATAGGCATCGCCCACCTGAGTCTCAAACGCGCCCGCGATGGCGGTTTTCAGCGCCACGTTTTCAGGGGCAGGTTGCCAATCCCAACGTGGTTTGCCGGCTTCGGCAACCAGTTCTTTAATGGCGCTAACCGCCACCTGCATTTCCTGGTGGCCAAACAGCACGGCGCCCAGCATTTCGTCTTCCAGAAGCTCTTTGGCTTCGGACTCGACCATCAGCACGGCGTTTTCAGTACCGGCGACGACCATGTCCAGCTCAGAAGTAGCCAGCTCTTCAACGGTCGGGTTAAGGAAGTAACCCTGTTCTTCATTGAAGCCAACGCGCGCAGCACCGATCGGGCCGTTGAACGGCACGCCGGAAATGCTGAGTGCAGCTGAAGTACCCAGCATCGCGGCAATATCCGGATCATGGTTACGGTCGGTAGACAGAACGGTACAGATGACCTGCACTTCGTTCATAAAGCCTTTGGGGAACAGCGGGCGGATCGGACGATCGATCAGACGCGAGGTCAGCGTTTCTTTCTCGGTCGGACGCCCTTCACGCTTAAAGAAGCCGCCAGGAATTTTACCTACCGCGTAGGTTTTTTCCTGATAGTGAACCGAGAGCGGGAAAAAGGGTTGGCTGGGGTTAGCTTCTTTGCGAGCAACCACTGTACACAGCACAACGGTTTCGTCCATGGTGACCATAACGGCACCGGTGGCCTGGCGAGCGATACGCCCGGTTTCTAGCGTGACGGTGCTACGACCGTATTGGAACGTTTTTTTTACCGGATTCACGGCGACTTCCTTTAACATGAATATCTACTTGTCTATTCGCTTGGGTCGTTTTGACTCGCCACTATTCTAGGCGCTGTGGCGCGTTACGGCTACCAGAAACAAAAAAACGGGCAGCTCCCAGGGAGCTGCCCGTTTCGACCCACAATAGAAAAGCGTAATTTCGCGAAGCGAAATGCGCCTTTCTTAGCGACGCAGACCGAGGCGCTGAATCAGCGACTGGTAGCGATCGAAATCTTTACGCTTCAGGTAGTCCAGCAGTTTACGACGCTGGTTTACCATGCGAATCAGACCACGACGAGAGTGGTGATCCTGCTTGTTGGTCTTGAAGTGGTCCTGCAGGCCATTGATGTTGGCGCTCAGCAGTGCAACCTGTACTTCAGGGGAACCGGTATCGTTATCGCCGCGGCCGTATTCGTTGACGATCTCGGCCTTCTTCTCAGCGGTTAAAGCCATCTGTCTCTCCAGTAAGCAATATGCCTAAAAATGAATGGGTGAGACCACGCATATTTGCAGTCTCAGGCGACTCTTTTCGACGTACAATTTTCGCGCAAATCGCCACGTCCTTGCAACGGTTTTACGAGATAGCGACGGTACTTAACAGTCGCTTGGGTGCTACTTCCTGAGCACTTTTTACAACGCCAAGGCCGATAAACGTCTCGGCGTAATAAAGTCTTGCTAATGCATCGGGGGCCAGCGTACCAATGGTCAAGTTGGCCGATTGACCATGGGCTAAGCGCCCATAAGCCGTTTCGTCCACCTCAAGCGTTGGCAGGTGATCCACCAGCACATCAGCGGGCATTAATTCAGCCTCCCGCGAGGCCTGATCAGCCAATGCTTCAAGCGCTTCTAGCGTCCACATCGCGTCACCCGTAAAAGGCCCGGTTTTGAGTCTGCGTAGCTGACTGATGTGAGCACCACACCCCAGCGCCAAACCGATATCTTCGGCCAGCGTGCGGATGTAAGTCCCCTTGCTGCAGGTGACTTCAAGCTCAAATGCCGTGCCGTCAAACGCAAGCAGGCGCGCATCATACACGCTTACCCGCCGCGCTGCACGCTCTACCTGCTTACCCTCACGGGCCAGCTCATACAGCTTTTTGCCCTGATGCTTTAGCGCCGAATACATCGGCGGCACCTGATCGATCTCACCGCGAAAGCGCGCAATAGCAGCTTCAATATCATCCGTTGTTAACGACGGCACTTCGCGGCGCTCAATCACCGTGCCTTCCGCATCACCGGTGTCGGTGATCACACCCAGCTCAACACGGGTGCGATACATCTTGTCGGCTTCCAGCAGGTGCGCGGAGAACTTGGTGGCCTCCCCCAAGCAAATCGGCAATAAGCCGGTTGCCATGGGATCCAGCGTGCCGGTATGCCCGGCTTTTTGGGCCTCGAACAAACGACGCACACGCTGCAGGGCATGGTTGCTGGAAATGCCCTTGGGCTTATCCAGCAGCAATACCCCATTGACCGGTAAACCGCGACGGCGACGGGCCATTAGCGCGCCTCCTCACCTTGATCAGGATCGCTCTCTTCGTCAGCTTGACGAGCCCGGTCAGTCGACACGGCCTCTTCAATCAGGGAAGAGAGGTGCTGCCCACGCACCACACTCTCATCGTAATGAAAGCGTAGTTCAGGGACATGGCGTAGCTGAATACGTTTGGCAATCTGGCTTCTTAGAAAACCGGCAGCGCGCTTGAGCACCTGAAGGTTCTCCTTGATACGCTCGGGCTCCTGTTCACCCAGCAGGGTGACATAGATATCGGCGTAGCCAAGATCACGGCTAACGGTCGCGCCGCTCACCGTGATCATGCCCAAACGCGGGTCTTTGACTTCGCGCTGAATAAGTACCGCCAGCTCCTTTTGGAGCTGGTCGGCTACTCGGTCGGTACGCTTAAATTCGCGCATGGTTGTCTCCTCGCGGCCTTACAGGCTGCGCTCGACTTTGACTTGATCGAAGACTTCGATCTTATCGCCGACCTGGACATCGTTGTAGTTCTTCACACCGATGCCACACTCAACGCCATTACGTACTTCTTGGACGTCGTCTTTATAGCGGCGCAGCGACTCAAGTTCACCTTCGTAGATGACCACGTTATCACGCAGTACACGGATGCGTTTGCTACGGAACACAGAACCTTCGACGACCATACAGCCAGCCACTGCCCCGATCTTCGGCGCACGGAACACGTCACGTACTTCGGCAACACCCACGATCTCTTCTTTCCACTCGGGGGCGAGCATACCGCTCATCGCCTGCTTGACCTCATCGATCAAGTGGTAAATGACGCTGTAGTAACGCAGATCCAGGCCTTCGCGCTCGATAATCTCGCGGGCAGCGGCGTCGGCACGGACGTTAAAGCCGACCACGATTGCCTCAGAGGCAAGCGCCAGGTTGGCGTCAGTACCGGTGATACCGCCGACACCTGAAGAGACCACTGCCACTTGTACTTCATCAGTGGAGAGTTCTTCCAGAGCGCCTTTGATCGCTTCCAGCGAGCCTTGTACGTCGGCTTTCAGAACGATGTTGACCTTGGCCACTTCGTCCTGGCCCATCTGGCTGAACATGTTCTCAAGCTTGGCTTTCTGCTGACGTGCCAGGCGTACTTCGCGGTATTTGCCTTGACGGAAGTTAGCCACTTCACGGGCTTTCTTCTCGTCGGCAACTACCATGAAGTCGTCACCGGCATCCGGCGTGCCGTCCAGGCCCTGAATCTCTACGGGCATGGCGGGACCGACGTTCTCAACCTGTTGACCAAGTTCGTTGGTCAGCGCACGTACACGGCCGTAATGCAGGCCTGCTAGAACGATGTCGCCTTTCTTCAGGGTACCGTTTTGAACCAGTACGGTAGCTACCGGGCCACGGCCTCGATCAAGACGCGACTCAACGACAACGCCTTTACCCGGCGCAGACGGTACCGCTTTAAGCTCAAGCACTTCAGAGACCAGCTGGATCGCTTCCAGCAGTTCTTCAATGCCTTCACCGGTCTTGGCGGAAACGTGAACAAACTGGGTATCACCGCCCCACTCTTCGGAAATCACGCCATGCTGCGAGAGTTCGTTACGAATACGGTCAAAATCAGCGCCCTGTTTATCAATCTTGTTCACCGCAACGACCATAGGTACTTCGGCCGCTTTGGAGTGCTCGATCGCCTCAACCGTTTGTGGCATTACGCCGTCATCGGCCGCCACGACCAGGATAACCACGTCGGTTGCCTTGGCACCACGGGCACGCATGGCGGTAAACGCCGCGTGACCTGGGGTATCTAGGAAGGTCACACCACCGTGATCGTCCTCAACGTGATAAGCACCGATATGCTGAGTAATACCACCCGCTTCGCCGGTAGCTACTTTGGCGCGACGAATGTAATCAAGCAGCGAGGTCTTACCATGGTCAACGTGACCCATTACGGTAACAACCGGTGAACGGGTGATCTCTTCGCCTTCGTAGGAGATGCCTTCGAGCATTTCCGTTTCCAGCGCGTCATCTTTAACCAGCTTGACCTTGTGACCCATCTCTTCCGCCACGATCGCTGCAGTATCTTGATCGATGGTTTGGTTGATGGTCACGGCCGCGCCCATGTTAAACATGGCCTTGATCACTTCGTTGGCCTTGATCGACATTTTGTCAGCCAGATCAGCAACGCTGATCGACTCAGGGATCGAGACTTCACGCACGATCGGCTGGGTCGGCTTCTGGAAGCCATGCTTGCCGTTGCCGCTCTGGCTTGCACCACCGCGACGGCCGCCACGACGCTCGGCACGTTTTACTTTCTTCGCGCCACCGCCACGCTTACGCTCTTCGCGATCGCCACGATCATCATCGTCGTCACGACCTTTCTTCTTCGCAGCAGCCTTCTTGGGCGGCGCGGTACGACGGTCGGTACGGCCTTCTTTCGGCGGCGCCGGCGGCATATCTTCAGCCGGTGCTTCGTCGCTAATCTCAAGCTGGGGCACTTCAATTTTAGGCGTAGCCTTAGGCTCAGCGACGGCTTTGGCTTCAGCCTCTTTACGCGCTGCGTCTTCAGCTGCCTTGGCTTTCGCGGCCGCGGCTTTTTCTTCAGCATCACGCGCATCGCGAGCCTTACGCTCGGCTTCAGCTTCTGCCATATCGCCAACTAGCTGGCGCGGGCCAGAATGCTTGGGCTCGGCGGCTTTCGGCTTGTTCTCTTCGGCGCTTTTAACGTACGTCTTTTTCTTACGTACCTGCACTTCGATCGTTTTACCGCGCTCGCCGGTTTTGATGCGGCTGCGTGTCTTACGCGTCAGCGTAATGCGGTTCTTGGCTGGATCGCTTTCAGTACCACCATGGCTTTTCTTCAAAAAGCTGAGCAGTTTCTGCTTGTCTTCTTCAGACACGGCATCGCCTTCCGAGGCATGCTTCAAACCGGCTTCTTTCATCTGTTCCAATAGGCGGGGCACATCACGGCCCACCTTTACTGCAAAATCTTTAACTGTCATATCTGACATAATGATCCTCCTCAGCCCGTGACCTGTTTACTGTGTGTTCGAATCCGATGCGTCATCTTCTTCGAACCAGGGCGCACGGGCAGTCATGATCAGTGCCGCTGCGCGCGCTTCGTCCAACTCCTCGATATCGACCAGATCGTCGACAGACTGTTCGGCGAGATCTTCCATAGTGACAATGCCGCGGCTGGCCAGAATGAAGGCCAGATGGCGCTCCATACCGTCCATTTCCAGCAGATCAGCCGCTGGCTGGGCACCGTCTAATGCTTCTTCCGAGGCAATGGCCATCGTCAGCAGCTCGTCTTTGGCACGTGCACGCAGCTCTTCAACCAGTTCTTCATCGAACTCTTCGATTTCGAGCATCTCTTCCAGCGGCACGTAGGCTACTTCTTCAAGCGTGGTAAACCCTTCTTCCACCAGCAGGCGGGCGACATCGTCGTCCACACCCAGGTGCTGGACAAAGGAATCCACCAGGCTATCAATTTCCTGCTCGCGCTTGGATTCAGCTTCCTCTTCGGTCATGACGTTGATACGCCAGCCGGTGAGTTCTGAAGCCAGGCGTACGTTCTGACCACTACGGCCAATCGCCTGAGCCAGGTTGTCCTGGGCCACGGCAACGTCCATCGCATGGGCGTCTTCGTCAACCAGGATAGACCCAACATCGGCAGGTGCCATGGCGTTAATCACCAACTGAGCGGGGTTGTCGTCCCACAGCACGATATCTACACGCTCGTTTTGCAGCTCGGATGAGACTGCCTGAACGCGTGAACCGCGCATCCCCACACACGCTCCTACCGGGTCGATGCGACGATCATTGGTCTTGACGGCAATCTTGGCTCGCGAACCTGGGTCGCGAGCAGCACCCTTGATTTCAATCAGCTGTTCAGCGATTTCAGGCACTTCAATTTTAAACAGTTCAATAATCAGCGCCGGGTTGGTACGCGACAGCTGGAGCTGGGCGCCACGGGCATCCGGGTCGACTTTGACCAGCAGCGCGCGAACCCGCTCATTCATGCGGTAGCGCTCACCGTGAATCATCTCATTGCGCGGCAGGAACGCTTCGGCATTCTCGCCCAGGTCAATGATCAAACCGTCACGGGTGGTCTTCTTGACGATACCGGCCACCAGCTCGCCTTCACGGTCGGCGTACTGGCGCACCACTTCAGCACGCTCGGCTTCACGCACTTTCTGTACGATGACCTGCTTGGCCGTTTGCGCTGCAATACGCCCGAACATCGCGTTTTCGATCTGCTTTTCGACAACGTCGCCCAGTTTCAAAGGCGGATCGCGCTGCTCGGCGATGGTTTCCTTGATTTCGTAATCTGGCGTTTCGAATTCGTCATCTTCCACTACGGTCCAGTAGCGGAAAGTGTCGTATTCCCCCGTGCGACGGTCGATATGTACCCGCACGTTGGCTTCTTCATTTTCAAAACGCTTGCGTGACGCGCTCGCAAGAGCGGCTTCTACCGCCTCAAAGATGACATCCCGGGGAACGCCTTTCTCATTGGAGATCGCGTCAACGACCATTAAAATTTCTTTACTCATGCGTTTGCCTCGCCAGAAAACCTGTCCTTTTGTGCATCACCCCGGCAGCCTGCCGGCAGCGCCGCTACCCGGTTAATCGTCGAACTGCGGTACGATGTGCGCTGAATCAATGCTTTCAATGGGAAAGCAGTACTCCTCGCCATCCATTTGTAGCAGTACTTCATCGCCTTCGATACCTGCCAAAAGCCCTTGGTACTTACGCCGACCGTCAAATGCCACGCGCAGTTTCAGCGCGACATGGTGGCCTTGGTAACGGGTGAATTGGTCCAGGGTATACAAGGGGCGCGCCATACCGGGCGAAGAAACTTCTAACCGGTATTCGCCGGGAATGGGGTCTTCCACGTCCATCACGGCACTGACTTGGCGGCTAATATCAGCGCAGTCTTCCACGCTGACACCACTTTCGCGCTCAATATAAATTACCAGCCGCGATTGCTTGCCCTGGGAAAGATGGTCGATACCCCACAGTTCAAAGCCCATGGCGGCTACGACAGGTTCAATTAGCGCATGAAGCGCCGCGTGTTTTGTGGCCACAGACAAAGCTCCTACAGCCGTTGCGTCAGGCACCTGGCCGGGAGTCTTAAGAAAAGCTAGGTGGCTGATTGGCGTTACCCGGAAATGTGTCTCCGGCAACTCGGACGATATCCGCTCTGAGACACTCTTGTTAACAAAAAGCTTGCTAACAAAAAGCCCCTTCACAGGAAGGGGCTTTTCATAAGAAACCTGTAATACCATCTTAGCAACACAGCGCAGGCTTCCCTACTTGACGATTTACCTTTAACGACATCTCATCAATGTGATTTGTCAGGCTAGCCGCCTATCTAACGTGCTACCAGAAAATGGTAGCGGGGACCGGATTTGAACCGATGACCTTCGGGTTATGAGCCCGACGAGCTACCAGACTGCTCCACCCCGCATCAATCTAGGTCGACGATAATAGACACTTGAACCACTTACGTCAAGCTATCTTTTCGTCTCAGGTGCCAAACCTGGTTTTCTCTGACAAACGTTCTTTGACAAAGAACTCTGGGAAGCTGGCGAGCCAGCAAAACAGATGGTGCCGAAGGCGGGACTTGAACCCGCACGACCATACGGTCACTACCCCCTCAAGATAGCGTGTCTACCAATTCCACCACTTCGGCATCAGGGGAGGCTAAAGAAAGCGATATCAAACAATTACTCGCTACTTTCCTCTAGCACTGGCGCGGTATTATCCACACTTGCAGGACTGTCGTCAAGCGTTGGAACATTTTGCTGCTGCTCGATCAGGCGCGGATCAGGAATACCTGCTTCCGGTGCCTGACCTGCTTGCGTTGCGAAGTATGCCAGCGCCATGGAAGTAACAAAAAATCCTGCCGCCAGAATGCCGGTAGTCCGCGACAAGAAGTTGCCGCTGCCGCGCGAGCCAAATACCGTTTGTGAGGCACCGCCTCCGAAAGAGGCGCCTGCATCAGCACCTTTACCCTGCTGGAGCAGGATCAATACCACCAGGGCGACCGCAATCACCACATGGACCATAAGAATTGCAACTTGCATGGCGTTATCCTGCTGACTGACAAATGGCGTAGAAATCGTCGGTTTTGAGCGAAGCACCACCCACCAAACCGCCGTCGATATCCGGCTGGGCAAGGAGCTCAGCCGCATTTTTAGCATTCATACTGCCGCCGTAGAGCAGAGTGAGCTGCTCAGCAAGCGCCGTATTGAATCCTGCCTGATAGGTCCGAATACCGGCCATTACTTCCTGCGCCTGCTCAGGCGTTGCCGTGCGCCCGGTACCGATGGCCCATACAGGTTCATAGGCAATCACTACCTGCTGACGCTGATCCGGGTCCAGACGGGACATGGCGTAGCCAACCTGGCGTAGCACCACATCCATGGTTTGGCCGGCGTCGCGTTCGGCAAGTGATTCACCTACGCAGAGAATCGGCTTAAGCCCTACGCTGAGGGCGGCCAACAGGCGATCAAACACCTGCTCGTCACTTTCACGGTATAGCTCGCGGCGCTCGGAATGACCTACCAACACGTAGGTTACCTCAAGCTCTTTGAGCATACGGCCGCTGACTTCTCCGGTATGCGCCCCTGAGTCGATCGGATTGAGCGTCTGCGCGCCTAGCTGAAGCGGCGTATTGTGGAACGCCTGACGGGCCGCATCCAGATAGGGAAAAGGCGGAATCACCACAACATCTACAGCCTCGGGCAGCGTCACATCAGCAAACGCGCTGCCAAAGTCGTTAATCAGTGCCGTGGAGCCATTCATTTTCCAGTTACCGGCAATCAATCGCGTACGCATCAGCTCTCCTCACTCAAGGTGGAGCGAAATGGTATAGGAGCGGCCCTGCCAAGACAACCGCTGACAAGCACAGTCGTGTTATTCGAGCAAGGCCTGAACACGTTCAGCCAGCTCATTAGCCAGCTGGTCAACGTTCATATGCTCGGCTCCTTCCACCATCACCCGAATCAAGGGTTCGGTACCTGAAGGACGTAACAGCACCCGCCCCTGGTCGCCCAGCTTCTCCTCAAGCGCGGCAACGGCTTCTTCCAGCGCGCTTGAAGCCATGACATCACTCGCCTTGGTGCCTGCGGGTAGGCGCACGTTAACCAGCGCCTGAGGCGTCTTCTCAAGGCCCTGAAGCAATAGCGGCAGGGATTTCTGCTCACGCATCATCAGTGCCAACACCTGCAGGGCAGCAACAATCCCGTCACCGGTGGTTTGCACATGGCTGCAAACGATATGCCCAGAGGCCTCGCCGCCCAGCTCCCAACCGTTCTCGGCCATCATCTCCATGACAAAGCGGTCCCCCACCTTGGCACGTTTGAAGGGAATGCCCAGCTTTTCAAGCGCCACGGCAAGGCCAAAGTTGCTCATCAAAGTGCCCACTACGCCGCCTTCCAACAGACCACGCTCAAAGCGGTCGCGGGCGATGAGATAGAGAATATCGTCGCCATCCACCTCGCGTCCGTCACCATCCACCAGCAGGACGCGGTCACCGTCACCATCAAATGCAATTCCCAGGTCAGCGCCCTGATGGATCACCGACGCACGCAGGGACGCCGGGTGAGTCGAGCCGACATGATGATTGATATTCAGGCCATCGGGGGAGGCACCAATCACACTGACTTCTGCCCCCAGCTCGCGGAAAACGCTTGGTGCAATGTGGTAGGTTGCGCCATGGGCACAATCCAGCACCACCTTCAAACCATGCAGACTCAAGCGATCCGGCAACGTCGATTTACAAAACTCGATGTAACGCCCGGCCGCATCGTCAATGCGTGCGGCCTTGCCGAGCTGCGCCGCTTCGGCGGTGGTAAGCGGCGCATCCAGCATCGCTTCGATACGGTCTTCCATTTCATCAGGAAGTTTCTTGCCTTCTGACGAGAAGAACTTAATGCCGTTATCGTCAAACGGATTGTGCGAGGCCGAAATCACGATCCCTGCATCAGCCCGGAAGGTGCGGGTCAGATACGCGATCCCCGGTGTCGGCATGGGACCGAGAAGCGAAACATCAACACCTGCCGCAGACAGTCCGGCCTCAAGCGCTGACTCAAACATATAACCTGAAATACGCGTATCCTTACCGATCAGCACCCGCGTCCGGCCCTTTTCGCGCCGCAACACCTGACCGGCCGCCCAACCGAGTTTGAGCATGAAATCGGCGGTAATAGGCGATTGCCCGACCGTACCGCGAATACCGTCGGTACCAAAATAGCGTCGTGTCATAACTGTTTTTCCTCATTCAAAGGCATTTCACAACCCTCCTGCAGCACCGCCCATGCCATATTGACAGCATCTACCGTTGGCCCCACATCGTGTACACGCAAGATTCTAGCGCCACGTTCAACGGCCATGGCGGAGAGCGCAAGCCCCCCCGCCAAACGCTCCTCAACCGGCCTTCCCAGCACCTTGCCGATCATGCTTTTGCGCGACATTCCGACAAGCAGCGGTAGCCCAAGCGATTGTAGTGAGTCCATGTATTTCAGCAGGCGCAGGTTATGCTCAACGGTTTTGCCAAAACCAAATCCTGGGTCCAGCAGCAGGCGATTGCGGCGCAGCCCTGCCGCTTCACATTCCGCCACCCGCTTTACCAGGTACGCCGCCACCGCCTGCTCTACTGGCTGATCATAGGTCGGCGACTGCTGCATGTCCTGCGGCTCTCCCTGACGGTGCATCAAGCATACCGGCAAACCGCTGCCAAGCGCCGCCATCAAGGCACCCTCCCGCTCCAGGGCACGCACATCGTTCAGCATGCCTGCTCCTAACGCGCCGGCCTCACGCATCACCAAAGGACTACTGGTATCCACTGACACCAGCGCATCCAGTTCACGCACCAACGCTTCCACCACGGGGGCCACGCGATCAAGCTCTTCTTGTTCGCTCAGCGGGACGGCGCCGGGGCGCGTGGACTCTCCGCCCACATCGATGATGGCAGCACCTTCGGACAGCATGCGCTCAGCGTGGCGCAACGCATCATCCAAAGCGACATGACGGCCACCATCAGAAAACGAGTCTGGCGTAACGTTTAGAATACCCATTACCCGTGGGAAGGAGAGATCCAGCAGATGGCGCCCGCAGCGCATGTTCACATTATCATTCATTGCCTGAGACTTAGGAGGGTCGATTATTGATTTCATGCTGACGCCTATAAAAAAGAAGCAGCGCTATGGTTGACCACAGGATAACAAAAAAGGCGCCCCATGATGGGGCGCCTTGATGAGCTACCAGAAGTACTTAAGGGCCGGTTGAGCCACCCAGCGGATCCGAGGGGCGACGACGCGGGCCGTCGTCATCCTCTTCTTCGCCGTCATCGCCGGAGGCGCTGTTGTCTGGCGGTGTTGAGGTATCCCCCTGCGCCTTAGGTGTATCGTCACTAACGCGTGTACCGCCTCCCGAGGAGTCACCGTCGTTCCAGCCTTCCGGCGGACGCGGCTCGCGGCCTTCCATGATATCTTTCAGCTGGTTGGCATCGATGGTTTCGTACTTCATCAGCGCTTCAGTCATGGCGTCCAGCTTGTCACGGTTATCGTGTAGAATCTGACGCGCTTGCTCGTAGCACTCATCGATAATCTTGCGTACTTCCTTATCCAGGCGCGTAGTAGTATCACCCGACTTCAGCTTGCTACCGCCTTGACCTGGGCCACCGAGGAACTGATGCGACTCGTCTTCGTCGTACATGATCGGACCCATTTCATCAGACAGACCCCACTTCGCGACCATGTTGTGGGCAAGTTCGGTCGCCCGCTTGATATCATTGGAGGCACCAGTGGTGACGCCGTTGGGTCCCAGGGTCATCTCTTCAGCGATACGTCCGCCAAACAGCGAGCAGATCTGGCTGAGAATCTGCTGACGCGACAGGCTGTAACGGTCTTCCTCCGGCAGGAACATGGTGACACCCAGCGCACGGCCGCGCGGGATGATGGTGACCTTGTAGACCGGATCGTGCTCGGGCATCACCAGGCCGATAATCGCGTGGCCAGATTCGTGATACGCCGTATTGAGCTTCTCTTTATCGGTCATGACCATGGATTTGCGCTCGGCGCCCATCATGATCTTGTCCTTGGCAAGCTCAAGCTCTTCCATACCTACCAAGCGCTTGTTACGGCGCGCGGCAAACAGAGCTGACTCGTTGACCAGGTTGGCAAGATCCGCGCCCGAGAAGCCGGGTGTGCCGCGCGCAATCAGCGAAGGCTTGACGTCTTCAGCCAGCGGCACCTTGCGCAGGTGAACGCCCAGTATGTGCTCACGACCACGAATATCCGGCAGGCCAACAGTCACCTGACGGTCAAAACGGCCTGGGCGCAGCAGCGCCGGGTCGAGTACGTCAGGACGGTTGGTCGCGGCAATCACGATGATGCCTTCGTTGGCTTCGAAACCATCCATCTCAACCAGCAGCTGGTTCAGCGTCTGCTCGCGCTCATCGTTACCGCCGCCCATGCCTGCACCGCGTGAACGGCCGACCGCGTCAATCTCGTCAATAAAGATGATGCAGGGTGCCTGCTTCTTGGCCTGCTCGAACATGTCACGCACGCGAGACGCACCAACACCCACGAACATTTCAACGAAGTCAGAGCCTGAAATCGAGAAGAACGGCACTTTCGCTTCGCCGGCAATGGATTTCGCCAGCAGCGTTTTACCGGTTCCCGGCGGGCCCACCATAAGAACGCCACGCGGAATGGTGCCGCCCAAACGCTGGAACTTGGTGGGTTCGCGCAGGAAGTCGACCAGCTCTTCCACTTCTTCCTTGGCTTCATCACAGCCAGCTACGTCGGCAAAGGTGGTCTTGATCTGATCTTGAGATAAAAGCTTGGCCTTGGACTTGCCAAAGCTCATAGGGCCGCCTTTACCGCCACCCGCGCCACCCTGCATCTGGCGCATGAAGAACATGAAGATGGCCAGAATCAAGAGAATCGGGAAACTTGCAATCAGCAGGCGCGTCCAGATGCTTTGCTGCTCTGGCTCTTTACCTACCACAGTCACATTATTGCTTAGCAGGTCATCCATCAGCTTGGGGTCTTCCGCCGCCGGACGAATAGTCTGGAACTGCGACCCATCCGTACGCTCACCTTGAATGGTATAACCATCAATGGTGACACTGCGGATCTGCTGATTTTGCACCTGCTGCACAAACTGTGAGTAGTTCGTGTTCTGCGGAGCGCTTTCCGTACTAAAATTGTTGAACACTGTCAGTAGCACAGCCGCAATGACCAGCCACAGAATCAGGTTCTTCGCCATATCGTTCAAGGGGCTACCCTCATTACAAGAATCCGTCAGTTAACCGCTGATACTAAGACCTTGCCGCAGTACCAAACGTTCAACCCTTGCCAAAGCACTGTTGGCTTTGGGCCATCTGTATCACGCTTATTTCATACGCATAATGTGACACACCTTGCGCCTGCCTGTCTGGCAATCGCGGTGATAAATCTTTGCTATGCACGTTTTCACGCCCGTTTTCGTACCCGTGCTCATAGTTTAGCCGCGAAACCCCTCGGCTAGAAAGTAGACTTCCCGCGAACGTGCTCGCGAGGCATCCGGCTTACGAGTCACAACTCGGTCAAAACTGCCACGCAGCTCTTTAAGGTAGGTATCAAACCCCTCGCCCTGAAACACCTTGGCTAAAAACCGCCCACCAGGCGGCAACGTTTCACGGGCAAGCTCAAGGGCGAGCTCGACCAGATACATGGCCTGGGGTTGGTCAATAGCTGCCATACCACTCATATTGGGGGCCATGTCGGACATCACAAGGTCTACCGGACGATTTCCCAGGCGCTCGAGAATCGCATTGAGTACGCTCTCCTCGGTAAAATCGCCCTGAATGAAGTCCACGCCTGCCAGCGCGTCCATCTCCAGTATGTCAGAGGCAATTACCACGCCCTCAGGCCCCACCTTCTCTGCGGCAATTTGACTCCACCCGCCCGGGGCCGCCCCCAAGTCGATCACCGTCATGCCCGGACGAAACAGCTTATCTTTCTCGTCCAGCTCCAGCAGTTTATAGCTTGCCCGGGAACGATAGCCGTCCTGCCAGCTCTGCTTGACGTACTGGTCGTCAAAATGTTCCTTCTTCCAGTTATTGCTGGTCTTGCTGACGGAATGTTTACGGCTTGGGGGCTTTTGCTGCATATGAGAATCTAACACTGGAATAAGAGATGGGCGCGTTAACGCGATAGCTTTCACTCGGTGGCATTTCACCGTAAGATGGAACGTTAAGCGCTAACCGGGATACCGCAAGATACCATGAGCTTGTCACAGGCACAAAAGAAAGCATTTCGTAGCATTGGCCACCATTTGAACCCGGTGGTCACCGTTTCTGAGAACGGCGTCTCCGAAAATCTGCTCGCAGAACTCAACCGCGCGCTCAACGATCACGAGCTCATCAAGGTGAAACTTGCCCTGTCTGAGCGTGACGATCGAGCAACCATGCTCAACGAGCTTATCGCCGACAGCCGCGCCGAAGTGGTTCAAACCATTGGCAAAATGGCGCTGCTTTATCGCAGAAATCCTAAAGCCAATCCGAAGCTCTCTAACGTAACACGCTTCGAGGATCATCACGGCCGTCACTAAAGCCGCTGATTGATCAATAAAAAGCCCGCGATTCGGTTGTCATAAACCTGAGATGCGGGCTTTTTTAATGGGCGCCCGGTAAGCCGGGCACCTGCTAGGCCTAGAGGTCTAGCACTTACACGTATTCAACGCTTTCAATTTCATACTCCACGTCGCCGCCGGGGGTTTTCACCACGGCGACATCACCCTCTTCCTTGCCAATCAGCGCGCGCGCAATGGGTGAAGTGACTGAAATGCGGCCAGACTTAATATCCGCCTCATCCTCACCCACGATGCGGTAGGTTACGTTGGCATCAGTATCCAGATTAAGCAGCGATACCGTGACACCAAAGATCACCTTGCCGGTTTTAGGCAGCTTAGTGACATCAATGACCTGGGCAACGGACAGCTTGCTTTCAATTTCCTGAATACGGCCTTCAATAAACCCTTGCTGCTCGCGGGCGGCGTGGTACTCGGCGTTCTCCTTGAGATCACCGTGTTCGCGCGCTTCAGCGATAGCGGCAATCACCTGGGGGCGAGCGGTGCCCTTCAGATGTTCAAGCTCTTCGCGAAGACTCTTTTCGCCCGCAACGGTCATCGGGACCTTGTTCATTGACTTGCTCCTGCATGCAGATCCTGAAGGCGCCGCACCGTAATTTCCCTACCGTACTCAAGCGCCATGCAAACGGCATTAGCGCCCGCCAAGGTGGTTGCATAAGGCACCTTGCGCGCAAGAGCAGTACGGCGAATGATCGAAGAGTCGTTAATTGCCTGACGACCTTCGGTGGTGTTCACGATGTAGGCAATTTCGTCGTTCTTCAGCAGATCGACGATATGGGGACGGCCTTCGTAGACTTTATTGACGCGCTCCACCGCCAGGCCAGCCGCTTCAAGCGCTGCTGCCGTGCCGTGTGTCGCACATAGCGTGAACCCCAATGTTAGCAGAGAACGACCCACTTCGATAATCCCCTCCTTGTCCGGCTCGCGCACGGAAAGGAAGGCCTTGCGCTCGCCTTCAAGCGCCGGAATCGCTTCACCCGCCCCTAGCTGCGCCTTGAAAAACGCCTCGGCGAAGGTGTCGCCCGAGCCCATCACTTCACCGGTGGACTTCATTTCCGGCGAAAGGATCGGATCAACGCCCTGGAACTTGTTGAACGGGAAGACCGCTTCTTTCACGCTGTAGAAGTGCGGAATGATTTCGTGTTCAAAGCCCTGCTCGGCAAGCGTGGTGCCCGCCATGCAACGTGCGGCGATCTGGGCAAGCGAGGTACCGATGCACTTGGAGACGAACGGCACGGTGCGCGAAGCGCGCGGGTTCACCTCGATCACGTAGATCTCGCCATCCTGCCAGGCCAGCTGCACATTCATAAGGCCTTTGACGCCCAGCTCTACAGCCATCCGCTTAACCTGGTCGCGCATCTCGTCCTGTACATCCGCCGGCAGCGAGTAGGGCGGCAGCGCACAGGCAGAGTCACCGGAGTGAACGCCCGCCTGCTCGACGTGCTGCATGATGCCGCCGATAACTACCTGCTGGCCGTCAGAAACCGCATCGATATCTACTTCTACCGCCGCGCTCAGGAAGTGGTCCAGCAGCACCGGCGAATCGTTGGAGACCTTGACCGCATTAGTCATGTAGTTCTCAAGCTCGGAAGCGTCGTAGACGATCTCCATGGCGCGGCCGCCCAATACGTAGCTCGGGCGCACCACTAGCGGGTAGCCAATCTTCTCAGCCTTGGCGAAGGCTTCTTCAAAGCTGCGCGCGGTGGCATTGGGCGGCTGCTTCAGGCCGAGCTTGTCGATCATCACCTGGAAGCGCTCGCGATCTTCGGCACGGTCGATGGCATCCGGCGTGGTGCCGATAATCGGCACGCCAGCGGCTTCAAGCTCACGAGCCAGTTTCAGCGGCGTCTGGCCACCGAACTGAACGATCACGCCGACCGGCTTCTCTTTATCGGCAATCTCGAGCACATCTTCCAGCGTCACCGGCTCGAAGTAGAGACGATCCGAGGTGTCGTAATCGGTCGAGACGGTTTCCGGGTTGCAGTTGACCATGATGGTTTCATAGCCGTCATCGCGCATGGCGAATGCCGCGTGTACGCAGCAGTAGTCAAACTCGATACCCTGGCCGATCCGGTTAGGGCCACCGCCCAATACCATGATCTTCTGACGATCGGAAACATCCGCTTCGCACTCTTCCTCATACGTGGAGTACATGTAGGCGGTGTCTGATGCGAACTCGGCGGCACAGGTATCTACGCGCTTGTAGACAGGACGAATACCGGCGGCCTGACGCGTTTGACGGAATTCCTTTTCGCTGACACCAAGAAGCTTGGCCAGGCGCGCATCGCCAAAGCCTTTGCGCTTAAGCCGATAGAGCTCTTGGGCGGAGAAATCGACCAAGGTGCGCTTGGCCACGGCGGCCTCAGAAAGCACCAGATCTTCCATCTGCACCAGGAACCAACGGTCGATATTGGTCAGCGCAAAGATTTCATCCACGCTCATGCCGGCGCGCATGGCATCCGCCACATAGAAGATGCGCTCGGCGCCCGCGGCCTGAAGTTCGCCCTTGATCAGGGCCATGTTTTCCGGGTTGAAGTCGGTAATGATCGGGTCGAGGCCGTCGTTACCGGTTTCCAGGCCACGCAGGGCTTTCTGCAAGGATTCCTGGAAGGTACGACCGATGGCCATGACCTCGCCCACCGACTTCATCTGGGTGGTCAGGCGATCGTTGGCTTGCGGAAATTTCTCGAAGGTGAACCGCGGAATCTTGGTGACCACGTAGTCGATGGACGGCTCGAAAGACGCTGGGGTACGCCCGCCGGTAATGTCGTTCTGCAGCTCGTCCAGCGTGTAGCCTACCGCGAGTTTGGCGGCGATCTTGGCAATCGGGAAGCCGGTGGCCTTGGAGGCCAGGGCCGAGGAGCGCGATACCCGCGGGTTCATCTCGATCACGACCAAGCGCCCGGTTTTCGGGTCCATGCCAAACTGCACGTTGGAGCCGCCGGTTTCCACGCCGATCTCGCGCAGTACCGCGAGGCTCGCATCGCGCATGATCTGGTACTCTTTGTCCGTCAGCGTTTGCGCCGGCGCTACGGTAATGGAGTCACCAGTGTGCACGCCCATGGGGTCAAAGTTTTCGATCGCACACACAATGATGCAGTTGTCGTTCTTATCGCGAACAACCTCCATCTCGTACTCTTTCCAACCCAGTAGCGATTCATCGATCAGCAGTTCATGGTTGTTGGAAAGCTCGAAACCGCGCGTACAGATTTCTTCAAACTCTTCCTTGTTGTACGCCACGCCGCCGCCGGAGCCGCCCATGGTGTAGGAAGGCCGGATGATGGTCGGGAAGCCAAGCTCTGCCTGAATTTCCCAGGCTTCATCCATGGTGTGGGCGACTTTTGCCTTCGGGCACTCAAGGCCGATACGCTTCATGGCCTGGTCGAACAGGTCGCGGTCTTCCGCCATGTTGATGGCATCGGCGTTGGCACCGATCATCTCCACGCCGTGCTTTTCGAGCACCCCATGCTTTTCCAGATCCAGCGCGCAGTTCAGCGCGGTCTGACCACCCATGGTGGGCAGGATGGCGTCGGGCTTTTCGGCTTCGATGATCTTCTCGACGGCCTGCCAAGTAATCGGCTCGATGTAGGTGGCATCGGCCATGGCCGGGTCGGTCATGATGGTGGCCGGGTTGGAGTTGACCAAAATAACCCGGTAACCCTCCTCACGCAGCGCTTTACACGCCTGGGCGCCGGAGTAGTCGAATTCGCAGGCCTGGCCGATGACGATCGGGCCAGCACCAATGATCAAAATACTGTTTAAGTCGGTACGCTTAGGCATAACGGTTCCCGCAAAAAATGGTGACGATGAGCAACAAAAGACGGCGATACGGTGATGACTAGAGCGACGGCTTAACGGCGCGCCTGCATCATCTCAACGAAGCGGTCGAACAGCGGCGACACGTCTTTCGGGCCAGGACTCGCCTCGGGGTGTCCCTGAAAGCTGAACGCCGGCCGGTCAGTGCGCTCAATACCTTGCAACGTGCCATCAAACAGCGAGCGATGCGTCGCCCGAAGGTTAGATGGAAGGCTCGCTTCATCGGCGTTGAAGCCATGGTTCTGACTGGTGATCATCACTGCGCCCGTGTCCAGATCTTGAACCGGATGGTTAGCGCCGTGATGGCCATGACTCATCTTGACGGTCTTAGCACCCGAGGCGAGCGCCAGCAGCTGATGACCCAGGCAGATACCGAATACCGGGGTATCGGTTTCGAGTATTTCCTGGATGGCCTTGATGGCATAGTCGCAGGGTTCGGGGTCGCCCGGACCGTTGGCCAAGAAGATACCGTCTGGGTTCATCGCCAGCACCTCAGCGGCACTCGTTTGCGCAGGCACCACCGTCAAGCGACAGCCGCGTGCGGCCAACATACGCAGAATATTGAACTTCACGCCGTAGTCATACGCCACCACATGGTAAGGGCGCTCAGCCTGAGTAGCATCCGCGTAGCCTTCTCCTAGCGTCCACTCGCCTTCCGACCACTCATAGGCTTCCTTGCAGGAAACTTCTTTGGCCAGATCCATTCCCTTCAGACCAGGAAAGGCCTTGGCGGCAGCTAGCGCACGCTCTACTGCGTCATCACCTTCAGCCTCTGCACCCGCCAGAATCGCGCCGTTTTGTGCGCCCTTGTCGCGCAAAATACGCGTCAGGCGACGAGTGTCGATGTCCGCAATACCCAGCACATTCTGGCTTTTCAAATAGTCAGACAGACTCTGCTCAGAACGGAAGCTGCTGGCCATTAGCGGCAGGTCGCGAATCACCAGGCCAGCCGCCGCGATGGAGGCAGACTCGACGTCTTCGGTGTTAATGCCGGTATTGCCGATATGGGGATAAGTAAGGGTAACGATCTGGCGGGAATAAGAGAGGTCAGTGAGAATTTCTTGATAGCCAGTCATGGCCGTATTGAACACCACCTCACCGCTTGTTACTCCCTCCGCGCCAATGGCTACTCCATGAAACACACTGCCATCTTCCAGGGCCAATATTGCGGGTTTGCTCAATGCGGGGTTATTCAAGTCAAGATCCTCCCATGCTGGTGGGAGCCTGTGGGCGCAGGCTCAGCAATCCTGGTTGAAAGCGCCCCTGAGGGCGCCTTCACCAGAATCGAGATTAATTTTTTGAAGCTAGTTGCCGAAATTTTTGTATCAAACGCTCGAAACTTTCTTATCAAACGCTCGAAATTAGGGTCGTAAAAAAGCGGGACGAAGCCGATAAAGAAAAAATCGGTTTCATCCCGCTTGTTGTTCTATTTGCCTCAGGCAATACAGACGCTGTAACTACCTGGGCAGGCAGTGGGTTGACCAACGCAACAAGCGCGCCGTCTGCTTTCGATAAGCCACCCGACCAAAATTTATGGAATGTTACAGGATTTCACCGCCTTCGGCTAGCCCTTTATTCCAGAATTTGCCCCTATATCAGTTAAGCGCCAGCACGTCCTGCATATCGTAGCGGCCGTTTTCCTGACCTGACACCCAGCGCGCCGCGCGAACCGCACCCTTGGCAAAGGTCATGCGGCTGGAGGCCTTGTGGGTAATTTCGATGCGCTCGCCTTCGGTGGCAAACATGACCGTATGCTCACCCACGATATCGCCAGCGCGTACGGTGGCAAAGCCGATCTCTTTATCGGTACGCGGCCCGCACTGACCTACCCGCTCAAATACACCGTGCTCTTTTAATGTACGTCCGAGGCTGTCGGCCACCACTTCACCCATTTTGATGGCGGTACCGGAAGGCGCATCCACCTTGTGGCGGTGATGCGACTCGATAATTTCGATATCGTAGCCTTCGTCACCCAACGCTTTAGCGGCGGTTTCCAATAGCTTAAGCGTGAGGTTCACTCCAACACTCATATTGGGCGCAAACACCATGGCCACCTTGTCACGGTAGGCGTCCAATTGAGCAAGTTCATCGTCGCTCATGCCAGTCGTGCCAATCACGATACGCTTGCCGTGCTCGGCGCAAAACGCCAGGTTGGCGAGCGTGACCTGAGGGGCAGTAAAGTCGATCAGCACGTCAAAGTCGTCAACAATGGTTGAAAGCGAATCCACTGCCTTAACGCCGCGCTTGCCAACGCCTGCCAGTTCGCCAATATCGGCGCCTGCGAGCGAGCTGCCCGGTTCAACAATGCCACCGGCGAGGGTGGCGCCAGCATCCTGTTCAACAGCGCTTACTAGCGTACGGCCCATACGGCCAGCCACGCCCACAATGGCAACTCGGGTCATGCGAACTCCTGCGTGCAGTGTGCGCTGCAAGTAGCTCTGCAACGCACGGTCAAATCGAACGATTCAAGATAGCCGCCGATTATAACAGACGCGTCAAGGGAGTCAGTGACCGTCTCAAGAAAGCCTGGTTCTTGCAAACGTATTCCTACAACCTAGTTTTCCCAGACCACTACCAACTCTTCATCCTTGGCCATGCGCACCAGGTGATTCTCGACCACGCCTTCCAACTGATCAAGATGCGCTTCTTCCAGCGTTTCGATAGACACCGAGAGCTTGTCAGCTTCTGCGTGCAGCAGGCAGGTGCCCTTTTCCGGGAATACGATCTTGGCGTCTTGCGCGGTGTATTCCACTTCCAGCTTATGCGCCCAATGCTTGCAAAGCCGGTTGATGATGCGCTCGCCTGAAGCGGTAGTAATTTCAGCACGTGATAAAGGCATAGGGTTCTCCGCTGAATAAAGGTGATACAGCTAGCTTATGGGGAACATCAATGACTGCCAAACGGTCAATCAAATGATAGCGCAACGGGTCGTTCAACTCGGCCATCCCTGTGCCCGAAAAAACGCTATCTCGACAGCCACACAGGCTTCCATGATAATGCCTCGTCATGCGAATGCGAATTACATTCAAAAGCGCTTCTACAAGTCAGATGCCGACACCGCTTCAGCATGGTCTTCAATGATCGCCCGATAGATCCACAAGTGATGATACCCCTATGATTTCCTCATTTTTCAAAACGCTGATAGGTACGGCAGTTGTCGTAAGCTGCACTGGCGCAGCGGCTGACGCTATTACCGTGACCGACGTTACCGGCCGCGATGTCACGCTGGACGCCCCAGCAGAGCGGGTCATTCTAGGCGAAGGTCGCCAGATCTATCTGCTTGGCCTGCTGGAGCCGGAAGATCCGTTTTCTCATGTGGTTGGCTGGCGCGAGGATTTCTCCCAGGCTGATCCTGACAACTACGCCCGTTACGCCGAGCGCTTCCCTGAGATTGAAACCCTGCCCACGTTCGGCGGCTTCAAGGACGGCACCTTTGATGTTGAACAGGCAGCGTCGCTAACCCCTGATGTGGTGTTCATGAATCTGGAGGCCAAGGCAGCCACCGAAGACGCCGCTTACGACGCCAAGCTAGCCCAACTGGGCATTCCCATTGTTTACGTCGATTTTCGTGAAGACCCGATAGCGCATACCATCCCCTCCATGCGTATCATGGGTCAGGTAATGGGCGATGAAGAGGCCGCCGAGGCGTTCATCACGTTCGCCGAAGAGCAGATGGCCCGTGTAACCGACGTGATTGCCGAAGCCGACCCCGAGCGCCCCAGCGTGTTTATCGACCGGGCGGGCGGCTACTCCGATGAGTGCTGCATGAGCTTTGGGCCGGGCAACTTCGGGGAGTACGTGACACTTGCGGGCGGCACCAACATTGCCGACGGCATCATCCCCGGCAGTTTCGGCACGCTGAACCCCGAGCAGATCATTGCTGCCAACCCTGACCACGTGGTGGTCACCGGCGGCAACTGGGACGCCTACGTGCCCGGCGGGGCTTGGGTAGGCGTAGGACCCGGCGCTGACATGCAGGCCGCTCACGCCAAGCTTGAAGCGCTGACCTCCCGCACCGCCATGACTGGCATTCAGGCGGTGGAAGATGGCAACTTCCATGCCATCTGGCACCAGTTCTACAACAGCCCCTACTACTTTGTGGCCATCCAGCAGCTCGCCAAATGGCTACATCCAGAGCTGTTTGAAGACCTGGATCCTGAAGCCACCATGCAAGAGTTACACGACCGCTTCCTGCCCATTGATTTTGAACTAGGCTACTGGATATCGCTTCATGACGACTGAAACGACTGTAACAGCGTCGCCCTCTCAAGGGCGCGCTTTCTACCGTTCCCAAGTGTTTCGCCGCCAGATGATACTCGCAGCGTTGGTCGTGGCGCTGCTCTTCAGTCTCTGTGTGGATTTAGCCCTCGGCCCTGCCCGCTATAGCCTTAATGAGGTAATCGCTGCGCTGGTAACGCCAGGCAACGTCAGCCAGCAGGCCCGGGTAATCCTCTGGGAAATCCGCATGCCGGTGGCGCTGATGGCGCTGGTGGTGGGCGCGAGTTTGTCAGTGGCCGGGGCGCAGATGCAGACGATCTTAAGCAACCCGCTGGCAAGCCCGTTCACCCTGGGCATTTCCGCTGGCGCCAGCTTCGGCGCTGCGCTGGGACTCGCCTTTGGCGTGGCGATCATCCCCGCCGCCATCGAGTTTGTAGTGCCCCTCAACGCCTTTATCATGGCCATGTTCACCGCGTTTCTGATCCACGCGCTAAGCCTCAAACGCGGCGTCACGGTGGAAACCATCGTGCTGCTGGGCATCGCCATGGTGTTCATCTTCAACTCGCTGATGGCGCTGATTCAGTTTTTCGCAAGCCAGGAGGCCGTTTCAGCGGTGGTGTTCTGGACCATGGGCAGCCTGACCAAAGCCACCTGGCCCAAGTTCTGGATCGCGTTGGGTATTCTCGCTGCGGTCATGCCTTTACTCGCCCGCCACGGCTGGGCCCTGACCGCCATGCGCCTGGGCGATGCCAAGGCCGAAAGCATGGGCGTCAAGCCCCGCGCACTGCGCCTGGAAGTACTGATTCTGGTGTCGCTGCTTGCCGCTGTAGCAGTGGCCTTTGTGGGTACCATCGGGTTTATCGGCCTAGTGGGGCCGCATATCGCGCGCATCCTGCTGGGCGAGGATCAGCGTTTCTTCCTGCCCGGTTCAGCGCTGTGCGGCGCGCTGATTCTTTCCGTCGGTTCGGTAATCTCCAAGATCATCATTCCAGGCACGATTATTCCCATCGGCATCATCACGTCATTGGTGGGCATTCCCTTCTTCCTGTTTCTCGTGCTCAACCACAAGAAGGCCTCATGGTAACGCTCAAGCTCACTCACGTATCCGCGCGCTACGGACGCCGCGCCATTCTGGAAGACATCACCACACCCAGTTTTCAAGGCGGTCAGGTAGTGGCGCTTTTGGGGCCTAACGCTGCCGGCAAATCGACGCTTTTTCGGCGCATTCTGGGCCTGCTGAAAGGCGAAGGCGAGGTGATCATCAGCAACACACATGCCGAGCGCCCGGTGGCCTACATGCCCCAGGATACCGGTGCGAAAGCGGTGCTAACGGTGTATGAGTCGGTGCTGCTGGCGCGCATGCAGGGGCGAAGTTTGAAAGTGCAGCCAGAGGATCTGGCCCAGGTTGATCGTGCGCTTGAAGAGCTCAATATCACCTCGCTTGGCGAGCGCGATATTGGCGATTTGAGCGGCGGGCAGCGCCAGCTGGTGAGTGCGGCACAGGCGCTGGTGCAGGAGCCCGAGATTCTGATGCTGGATGAGCCCACCTCGGCGCTGGACCTTAACCGTCAGATAAGCCTGCTGACGGTGCTGCGCCGTCTGGCCGATGAACGCGGTATGCTGATTTTGGTGGCGCTTCATGACCTGGGCCACGCGCTGCGCTTTACCGATGCCTCGATGGTGCTCGAAAACGGCCGCTTGATTGCCTGCGGCCCCACTGAAGAGGTGATTACACCCGAACTTCTGCGCCAGGTGTATAAAGTGGCGGCACGTATCGAGCCCTGCTCGAAGGGCCGCCCCCAGCTTATCGTTGAAGAGGCCGTTTAAATCGCCGCCCTTCAAGGGCGGCAAGCCCCACCCCGCTTAACATCAGCGGCAGCGCCAGGATAAAGCCACTGGAAATCGGCAGACCAAATAGCAGCCAATCAGCCAGCACTGGCCATACCAACGCAATGTACTCAAAGGGTGCCAGTCGGGACGCTTCGGCGTAGCGTAGCGCAAACGTCATGGCGATATGCGCCGCCCCGCCAAATAGCCCCGACAACACCAGAATCCCGAATTCAGTCGGCGTAAGCGGTGCCCAACCCCAGGGTAGCGTTGCCAGCCCCGCGAGTGCCGACACCAAGATAAAGTAAAAGGCGATAGAGGCAGCAGTCTCGGTTCTTGAGATACACCTAACGGTGAGCAGCGCCCCGGCGGTTAATAACGCACTCAAGGCACCTAGCGCATACCCGGTCATTTGTCCTCCGCCAGCCCGCGGGTCAAGCCCTGGAAACACCAGCACCGCCATACCGGCAAGTGCCAGTACAATGGCGCCCGCCCGATAAAACGAGAACTTCTCCCCAAGCAGCAACACTCCACCCACCGCCATAAACACCGGCGTCAGTTGGGCCAAAAGCGTTGCCTCAGCTACCGGCAGTAGCGCCACGGCGGCAAAGGAGGCAAACATGGCTGCCGCCCCAAGCCCTGAACGCAATGCATGCCCCAACGGACGCCGAGTCGCCAAGCCACCTGGAAATTCATGCCGAACGATCAGAAAAACCACAATCGGCAGCAGCGCAAACACCGAGCGGAAAAACACCGACTGCCCCACCGGCACCTCATCACTCACCGCTTTAATGCACACCAGCATGCCGGTAAACAGCACTCCGGACAGAATTCTGAGCCAGATGCCTAAGACGGGTCTTTCTTGGATGTTATCCATTACACTTTATGTTCCTTAAACGTCAAAAACCCCCGGCCTGGGCCGAGGGTCTGTGAAACCTGACATTTTTCAGTCACGTCAGGATCAAGGCTTCATCTCTTCAAAGAACTTTTTCACGCTGTCGAAAAAGCCGGTTTTCTTAGGCGAATGGCTGTGGCTGTTGCTGCCTTCCAGGCTTTCCTGGAATTTACGTAACAGGTCACGCTGCTCGTCGCCCAGGTTGACCGGGGTTTCGATTACGACCTTGCAGAGCAGATCGCCCGGGGCGCCGCCGCGTACCGGCTTCACACCTTTACCGCGCAGGCGGAAGAGCTTGCCGGTTTGGGTTTCCGGCGGAATCTTGAGCTTCACGCGACCATCGAGCGTGGGTACTTCAAGTTCGCCGCCAAGGGCTGCATCCACGAAATTGATCGGCACGTCGCAATGCAGGTTCTTGCCGTCGCGCTGGAAGATATGGTGGGCCTTGATGGCTACCTGTACGTACAGGTCGCCTGCTGGCCCGCCATTTACGCCGCTTTCACCTTCGCCGTTAAGGCGAATGCGATCACCGGTATCCACGCCGGGCGGAATCTTCACGGAAAGCGTACGTGTTTCACGCACGCGGCCTTCGCCGTTACATTTATGGCACGGCACCTTGATGTGCTGGCCACTGCCGTGACAGGTCGGGCAGGTTTGCTGAACCGCAAAAAAGCCCTGCTGCATGCGCACTTGACCATGACCATGACACGTCGGGCAGGTCTCTTTACTTGAACCAGGCTCGGCGCCATCGCCGTCGCAGCGGTCGCAGTTGATATGTCGCGGTACACGGATATCCACCGTGGTGCCCGCCACGGCGCTTTCCAGATCAAGCTCTAGGTTGTAGCGCAGGTCAGAGCCGCGCGCCGGTGCGTTGGGACCGCGACGACGGCCACCGCCGCCGCCACCAAAAATGTCGCCAAACACATCGCCGAAGATGTCGCTAAAGTCGCCAGCGCCGCCCCCACCGAAACCGCCGCCGAAGCCGCCGCCCTGGCCATCCACACCGGCATGACCAAACTGGTCATACGCCGCGCGTTTCTCGCCGTCGCTCAGCACTTCGTAAGCCTCTGACACTTCGCGGAATTTTTCCGCTGAGGTGTTATCGTCCGGGTTTCGATCAGGGTGGAATTTCTGCGCCAGGCGGCGGTAGGCCTTTTTGATCTCTTTCTGATCGGCCCCTTTATCGACACCCAGGACTTCGTAATAATCGCGTTTGGACATGGGTCCTACGCCTCCTGGTTAACTATGCACTTGATGACCATGCACGTGATGAGGGTCTCAACCGCGGAAACAGCAACGCGGGAGGTGTCTCCCGCGTTACCTTCTTCCTTGGCAGAAAGAGGTTATTACTGCTGTTTCTTGTCGTCGTTGACTTCTTCGTACTCGGCGTCAACCACGTCATCGTCCTGCTTGGTGTTGGCTTCTTCAGCGCCTTCACCACCCTGCTGAGCCGCTTCCGCCTGTTCGGCGTACATCTTCTGCGCCAGCTGGCCGGACGCTTCGGTCAGGGCATCCAGTTTCTTCTGAATGTTGTCCTGATCGTCGGTTTTGACGGCTTCTTCCAGTTCGCTGATCGCGGTCTCGATGTTTTGCTTCTCTTCATCGGTCGCCTTGTCGCCCGCTTCCTGCACGGTCTTGCGAGTGGCGTGAATCATGCCGTCGGCCTGGTTACGCAGCTGTACCAGCGCTTCGAATTTTTTATCTTCGTCAGCGTGGGCTTCCGCGTCGCGCACCATCTGATCGATTTCTTCATCGGACAGACCGCTGGATGCCTTGATGACAATCGACTGCTCTTTACCAGTTGCCTTGTCCTTGGCGGACACGTTCAGGATACCGTTGGCATCCAGGTCAAACGCAACTTCGATCTGCGGAACACCGCGCGGTGCCGGCGGAATGTCGCTGAGATCAAAACGACCCAGAGACTTGTTCTGCGCAACCTGTTTACGCTCACCTTGGGCTACGTGAATGGTCACGGCTGTCTGGTTGTCATCCGCAGTCGAGAAGGTTTGGGTCTTCTTCGTCGGAATGGTGGTGTTCTTCTCAATTAGCGGCGTCATCACGCCACCCAAGGTTTCGATACCCAGGGTCAGCGGGGTAACGTCAAGCAGCAGTACGTCTTTTACGTCGCCGCCCAGTACGCCACCCTGAATCGCAGCACCCACGGCAACCGCTTCGTCCGGGTTGACGTCTTTACGCGCTTCCTTACCGAAGAAGTCAGCCGCTTTCTTCTGCACCATCGGCATACGTGTCTGGCCACCGACCAGGATCACTTCGTCGATTTCAGACGCAGATAGGCCAGCATCTTTCAGAGCCATCTTGCAGGGCTCAAGCGAGCGCTGAACCAGATCTTCTACCAGCGACTCCAGCTTGGCGCGGGTCACCTTGACGTTAAGGTGTTTCGGGCCAGTGTTGTCGGCAGTGATGTAAGGCAGGTTGACGTCAGTCTGCTGGGCGCTGGAAAGCTCGATCTTGGCTTTCTCGGCCGCTTCTTTCAGACGTTGCATGGCCAGGTTGTCGCCAGACAGGTTGATACCGCTGTCTGCCTTGAACTGGTCAACCAGGTAGTTGATCAGCGCCAGGTCGAAATCTTCACCGCCCAAGAAGGTGTCGCCGTTGGTAGCGAGTACTTCAAACTGGGTTTCGCCTTCAACGTCGGCTACTTCGATGATCGAGATATCGAAGGTACCGCCACCCAGGTCATAAACCGCGATGGTCTTGTCGCCGCGCGATTTGTCCATGCCGTAGGCAAGGGCCGCCGCGGTCGGCTCGTTGATGATGCGCTTAACGTCCAGACCAGCGATACGGCCAGCATCTTTAGTAGCCTGGCGCTGGCTGTCGTTGAAGTAGGCCGGAACGGTGATAACCGCTTCAGTGACGGTCTCGCCTAGGTAGTCTTCGGCGGTCTTCTTCATTTTCTTCAGCACTTCCGCGCTTACCTGCGGCGGTGCCATTTTCTTGCCTTTGACTTCTACCCACGCATCGCCGTTATCGGCTTCAGCGATTTTGTAAGGCACCATCTTGATGTCTTTTTGAACGACGTCGTCTTTAAAGCGACGGCCGATCAGACGCTTGATGGCGTACAGGGTGTTTTCCGGGTTGGTAACCGCCTGACGTTTGGCCGCCTGACCTACCAGGGTTTCGCCATCGTCGGTGTAAGCGATAATGGAAGGTGTGGTGCGGCCGCCTTCAGCATTTTCGATAACTTTAGCACTGTCACCATCTAGTACCGCTACACAAGAGTTAGTGGTACCTAGGTCAATACCAATAATGCGTCCCATAGCAAAAACCTCGAATTCAGTTGTCTCAATACTTAAAGCGTTTGCGGGATGTCCCGCGGGGTTGGCCTTTATCTGGGGGCCGCCTGTGACTTTTCAAGGGTTTTTTTGCCCTTTATGTCACTATTGGCTTAATTTGCCTTCTGGCTGACCACGACCATTGCCGGGCGAACCAGACGACCATTCAGCAGATAACCTTTCTGCATGACATCCATCACGGTATTGGGCTCAAGCTCTGGGTTAGGCACCATGGCCATAGCTTCATGCACTTGAGGATCAAAGGGTTCGCCTTGGGGCTCGATGCTTTCGACGCCAAACCGGTTCAGCACGTCGAGCTGCATTTTCAGCGTCATGGAGACACCTTCACGGTGTACGTCAGAGGCACCGTCCTGCATGGATTCCAGCGCCTTTTCCAGGCTATCCACCACGGGCAGTAGATCCTTGACGAACTTTTCCAGCGCGAATTTGCGTGCCTTGTCAGCTTCCTGCTCGGCACGGCGGCGAACATTCTGTGCTTCGGCAGCGGCACGTAGCGCCTGGTCCTTGGCTTCAGAAAGGCTCTGTTCCAGCTCTTCCACCTTTGCGGCCAGGATATCCGCTTCCGGGTCGGCGATACTGCCTTCAAGCGGCACTTCATCGTTGATCAGCCCTTCCAGCTCGCCATCGACCAGACGCTGTTCAGCATCTTGATCGGTAAATTCGGCTTCCTGCTCCTGACGGGACAGTTCGTTATCCAGCGGCGTTTGCGGTTCTTTAGCCATGCCATGCTCCTGAAATGTGAAGACGGGCCTTGTATGCCCGGCGTTATCAACAAATATTTATAAATTAAGTACCCACCAAACACGGGCGATAAATACGTATGCACGCTATATGGGGGCCATAAAAAGCCATCTCAAGAGGGGCATTGAAGTGAGTTATCGACTACTGTATAAAACACCAATTATTGGATAAGTATCCAGCTTCTGTGTCGCACCGCCTCAGGAGGCATCATGCTTACTCAGCTAGCGATTCAAGATTACGCCATTGTCGACCGCCTTGAGCTTGACCTGACCCAGGGCATGACCGCCATCACCGGGGAAACAGGCGCCGGTAAATCCATCTTGCTCGGCGCTCTAGGCCTCTGCCTGGGGGAGCGCGCCGATGCGGGGAGTGTTCGTCATAACTGCGAGCGCACCGATCTTTCCGCCCGATTTGATATTCAGCACCTGCCCGCCGCCACCGAGTGGTTAAAGGCCCGCGAGCTGCCGTTTGATGAGTGCCTGCTGCGCCGTGTGGTGACAGCAAGCGGGCGCTCGAAAGCGTGGATCAACGGCCATCCGGCCACTATCAGTGACCTGAAATCGTTGGGAGAGCAGCTGATTCAGATTCACGGCCAGCACGCCCATCAGGCGCTGATGCGCGAAGAGATGCACCTGGCCTTGCTGGATGACTATGCGGGCCTGCAGGAAGCGCGCAACCAGCTGGCCGATACGTTTCGCGAATGGCGCAACACTCGCCGCCGGCTTAAAAAGCTCACCGAGGAGGGTAGCGAGGTTGAAGCCAAGCGCCAGCTGTTGCGCTATCAAGTGGAAGAGCTGGATCAGTTAGCCCTTGGTGAAGGCGAATTACAGACGCTGGAAGAAGAGCAGCACACGCTGGCCCACGCCGAAGAGACGCTTCGCGAAACGCAGCTTGCCGCTGACTGCTGCTCAACAGATGAAGGCGGCGCGCTGTCGCTGCTCAATCAAGCCTACGCCCATTTAAGTGCCCTGCCAGGCAGTGACAAGGGAATGCTTGCCAATACGCTGGCCATGCTAAGTGATGCGCGCATTCAGGTTGATGAAGCCGCCAGCGAGCTGCACCGATTTGCCAGCACCACAGAGCTGGACCCTGAGCGCCTGGCATGGGTAGAAGAGCGTCTGACGGATGTGCACCGCGTAGCACGCAAGCATCATGTTGCACCGGAAGAGATTTATGCATTGCACGAATCCCTGCAGCGCGAAGTTGCTCAGTTGGAAGCCAGCGGCGATGATCTTGAGTCGTTAAGCAACCAGGTAGCCGAGTATCGCGAACGCTACCGCCGTGATGCCAAGCAGATCAGCGATGCCCGCCAGAAAGCGGCTATCCGTTTAGGTAAGGAAGTACAGCAGCAGCTGGCGTTTCTGGCCATGGGCAAGGCCCATTTTGAAGTGGCGGTCTCCCCACGGGAAACACCGGCCCCCGAAGGCCTGGATCACGTGCAGTTTCTGATCAGCGCCAACCCGGGCCAGCCCGCGCGCCCGCTTGCCAAGGTGGCATCAGGCGGCGAGCTTTCGCGCATCAGCCTTGCCATTCAGGTAGTGGCGGCCTCGCACTCCACTATTCCAAGCCTTGTATTTGATGAAGTGGATGTGGGTATCTCAGGCGCCACGGCGGAAATTGTCGGTCAACTGCTGCGCAAGCTGGGTGAAAAAGGCCAGGTAATGACCGTGACGCACCTCCCCCAGGTGGCGGCACAGGCTCACCAGCATCTGCATATCGAAAAACGCGCCAAGCGCGACACTACGCTTACCCACATGGCGTTACTGGACGAGCGTGGCCGCATAAGCGAGCTTGCCCGTATGCTGGGTGGGGTGAAGCTTTCCGACCAGACACTGGCGCATGCCCGGGAAATGCTCCACGCCAGCCAGCGCCCGCCCCACTGACACCTACCGCGTAATTAATTACTGCCACGCAAAATACCCCCATGCCGCTTCCTGTTGATAACAGGGGCGGCATGGGGGTTTTAGGCAGCGGCTAAAAAAAGCGGTTAAAGCTGACGCTTATTTCTTATTGACCGACACGTTGATCTGGCGCGTTACGTCCGACCCACGGGGGCGCACATAAAGTACCAGGGCGTGATCGACAAGCTCGTAGCCGTGCTCTTCGGCGATCTCTTGCTGACGCCGCTCGATGATATCATCAAGAAACTCGATAATTTCACCGCTATCCAGACACACCATATGGTCGTGATGGTCTTCTTGGGTCATCTCAAAGACTGCATGACCACCGTCAAAATTGTGACGAATCACAAGTCCCGCGGACTCAAACTGAGTAAGTACACGGTAGACGGTTGCCAAGCCAACATCCTCGCCCGCATCAATCAGTGTCTTATACACTTCTTCCGCGCTAAGGTGGTGTTGACCCGATGCATTTTCGAGAATCTGCAGGATCTTGACGCGCGGCAGGGTCACTTTCAGCCCGGCTTTGCGCAGTTCATGGTTCTGATCGGCCATGGTTGCTCTTCGCAGTAACAGGTTAGGTCGGGTATGATCGACCGAAACCACGATAGTGAAGAACAGGCTCAAATGCAAAAATTGACTCGCATCATCACACTTTCCGTTGCCCTTACCGTTGTAAGTGGCTGTAGTTACGTCGGTGTTTATAAACGTGACATTCCCCAAGGCAACCTGGTAACCGAAGCAATGGTTAACCAGCTTCAACCGGGCATGAGCCAGGAGCAGGTCACTTATGTGATGGGCCGCCCGCTGATGGAAGCACCGTTTGACTCCAACCAATGGGATTACGTGTACCGTCTGGACGAAGCCTATGGCGGCGTCGAGCAGCGGCGCGTAACGTTGACCTTTGATCCCATGGGACGGCTAAGCAACGTGCAGCAGCAGGGGAATTTCTCGCGCGACATCCCGGTAAGCACTGATCACGGCCTGGGCCCCGCCCTGGAAGGCGCCGATCCGCTGGATGCACTGCCTACCGAGAGCGTGCGCACCCAGACGCCGGAAACAGCCCCAGCCCCGCAACCGGTGATTCGCGCCGAGTAACAGGGCTATTGACCGCTTGCCTGACGTTTGGCGCGTTCCAGGCGAGCGGCCTTGGGGTCAATTTCCAGCGGGCGATACACTTCCACGCGATCTCCGGTACGCAGCACTTGCGTATCGGGGTGGCGTAGCGCTTTGCCGAAAATGCCCAGCGGCGCTTTACTGAACGTCTCTTCAGGCAGCTCAGGAAATAACTCAGGCAGATTGGCAAGCGTTACCGCCTGACGGGCCGTGGTGCCAGCAGGCACGTCCAGGGCCACCAGGCGCTGTTTATGCGGCAAGGCAAAGGCTACCTCTACTGCGAGGCTGTCAACGGCCATACAGCTCGTCAGCGCGCTTGGTAAAGGCATCTACTAACTGCCCGGCGATCTGCTGGAACAATTTTCCAAACGCCATGCTAAGCAGGCGATTGGCAAATTCAAACTCCATTTCCAGGCTCACCTTGCAGGCATTCTCGCCCATAGGCGTAAATAGCCAGCGCCCTTTCAAGCGTTTGAATGGCCCTTTTACCAGCGAGAGTTCGATTCGCTCCGGGGCAAACAGCTCATTGCGTGTCGTGATGGTTTGTTCCACCCCCGCACGACCCAGGGTCATTTCTCCGATCAGGTGGGTTGTATCACGCTCAAGCAGGCGTGCCCGACGACAGCCCGGTAAGAACTCGGGGTAGTGTTCGAAATCGTTGACCAGATCGAACATTTGCTGGGGGGTGTGCCGCACCAAGGCGGAACGATTGACGGTTGGCATTGACCTCTCCGCTGACTTCACAGTGCCCAAAGCGTATCATGGGAAACATTTTTTCAGACCTTGAATGGTATCACGCCTCCCCATATAACGAAGGGGGTGCCACCGACAGATTATAGATGAGGTTCCATGGCCACTAAGAAAGGTAACAGCAAGGGCCCTAGCAGCAGCGTTATTGCCCAGAACAAGAAGGCAAAATTCGAATACCATATCAACGAGGTCTTCGAGGCAGGCTTGGCGCTTGCCGGCTGGGAAGTCAAAAGCCTGCGCGCGGGTAAAGCTCAGCTCACCGACACCTACATTCTGGTGCGAAACGGCGAGGCCTTTCTGCTCGGCAGCCACATCATGCCGCTCAATACGGCCAGCACCCACGAGATCGCCGACCCGACCCGCACACGCAAGTTGCTGCTGCACCGTAAAGAGATCGCCAAGATTTTCTCGATCACCCAGGACAAGGGCCACACCTGCGTGCCGCTCAAACTTTACTGGAAGCGCAATAAAGTGAAGTGCGAGCTGGCGCTAGTGACCGGTAAACAGCTGCACGACAAACGCGCCACGGAGAAGGATCGCGACTGGAGCCGTCAAAAAGGTCGGATTATGCGGGAACATAACAAGGCATAACTGGTCAATTAGTTCTGAGCACGTTAGAATGCTCACCTGTAGTTAAGGGGGCGACATGGTTTCGACGCCGGTGACAACCCTTGCGGTGCATGCCGAGAGCGTGATGTATCTCGTAAATCCCACATCACGAAAAATAGTCGCAAATGACGAAAACTACGCTCAAGGCGCGCTAGCAGCTTAAACTGTTAGCTTCTTGTCTGGCCCCAAGGTGATGTGCCTATTCATCATTGAGGGGATACGAGCTAAAGCTGATAGGACCGCGTTTGGTGGTGTCTTCTCGCCAAGCGTTAAACTTTAGAAGGCTCGCGTTGCTGAATCCTGATCGTCGGAGTCAGTGGCGTTAAAGCAAATGACGAAATCTAAGCATGTAGAGCCAATAGGCGCGTGCTGGCGGACGCGGGTTCAATTCCCGCCGCCTCCACCAGATACCCCTACAAATCAAGCACCTTTAGGTGCTTTTTTTGTGCCTATCGTTTGTAAAGGGCTGATTCAGGTATAGCTATATCAGCTTTTGAGTCAGTTTTTTCTCCTCGATATCCTCAATCAGGCTGGGTTGATCAACTCATCCCCCTGTCCTTCCGCTGGCTTGTTGACGGCGGTACTCACTGGCCAGTGCTCAATCAAGTCCGCATCGATATGCTGTACCATTTGCTTGATTGTCTCGCGATCCGTGATGTCAGGTGCCAACCAGTGTTCAAGGCTATCGTCATCAAGAATCAAAGGCATTCGGTCATGCACCTCAGCAGCACTGCCCCGTCCGGGCTCCGTGACAATAGCGCAGCTTAAACTGCCATCATCACGCTCAGAGAAAATGCCCGCAAAAAACAGCGGTTCTCGATCCTTTCGACAAATGAAATGAGGCTGCTTGGGCTTTGAGTTCTTAATCCACTCATACCAGCCGTCTGCTGGTATCAAACACCGATGCTTTGCGAAAGCTGATCTAAAATAGGCGTTGGTGGCTACCGTCTCTACCCGGGCATTGATCGGTTGATTACCCGATCCTTTCGCCCACTTCGGACGATACCCCCACCACATCTCTTCAACAATGGGGGGCGCTTCTTCTGAAGGCTGGTGAATAGCAGCGATCCAAGTGCCCGGTGCAACGTTGTAGCGCGGCTTTAGCATATTCTCAGGCGTTGAAGCGCCGACCCTGTTGGCCAAACGTTTTAACGGGCTGAATAACGCGAATCGTCCACACATAAGCGAAGCATAGCTCAAGATTTCAGTAGAGCACCTTCAGTCGACGATACACATCATCTATGCTCCACAATCCTGCTACGTGCCACGCTTGAGGGGCGCTTTAATAGCCCCTGACACCTTAATGCGAGTCAGGGACATAACAGATCTAAGGCAATAGGCGCTATTTACAACAGTACCAGCGACAGTCCGTACACCAAGACCATCGCGGTAACACCCTGAACAAGCGTTGCCATCGTCTGTGCCCGGTAGGCCAACCCTACGCTCATACGACTAAAGCGCGAGACTACCCAGAAGAAACTGTCGTTGGCATGCGAGACCGTCATGGCACCGGCTCCGATGGCCATCACCGTGAGCGTGCGTCCCATATCGCTACCCAGTCCTAACGAGTCCAGCATGGGGGCGACCAGCGCGGATGTCGTTACTAGAGCCACCGTGGAAGAACCCTGTGCCGACTTCAGCCCGGCCGATACGATAAACGGCATCAAAATACCGATGCCCAGTGTTGATAGCGTGCTGCCCAGGTAGTCACCCAGTGGCGAAGCACTGAGCACGGCACCAAACGCGCCCCCGGCACCGGTAATCAGCAAAATAGGCGCCGCCGCCAGAATACCTTCGCTGATACGCTCGCTGAATTCAGCGATCTTGTCGTTGCTTTTTAGCAATATGCAGGAAAGCAGCAAGCCGATCAGCAGGGCCGTCAGCGGCTGCCCGAGCAGGCTGAGTATATCCATTACCGCCCCGTCACCGACAGGCGCTGCCGGCAGGCGGGCAATCGTACCGATACAGATCAGCAAGATGGGCACGACGATAGGGGCAAACGCTGCCATAGGACCAGGCAAACGCCCGTAGCTTGCCTTGAGCGCTTCCCAATCCTGCCATTGGTCATCAGCGTGCTGGGGCGTGTCGTGCACGTCGGGGGCAGTATGCGCAAAACGTTTCGCCCACAGCATACCGGCGATGGCCGCGACAGCGGCGATGGGAATGCCTGCAGCAATCACCAGCCCAAGATTGGACTCAAGCCCCAGGTTGCCTGCCGCCGCAATAGGGCCCGGCGTTGGGGGCACAAAGGTGTGCGTGGCATATAGCCCGGTGGCGAGTGCCACGCTCATCGTAATCGAAGAGGTATGCAGCTTTTTGGCCAGCGACTCTTTGAGCGAATTAAGAATGATAAAGCCGGAATCGCAAAACACCGGAATTGAGACGATATAACCAATCATCGACATCGTCAGCGTAGGAAAACGGTCCCCCAGCCGGGCAATGATAAAGTCAGCCATGGTAATGGCTGCCCCGCTTTTCTCCAGGATTACCCCGATGATGGTGCCCAGCACGATCACCAGGCCTATGTAGCCTAGAATGCCCCCAAACCCAGAGGTGATCGTGCTGACGACCGAGTCAATAGGTAAACGGTAAGCAAAGGCTGCTATAAAGGCCGCGCCTAAAAGCGCCAGGAAGGGATGTACTTTCCACTTGCTGGTGGCGAGCACAATAAACCCCACCACTATTAACAATATTAAGACCAACCCCATGACTTCCCCCTAAATGGTTGTTTATTCAGCGTAATGCGTATCACCCTGCGCCCAGCATCTGGATCGCTCAAGCAGCCAGCACAATGTACCTGAAGCGGTTAGATGGCGTACACAAGAAGGTGAGAAGCCATGGGGGTATCGAGAGCGTGATTTATTTCATCAAGCACCCTTTCGAAAAGCATCCCTAGGTGCTTGCTTGTATCCAACAACAGTCTTTGCGCTTGCTTACCTGACGCAGCTCAGGTCGCCCTCTTCGCAGCTGGCATGCTGCTGTAACCTTTGTGTGCGTGCTTTGGTGAGTGCTTCAAGGCAGCCATTGCGTACCATGGGTTGGGCACTGCCGCCTTCTACCGCGCTACTCTCAAACGCACATTCGGCATCTCGAAAGCCAACCCACTTGCGCTGGGCCGCCCTGAGTTTTTCAAGTGACAACGCATTGTTTGCAAGTCTTCTGACCAGCGCCTGATAAACCCCGTTAAGTTCGTCATCGGCCGCTTGATACGTCTGTGCCGAACACTGGGTCATTTCCATTTGAGTCTTGGGGCTATCACACTCATCGTTGGCACTTACGAAACCGCTGGAGATTAACAGTCCCACACCTGCCCATAGTGACAATGATCGCATCGTCATACCTATTGCTGATTAATAAAGTCAAAGCGACAATATAGATACTATCTACCTTACAGGTTAGCTCCTTTTTCATGCCCCTATAACAGCAAGGCGCCAGCATTTCTGCTGGCGCCTTGCTGATACCCTAACTATAGAAACGATGACTCAATATCAGTGTGCGATCATTTCTTCAACAATTTCGTCGCCGCTTAACTCAGACGGATAATACGTCGGCCAGTGGGTGACTTCGTCAAGCAGCGCTTCGCGATCATCACCCCAGTAAAGGTGGAAGTGGTGCGCATCGGTCGGGTAAATGTCGTGGTCGCTGAATTGGATGTATTGGGGCATATTCTCGGCCTCGTCCTCCAGCTCGAAAATAAACCGTACGCCGCGATTACCCGTTTCATAGGTTAAAATTTCGTAGCCATCGTACTGGTACTCACCGGTATTTTCTTCACCGTTTTCATAAAAGGTGAAGCTGTTGCCTTCAATCACAATACGGTCTACATCGGTTTCATAACCTGTGGTGTAGTACTGCTTGTACTCTTCGGCCGTTTTGTCGCCATGTTCGGCTTTATGGGCAAAGACCTCACCCAGCGTGCCATCTTCTAGATAGGGATAGACGGACTGCCAATCGCCTTCCCAGTCGGAAAGCGGACGGTCCGCAACTTGATCATCACTGAAATGCCCGGAGTAGATATCGCTGCTGTGGTCGTGGTCGTGGTCGTGGTCGTGCGAATGGTCATGACCATGAGAGTGATCGTGCGAGTGATCATGAGAGTGGCCATGATCATGATCGTGGTGTTCATGCTTATCATCTGCAACCACCGACTGAATACCCGCCAGTGCCAGCGAGCTGATGGCTAATGCGCTGAGTGCTTTTGATGAAAGTAACGGCATGGTGCGATCCTTTTATGAAAATGTGGTTCTAGATCAAACTGCATTGACCTATAAAGCTACGATATAACATTTCATATATCAATATTAGATTTTATTTATTGAACATTAGCCTAGGGCATTGAGACAGCCTGCTTATAAATACACCCGTTGCCGTCAAGTCCCTGGAACTACAACGCCCTGGCCTCGCTATCTAATCAACGGCTGTCTATAGTCGCTAATGTAAGATTCGCCTGAGCTTCAAGTTTTGTTTTGGAGTGCTTCTATGCTGCTATATGGACTGAGTTTGCTGGCAGGTATCGCTCTTTTGACACTGGGGGGCGAAGGGTTGATTCGCGGTGCCGTCGCCGGAGCCAAACGGCTGGGTGTTTCGCCTCTTTTTACCGGACTCGTTATTGTAGGATTTGGTACCTCATCGCCCGAGCTGGTTGTCTCGATCCATGCCGCCATGAACCAGCAGCCCGACATTGCGATTGGTAACGTGGTCGGCAGCAATATTGGCAATATCTTATTGATCCTTGGCCTTTGCGCCCTTATCTGCCCACTGACCGCCCAGCCCCAGGCGCTCAAGCGCGACGGACTGGTGATGATGCTAGCGGCAGTGCTGTTTATTGTTTTAGCCTTCAACGGCAGCTTGGGGCGTTTCGATGCGGCGTTACTGCTCATAAGCCTGGCGGCCTATCTAATATGGGCGTACCGAAGTGAAAGCGGCCAGCACTCCCCTTCTGCCGAGTTACATACTGCCGAGGCAGACGAAGTAACCAAACTGCCTAGTAGTACGCTGTTTATCATAGTCGTTTTAATCGGTGGGCTGGCTCTGCTGATCGGTGGCTCCCAACTGCTGCTTTATGGCGCGATCGGCATTGCCCAGGCACTGGGTATTTCAGAAGCGGTCATTGGGCTTACCATTGTGGCGGTGGGTACTTCTTTACCTGAGCTTGCCGTTTCGGTCATTGCGGCTCTGCGGCGTCATGCCGACGTGGCTGTAGGTAACATCTTAGGCAGTAATATCTTTAACATACTTGGAATACTGGGCGTGTCCGCCTTTTTGCAGCCGTTGGCGCTTGTTGAACGCATGGCGGCATTTGACCAGTGGGTGATGTTGGGCGCCTCTGCCCTTCTGATTGCGTTTCTCTATACTGGCCTGCGCCTGTCACGGGGTGAGGGCAGCCTGCTATTGCTTGGCTATATTGCGTATCTGACGGCCAGCTTTACGGTCATTGGTTAAGTATGCTGGTTACTTTGCAAGGGGCGTCATCCCGCTAGCGGCGACGCCCATCGAGGGTTAGCGCAGGGCATCGGGAATATTGATGCCCATCTCTTCGTAATAACGTAGGGCGCCGGGGTGCAGCTTACCTGCCATATTGCCAAGCTGATCAGGTGTGATGCCGCTCCACCAGGCAGAACCGGCAGCCAGATCGTCAAGAACTTCCCAGAAAGTCTTAGTCAACCCATATGCCATGTCATCTCCCATTTGGGTTGTAGTGTAGGCCATCACCGGCAGCGAGGTCGTCTGCACGTTTACATTTACGCCCGGATAGGTTCCCCCTGGAATTATCTGCCGGAGCGAGCCGGTCATCTCGACCTGCTCATCGCTTAAGCTCACCATGGAGATAGGCATGCTGGCGGCCACCTCAAAGATATTGGGTGTTGGATAGGAGCTTGCGGTGACAAACCCATCTATCTGGCCTTTTTTGAGCGCGTCTGGCCCGCTGCCCAGAGCGGCATCTGCGATTCTTACCCGCTCTTCCAGGCCAAAGAGCCTCAGGTAGCGAGCGGCTTCTCGGGCGCTAAACGTACCTCTTCCAATCAGCAGATGCTTCCCTTTGAGCGTATCGGTTGTCACCACGCCCTTATCACCGGCCAAAATAAAATGCATGGTCATGGCGGGAAGAGGAAATAGGCCGCGAATATTCTGAAAGCGTGGGTGAGAACGTTCAGCGAAAACGCCTGTACCGGCCATAGCCTCCTCGACCAGATCAGAGGGCGTGGTAAAAACATAGTTACTCTGGCGCGCCATTACCTCCATCACGTTTTGCACCGAGCCCTGGCTCTCTTCCTGCATCAGCACGAACTCGTCATGGCTGCTCTGGCGAACGGCATTGGATAACTCTGCTCCCATCTGATGATAAGCCGTACCGGCCGTGGCAGATTTATAGATGATCTGGACATCTGAATGCGCTGTCTGGCTCAGGGAAAGAATGGCGGCTACTACTAGTAGTGAGGTCGTAAAAGCGGAGCGAAAAAGTGAGCGCATGGATCAACTCCTGAGGTTAATAGCTTTACTGGCTTTATTATCCGCTTATCCGCTTGATAGTGGCACACTTTATCCACCCAAGCCGGACACTGTGGCCAATCTGGCGCGCTAACATAGCACGGCCCACTGGTTGGGAGGAACGTGGTAGCTGCCTCTTTAGAACGCCTGAAAACACAACTCTCAATGCGTTTGGCTTAGTCGTTAAATATTGTTAAATAAGTTAACAGACACACCAGCCCTGCCGTGTCCTTAGCTCTTTTAAAAAAGGATAAAGCGTTAAGCCTACTCCTTTTAATTACTACTAACGTTTAACTAGCATTATCTAGGACATCTAATAATTTAAAGAATTAACAAAACATAGAGCTTTAATAAGACGTTAGTTCAATGTAAAATATTAACTTAGCTAAAACGGTGTTACACTTTATTAAAATAATTGCTATTAGCAAAACGGTTAATTTACTAAAAAAATATGTAATTTGTTATCAATCGACCTTTTATATTCGGTTTTATTCTTTATTTTGTCTTAGTAGGAGCTTGTTACACTAATAAAGATTATTCACTCTTCCTACTCCCTTTGAAATAAGGATAAATACACCATGTTGACGCACAATAATACCCATGGCCAGCCACGAGCTTCTCGTCGCTGGCTTTTTTTGTTAGCGGCCTTATTAACCCTCTTTAGCACATCCACCTTTGCCGTTACTGGCGAGCTTGATTTAACGTCCTCTGTCGCTGGCTTTTTTGCTGTTGCTATATTTGTTTTGGCGTACTCCCTAGTCATGGCAGAAGAAAAAATTCATATGCGCAAGTCCAAGCCGGTATTGGTTGCCGCCGGGATTATCTGGGGCCTCATCGGCTGGGTGTATGTTCAAAATGGCATGTCGGACGCCTCGGAATACGCGTTTCGCATGACCCTTTTGGAGTTCACCGAGCTGATGCTGTTCCTGCTTGTCGCCATGACGTATATCAACGCCATGGAGGAGCGTCGGGTGTTTGATGCTCTGCGCTCCTGGATGCTGCGCAAGGGGTTTAACTACCGCACGCTTTTCTGGCTGACCGGGGGGCTGGCGTTTATTCTCTCCCCGATAGCCGATAACCTGACCACAGCACTTTTGATGTGCGCGGTTATCACCAAGGTGGCTGAAGGCGACAAGCATTTCATCAACCTGGCGTGTATCAATATCGTGGTAGCAGCTAATGCAGGAGGCGCTTTTAGCCCCTTTGGCGACATTACCACGCTGATGGTATGGCAAGCGGGCATTATCCAGTTTCAAGAGTTCTTTACGCTGTTCTTGCCTTCGCTGGTTAACTTCCTGATTCCGGCGCTTGTCATGAGCCTGTTCATCAAGGATCAGAAACCCGCCAGTGTGTATGAAGAGGTTCTCCTTAAACGCGGCGCACGGCGTATTATCGGGCTTTTCCTGCTCACCATTCTGACCGCCGTTATCTGCTACACCGTCCTGCATTTACCGCCGGTACTCGGCATGATGACCGGGCTTGGCTATCTCCAGTTCTTCGGTTTCTACCTGCGCAAAAGCCTACCTCGTTCACTTGAGCGCAAGCGTGAACGTTATAGCCGCTGTGGCGACAACAAGAAGCTGGAACAGTTGGGTAGCGTGGTACCGTTTGACGTATTCAACCGCGTGGCCCGGGCCGAGTGGGATACCCTGCTGTTCTTCTACGGCGTGGTGATGTGCGTAGGTGGCCTTGGGTTCATGGGTTATCTTGGCTTGATGTCTGAAGCGCTTTACGCCAACTGGGATGCAACGTGGGCCAATATTGTGCTTGGTGTAGTGTCTGCAGTAGTGGACAACATTCCGGTGATGTTTGCCGTATTGACCATGCAACCTGAGATGTCTCATGGCCACTGGCTGCTGATCACGCTGACCGCGGGTGTGGGAGGCAGCCTGCTCTCCATTGGCTCGGCGGCGGGCGTGGCGGTCATGGGCCAGGCACGGGGGTCCTATACTTTCATGGGCCATTTGCGCTGGACGCCGGTTATTTTGCTGGGCTACATTGCCAGTATTGCCGTTCACCTGTGGCTTAATGCGGAGAGCTTTACCGTTTATTAACGCTTTAGACGATAACGCCCTGCCAAGGGCGTTATTCGAACAGTTTCTCAATGGGCATGGGGCGTCCAAACAAATACCCCTGATAGCGATAGCAGCCATGCCCTTTCAGCCAATCAAGCTGCTCTTTTTTCTCGACGCCTTCCGCTACAACGGTTAACCCCAGGCTTACTGCCAGTAGTATGGTGGTATCCACGATGGCCGCATCAGCTCTATCCACCAAAAGCTCCCTGATAAACGACTGGTCAATCTTCAGCTCATCCAGCGGTAGACGCTTCAGATAGCCAAGTGAAGAGTAGCCGGTACCAAAGTCGTCAATCGCAAAGCGAATACCCTGAGCGCGCAGTTTAAGCATGGTATTGCGTACCCGGGTTGGCTCGCACATTAGCAAACTTTCGGTTACCTCCAACACCAGCCGCCCTGGCGGTGCCTGGGTCTGGGCCAGCAGCCCTTCCAGATTGCGAACAAATTCAGGTTGCTGAAACTGCACCGAGCTTACGTTGACGGAGATAGTGAGCGCCCTATAGGCAGCCTGATTTGACCACGCAGCAAGCTGTTCACAGGCAGACTGCAGCACCCAGTAGCCAATCGGCAAAATAAGGCCATTCTCTTCAGCCAGAGGAATAAACGTTGAGGGCGGTACCCAGCCCCGCTGAGGATGATTCCAACGCAGCAGCGCTTCAACGCCGACCGTGACCCCCTGATGATCTACTTGCCGCTGATAATGCAGCGCCAGCTCATTGCGGGCCAGCGCATAGTGTAAATCCGCTTCAAGGTTGGCCCGCTCAATTAGCCGAGTTTGCATCTCCAGATTGAAAAAGCGCAGCGTATTGCCTCCCGCCGCCTTCGCCTGCTGTAATGCTAAATCGGCCTGCTGAAGAACGCTGTTCATACTATGGTCGGCGCCATCAAACAGGGTAATCCCAATGCTGGCACTTACCGGTAGCGAGTGATCTGTGCGTAGCTGGGAGACAGCTTCCAGCAACTGGCGGGCGGCGCGTTCAGCGCTTAATGCGGCATCCGCCTTGTGCTCACCCAGCTTCGCCAGTAAGGCAACAAACTCATCGCCACTGAACCGGGCCAGCACAGCGCCTTCAGGCAAATGCTGGTGCAAGTGCTTGGCCAGGTTGATCAACAGCTGATCACCGCACTCATGGCCCTGTATATCGTTCACCAGATGAAAATTATCCAGATCAATCACCAACAGTGCACTATACGGTAGGGCGGTATTTTCCTGTTCGAGCTCCCAGGTCAGCGACTCCATCAATAAACGTCGGTTGGGCAGCCCGGTAAGCGCATCGTAAAATGCCAGATGGTTAGAGCGCGACTGCATTTCCAGATAGTCGGTCAGCTCGGTTGAGATACCACACAAACTGGCGGGCTGCCCTGGAAACAGTAGCAGGGGCATCTTGATGGTCAGAAATGTCCTTACATCGTGTTCGCCTTGCAGTACTTTGCTCTCTTCAATGGTTATCTTCTTGCCTGACTCCATAACTTTGCGGTCGGTCAGGGCAATTTCCTTGGCCGTTTCACTATCAAAGAATGCATTGTCACGCTTGCCCAGTATCTGCTCGACAGGCAACCCAAAAAGTTCGCTAACCCGCCGATTGGCATACTGGTAATGCAGCGAAGGCGTTTTGATATAAATATAGGCGTCGACACTATCCAGAATCGTCGCCAGTACCTTTTCATTGGCATTCAACTGTGCCCGGTTAAACGCCATACGCCGCCTAAGCCACAAGGCACAGCCAAGGGCGAGTAAACAGAAAGCGGCTAACAGCCCCAGACACCACCACACCCAGGCAGGAATGCCGCCTGTAGATGTCTGCTCGGCTTGCCAGATCCGTAGCGTTTTAAAGTATTCAGACCCGGAGTCCTGTTTCCAGCGGCGCAATACATCATCTATCTGGTCTAGCACCGTTTGCGATAACGTGGGCGAGCCCGCATAAAAAAGCCGAATCGACTGAAAGATGATCGGCGTTTCATAAAGACCGTAATGATGCGCTCGCCAAGCGCCAAATAGATGCTCTGCAACCACCAAATCCGCATCGCCCATGGCGACAGCCTGAAACCCTTCTGCATAGTTTTCCACTGCCTGCCAGGCAACCGCCACATCAAAGCGCTCGGTTACCGCCTTCAGATAGTCTTGCTGGATAGAGCCGTTGACCACTGCAACGCGCTTTTGCTCAAGGTCGAGGATCGCCTCCACCCCTTGCCCTTCGTGCTGATAGAGCTGCGACCAGGTATGCATGATGGGTTCGGTATGAAACGCTAAGTGCTCGGCACGCTCTTCGCTCCAGGCCACGTCAGGGACCAGGTCAATATCGCCGCGCTCAAGCAGGTCGAGGCAGTGCTGAAATTCACAGGCGATACTTTCAAGGGTCCACTGCTCTTGCTTGGCTATCGCCTCAAGTAGCTCACCCAGGATGCCCCGCAGTTGCCCCTGCTCATCGACAAACAGCTTGGGCGGATTATGATATACCCCTACCAGCAACGTTTCGCTAGCAATACTTGGAAACCCCACGCCCAATCCGCCCAGCAGCAGCCCCCCTCTCAAGATCCATCGCTGTAGCGGATTGAAAGAAAGCGTTCGTCTAGGCAGTAGGTCGCGGCCAGAGGCACCTAGCACAGCAGACATGGTGAGGCTTACTCGCCAGGCATGGTGAGCGGGCCGGCGCGCTCTACAGCCCGCCGCCAGGCAGGCTCAGCATCAATACGCTGCACAAATTCGGCAATAGCAGGGTACGCTGTCAGGGATTGGGTTGACTTGATGGCCTGAAGGGGAAAACTCATTTGAATATCAGCACCACTTGGCCATTCACCGGCAAAATTTCCCTTATTAGCCAAATGCGCTTCAATAACATTTAAATGCTGTTTAATCTGCGGGCCCAAGAACCTCTGAATAACCGTATCGCCTATCCCTTTAGTCAGGGGTTTAAGAAACCAGGGAGACTGTTTAGGCATCTTTTTAAACACCAGCTGCATTACCAATAAGGGCATTAAAGAGCCTTCGGCATAATGTAGCCAATACCGGTAATCAACCCACTCGCGAATATCATCGGCAGACGGCTGTATACGTTCATCACCATACTGCTGTATTAAATAATCAATAATAGCGCCAGACTCTGCAATGACCAGCTCACCATCGGTAATAACGGGGGATTTACCCAAGGGATGAATGCTTTTTAATGATTCAGGTGCCAGCTGAGTTTGCTTGTCGCGCTGATAAACATGGATGTCGTAGTCCAACTCAAGCACTTCGAGAAGCCACAGAATTCTATGAGAACGAGACTTTTCCAGATGATGAACGTGGATCATACAATACTCCATGGGGGCTATGTCGCACGCAAGTCCTGCACCTGCGGCAGTTATCCTTTTACTGCAAGCCTGTCTAGCTTAGCAGGGTTGCCCACCATGAAGTAAATATCCCATTAAAAAACATTACCTTTAATTAGATGCGATGAACGTGACGCAAGCGTGCCCAGACATTTGTTAATGACCACTTACCCTGCAGCCAAGGCGCCAGAAGTTGGGTGGAAAGCGGAATAAACACAAATACCATAACCGGCGTTAACATTAACGTACTGACTAATACCCGCGGCACCAGCGACCAATCAGCGAGTGCACCGCCAAACATCCATTGAAAAATAAGCGATATAGGGAAAAAGGCTAACCAAACCGCTACGGCCTGTTTCCAGCGCGGCGGAGCTCCCACTGCGCTTGTCTGAAACCAGGTATCAAGTCCTGTGGCGCGATGCTCACAAGGGGTATCGTAAAGCCCTTTACCGCGTATCAGCCACGCATGGCGTGATGCCGAGTGCTCCCACGCTTGCAGCGTATCGTTGCTGCTGAACCGGAAAATAATTTGATACTCATCATCATGTTCTGGCGGAGCGAGCACGCCTGAACCTAAATAGCCGGGGAAATCAGCCGCCAGCTCGCGGCCTTCGTTCAACCATCGATTGAAATCATGGTAACGGCCGCTGGCAACGCGCCGAGCCACCATCAGTGTGACGGGTGAGGCAGACATGGTATATCTCCTGATAAAAACACAGCCAGTGCTGGGTAAGCAGGCTGCAAACTTTCTGGCGGGTTAGCCCGAAAGAGGTGACGATACGAATAGATGACACAGTATATAGCCAATATCAGGGTTTGCACGCATATCGCTGCGCGACGATCTGGCAAGACAAAAAAGCTATCGTCCGCTAAGCGGCTGAATATTGGTAAAGCGTCCCTCGGTTGAAAACATCAGGCGAAACACACCATGAACGCCGTTTTGGCCTACGACGCGTCGAATGGCCTCGGCAGGAAAAACTACCCAACGCCCATCTACACTACGCGCACGCACATTGGCCGCCCGGCCCTCATAGTGGGCAAGACATTCATCAGGGCTTAGATGGATAATGACATCAATGGAAGGCATCGTTACGTTTAACCGGAAAACAAACTTTATTGAAACACCCAGTATACGTTCTTGCGCCCTTTTACGCTCTCAAGGATACTCTTGCTTAACGTGACAGCCTTGATGTGGTGATTGCTAATGAATTCCATCTCCGTTAGTGCTTTATCCTTCTCTGGTACGGCTCATGTAAGCATGCCTAACCGCGCAGCGTCAGCCGCTACCGAGACAGATGATCAGGCCGACGAGGCGTTGGGGCAAGATAAGCCAAGCGATGCTGACGATAAAGCAACCGCCGGTCCAACTCGAGCCGATGGCACGCCGCTAGCCCCTGAAGAGATTCAGCTGCTTGAACAGTTAAAACAAACGGATCGCGATGTTCGCCAGCACGAGATGACCCACCAGATTGCCGGGGGCGCCTATACCGGTGGTGCCTCTTACGAATACGAAATTGGCCCTGACGGTAAACGCTATGCAGTTGCCGGCGAGGTACCCATTGATTACGGCCCAGTACCGGGCGACCCACAGGCCACCATCGAAAAGATGCAAACCGTCATTGCGGCCGCCATGGCCCCTGCCGACCCGTCGCCTAAGGATTTACAGATCGCCGCTCAAGCTCGGCAATACTTGCTGGAAGCCAAGCTTGAAGCCGCTCAGCAGCAAAGTATGATGGCTCAGGCTCGGGGTAGCGAGCCAAATGACCCAGAGACTGCTGAAACGACTCTGGGACAAATGGCTTAACACAGGTCTAGTGGGAGGTTAACGCAAGCGCTTGCCAGTCTGCCCGGTGCGGCCATTTTGCAAGCCAGTCAGGAAACGCTTCAGGCGGCATGGGCCTGGCGATGCCGAAGCCCTGGGCAAGATGGCAGCCTAATTCCATTAGCGCTTTTGCATGGTCCAGCGTTTCAACGCCCTCTGCCATCATGGGCCGGTCAAAGCGGTTGGCCATATACATCACACTTTCCACAATCGCCATATCGTTAGCGTCGACAAGCATGTCACGCACAAAACTCTGGTCGATCTTGATCAGATTGACCGGCAGCTGGCGCAAGTGGGTAAGCGATGAAAAACCGGTACCAAAATCGTCGATCGCAAATCCTACGCCGAGCGTCTGGCAGCGCGCTATATTTTTGAGCGCGGCCTGCACATCATGCATGGCAGCACTTTCCAGCACCTCAAGTTTCAGCATATCCGGTGATACCTGCGGATAGCGCTCCAAAAGCTCGGCCAATCGCTGGCTAAAGTCACTGGTCAATAAATGCGTTGGGCTGATATTGACGCTAACCGGCATCAAAATACCCTGGGCTTGCCACTGAGTGAGCTGCTCAAGCGCCTGGGCCAGCACCCACTCCCCTAAATCGATTTCCAGTGATGTGGTATCAATAGTGGGTAAAAACTCCCCCGGCGATAGTAGCCCAAGCTCGGGGTGTTGCCAACGAATCAGTGCTTCAACACCAATAACGCGTCCACACCGCATATCCACCTGCGGCTGAAAGTAAAGCCGCAGTTCATTGTGATTAATGGCATCGATAAAGCGCTGGCGCTGCTCGTGGCGCACCTGAAGCAACCGATCCTGATCGGGGTCGAAAAAATGAAACGTATCACGCCCACGCTGTTTGGCGCGGTACATGGCCTGGTTGGCGTGGCGCAGCAATACATCGCCCTGCACATGGTCGCTGGGATACAGCGTTACTCCCAGACTCACCGTCAAATAGATACTCTGGCCTTCGATCACCATGGGTTGGCGAATAGCCACCAGCAGATTTTCAAAGAAGGTATCATCAACGCCATGGTGTAACAGCAGTACAAACTCATCCCCACCTACCCGAGCCAGTACGTCGTCGCCAAACAGTAGATGACTGACGCGCTGAGCAAACGCGGCCAATACACTATCGCCCATCTGGGCACCCAGCCGCTCGTTGACCGTTTGAAAAAAGTCGATATCCAGCGAGCAGATGGCAAGTGGCAGCTGTTTTTGGTCAGCATGTTGAATCGACTCCTGAATTAGCTGCGTCAACAGCTGCAGGTTAGGCAGACCGGTAAGCGCATCGAAATAGACCTCCCGGTTCAAGTGCCGGGCATGCGCGGGAATTACCGATAGATCCGCCAGCACAATCACATGATGATCAACGCGGCCCTGCTCATCGCGAACCCTATTAATGGACATCATGCCGGGATAGTACTGCCCGTCATGGCTCCGGTAGCTCACCTGGTGTTTACTGCGATCGCGTAGCCTGCACTCTTCGCGTATCGCATGATCGGAATAGCGATTAGTGAGCGGCAGAATACTGAAGGCTTCCGGCGTTTTCTGAAACACCTCTTCAAGCGTAAACCCGGTCAGTTCGCAAAAGGCCGGATTGACATCAATCACCCGATTATTCTTGTCGGTGATAATGATCGCTTCGTTGGCGTACAGGAAGGCAGTGACGGTGGTGTCTACCGTATGTAAGCGCTGATTCGGCATAGCATCCACCTGGCGCTGAAAAGGCGTCTTTTGCGGCACATGGGTAGGCGGATACATGGTATTGCTCCTTATCCTTTTACATCTAAACCGCGCGTAAATGGCAGCTTCTTCACTGCCATTTACGCGCTTTTTATAGATAATTATTAAGACATACTAGCACCGTCGTCCTAAGCTTTGCGGCTGATCTTTTTAGGGAAGGATAATACGTTGGGATTAGTGGTTTAAGCTCATTGCTAACCCTCACAAGGCCCTCTGACGCACGCGAAGCATTAGAGAGCCAGGTGAAAAATGCCGATCAGATGTCAGGGGGCGAGCGTGGCAGCACCCAGGAAACGCTGCTGCCAGTAATCAATATCCAAAGGAACGCTGACTACCGCGCGGCCACTGCCCGGGGCATGAATCATCTGCCTGTTACCGCGATAGATACCCACATGGGTCGCCTTGTTGCGCTCACCAAAGAACAGCAGGTCGCCGGGCTTGGGCATATCGACGGCAGGCAGCGTCCGAAACTGCTCATCGGCGGTACGCGGCACGCGCATACCAGCAGCGCGGTAGGTCATCTCCACCAACCCCGAACAGTCCAGCCCGCCCGGTGTATTGCCACCAAATCGGTACGGCGTGCCGATGGCCTGCTGAGCATGGGCCAGAATCAGCACGCGCTCCATGGAAAGGCCGTCGCGGGGCACCGGTGATTCTTCTGAAAGAGTAACGTCACGGCTGGCACAGCCTGAAAGCCACATTAACAACAGTAAAGCGAACGTAACTCTTCCTAATGCAACGGGCATGGTCGACTCTCCTTGTGGCAAGGCTCTCATCATGGCGCAAACGAAGCTCTAGCGCCAAGCTCAACTAACGGCCAAGCCACTCGATAAAGCTGGTCTCCCCCAGCGCATGCTGCTCATGGCGCACGCGGCTCATGGCGGCATAGGGTAAATCCATTGCCAATACGCGACTTAGTGGCTGTTCAAGTACCTGACGTAGCAGCCCGTTACAGACAAACAGGTGGGCCACCACCAGCACGTGCCGGCCGGGTGGGTTGGCCAGAAGGTTGCGCCACACCTCGGCAAGTCGGCAATCGAAGGCCTCCATGGCTTCGCCACCCGGCGGTGATACCGTAGCAGGACTATTCCAGAAAGCACTCATGGGGGCAGTTCCTTCCTCGCTAAACACCTCGGCGTGGGTCTTGCCTTCCCAGCGCCCCAAGTGTAGCTCGGCCAGGTCATCTTCGATCTGCACCGGCAGATCAAACTCCTCCCCTAACCACAGCGCAAACTCACGACAGCGTGAAAGCGGTGAGGTAATGATGGCATCATAAGGTGGGCGCCCATCGATGCTTTGACGCATCACCGCGTCGGTCACCTGCTGCCAGCCGGTTTCACTCAAGGGGTGATCGGTTGAACCACGCAGCATGCGCCCACCCACTGGCTCTCCATGGCGCAACAGATCAATCGTGGTGACGCTTGCATCAGGAAAACGCATCCTGGCTCCTCGTTTTTGCTAAACTCGCTTGGCTAGATAATCGCATGGCGCACACGAGCTGAAATCCACTCGGATACCAGTACCGTTGCGAAAATCATGATGAAGATGACACTAACCTGATCCCAGGCCAGGTTGTTGATCGAAGCATTCAGCTGCAGGCCGATACCGCCCGCGCCTACCAGCCCCAGCACTGTCGATTCACGGATATTGATATCCCAGCGATACACGCTGATACCCGCAAAGGCCGGCATGATTTGCGGCAGAACACCATAATTCATCACCTGCATGCGGCTGGCGCCTGTTGCGCTGATCGCCTCGACCGGCGTGGGGTGAATTTCCTCGATTGCCTCGTATAACAGCTTGCCCACAAAGCCGATGGAGCGTAACGCAATGGCGATGATGCCGGCCAGCACGCCAGGGCCCAGAATGGTGACCAGCAGCATCGCCCAAATCAGTGAATTGATCGAGCGCGATGAAACGATCACCATCAGCGCTGCACTGCGCACCAGCGGGTGTGGTGTAGTGTTGCGAGCAGCCAGAAAGGCTACCGGAAACGCCATCATGATGCCGAACACGGTGCCCAATGTCGCGATATTGAGGGTATCCCACATGGGTTTCCACAACACATTGGCGTATGCCCATTTGGGCGGCAGCATGCGGCTGAGCAGATCGGCTCCCTGGCGGCCAGCATCTTCGACAAACACCCACATGGTGTTATCCGAAATCACTTTCCAGCAGATCAAAAACAGACTGATACCCAAAAGCCAGGCTACGTACTGCAGCCACTGGGCGCGCGTTGTACGCCGCTTCCAAACTGGCAGACCCTGCGTTGTCAACGAAACAGGCATTTAACTTCTCCAGAAATAACGCAGCCAAAAATGATGAAGCCAGACATTACTGGGTCCAGCGGCGCACATGGCTTGAACTGTATTCACACAGCAGCACAATAGCGATGATGATCAGCAGAATCGCCGCCGAGGTGTCGTATTCATAGCGGCTCAGCGAGGTATTCAGCGTGGCGCCGATACCCCCCGCCCCGACAATGCCAATCACCGCCGATTCACGGAAATTGATATCCAACCGATACACCGACAACCCGATCAAACGCGGCATGACCTGAGGCTGAACAGCATGGTTCATGGTTTGCCACCAGCTGGCCCCGGTGGCACGCACGGCTTCCACCTGACGCCAGTCCAGGTCTTCGATATCCTCGGCGAGCAGCTTGGCCATGAACCCGATGGTGGCAAACGCAAGCGTAATCATCCCGGCCAACGGCCCAAAGCCGAACATCACCACGAACAGAATGGCGATGATGATTTCCTGAAAGGTGCGCGAAACGGCAATGATTGCACGGCACACAAGGTAGACAGGCAGCGGAGAAATATTGCGCGCCGCCCCAAGCCCTACCGGGATCGCCAGCAAGACGCCCAGTACCGTCGAGGTTAGCGTCATGGTCAGGCTTTCCAGCAGGCCTGCCACGATATCCTTCTGGCGACTCACGAAATCCGGCTGCATGAAAGCGCTTAAAAAATTAACCGCCCGGCCCGCGCCTTCCGCGACTCGTGCCCAGTTAACGTCGACAGACGCAAACGCCAGCACGACATAGACGACAACCCCAACCGCGATGCCCCAACGCCAGCGCGGGTCATCAATCAGCGGTAGTCGCCGCCATTGGCCCTTTCGGGCGGCCTGCATTCGCGCTTCAAGCGACGTTTGTGCCAGTTCGCTCATCGTGCGCCCCCTGCAGCTAAACCGGGTACCTCACGCGCGTATGGCGGATGGCTAATCGAATCATCAGAAACGTCATCGTCCATTGGCTCTGGCGTCGTATCCCAATCTTCTTCACCGTAAATGGTGGTGAGAATCTCACTGGTCAGCTCGCTTGGCAGGCCATCAAAGACGATCTCACCGGCGCGCAGGCCGACAATCCGATCCGCAAACTGCTGGGCCAGCGTCACATCGTGAATATTGATGATGGCGGCCAGCCCGCGCTCGGCACACAGTTCACGAATCAGGCGCATGATCTGGCGGGAAGTCTTGGGATCAAGGCTTGCCGTGGGTTCATCAACCAGCAGCAGCTTGGGGCTTTGCAAAAGTGCACGGGCAATGCCGACCCGCTGGCGCTGGCCGCCGGAAAGCGCATCGGCACGCTTGTCGATGGCGTGAGGCAGGCCCACCCGCTCCAGCAGACGAAAGGCCTCAGTAACCGCATCCTGGGGGTAGCGGCGTAAAAAACTTCGCCAGAAGCCCACGTAGCCAAGCCTGCCCGAGAGCACGTTTTCCATGACAGTCAGCCGGTCGACCAGCGCGTACTCCTGGAAAATCATCCCCATTGAACGGCGCGCCTGACGCAGTGCATTACCGGAAAGCCGGGTGATCTCGGTCTCTTCCAGGCGGATGCTGCCCTGGGTCGGCTCAACCAGCCGGTTTACGCAGCGAATCAAGGTGCTCTTACCCGCACCGGAAGGGCCAATCAGCGCCATCACCTGCCCTTTGGGCAACGTAAGCTCAATATCCGTCAGCGCCCGGTCGCCGGTCGGGTAGCGCTTGGTCACGCCGCTTAGTGTCAACATTTTCCCACCTCTTATGTATAGCGAAACGGCCAGAAAGGAGAGCCTTCCTGGCCGCACATAACCGTTTGCTTAATGCATCAATCGCAGTCGTAGGTCACGCCGTTGGCCTCGGCAATGGTGCGCACCACGGACCAGTTTTCCTGATAGGTGATAGGGATGAACTGCGCTTCGCCGGAGTTGGCGAACTCGGCTTGTAGGGGCGAGCCTTCCCAGTCGTAGCTGAAGAACGCGTCCTGAATTTTCTCGGCAAGCTCAGGGTTCAGGTTATGCGCCACGCCATACGCGGTAGTGGGGAACGTTTCCGACGTATAGATGACCTCGTAATCGCCCTCGTTAACCACACCCCGAGCGATCATGCGCTCGGCCACCGAGTTGGCAATAGCGGCCGCTTCGTAGTCCTTGTTCACTACGCCGAGAATAGAATTATCGTGGGAGCCTGAGAACGCCGTCTCAAAATCTTCACCGGCTTCAAGACCATACTCGGAGCGCAGCAGCGCTGAAGGAGCCCGGAAACCAGAGTTCGAGGTTTCAGCGGTAAAAGCCATCTGACGGCCTTCCACGTCCTCAACGGATTCGATACCGCTGCCCGGATAGGTAATGATCTCCATCTCGTAACCGAAGCTGCCGTCATCAGCGGCCATCATCGCGAATGGACGGAAGCCGCCACAGTTCACAGCAATCGGCGTGCTGCCGGTATTGAAGCCTGCCACATGCAGGCGCCCAGCCCGCAAGGCTTCCAACTGCGCAGCGTTGGACTGCACGGGGAAGAATTGCACCCGCTTGCCCGTTGTTTCTTCCATGTAGCTTAGAAAATCCGACCACACATCGGCATACACGGCCGGGTCTTCCACCGGCGTATAGGCAAAGATCAACGTACTCGGGTCTACCCACTGCGATTCATCGGTCGGTGCATCCGCCACCATATCGCCGTCGTTATCCACATAGCGTGCGGAAAGGTCGGCCGAGGCGTTAACCGCCACGAAAGCAAACGCGCTGGCAACGGCAGCGCTGATCAAGGTACGGGGCAGAGACAGAGTAAGCATGAATCACCTAAGGTGTTGTTCGAAGATAGCGCTATGCTGCCCACGATAGATGACAGCGCCAAGACACTTTGATGACCACTTGGTGACAAGGCTCAAGCCACCGAGACACAGCAGCCGCGACGCTCGATAAACATGCTGTTGCCAGGAATCTTCTTGGCCTGATGCTTTAACTCAGAAAGCTGTGCGGCGATATCCAGCGCCTTGCAGATCGCGTTATCGCCGACGGGCTTAACCGCAATGGAGACACTGACGAAGGGAAAGAAACTCGTCTCGTTCTGGCGGTTCTCAATCGTGATTCCTCCCTGGGCACGGTCACTTTCTTCGTAAAAGCCGGGGGCCATTACCTCAAACGAACGCAGTATCTGCTGGCACACGTTTTCCCAATGACTCAACGACAGCAGCATCATGAAGTCATCGCCGCCAATATGCCCAATAAAGCCTCCCGCGCTGTCTACCTGGGCCTGAAGCAAACGCGACAGTGAAATGATGACATGATCGCCCCGGGCGTAGCCGTAGGCATCGTTAAATGCCTTGAAGTTATCCAGGTCGACATAGGCCGCAGCGAAGCCCCGCTGCTCTGACAGGTATTGCGTCAGCATTTCATTGATTAATATATTGCCCGGCAAACCGGTGAGCGGATTGGCATGACGCGCCTGACGCACCTGAATCGCGGTGATCTCCCGCAGCAGATCCACGATACTGCCCACCCCCAGGTAATCACCACTGCCATCCACGATCACGAAGTCCTCCTGCTCAATACCGCGGCTGTCCGTAAGTTGCTGGCTGAGGACTTCAAGGGGCGTGTCTGCCTCGGCGATCAGCGGCTTATGATCAGCGACATCCATTACCCGCCGCTTGGCATACAGCGAGTGACTGTAGGGGTTGGTGAACAGGGTCAAAAAGGCATTGCGGCGCACCACCGCTATCGGCTTGGCATTTTCCACTACCGCCACGCAGCGAAGCTCGGGGCGATGGCGGAAACGTTCGGCCAACATGAGTACCGAACAGTCGGGCTCGACCGCTTCAAGCGTTCGAAAGATTGAGCGAGCCGTGCGCCCGCCGGGGTTTGTAAGCTGGGCTGTGGCAGGTAAAAGGGTATGCAGCTTAATCGGCGGCTCAGAGCTTGGCCGGGCAAAATAAAACCCCTGCAAAAGCGCAAGCCCCCGGTCCAGCTCCCACAGGCACAGGTGCTCGGCAGCGGTTTCCACGCCTTCGGCAATCAGTTGGCAGTCCAGGCTGCGCGCCACATCCAGAATCGAGCGCAGAAACTCACGCTTGGCAGGCTCCTGGTCGATACCCGAAATAAAATGGCGATCAAGCTTTACGAAATCAGGGCGCAGCTCCGACCAGTGGCGCAGGCTTGAGTGCCCAGCGCCCAGATCATCCAGCGCCACCTGAAACCCCATATCGCGGTAGTGGCTGACCGCCTGGCGCATCAGGTCATAGTCATGGATCGGCACATGCTCAGTCAGCTCGATCACCACCCGCTCAGGCGGCAGCCCGCTTTCACGGATAAAGCCAAGTGTTAGCCCCTCCTCGAAATCGCGCTCGACAATGGTCAGCGGCATCACATTGAGAAATAAAAGCCCCGGCAGCCCAAGCTCAGCAAAGCGGCAAATGGCCAGTCGTCGACACAGCAGATCCAGCTCCACCAGCAACCCCGCCTGCAGGGCCACATCGAAAAGGCGTAGCGGCGAGTGAAGCGGCGATGTTTTGGGGCCGCGTATCAGCGCTTCATAGCCATGAATAGCCTGTTGGCTGACATCCACAATGGGCTGAAACAACACGTGCAGGTCTTCTGCAGCAATAATGCGGTTAAGCCAGAGCGCTTCTTGGGTAGTCATATGCCTGCTGCCTTATCAAACGTCGCGATGCCGACGCTGCAAACGTCATGATGCTTAAGGGGAGAAATAGCTTGTAAAGACGACGCACGAGGGCCGAATAAACATCTTATTATTTTTAAAGATGGGTATTTTAAAGGTTGTTTTTAAAGGCGTTTGGAGCGTGCTTTTCTGGCCGACAGAGTGCGACATTTTCATGACGCTTTGATGACGGACCTAAGGCTTAATCATGAGATCACTCATTCAAACCAGCGGGCGGCGGGAAGACGGTATCGTCGCCGCTGACATCGAGCTGGCGAATATCCACCGGGCGCCCCTGCTCATCCAGTGTCACAAGGCCGATACCGCTGGCATTCCAAAGTCGCTCACCGGCACTGGCCCGGCTGGGGTCGCGGGAATAGATACCTAGCTTGCGGCGCTTGGTAAACCAGTTAAGTGGTGACCAGGGCGCGTAGAGCCAGCGGTTAAGTCGGTCAAAGGTGTTGAGAAGCTGCACGGGGAACGTATTCTTGATTCCGCTGGAGGTGATCTGCCACAGATGCGGGGCGCGCTCCTGACGGCGCACGATAATGTCGTAGACAAACGAGTAGTGCACATCGCCGGACAAAATCACGTAGTTGCCCGGCGTCTTGGAGTGCCGCCAGATTTGTAGCAGCGTATTGGCCGCACCGCGGTGGGCCATCCAGTTTTCGGCATCCACTACCAGCGGCTTGCCCATCAAGGTAAACAGCTTTTGCACGCCTTCGATCAGCTTTACCCCGAACATCGGGGCTGGCGAAATAATCACAGCGCTCTTGCAGCCCAGCAACGCCTGCTGCATTTCCATTAGCGCTTCCCAATCCATCAGCCCCGAGGGGCGTTTCGGGCTGCGTTCGCTGCGCCAGCGTCGGGTGCGGGTATCCAGCACAATCAGGGCCGGCGTACCGGGCACATGAAACTCCCAGCCCTGAAAACGCAGCAGCCGTTCAATCAGCGCATCCTGCTGATCAAGCGGAAGCATGGTAGTTTTCTGACCGAGCAGCTTAGCCGCCTGCTCTATCAGCGGGTCGAGCTTATCCGGCGCGTTCCCCCATCCCTGGCAAAGCAGGTAAGCGATTACCGCATTGCCAATGATGCGCTTTGAAAACGGATGACCGTAAGCGCAGTGCTCCCAGTCAGCGGTCAGGTTCCAGTCATCGGTAACATCATGGTCGTCAAAAATCATCAGGCTGGGCAGGCTGGCCATTAACCTTGCGCACTGGGGCAGACCTGCCACAAAGTCATCTATCACGCTCTGCTCCTGGCGATAGATATCCGCATTTTCGCGGCTAAGCGCCGGCATTACCGGGGCGATGATCTGCCAGGGAACCGGCGACCATACCAGACAGTACATGGCGAGCATTTCCGCCAGGGTCATTAGGTGGTTAGATGCATTTGCCGAGGTAAACACAGGCTTTTTAACGCCGCCGAAAAAGCGCTCGCGCAGCGCCACGTTACTGGTGACATCCGGCAGCAGCGACTCACGCTGGTAGTAGCTCTGCGGCGAGATATACAGCGTCTGGCTGTCACCCACCGTGGCGCCCTCAAGCCGCTCATCGAAAAGCCCGAGGCGTTCAATCAGCGCATGCACGGCGCGTAGCATGGGGCCTGCCACGTCATCCACATAGACCTGATCGCCGGTCATTAACAGCCACGCTGGCCACTCCTCGGGCGTTGCCTGCTGCTCGGCCAGCCAGCTGTCCGCGCGCACCAGGCCATCCGCGCTTACATGGTGGGGTTTACGGCACGAACCGTGCATCAGCCGGTGATGGCGTGAAGCCACCACGAAGGCAGGAAATCGGGCCCCTTCATAACATAGCCAGGGTGCCCAATCCGGCAGCGATTGCCACTCTCCCTGGGTGGTTTGCACGCGCAGGTCGTATTCAATGCGCCTATCAACGGGCAGCGCCTGGGGCAAACGTAGGTCGATCAAGTGAATAAACCCGCGCCGCCCAATAGGCAGGCATTGGCGATGGTCGCTCAGGCTAAAGCGCTGCTCATTGCTGGCGCCGGGATTAAGCACCAGCGACATGATCAGCGGGCGCGTCGCTACCAGCCACATTACCAGCCGGGTGGGGCTGATACGACGAAGCAATGGGCCGACCAGCACATCGGGCAGCGTATCACTCATGGGTCAGCTCTCCTTTGGCCACCTGTTTTCCTTATCCGCGTGCCACTACCGGCAGCTCTATCACCACCTCCAGGCCTCCGGCCGACGCGCGTTGCAGGCACATCTGGCCATGATAAAGCGTGACCAGATCCGACACGATGGCAAGCCCCAGGCCGCTTTGAGAGCGCTGCTCATCCAGCCGACGGCCACGCTGGACAGCTTCCTGGCACTCTTTTTCGGTCATCCCCGGGCCATCGTCGCTCACGGTCAAGCGAAGCGTCTGGCCGATTGTCTGTACCTGCAGATGCACCTCGTGCTGCGCCCAGCGCAGCGCGTTATCCAGCAGGTTGCCAACAAGCTCCTGAATATCCTGGGTGTCGATGTGCACTCGTGCCGGGTTTTCAAAGACGTGATGCAGGTTGATATGGCGTCGCTGGGCCAGCCGGGCCAGCCCATTCAATAACGGAGCCAGGGCGTCGTGTAGCTGAATGGGCGCAAAGCGCACGCCCTCGCCCGCCGCCGAAGCGCGTGCCAAGTGGTGACGAACCGCGCTATCTACTCGGGTAAGTTCAACGTCCCAGGCGGCCCGGCGTGCTTCAGGCAGTTGACGAACCAGTAAGCGCATCACGCTCAGTGGTGTTTTCAGCGCGTGCGCCAGATTGCCTGCCGTATGCCGCCCGCGCTCAATCAACCGCTGATCGCGGGCCAGCACGGCGTTCATCGACGCGGCAAGGGTGGCCAACTCCTCAGGCAGATCGGTAGCCAGCTGCTCAGCCCGCCCCTGCTCAACGTCGCGTAGATTGGTCTGCATGCGCCGCAAAGGCGCCAGCCCCCAGCGAACCTGCAGGCCTAGCACGCCCAGAAGCAGAGCACCCAGCCCCAACAAACCGAGCCACAGCAGACGCTGGAATTCACCGATATCGCTTTTTAACTCATCGTCACGGGCCGCAACGCTAATATGCAGCGGTTCTTCCAAAGGGGCCAGGTAGATATCCCGCTCAACCACACGCAGCGACTGCCCGCGTGGCCCGGTAACGCCGCGGCCGCTGACCTGTTCACTGTCGGTGACTGGCAGGCGCTGGTCCCACAGCGAGCGTGACGTGGTGGTGTGTGCCTGCTTATCGGTAACCTGCCAGTACCAACCTGAAAATACCTGCTCAAAGCGTGGATCCCCGAGCCCCCCGGCATAACGCAACTGCCCGCTTAGCGGGTCGAACGTCACCCCAGCGATAATCACGTTAAGCGTAGCCTCAAGACGCTCATCGAAGGCTTCGGTGGCGGCCGTGCGAAAATGGTGTGCCAGCCAAAGGCCAGCGACCGGCAGCGCAATCCCGATCATCAGCAAAACGGCGAGCAGCAGGCGCAGGCTTATCGAGCGCCCCGACCAACGCCGCTTCCAGCTGGGCGCCTGCCTATTCATCCACGCCGGGCTCTTCAGCCAATAGCCGGTAGCCTTGCCCTCTTAGCGTGGCAAATCGCCAGGCGCCCAGCTTGCGGCGCAGCCGGCTAATCTGCACATCAATCACGTTGGAGTCCGGCTCGTGGTCGCGGTCGTAAACGTGCTCGGAAAGCTCACTACGGCTCACCACACGGGGCGCGGCGTGCATCAGGTAGCTGAGCAGGCGAGTCTCCTGGGCGGTCAGGCCCACCGGCCGGCCCGCCAGCGCCACGTGCTGGGTATGCGTATCCAGACTCAGCTCACCCACCTTGAGTACGGGATGAGAGTGGCCATGGCTGCGACGTACCAGGGCACGCAGACGAAACAGCACCTCGGCGGATTCAAACGGCTTGGTAACATAATCATCAGCGCCGGCGGTAAAGCCTGCCGCCTTGTCGGCCCAGCGCTCCCGGGCGGTGAGAATGAGCACCGGCAGGTCGATGCCGTCGTCGCGCCAGGAAGCGAGCCAGCGGGTACCGTCTCCATCGGGCAGCCCCACATCCAGAATCAGCGTATCGTAGGTTTCAGTACGTACCAGAAAGTCGGCCTCCTGGCCATTTTCTGCATGCTCCACCAGCCAGTCACCGTCACGCAGCGCCTGGCTCAATTCCCGCGCCAGTGCCTGGTCATCCTCTACCAGCAAACACTTCATGTTGTATGCCTTAGGGGCGACGCATTTCGTTAATGCGCACACCCTCGATTGCCATTAACTGGCCGCTATGGCCATCGAATTCAAATTCGACTACCTGGTTCTGCGGGCCCAGCATTTTGATTTCATACTCGACATAGCCATTCTCGCGCTCTACTTCCACTTCCAGCACCTCGCCAATATAGTGCGCTTCCAGCCAATCAAGTATGGTTTCAAGCGACACCACATCGCCGCGCCGCACTTCACCGTACAGCGTTTCCCAGTGCTGGTCGCCCATGGCACTGCCGCAAATCACGGCGCTTGCCGAAAGAGCCAGAACCAAAAGCCCGGCGCCGAGTGAACAGCGGGGCAGACAATGGCCATAGCGGCATAAGAAACTAAGAGAACGCAACGTGGCTTTCATGGGCCTAGCATGCCAAAAGCAATATGAACGTTAGATGAACGGCCCGTTCAGTTTAAGGAAAGAACCCGGGTGCTATAACTACCGTGTCGCATTCGTTGAATGCTTTGCTAAATCAAAGAAGGATTTTGCCATGAACGCCATCAAAAAAATGCTGATCATCCCGACGTCCGCCCTGCTTTTCGCCGCCGCAATGGGTAGCGCGCAAGCCGATTCACTCCCCATTGATCGAATCGACAACGTATTGAGTCATGCATCCGACTATGGCTTCACTCAGTATGAAGAGATCAGTATAGAAGACCGCGGCCGCGCCGAAGTGGAAGGCTGGCTGGATAACGAATGGTACGCCGATGTCGAGTTTTCAATCGATAGCGGCGAAACGCTGCAAGAACAGCGCGAGCGCCTGATTACCGGCGCCTGGGGCATGAGCGAAGACGACATTCGCCAGGCCCTTCAAATCGCCCAACAGGAAGGCATGGTCGAGTTCGAGGACATCGACATCGATAAGAACGGCATCATCGACATCGAGGGCCACGATGAAAGTGGTCGCGAGCTTGAGATCAGCGTACGCCAGGGTTCTGCTGAAGTGACTCAGATCGACCGCGATTAACAGTTCGCCTTACGCCAAGCGGGCTCCCTTTGGGAGCCCGTTTTTGTTCAGCCCACCCTTAGCGGCCGTCCAGGCAGTTGCCCCGCGCCATGATGGCATCGGCGATGCGCTCGATCCCCTGGCGATAGGCGGCCTGCCGGTAGGTAATGCTTTCCTCTTCAGCGCGGTTTAACACGCGCCCCGCCTCCGTTTCCAGCAGGGCCTCCAGGCGTTGATTGACCTCTTCTTCACCCCAGGCTTCACCCGCCCGGTTTTGCAGCCACTCGAAATAGCTGACAATCACCCCGCCTGTGTTGGCCAGCACATCCGGCAGCACCGGCACTTCCCGTTTGGCAAGCTGTTCGTCGGCATCGCTGGTCAGCGGGCCGTTGGCAATTTCCAGAATCGCGCTGGCCTGTACCTGGCCAACGTTGTCGACATGGATCTGATTTTCAAGCGCGGCCAGGGTCAGTACGTCGACCTCCAGTGTTAGCAGCTCGTCTCCGCTGATGTGCTTGCCCGCGTCACTCTTGCTCAGCTTGCCGTGCTGGGCTTTATCCTTGTACGCCGCGTCAATGTCGATACCGTCGGCGTTATAGATCGCGCCGCTGGAATCGGACAGCGCGACGATCCGATAGCCCCGCTCACTGGCTAGCCGGGCAAAGTGATACGCCGCGTTGCCAAAGCCCTGGACCGCCACGGTGGTCTCTTCGGGCTTACGTTCTTCACGCTCGGCCCATAGATCGAGCACTTTCAGCGCGCCGCGCCCGGTGGCCGCCACCCTACCTGGTGATCCGCCCAGCGGAAGCGGCTTGCCGGTAATCGCGGCAGGCGCGTGGGCACGCACAATGTGCTCGTACTCATCAATCATCCAACCCATGACGATGGCATCGGTGTTGACATCCGGGGCGGGAATATCGCGATCCGGCCCCATCACATCGGCAATGGTCCGGATATATCCGCGCGCCAGACGCTCGCGCTCAAGCGCGGAGAGCGATTTGGCGTCCACCTGCACACCGCCCTTGCCACCGCCGTAAGGCAAGCCCACCACCGCACACTTGACCGCCATCCAGAAACTTAGCGTGGTGACTTCATGCTGATTAACTTCCGGATGAAAGCGCACGCCGCCCTTGGCCGGGCCGAGGCTGGTATCGTACTGTACCCGCCAGGCCGGAAAGGCCTTCAGGCTGCCATCATCCATGCGAACCGGCACGCTCACCTGTAACGATAGACTTGGCTGCATCAGGCGCGCCTGCGCATCAGGATGAATATCCAGTGCTTTAAAGACATCCTCCAGCCGCGAACGTGCATCCTCAAAAAGTGCAGCACCCGTTTCGGGGGTCAGTGCCTGCGGGACGGTTTTTTGCGCCTGGGGCTGATCCGCCTGGGAGTGTTTATTTTTTGCTTTGGTTTTTTTCGATTTGGCCTTACCCATTTAACACGCTCCTTTCCTTGGCTAGTGCGGGTTATCGCGTTAATGTCGCTGTACAAGAAAGCGTAGCAGCTTGGCAACAGTTGAGGGCAGCTACCTTCTTTGCCCTCTTTGTTGGCCTGCAGGAGATAGCGTTGCCCACTCCCCCGGATGCAGAAGGCGTTAGTTGCGAACTCTACCGGCGGCCCGATCACGCTTCGTCATCCCTGCTGCGTGATTTGGCCTGGCTTGCACTTACGCCCGACTTAGTGGAGCTGCCGCCACCGATTCCCTGCGCCGGACGACCTACTCTGCAAGAGCTTGGCCTGCACAAGCGGGAGCATGAGGAATCGCTGACAAAGTGGCTTTTAACGCTTTCCCCAGCCTTATTGGCCACGGCAAGCGACAGAAGAGCGACCCGCCTGGGGCATTATCATGAGCGGTTATGGCATATCCTGCTGGATCACGCCCCTGGTACGCGCCTGCTTGCCCGCAACGTGCGTATTTTCCATAACCGCACAACGCTTGGTGAGCTGGACATGCTCTACCGAACCCGTGCCAACCCGGCGCCGATACATTTAGAAGTGGCAATCAAGTTCTATCTTGGCCTGCCGGAAGGCCCCGGCGATGCCACCAGTTCAAGCCGCTGGATTGGCCCTGGTGGGCTGGACAGCCTGGCGCTTAAATGCCGCCATTTGCATCGCCACCAACTGCCGCTTTCCGCTACGCCATTAGCCTTTACCACCCTTTCGCAGTGGCTAACGCCCCGCGATACCCTGGCCTGCCCGCAGAAGCAACCAGCAACCGCCCTTACCCAGCGCCTTGCCATGCCCGGTGTACTGTTTTACCCCTGGCACGCATCACTGCCTTCACCCCAAGGGGCAACGGACGAACATCGCCAAGGCCTATGGTGTTTTCTGAACGACTGGCCTGACCTTGTGGCAAGCTTTGCCACCCCCTTCACCCTGGCCTGGCTACAAAAGCCCCACTGGCTGGCGCCACCCCACCAAAGCGCCTTTCACCCAGAAAACATCGTAATGCCCGGCATCAGGCAGCTAATTGACCAGCGCGGGCCTCAGCAGGTGATGCTTTACTTCCCCGACCAGCAGCGCTTGGAGCGGGTTTTTATTGTGCCGAACAGCTGGCCCCACCAAGTGCCGTTGCCTGTCTCGCTTCAGGATTAACCCATAAAAAAAGCGCCGCTTACTTTACGTAAGCGGCGCTTTTGCCCAGCCCGTTAACCGTGCTAGATCACGACCAGATTATCGCGGTGAATAAGTTCATGGGCTTCTACATAGCCTAGAATCGCCTCGATCTGGTGGCTGGGCTGACCAACCAGCAGGCGCGCTTCGTCCACCCCATAATTCACCAGTCCCTTGGCCATGGGTATGCCCTGTTCATCTACGCAGACCACCATGTCGCCACGCTTAAACGCACCTTCCACGCCGCGCACCCCTACGGGCAGCAGGCTAGAGCCTTTTTCGCGCAGTACCTTGACCGCACCGGCATCCACAATCAGCGTACCGCGCACCTGCAACTGGCCGGCCAGCCAGCGCTTGCGGGCCGCCATGGGTGCCTGTTCCGGATGCAGCAATGTGCCTAACGCTTCGCCCGCCATAATCCGGTTAATCACCTCCGGCTGGCGGCCGCTGGCAATCACCGTCACCGCGCCAGAGCGTGCAGCAAGCTTGGCCGCGCGCACCTTGGTGCTCATCCCGCCACGCCCCAGCGCCCCGCCGCTACCCGCCACAGCGGCAAGCCGTGGGTCATCGGCGCGCCCTTCGGCAATCATTTTAGCTTCAGGGTTGTGGCGCGGGTCGGCATCAAACAGGCCTTCCTGGTCGGTCAGCAGCAAAAGCGCGTCAGCTTCCAGCAGGTTAGCCACCAGGGCGCCTAACGTGTCGTTGTCGCCAAAGCGGATCTCGTCAGTGACCACGGTGTCATTTTCGTTGATCACCGGGACCACGCGCATCTCCACCAGCGTTCGCAGGGCCGAGAGCGCATTCAGATAGCGCTTGCGATTGGAAAGATCATCGTGGGTCAGCAGGATTTGCGCGGTCAACATGGCGTGGCGGGCGAAATGCTGTTCATAGCATTGGGTCAGGCCGTTCTGGCCAACCGCCGCTGCGGCCTGCAGCTCGTGCACCGCGCTCGGGCGAGCCTGCCAGCCAAGGCGTACCATACCGGCCGCCACGGCGCCTGAGGAGACCAGCACCACTTCCACACCCTGCTGATGCAGTTTGGCTACCTGGTCGACCCAGCCGCCGATGGCGGCTTCATCCAAGCCCCGGCCATCGTTGGTCAAAAGCGCGCTGCCAATCTTGACCACAATGCGCCGGGCGCGGCTCAGGGCCTCGCGGCCCAACCCCTGCTCATGACTCTCCATCCGCTTCAACCTTTCAAGGCATGTTGTTAAGTACGTTTACACCGCTAGACCCGTGCTGACAGCTAATTGATCAGGGCGCGTATTCGACTTCCACATCGTAATCATCATCGTCGAAGTCTTCATCGTCCCCTTCATCGTCGGCTTTTTTGCGTCGACGCCCCAGGCGCTCTTCGATACGGGCCACGGACTCTTCTTCCATGCGCCGACGCATTTCCTGCTCGCGCGCATGCGCCTCTTCATCTTCATTCTCAAGGCGACGCTGCTCGGTCAGCCAGCGGTAGGCCGCTTGAACCAGTTTATCCGTGCCTTCGCTGCTAATCGCAGAGATACGGAACACCGGGCCATCCCAGTTGAGCGCTTCGATAATCGCTTCGGCACGCGCTTCGCGCTCGTCTTCCGGCAGCAGGTCGAACTTGTTCAGCACCAGCCAGCGGGGACGTTCGGAAAGTGCGGGGGAGAACTGACCCAGTTCATGAACAATCGCTTGCGCGGCTTCTACCGGGTCAGACTCATCAAAAGGCGCCACATCGACCACGTGAAACAGTAGCCTCGTGCGGGTCAGGTGCTTGAGAAAACGCAACCCCAACCCCGCACCATCGGAAGCGCCTTCAATCAGACCTGGTACGTCAGCCATCACGAAGTGTTCGTGCATACCCAGCTTCACAACACCCAGATTAGGCACCAGGGTGGTGAACGGGTAGTTGGCAACTTTGGGCTTGGCCGCCGACACCGAACGAATCAGCGTGGATTTACCGGCGTTGGGCATGCCCAGCAGGCCTACATCGGCCATGACCTTCATTTCCAGACGCAGGTTACGCCGGTCGCCTTCGGTGCCGGGTGTGGTGCGCCGCGGCGCGCGGTTGGTGGAGGACTTGAAGTGGATGTTACCCAACCCACGGCGTCCACCTTCCGCCACCAGCACGACCTGGCCAATTTCGGTAACGTCAGCAATGACTTCCAATGTATCGACATCCACCACGGTGGTACCAACCGGCACTTTAACGTGCAGATCAGAGCCTGCCTTGCCGCTCATCTGACGACCCATGCCGCCCTGGCCGTTTTCAGCCTTGTAAAAACGCTGGAACTTGAAATCCACCAGCGTATTCAGCGCATCATCACCAATCAGGTAAACGCTGCCACCATGACCGCCATCACCCCCATCGGGGCCGCCCTTCGGCACATATTTCTCGCGGCGAAAGCTCAGACAGCCATTGCCGCCTTTTCCCGCCTCAACAATAATCGAGGCTTCATCGACGAACTGCATTGGATTCTCCCGGCCGCTTCCGCCGCCCTATATGCAACAACCCTGCCCGAGTGCGGGCAAGTGGGTTCAAACAGACAAAAAAGCCCCGCCATAGCGGGGCTTTTCTTCGTTATCTACGTCCTGCGCAACAAAGGTTGCTTATTCAGAAACGATGCTAACGAACTTGCGGTTTTTCGGGCCTTTGGTCTCGAACTTCACAAAGCCTTCGTTCAGAGCGAACAAAGTGTGATCACGACCCAGACCAACGCCAGTACCCGCGTGGAAGCGTGTGCCGCGCTGACGAACGATGATGCTACCTGCGTTCGCTGCCTGGCCACCGAAAAGTTTCACACCGAGGCGTTTGGATTCGGAATCGCGACCGTTACGCGTGGAGCCGGCTGCCTTTTTATGTGCCATTGCAAATTCTCCTCTTGGGGAATGTAACCGCTTACGCGGAAATTCCGGTAATTTTGACTTCAGTGAACCACTGACGGTGGCCCTGACGCTTCATGCTGTGCTTACGACGACGGAATTTGATGATGGTCACCTTGTCACCGCGGCCGTGAGAAACGATCTCGGCGGAAACTTTGGCACCACTGATCATCGGCGCGCCGATGTTGAAGTCATCGCCGTCTGCAATTAACAGCACTTCATCAAACTCGATCGTTTCGCCGGTAGCGACTTCGATTTTCTCGAGCTTGAGCGTTTGACCTTCCTGAACGCGGTACTGCTTACCACCGCTTTTAATAACTGCGTACATGTCACTCTCCGGACTTGTCGTTAATGCCGCTTCGGCAGCGCTCATCATTTACGCTCTTTCGAGTCGTGCTCTTATTGACCTGCTGCGAGTGGCGCCCCTTTTGGCAGCCATCTGACAGGGAGCATGATGAGTGGGTCGCGGATTATAACGACATTTACCCTCTATCACAAGACTACCGGCCGTTGTCAATTAGCAATTTTCTCATTTGCCACATAGGCTGGCGGTAACGCGCCTTGACGCCTTATCAACAGCCCCATAGCATGACCTCAATTTACGGGGCACGCCCCTTCACCTGCCGCGATGAACGGAACCCATGACTGTCAACGTCTCCCCATCCCCGACTGCCAGCCCAACGCCCTCACCGCTGCACGCCGTGGTGTCAGATGACTTTGAAGCCGTCAACCGGACAATTGTTGAGCAGCTCACCTCCAAAGTCCCCCTCGTCGAAACCATCAGCCAGTACATTATCGAAAGCGGCGGCAAGCGCCTGCGTCCATTACTGGTGCTGTTAGCGGCCCGCTCGCTGGGCTATGAAGGCGACAAGCACATTACGCTGGCCACGCTGATCGAATTCATGCACACCTCGACGCTCTTGCACGACGATGTGGTAGATGAGTCGCATATGCGCCGGGGCAAGAAAACTGCCAACGATGCCTGGGGTAATGCGCCTTCGGTACTGGTCGGCGACTTTCTCTACTCGCGCTCGTTCCAGCTGATGGTAGATGTAGGCTCGATGGAGATCATGGCGATTCTCTCCAGCGCTACCTGCACTATTGCCGAAGGTGAAGTGCTTCAACTGACCAATATTGGCAACCCGGGCATTTCCGAGGCGGATTACTTCGAAACCATTCAGGGCAAGACCGCCATGCTGTTCGAAGCCGCCACCCACAGTGGTGCGGTGCTGGCAAATGCAACGCCCGAGCAGGCCGAAGCCCTTAAACTTTACGGCCGCTACCTGGGGCTTGCCTTCCAGCTGATTGACGACCTGCTGGACTATCAGGGTGATGCCGACGCCATGGGTAAAAACGTCGGCGACGACCTGGCCGAAGGCAAACCCACGCTGCCGTTGATTCACGCCATGGAACAGGGCACGCCGGAGCAGGCCAAGCTGATTCGCCAGGTGATCCGCAAGGGCGGCTTGGAACAACTTGAAGAAGTACTGGCGATTGTGCACACAACCGGTGCTCTTGAGTACACCCGCAAGCGCGCCGACGAAATGGCCGATAAAGCGCTTGCCCAGCTTGAGCTTCTGCCGCCCAGCGCCTACCGCGACAGCATGGCCGAACTCGCCCGTATGGCCGTTGACCGGCAAGCATAAAATTCAGCCCCACACGCTTTCGGGGCTTGAAAAAAAGCACTCTCCTGTGTATGATTCAGCCCCGTTGTAGAGCACTGCTCACAACCTTCGGAATATAGCTCAGCTTGGTAGAGCGCTGCCTTCGGGAGGCAGAGGTCGTAGGTTCGAATCCTGCTATTCCGACCAAAGAACATTATTAAAAACGGCCACTTAGCTCTTTGAGCAAGTGGCCGTTTTTGTTAAGGCAAAGCAGGTTATCTGGCGCCGGGAACAGCACATCACTCAGCGCGCCATCACTTCTTATACGTTCGTTACTGTCCCATCCGCGGCTACTGTCAAAATACTTAAACTTCGGCCATAGACACAGCCCGTATCCAGGCAACGAATATCAGCTCGGCCGGTTGCGCCTTGCAAATCAGACCAGTGACCAAACACCCATAACTCAGATTGCGCTGACCATAGTTCAAACCATGGTACTAGTGGCCCTGTAACCTCCAGAGGCGATTTACAAGTAAAATCTAGTGTCGGTCGATTGGGGTCCGAGATATTACAATAACGCATCTCCGTAAACGCATGAACAGTGTAGCGCCCTGCATCCACATCAGTAACCGCACGCTTATAGGGCGACTGCGCCAGTTGACGCAGCCAGGCGTCGCTGGCATTAAGCATTTGAACATTCGCCTGACAGGCATAACGCTCAGCCTGGGATAAGCTCCAGCCTGGAAAAATACCCGCATGCGTCATTGTTACCCCCAACTGCTGATCGCGCAGCATGAGTGGCTTTTGACGCAACCAGCTTTTCCAATCCACACTGCCCTTATCCTTCAAAACAGGCTGAAGCAGCGTTTTAGCAGAACCATCACCACCTGCAAACAGACTGAGCAAACGAACTTCATGGTTTCCCAGCACCATATTGAAGCTATCACCCAAGGACTCGACCAAGCGTAATACCTCAAGCGAGCCAGGCCCTTTTCCAACCAGGTCACCCACACTCCATAGCTTATCCGTGACAGGATCAAAGCCCGCTCGATTGAGGCACTGCTCCAATGTCTCGATACACCCATGCACATCACCCACGATATAAAGAGACACAGAGCACCTTAATGAAACGCAAGCGCAGAGTGCTGAGTAAAGCTAACGGACAAGCCACTTCCGCGCTCATGCCGCTGATTACTCACTAATGAAAGCAGGGTCTCGCCCAAATCTAACCGGATCCGCCACTGGTGGCCCTCAAATATGCATTGACGCACAGTGCCCGAGAGGTAGTTCACATCAGGATGTTGCTCCTCATCTTTCGAACATAGTTTTATGGAGCTGCTGTGAAGCATCAGGCTGACAGGAGCACCAGGCACTGCCTGAGCGCACTCGGCTAAGCGGCAGACAAGCGTTTGATTCCCAACTGTAAGCCGCCATAACCCATTGCCGATCGCGCTATGCAAATGCGCTGTCAGGCGACTGTCGTAGCCTGCCAAACCCGCCACCCAGGGCGATGCAGGGTCAGCAAATAGTGAGCGAACAGGCCCCACCTGCTCCAGCTTGCCGTGCCGCAGCACCAAGAGTTCATCAGCAAACGCACACGCCTCGAGTGGATCGTGAGTCACATACAAAACGGTTTTGCGCAATCGCTCAAACAGATCTGCCAGCTCATGACGCATTTCCATTCGTAACTGCACATCGAGATTTGATAGCGGCTCATCAAATAACAACACCTCGGGGTCGGTGGCCAGCGCCCGAGCGATGGCCACGCGCTGCTGCTGACCACCCGATAGTTCTGCGGGTAATCTATCGGCGTAGCCATCCAGGTGAAGAAGCGAGAGAAGTTCGTCCACTCGACGCTTGCGTTCTGAACGCGATAGAGACGTTAAGCCATAGCCCACGATATTGCGTACTTTCATATGCGGCCACAGTGCATAGTCTTGAAAGACCATGTTAATAGGTCTTTTTTCAGGGGGAAGCGAAAACCCGCGCTTGGCAATTAAACGGCCATTGATTCGAATCTCACCACTATCAGGATCTTCAAGCCCTGACACCAGCTTTAACAAGGTGGATTTCCCGCATCCTGATGGGCCGAGCACAGCTAACACACGTCCCGTGTCTAAATGAAGGCTTATGTCATCCAGCGCAACAGAATCGCCGTAGTGCCGACTGAGATGGGAAACATCAAGCATGGTGCACCTCAGCGCTTGCCAGTTTTTTTGGAGCATCCGCCTGATGCGTTTGCAATAAGTGCTTAAACAAGCGGCGCACGCTTACCTGAGTGGTCTGAATTAAGCAGAGCGTGAGCGTTGCGGCGATTAAGGTTGAAGCCGTTGATTCGCCATAGAGCCCTTGCTGGAACATACGATCAATCACCACAGGCAGCACCGCATATCCAGGCGGGTGAAGAATCGACGTCACCGCCAAGTCAAAGACGCTGGAGCCAAAGCTTGCAAGCCCAGCCGATAAAAATGCAGCTAGCGTCAGTGGTAGTAGAATCGTTAGTAAGCGCCGCCATAATCCCGCCCCCTGCAAAGCGGCGGCCGCCATAAATGAGTGGGGGATTTGCCCCATCGCACCGAGCAATACTCGAATGGCGATAGGAATAGCACCCGCCATACCGGCCAGGACCAATAAGAAAGGATGCCCATAAAGGTTAAGGCCTAAAGCGCCGAGCCAGGGATGATTCCACAGAAAAATAAACCCGACGCCCAAAATGACACCTGGTACGGCAAGCGTAACGGTCGAAATTACATTGATCAGGCCATTCAAGTAGAACTGACTAAATGTGATCAAATAAGCCGCAAGAAAAGCCACAATCAGACTGGCAGTGGCGGCAATAAGTGCAATCTGAAGCGAATTGGCGAGTGCCTCTTTAAGTGCGGAACCGCTTTGCAAGACAGCCGCGTAATTTCCAAGCGTCAGATTACTGACTACAAAACCTGCCCCAATATTCTCCGTTAACGACACCAGCAGGCTGCTGCCTAACGGGATACCCAACGCGATACCAATAAAGCCGAATGCTACTGCCGTGAATATCCAGCCATTCTTTGAGACCAGCTGATGGCCCGATTCCGCTTTTGCGGTCAGAAAATCGAATCTCGAGCAGCGCAAAAGCCATAGATAAAGTGCGACCGCCGCTACGAGAATGAACATGAGGTAAACCGAAAGCACGCCGGCCAAATCAAATCGAATAGGTGACTGATTAATTGCCGTAAAGATGGTGTAAGGCAGCGTTGGAAAGCGGTAGGTCGTCGCCAAGGCGGCAGGCAAACCGAAATCCCCTAGCGTATCGATGAATACCAGCACCATCCCAGAGAGTATGGCAGGTAGCAAAAGAGGCGCCCGCACCGTGATAAGTGTACGTAAAGGCCCTGCCCCACAAAGCCGCGCTGCATGCTGGTACTCTTTAACGTGCCACTGCATGGCAGCAGTAATCGCCAGATAGGCAAACGGGTAATTTTTTAAGCACATGATCGCCACCAAACCCGGTGGTGAAAAGACCGCATCATATACCCAGGTAGCGCCTAACCATTGGGCAGCGATACCGCTACGAACACTAAATAGTATCCACCCCTGGGCAATAATAAACGACGGCATGATCAGCATCGTCCAGGCACATAAATCCAGCGCCGTGCCGCCTACGCTTGAGCACTTCTGGCGAACAAGCGCAAGCGCACCCCCTATTAACGTGCCAAAGAGCGCTGTATAACCCGCTAGATAAAGCGAGTTCATGAGGGAGACGCGCCACAAACGCCGGTGAAAAAGCTCGCTCAGGTTGCCAAGTCCGGCAAAGCTCAAGTCACCTTGAAGAATGCCAGGCATGAACGCCTGCACCACCACCAGCGCCATGGGTATGGCCACTAACACCAGCAGTATTAAACTGATCCCGATACCCACCGCCGTATCAGGCTTTACCAGCCCAATCCTGTGCGGCTTGCTTAGAGCAGAAGGCATGTTAGTTGACTGCCTGATCAGCAAACCAATTCTTGATCTCCGCTTCATGCTCGTCCGCCCAGTCAGCGGGCGCGACATTGTAGACCGCGTCCTTTGGTGGACCGTAGGTGAGCGGCGTTACCCCTTCAACCGGTGAAAGAAATAGCCCATCCTTGCCGCCGTTATCGGTTAAAAACTGCTGGGTTTCAGGGCTTAGTATCCAGTTAACGAACGCCTCGGCCGCCTCGGTCTGCTCGGTGTTGGCCTGCACCGCAACACCACGTGAAGAGGCCGGTGCCCCACCCTCAGGCCAAACCACGTTAATCGGCTCACCCGCTTCTTGCATGGCGTAGGCGTTAGGCGAAGAGAGCATTGCCACCGCAATCTCCCCAGAACTCAACGCGCGCCCTGTCGGGCCGTTAGTGCGAAACACCCGCAGATCATTTTCCAATATGCCCGTATAAAGCTCACGCGCCTGCTCCATCCCCATGTCGTAGTGCAGCCAAGCAACGCAGGGGTAAGCCGGGGCCGCAACAGCTGGGTCGGCTTGACCCACCATGCCGCGATACTGGCTATCGGCAAGATCGTTAAAGCCTGTGGGCTGGTCGCTGACCATATCCGTGCGGTACGTCAGTACGCAGGAGGCAGTGGTTCCCGCAGGCATCCACGCACGGCTTTCGGGCACTAAAGAGCGTCCCTGCTCAGTTAAATACTGCTCGTTGTCAGGGCTGACACCACGCTTGAGCATCCCCTGCTGATCCAGGCTATGCAGGCTGCCTACCCCGTCAAACAGCACTACATCCCAATTGGGGTTATTGCTTTCCGCCGCGATACGCGCCAGCAAATTGCCGCCGCTCATCTGAACAACCTCGATTTCATAGCCGGTATCCGCTGTGAAACGATCGCCGATAATATCTTCGAAATCGTTGGTATAAAGCACTAAAGGAGACGCGACAGCAACATTGCTAAGCAATGCCACGAAAAGCCCGGTGACCGATTTCATCGATATGACTCCACTGTTGGGGATGCGGCGGATGTTAACGTGGCGCTAATCTAACGCTTGCGCCAGATGTCTTGAATACGCCTTGGAGTCCTATTATTACGGACTCTGTTTGCCGTAATGTGTCACGAAGCTGCAACCTTACCTTGGTAAGTAACAGGATGAATTTGCTAATCAAGAGCGATCTATGACGGGCACAAAACAGTCCAGCGACTCCCTGGCCCAGGTAACGGCATTTGTACAGACCGTACGCCAGCAAGGCTTTGCCGCCGCCGGTAGGAAGTTAGGGCTCTCGGCATCAGCCGTAGGGAAAAGCGTCACGCGGATGGAACAGCGTCTGGGCGTAAAGCTTTTGAATAGAACCACGCGCAGCGTGGTCTTGACCGAAATAGGTCACGCCGTATTCAGCCGCTACTCGCAAGTGCTTGAGCTACTAAAAGAGGTAGATGTATTAGCAGGGCAGGATGCCCAAACGCTCAGCGGGAATTTGAAACTTGACCTGCCCAAGGTGTATGGCGCACGCGTGATCGGCCCCATGCTTTCAAGATTTGCCCGGCAGCACCCGGGCATCAGCCTGGATATTCGCCTCAATGACGAAGTGTGTCATTTGGTCGAAGAGCAAGTGGACCTAGCGGTAAGAATCGGCCCGGTCGCCGACAGCAGCCTAATCGCCCGCCCGCTGGATAGGCAGCGACTCGTCGTGGTTGCCTCTCTCGACTACCTGGAGCGGTATGGCTATCCAGGCCAACCACAGGCGCTACTCGATCACCAGTGCTTGGGTTTTCGCAATGCCTCTACTGGTCGAGTGAGGCCATGGCAATTCAACGATAAAGACGATAAAGAAGCGTCTTTAACGCTCGAGCACCGCTACCGCTTTGATGAGGGAATTGCCGTCAAGCGAGCGGCAGAAGCTGGGTTGGGTGTCGCCCAACTGCCCTCGTATATGGTTCGACGCGCCGTTAAAGAAGGCACGCTGATCAGATTGCTTGATGAGTTTTGTCCCAACGCCATGCCTATTCAATTGATATATGCCCGCGAAAGCAGGCACAACGTGCGCGTACAAACACTGGTAAATTTTTTACTCAGTGAGGCCGGCCAGGGACGATTTGGTCCTGATTAAGCATTTCTTTTATGAAGCGCTAACAACATAGCCTGCTAATAGATATGCTACGATCTCTGCCAGCGTCTCTATCTCTTCTCATATCAGGAAGCCGACCATCAGCCGTTTAGCCCACACCAAAGCCGTGCTGCTGTTTGCCAGCACCATGACCGTGATGTCCGGCGCGATTATTGCGCCTGCCTTGCCGGGCATCAGCCGCCATTTTTCCGAGCATCCGCAGGTGCTGATTCAGCTGATTCTGACCCTACCCGCGCTGATGATTACGCTGTTCAGCCCGCTGATGGGCTATCTGGCTGATCGATTTGGGCGCAAGCTTTTGCTTTTGTTGATGCTGTCCATTTACGGGCTGGCGGGTGGTGCGGGCTTTTTGATCGATAGCGTAGAGCTCTTGTTAGCATCAAGGGCGCTGATGGGCATTGCCGTCGCCGGTATCTTGAGCATTAGCACGACGCTAGTGGGTGATTACTTCGAGGGTAGCGAGCGTGTGCGCTTTCTGGGCCTGCAGAGTAGCTGCATGGCGCTTGGTGGGGTGGTGTTTATCAACTTGGGGGGCTTGCTCTCCGACTGGAGCTGGCGCGGGCCTTTTTTACTCTACCTTACTGGTGTGCTGCTTTTGCCTTATGCCTGGGCGATGCTCAGGGAGCCTCGCCTGCCGGGCGCGACACATGCCGATAGCGCTCAGGCACTGGCGCGCGTCGATTACTGGCGCACCGGCCTTGGCTATCTGATCGCCATGCTGAGCATGATGATGTTTTACATGTTTCCTGCCCAGCTACCCTTTCTGCTTTCCGAGCAGGGTGAGATCAGCGGCATGGCGATTGGCATCGCACTCTCCATGTCTGCACTCACGGCCAGTATCGTGGCGTTTGGCTACGGCTACTACAAGCCGTTTTTCTCGGTCATGACGATTTACGTGCTGGGCTTTGCGCTGGCCGCCACCGGTTTTCTAGTGGTGGGGTTCACCGACAGCTACGCCATGGCCATTGTGGGTGCGGCAATCTCCGGGTTCGGCCTGGGTGCCTTCATGCCCAACACCACCACCTGGCTTATGCGCATTACGCCACAGCGGGTGCGCGGCCGGGTGTTTGGCGGTTTTACCTCCACTTTCTTCTTTGGCCAGTTCATCTCGCCCATTGCGGTCGCCCCGGCGGTTATCTGGCTCGGTTCGCTGCGCAACGTGTTCATTGCCATGGCGGTACTGTGCATCGTGTTCGCCGCTATCCTCATGATGCTGAGCAAAACCTATCTACGCGCGGACAGCCGGCTTTAAGGCGAATTTAATCAGCACCCAGCAACGTCTCATAAAGTGCCACATAGTCTTCGGCCATTCGCCTGGCGCTAAAGCGCTCAAGAAACGCCTTGCGCACACGCTGGCGATCAAGCTCAGGTAGCCGCTTGACGGCGGCAACGGCTTCCTCATGGGAGTCGACGATAAATCCGCTAACGCCCTCTTCAATAATTTCTTCCACCGAACCGTTGCGCCAGGCGATCACTGGCGTACCGCAGGCCATGGCTTCAATCATTACCAGACCAAAGGGTTCCGGCCAATCGATGGGGAACAGCAGCGCGGCTGCCTCACCCAGGAACTGCTGCTTTTGCTGATCATTAACCGTGCCCACATGCTGGATGCGCTCATCAAGCGCGGGCGCTACATGGCGATCAAACCAGCCGGGGTTGCCGACATCGATGCCGCCTGCCAGGCGCAATGAATAGCCCGTGGCGCGCACCACCTCAATAGCCCGATCAGGGCGCTTCTGGTCGGTCATGCGGCCGATAAAGGCTAAATACTCTCCTGAGCCTTTACCTAAATTAAAGCGTTCGGCGTCCAGGCCATGATAAACCGTACCCAGATGATTTTTTTCAGGCAGGGCGCGACCTTGTGATTGAGAGATGGAAGCCACCGGCAAATCGGGAAATCCTTCAAAGAAAAGCTGCCGATCCAGTTCATCAACACGCCAGTGAACGGTTGTCACACTATGTCGGCGACGCTCGCCCAGCACGGCCGCATGGCAGAACTCTCCATGGCAATGAATGATATCGAACTCATCCAAGTGCTGGCGCAAACGCTCCAGCACCAGCGCTTCGAGAACGCCCGGAACGCCTGGCGGCACGTTTTCACGCAGCTGCTGCCAGCGGTAAAGACTTGGTGAGGTTGCCAGATGGCGCGCGCTCGTCTGGCTATCAGAAGGGGCAATCAGCGTTACATCATGCCCCAACGCCACAAGCGCCTCGGTGAGATCAAAGACGATGCGCTCGGTTCCACCATTATCAACAGGCGGTGTTGGAAAGATAACTGGAGCAACTTGGGCAATGCGTATACGCTTTTTCTGAAGCATAGATTGGGTGCACCCTATCCGGTGAAAAGGAATTCACGACATGCATATCGTACATTTGGCGTTACAGGGCTGCCTTCGCGGCAGCGATATCGAATACGGCGTTACGGCCGATACCGGCGGACATATCCGCTACCTGCTGGAACTGGTGGAGGCCTCCGAACAGGACCCCGCCATTGAGCGTATTACGCTGATAACCCGCGCGTTTGAGTGTGAGTTTAGTAAGGTAGACTATACCTGCCCAGTTGAAGTAATTAGCCCGAAGATCACCTTGGTGCGCCTGCCTACCGACTGCCCTGATTATTTACCCAAGGAAGCGCTCTGGCAGGAGCATCCATCGTTTATCGCCGCCTTTGAGCGCTGGCTTGCCACACTGCCCGCCCCACCGGCAGCTCTGCATGCCCACTATGCGGATGCGGGCGAGGTAGCCGCTGAAATCAGTGCCCGCCAGGGCATTCCGTTTGTGTTCACCGCCCACTCGTTGGGGCGCTGCAAGCTTAAATGCCTGGCCGATGGTCAGTTAAACCTGGACGCCGAAACGCAACAGACCTTACAACGGCGCATCGCCTTTGAAGAGCGTGCCATTCGCAATGCCGCGCTGATCATCGCAAGCTCAAGAGATGAAGCCGAGGTTCAGTACGCCGACTACCTGCACTACGATGCCGGCCGAATTCGCGTTATCCCGCCCGGTAGCCATCTGGATGATTTCACCAGTGCCACTTCAACGCCTGCCATTGACGCGATGATGCAGCCGTTTCTGATAGACCCCGACAAACCCGTTCTGCTGGCCATTGCCCGGCCCGTCACCCGCAAGAACCTGGCCGCGCTGGTGTGCGCTTACGGGCAGAGCAAAGCGTTGCAGCAATGTGCCAATCTTGTGATTGTGGCGGGCGTACGCGATCATATTGATGCGCTGGAACCCGAGCTCGCTGATAATCTTCATGAGCTTTTAACGCTGATCGATGATTACAACCTCTACGGCCATGTCGCCTACCCCAAGCATCATGCGCCAGAAGATATCCCGGCGCTTTACGCCTGGGCACGCGAGCGAGGCGGCGTGTTTATCAATCCAGCGCTTAACGAGCCGTTTGGGCTGACCCTACTGGAAGCGTCGGCGGCGGGCCTGCCCTTGATTGCCACCGACAGCGGCGGCCCCAGCGATATTGTCGAGCAATGCGGCAACGGAGTGCTTATCAACCCCCGCCATAATGATGAGATTATCCGCCAGGCGCTTGATCTGTTTCACAACCCCAGCCGCTGGCAGCGCATGGCCGATAACGGCCGGGAAGCCGTCAAGGCCTACGACTGGAAAGGTCATACCCAGTACTATCATGACCTGCTTGCCCGGCTTAGCCAGCCAGCCCTTGAACCGGCCGCGCCCAAGGCGCTTTTGATCTGCGATATCGATAACACCCTGACCGGCTCGCCTGACGGCATACGCGCCTTTACCACCTGGTATGAGGAGCAGCCCACGCTTGGGTTTGGCGTTGCCACCGGGCGCAGTTTTCATAGCGCGCTGTCGATTCTGGAGCAGGCCGGCATCCCTTACCCACAGGTGATCATTTCCTCGGTTGGCTCTGAGATTTATTACCGCAATGACGACGGCGTGACCTATCAACAGGATACCCAGTGGTCAGGGAAAATCGACCGACGCTGGCAACAGGAAGCCGTGCAACAGGCACTCGATGAGGTAGCCGAACTGACGCCCCAGGGGCCACTTGAGCAGCGCCGCCATAAGCTGAGCTATTTCAGCGATGGTGACGCATCCCTGGTGGCGCAGCTTCAAGCCCATTTAAAACAGCGCGGCCTGGCAAGCACGGTGATTCAAAGCCATGGTCGCTATGTGGACATCCTGCCCCTGGAGGCCTCCAAGGGTCAGGCTGTGGAGCACGTACGTCAGCACCTGAACATCGAACGTCAGGCGCTCTATGTCGCCGGCGATTCGGGTAATGATCTGGACATGCTGCGCTCGGCGCCCTGCTCGATTGTGGTCGCCAATCACAGTGATGGGCTGCTGGAGGCTCCCGGTATGGCCCATGTATACAGCGCCCAGGCCCGGCACGCATTGGGGATCATTGAAGGCGTGCAACATTTTCAGCGCAAGCAGAAGACGGGAGGCACGGCATGAAGGTAAGTGCCCTTACGCTGGTCAGAAACCGGCGCGAGCACTTGGTGAATCTCATAGTGAGCCTTGAGGCTCAGCAGCAGTGTCCAGATGAACTGGTCATCGCCTGGATGCAGCCCGAACCGGAAACAGACCTACCTCGAACACGCTTTCCCATTCGTCATGTCATGGTGGAAGGCGACGCCCTGCCGCTCGCCAAAGCGCGTAATCAGGCCGTCAATGCGGCAAGCCATGAGGCTCTGATATTTCTGGATGTTGACTGTATCGCTTCACCCACTCTGGTGTCGCGCTATCGAGACGCGTTGGCCCAGCAGTCGGCGCTTTACATTGGCGAAGTGCATTATCTGCCCGCGAACGCCGTAAGCTATCACGCGGATGGCACGCTGGATTTAGCGCGACTTGCCACACTTGGTGAACGCCACCCGGCGCGTCCCGCCCTCAGTGAACAGGAAATCCGCTTCGAGCCTGACCATGGCAATCTCTGGGGGCTATCGTTTGCCCTGATGCGCCAAGACCACCAGCGCGCAGGCGGCATGGATGAGGGCTATATCGGCTACGGCGGCGAGGAAACCGACTACGCCTGGCGTTTGGCAGCGGCGGATGTGCCGCTTTACTGGGTGGGCGGCGCGCTTGCCTGGCATCAGCATCACCCCATGTATGCCCCACCCTGGCCCCACTTTGAGGCGATTATCGCCAACGCCCGACGCTTTTATCACCGCTGGGAGCAGTGGTGCATGGAGTACTGGTTAAACCAGTTTAGTGAGGCGGGTGCCATCCGCTGGTCGCCGAAAGCGGACAGCATTGAGGTTATAAGGCAGCCCACGCAGCAGGAGATCAGCACTGCGCGTCTGCCCGCTAGCGCACGCTACGGTTGAGTGTCATTAACCGCCATAGCGACGGATGAACACTCGGCCGCTCTATCTTCATGCTCCGGTGTTGGTTGGCCCGCCTGAGGCGTGGCGGCGCCTTCCCATAATTGGTCAACACAGGATTCCAGCCACTGGGCGGCGCGGCGCGCGGCGTCTGCGCTGTAAAGCTCGCTCAGCGCGCTGACATCCAGCCCTCGGGCTTGTTCCAGCACGGTCTGCCAGCCGGCGAAGTCGCCGGGCCAGACGGCCATGTTGACCGCCGCGCCCAGCTCCGCCAGCCGCTCGGCCTTACGGGTCTGCTCACCAAAGTAGCGCCACTCGGGCGCCACGATATAGGGGCGCTTCAGCATGGCAATTTCATGTACGGTATTGTCACCCGCCGAGGCCAGCACGATATCGCTGGCGGCGAGATAATCCACCACGTTATCGACCCAGCCCGCATTGACCAGATTGGCAAAATCGGTCTCGTGGCCTTCCAGGCGCAGCGGGCCAATGGTGAGAAACAGCGTATTGGGTGCCGCCCTTGCGGCCACGGTCAGCGGCGCATAAGGCGTGCCCGAACCGCCTCCTCCTGTGAGCACCAGAACGATCTCACGATCCGGATCAAGCCCCAGCCGGCGACGCGCCTCGGCACGCTCGGGCATCTCGGGCGCGGTAGTACACAACCCCCCGGTGTAGAGCGTCTTTTGCCGTAAATGGTCAGGGTAATCGGCCTGCTCCAGGCGCTCATCAAACGGCGCCAGCATGCCCACGCATGCCTCATAGGCACCAATATGCCCTGGGTCGTTGCGATCGCCGTGCATGCGGACCTTGACCGCCGGAACGCTTGCGATACGCGAAAGCAGGGCAAGCTCCGCCGACACATCGATCACGAAAAGCCCGGTGTCGGTATCGTCAAGGTGATCCAGAATGCGCCGCATGGTCTGACGCATTTCTACCACGCCCATAGGCACGCAGTGCATGACGGAAGGCGTAGGCTGATCAAACAGCGCCTGGGTGGGTACATCCGCACCAATCATGTCGGGTAGCGGTATAAGCTCGATTTCGCGCTCGAAACCATCGAACAGCGACGGGTCCGCAGTCATGACGCTGACCGGGCGGTCAGGCGAGAATTCACGAATAATCGCCATGGTGCGCCGCGCATGACCACGCCCTTGGTGATGAACAAAAAAACTGATGGGTTTCTTCATAGCGTGCACACTCCCTTGTGTTAATCGGCGCCGAACCTGCTCCGCCGCCGTGGCCGCTTCCGTGGCCTGATGATTCAAGTCGACCTGTCGTTGTTTAACAACGCTTCTTAAGCGGCATTATTGCTGCATACGACGCTAAGCATAGCTGGCACCAGCAAAAATGCCTGCCAGCTTATCCCTCCAGAAGGTACGCCGACCTTCAAGAAGGAGAAAAGATCAGCCCTATAATGCTGACAAAGATCAGCACTCCTCCGAGTACCCGGAAGAACACGCCCGTATCGGCCTTGACGATGTAGCGGTGCGCCCGCTCGCCCAGCAGATGACCGGCAAATGCGCAGGGCAATAGCCACAGCTGATGAATCAATTGTAGATCCACCCCGGCAAACAAAAACGAGATCATCTTGATCACGACCAGGATAAACCACAGCACAAACATGGTGTCGCGCAGCTGTTCCTTGACGACATGCGAGGCAAACACGGCGACGATCAGTGGAGCACCAATCAGGGAAGTCCCGCTGACATAGCCGCCCAGGGCCAGTAGCACATAGTCGACATATTTGTTGTTGCTTTTAAACGGCTTATTGAGCACGTAGCCAATGGCGTAGACCAACACGATGCCGAAAATGATGCTGGTCATGATATTGGCAGGCAGCGTTAACAGCCCCACTACGCCCACCAGCTTGGGGATAATCATGATTTTCAGGGCTTTCCGTAAATAGCCCCAATCAATATTGCTCTCAGCGGAAGCGTTGCCGCTCTCTCGCTTTATTTGACGGTTGCCCTGCCAGGCAATCCAGCTGGAGAAGATCAGTAGATGAACAGCGATAATCGGCAGGAAAAGTAGCGGATCGTTAACGACCAGTAATAAGAAAGGCAGTGCCAGCACCGCGCCGCCAAACCCCAGGCTGGTTCTGACAAAACCGCTCCAGGCAAAGATCAGCCCGATCAACGCATATTGATACCACACCAAATCCGCCATTCACTCACGCCCCCGGTTATTGAGATGATCGTCCGCCCACTGCCCACCAGCTGGGTAACAGCGCCTGCACGCCGGGTTGGGCAAAGCGGTCATCCATTAATACCACAACCCCTTCATCGTCGGGGCTGCGGATCACTCGTCCGGCCGCCTGTACCACCTTGATCATCCCGGGAATGCGGTAGGTGTAGTCATCCCCCTGGCCAAATCTTGCCGAAAGGCGCGCTTTAAGGGCTTCGTTGAAGGCATTGAACGGCGGCAGGCCCAGCGTTGCGATAAACGCTCCAATCAGCCGGTCACCGGGCAGGTCGACGCCTTCAGCAAAGACACCGCCCAGCACGGCAAACCCGATGCCCTGCCCGCCCGGCGTGAAGCGCTGCAGGAAAGCCTCCCGCTCGGCTTCACGCATGCCCGGTGTTTGGGCAAATACGGGTACGTCAGGATACTGTTCATTAAACCGCTTAAGCGCAGCATCGAGGTAGGTAAAGCTACTGAAAAATGCCAGATAGTGGCCCGGCGCCTGCTGATACTGCTGAGCCATCTCGGCCACAATCGGTGTAAGCGACGCCTCCCGATCGCGAAAGCGTGTAGAGATATCCCGGCGAATGCGCACCTCAAGCTGACGGGCCACAAAGGGTGAGCATACCTCGCGCCATACGGTGTTCGCCGGAAGCCCCAGCAAATCACGGTAGTAGTGCGCGGGCGTGAGTGTGGCTGAAAACAGTACGGCGCAGTGAGCCGCCTTGAAACGAGGCGTTAGAAAGTCCGCTGGTATCAGATTACGCAAGCCGATCAGGGCCTTTCCCCGTCCCTCTAGGGTTATATCGCACAGCGAGTGATCGCCGAAATTCTCCGCCAGGCGACAAAACGCTAACGCCTCAAACAGTAGTTCCTGGAGTTCAAAAGAGGCGTCTTCCGGATGCTCGCCCAGGTGGTTGGTGATCGAGGCGGCGGCGTTTTGCAGGGCACCCACCAGCTTATCGGGTAGTGTGTCGAGCAGGTGATAGTCTGTCCGGTCCGTATCATCCGGCGTACTTTCGGCAACTTCTTTAACCACCGCCTGCCACTGCCGGCCAAGGCTTGTTAAAGAGCGGCTAAGTGCTTTTGGAGCGCTGCGGCGTACCCGATTAAAGCGCTGCTGGTCGAGCTCGGCGCTGTACATGCCTCGCGCCCGCTCCACCAGATTATGCGCTTCATCCACCAGCAGCCCGACATGCCAATCATTGGCCTGCGCCAGGCCATGGAGCAGCGCATGGCGATCAAACCAGTGGTTAACGTCACCGACAATCACATCCGCCCAGCGCGCCAGCTCCTGGCCTAGGTAATAAGGGCAGACGCTGTGGGCAAGCGCCACCTTGCGAAGCGCGTCGCGGTCCCACCAGTTTTCAGCCACGGCGGCCTGACGCGCAGCGGGTAGCCGATCATAAAAGCCCGCGGCCAGTGGACAGGCCTCGCCATGGCAGGCGGTTCCTGGATATTCGCAGGCTTTGTCGCGCGCAATCAGCTCAAGCACGCGAGGCGCAGCGTTTGCTGCATGTTCAGGGGCCTGTTCATCAGGGCGAAGTTGCGCCAGGGCATCCAGTGCCAGGCGTCGCCCCGGCGTTTTCATGGTCAGGAAGGCGATGCGGTCAAGGCGCTGGCGGGGCATGGCGGTGAGCATGGGGAACAACGTGCCCAGGGTTTTGCCAATCCCGGTAGGCGCCTGGGCAAGCAAACAGCGCCCAGTGCTGGCGGCTTTGTAAACATCTTCGGCCAACTCACGCTGACCGGGACGAAACGTGGCGTGAGGAAAGCTGAGTGTCGTTAACGCCGCATCACGCGCCAGGCGGTGTTCGGCTTCCTGCTCGGCCCAGGCGATAAAGCGCTCGCATTGAATGGTAAAGAACGCCTCAAGCTCAGACGCCTGCGCGTTCTGGCTGAGCAGGGTCTCTTTCTGGGTAGCGATATCCAGATACACCAGCGTCAGCGTGACCTCATCAAGGCCGCGTGCCCGGCATAACAGAGCGCCGTAAATCCTTACTTGCGCCCAGTGCAACGCGCGCTGGTTGTCGGCCATGCGGTCAAGGTTGCCGCGGTAAGTCTTGACCTCTTCCAGGCGGTTTTCAGCAGGGTCGTACCCATCAGCGCGCCCGGTCACGGTCAGGCTTTTATACGTACCGGAAAGCGGCAGTTCAGCCATGTAGCCATCACCCCGGCGGCTAGCAATCAGGATATGCCCGGCAATGCCTTCCTGAGCGCTGGGCGAGGGAGTAAAGCGGTGATCCAGATCGCCTTCACGGGCGGTAAAATCACACAGCGCGCGAACGGCAATCCGATACTCTGCTGTGGCGCTACTCATCGCGTCCTTGGTCATAACGCAGCTGGCGAGTCAGCCAGCCACTGCACGTAGCATACCGCGACTGGAATATGATGCTGATGAAAAAACGCCAGCCAACGGCGCTGATTATCCTGAAGCCGGTCACCGGGGCCTTTTACTTCGATAAGTCGATAACGCGGCTCACTCGGCGGTGCGTCAGGCAGAAACTGGATCAGATCGGGCAACCCTGCCCGGTTAGCCTTTATGTCCTGTAAGAGCCGCCCAAAACAGGCTTTTAAATGAGTAGCGGGCAGGCACTCAAGCGCCAGCGCTAAAAGCGTTTCATCCAGTAATGGCCAATGTACAAAGGGTGAAGCTAAGCCGTGCTTCTCCTGCCAGGTAGTATGAATCGCCTGCCGGTAGCTGCCATCCTCCAGCCGGGCCAGGCACTCATCAAACAGCCCACGCCGCCGGGCGACAAAATCTTCACGATGTAGATCCGCAGGGCCGCTATGAAACGGATGAAAAAACGCCCCCGGTAGCGGAGCAAAGATGGCTGGCCAGCAGAGCAGGCCAAACAGCCCGGTGATTAAGGTATTTTCCGTATAGTAAACCGGCGCCTCAGGTGAGCCAATGTGCAGGGCGACGGCGCGCTCCACTGGCTGAGGCCCAGGAAGTGTTAACTCCCAGCGCGTGTAGGCTGGCTCGCGCACGGGCGGCTGTGCGTCAATTTTTAGCTTCTTGCGCAGTCGGGGCAGTAACCGGGCGAGCGCCTGAGCTTCGGTTTCATTGGGTGTCAGGCTCTGAGCGTTCATCGCCAAGTCAAATGCTTCCTGATGCCTGCGCAGGCGCTCCAACACGCGCAGCTGGCGGATACGCGCTTCACTACTCTCAGCTTTTGCATACAGTAAAACGGCCTGCTCGGCCTGACCGCTGCGCTCCGCTTCTCGCCCCAGCTGCAGCAGCAAGCGGGCGCGGCGGGTAGCAAGCCAGGCGTTACCCGGCCTGGGCGGCAGCTCAAGGCTCAGCTGTTCAAAGGGTTCGCCCTCATCCAGGCGCTGGCGCAGCCGGTGCAGAGCCAAATAGGCATTCACTTCTTCACGCTGCTGAAAAGCACGCGAGGTGGTGGTGAACGGTACGCTTTCAAACTGCTGCAAGCCAAGCTCTGTGAGTACGAACTCGGCCCAGTCCTGGCGCAGGTTGCCAAAGAACATCAGCCGCAGCCGGTCACAGATGTCCATCACCATAAGGCGCACGATGTTATCCGGCGCCATTGGCCACCACTCGGTTAACGATTTTATCTCGGTGAGTTGGGACGTTAGCGTGGCTTGCAGCACTGCCTTGCCAGCAGAGGCTGGAAGTCCGGCGTCGCGCATGGGAGTGGCCAGCGCTGAGCGCAGCTCGGCAAGGCGCAGCTGGTGAAACAGCTCATCCACACTGAGTGTCGGGGCCGCGTCCACCCAACCAAGCTCAACCAACGGAGCCAAGGCATCCGACGTATCGCCTATTTCGCGGTAGCTGAGTTTGCCCAGACGGAATAGCTCGCCCTTGCGCATCACCATACGCGCAAGCAGCGCCTGGGAAGCCTGCGGCAGCGTATCGAAATGGCGTAGAAAGGCGAGCTCGTCAGGATCTAACAGGTCGGCGTGGCGCTCACTCACCCAGGCCAGCACGAACCGGAAGTTCGTCAGGTAGTAAAAAGGGTCGTCGAGCGAGGCGGTAACCGGGGCGGGAGCACTGTTCATTTATCCATTGTATCAGGGCGGAGCTGAGCACAGCCAGTTTTCAGGCAAACCCTAGCCCACACGATGCTGCATCAATATCTCAAGTGCTTGATCCGGCTCTTTTTGAGTAGTATCCACCGGCGTGGCAGTGCGGCTTCTGACGCTGGATTTATGCCCACCGCCGACCAGCACATACCACTCGCCCTCGGTCAGGTAACGTTGGCACCAGCGGCCCAGCGCATCGGCTACCGCTTCACGGCTACGTTCACCGCCACGAAAGCCATGGGCCAGATAGAGCAGGTCCTGCCGGGCAGTGCGCGCACGGGCATTGCCACCGTGCACCTTGGAAAGCGGGCAGCGCCGGTCGTAGGCCGCGTTGGTTAATGCATTAAGCCAACGCTCCAATTCATGTGCCTGAATACCGCCGTAAACTGCCACGCCTGCGCTCCCTGCCCGTTAAGTGGGGCATTAGCCTGCCCGAATAACGGGCGGCTGTCATCACTCTTGCGAGCTTTCCCGTTCAAACCCTTGTAACACATTGACAACGTTGACACCTATTTCATTCACTGCATAGCCTCCTTCCATTAAAAAGGTGGTGGGCAGTCCCGCTTGCGCCAAGCGCTTACCCAGCGCGGTGAAATCATCACTTTTAAAGGTGAAGGCGCTGATCGGGTCCCCTTCGAAAATATCCACGCCGAGCGACACGATCAAAAGCTCACACCCGTGCGCCTCAATCGCCGTTAGTGCCTGCTCCAACGCCTGCATCCAGGTGGCAACGCTTGTGCCTGGCGGCATAGGGTAATTGAGCGTAAATCCCTTGCCCTCTCCCTCACCGGTCTCATCGGCATAACCCAGGTAGTAGGGAAAGGTCACATCCGGGTCGCCGTGCAGGGATGCAAACAGCACATCGCTGCGTGCATAGAAAATCTGTTGGGTGCCGTTACCGTGGTGGAAATCCACGTCCAGCACCGCCACGCGCCGCTTGCCGGCATCAAGTGCCTGTTGGGCCGCCACCGCCGCATTATTGAAAAAGCAGTAGCCGCCGAACTGATCAAAAGCGGCGTGATGGCCCGGCGGGCGGCATAGCGCAAAGCTTGGCTCACTGGTTTCCAGGGTATGCAGCACGGCCCCCAGAGCGGCGTCCTTGCTGCCCATGGCAGCGCTGAACGTCCCTTCGGAAATGGAGGTTTCTGCCGCCAGGGCGTAGTAACCAAGCTGCCCGCTAATCGAGCGGGGAATGTGGTCACCGCGCATGGAACGCGCAGGCCAGATATTGGGGATTGCTTCGCCCTGATGGCCCGCCGCTTGCCATGCCTGCCAGCAGGTTTCCAGAAAGCTTACGTAGCCTGCATCATGAACGGCGCGCACCGGTTCCAGGCCATAGGCATGTGGGGCACGCACTTCAAACCCTGCTTGCTGGATATGCTTGAGCACCAGATCAATACGTTCGGGGCACTCGAAGGGTGTAACGAGAGCCCCGTCATGAAGCTCCGTACGCGCTTGACGCAGGCGGCTGTCCTCGGAGAAAAACGTAAGCATGCAGGCTCCTTCATGTGGGCGGCCAGGCCTGGAGTCTGCTCAGCCGTCAAGACAGTGGTATGGGTATGTTAGTCCACTTCCAGCGGGTGGGGCCAACCCATCGCCCAACGGCGTTTTTGGGTGGGGGTTTGCTGCTTCAACTGATACTCCGCCCGGCTTGCCGATGCCCTGTCGGCAAACGGCTGAGCCCCCAGCAGGGCTACCGGCGGGTTAGCCCGCGTATAGCGTGCCCCTTTGCCCGTACAGTGGGCGCGGTAGCGTTTGGTAATGTTATTGGTGATGCCTACGTAGGTACCACGTTGACACTCCAGTAAATAGACATACCAGCAGTTCGAGGAAGATAACGCCATCCCTATTCCTTATTCCTTGCAGGACAAGTCCATGACAAACGTTTCCAGCTCCTCAAGCGGCATCGGCTTGGCCAAGCCATAGCCTTGGAAGAAATCGCACTGATACGTCATCAGGCGCTGGTACTGCTCTTCGGTTTCCACGCCTTCGGCCACCACTTTAAGCCCCAGGTGATGCGCCATAGAGATAATCCCCTGCACAATCGCGGCATCGTCTTCACTGTTGTTAAGCTCATTAATAAAGCTGCGGTCTATTTTCACCGTACTGATAGGCAGATGCTTGAGATAGCTAAGACTTGAGTAACCCGTCCCGAAGTCATCAATGGATACGCCAACGTTCATGCTACGCAAGGCGTGAAGCGTATCAATCGCGCCTTCGGTGTTGTCCATTAAAATGCCTTCCGTCAGCTCCAGGCTCAACTGCTCGGCAGGCAAACCGGTCATGAGCAGCGTTTGGCGCAGGTTGGCGAGAAAGCTGGAGCGCTGAAACTGCAGTGGCGATAGATTCACCGCCACGCGTATTGCACCCAACCCTTGTTGATTCAGCAGCTGCATATCCAGGCAGGCGCGTTTAAGCACCCACTCGCTGATCGGGATAATCTGGCCTGTCGTTTCCGCCAGCGGGATAAAGCGTGCCGGTGAAATGAAACCTTTCTCAGGATGCTCCCAGCGCAGCAAAGCCTCCACCCCGGCAAGATTGCCCTCACGGTCAATCAACGGCTGATAGTGCAGCGCAAACTCTTCGCGTTCAATGGCTTCCTGTAAATCATTACGCAACACCATGCGCTCGCTGACCGTATCGGTAAATGCATGAGTAAACCATTCATAGGCGTTACGCCCTTGCTGCTTGGCCTTGTACATGGCCATGTCAGCCTGCTGAATCAGCGTTTGCGGTTGAAGGGTATCCTCTTGACTGATGGCGATACCGATACTCGCGGTTAGATAAAGCTCCTGGGACTCAATTCGATAAGGGCGGGCCAACATGGGCAGCATTCGTTCCACTAGATCGACAACCTCTGACTCATAGTCAATACCAGTTTGCAGAATAACGAACTCATCACCGCCCATACGGGCAACGGTATCCTCAGGGCCTACCGCATTGTTCAACCGTCGGGCCACTTCAACCAGCACCTGGTCGCCCACTGCATGCCCCAGGTTGTCGTTGATGGGCTTGAAGTCATCCAGGTCCACGAACAACACGGCCAAGCGCTTTTTATGCTGACGAAGCGTTGCAAACTGCTTGAACAGTGCCTCTTCAAAAAGCGTACGGTTAGGCAAACGGGTCAGGTCGTCATGAGAGGCGTGATAGGCCAGCTGCGCTTCGTAAGCCTTATGCTTGGAAATATCGTGCTGGACGCCGACAAAATGGGTGACCCGCCCATCGTGGTCGCGTACCGGCGCTATATACAGATCGTTCCAGAACGGTGTGCCATCCTTGCGGTAATTGCAGATGGTCACATTGACTTCACGCTTCGCCTCAATACAGCTACGAATCAGCTGCACGACGGCCGGATCGCTCTCTGGCCCCTGAAGGAAACGGCAGTTCTTGCCAAGGATTTCTTCCTGACTGTAGCCAGTCACGGCGGTACACGCTTTATTGGCATAGATAATAGGCAAGTCGGGCTGTTCGGCATCGGCGATCAGGATGCCGTTAAAGCTGGCTTCCACGCTACGCTCCAGAGTACGCAGGCGAGCCTCCTGCTCGCGCGCGGCGGTAACTTCCTGGGCAATAACATGCACACCCTTGACGGTATCGTTCACCATCATGGGTAGGTGGATAATCTCCAACAGGTGTAGATGGCCCGCGCGATCCTTAAGCGTTAGTTCGTAGCGGTCAATTCCTCCCCGCATGGCCGTTTCGATATACGCCTGCACGCGCGTCATATCCTGTTCGGTAATAAAGAAGGTGAACGGCTTGCCGAGCATCTCTTCAACCGAATAACCGGTTAGCGTCGCACAGGTGGCGTTAGCGGTAACAAAGCAGCCTTGATCATCCAGCGTAAAGACCGCATCCGGGTGATGAGTAAACAGTGAACGGTAGCGCTGCTCGCTTTCTTCCAGTGAGCGCCGCACCTGAAAGCGTTCAATGGCCAGAGCCAGTAACCCGGCGGCTTTTTCAATCTGCGCGGTATCGGCAACAGTTGGCGTGCTGGGGCGCGGATAATAAACCGCAATGGTGCCGACCAAATGCCCCTCCCCGCCGTAAACAGGACTCGACCAGCAGGAGGCCAGCCCTGCTTCTTTGGCAACGCCATGATAGCCACGCCAGCGCTCATCTTCTGCGATATTGGCACATATCACGGTAGATCCTTGGTAGGCCGCGCTGCCACACGCGCCATTATTTGCGCTTATTAAAATGCGCTGTACCGCGTTACGGTACGCAGCGGGCAGCCGGTTTCCCGCTGCAAACTCCAGGTGGGTACCCGCATCATTAACCAGCATGACCGAGCAGATTGCCTGGGGTAGCTCGCGCTCCAGCATACGGCAGAGGCTTTCCAGGATTTCCGGTAGTGGCTGCTCTTGGGCAATCATGCGCTGAATTGCCTGCTGGTCTTCCAGTGCTTGACGCGTCTGGGCCAGTTCACGGGCACGGGCAATACTCACGCTTACCACACCAAGGCTAAACGCCAACAGGCCACTAAGCAGCAGGCTCCCTAGTGCAACCGCAAACGGCAGCAGGTTCAATTGATACCAGTTGTACTGGCTCCCCGGATAGGCATAAAGCTCCATGTTAATGCCACCGGGCAAGCCGATATAACGTGATGCCAGCGCAAGTTCGGGCGTTTCCATGCTATCAGCTGAGAAGCCAACGGGATGCAGTTTCACAAGTGATGTAGCATCGCGATTCACCCTGACCTGGAAGGGACCTACTTCCAAGCGCAGCTCATTTTCCAACATGGTGGCCAGATCAAAGCTGGCAAACAGGTAATGGCCGTTGGCGGGAATGGGAATAACAAACATGGCCTCATGAGGTCGACTGGTATCCGCCATTAACAGTCGTGGGCGTTCCAGAGGAATTTGTATCCAGGCACGCGTATATTCTTCTCTCAGTTGCTGGCGTAACCATCGCTCCATTTCAGCGGTTCGCCCTACTCCCCAGCTCCAAGTCAGCTGCTGCTTATCAATCAGCGCAATGGCGCTAATACTCGGCGTATCACGCAAATAATTTTGCGCGTCACTTTCCAGCAGGTCCAAATCCCAGCGCGGCCCCATGGCGTTTAAGCGTTCAGCCATGCGCTGCATTAGCCGCAACCTTTCTTGCGTTGCCTGTTCAATATTTAACTGAACATTATCCAATAGATACGCGGCTTGCTGCCGCAGTGTGGTTTGTTGATAGCTATTTACCAACAGCCAGATAAAACAGCTTATCGTAACGCCCCAAAGTGAAGCGGCAACGGTCACTCGCCCCGGGTTTAAACGCTGAGTCTTGCCACGCAAACCGGCTGCCAGCATGGCGGTGCCTAACAAGCATGTAAATACCAACGCGGTCATGGGCGAGGATGAAAACAGCGGGGAAGCACCGTTCAGTCCAAACCATAATTTTCCAACCACAAACAGAGCAAGCCCCAATAGGCTAAGCCCACCCACTACCCATAACCTGCGCCGCCATGAGGTGGAAAGCCCCACCCAAAAGCACACCCCAGTCAGTAAAAGAAAGCCCGCTGACAAGCTGGTAATACGCGGTCCACTGCTTAGCCATGAGCCGCCTCCACTTCCTTCCAGGCTATTATGTACCACGGTATAAATGATGATGATTAGTAACATAACAGCACAAAACATCCGGGTTTTAACCCAGCCTTGTAGTGATGCAAGCAGACCAACGCCTACCAATAGAGTGACCAACGCCCCATCGGGTACCAACGTGGCAAAAAATGGCTGCGTAGGTATGCTGATGCCCACCACTACCCCTACCACTCCCATGCAAATCAGGGTTGCCAATATCATCAGCAATAGGGTTTCCAGCGCTAAATGGCGCGTATTAATCGGCATGTCTTTGCGACTCTTCAGGTATGGATGTTTACAACGCTTACTATCTATTTGAAGTGTACTCGCTCTGTAAGGGGTATCAGCTCATGAAATTGCTCATCCAAATAATCGCTATAAGCACTAAGCATCCGGTAATCAATTAATGAGCCGTACTCATGTGTAATTCGGTAGCGTAAGGACGCGCTGGCGAGCGCATATGCTAACGCATCAGCCAAAATGGCAAGCGTTTCTGGTGGCGTGCCCGCTGGTGCAAAAATGCCTCTGTCGGTGGTATGAACAAGATCAATCCCCTGTTCACGAAGCGTTAAGACGTCAGGTAACCCAGGCAAGCGTTCACTACCCGCTACTGCCAGAGGAACTAAAGCACCCGAGGCAAAAAGAGAACCCGCCGAAGGGAGGTTAAGCATGGCAAAATCAATTTCCTGAGCCAGCAAGGCCTCTACCTGAGATGCAGTATCGGGAAAGCGAACCAGCTGTACATCTGAGAGCGAGATACCGCTTTGTTCAAAAAACCGCAGCCAGAACAGGTGATCAGTGGAGTTGGCAATGACGCCGAACATGGGAGGGGTTGAGGAGGCATGGATTAACGCTTCAATATCGCTTGCTTGCTGGACCACATGCCCTGCATACGTGGCAGGAATGTTAACCGTGCGAATCAGCAGCGACACGGGCGCAAAATCGGCATGGGAAAACGAAGCTAGCCCCGCCAAGTAAGCAAGGTCGATCGTTTGATGGCTGCCTAGCAGCGTATAACCATCGGGCGCGGCATTTCTGACATACTGCGCGCCACGTATAGCACCACGGCCGGGCATATTAACCACGTGAACGGGCTGGCCTAGATAGGTTTGCGCCGTTTCGAAAATATCCCGAAACAGCACATCGGTTGCCCCTCCCAACCCAAATGGAATCACTACCGTAATTTCGCGTTGCGGGTAGTGATCGTCGGCAACGGCCAAAGCCATCACCAGTAAAAAACTGACTAATAGGCTAATTATAAAACAATAACGCATCACTGCCCTGCAACTATACGCCATGCTCCCATCCCCATATTTTTTTAGTTAACGCATAGCTACTCTTTGCAACATAGCTTTAATTTTCGGCCACTACCACAAAAGCAGGGATCGTTGCGGCGTGGCTTGAGGCGCATCACTTCAGGAGTACCGTCTATATACCACCAGCGGCACCCTTCAAACACAAAACGCGAATTTTCTTCAAGCCTATGCCAACGGGCGCGCTCTTTGAAATAAGCACGAAAGTGAATATAGCCAGTATTGGCTTGCGAAGGAGCCTTTTGAACATCAGGAATCTCCTTAATAATTGATAAACCTTTCCACTGTGTATGCGGGTCGGGCAGCAGCTCGTCAGGGCGCGTACTTATATGCCAGGTAGCCAGCAGGTAGTCGGTTAACCCAAATGCAAAGGCGCTATAACGAGAGCGCATCAACGCTTCAGGCGTAGGGGCTGTTTCGCCATGGTGGTAACGTCCACAGCATACTTCGGTCGACAAACCTGTACCGCAGGGGCAACTTTTTTTCATTAGAGACGTCATAGGGGAGCTCATATATCACGTTTACTTAAGCCTAACCGATAATCCTAAAAACCATCCTATATATAGACTGGGTTTTAGTTCGATATTGACCCTGTGTTAAGCGTATAGTGGCTGAGTAAGATTTTTCGACAAATGGAGTACGACACGACGCACTATTCTTTCCAAAAGCAGCGGAGGTTCTCATGAAGGTCTACAAACCGGAATGGCAGTGCACGTTTAGCGTAAACGAAGGCGCGGAAGAATCAGCTAACTGGAAAGAGCGAGTCGCCTGGCGGCTTCGCGCAATGGCCGACCGTTTGGACGGTGTCGGTCGAACGCTCAAGATCGACTGCAATGTGACCCCTCAGGTAAGCCGTGAAGAAGTGGATACCTGTCTTGGCAAAGGGTTTGAAGTTACCCAGCAGCTGCTGACCCAGCTAGCGCATCAACAGGCCTGTGAAGACGTGATGCGCGATGCCAAGGCCGACTTGTTTGAGAAAACTCCCAGCACTAATTCCCAGTGCTAATCTCCAGTAATAGTTCTCAGTACTAGTTCTCAGTACTAGTTCTCAATACTAACCGGCAGTCCTTAACGTCGGCTTCGTTCTGGCTCCCACTCGGCAACCGGGTGGGAGCAACTGCAATTAAATCGGTTCAACCATTTTGAAAGGGTTGTTCCAGCGCCTTTCCCATGCAATTCATAAAAGCTAAGCACGCATCGAGTTCGCTTTTTTCGATATATTCATCCGGTTGATGCGCCTGAGCGATACTGCCCGGCCCCAGAATAATCGTTTGCAATCCCTGGCCTTGGAATTGTCCTGCCTCGGTGGCATAGGCCACTGCGTGGTTGCAGCATTCACTTGGCAGGTGGTCTTTGGCCAAGCGCAGCACGGCGTGGTTATCTCGATCGGCTAAGCCCGGCACGGTCACATTCAGCGGCTCGGTCACAATCTCCACTGCCTTGCCACGCGCTTTTAGCTCGGCACTTAACGTTTCGGCATATGCTTCAAAGCGAGCAAATACCTCGTCGAACGTCTCGGTGGGCAGGTGACGGATTTCCCACTCAAACTGGCACTCTCGCGCCATGATATTGATGGCCGTGCCGCCCTTGATCTTGCCCACGTGCAGGCTGGTGTGGGGTACGTTGAACGCCTCATTCACCTTGCCCTCCTCCACCAGCGCCGCCATGGTATCTTCGATAAACGTCACTAGACGCGCAGCCACGTGAATGGCTGAAGTTCCTTGGTTTACCTGACTGCTGTGCGCCTCGCGTCCAATCACCGTAGTGCGCAGGTTGGTTGCGCCCTTTTGGGCCACGACAGGCTGCATGCTGGTCGGCTCACCGACAATGACGTGCGCGGTGGTCGAATAGTGCTCGTAGAAACGTTTGATTAGCGCAGGCGCACCGACACAGCCAATCTCCTCGTCATACGAAAAACCGAAATAAATAGGCTGTTGCAGCGGTGCCTTGGCCCACTCGGGCACCATGGCGAGCGCGCAGGCGATAAAGCCTTTCATATCGCAGGTACCACGGCCGTAAAGCTTGCCATCTTCACCATCAAAAAGGGTGAAAGGGTCGGTCGACCAAGGCTGGCCTTCCACTGGCACTACATCGGTATGGCCTGAAAGCATCACGCCACCCGGGGCGTCGGGGCCGATGCGAGCGATCAGGTTCGCCTTGGTGCCGCATGGGCTCATCACCCGCTCGGAGGCGATGCCGTACTCGGTCAGATACTCTTCGACAAACTCGATCAGCGCCAGATTGGAGCCCCGGGAGGTGGTATCGAAAGAGACCAGTTTAGTTAATAGCGCTATTGCGTTAGTCATACGCGTCTCGTTGTTTATGCACTTCGTCTAACCCTATCACCGGCTCTCCCGTACGCCTACTGCCAAAGTTTAACGGGGGTCATACCCAGTTCACTTAGCGGTCATCAAAATGTCATCTACACTGACTACTGTTCAGTGCATCCAAAAACCTTAACAAACGCACTGTGCCACCTGGCGATGTCAGGACGACAAGGAGCCTTTATGTCTCGTTTTACGTTACGCGCGTTATCTGCCGGTATCGCGGCGGCCACTCTGAGTGTTTCCGCCCACGCCGCCACAGAGATCACTTGGTGGCACTCCATGGGTGGCGAGCTAGGTGAGCGCTTAAGCGCCCTTGCTGAAGACTTCAACGCCTCACAGGATGAGTATCGTGTCACGCCCTCCTACCGGGGCGAATACGAACAGACCATGGTCAATACCATTGCCGCCTTCCGCGCAGGCGAGCAGCCACACATCGTGCAGATCTACGAAGTGGGCACCGGCACCATGATGGCCGCCCAAGGCGCCATCTACCCAGTTTATGAGCTGATGGAAGAGCACGGCAACGACTTCGACCCGGCCGATTATCTGCCCGTGGTGACCGGTTACTACACCGATACCAATGGCAATATGCTCTCCATGCCGTTCAACTCGTCTACGCCGATTCTTTACTACAACAAGGATGTCTTCGAAGCTGCCGGCCTCGACCCCGAAACGCCGCCCACTACCTGGCAAGAGATGGGCGAAATGGGTCAGCAAATCGTCGATGAGGGCGCGGCGTCCTGTGGCTTCACCATGGCTTACGCAGCCAACTGGGTCGGCCTTGAGAACTTCTCGGCACTGCACAATCAGCCTGTCGGCACCCTGGAAAACGGCTTCGGCGGAATTGAGACCGAGTTTGCCTTTAACGGTGATGTTCAGGCGCGCTTCTGGGATCAGTTGAAAGAGTGGGGCGACAGCGGCGTCTACAGCTACGCAGGTCCAGCGAACGGCCCGGATGCAGCACCCTCGTTCTACTCCAGTGACTGCGCGATGTATATGAACTCGTCCGCCTCACGTGCCGACGTGCTGGCCAACTCTGACTTCGAAGTGGGCTTTGGCATGCTGCCCTACTATGACGACGTAGACGGTGCTCCGCAGAACTCGATCATTGGGGGCGCGACCCTGTGGGTACTTTCCGGCCACGAAGACGACGAATACACCGGCGTTGCCGAATTCCTGGAATACCTATCCCTGCCGGAAGTTCAGGCCGAGTGGCACCAAGGCACCGGCTACCTGCCGATTACCACTGCCGCTTACGAACTGAGCCAGGAGCAGGGTTACTACGACGAGAATCCGGGTGCGGATATCGCCATCGAGCAGATCAATTTAAACGAACCAACGGAGAACTCCAAAGGCCTGCGCTTTGGCAACTACCCCCAGGTGCGCATGATTCTGGACGAAGAGTTCCAGGCTGTGCTGGCAGGCACCAAGGACGGTCAGCAAGCGCTGGATGATGCGGCACGCCGCGGCAATCAGATCCTGCGCGACTTTGAGGCAGCCAATAACTAAGCGCTTCTCGTTACTTGTAAATAAACCCCGGCTTATAGCCGGGGTTTGTTATAGGAGCCATCCCATACGCCCATGTCACCGGGGCCTATGGGATGGCTTACTTTCCGGCAGCTGATCGCAGTGATCAGCCGTACCCAGCGCCCGTAAGACAGGATGTGCCATGCAGACCAAACGCTCCACCTATCAAAACCGGTGGCTCCCCTTCTTTCTTTTAGCGCCGCAGTTGGCGATTACGCTGGTGTTTTTTATCTGGCCGGCAAGTCAGGCGGTAAAATCCAGCTTCGAGCGTACCGATGCGTTCGGCTTTAAAACAACGTTTGTCGGCCTGGATAACTACGCACGCATTCTGGCCGACCCCAGCTACCTGAATGCGCTGGGGCGCACCGCGATTTTCTCCATCTCGGTGACGGTGCTTTCCATGAGCCTGGCGCTTTTACTGGCCGTTTGTGTCAACCGTGTGCTGAAGAGCGCCAAGTTCTACACCACGCTTCTGGTATGGCCCTACGCCGTCGCCCCGGTCGTTGCCGGAGTACTGTGGTGGTTCCTATTCAACCCGACCATCGGCCTTTTGCCGCATCTGCTCGACTGGTTCGGCATCAGCTGGAACCACCGCGTCTCGGGCACTCAGGCGATGATCCTGATCACCATCGCCGCCGCCTGGAAGCAGATCTCCTACAACTTTCTGTTTTTCCTCGCGGGGCTGCAGTCTGTGCCGCAGTCACTCATGGAGGCGGCAGCCATTGACGGGGCGGGCCCCTTCAAGCGCTTCTGGACCATCGTGCTCCCACTTTTATCGCCCACCACTTTCTTCCTGCTGATTATCAACATCAACTACGTGATGTTCGACACCTTCGGGGTGATTGATGCCACCACCGCTGGTGGACCTGGCCAGGCCACCATGACACTGGTGTACAAGGTCTACACCGATGGTGTGGCGGGGCTGAACATCGGCTCCTCATCCGCCCAGTCGGTCATGCTAATGGGCATCGTGATTATCTTGACGTTTATCCAGTTCCGTTACGTGGAACGCCGGGTCAACTACTAGCGCTGACACTTATTTACTTGGTTGAGCATGAACATGGCTGGATATAAATATGGTTGAGAACAGACCCTTTCTGAATATTCTGACCCACCTGGTGCTGATTGCAGGTGTACTGGTGGTAGCGTTTCCGGTGTACGTGGCATTTATCGCCTCGACCCACGAACCCAGTGCCTTCGTGCGCGGGGTATTGCCGCTGCTCCCCGGCGACAACATGTTTGAATCCTACGGGCAGATGCTCAGCTCCGGCTGGAAGGTAGGCGGCACGCCACCGGTCTGGCTGATGCTGGGTAACTCGCTGATCATGGCGCTGACGATTGCTATCGGTAAGATCGCCATTTCGATTCTCTCCGCCTTTGCGATTGTCTACTTCCGCTTCCCGTTTCGCATGCTGGCGTTCTGGATCATTTTCATCACCCTGATGCTGCCGGTCGAAGTTCGCATCATCCCCACTTACGCCGTCGTTGCCAATCTGGGCATGCTGAATTCCTATGCGGGGCTGACGCTTCCATTGATTGCCTCGGCCACCGCGACCTTCCTGTTCCGCCAGTTCTTCATGACCGTGCCGGAAGAGTTAATGGAAGCCAGCCGAGTGGACGGCGCCGGGCCGATGAAATTCTTCAAGGACATACTGCTTCCGGTGTCGATCACCAATATCGCCGCGCTGTTCGTGATCATGTTCATCTACGGCTGGGTGCAGTACCTGTGGCCGCTACTGGTCACCACCGATGAAGACTTCTACACCATCGTGCTGGGCATCAAGCGCCTGATGGCCTCGTCCGACCGGGTGCCCGCCTGGAACCTCATCATGGCGACCGTCACGCTTGCCATGCTGCCCCCGGTGTTAGTGGTGCTGTTTATGCAAAGACTGTTTGTGAAAGGCCTGACCGAGACGGAGAAATAAGATGGCCAGTATTACCTTGGAAGGGCTTAGAAAAACCTACGCAGGCGACGTCCATGCCGTTAAAGGCATCGATCTTGCGATTGAAGACGGCGAGTTTGTGGTGCTGGTAGGCCCTTCGGGCTGCGGTAAATCCACGCTGTTACGCATGGTAGCCGGGCTTGAAACGATTACCGGCGGTACGCTCAAGATCGGCGATCGAGTGGTCAACAAGCTCGAACCCGCCGAGCGCGATATCGCCATGGTATTCCAGAACTACGCGCTCTATCCGCATATGACGGTGTACAACAACCTCGCTTACGGGCTGAAAAACCGCGGCTTTAAAAAACCCGAGATCGAAGAGCGGGTGCGCAAAGCGGCCAAAATGCTCGAAATCGAAGAGTATCTGGAGCGCAAACCGCGCAAACTCTCTGGCGGCCAGCGCCAGCGCGTGGCTATGGGCAGGGCACTGGTGCGCGAACCCGCGGCCTTCTTGTTCGATGAGCCGCTCTCTAACCTGGATGCCAAGCTGCGCGTACAGATGCGTGTGGAGATCAAGCAGCTTCAGCGCCGTTTGAAGACCACCAGCCTCTACGTGACCCACGACCAGTTAGAAGCAATGACGCTGGGCGACCGCTTGGTGGTGCTTAGCGCTGGAAAAATCGAGCAGGTGGGCACGCCCATGGAGATCTACGCCCGCCCCGCGTCGATGTTTGTGGCAGGCTTTATTGGCTCGCCTGCGATGAATATGGTGCCGCTTGAATACCTACAAACCCGCGGCACTACTGACCTGCTCAATGATCTACCCCCCGGCACCGATACGGTAGGCATCCGCCCGGACGATATGCGCCTGTCGCCGCCGAATACGCCGCACCTGATCGTGGAATCCACGCTTGAGCTGTTTGAAGCCGCCGGCGCCGAGAGCCACCTTTACGTGCGGCTCGCCGACAGCGACCAGCCCACCGTGATTCGGGTGAGTGGCCAGCCGCCGGTCAACGAAGGCGAAACACTACGCTTTTTTGTCACCCGCGAGGCACTTCACCCATTTAACAGCGCGACCGGCCTACGCACCGGCTAACGCGCTGCTTAGTACTTTATTGCTTGGCCAAGTCGACAATACGCCCTTCAACCTGATAATCCACGTCACCTAACGAAACCATATAATCGCGCAGCATCTCCCAGTCGGTATTACCGACAATGGTGCTGCGCCCATCTTCATAGGCGGCTTCTAGCGCGATATGGCTGTCGCCACCGGCAGCGGTGAAGTGATTGGTGGCAATGATGTAGGTGTGCTCAGGATCAACAGGCTGCAGCGTGCCATCCTGCGTCACCTTCAAGCTCACGACTCGCTTACCAACAGGTTGGCGGCTGTCATATACCAATTCGATACCATTCGACACCTGCAGGAAACCGCCGCTTTCAATCGGCGCATTTGCCAGCCCGATCTCGAACGTCTCCAAAAGCTCCGCGCCCGTCACTCTTACCAGCGCCAAGCGATTGCCAAACGGCTGCACGGCAACCAGCTCACCCACGCTCACATCGCCCTGCGCGATGGGTTCACGAATACCGCCGCTATTTTGAATGGCCAGCACGGTCTCCAGGTTCACTCGGCGGGCGGCAGCAAGCTGACCATCGGCAATCAGATTGCCCAACGCGGTTTCATCAGCGCGCACGCTTTGTTCATCGCCGTTGCCATGGCGCGGGTTAGGCAGTGCTGAGACCACCCGAGCGCCCACCAGCGTATCGCGCACTTCCTCGATTTTCGCGGTATACGGTGCTAACAGGGCAGCAGCATCGGCGTCTGGTTCGCGCTCATCGGTGGCAAGCAGTTCACCGTTGGCTTCCAGTACGTTGCCGTTATCATCGAACGTCACCTGCACGACGCCCAGGTACTGCCCGTACTCGCCGGCCTGACCAATCACGGTGGGCGCCATCGGCTCGCCCCGGTCGTTTTCGGTCAGCATCACGGGGGTCTCAAGGCGGGTATGACTGTGGCCGCCGATGATCACGTCCACCCCTTCCACATGCTGAGCCAACAGCAAGTCATTACCCATACTCGGGTCACTGTCGTAGCCCATATGGGTAAGGGCTACGATCTTGTCGATACCCTGCGCTTCAAATTCAGCCACCATCGCCTCGGCCGCTTCCCGGTAATCGCTGATCGTGACATTGCCGGGGCTGGAGACAGTATTGCTGCTTGGTGTGCTCAAGCCGAAAATGCCAATTCGCTGCCCTGCATGTTCGACGACGATACCGTCGTAAAGATGGCCGGGCTGGGGCTCAACGCTGATCGATTCGCCCAGTTGATCGGCGAATTCTTCTGATGTGGAAAAGTCCAGGTTGGCGCCGAGAATAGGGAAATCAGCCGCGGCAAAGAAAGCGGCAAGGGCCTTATGGCCCTTTTCCGGGTCGCCCAGATCAAATTCATGGTTACCGGGCACGAAAGCGTCGTACCCCATCAGGTTCATGAACTTAACGGCGTCCTGCCCCCGGTATTCGGTGAAATAGAGCGTACCCGAAAAGATATCCCCGGCATCCAGCAGCAGGCCGTCACCGAATCGCTCGCGCGCCTCGGCCAGGGTGGTGATGAGCTGAGGGTAGTGGTCGGTACGGCCGTGCAGGTCATTGGTGTGGAAAATGGTCAGCGTATAGGGCGCGGCATACGCCGAGGTGGTGAGCAGCCCCGTCACTATCCCTAGCGCAATACCGTGAGGAATAAAACGCATCAGCATGGTTCCTTTTATAAAAGCGTTATAGCAGAACGATAGCGTGCCCTAAAAGCCTGACAGATTAGTGACGGCCTTATCGCTCACCACTTTATGGCACTCAACTTACTTAGCATTGAATGATACCTAAACAGCCTAATTACCTCATTTTGCTAACGGCAATAAGCAGACTGAATGGCGCTCAAGGCTCAGCAATCATGTCATGCGATTGAGACAAGACCGTCATCTTCGCTACATCTAAGTGTCATCAACGACTGCCACCCTATGGAGCGACCATTCCATGCTCGGCAAGTTTACTGCTCGTTGCCTCAGGTATCTCCTCTCTAGGGAAGCTCACATGCACAAGTCATTTCTCACGCTTGCACTCACCGCTGCAACGCTGGCAACTACCGCCACAACTTACGCCAATGAAGATTTAAGCGGTATCTGCCCTAACCCGCTGCGCATGGCCGATACGGGTATCGAAGGCATGGGGCCGCTGGCAGAAGCATTTGGCCCCTTCGCTGAGGCGTTTGAGGAAACGACGGGCCTTGAGCTTAAGATGTTTAGCCTAAGCAACCGCACAGCAGCGGGCACGGCGCTTCAATATGATGATGTGGATCTGGTATTTGCCGGCCCTTCGGAGTTCGTGCTGTTCGACCGTGAGAGCGATATTGAAATCCTGTTTGCCATTGAGCGCCCGCACTATGGCAGCAGCTTTTACGTGCCAGCAGACAGTGATATCGAGTCTCTTGAAGATTTGGCAGGCCACCGTGTAGCGCTAAAGGATGTTGGCTCTACCAGTGGGCATATTTTCCCAAGCCAAATGCTGGTGGATGCCGGATTGGATATTAAACGAGATCTGGAAATTATCATGGCAGGCGACGCGCGTATTGCCGCCCTGGTCAACGGCGATGTCGATGCCATGGGCGGCGGCAATCGCGACATTGATGAGATTCAGGCAATGGATCCTAACGGCGAATACCGTGTCATCGCCACTAGCGATGTACTGCCTGGCGATCCAGTGGTTATGCGAGGTTCTTTAGATGATGCATGTAAAACAGCACTGCGAGACACGCTAAATGCCAATGCCGATACACTGTGGAGTGCATTGATTGCCACAGAGCGTAACGAAGGAAAATTCTTAAACCGAGATTCATCACTGGGCTTTGACCGTACCAATGAAGATTACGACATAGTGCGTCAAGCGTACGAAGCCGCGGGCATCCCCCTTTAACGAGTCGTTACCCAACATGCACAGGGACGTGCCGTTTAAAGGTTTCAACATGATGGTCTATAACCTCACCCTCCTGGCAGTAACGCAGGAGGTTTTTGTATGAATGCGATCACGATTACTGAATTGCATAAATACTACGCAAAGCTTCACGTGCTGCGTGGCTTGAATCTCAGCGTTAACCAAGGTGAATGCGTTATTTTGCTGGGTGCCAATGGATGCGGTAAATCGACGTTGATGCGTTGTCTCAACGGTTTGGCACCCCACGACCAGGGCAGTATCCAAATTCTGGGTGAGCCGCTGACGCGTTTGTCGCCAGCTCAACTACGCAGGCTACGCCAGAAAATAGGCGTTGTGTTCCAGCAGTTCAATCTGGTGCAAAACGTGAGCGTTTTTCAAAACGTTTTATACGGTGCGCTCGGCCAACAGCGCTTAGGGCTTCTCACCAGCCTTTCCTGTTTTGCCACCGCTGAGCTGCGCGAGCGGGCCATGGCGGCGCTTGAACGAGTTGGGCTGGCGCACAAAGCACAGGCTGAATGTCGAGCACTTTCGGGTGGCCAACAGCAGCGCGTGGCTATCGCCAGAACGCTTATGCAGGATGCCGAGATTATTATCGCAGATGAGCCTGTTGCTAGCCTTGATCCTAAAGCCGGTCGTGAAATCATGGACTTATTGCTGGATGTCGTGACAGAACGAGGCATGACGGTGCTCTGCACCCTGCATCAGCTTGAACTCGCCCAGCAGTATGGCGACCGCATCGTAGGGATGAAAGCGGGAAAAATTGTTCTGGATGCACCACGTCAACAGGTTGCGTTAGACGATATGCAGCAACTGTATCAAGGAGAGACCCGCGTCGATCAGCCACTGCTGTCCGCCACTTCCCGTTTGACGCCCGTTACCCACTAGCCGCCGAGAGCAGCCCATGTCTACTAATCGCCCCCTTGCGACGGCGTTACCGCCTCGATTCAGACGACCTTCACTATTTACCTGCGCTATCGTCCTGACGTTTTTAGTCCTGTTTGTTCAAGGCGCCATGGCGACCAACGTCACGTTTGAACGCTTGCTGCGGGGAATCGTTAATCTGGGGCATTTCTTGGGTCGCGCTTTTCCCCCCGATCTTAGCAATCTGGATGTATTGGCATGGTCGATGTTTGAAACGCTGAACATAGCCATTGTGGGCGTGACCATAGGGATAATACTTAGCCTGCCATTTGCCCTGCTGTCGGCACGCAATACCGCCCCCGCCCCCTGGGTTCGCACCTTAACCCGATTTATTGTTTCGACGATGCGCACCATTCCGGACCTGATTTGGGCGCTCATTTTCGTGGTGGCCGTGGGCCTAGGCCCCATGGCCGGCGTGCTGGCGATCATCATGGACACCATTGGTTTTGCAGCGCGCTTTTTCTCGGAGCGTATCGAAGAAGTCCATCCCGGCCCTTCCGAAGCGCTCAGCGCCACCGGTGCGGGTAAGCTTTCAGTAATCGGCGGCGCGATCCTGCCGGAAACGTTGGCCTCCATGACGGCTACCAGCCTGTATAGCGTCGAAAAAGCCCTGCGCTCAGCAGTTACTTTAGGTTTGGTCGGCGCTGGCGGCATCGGCGTTGAGCTGGCTGCCGCCATGCGACTTTTCAATTTCGACCGCGCGCTGACCATCATTCTGCTCATTCTTGTGGTCGTAATAGGCTTCGAGCAGCTGTCATCGCAAATTCGCAAGCGCGTTATTTAATTGGCTGGGCAGCGTCGCTGCCCCCACCGTTGATAGAAGAAAGCTTCACGCGACGCTACCACGGCAGCAGTTCACCATTGCTGTGCCAAAAACCGCCGCTATTTTCCTGCGTCAGCGTTTTGATACAGGCGGCAATACCCGTGGCGGCTTCCTGAGGGCTGATCATCCCACCGAAGTTAACCATGCGCGTTTTTACATAGCCGGGGTGTATTTGCGCTACGGCAATACCTCGTGGTTTAAGGTCCATGGCCAGCGATTTTCCAAACGCGTTCAGCGCCGCCTTGGACGCCCGATAGCCATAGCGGCCGCCGGAATCGTTATCGGCGATCGATCCCATGCGGCTGGTGATGTTGGCAATCTTACTGCCGTCTTGCATCAACGGCAGCAGTGCCTCACTGACCCGCAAAGGTGCATAGGCATTGATTTCCATCTGCTCGCGGATGCTGTCGAAATCCAGCTGACCTAACGATTCATCGCGCAAGAGGCCCGCATTGTTGATCAATAAATCAAGCCTTTGGCTATCAAGCGCTTGTGCCAAACGCTCAACATCCCCTGGCTTGGTCACATCGATACCTTCAATAACACGATCAGCCACGCGCTCAAGCTCTTCTGATGATTGGCGGCAAACACCAATTACCTGCCAATCTTCATCTCTATAGTGTGCCGCCAGTGCCAACCCGACACCTCGGTTAGCGCCGGTAATCAATACGGTTTGCTGTTTCACTGTCTTTTCCATGTTGTCTTCTCCGCGCTTGAGGATAAATAAAGCCACGCTGGCTATAAACGTAGCGTGCTGGCTTTGAAAGAGAAACGCAAAGACCGCACTTAACTTAGGTTTAAAACCAAGACTTAAACTTGTACAAGCTCAAGTCGCTTAACTACCTTTGAAGCAAGGCGTTAAAAACCCGCAAAGAGGAGCCAGCGTCAGGAAAAAATAAGGGGCCCATGGAGGATTACCCGTATGAACCGACCGTGCACAATTAAATTTGATGATAAAGAATTAACCGGTAACGCCGATGAGCCGTTGATTGATTTTCTAGAAAGCCACGGTATTTCCTTACCTAGTGTCTGCTATCACCCTTCTCTAGGCGCTATTGAAACGTGCGATACCTGCTGGGTCGAGGTTAACGGTGAAATGAAACGTGGCTGTACGCTACGTACCGAAGAAGGTCTTAATATTTCCAGCCTTGACACTCAAGCTACGGCTGCTCGCCATGAAGGCATGGACCGCCTGCTGGCCAAACACGAGCTCTATTGTACCGTGTGCGAGAATAACAACGGTGATTGCCGCGTGCATAACGCCGTGGTCGAGATGGATATTCCTATTCAGCGCTATGAATTCCAGCCCAAGCCCCATCCAAAAGATACTTCCAGCCCGTTTTATACCTACGACCCGGACCAGTGCATTCTATGCGGCCAGTGTGTCGAGGCGTGCCAGAACGTCGAGGTCAACGAAACGTTAAGCATTGATTACGCCAGTGAAAACCCGCGCGTACTGTGGGATGGCGGCAAAGAGATCAACGACTCAAGTTGTGTTCACTGTGGCCACTGTGTCACGGTTTGCCCGTGTAATGCGCTACAGGAAAACAGCATGTACGGGCAGACTGGCCCGCTTACCGCACTGCCTTGGTCGCTTAAGCGGCCTATGATCGAAGTGGTCAAGGAAATCGAAAACACCACCAGCGCCAAACCCATCACCGGTATTTCAGAGCTGGATGCCGCTTGGCGGCAGCCGGGTATCAAGCGCACTAAAACGGTGTGTACCTACTGCGGGGTGGGCTGCTCGTTTGAGATGTGGACCCAGGATCGCAAGATTCTTAAGGTTCAGCCTACCCCTGATGCCCCCGCTAACGGCATTTCCACCTGCATCAAGGGCAAATTTGCCTGGGATTTCGTTAACAGCGAAAAACGCCTCACGACACCGCTGATTCGGGAAAATGGTCAGTTCCGTGAAGCCAGCTGGGACGAAGCGCTGGACTTGGTGGCCCGCCGATTGATGAATGTACGCGATATCCACGGCCCGCAAAGCGTAGGCTTTATCGGTTCCAGTAAAGCCAGTAACGAAGAGGCTTACCTGACTCAGAAGATTGCCCGTCTGATCATTGGCACCAATAGCGTGGATAACTCGTCCCGCTATTGCCAAAACCCGGCCACCAAAGGGCTTACCCGCACCGTGGGTTATGGCGGTGATGCCGGTACCATCAAGGATATCGAGCAGGCGGAAGTAGTGGTGTTGGTAGGCAGCAATACCGCCGAAAACCATCCGGTGATTGCCTCGCGTATCAAGTCCTCGCAAAAACTGCACGGCCAAAAGCTGGTAGTGTTCGACCCCCGCAAACATGAAATGGCCGAACGGGCGAATCTGTTTATGCGGCCCAATGCCAGTACCGATTTAATCTGGGCCTCGGCACTATCGCGCTATATGTTCGATAACGACCTAGCCGACTATGAATTTCTTGAGCGCTGGGTCAATAACATCGATGAGTACCGTGAATCACTAGCCCCGTTTACCCTCGATTTTGCCGAACAGAAAACCGGCATTCCCAAGCAGCAGCTAATTGAAGCCGCCGAATTAATCGGCAGAGCAAAAAGTGTCTGCCTGTTATGGGCCATGGGGATTACTCAGCATAGCCACGGCTCGGATACCAGCACCGCGCTTTCCAATTTGCTATTGGTTACAGGTAACTACGGCAAGCCAGGTACCGGCGGCTACCCCATGCGCGGCCACAACAACGTCCAGGGTGCCAGCGACTTTGGCTGCTTGCGCAATATGTACCCAGGCTATGAAAAGGTCACTGACGAAGACGCCCGCAAGCGCTGGGCCAAAGGCTGGGGCGTTAAGCCTGAGCAGCTTTCTCTGGAAGAGGGCTGGGGCAACTTCCTGATGGTTCAGGCAGCGGCTGACGATAAGCTCAAGGCCATGTACATCATTGGCGAAGAGACGGCTTTTTCTGATGCCAACACCCATAACGTTCATTCCGCGTTTGAAAGCCTCGACTTTATGGTGGTACAGGATATTTTCTTGAGCCGTACCGCTGAGTTTGCCGATGTGGTGCTCCCCGCCTGCCCTAGCGTCGAGAAAGACGGCACGTTTGTGAATACCGAACGGCGTATCCAGCGCTTTTACCAGGTACTGGAGCCGCTGGGCGATAGCCGCCCCGACTGGCGTATCCTTAAGGATCTTGCCGCCCGTATGGGCCACGACTGGGGCTATACCCATCCCTCCGAGATCATGGCGGAGTGCGCGTCTATTTCACCGCTGTTCGCCGGGGTCAGTTACGAGCGCCTTGAAGGCTGGAAATCGCTGCTCTGGCCGGTTGCCGCCGACGGCACCGACACACCACTGCTGTATACCGATGGTTTTCCCACCGACGATGGCAAGGCCAGTCTGTTTGTTCTTGAGTGGCAAGAGCCTCTTGAGGCCGCTGATGATGAATATGATTTCATGCTGGATAACGGCCGTTTGCTGGAGCACTTTCAAGGCTCCAACCAAACCGGGCGATCTCAGGGTATCTGGGACCAGGTGCCCGGCAGTTTTGTCGAGGTAAGCCCGGAGCTCGCAGCCGAGCGCAACATTCAAGACGGTACTTGGGTGCGCATTACCTCACGCAGAGATAGCCATGAATTCCCCGCACTGGTCACCGACCGCGTCGCGGGCAAGACACTTTATCTACCGATTCACTTTGGCAAGCCTGGGGTTAATGGGCTAACCGGTGAACACACCGACCCGGTGGTTCACACGCCCGCCTATAAGGAAACGGCCGTCAAGCTTAAGGTACTGGATAAACGCACCGAGCCGCCGCTGCCCAGCACCAACTACCGGTTTGGAAAACGCACGCCTAATGAAGGCGTCGCCGTCGAGGTGAAGTGGGCCAACGAGGATTATACGTTGCCGCCTGCCCAGCAAATGAATCCGAGGAAAATGTAATGGCCGAACGAATTTCCCACGACGTGACGCCGCCCAAAATCGGCCCAGATGCTCAGGAAGAGCTCGATAGGCTTGTGCAAACGCTCCATGAACACGGCATGCTTCGGTTTGCCAACGATGTGGTGGCTTCCAATCATGAGCTATTGCGTATTCTGGTCGGGGGGTTAAATAAACAAGGCACACTTAATGCCATCCAAAACCTTTCAGTGATCGCCATGACACTTTCGACGCTGCCGCCGGAGCGTTTTTATCAGGTAATGTTTGCACTTAAGGAAGGAATTGAGCAGGTCGGCGACCACCGCCACGACGAAGAAGCGCACCCTTCAAGTAAAGAGCAGGACAAGGAAAAGGACAGCGCCCCCGGCATCACCGGGGTCTATCGCATGCTTAAAGACGACGAGCTGTGGTATGCCATCAAGCCGATTCTGGCGGGCCTTAAGGCTTTTTCAGAGCGGCTCGACAGGCCCGTAGACAAGCCGGTGACTGATTTCACCGGCAAACCCACCGAAGGCCCATGAGGACGGTGAATCAAAACAACGCATCAGTAAGCACGCTACTGTTTTGACATATCCCGCTGAGTTTCTAAGCTTAGAGATGTTCGCGATCTAAGACTTTAGATTAACTCTATATTCGATTAACAGGGAAGCTATCGAAATGAAATACCGTCCGTTAGGGAATTCAGGACTGCTGGTATCCGAGATTGTACTGGGCACCGTCCCCTTCGGGGGAAGTGGCGGCTTTGAGAAAGCGGCCAGCGTCGATGTAGAAGGCGCGCGGCGCCAGATTGATATGGCGATTGATGCCGGGGTTAACCTGATCGATACCGCCGATCTTTACTCCATGGGCGAGGCGGAAAAAATTGTAGGCAAAGCGCTGGGCAACAAGCGTCAGGACATCATTCTAGCCTCCAAGGCGCGTAGCCCGTTGGGCGACAACCCCAACCACAGTGGCTTTTCACGCTATCACTTGATCAACGCGTGTGAGGCCAGCCTGAAACGCCTGGGTACCGATCATATCGACCTGTACCAGATGCACAACTGGGATGGCGTAACGCCGGTTGAAGAGATGCTGTATGCGCTGGATCACTTGGTACAAAGCGGCAAAATCCGCTACTACGGCACGTCCAACTTTACCGGCTGGCAGATGATGAAGACCATCGGTAAGGCCGAGCTTCATAACCTGGCCGGCCCTATCAGCCAGCAGATCTACTACACGCCGGAATCCCGAGAGGCCGAATACGAGCTGATGCCGCTGGCGATCGATCAGAACATCGGCACGCTGGTCTGGGGACCGCTGGGCGAAGGCGTGTTCAACGGCAAGGTGCGCCGCGGCAAGAAAGCGCCGGAAGGCACGCGCCAGGGCAACGGATGGCCCGAACCCTATATCCACGATATGGAGCGCGCTTACGACATCATTGAGCTTCTGGCCGAGATTGCCGAGACGCACAATGCGTCCATTCCGCGCACCTGCCTTGCCTGGCTGAAGGACCGCCCGGGCGTGACTTCTTTGATTGTCGGCGCGCGCAACGAAGAGCATCTGAAAGATGACCTGGCTGCAGCAGAGCTTACGCTGAATCAGGAAGAGATTGATCGACTCGAAGCCGCCACGCGCCCGGCCCCGCTTTACCCCTACTGGCACCGTGTGGTGGCCGGTATGGACCGCATCGACAAGGCCGAGCAGCCGTTTATCGACAACTTCCGTAAAACCATCGATAACCGGGATGACGAGCGCTAAAGGCACGCTACAACGCCAAAAAGTCGGTATGGGATTACCCATACCGACTCAAGATCGAAGTAAAGCTTAAACCAGTAACGAACCCACACTAGCCATTAGAAGTGATAACGAGCGCCTACCGCGTAGTACATATCTTCTTCGTAGTCGTTAACGGCGTCTAAATTGCGATCGTTAAGCTCAAGGAACATATCGAAGTTTTTGGTCAGCTTGTACATGGAGCCCAGCGCCCAAGCGTTACGGTCGCTGCTGCTGTTATCCAGGTCGATGTTGTAGTAGTCGCCGAAGAACTGCCAGGAATCGTAGATATAAGTGGCGCCTACACCAATCTTATCGAAGCCACCACCGTAGGTGTCGTGGTTGCCACGGGTTTCATAACCTACGCGTACGGCAAAAGCGTCGTTGACTTCAAACGCCGCTGTAGTACCGAAACGTGTTTTACCGTTGCCACCGCCACCACCACGTACGGTATCTTCGACGTAACCAATCGCTAAACGCACAGGGCCGGTTGAATAGACAACACCACCCTGGGTGGCGATTACGCTACCTTCTTCGGTTTGCTCGGCTTCGGTCAGGCCACGCTCAGAGAAGTGCTTGGCAGAAATGACCGCCTGGAAGCCTTCCATTTCCGGCGTTTTATAGCCGATGGAGTCGCCACGTGCCTGAAGACCGCCACCCGCGAACTCATAGCCGCGCTCGACGTAAACGTCGAAGGGGGTCATGACGTAGTTGTCGTAGAAGCTGTTGTAGTTACCGGCCATGAACGTACCGAACTGCTCGCTTTCAAGGCCCAGGTAGCTGTTACGCACCTCATCAAAACCGGGGCTGCTACGCTCGTCACCTTTAAAGCGCCACTCTACGCGGGCAAACGCACGCAGGTCAGAAGTAATCTGGTGGCCAGCTGTGATGCGCAGACGCGAACCAAAGTTACGGAATTCTTCGCCGTTATCCTTACCATCTTTAACACCGCCACCCTCAAACCCCATGGCGATACGGCCGTAAATATCTAGCGTGGTACCGTCCTGGTCATACACCATCGCGGCTTGAGCTGCAGAGGCGCCTAATAAACCGCAAACCCCTAACGCTAGTGTCGTTTTCTTAAACATGTTCGATCCCGTTGAAATAGTCATATATTTTTTTAATAAAAAGGCTCTAAACAAACATGAGTTCGCCCGGGGCCTCAACGCTGCAAATAGTAGAGGCCGTATATTTCATTTATTTTAAAGTTTTAATATTTTTAGTACTTTGTGATGTTTATTTAATTTTTAATAAAATCTACTTAACACCGTAACAATATATTGATATAGCCATATACTGTTAATAATTAATTATTATTTACTTTCATGTCATCACATATTCACTACCTTGACTTGGCAGTGTCACTGTCTCTGGCCACACTGAATTAAAATGTGATAAAGGGATGGATCGCGTATGCGGCTTTGTATCGTTAGCGAAACATGGACACCGGAAATAAACGGCGTTGCTCATACATTGAGTCGGCTGCATCAAGAACTCTACCGACAGGGCGTTGAGGTTGATGTGATTCGACCACGGCCACGTGTAAAAGGCGAGACCGCTAACGTCAAACAGGAACTGCAGGTCAGTCGCTGCGTTCTGCCTGGCTACACGGATGTCCAGGTAGGCTTCACCCGCCCTTCCACGCTTCGACGGTTTTGGCGCGAACATCGTCCAAGCGTCGTGTATCTCGCTACACAAGGCCCGCTAGGCTGGGTAGCACGCCAAGCCGCGCGCCAGCTCAATATCCCGCTGGTAGCTGGCTGGCACACCAATTTTGACCACTATTGTCACGACTACGGCGTGCCCTGGCTTGAATCGGCCACCCGTCGCTATCTGCGCTATTTTCATAACGGCTGCGAACTTACCCTGGTACCTACTCAGCTGCAGGCCACGGCCTTGAGCGAGCAAGGTATTCGTAACGTTCATGTTATGTCGCGCGGCATTGAGGGCGAGCAGTTTTCGCCTGCCCACCGTGATACCGAGCTACGTAAACAATGGGGTGTGAGTGCGCATCAACCCGTAGCGCTTTATGCGGGCCGTCTAGCCGCAGAGAAAAACCTCACGCTGCTTCAGGAAACCATGCAAGCCATGCGTGCAGTACGCCCGGATATGGCGCAAGTGATTGTAGGTGATGGCCCTGCCCGGGCGCAGCTTGAAAAAGCGCTCCCCGAGGCGCACTTCACAGGCTTTGTGGATAAACAGGAGCTGGCCCGCCACTACGCCAGCGCCGACCTGTTTATCTTTCCTTCGCTTTCTGAAACCTGGGGCAACGTGGTTGCAGAGGCCATGGCAAGCGGCCTGGCCGTTGTGGCTTATCGGCATGCCGCCAGCGCCGAGCTGATTCAGAATGGCCATAACGGCATTACCGTCACGCCTGACGACAGTGAAGCCTTTCAGCAGGCGGCAGTTGAGCTTTGTCAGCATCCGGCCGATTACGCGCGGTTAGGACGTGTCGCACGCCTTCGGGCGCTTGAGCAAAGCTGGTCGGGCATTGCCGATCAGTTTATGCAGTATCTCCAACAAGCCCAGGAGGCTTATCATGCGCCCACGCCCGCTTGTCGTGTTCGATCGTCTTGACCTACTGGAGTGGCAGCTTTGTCAGCGCGTTACGCGTCTGAACCTGTTTCGCCCCTGGCGCATTACCCTTCAGGCCGCCAGCCGATTAGGCGACTGGCCCATCTGGGTACTCCTGATTGCCGCTCAGCCCTGGCTACAAGCGGATGGCACCTGGCGCATCGTGCAATACAGCAGCATTGCCCTGGCTGCCATGGCGGTGTATCGGCTGATCAAAACGCGCCTCTGCCGCGAGCGGCCCTTTATTACCTATCTAGGCGGCGTGCATTGCGGCGAGCCGGCCCGCGACCGTTATAGCTTCCCAAGCGGTCATACCATGCACGCCGTGCTGTTTAGCGTGCTAGTAGCCGCTCATACACCGTGGCTGCTTCCCATTGTGTTACCTCTGGCACTGCTGATCGCTATTTCCCGAGTGGGCCTTGGGTTGCACTACATCAGTGATGTTATCGCGGGGGGCGCTATCGGCTATGGTTTTGCTTTTCTGAGCCTTTACTGGATGGGGTAAAGTAAACTTTTCGCCATTTTAAGCGTTAGGCACTAATCTAAAACCAACTCTGTCATTTAAACGGTCATGCGAAGGCGTGGGTCTTTCGCATTCATTAGGGAGCGATGTAATGACCATGACGGTTGGCGAACTCTTTGTTGCGCTTGTAATTATTGCGCTAGCACTCGTGGTTAGTAACGCGTTGAGGCTTAGGCTCGCGTGGCTACGCAAGCTTTTTCTACCCAGCTCGGTGATTGCCGGGCTGATACTTTTATTGATGGGGCCAGATGTCATTGGTCGCCTGATACCTGCCTTTTATGAAGAAAGTCCGGGCCTTTTTCCTGCTTATGTGCAAGAGAGCTGGGCGGCCTTGCCGGGTCTGTTGATTAACGTCGTGTTTGCCGCTCTGTTTATCGGCAAGGCTATTCCTGGCCTTCGTACCATCTGGCTTCGCGCCGGGCCTCAGGTTGTGGTGGGCCAAACCATGGCATGGGGGCAGTATGTCGTGGGCCTTACCCTGGCGCTTTTGGTATTAACGCCGTTATTTAACATGAACCCCATGGTGGGCGCGCTCATCGAGATTGGCTTTGAAGGCGGCCATGGCACGGCAGCAGGCATGGCGGATACGTTCGCCGATCTGGGCTTTGAGGAAGGGGCTGATCTGGCACTTGGCCTAGCCACCGTCGGGATCGTTGCCGGTGTGCTTATCGGTACCCTGATGATCAATATCGCCGCCCGCCGAGGGATTATTACCCCCACCAAGGAGAGCGACGCTCCGGATGACCTGATGCGCGACGATGAGCGTCCTTCCACCGAAGAGTTTAGCGAGTTTAAAAAAGACCTTACTCACGAAGCAGGCACCACCGACCCGCTCAGCCTGCATATCGGTTTGGTGGGCATCGCCATTCTAATTGGTTGGCTACTGCTTTCTGGCCTGCAGTGGATCGAGCAGGTTACCTGGGCACGTAACGATGGCCTTGAAATACTTGCCCATGTGCCGCTGTTTCCTATCGCGATGATCGGCGGGGTAATCGTCCAGTTAGTGGTGACTCGCTTTGGCCTGGAGCACCATGTCTCCACACGCACCATGGCGCGAATTGCCGGTACTGCGCTTGATTTTACCATCGTGGCGGCACTAGCCACGCTGTCACTGACGACGCTAGGTGAATACTTTCTGCCGTTCTTGCTGCTTTCAGCTGCAGGTATCGGTTGGGGATTATTCGTGCTGATCGTGATCGCCCCGCGGATTATTCCAGAGAACTGGTTTGAGCGAGGCATTGGCGATTTTGGCCAGTCCATGGGGGTGACGGTCACGGGTCTTCTTTTAATGCGTATGGCTGATCCGAAAAACGAGTCCGGCGCGTTTGAAAGCTTTGGCTACAAACAGCTCATGTTTGAACCGATTGTAGGAGGTGGTTTGTTCACCGCGGCTGCCCTGCCGCTGATTGCCGAGTTTGGCGCCTTAGCTATCCTGATATTCACCGGGCTTTTAACCTTGGGTTGGCTGGCCTTTGGTTTGCTCTATTTTGGCCGCATGGTGCCTGAACACGGCCAAGGCCGTTGGCAGCAGAAATAACCTTAGTAGCCATTTGCTATAAAGCCCCATGCCCGCGTAAGCGGGCATGGGGCTTTATAGGATACTGCTAAAGGTATGGCTAACAGGTGTGCTTTAGGGGCTAGGGTTCTAGGCATTCGACAACAGCATCATGCCATCACTCTTTTAGGCTCAAAGTTCGGGCGGTATATCGTCCGGGTCTTCGGTGGTGACCATAAAAGAGCTTTTAAACATCATGTATAACCCGATGGCTGAAAACCCCAAAAAAAGCACAAACATGCATAACATCAGTCCCATCGCCATAGCGCTTATCCCTGAAAGTACGCGGTTGTTGCGTTGACGTTTTCTAACCGCTTAGAGGTAGTATGCCGACAGAATAGACTAAATCGATGCGTTCATCTGTACAAAGGTTACGCAAATTATAATTTGGTTTAAATATAGTATAAAAATCAATAGATTACGGATAAAGGCAACGCAAAAAAACCACTTCGCTTTCGCGAAATGGTAGTTTTGCATCTGCGCCATTCCTTGGCCTCGACAATTAGCGTCTCCATACGCTAATACATGTGAGCAGAATGAATGTCCTTAAGCTTCCCTGTTTTTCTAAATTTGGCTCCTGCCTTCCCTTATCTTCTATCACTCAACTCACGCTGTTACTACTTAGGTAGTGCAGCCAGCGGGCCAACATTCCGTTTAACTCTATAAAAATCAAATAAATCATGTATTTAAAATTTAACAATCTTTTTTAATAAGAGTATATAACCTCTTAAAGATGTGTAAAAAAGGCACATGCGACAGATAAACACGGCTCACTATCGACCTTATTGATTAAATCAGTGACAAGAAGATACAACAGCGCTTATTTTACGTAGTACAGCAATCACTACTTCAGATTCATGACGACGCTAGGCATGCCTACCTGAGAGGAATGACTGTATGAAACGTACTGTGGCTATGGTTTTTCTGATGACAACTCTCACGCTGACTATTAGCGGCTGCAATACAATTGCGGGTGCCGGTAAAGATATAGAGCAAGGCGGTCAAGCAATTCAAAATTCAGCAGCGAGTTAAGCCACCATGATGACCGTCTACCTGTCACACGGCTTGGAAAGCGGGCCAAAGGCCCTGAAAATCCAGGCCCTAAAAGGAATTGCAGAAAAGCTTGATGACTGCGAGCCGGTCGTCATGGATTACCGAGGCATGGCCGAACCCTCAAGACGTCTTGAACACCTGCTGGCCACCATTGCCAAGCGCAACGACAAGCCCGAGGAGTGCGTTCTGGCAGGTTCAAGCCTTGGCGGCTGGTTGAGTGCCGCGGCCAGCGCCCATCACTCTGTGCTCGGCTGTTTTCTGCTGGCCCCGGCACTGGGCCTTCCCGAGTATCCGCAGACCTCGCCCACCATTGCGGCCCGGCTTACCCATATCATTCATGGTTGGCAAGACGATGTGGTGCTCCCAGGCCCGGTGATTGAGCATGCACAGCGCCAGCACCTGTCCTTGCGCATGGTGGATGATGACCATCGCCTGCATGCAAGTCTGGACACCATTCTCAGCGATTTTGAACGCTTTCTCGCTCAGTGTCAGGCCCTTAATCAACAGGCCATTCAAGCAGGCGATTCTTAACTGATTAATACTTGGCCTACTCGTCGGCAAGCGCCGGTAGTAGCGTTTTCAGTTTGCGCGTCAGGGTGTTTCGCCCCCAGCCGAGTAGCTCGGCTGCCTCTCCCTTACGCCCGCCGGTATGCTTTAACGCCGTCTCGATCAGGATTCGCTCAAAGTCCGGCACGGCCTCTTCCAGCAAATGCGTATGCCCTTCGGCCAGGGCGCGGTCGGCCCATTCGCGAAATGCCGTTCGCCAATCGCCATGCGTACCGCTTTCAGCTGTATGCGGGGAGCGTAATTCAGGAGGTAGATCTTCCACCAGTATTTCGCGCCCTGAGGCCATCACCGTTAGCCAGCGACAGATATTTTCCAACTGGCGCACGTTACCCGGCCACGGCAGGCGCGTCAGGTGTGCTTCGGTTTCGGCTGTCAGCACCTTGATATCGGTCGTCAGCTCCTTGGCAGCTTCGGCCAGAAAGTGGCGCGTCAGGCGTGGGATGTCCTCGCGCCGCTCGGTAAGGCGCGGCAGATGGATGCGGATAACGTTCAGGCGGTGGAAAAGGTCTTCGCGAAAACGCCCGTCATCCACCAGAGACTCAAGATTCTGGTGTGTGGCGGCGATAATACGCACGTCTACCCTGACCGGCGTATGCCCGCCCACTCGATAGAACTCACCATCGGCCAGCACGCGCAATAACCGGGTTTGGGTTTCGGCGGGCATATCGCCAATTTCATCCAGAAACAGCGTGCCACCATTGGCCTGCTCAAAACGCCCCTGGCGCTGGGCCGCCGCCCCGGTAAAGGCGCCCTTCTCATGGCCGAACAGCTCAGATTCAATCAAATCACGCGGGATCGCCGCCATATTAAGGGCGATAAACGGTTTGCCCGCCCGAGGGCTGTGTTGGTGAAGCGCCTGGGCGACACGCTCTTTACCCGTGCCCGACTCACCATTGATCAGCACCGTGATATGCGAGTGGGAAAGCCGACCGATGGCCCGAAACACTTCCTGCATAGCGGGTGCTTCGCCGATGATTTCTGCATTCAGACCTTCAGGCACGCTGATCGGCCGCTGCCGCTCTCGGGCATGCGCGACTGCCCGGCGCACGAGCGCCAACGCTTCATCCACATCAAATGGTTTGGGCAGGTATTCAAAGGCGCCGCCTTGGTAGGAGGCCACCGCGCTATCCAGGTCCGAATGCGCGGTCATGACAATCACCGGTAAATCCGGGTGCACGTCGCGGATGCGCGACATCAGCCCCAGCCCATCGATGCCCGGCATGCGAATGTCCGTCACCAGCACATCCGGAGGGTTTTGCAGCAGTCTTTCAAGCGCTGTATCGGCCCGTTCGATGCACTCTACATCCAGGTCCGGCTGTGCCAACGCACGCTCAAGCACCCAGCGGATAGCGCGGTCGTCGTCCACAACGACCACCCGTGCAACCTCATTACGTGTCGCCTCAGTCATGACGCTTCTCCGGTGCAGTTAATAACCAATGGAATCAGTAAACGAAATTCGGTGTGTCCGGGTCGTGAGTCGCATTCGATCAATCCTTGATGCTGGTGCAAAATCGACTGGGCGATGGAAAGCCCCAGCCCGCTGCCTTCGGCGCGCCCTGACACCATGGGGTAGAAAAGCGTTTCTTTAAGCTCTTCCGGGATGCCGGGGCCGTTATCAATCACGCCCACCTCGCTTACCAGACGGTGACGCTCAGCGCCCAGCGTGAACTGGCGCCGGGCACGGGTGCGCAGCATCAGCTCAGGCGCGGGGGTCTCGGCATCGCTCATGGCCTGTACGGCGTTGCGGGCCACGTTGAGTACGGCCTGGATCATCTGCGATTCATCACCGGAAAGATCCGGCAGGCTGGGGTCGTAATCACGACTAACAGTGATGCCCGGATGCTCAGCAATCAGCAGCGCCCTTACTCGCTCCAGCACTTTATGAATATTCACCGGTGCATGCTTGACGATGCGATTAGGTCCAAGCATCGAGTCCACCAGATCCCGCAGGCGGTCGACCTCTTCAATAATGATATGGGTGAACTCACGCAGCGCCGGGTCTGCCAGGTCGCGCTCCAGAAGCTGGGCGGCGCCCCGAATTCCGCCTAGCGGATTTTTCACTTCATGGGCAAGGCCCCGGGCCAGCACCTTGATGGTCTCCTGACGCGTGGTCAGCGCCTCCTCGCGAGAAATCTGCATCAAGCGATCGCGGGGTTCCACTTCCAGCAGCAGCTCATTTTCCGACAAGGGCGTTACGGTGTAATCCACCGTCAGCGCTTCGCCGTTGACCGGAGTAATACGCGCCTCGCGCTGGGTGTAAGGGTGAAAGGCATCCCGCGCCTTAGCCAATACCTGATCGATACTTTCGTCACCGCCCAGCAGAGTATCCAGGTTGATTCCCTCTACGCGGCTAAAGCTTACCGCCAGCAGCGCTTCGGCGGCCGGGTTCATCCAGCGTACGCGGAGCTCACCGTCCAGCAGCAGTACTGCCATGGTGAGATGTTCTAGTAAACGCTGATACATGACGTGTCCTGAAGCATCGCTCGTGAAATCATTCATCGTTATAGGGAAATTGCAAAAAGCGCGCCAAGTCGGCTCACTATTGCCTACCTGCACGGCTTATGGGCAGTTGTGGGTATGGCGCGAGCTTTTTTAGCGCAGCACATGATCAGCTACTTTTTGTCAATGCACTATTTTAGTGCATTAAGCCTGATTAAGGGGCACGTTACTCACCGGTTCAGTGCAATAAAAAAACCCCGCCGAGGCGGGGTTTTAGCGCTATCACCAAGTGATTAGCAGCTGTAGTACATATCAAACTCGATGGGGTGCGTGGTCATACGAATACGCTCCACTTCTTCCATCTTGAGTTCGATATAGGCATCGATCATGTCGTCGGTGAACACGCCACCTTCGGTCAGGAACGCACGATCAGCGTCGAGTGCTTCCAGCGCCTGATCCAGGCTGTTGGCCACAGTCGGTACGGACTTGCCTTCTTCCGGCGGCAGGTCGTACAGGTTCTTGTCCATGGCATCGCCAGGATGGATCTTGTTCTTGATACCGTCGATACCGGCCATCAGCAGGGCAGCAAACGCCAGGTACGGGTTGGCTGTCGGATCAGGGAAGCGAGTCTCAACGCGCTTGCCTTTCGGGCTTGCCGTGTAAGGAATACGGATAGAGGCCGAACGGTTGCGGGCGCTGTAGGCCAGCATGACCGGCGCTTCGAAACCCGGTACCAAACGCTTGTACGAGTTGGTAGAAGCGTTGGTGAAGGCGTTCAGGGCGCGCGCGTGCTTGATCACACCGCCAATGTAGTAAAGCGCCATTTCAGAAAGGCCTGCGTACTCGTCACCGGCAAACTGGTTCTGACCATCTTTCCAGAACGACTGGTGTACGTGCATACCTGAACCATTGTCACCCACCAGCGGCTTGGGCATGAAGGTCGCGGTTTTGCCGTAAGCGTGGGCCACGTTGTGGATCACGTACTTCATTTCCTGAACTTCGTCGGCTTTCTTCACCAGCGTGTTGAACTTGACGCCGATTTCGTTCTGACCGGCGTTCGCCACTTCGTGGTGGTGAACTTCTACGGTCTGACCGATCGCTTCCAGAGTGTTACACATTGCACCACGGATATCGTGGAAGCTATCCACCGGCGGAACCGGGAAGTAGCCACCCTTGACGCGTGGGCGGTGGCCCAGGTTACCACCTTCGACGCGGCTGTCAGTTGCCCAAGCGCCTTCGTCGGAAGAAATTTTGTACATGGAGCCCTGGATGTCGGACTTCCAGTGCACTTCGTCAAAGATGAAGAACTCAGGCTCCGGGCCGAAGAAGGCGGTGTCGCCCAGGCCGGTAGATTCCAGGTACGCCTCAGCGCGCTTGGCGATGGAGCGCGGGTCACGGTCATAGCCCTGCATGGTGGCAGGCTCGATGATATCGCAACGCAAAATCAGGGTAGCGTCTTCGGTGAAGGGGTCGAGGAACGCGGTGCCGTCTTCCGGACGCAGAATCATGTCGGATTCATTGATGCCTTTCCAGCCCTCGATAGAAGAGCCATCAAACATCTGGCCATTCTCAAAGAACTCTTCGTTTACATCGCGGGCAGGCACGGTGACGTGCTGCTCTTTACCACGAGTATCGGTGAAACGCAGGTCCACCCACTTAACATCATGTTCTTCAATTAGCGCGAGAGTCTTGGCTGACATTGTGTCCTCCGGTATGAGCGTGGCTTAAAGCGTAAAACAGTAAGCTATCGATAAAAGTGTTATTAGACAAACTAGTCATTCGACAAATAACGAGCCAGAGGGCGCGCTTGTCATTGTTGTTCGCTCAACGATTGCCTGCTTTGGGTAACAAATCGTCCAGCGATCATTTCAAACCGGCTATCGTTGTAGCACGCCGCAAGGCATCTGCCTACGACCCACTAGCCGCTGACCAATACAATGCAGAGAGCATGCCAACTTTGCACCAACTTGTCCTGTCTCAAAAATAAGTCATTGTTTAGAAAAAAATAAAAATTAACTGACTATGCCTCTCCATGTAGCATAGCGTTGAACAATTAAGTTTTGGCTACCTGATGAGCGTAGTTTTGAACCAAAAAAGTGCAATAATTAATTTTTATGGTTAATTTTGGTGCAAAGCCTGGATTTAAGCTTTTAAGCGTTTTCCAAACAGCATGGCGCCAATGGTAGTGGTGTTAGCAACCTGGTTGAGCATGATGGAACCGCTTGCGCCAACAAGGATCAGCAGCAGCATATAAGCGGCCACCGGCAGTGAAAAAGGCGCGACAAACACGTCGGTAATTGAAAAAAACATCGGGTGAGCCAGGTAAATGCCAAATGAGTATCGATTGATATAGCGCACCCAGCCTGGCGCCGGGCAATCTTTCAGGTAACGCATGGCAACCAGTGTAAAAAGCACAAATAGCGGAATGACCCACACTTCCTTGGAAGAAAACTGCAGCCAGCCGGCAATGCTTGCCATGATCAGCAGACACACCCAAAGCCCAAGCCACACCGGATGAGAAAGATAGCGCATCCACACTGGCTGCTCGGGCGTCTGGGTCACCGACTCAAAGGGATAGTAGCGCACCAGTACCAGCGCCAGAAGGAACAGGTAAATCCAACCCAGAGGGGCAATCCACAGCAGATACCCTGGCAGTTCAACCTCAAGCCAATAGGCCGTGCCCCAGTACGCCATACTTACCAGGCAGCTAAGCCATAGCCACGGCACCGGGTTGAAGCGCCACAGCCGCCAGCGCGTAAATAGCCAATAGGCGACATAAAACTGCATGGCAATGATCAGGAAATAGCCGTGCCACCCGGCAAAGATAAAGTACTCCACCGCGTTGGCGATAAAACTCACCGGCTGCCCGATCATGCCTAAACGCGCCCACTCCGCCGTCGAGTAGATAAAGCCATACACCAGATACGGCAGCATGACGTACTTCACCCGCTGGGCTAAAAAGCCGGGCGGTACCGCCTTGTCATAGCGCATGGCGAACACGAACACCGAGATAAACAGAAAGATCGGCGTACCCAGCACCAGCGGCAAACGCATCAGGTCGGTGGCCAGGTTATCCACATGCTGATTGACGTGGTCCAACAGGTGAAACAAAAAAACGGCCACACAGCCGTAAGCACGCAACCAGTAAATTTCTTCTATTCTTTTATGCATACCTACTCCATGTATGCCTAACGCTGGCCTACCATGAACACGCCCGGTTACCGTGGCGTCCGACTCTATCACCTGCTAATAATTCCTGGAGGCAGTTTGCCACTCTCTTCATTCACTGACATATCACGATGGTCGTTACGTCCACTTATAACCAGGCTGGCCGCCCTGCTGGGCCTCTGGAGCTTCTTTAACACAGCGATTGCCGGTGAGGTTCGATATCACACCTTTGAATCACCTACGCTTGGCCACGCCTACCCCTACACCGTTTATTTACCCGACAATTATGACGCTGAGGCGAGCTCGCCATACCCCGTCGTTTATTTACTCCACGGCTCCTTCGGTAATGAGCGCGACTGGGCGGCCAAGGGCAACCTTGCCCAAACCGCCGACCGGCTGATTCGAGCGGGGCATATTCCGCCTGCGGTATTCATCATGCCCGGCAGCCGCAGCTGGTGGATAGACGGTCACAATGAAGCAGGCCGCAGCGCCTTTTTCAATGACCTAATTCCGCATGTAGAAGCGCATTACCAGGTAGGGTCAACGCGTGCGCTACGTGGTGTGGGCGGGCTTTCGGCCGGGGGTTTTGGGGCGCTTAACTTTGCCCTGGAAAAACCCGAGATGTTTGGTGCCGTGGCCGCCTTGAGCCCGGCAAGCTATGTCCCCTACCCGCCGCCTAACTCATCTGCCCACCGTCACCCCTCCTTTCTAGATGAGCAAGGTAATTTTGATACTGCCCTATGGGATGCGCGCAACTACCCTGCTTACCTTGAAGAGTATCGTATTAACGTAACGCCCCGCCCCAGCGCCGAAGAAAGCGATATTCCGCCGGTGCCCCTTTACATTAGCGCAGGACGCAGCGATGTGTATGACGCCGAGTTTCACGCCCGCCAGCTACGCCAAGCCATGGAGCGCATTCAGCCCAACGACGTACGCCTGGACCTCTACCCCGGCGGACACACCTGGCGCGTATGGCGAGCAAGCCTTCCGGCGGCCTTAACCTTTATGTTTCAGCATATTGGCGACAAATCCACTAGCCAATAACTGGCGAGCCCAGCAATAAGCAAACTACACTGGTTTTATGGATGAACTGACAAGGAGAGAGCGATGCATCGACATATTGAATGGGACGACCCCGGTAGCGCCAGCGTATCCAAGCTATTCGCCAACGACCATCATGACCATGCCAGGATTGGCAACGGTGATATTCTCTCGGCCCGCTACCGAGGCAAGATCGTCCGCGTTGAAGTAGAAGCCTACCGCGAGGAAGACGCCGTTAGCATTGGTAAGGTTGTCGCTATCCTCGACGCCAAAGGCAATCGCCTGAAAGGCATGGACAAGCTCGACATCGGCGACATCGTCCGCCTACCCGACGACAAGCGCGCGTTTGAGCGCCGGGAAGAAGAGAAAGACAAATAAACCAATCTGGACCCGTTCTTTCTTCCATAAAAAGAGCCTCAATCGAGGCTCTTTTGCTTGGTGGTTAATGACTGATTTTATTTGATGCCGGCACTAGAACCTAAACCTAGTGTGTCGAAGCAACCTAAAGGCCAGCACACGCTGCCTTTTATCCAGCCTCGGCACCTTCAAAGTAGCGCGGCGTAAGCGTTAGCGCACCCGCGAAAGCACCGCACAGCGGTGCCGAGTGCATATAATTTAATCAAATACAGCTGCCTGGGGCAGTACACCTTCAGTGGCCCTTCCATTGGTGGTGACTTTCTAAACTGCCTAGACGGCAGAGCATACGTCACCTTCACTAAAACTAGGCACACGCCAAGTAGCGCGGCGTAAGCGTCAGCGCACCCGCGAAAGCACCGCACAGCGGTGCCAAATGCACATAATTTAAATAAAATACAGCTGCCTGGGCGGCTAACTCCCCGGTTACAGAAAAACGCAAAGGCCATGACCGCGTACTGGAAGGCGAAAGCAAAGAGCTGGCCAAGCAGTTCAGCTACAGCCCTTCTAGTGACAGCGTCGAATGGGGGAGCTTGATGGTCTACGCGGCTATGCAGAACTACGGGGGTACCAAAGCTGAGTTCTCGCATTTGTGGGGTGATATACCAGGGCGTGAATTCATCGGTCTGAATGATGACGATGAAGACGAGGTGCTGGGTATCCTCGCCGACCATTTGGGCGGCTGACCTGCAACCGCCAGAAAGGCCCTGTGAGCGGCGCAAAGCACCTACCCGCTACGTTGCCTTGCATTTGCTCAGCAAGGCGCGTTAGACCCGCGTTAGATTCAGCGGAATCGATAGCCTAGATACAACGACAGCATGTATTTCATTATGATAGGTACCAAACCCACTACCTACATAAAGGCAGGATTCATGATTTTGTATAAATACTTAACCTACGAAGTCGGTTACTCAATACTAGAGAATAATTCGATCGCTTTTAGTAGTCCTGAATCGTTCAATGATCCGTTCGAGAGTGAAGCTGCTTGCTCATTCTTTCCAGGTAAAGCAAAAATAAATCTGAGTACTCAAAAAAAAATTCGCGATGCAGCAGTGCAGCAATTTAAAAAATCTTATGGAGTTCTTTCGCTAACACGCCAACCTCTTAATCCGCTTATGTGGTCGCATTACGCTGGTGAACACACAGGAATGGTAATAGGAATAGATGTTTCTGAGGAGTGTTTCACCAGTGAAATCGAAAACACCATACCAGTTCAGTTTGGGAATGTAATTTATACCCATACAAAACCTTCCAACTTATTTCTAGACACTCTTTCTGAGAAGCTCAATATAACTCAATCCTTTAGTTTTGATCGAGATCATATCGAAACTTACCAAAGAGCGTTTCTTTATAAAGCTTCATGCTGGTCATATGAAGAAGAAGTCAGGATTGTTAAATCCATACCGCTACCACTAAACCCTGAAAAATTCATAACATTAAAAAGCGGAAACTTTAAAATAATAAACGCTTTCAGTAGATGCAACCTGATTGACCTACCGCTTTTTTTAATGCCAAAGGGAGTGATTAAGGAGGTCTATATTGGACTCCGTTCTGGAATACACGATGCTGAGTATAACGCCGAGCTATCGCTAGAAATTGTAAATACAATTCGATCATCACAACCCCAAACAGCTATTTTCGGCTGTAAAATAAAAGAGAATACCTGGGAGCTAGATAGATTTGACCTAGAGAAAGAAGCACTAAGACAACTAGGAGAGACTTAACCGATTTTTCCTAAAGCGCTTTAAATCCACGCCCCACCCTAAGCCCCCGATCATGGGGCATGAAAACACACAGCCTTCACACCAAGCCCCGCGTTGCCGTTTGCGCCCTCAGCGTGCAAGCCACCAACGACAAAACGCGCCTGATGCCGTCCGGTACGTTCCATGCTCCGCCTGGGGCTGCTGAAGGCACCAGCCCCTGGCATCTTTCTGCCGAGCAAGCCCAAGCGATTATCCGTCTGGCCGCTGCGCGCAGTCCCGACATCGCTACCGACTACGAACACTAAACCCTCGACGCCGAGCAGAACGGCAAGCCTGCACCCGCCGCTAGCTGGGTCGACCCTCGCTCGCTTGAATGGCGCGATGACGGACTGTATGGCGCTATCGCTTGGCGGTGATGATCAAGCGCGCTGTGCAGGTGGTCTTTATCAATACTAAAACCCGCATCTTTCATGGCCCGGCTTACCCAAAGCGTTTCTATACGCGCCAACCGGGCTTGCTGAAATGCACGGGCGGCATCCAGTCGCTTGGCATCGTCAAACCAGAAGCGTACCCAGTATTGAAGGTACTCGGTGGGCCGATATTCACTTTGTGGGGTTAACTAGGCAACGTCCACATCGACTTCATTGGCAGCAAAAAGCGGTGTTCCACCGCCACCGCAAAACCCCACTAATACGCCCGCCTTGGCCAGTTCGCGCATCGCCGCCTGGGTAATGGAGGTTCCCGTTCCCAGTAAAAGCGATGTGGTGTTGGCAATAGGAATATTCCAGTAGCGGGATTTGCTTCCTTCGTCAGTGACGTACTCCACTCGGCCGCCATTGACCAGCACCCGGCAGTGCTGCAGGTAATAAAGGTTCGCCCGTTTCGAATGCAGAATGGTCTTTAAATCTGAGGGTGAAAAGTCATTCATAATGCGCCCCTGTTGTTTTAAGTATCTAACCATTCCTAGCTCTTAAACACTATTAAACTTAGTTCTACTTAACTCATCTGCCGGATGGGTAATCCCTGCCCGTTTGCATGCTACGCTTAATGCCATTCCCCTTTGATGACAGGATTTTCGCCATGCGTTTAAACCACTTATTGGCCGTGCTGCTGTGCGCCGTTGCGCTGCCTGCCCAGGCTCAAACATCGAATGACTGGACGCAGTATGACGACGTGTTCGAGAACGGTGCGCGCCAGGCCAACCTATGGCAATGGGGCTGGACGGGGATTTATGGCACAAGCCTTGCCTACAATGCTTACCAGTCGAGTGAGGCAAGCGACCGTGATGACCGCTTTGATGCGCGGGTTGGCGTGGTGAAATCGGCACTGGCGTTGGGCGGCATGCTGATGGATAGGCAGCCGCATCAGGCAGCGCTTGTGGAGTATGAGCGCCTGAAAGCCCGCGGTGAGTTAAGCGGCGTGCAGGCGCTTGGGCTGGAGCTGGCCCAGGCCGAGCGTGAGCGGCGTGGTTGGGGTGCGCGAGTTAGCTCGCTGGTAGTTAACGGCGTGGCGGGCGCGGTGATTGCCGCCGATGGCCGGGAAAGCGATGGCGCGATCAACTTTGCCACCGGCATGCTGGTAAACGAGCTGCAGATTTGGACACAGCCGAATCAGGCCTCGTCGGCGATCAACCGTTTTCAGCCGGCGCGTGTTTCGCTTGGTCCTGTCACGCTGAAAGGTGAATACGCGCTGATGGTATCTCCTCAAGAAATTGGCGCTACCTGGCGCTACTGACTGCCCCTCAGACACATATAATTTCGAGACGTTGTAATATGCGGTATTTTCTACTACCGGCAATGTCGGCGCTGTAAAACCGGGCGCGGATAATCGGCGAACAAAATAATCATAAGGGGGGGGTGAATGGAAACCGTAATATCAGAAAAGAGTGATAGCGTGGTAGTGAATGAAGCACATCATATTACCGATGTATTGCTCAACCTGGATGATCGTTGTGATGCGCTAACCATTTCGCTGCACGACCAGACGGCTCTTCAGCAGCCTGATTACCCGGTGCACCTTGAGCATCTCGACCCAGCCTCCGGCGAGCTTTTGCTGGTAGTGACCGATGCAGGCAGCCTGGAAATCCCCATTCTTGATACGCATCGGCTAACACTAAGCGCTGAAAATGATCAGACCTTGCGCTTTGAAGCCATCCAAGTGCTGAAAGCCGAACGCTACGGTGATGCTTTGCAACTACGCTGTGCATTTCCCAAGCGCTTGCTTACAGCAGCCCGGCGTCAGAGCGCACGCATTGCGCTTAGAAAGGACATGCATGCCAGCGCGGCAATAACACGCTTTATTGGCCAGCCGCCCATCATGGCAACGCTACGCGATATTTCAGGGGGAGGTTGTCTACTAGGCTTGGCGTTAGCAGAATGCGCGTCGCTTACTGAGGCATTAACGCTACCCGCCGTAACGCTTACCTTTCCCAGTGGTGAACACTTTACTATTGAGGCTTCGGTGCGCCATATCACGCCTATTGCTCGCAGCAACCAGGCGGTGGTGGGGCTTGAATTTGGCAATCTTGATCGTCCCCAGCAGCGCCAGCTCGCCCATATTGTGTCGTCCACCGAGCGAGAAATTGCTTGGCGCTCAGGCGAGGTGTCTCGATTGGCAGCGCCTACACCCCTCTACGCCAGCGCCGAACACACGCGCAGCAGAACGGCAAAACGTCGCCGGCGCACCCCAGAGGGGGTGAGCACACTGCGAGAAATTGCCCGCGATCAGCACTTATTTTTGCTGGCACTGCAAAATGACCACCCGCTGCCGGTGGAGCGCCTGGAACGCAGTGCCAATCAACTGATAAAGCTGCTGGGCAAGGGCCGCCAGGCGTTTTTTTACGACCTTACCTGCCTTACCGACGAGCCCCAGTGGATGCAACATTCGCTTAATGTGGCGGGCAGGCTAGCGGATTTAATGCTGGCCGAACCTGAGTTGGCTGCTGATACCCATCGTGCCGTGCGGGCAGCGCTGATTCATGATTTGGGTAAGGCGATGCTGATTGATGAGGCACTACCTTCGCTTGAAAGCGAAATGAACGAGGCCCAGCGTAGCCGGCTACGCAATCATGTAGGGGCGCTACTGGCAGCATTGGCGCGCGCAGGCTACCCGCTTGATCCGCTGGAGCGTGACATCATTGGCGGTATCAATGAGCGGCTTGATGGCTCGGGCTACCCGCGAGGCGTTGCAGGCGAGGCGCTTTCCCCGGTGGTGCGCATGGCAGCTGTCATTGATGTGATTGATGCCATGACGCGCCCACGGGGCGACCGACCGGCGCTGGATGCCGTCAAGGCATACCGCTATCTCTATAACCGTCCCAAGCGCTTCGATCGTCACTGGGTTACCCGCTACGTTCAGCGTCATGGATTTTATCCACTCGGCAGTTTGGTAAAATTCTCCCACGGTTATCTGGCTTGGGTACTAGCTCTTGATGAGCGTGGTCAGCCAAGCCGCGTGCGGGTGGTACGAAATCTTCGCCATGCGGGCATCTTTTATGATGATGAGATCAGCCGGGTTGATTTCGACCAGTTGGGACGTTTGGTCGAGTCGGTCCAGCCCGAACGCTACGGCCTTTAATAAAGGCGGGTGATTCGATAGCGCATTGAGGTTGTGCTATCGATATTTCCCAGTCAGCTCGATAGCGCGCTTATGATTGCCACCACCCGTCAAGCGCGTAAAATATTCGGCAATTTTTTGGTTCCGCCAAATGTTATGTTATAACTTATTCTATTATTTAGAGGGTACGCCGTGAGTCATCGCACGCACCGACATAACCGGGAAGGGCCTTGCCACTTCTCCTTGATGTCCTTATCGGCCACTAAGCGACTGATATTTGTGACTGTGCCGCTATTAGTGCTGTGGGCTCTAGTGGCTTGGGCGAGCGGGTGGACACCATGAGCCTGAATGATTTGCCGCGCTTGAAGCTTGAGAACCTGCATTTGGCTCAAGGGCGCCGTACGGTGCTGGAGCATGTGGATGGCGATATCAAACCCGGCGCTATTACTGCGCTGATTGGGGCGAATGGCGCGGGCAAGAGCACGCTTATTCAGGCCATCATGGGTGAGCTTCGCCCAATTAGTGGCAAGGTAACGTGCCACGTTCCCGCAGAGCGTCGCGCCTGGTTGCCCCAGCAGTTAGCGCTGGATCTGACGTTTCCCATGAGCGTGGAAGAGCTGGTCATGACCGGCAGTTGGCCAAGCCATGGGGCGCTTAAAGGCTACTGTGCCGCGCATTACCGCAAGGGTCGCGACATCATGGCGCGCCTGGGGATTTCGCATCTGGCTCATCGCCCGTTGGGTGAGCTTTCCGGCGGCCAGCGCCAGCGGGCGCTGATTGGGCGCACGCTGATGCAGGAGGCCGAGCTTCTGTTGCTGGATGAGCCGTTTGCCAATGTGGATAGCGATACGGTGGATATCCTGATCCGCATTCTGCGCCAGATGGCGGATGACGGCACCACGATTATTGTCGTGCTGCACGATATGGATCATTTGCAGCGCCTGGCAGACGAGGTGCTGATGTTAAACGGCGGCCATGCCCGCTGGATGGCGCCAAGTGCCTTGCATCAGCAGCATATGCCTGCTCAAGTCGTGCCGCTTACGCTGGGAGGGCGCCATGCTGGAACTGCTTAATGCGTGGTTTATTGCGCCGTTTGACTACGGCTTTATGCGCCGTGCCGTGGTGGGTGGGCTTGCGCTTTCACTCGCCGCCCCGCCGCTGGGCGTGTTCCTGGTACTGCGCGGCATGAGCCTGATTGGCGATGCCCTGGCCCACGCCATCATGCCTGGCGTGGCGATTGGTTTTTTATTAGCCGGATTTTCGCTACCCATTATGAGTATTGGTGGCGTGCTATTTGGCCTGCTGGTGGCACTTTCAGCCGGCGTGGTATCGAAGATGGGCGGCCAGCGTGAAGATGCTGCGCTGGCAAGCTTTTTCATTATCTCGCTGGCGGCAGGCGTTCTACTGATCTCCATTGGCGGCAGTAGTGTCGATTTAACCCACGTGCTGTTTGGATCGATTCTGGCAGTTAATTCAACCGCCTTGCTGCTCATTGCCGGCATCAGCACGCTAATTGTGGTGACCCTGGCGGTGGTATTTCGGGCACTGGTGGTCGAGTGTTTGGACCCCCTGTTTCTGCGCGGCCAGAACCGCCGTAACGGCTGGGTACATAGTGTATTTCTCGCGCTTTTAGTGCTCAACATGACCGCCGGATTTCAAACTCTGGGTACGCTGATGGCCGTAGGTCTCATGATGCTGCCCGCCACGGCGGCGCGGTTTTGGAGCAGGCGCCTTGAAGGGCTAATGGCGATTGCTGTGGTACTGGCAATGACGGCCAGCACAGGCGGCCTTCTGCTTTCGTTTCACCTGGATATTCCTTCGGGGCCAAGCATTATTCTGCTGGCCGGCGTGGGTTACTTTTTCTCGGCACTGTTTGGGCGCTATCACAGCCTGGCGGCCAAACTGCGACGTAAAACAACGCCGTTAAGTGCCGAAACGTCGATGTAGCACATCATTAAAAGGAGTAGGTATGTCTTTACGGTTATCTTCACGCATGCTGGTTGGCGTCTCGGCACTGTTGGCGCTTCCTGCCGCCATGGCCGCCGAGCGCGTTCAGGTCGTCACGAGCTTTTCGATTCTTGGCGATATGGTCGAGAACGTGGGTGGCGAGCATGTGGACGTTACCTCGCTGGTCGGCCCCGACGGCGATTCGCATGTCTACTCCCCCCGCCCCAGTGATGCCCGTGCCCTGGCTGAAGCTGACTTGGTGGTATTTAACGGCCTGCTGTTTGAAGGCTGGATGGAGCGGTTGATCGAGTCCAGCGACTATCGCGGATCACTGGTAACCGCCACCGATGGCATCGACAAGATCGACTACCAGCCTCACGATCACGGACATGGGCATGACCACGATCACGAGCACGGACATAATCACGACCATGATCATGATCATGGACATGACCACGACCACGGGCATGACCATGTCCATGGTGAATTTGATCCACACGCCTGGCAGGACATGACGCAGGCGCGTGTTTACGTGACCAACATTCGCGATGGCTTGATTGCCGCTGACGAAGCCAACGCTGACGAATACCGGGCCAATGCGGACCGTTATCTCGCCGAGATGGCCGAAACAGATGCCGAGATTCGCGAGCTAATCAGCGAGATTCCAGCGTCTACCAGTGTGATTACCGGCCATGACTCCTTTGGCTACTTTTCCAATGCGTACGGCATCCAATTCCTATCCCCGGCTGGGCTTTCAACCGAAGTGGAGCCCAGCGGTGCCAGCATGGCTGAGCTGGTCGATGTGATTAACGACCAGAACGTTCAAGCGTTATTCCATGAGAACATGACCAACCCGGCGGTTATCCAGCAGCTGTCTGAAGAGACAGGCCTGCCCATTGCCGGCACCCTGTACGCCGACGCACTCTCCTCTGAGGGCGAAGCCAGCACTTATCTCGGCATGATGCGCCACAATGCCCGCGTACTGCACGACTCGCTGGCAGAGCCGGGCCATGATGACCATGCGCCCAGCCGTGATCATGGCCACGGCCACGACCACGACCACGACCACGACCACGACCACGACCACAGTGAGCATACGCACTAAGCATGCGCTTAAAGCATCAGGTCGAAATAAAGTAAGTCAGGTCTAATAGGGCTTGCTCAGTAGCACCTTCCATAGCCACCAGCACCGTTCAGGCGCTGGTGGCTATGCTTAACCACTCTCTAAAGCAGGTCATGGCATAGGTTTCTACCCGCGACTGCAAGTGAGTTAGCCAGTACCCGCCCAAACTCACCGATGCACTAAAGGGCTGTACCAGTGCACCGCTTTCCAGTTGGCGTGAGAACATTGACGGGGGCGCCAGCGCAATGCCGGCCCCTTGCTGCGCCGCCTCCATCATGGCAATAGACGAGTCAAAAACAATACTTCTCGGCACCGAGACACTGCTCGACAGCCCCGCCGCCAGCAACCATTGCGGCCATTCATCAACACGATAAGAACGTAGCCATGTTTCGCCTACTACATCGCCAGGCGCCTTGAGTCGGGTGGCGATTTCAGGTGTACACATCACCGATAGCGAGGCAGGTAGCAACGGCTGTGCCGCTATTCCGTGCCAGGCGCCTGTTCCAAAGCGAATGGCAAAGTCGAGCCCTTCGGCTGCCATATCCGTACGGTTGTTATGCGTGGAAAGGCGCAGATCAATAAACGGATAGCGTTCCTGAAAATCTGCCAGCCGGGGCAGCAACCAGCCTACGGCAAAGGTCCCCACCGCGCCTACGTTCAATACTTCCCGGTAGTTGCTTTCGCCTAACCGATCCAGGGCGTGCGTGATCTGGTCGAAGGAATCCTTCATTACCGGCAGCAGCATTTCCCCCTCGTGGGTAAGCATTAACCCACGGGGCAGGCGTGTAAAAAGCACTACCCTTAACTGACTTTCCAGCAGTTTGACCTGGTGGCTGACGGCAGCTTGCGTTACACACAGCTCGGCAGCGGCTCGGGTAAAACTTAAGTGCCGCGCCGATGCCTCAAAGGCCCGTAGGGCCTTTAAAGGCAGGTAGGGACGTACCATGCAGACCCCCAAATTTATCTAATAGCTCATACAAAATATCGCTGTTTGTCACTTCATCCGGTTCGCCGTAATTTAAGCATTCTGCCAGTAGGGCCAGCGCCCAATTCTATTGACCAACGAGTAACGAGGTTTCAGCATGAACAGGATGTTAACAGCAAACATCTGCCTTATCGCGGCAGGCTCTCTGGGTATCAGTACATTCGCTTGGGCTGGCGATGCACACGACAGCGTACACATTGAGCCGCTGGTAAACGACACTATAACGACGCTGATGGACGAGCATCGTATCCCAGGCATGGCCGTGGCATTAAGTGTTGATGGTCAACACTATTACTTTAATTATGGTATCGCCAACCAGGAGGAAGAAGTTCCGGTAACGGCAGAGACCCTTTTCGAGCTTGGCTCGGTCAGCAAAGTGTTTACCGCGGCGCTGGCCGCTTATGCTGATGCCAGCGGTGAGCTGTCGCTAACTGACCCCGCCAGCCACTACCTGCCAGCGCTTGAAGGCAGTGCCTTTGATGACATCAGTTTGCTTGAACTGGGTACCTACACGGCAGGCGGGCTGCCTTTGCAGTTTCCGAACGACGTGCAAAGCGAAGAAGATATGCTCGACTACTATCGCCAATGGACACCCGAGCATGCCCCCGGCACCCACCGGCTATACTCCAACCCAAGTATCGGCCTGTTCGGTTATTTAACTGCTCTAGGCCTGGGCGAACCCTATGACACGCTGATGGAAGAGCACCTGTTCTCAGCGCTCGGGCTGGAGCACAGCTACCTGCAGGTGCCCAAAGAGGAACAGCCCAACTATGCCTACGGTTACTCGAAAGAGGATGAGCCCATTCGGGTGAACCCAGGCGTACTCGATGCCCAAGCCTACGGATTGAAGTCGAACGCTGCCGATGTGTTGACGTTTATTGAAGCCAATATGGACGATTCAGTGCTAGACGAGACCCTGCGTGAGGCCCTGGAAACAACACGGATGGGCTATTTCAGTATGGGTGACATGACCCAGGGCCTGGGCTGGGAACGCTATGCTTACCCGGTATCACTTGAACAGCTACGCGCCGGGAATTCACTTGAAATGGTGCTGGAGGCCAATGCAGCGGAGCGCTTACAGCCGCCGCTACCAGCAAGCCAGGACATCTGGTTTAACAAAACCGGTTCGACCAACGGATTTGGTGCCTACCTAGCCTTTGTACCCAGCAAACGGTTGGGCATCGTAATGCTGGCTAACCGTAACTACCCCATTCAGGCGCGTATTAATGCGGCTCACCATATTCTGACGGCATTGGCAGATGGACACTAACAAGGTTTTTTCTAGGTCCTGTCTGAAAAGTGTCTGCGCTCGATAATACGGCGTTAAAAATCGGCTCAGAATACTCATTTACATGAGTAAACTCCGTTTCTTCGCCGATTTTTGCCTTGTCTTATCATCGCTCGCCGACTTTTCAGACAGAACCTAACGTTTAAGAAAATTACTAAGGCGGCCGTGTTAGCCAGTACTAATACCACCGCCTTACCTTTTACTAAGCAATCTTATTATTTGAAATCTTCTCTCTGGGTTTTCACAGCTTTCGATAACCCCTCCTTTAATACAAATTTTTATTAACTGTATTGAAAATTATCAAAAACCATATTGATATTAGTTAAACGGTTTGAAAAAAACATTTGCTTTTGGATTAAATCAGCATTTAACGCTATAACTTAACTAAGATTCTTCATTCACATTTACCTTTTTATAAAATATTTATACCGTAAATAATAAGAAAAATGTCAGTCTAAGCGTTTTTTGTCGCGCAGCAATATTCGCTTTTGTGAGGTCATCAGGTTATGGCTAGATTATTAGTAGTGGGTTGCTGTGGCGACAAACAACAGCTCAACGAGCTCTTTTTCAAGTATACGCTTGAGGGTGTTTTGCATTTTGCTTCGCTCATTCAAGTGGTGGAATCGGTCATTGATCCCGCCAAGTACTACATGAATAACATGATGAACACGTTGGCGCTGTTACAAGCGATGAAAGATGACAATGTGGATCCTTTGTTTTTTTCATCTATGGCCGCCGACCCTTTCACACATACATGCGAGCGCCACTCGGCTGAAACGCATTTGATTCCTTTGGCTATTGGAAAATAAAACGCGGAACGTCATTGCGCCGATCCCGCGAACTTTCTGCTGCCTAATCATATATAAAAGGAGTTTTTTAATAAGTTGCATAAATGTTAAAAAAAGCGCTAATAATAGCCTCACTAAACATCTATAAAGATACGGTAATGGAAAAAGAAATTTATTTTTCTGCGATGTTATAAGCAGCTAAAAGTAAATCTTCTTTTATTAATTAAGGAGATTAGCCATGCGTTGGACAGCCGAACCCGCTAGCATTGAAGAGGTCCAATCAAACAGTGCTTCAGCCCAGAATAGTTCAATAGCTAATAAAGCACCTCATAAAACCGTATTAGTTTGTTTTTCACATTTACGCTGGCGGTTTGTCTACCAACGACCTCAACATTTAATGTCGCGTTTCGCGACAACTTATCAAGTGCTGTTTTTTGAAGAAGCGGTATTTACCGATATTGATGTGCCATGGCTTGAAAAACGCCTTGAAGGCAACCTGCAAGTCCTGGTCCCTCACCTGCCTGAGGCTTACCAGGGCGCTATAGCAATCGACGCTCAGCGTAATTTGCTGGATGAGTACTTAGCTGAAATAGCCGCCAGCGATATTATTTCATGGTATTACACCCCCATGAGCCTGCCCTACTCCGACCATTTACAGCCACGGCTAACCGTTTATGACTGCATGGATGAGCTTTCCGCGTTCCGCGGAGCCCCGCCTTCTCTGGTAGAGCAGGAGCGCCGCCTGATTGAACATGCCGATCTCATCTTTACCGGGGGTATCAGCCTGTTCGAGGCCAAGCGCCAGCTGCATGACAACGTGCATCCCTTCCCCAGCAGCGTGGATATTGCTCACTTTGGCGCCGCCCGGAAGCCCCAACCGGAACCTGAGGATCAAGCATCGTTGCCCCGGCCGCGCCTGGGTTTCTTTGGAGTCATTGATGAGCGTCTGGATATTGCGCTGTTAGAGGAAGCTGCCACCCAGCGTCCTGAATGGCAATTCATCCTGGTTGGCCCGGTGGTCAAGATCGACCCGGAAACGCTCCCCAAACTACCCAACATCCACTACCTGGGCTCCAAATCCTACGCTGAGCTGCCCCAGTATCTGGCCAGCTGGGACGTAGCGCTTATGCCCTTTGCACTCAACGAATCGACCCGGTTTATCAGCCCTACCAAAACGCCCGAGTATCTGGCAGGCGGGCGGTTGGTCGTTTCGACGCCGATTACCGATGTGATACGTACCTATGGGGATAGCGGCGTGGTCAAGATTGCCCAGACGCCGGAGGAGTTTATCAAAGCCATTGAGGAATCACTCAAGGAAGCTCCCCACCAGGAGCGTGTGTGGCAATTGGCCGATGCGGCGCTGAGCGATATGTCGTGGGATACCACCTGGAAGCTGATGGAGGAGAAAATACGATGTGCAGTATGAAACGTACTCCAAGTGGCACTTATGATTACCTGATTGTAGGCGCAGGCTTTGCGGGTAGCGTGCTGGCCGAACGGCTTGCTACCCAGTTGGATAAACGCGTACTGGTAATTGACCGGCGCCCGCATATTGCGGGCAATGCGTTTGATCATTACAACGAGGATGGCGTGTGGGTGCACCGTTATGGCCCGCATATTTTCCATACCAACGCCCAACGTATCGTTGATTATCTCTCCCAGTTCACCGAATGGCGCCCCTATGAGCACCGCGTGCTAGCTCAGGTAAACGATCAGCAGGTACCTATTCCCATTAACTTGACCACGCTTAACATGCTCTATGACTTGGATTTGGATGAGGCGCAAGCGGCTGAGTTTCTCGCCTCACGCGCCGAGCCGGTTGAGAATATTCGCACTTCCGAAGACGTGGTGATCAGCCAAGTAGGCCGCGAGCTTTATGAGACGTTTTTTCGCGGCTATACGCGTAAACAGTGGGGCCTGGACCCGTCTGAGCTGGACAAGTCGGTAACGGCCCGCGTGCCCACCCGCACCAATACCGATGACCGTTATTTCACGGATAGCTTTCAGATAATGCCCAAGGACGGGTACACCGCCCTTTTTGAGAACCTGCTTAACCACCCCAATATTACGCTTCAACTAGGGGTGGATTTTGAAGAAGTACGCGACCAGGTCGATTATCACCACTTGATCTATACCGGGCCGATTGATGAGTACTTTGGCTACCAGTTGGGCAAGCTGCCCTATCGCTGCCTGCGCTTTGAGCATAAAACGTTCGATCAGGCGGTTTTCCAGCCGGTAGGCGTGGTCAACTACCCGTCAGAAGACGTGCCCTATACCCGGATTACCGAGTACAAGTACCTGACCGGGCAGCAGCACCCCAAAACCAGCGTGACCTATGAATTCCCCACTGACCAGGGCGATCCGTACTATCCCATCCCTCGGGCTGAAAACGCTGAGCTGTATCACCGTTATCGTGCCCTGGCGGATGCCACGCCCGGGGTCACCTTTTTAGGCCGCTTAGGGAGCTACCGTTATTACAATATGGATCAGGTGGTAGGTCAGGCTCTGGCTACCTTTGAGCGTTTAGCAAAGGCGGAAGCCAGCGATTCATTGGCCCCCGCCGGCGAAATGCGGGTAAGCTAAGACGCACCGCTTCACCGACAAGGACGTAAAACGGCATGCATCAGCCGAGTCTGTTTAAAAGCTTTTTTCTGGGAGGGTTCGAGTGCTCTACCCATCGCCGCCGGGATGGACGTCGCCTGGATTTGATCGCCGGAACCCGGCACGATCAGTACGCCAGTAACGACTACGCAGCACTCGCCCATCACGCCATTCACAGCGTACGCGACGGCATGCGCTGGCACCTTATCGAGACCGCCAAGGGCCGTTACGACTGGAGCAGCGTGCTGCCGATGGTGCGTGCGGCCAAGGCGCAGCGTACCGAGGTCATCTGGGATTTGTGCCACTACGGCTGGCCGGATGATATTGACATCTTCAAGGCTGAATTCGTCGAGCGCTTTGCCGCCTACGCCGCGGCCGCCACGCGGCTTTTACGTGATGAAGGCATTGAAGCACCGCTTATTACCCCGCTTAATGAAATCTCGTTCTGGGCCTGGGCCGGAGGGAGCGTAGCCCACTTCAACCCCACCGTGCGCCGCCGAGGCGATGAGCTTAAACGCCAGCTGGTACGCGCCGCCATTGCCGCTATGGAGGCAATTCGGGAAATCTTGCCCCAGGCGCGCTTTATTCAGGTCGATCCCATCATTCATGTGGTATCCCGTTCAACCCGGCGCCGTGATCGCGAGCGCGCCGAGCGGCTCAAGTTCGAGCAATACACGGCGTGGGATATGCTGTGTGGCGGGCTGCACCCTGAGCTAGGTGGCAAGCCTGCCTATATGGATATCATGGGGGTGAACTATTATCCGCATAACCAGTGGTACGCTAATCGTCAGGATATCCCCATGGATAGCCCCGACTACCGCCCTTTCCATAAGCTTTTGGCCGACGCCTATCAGCGTTATGGAAAGCCGCTACTGATTGCGGAAACAGGCGCTGAAAGCGAGCGCCGCGTACCTTGGGTACGCTATGTATGCGAGCAGGTCGACATGGCCTTGCGCCAGAACATTCCCGTTGAGGGCATCTGCCTGTACCCGATAACCGACTATCCCGGGTGGGAGAATAACCGCCACTGCAGAACGGGCCTGCTGGGGTATGCCGACGCGCAGGGCCAGCGTCCTGTCTTCTCACCGCTGGCAGATGAACTGACGCTCCAGCGGCGGCGTTTTGATAGGAAGCCAACACTTGAGGCGCTCAACGCATAGCATTGCCGAGTTGCAATTGCCGGTTTAACTATCGAGACTAGGCGGACTAATACGCCAATGAGCGCACGCCATGCATTTAAATGCCGATTTCTCGCAGTTTGCCTGTATCACGCCCGAACAGTACCAGTGGGTGGACGCCCCCAGTGCAGGCGTTACGCGCATGATGCTGGACCGAATTGGCGACGAAGTAGCCCGTGCCACGAGCCTTGTGCGCTATGCCCCCAATAGCCAGTTTAGTGCCCACACCCACGGTGGCGGCGAAGAAATACTGGTGCTTGAAGGCGTGTTCGCCGATGAGCATGGCCGCTACCCGGCGGGCAGCTATTTACGCAACCCCGTGGGTACGCAGCATACGCCGCAAATCGGTGAGGAAGGCGCACTCATTTTCGTTAAGCTCCACCAGTTTGACCTAATCGACACGCTGCAGCTGGCTGTGCCTGCCCATCGGCTGCCTTGGCAGCCCGACCGGCGGCCGCGCATTGCCTACAAGATGCTGCATACCTTCAGACAAGAGCGCACCAGTCTTGAGCGCTGGGCGGCAGGCACATCCATTGCCTATCCAACGCTTAAAGGCGGCCTGGAATTGTTTGTGCTGGAAGGCACACTATGTGACGGCGAGCAGGAGTACGCGACGGGTACCTGGTGCCGTTACCCCAGTGGCGCCACGCCTGCCTTAACGGCTGGTAGCGATGGGGTCATGATGTATCTCAAGCGCGGTCATCTGCCCGCCGCCTGATTCTGGCTAACCGCGCATTAAACCCAGAAAGGGCAGCAGCGTGAGGGCGCCGATCAAACCAACCGCCACCAGTACCAAAATCACCTGGACAGGATGCTCAACAAGCCGCTGCCAAAGCGTTGGCAGCTTGCCTTGCGCCCGGGCTTCGTGCAGCTCGTGCTGGGCCTGATCAAAACGCGCTGCCTGATAGGCGGCAAGCGCCGTTTCAGCGGCGTTACGCTGACTCTCATCACGCAGCCAGATGGCATCGACTCCCAAGCGAAAAAAGCCTGCCTGGGTTTCATAGGTATCAAAGCCCTGGTCTGCAAGCAGCGTACGCACCTCCATGGCTTCTTCATCGGTCACATAACGAAGCCGAAACAGCAAATGTGCCATTTTAGTTGCCCATGGCCGCCATCAGATCCGCCTGAATCACTTCAATCCAGTAACCGTCCGGGTCTTTGACGAAAATGACATCCTGCATCTTGCCTTGGTCGGCACGTTTTACAAACGTGACCTCGTGTTTATCAAACCACGCCTGGGCAGCGGCTAAATCCGGCACGCTGAAGCAGATATGCCCAAAGCCCTGCGGCTCGGCGTTGCCATCGTGATAGGCAAACTCCTCCTTATCTTCCGTGCCCCAGTTATGGGTCAGCTCAAGCAACCCCTTCTGGCTGAACGTCCAGGCGGTGCGCGCCTGGGTGTCTTCCGGCACCTGATCGCCGGCTTCAAGATTGGCCAGGAAATAGAGCGAAAACTGCATCTCTTCGAAATCCAGACGTCGCATTACCTGCATGCCAAATACCTTGGAGTAGAACGCCAGCGAGCGCTCGGGGTCCTTGGCCCGCAGCATCGTATGATTTAACCGAAACCCTTGGGTCTGTGGCGCGGTGGGGGCGATACCGGGGTGCTGCTCACCTTGAAAACTCATCTTAGTATCCTTAGGCATTTTGCTGCTAAATGGGTCGATTAAGCGGTTATCTTTGACAAAGTTATGACAATGTACAAGCCTGTAAATTAACCATGCCACCTTGATTGAATAACACGTGGCACTAACCATGTGGGCAGGACAATGATTTTTCCAGCCCTAACAAAAGGCAGAAGACATGTCTCGTGATCTAAATGTGCTGGGTGAACCCCTGACACCCTGCTGCCATTCGCCAAAAACAGGTTTTTACCGGGATGGTTTTTGCCGAGTAGGGCCTGAAGATACCGGCGTTCATGCGGTATGCGCCATCATGACCGATGAGTTTCTCGCCTTCTCCAAGGCGCAAGGCAATGACCTGACGACGCCCAGACCTGAGTTTGGCTTTCCTGGCCTTGGTCCTGGCGACCGCTGGTGCTTATGCGCAAGTCGCTGGCAGCAGGCAGCCGATATAGGGATAGCACCACCGGTGATTTTATCGGGTACCAATGAACGGGCGCTTGAGTTTACGACTTTGGAGATACTGCGCCAGCATGCCCTTGATCTTGTTCACTAGTGTAGCCGCTCATCACTACTCTGCTTCACCGCTTGCCTTCAATAAATCCACGTTTTATCCGCCGCTTGCGCTTTACACCTTCGCCCAAGGCAAGGATAGTAGCCGAATCGACAGGGGCGCCTGATCACTTCAGGCTGAGATGCACCCTTTGAACCTGAACCGGATAATACCGGCGTAGGAAGTCGCGGTGTCATTTAGCACCCGATCTACGCTGCGAGGTGGCTATGACATCACTTCCACTGAGCGACGCGCTCTTTGCCTTACAACGTGCCACGCCGCTGGTGCATTGCATTACCAACTATGTGGCAATGAACAGCACGGCCAACTGCCTGCTGGCGATTGGCGCATCACCTGCCATGCTCCATGCCCCAGAGGAGGTTGCCGAGTTTACGCGCCTGGCTGGTGCACTCTCGATCAATATTGGCACGCCCTCACCCGCCTGGGCAGAAGGCATGCAACTGGCGGCGAGTACCGCGCAAGAGAGCAATACCCCTTGGGTATTTGATCCGGTCGCGGTAGGCGCCACCCGCTATCGCCAGGCGCTTTCCCAAACCCTACTGACGTATCAGCCCAGCGCTATTCGCGGTAATGCCTCGGAAATCATGACCCTGGCAGGCCTTGCTAATGCTGGGCGTGGCGTGGATGCCACTGCCTCTACCGAGGAGGCGCGTGAAAGCGCCATCGCACTTGCCAAACGGCAGGGTTGTATCGTGGCGATGACCGGCGAGTATGATTTCATTACCGATGGCACCCAACACTGGCGCATTGCTGGCGGGCATGTATTAATGCCGCGGGTAACTACCTTAGGCTGCGCCTTAAGCGCTTGTGTTGCCGCGTTTATCGCCGCCAGGCCTGAAGCACCACTTGCTGCCACGGCCGCGGCGGTGGCCTGCTTTGCGGTTGCCGGGGCGCGCGCCGGTAAGCTCGCAACGGGGCCCGGTAGCTTTCAGGTCGCCCTGCTGGATGCTTTTTATCAGCTGACGCCTGAAGATCTTGATCAGTTTATCGGCCTGGAGAAAGCCTGATGCGTTTCGATCTTTCACTTTACCTGGTCACGGATGCAAACCTATGCGCGGATTTCGGCCTTGAACGCACTGTGGTTGAGGCGGTAAAAGGGGGTGTTAGTTTTGTGCAGCTGCGCGACAAGCACGCAAGCGATGCCCACATGATCGCTCAGGCAAAACGCTTGAAAGCCGTGCTTGCAGGTAGCGGCGTGCCGCTGGTGATTAACGACCGCTTGGAAGTTGCCCTGCAAAGTGGCGCTGATGGCCTGCACGTTGGCCAAAGCGATACGGCCGTCCAAGAGGCGCGTGCCGCACTCGGCCCGGACGCCCTTGTAGGGCTTTCGATCAATACCCTTGAGCAGCTGCATGCTGCACCGGTTAGCCTGTTGGATTATGTAGGCCTTGGCCCGGTATTTGCCACGCCCAGCAAGCGCGATCACGCCGCCCCCCTGGGATTTGAAGGTCTGGCACAGCTGGCTGCCGCCTCATCACTGCCAAGCGTCGCCATTGGAGGGCTTAAGGCAGAGCATGCCGAGCAGGTATTCCAGACTGGCGCCCACGGGCTTGCCGTTATTTCCGCCATCTGCGGGCAGGCCAGCCCTTTTGATGCCGCTCGCGCCTTTGCGCGCGCCAAGCCTCAAGGCGAGTAGCCATGCCCCCACTTGAATCCATCGTTGCGTTTGTACGCGTGGCTGAGCTTAAAAGCTATACCCGCGCAGCCGAGGCGCTGTCCCTATCACGTACGCGTATTTCGCGGCTGGTCATGACGCTGGAAGACTCGCTGGGCGTGCGTTTGATTCAGCGCACCACGCGGCGCCTGCATCTGACCGCGGAGGGCGAGCGCTATCTCGCCCATGCCCAGTCCATTCTGCAGGCCCTGGATGAAGCCGCCGCCGATGTGGGCAGCGGCCTTACCGAGGTGCGCGGCTGCTTGCGTATCAACGGACCGATGAGCTTTGGTGTTCGCCACCTTTCTCCGCTGGTGGCACGCTTTATGGCCGAGCACCCAAGCCTTGAAGTGCGCCTTGATCTCAACGATCGCCGCGTAGACCTTCTCGAAGAGGGTTACGACGTGGCCATTCGTATCGGCAGCCTGCCGGATTCCAGCCTGATTGCCCGGCGTTTGACACGCTGTCGAATGCTGTTTTGCGCCTCACCTGACTACCTTGCCCGGTATGGCACGCCCGCGACCCTTGAAGAATTGAAGCAGCACCACTGCCTGCGCTATCGCAGCGGCCCTGCCAATGGCGACTGGCGATTCGACAATATGACGCTGGCTGTTCAGGGCCCGCTTGAAAGCAATAACGGTGATGTTCTGACCCATGCCGCCGAGGCAGGCTTGGGGATTGCCCACCAACCCAGCTTCCTGGTGGCCGAGAGTATCATCCAAGGACGCCTAGTGCCGGTTCTGGCCCATATTGCTCCTCGGATGCTGGATATTCACGCTCTCTACCCGGCACGACACTTCTTGCCTGCCAAGGTGGAGCGCTTTATCGAGCTGCTGGCGGATGCCTGGGGCAGCCCGCCTCTTTGGGAACGTGACATGGGATTGTCGCCTATTGCGCAACAGTGATGTTCCTTTATAGTGGATTATCTTCGCCTTAAAGAAACGTAAAGTGTCTTCATTGAGATCGCCCCCCTATTCAATGGAGCACCCCATGCAAACATCTGCTGTAACGACTTCTGCCGTTCAACCTCATGCCATTGCGCTGCTGCGCGTATCACTGGGCGTCATGGCGCTTTCTCACGGACTGCTTAAAGTGTTCGTATTCACACTGCCCGGCACCGTGGGTTACTTCGAGTCTTTGGGCTTGCCCGGCTTTATGGCTTATCTAACCATTATCGGTGAGCTGGGAGGCGGCTTGGCGCTGATCTTGGGCATCTATACACGTTGGATCAGCCTTGCCATGATACCGCTACTTTTGGGTGCCACGTCTATCCACCTGGGCAACGGCTGGGTGTTCTCCAACGCCGGCGGCGGCTGGGAATTCCCGCTGTTCTGGAGTATTGCCCTTCTGGTGCAGGCAGGTCTGGGAGGTGGCAGCGCTATTGCTAACCGCCGCTTCCGCTAGCCCTTTGTACATGCCCCGGCCGCTTGCCGGGGCTTACTGTCAGGAGAATTCGCCATGTTACCTAGTCTTTTCATCTCTCACGGCTCTCCGATGCTGGCCCTTACGCCGACGCCTGCACACCGTTTTTTGCGTGAACTGGGCCAGACGCTAAGCCCCAAGGCCGTCGTGGTGGTTTCCGCCCACTGGGAGACGCTTTCTCCCAAAGTGAGCACCAGCGCTTGGCCGGAAACCATTCATGATTTTGGCGGCTTCCCCCGCGCGCTGTTCGAGTGCCAGTATCAGGCTCCCGGCGAGCCTGAACTTGCCAAACGCGTGGCCACGCTTTTGGATGCCCAATGCGTGGAGCGCGGGTTCGATCACGGCGCCTGGGTGCCGCTTTCGCTGATGTTTCCCAAAGCGGATATTCCGGTGGTCTCAGTATCGCTTCCAGTACGCTGGTCGAACAGCGAACTGGCCGGGTTAGGCAAGCGCCTGGCCGTACTTCGCGCCGAGGGCATTTTAGTGATTGGCTCGGGAAGCCTGACGCACAACCTTTACGAAATCATGCCGCAGGACAGTCAGGCGCCCGGGTGGGTCGATACGTTCGCTGATTGGGTCAATGCCAGGTTGGCTGATAATGATCGCAAGGCGCTGCTTAACTGGCAAGAAGCCCCGCACGCCCATGACAACCACCCAACGCCTGAACACTTTCAGCCGCTGTTAGTGGCCATGGGAGCGGGCGGTAAGGCAAGTCAGCTGCATCACAGCGTTGAGCACGGGGTGCTGGCCATGGATGTCTATGCGTTCGCCTAGGCTTCCTGGATAGCTTAAACCTGTAGCGCTTGCCGAATTGTGGCATAAAAAAAGCCCCTCCTGGCTGAGATCAGATATCTCGGCCAGCAGGGGCTTTTATTGGCTGATCTACAAGCTGGCGTTGACCACCATACACTCCATGCCTTGAAGCTCTAGCTCTCGGCAGGCTTCGCGAGCATGCTGTTCATCGAGCGCGACCAGGCGCGCCCGATAGACCGGTGTCTGGCCTTCCAGGGTATCCACGGCAACCTGCCCGGCAAGGTTATTGGTCAAGCGTTGAGCGGCCTGCTGAGCCAGCTGCTGGGCCTGGGCTTCGTGGCTAAACGCGCCGACCTGGATGCCCCAGCCGCCGGTCGGGGGTGCTTCAATAAGGCGCTCTCTTTGAATAAAGTCCTGCAACGGATCTGAATTCGAGGCAGTCGACGTTTCACCAGGGCCCTCGATGGTTATCTTGGCCAATTGCTCGTCCACCCTGACGTTTGGGGTAGGTGAAATCGTTGTGGTTTCAACATTAGCAAGCATTTGGCTAGGTGCGTATACCGGCGCTTGGCGCGGGGGAGCTACGGGGGGTGTCGGGCCTCCAAACCCCATAAACTCTTGGGAAAAGCTGGTATCGGCAATCCAGGTGCGGTGATCACGCAACTCAGCACGCATAAAGCCTCTATCCAGCAAACTAGCCATATGGGTATCGCGGGATGCAGCGCTAAAGCCCCCCATGACAACAGCCACTAAACGGCGGCCACCATGTACGGCAGTGGTCGCTACGTTAAACCCAGAGGCACGAATAAAGCCGGTTTTTAAACCATCGGCGCCGGGGTAGTCGCGCACCAGGCGGTTATGGCTGGTGTGGCGCGTGCCTCGATAGGTGAATTCCTGCAGTCCAAAGTAGTGGTAGTACTGGGGGAAATCCTGCATTACGCGCACCGAGAGTGTCAGCATATCCCGAGCAGATGTTATCTGCTGGTCATCAGGCAACCCAGAGGCGTTTCGGAAGGTCGTTGCACTCATGCCCAGCTCTTGCGCCTTCTGCGTCATTAACCGAGCAAACTGCTGCTCGCTGCCTCCCAATGCCTCGCTAATTACCACCGCGACATCGTTAGCCGAGCGGACTGCTAACGCGCGAATAGCGGTATCCACAGGGATACTGCTGCCCGCCGCCAGCCATAGTTTGGTGGCCGGCATGGCCGCCGCCTGGGCGGAAACGGGTAGCGGCTGGTTAAGGCTCAGCTCGCCGTTTTCAAGCGCTTCAAAGGTGAGATACAGCGTCATCATCTTGGTAAGCGATGCGGGATAGCGCGGCGCATCTGCGTTTTCAGAGTAAAGGACTTCGCCGTTATCAAGATCTACCACAATGCCTGCGTAACGCGGATTGGCCTCGGCATCAGCGGCCATAATGGCCATCAAGAACAACATCGTGAATGCCAGCCACGCCCTCGCCAGTTTATTATCGTTAACTCCCCTCGCCGCCATGTCTGCCCCTTGCCGATTAATCTACCCTGGAAACGAAACCCATACATCTGGACGTGACTTGGGCGCGCTGGATTCTGCGCAACCCACATCGCGATTAAAGCGCTGATAACGGTTTTTGCCAAGCCTGAGAGCTCACCATTAGCTCACACTAGACTAGCATGCTCGCCGTACAATTTAACGCCTGTGCTGGGTATAAATGTAGCGAGAATACACGCGCCCAATCGCTGCACAATCTTTGTGACCTGTAAGTCCAGCGTTAGAGCACAAATAGTTCTGAATACAAAAACTCTGCGTAAAAAAGTCGGGCATAAAAACCGGACATAAAAAAACCGACCCTAACGGGTCGGTTTTCATTCTGCCAACAAGATACTGCGACTAAAGATTTACTCTTCAGCAGCGGCTTCTTGGGCAACCGGACGGTCTACTAGCTCAACGTACGCCATGGGCGCGTTGTCGCCGGCGCGGAAACCGCACTTGAGAATACGGATGTAACCACCCGGACGCTCGGCGTAACGCGGACCCAGCTCGTTGAACAGTTTGCCGACGGCTTCTTTGGAACGTGTGCGAGAGAACGCCAAACGACGGTTCGCAACGCTATCCTGCTTGGCTAAGGTAATCAGCGGCTCGATAACGCGACGCAGTTCCTTGGCCTTAGGCAGGGTTGTCTTGATGACTTCATGTTCGACCAGCGAGACAGACATGTTCTTGAACATGGCCTGACGATGCGAGCTGGTGCGATTCAGATGACGACCACTCTTACGATGACGCATGGTTGTAATTCCTTACCAAACTGGGACTCGAGTCGACACTCACGCGGAGGCCTTGTCGTCCTTCAAGCTAGCGGGCGGCCAACTTTCCAACCGCATACCGAGGGACAAGCCGCGCGCCGCCAAAACGTCCTTGATTTCATTCAAGGATTTTTTACCGAGGTTCGGTGTCTTCAACAGCTCAACTTCAGTGCGCTGGATAAGATCACCGATGTAGTAAATATTCTCGGCTTTAAGGCAGTTCGCGCTGCGAACGGTCAACTCAAGATCGTCTACGGGGCGCAATAGGATTGGATCAACATGATCCTCTTCCTCTTCGACTTCCTGCTCTTTATCAGCTTCCAGGTCGACGAAGGCGGCCAGCTGCTCTTGCAGAATGGTCGCACTGCGACGGATAGCCTCTTCCGGATCCAAAGTACCGTCGGTTTCCAGATCGATAATCAACTTATCGAGATCGGTGCGCTGCTCAACACGAGCGGCTTCAACCGAGTAGGAAACACGGCGGACAGGGCTGAAGGTGGCATCCAGCTGCAGGCGGCCAATAGCACGGGTCTCTTCATCAGAGCCACGGGCGTCAGCCGGTTCGTAACCACGACCCAGCGCTACCTTAAGCTGAATTTTCAGCTCGGCACCTTCATTGACATGTGCAATGACGTGGTCCGGGTTGACGATTTCGACGCTATGATCAAGCGCAATGTCGCCAGCAGTGACGACGGCTGGGCCCTGCTTGTTCAGCGAGAGCACCGCCTCATCGCGGCTGTGCATCTTGATCGCAACATCTTTCAAGTTCAGGAGGATTTCGATGACATCTTCCTGCACCCCTTCGATCGCACTGTACTCGTGCTCTACACCAGCAATTTCAGCCTCTACCACGGCAGCGCCGGGCATAGACGAAAGCAGAATGCGACGCAGTGCATTCCCCAGGGTGTGACCAAAACCACGCTCGAACGGTTCGAGAACGATCTTGGCATGATGTGCGCTGATTTCTTCGACCTTGATGTCGCGAGGACGAAGAAACTCTGTCACTGAACGCTGCATATGAACACCTTTCAGGCTGCCAAACGGATACTGAGTTCTTAAGAACACGTACTCAAGAGCGTCTGGGCGGTTAGCTTTGCTACCCCGCCCAGGCTTCAAGAAGCAGATTAATTAACGCCGCTTACTTGGAGTACAGCTCGACGATCAGGTTTTCGTTGATGTCGGCAGTCAGGTCACCGCGTTCAGGCAGAGCCTTGAAAGTGCCTTCCATCTTCTTGGCGTCGATTTCGATCCAGACGATATCGCCACGGTTGGCCGCAATGGACAACGCGCTTTGAATACGAGCCTGGTTCTTCGCCTTTTCGCGAATGGCAACAACGTCACCCGGCTTCACTTGATAGGAAGCAACGTTAACGGTGCGGCCGTTCACGGAAATCGCCTTGTGGCTAACAAGCTGACGCGCTTCAGAGCGAGTCGAGCCAAAGCCCATACGGTAGACGACGTTATCCAGTCGGGATTCAAGCAACTGCAACAATACTTCACCAGTCGCACCTTTCAGGCGAGCAGCTTCTTTGTAGTAGTTGCGGAACTGTTTTTCGAGTACGCCATACATGCGACGTACTTTTTGCTTCTCACGAAGCTGCAAGCCGTAGTCTGAAAGACGCTGACGACGTTGGCCGTGTACACCCGGAATCTGCTCGGATTTACACTTTTTCTCGAACGGAGTCACGCCACTCTTCAGGAAGAGATCGGTGCCTTCACGACGAGACAGTTTGCACTTCGGTCCAATATAACGAGCCATGAATCTGTCTCCTTAAACGCGGCGTTTCTTAGGCGGACGGCAGCCATTATGGGGAATGGGCGTCGCGTCTACGATGCTTTGCACGCGGAAGCCTGCGGCATTGAGTGCGCGCACGGCGGATTCACGACCGGGACCTGGGCCTTTAACCAGTACGTCTACGTTTTTCACACCATACTCGGCTGCAGCGGTCGCTGCACGTTCGCTTGCCACTTGAGCAGCGAACGGGGTGCTCTTGCGAGAACCACGAAAACCCGAACCACCGGCAGTTGCCCAAGAAAGAGCATTGCCCTGGCGGTCTGTGATCGTCACGATCGTGTTGTTAAAAGAGGCATGGATATGCGCTACGGCATCCACAACCTGCTTTTTAACCTTTTTACGGTTACTACGCGGGTTAGCCATGTTGATGTCTATTCCTGTCTTTACGCCAGAACGTGCGTGTTATTTGCGGATCGGCTTACGCGGGCCCTTACGGGTGCGCGCGTTAGTCTTAGTCCGCTGACCACGCAGCGGAAGACTACGACGATGACGCAGACCACGGTAGCAGCCTAAGTCCATGAGACGCTTAATGTTCAGCGTAACATCACGACGAAGGTCGCCTTCTACGGTGTACTTACCAACTTCAGAACGCAGGGTATCCAGCTCTTCGCCAGACAGATCCTGGATCTTGGTAGTCAGCTCGATACCAGCAGCAGCACAGATGTGCTGAGCGCGGGTACGGCCAATCCCGAAGATATAGGTCAGCGAGATCGCCGCATGCTTGTTGTCCGGGATATTGACGCCTGCAATACGGGCCATCAGCTTACTCCGAAATTTGAGCGGCTTGCTCGTTTATTCATCTACAAAAGGCGCAACAGCATACCCCTTTTACTGCCCTAAGGCAAGGGGTATGCCAAACACCCACTTAAAACAGCGCAGGAATTAACCCTGACGCTGTTTGTGCCGTGGTTCGACGCAGATAACGCGGACAGCGCCATTGCGACGAATGATCTTGCAGTTACGGCACATCTTCTTTACGGAAGCTCGAACTTTCATCGTTCTCTCCAATACGGGCGACGCGCCTCAGCGCATGATGCCGCCGCTACCGTAGCCTTTCAGGTTGGACTTCTTCATCACCGAGTCATATTGATGCGACATGAGATGCGATTGCACCTGGGCCATGAAGTCCATGATGACCACCACCACGATCAGAAGCGAGGTGCCGCCAAAGAAAAATGGCACATTCCACGCAACGATCAGGAACTGGGGCATCAGGGAAACCGCAGTGATATACAGGGCACCGAATAAGGTCAGACGAGTCATGACTTTATCGATATAGCGAGCGGTCTGCTCGCCGGGGCGAATGCCCGGCAGGAACGCACCTGACTTTTTCAGATTGTCAGCTACATCCTTGGGATTGAAGACCAGCGCTGTGTAAAAGAAGCAGAAGAATACCACTGCCGCCGCGAAAAGCAAGATGTAAAGCGGTTGCCCGGGGGCTAATGCTTGAGAAGCTCGCTGCAACCACTCCATACCTTCACCAGCACCCACCCACTGACCGATAGAGGCCGGGAAGAGCAGAATACTGGAAGCGAAGATCGCAGGAATAACACCTGCCATGTTCACTTTCAAAGGCAGGTAGCTGCTTTGACCTGCATACATCTTGTTGCCAACCTGGCGACGTGGATAATTCACTTTCAAGCGGCGTTGGCCGCGCTCAATGAACACTACGAATGCCACGGTGGCAATACCTAGCACTGACAGCGCTAACAGCGGGAGAACATTCCAGGCCCCTTCGTTACGAGCGAGCTCGAACGCTTGCCCTACGGCACTGGGCAGCCCAGCGACGATACCGGCGAAGATCAGCAGCGAAATACCGTTGCCGATCCCCTTCTCGGTAATCTGCTCACCTAGCCACATCATAAACACCGCGCCTGACACAAACGTAATCACGGCGGTGAAATAGAAGCTAAAGTCAGCGCTGTAAGCGATGCCTTGGCTAGCCAGACCCACCGACATGCCGGTAGCCTGGACAAGAGCCAGTATCACCGTACCGTAGCGGGTGTACTGGCTAATTTTTCGGCGGCCAGCCTCACCTTCCTTCTTGAGCTGCTCAAGATGGGGTGAGACCGCAGTCATCAGCTGCATGATAATCGACGCTGAAATATAGGGCATTATGCCCAACGCGAGGACGCTCATGCGCTCCAGGGCGCCACCCGAGAACATGTTGAACATGCCCAGGATGGTGCCCTGTTGCTCCCTAAACAAGGCAGCAAGCTGGTCAGGATTGATACCGGGAACGGGAATATGGGCACCAATACGGTACACCACGATGGCGAGGAGCACGAAGCGCAAACGCGCCCACAGTTCACTCAGACCGTTGCCCTTCGCCGGCATATTTCCTGACTTGGCCATTTAGTCCTCTACCTTGCCGCCAGCAGCTTCGATCGCTTCACGGGCACCTTTGGTGACCTTGATACCACGAACGGTAACTGCTTTGTTCAGTTCGCCTGAAAGGATAATCTTCGCGTGTAGCGTCGCATCCTTCAGCACGTTGGCTTGCTTCAGTGTTTCCATGGTGACTTCGTCACCGGCAACTTTAGCAAGCTCGGCCAGGCGTACTTCTTCAGACACCAGCGACTTGGCTGATGTGAAGCCGAACTTCGGCAGACGACGCTGTAACGGCATCTGACCGCCTTCGAAACCAGGCTTGACGCTACCGCCACTGCGTGATTTCTGGCCTTTGTGACCACGGCCGCCGGTCTTGCCCAGACCGGAACCGATACCACGACCAACGCGCTTTTCAGCGTGTTTGGAGCCCGGTGCCGGGCTCAGGGTATTGAGTTTCATGGATTACTCTCCCTCAACGCTCACAAGGTAGTTAACCTTGTGGATCATGCCGCGTACGGCAGGGGTGTCTTCCAGTTCAACCGTGTGACCGATGCGACGCAAACCCAGGCCCTTCATAGTAGCCTTGTGCTTGGGTAGAACGCCGATGGTGCTGCGGATCTGGGTAACCTTGATCGTTGCTGCCATGGTGTCTTACCCCGTGATCGCTTCGACAGACAGACCGCGCTTGGCGGCCACGTCTTCCGGTGCTTGCATGGCAGAGAGACCTTTAACAGTCGCTCGAACCACGTTAACCGGGTTGGTGGAACCGTAGCACTTGGCCAGTACATCGTGGACACCAGCAAGCTCTAGTACAGAGCGCATGGCGCCACCGGCGATGATACCGGTACCTTCGGAAGCCGGCTGCATGTACACCTTGGAAGCACCGTGACGGGCTTTTACCGGGTACTGCAGAGTGTGGCCTGCGAGGTTAACCTTGACCATATTGCGACGAGCCTGGTCCATCGCTTTCTGGATCGCGACCGGCACTTCACGCGCCTTGCCACGACCGAAACCAACACGACCTTTACCATCACCAACGACGGTCAGTGCGGTGAAGCCGAAAATACGACCACCTTTGACCACCTTGGCGACGCGGTTAACCTGCACTAACTTCTCTTGCAGATCGCCGCTTTGCTGTTCGTTCTTCGCCATCGTAAAACCCTTTAGAATTCCAGGCCGCCTTCACGAGCGGCGTCGGCCAGAGCCTTGACGCGACCGTGATACTTAAAGCCAGCACGGTCGAAGGCCACCTGGGTGATGCCTGCTTCTTTAGCGCGTTCGGCAATCAGAGCACCGACCTTGGAGGCCGCATCTGAATTACCGGTCGCACCCTCGCGCAGTGCTTTGTCCAGCGTTGAAGCGCTGGCCAACACTTTGCCACCATCCGGCGAGATAATCTGCGCATAGATGTGACGCGGGGTACGGTTGACGCACAGGCGATACACGCCCAGCTCGCGGATCTTGGCGCGAGCGCGGCGGGCACGACGGAGACGAGATTCTTTCTTCGCGTTCATAACCCTGCCTTACTTCTTCTTGGCTTCTTTGCGACGCACCTGCTCGTCGGCGTACCGAACACCCTTGCCTTTATACGGCTCAGGCGGACGGAAGGCGCGGATTTCCGCGGCGCACTGACCGAGCATCTGCTTGTCCGCGCTTTTCAGCACGATAGTGGTGTTCTTCGGCGTTTCCGCTGAGACACCTTCAGGCAGTTGGTAGTCGACCGGGTGCGAGAAGCCCAGTGAAAGATTGAGCGTCTGGCCCTTTGCTTGGGCACGATAACCGACGCCAACAATTTCGAGAGTTCTTGTGAAACCCTCAGATACGCCCGTTACCAGGTTCTGAACCAAGGCGCGGGTAGTACCGGCCATTGCCCAGCTCTTGGCAGACTCACTCGGGGCGAAGGTCAGCTGGCCATCTTCCTGACCAATCACCACGTCCTGGTGAATGGTCATTGACAGCGTGCCTTGGCCGCCTTTGGCGGTCAGCTGGTCGTCGTTGATTTTAACCTCAACGCCGGCAGGCACTTTAACCGGATATTTCGCTATGCGGGACATTCCAGCCTCCTAGAATACGGTGCAGATGACTTCGCCACCGACACCCGCCTGGCGCGCGGCACGATCGGTCATGACACCATTTGACGTGGTGACAATCGCGATACCCAGGCCGTCGGCCACCTTAGGCAGGTTGTCCTTGCCTTTGTACTGACGCAAAGACGGCTTGGAAACACGCTGAATGTGCTCAATAACCGGCTTGCCCTCAAAGTACTTGAGAGTCACGGTCAGCTGGGGCTTGACGCCTTCAGCTACTGTGAAGTCGGTAATGTAACCTTCTTCCTTTAGCACGCGGGCCACTTCCACTTTCAGCTTGGAAGACGGCATGACTGCCGTCTCTTTGGTGGCCATCTGCGCATTGCGGATACGGGTACACATATCCGCCAGAGTGTCTTGCATGCTCATTTAATGTGCGCTCCTGATGATTCTACGTAGCGTTACCAGCTGGACTTTTTCAGACCAGGGACGTCGCCACGCATGGCGGCTTCACGCAGCTTGTTACGGCCGAGGCCGAACTTGTTGTAAAAACCGTGCGGACGACCCGTGATGCGGCAGCGGTTACGCTGACGAACCGGGCTTGAGTCACGCGGCAGTTGCTGCAGCTTCAGCGTCGCCTCGAAGCGCTCTTCCTCAGACGTGTTAACGTTTGAGATGATTGCCTTGAGCTCAGTACGCTTGGCCGCATACTTCTCGACCAGCTGCGTACGCTTGAGCTCACGCTCTATCATACTTTTCTTAGCCATGATCCAACCCTTATTTTTTGAAGGGGAAGTTCAACGCGCTCAGCAGCGCACGACCTTCCTCATCGGTGTTGGCGGTAGTAGTGATAGTGACGTCCAACCCACGGATACGATCGATCTTATCATACTCGATCTCCGGGAAGATGATCTGCTCACGCACACCCATGGAGTAGTTGCCGCGACCGTCAAAAGACTTCGGGTTAAGACCACGGAAGTCACGCACGCGAGGGATTGCGATGTTCACCAGACGGTCCAGGAAGTCCCACATACGCTCAGCGCGCAGTGTTACTTTGACACCGATTGGCCAACCTTCACGCACCTTGAAGCCCGCGATGGACTTGCGTGCCTTGGTCACCAGCGGCTTTTGACCAGAGAGTTTCTCCAGGTCGCCGATGGCATTGTCGATCAGCTTTTTATCACTAACCGCTTCGCCGATACCCATGTTCAGAGTCACTTTTGTGATCCGGGGTACCTGCATTACGTTGGCGTAGCTGAACTGCTCTTTGAGCTGAGCTACCACCTCGTTTTGATAACGTTCTTTCAAGTTCGCCATTTTGCTACCCGACTCGCGTTAGGCGTCGATCTGCGTCTGCGTCGACTTGTAGATACGTACCTTGGTACCGTCTTCCTTAACTTGGAAGCCGACGCGATCCGCCTTACCGGTCTCCGAATTGAAGATGGCTACGTTGGACGCGTGAATCGGAGCCTCACGCTCGACGATACCGCCCTGATTTCCCGCCATGGGATTTGGCTTGGTGTGACGTTTAATCATGTTCACACCGGACACCAAGAAGCGGTTTTCTAATACCCGCTTAACGGTGCCACGTTTGCCTTTATCCTTCCCGGCGATGACGATGACTTCATCGTCACGTTTGATCTTTTGCATATCCGCCTCGCTCCTTACAGCACTTCAGGCGCTAGGGAAATGATCTTCATGAACTTCTCATTACGAAGCTCACGAGTAACCGGCCCGAAGATGCGCGTGCCGATCGGCTGTTCGTTGGTGTTATTCAACAAAACTGCCGCATTTCCATCGAAACGGATCAGCGAACCGTCACTACGACGGACGCCACTACGGGTGCGAACAACTACCGCTTTCAGGACCTGGCCTTTTTTGACCTTGCCGCGAGGGATAGCTTCTTTCACCGTTACTTTAATGACGTCACCAACGCGGGCGTAGCGACGGTGTGAACCGCCTAGCACCTTGATGCATTGCACCCGGCGCGCTCCGCTGTTGTCGGCGACATCCAGCATTGTCTGAGTCTGAATCATCGGTTTTCTCCAAACCTAATCTGACTGCACTGGTTGGACAAACCCAGGGTATTAACCCTTGGCTTGCTCGACCACCTCGACCAGCGTCCAGGCTTTCTTCTTGGAAAGCGGACGGCACTCCTGAATGGAAACCGTATCGCCTGCCTTAGCCTGGTTCGCCTCATCATGGGCGTGCAGCTTGGTGGAGCGCTTAACGTATTTTCCGTAGATCGGGTGACGTTCACGACGCTCGATCATAACGACGATGGATTTATCCATCTTGTCGCTCACCACCTTGCCGGTGAGCGTACGGGTTTTTTTCTCTTCGGCCATCTCAATCACCTGCCTTCTCGTTGAGCATAGTCTTAACGCGGGCGATATCCCGACGGACCTGCTTGAGCAGATGAGTCTGGCTCAGTTGGCCAGTGGCCTTCTGCATGCGCAGGTTAAACTGCTCGCGGAGTAGCTCGAGGAGCTGCTCTTTGAGCTCTCCTGCGGACTTTTCACGAATTTCCTGTGCTTTCATCACATCACCGTCCGTTTCGCAAAGGTGGTGGACAAGGGCATCTTCTGAGCGGCCAGTTCAAATGCTTCACGAGCCAGCTCTTCGGATACACCTTCAATTTCGTACAGGACCCGACCCGGTTGGATCTGGGCTACCCAGTACTCAACAGAACCTTTACCTTTACCCATACGAACTTCGAGCGGCTTCTTGGAAATCGGCTTATCAGGGAAAACGCGGATCCAGATCTTACCGCCACGCTTAACGTGACGTGTGATCGCACGACGGCCGGCTTCGATCTGACGCGCAGTGATGCGGCCGCGACCAGTAGCTTTCAGACCGTATTCCCCGAAGCTGATCTTGCTTCCGCGATGCGCCAGGCCACGGTTGCGGCCTTTCATCATCTTGCGGAATTTCATACGCTTGGGCTGTAACATCGACTCGCTCTCCCCTTACCTGGAACCTTTCTTCTTGGGCGCGTTGCCGGCAGGCTGCTGTTGCTTAGCCTTGGCACGTACTTCCTCGATACCACCGAGGATTTCGCCCTTGAAGATCCACACTTTGACGCCGATAACGCCGTAGGTGGTGTGAGCCTCAAAGGTGGCGTAGTCGATATCAGCACGCAGGGTATGCAGCGGAACGCGACCTTCGCGGTACCATTCGGTACGTGCGATTTCAGCACCACCAAGACGACCTGACAGCTGAATCTTGATGCCGCCAGCGCCAAGACGCATTGCGTTCTGTACCGCGCGCTTCATGGCACGACGGAACATTACGCGACGCTCAAGCTGACCCGCTACGTTAGCAGCAACCAGCTTGGCATCCAGCTCCGGCTTGCGAACTTCTTCAATGTTCACATGAACCGGAACACCCATCATTTCGGTAAGATCGCGACGTAGACGGTCGACATCTTCACCTTTTTTACCAATCACGATACCCGGACGGGCAGTATGAATGGTGATGCGGGCGTTGTTAGCCGGACGCTCGATGTGAATGCGGCTTACGGAAGCGCTTTTCAGACGCTCTTCCAGGAAGCTGCGCACTTCGAGATCGTTATTGAGCTTATCGGCATAGGCGCCGCGCTCGGCATACCAGACAGAAGCATGGTCTTTGACGATGCCCAGTCGAATGCCTGTTGGATTGACTTTCTGACCCATCTGGTCGACTCCTACTTCTCGGCTACCTTGACGGTGATGTGGCAGGTGCGCTTCAAGATACGATCCGCACGGCCTTTGGCGCGCGGCTTGATACGCTTGAGCGTCATGCCCTCATCGACGCAGATGGTCGAGACACGCAGCTCGTCGATGTCCATGCCGTTATTTTCTTCCGCATTCGCGATGGCGGACTGAAGCACTTTCTTGACCAGCTTGGCAGCCTTCTTCGGTGAGAAGGTCAGCAGATCAATAGCTTCGGCGACCGGTTTACCGCGCACCTGGTCAGCCACCAAACGGGCCTTCTGTGCGGATAAAGCAGCGCCACTCAGCTTAGCTGTGACTTCCATCTCTAAATCCTCTCTGGCTTACCGTTTGGCTTTCTTGTCCGCAGCATGCCCGCGATATGTGCGAGTAGCAGCGAATTCGCCAAGTTTATGACCCACCATTTCCTCGGAGACGTGCACCGGGACATGCTGGCGTCCGTTATGGACTGCGATGGTCAGACCTACCATGTTGGGCAGGATCATCGAACGACGCGACCAGGTCTTGATCGGTTTGCGATCGTTCTTCTCCACTGCAGCCTCTACCTTCTTCAAAAGATGAAGGTCAATGAAGGGACCTTTCTTTAGTGAACGTGGCACAGCCGTTACCTCTTAATGTCTTGGCAATTTCGATTAACGCGTCTTGTTACGACGACGAATAATCAGCTTGTCGGTGCGCTTGTTCTTACGCGTCTTGTGACCCTTAGTCGGCACACCCCATGGGGATACCGGGTGACGACCACCACTGGTGCGGCCTTCACCACCACCGTGCGGGTGATCCACCGGGTTCATCGCGACACCGCGAACAGTCGGACGCACGCCTCTCCAGCGCTTCGCACCGGCCTTGCCAAGTTGACGCAGGCTGTGCTCGGAGTTGCTCACTTCACCCAGGGTCGCGCGGCACTCGGCCAGTACTTTACGCATTTCGCCAGAGCGAAGACGTAAGGTGGCGTAGTTACCTTCACGAGCGACCAGCTGGGCGCTAGTACCGGCACTGCGAGCAATCTGCGCGCCTTTGCCCGGCTTAAGTTCAATACCGTGAACGGTAGAACCAAGCGGTACATTGCGCAGAGGCAAGGCATTGCCTTTCTTGATGGGCGCGTTAACACCTGATTCCAGCACGTCACCCGCGCTGACACCTTTCGGTGCAATGATGTAACGACGCTCGCCATCTGCATATTTCAATAGTGCAATATGCGCACTACGGTTCGGGTCGTGCTCCAGACGCTCAACGGTGGCCGGAATGCCATCCTTGGTGCGCTTGAAGTCGATCAACCGGTAGTGATGACGGTGACCACCGCCCACGTGGCGGGTGGTGATACGACCGTAGTTATTACGGCCACCGGACTTGGACTGTTTTTCCAAAAGCGGTGCATACGCACGGCCCTTGTACAGTTCCTCGCCAACGATCTTGACGACGTGGCGACGACCGGCGGAAGTGGGTTTGGTCTTGACGATTGCCATTTTCCGTACTCCTGCCCTTATTCGGCGCCAGAGAAGTCTTCGAGCGTTTCACCCGCAGCCAGGGTCACATACGCTTTGCGGTAACCCTTACGCTGGCCAACGCCGTGTGCAGTACGCTTGGTTTTACCCTTCATGTTCAGTACCTGAACATTACCGACCTTCTTGCCGAACAGTGCTTCAACGGCTTTCTTGATCTCGGGCTTGGTAGCATCAGTTGCCACCTTGAAAACGTACTGGTTGCGCTCTGCAGCCATCGCGGCCTTTTCGGTCACGTGCGGTCCAAGCAGAACCTTGAATACGCGTTCCTGGTTCATGCCAGCTTCTCCTCGAATTTACGCAGGGCGGAGACGGTAACCAGGACCTTATCAAAGGCAACCAGGCTAACCGGGTCAGCTGCCGCGACATCCACCACGTCAACGTGGGGAAGGTTGCGTGCGGCCAGATAGAGCTTTTCGTCGACTTCTTCAGTGACGATCAACACTTTTTCAAGGTTGAGCTCTTTCAGCTTGGCAGCTACCTGCTTGGTCTTGGGCGCTTCGACGCTGAACTCTTCAATAGCGACTAAACGCTCTTGACGTACAAGCTCAGACAGGATGGAGCGCATCGCCGCGCGGTACATCTTGCGGTTAACCTTCTGGGTGTAGTCTTGCGGACGTGCCGCGAAGGTTACGCCGCCGCTGCGCCACAGCGGAGAGCGGATGGTGCCGGCACGTGCACGACCGGTACCTTTCTGGCGCCATGGTTTCTTACCACCACCACGTACGTCGGAACGGCTCTTTTGAGCGCGAGTACCCTGGCGGCCACCGGCCAAATAGGCGGTAACAACCTGGTGTACTAGTGCTTCGTTGAATTCTTTGCCAAAAGTGGCGTCGGCTACTTCAACGGTACCCGTGCCTGCAGCAAGATTCAGATTCATTGGTAATTATCCCCTTCAGCCAGCTTTCACGGCGCTGCGAACGATAACGTCGCTACCGGGTGCTCCCGGTACAGCGCCCTTGATCAGCAGCAGGTTACGCTCGGCGTCAACACGGACGATCTCAAGGCTCTGTACGGTGCAACGGGTATTACCCATTTGACCGGCCATTTTCTTGCCTTTAAATACGCGACCTGGTGTTTGACACATGCCGATAGAACCCGGCGCGCGATGCGACAGGGAGTTACCATGGCTGTTGTCTTGGGTACGGAAGTTCCAGCGCTTAACAGCACCCTGGAAGCCTTTACCCTTAGAGGTGCCAGTCACGTCGATTATTTGACCAGCTTCAAAGAGGGATACAGTGAGCTCGCCGCCCACTTCAGGAGCTTCTTCACCTTCTGCAAGGCGGAATTCCATCAGCGAACGACCAGCTTCAACACCCGCCTTGGCAAACTGTCCAGCTTGCGCTTTGGTGAGGTGCTTGGCTTTACGAGAACCTGTAGTGATCTGAATCGCTGCGTAGCCGTCAGACTCAATGGTCTTAACGCGCGTAACACGATTAGGATCAACTTCAATAACGGTCACGGGCACAGATGCGCCATCTTCGGTAAAGACACGGGTCATCCCGGCCTTTTTACCGACTAAACCGATAGTCATACTCAGTCTCCTATAGTGTACGGGGCTATCACCCGCTATGGCTGCCCTTTCCAGAGCATTCCACTAGCACATTGTGTGGCGCCTCACGGCGCGGCGGCTGCTGATCGTACTAACTCGCAATGCGAGCGACGAACGCTGGGCCGCAAGTGTCTAGTGTAATTAGTCGAGCTTGATTTGCACGTCTACGCCAGCGGCGAGATCGAGCTTCATCAACGCATCAACAGTTTTCTCGGTCGGCTCAACGATGTCGAGCACACGCTTGTGCGTGCGAATCTCATACTGGTCACGCGCATCTTTGTTGACGTGCGGTGAAATCAGGATGGTATAACGCTCGCGGTTGGTCGGCAGCGGAATCGGTCCACGAACCTGAGCACCAGTACGTTTAGCGGTTTCAACAATCTCCGCTGTGGACTGATCGATCAGGCGATGGTCGAACGCTTTCAACCGAATGCGAATCTTCTGGTTCTGCATTTGCCCTAAACTCCAATGGATGTCGACGGCGCGAGCCGTCTACCCACGCATTCAAAGGATGCGCATTATAGGCACGCCAAAAGCCCATGTCAAACATTTGCTAATGGTGCGCAGAAAAGGGGGCTCCCAGGAGCCCCCTTTCTCATTCAAGTAAAATGATTACTGAACGATTTTGGCCACAACACCAGCACCAACGGTACGGCCGCCTTCGCGAATCGCGAAGCGCAGACCTTCATCCATGGCGATTGGAGCGATCAGAGTAACAACCATCTGAACGTTGTCGCCCGGCATTACCATTTCAACACCTTCCGGCAGTTCACAAGTACCCGTTACGTCAGTGGTACGGAAGTAGAACTGAGGACGGTAGCCCTTGAAGAAAGGCGTGTGACGACCGCCTTCTTCTTTGGACAGTACGTAAACTTCTGCTTCGAAGGTAGTGTGCGGGTGGATGGTGCCCGGCTTGGCCAGAACCTGACCACGCTCAACGTCATCACGCTTAGTACCACGCAGCAGGGCGCCAACGTTCTCACCAGCACGACCTTCGTCGAGCAGTTTGCGGAACATTTCAACACCGGTAACGATGGTTTTGGTGGTGTCGCGGATACCCACGATTTCCACTTCTTCACCGGCTTTAACGATACCGCGCTCTACACGACCGGTAACAACAGTACCACGGCCAGAGATAGAGAATACGTCTTCGATCGGCATCAGGAACGGCTGGTCGATAGCACGCTCCGGCTCAGGGATGTACTCATCCAGAGCTTTGATCAGATTAGCAACAGCGGTAGTACCCATGCCGTTCTCATCTTCACCGTTCAGAGCCATCAGCGCAGAACCAGTGATGATCGGAGTGTCGTCACCCGGGAAGTCGTACTGGTCGAGGAGTTCGCGAACTTCCATCTCTACCAGTTCGAGAAGCTCTTCGTCATCGACCATGTCCGCTTTGTTCAGGAACACAACGATGAACGGAACGCCAACCTGACGAGACAGCAGGATGTGCTCGCGAGTCTGCGGCATCGGGCCGTCAGCGGCAGAACATACCAGGATCGCGCCGTCCATCTGCGCAGCACCGGTGATCATGTTCTTGACGTAGTCAGCGTGTCCTGGGCAGTCAACGTGAGCGTAGTGACGCTCTTCTGACTGATATTCCACGTGTGAAGTCGCGATGGTGATACCACGCTCGCGCTCTTCAGGAGCGTTATCGATAGTATCGAATTCACGCCAGTCGCCGCCGAAAACCTCAGCAGACACGCGGGTTAGGGCCGCTGTCAGAGTCGTTTTACCGTGGTCGACGTGACCGATGGTGCCGACGTTGACGTGCGGTTTGGAACGTTCGAATTTTTCCTTAGCCACTGCTATAACCTCTTTACGTTAGCTAACGGTTAACCGTTTTGATTGATGACGGCTTCAACGACGCTGGAGGGCGCCTCCTCGTACTTCGCGAACTCCATAGAGTAGCTCGCACGGCCCTGGGTTTGTGAGCGCAGGTCGGTTGCGTAACCGAACATCTCACCCAGTGGCACCGTTGCACGAATGACTTTACCAGCAGAAGAGTCATCCATGCCCTGCACCAGACCGCGACGACGGCTCAGGTCACCCATGACGTCACCCATAAATTCTTCGGGAGTCACGATTTCGACCTTCATCACCGGCTCCAGCAGCACGGCCTTGGCCTTCCTGGCACCTTCCTTCACTGCCATAGAAGAAGCAATCTTGAACGCAGTCTCGTTAGAGTCTACGTCGTGGAAGGAGCCGTCGAACAGCGTCACTTTAACGTCGATCATCGGGTAGCCCGCGATGACACCGTTTTTAAGCTGCTCGTAAGCGCCTTTCTCCACCGCAGGGACGTATTCCTTCGGAACCGTACCACCTACGATCTCAGAGTTGAACTTGAAGAAGATTTCGTCTTCGCCTTCACCCTTGTCTGCAGCAGTCAGCGGCTCGATACGCAGCCAAACGTGACCGTACTGACCACGACCACCGGACTGACGTACAAACTTACCTTCCTGCTCGACATTGCCGCGAATAGTTTCGCGGTATGCCACCTGCGGCTTACCGATGTTCGCCTCAACCTTGAACTCGCGACGCATACGGTCAACGATGATGTCCAGGTGAAGCTCACCCATACCAGATATAATGGTCTGGCCGGTTTCTTCGTCGGTTTTAACCTGGAAAGAGGGATCTTCCTGAGCCAGCTTGCCCAGTGCAATACCCATTTTTTCCTGGTCAGCCTTGGACTTCGGTTCAACGGCTACCGAGATAACCGGATCCGGGAACTCCATGCGCTCGAGAACAATCTTGTTATCGATATCGCACAGGGTGTCACCTGTGGTGACGTCTTTCAGGCCGATACACGCAGCGATATCGCCGGCGAGTACTTCCTTGATTTCTTCACGTGAGTTGGCGTGCATCTGAACGATACGGCCAACACGCTCTTTCTTCTGCTTAACGGAGTTATAAACACCGTCACCAGATTTCAGAACGCCCGAGTAGACGCGGATAAAGGTCAGCGTACCAACGAAGGGGTCGGTCGCGATCTTGAATGCCAACGCTGCAAACGGAGCATCATCATCTGCTACACGCGTAGCGATGGTGCCGTCTTTATCGTCCAACTCACCTTCGATCGCCTTAACTTCAGTCGGCGAAGGCATGTATTCGATAATGCCATCCAGTACCGCCTGAACGCCTTTGTTTTTAAAGGCAGAACCACAGGTAACCAGAACAATATCGTTAGCCAGAGTACGCGCACGAAGGCCAGCTTTGATCTCTTCGATCGTCAGCTCACCACCTTCCAGGTACTTCTCCATCAGCTCGTCAGAGCCTTCGGCAGCAGCCTCAACCATTTGCTCGCGATACTTCTCGGCAGTTTCTTGCAGCTCAGCCGGAATATCAACGAGTTCAAAGTTCATACCCAGACTGGCTTCATCCCACAGGATAGCCTTCATCTGGATAAGGTCGACAACGCCCTTAAAGTCTTCTTCTGTGCCCCAGTTAATCTGGATCGGCACAGCATTCGCGCCCAGACGCTCTTTCAACTGGTCAACGACCATGAAGAAGTCAGCGCCGGTACGGTCCATCTTGTTGACGAAGACCATACGCGGTACTTCGTACTTGTTGGCTTGGCGCCATACGGTCTCGGTCTGCGGCTGAACGCCGGAAGAACCGCACAGTACAACGACCGCACCATCAAGAACACGTAGAGAACGCTCAACTTCGATAGTGAAGTCAACGTGCCCAGGCGTATCGATGATGTTGATGCGGTGCTCGTCGAACTGCTTGGCCATACCTTGCCAGAAGGTGGTTACAGCCGCAGAGGTGATAGTAATACCACGCTCTTGCTCCTGCTCCATCCAGTCTGTCGTCGCAGCACCGTCGTGTACTTCACCTACCTTGTGAGAAAGGCCGGTATAGAACAGGACGCGTTCAGTCGTCGTGGTTTTACCCGCGTCGACGTGCGCTACGATACCAATATTGCGATAACGCTTAAGTGGTGTCTTGCGTGCCACGGTGAAACTCCCGTTAGTTGGCGATGCTCGTTAATTTAGCAGCGGTGAAAGTGAGCCTTACGCCACCGCCGCCATCACAACATGATAGCGGCGGGGTGTTGCAACAAAGCGACTCGACTTACCACTTTCAACGACGCCATGCTGAAACAACGTGCATATATAAACGCGAACTCTACAAACACTGCGCTTACAAACGCCGTACCTAGAAACGCCGTTCTTAGAAGCGACGCTCTTAGAAACGATAGTGCGAGAAAGCTTTGTTGGCTTCGGCCATACGATGCACGTCTTCGCGCTTCTTAACAGCCGAACCTTTACCTTCTGCCGCATCCAGCATTTCACCAGCCAGACGCTGAACCATCGTTTTTTCACCGCGACGACGTGCCGCGTCTACCAGCCAGCGCATAGCGAGCGCTTGACGGCGTGACGGACGAACCTCAACCGGCACCTGATAGGTCGCACCACCTACGCGGCGCGACTTTACTTCGACCATCGGCTGGATAGTTTCCAGCGCCTTGTCGAAGATTTCCAGCGGCTCTTCTTTACTACGCTCGGCAACCTTGTCCAACGCACCATAAACAATGCGTTCAGCTATGGACTTCTTGCCACTGACCATCAGGTGGTTCATGAACTTCGCCAGACGCTCACTTCCGAACTTAGGATCCGGCAGGATTTCGCGTTTAGCTACAACTCTTCTTCTAGGCATGATAAGCCCTCAATTAAGGATCCTTCAGGTAAACCCGGGACTCGCGCTAGGCATTCAATACCTTGCATTGCCCGACCTTACTCTTATCAGACCGTCATATTCATTTTGAACATTACGCTGCATTACGCAGCGAGACGGCAAGCGGTCTTAAGACTTCGGACGCTTGGTACCGTACTTGGAACGACCCTGCTTACGGTTCTGTACGCCGGAGGTATCAAGGGCGCCACGAACGGTGTGATAACGCACACCTGGCAAATCCTTTACACGGCCGCCGCGAATCAGAACAACAGAGTGCTCCTGCAGGTTGTGACCTTCACCACCAATGTAAGAAGAAACTTCGAAACCGTTGGTCAGGCGCACACGGCAAACCTTACGCAGGGCCGAGTTCGGCTTCTTGGGGGTAGTGGTGTATACGCGCGTACATACGCCGCGTTTTTGCGGACAAGCCTGCAGCGCGGGCACGTCACTTTTAGTAACGGGGCGCTTGCGCGGCTTACGCACTAGCTGATTAATCGTTGCCATGGTGTTTAGCTGACTCCAATGGTTGCCTGGCCTTCCAGCGGCTGCGGGCGCACCCACCCCACTGTTAAAGGCTGCGCATTCTAAAGGCTGACCCTAGCCGGCGTCAAGTCTTGCCGGCGGTTTAACCGGCAAGATAGCGTCGTCAGGGCCAGATACTTTTTTTACTACTCTATTTTAGAGCTCGTCGTCAGTATCAAGTGCTGTCAACTGTGCTCCAAGCTCCTGCTCTACCTCATTCGCTGAGGGATTGAACAGACGCTCAACGTCTTCGCGCTTGCGGCGACGTTCTGCGTGGTGAGTCAGACCGGTACCTGCCGGAATCAGACGTCCAACTACCACGTTTTCTTTCAGGCCGCGCAGATAATCGCGCTTGCCGGTAACGGCCGCTTCGGTCAGTACGCGGGTAGTCTCCTGGAAGGAGGCCGCGGAAATGAACGATTCAGTCGCCAGGCTCGCCTTGGTAATACCCAGCAGCAGACGCTGATACTTCGCTGGGAACTTACCTTCTTTCTCAAGACGAGCATTTTGCTCCAGCACGCGAACAAGCTCAGCCTGGTCACCGGTGATGAAGTCAGAATCGCCCGAATCGGCAATTTCTACTTTGCGCAGCATCTGACGCACAATAACTTCGATGTGCTTGTCGTTGATGCCTACACCCTGCAGACGATAAACGTCCTGTACTTCGGCCGTAATATACTTGGCAAGCTCCGCAACGCCCAGCAGACGCAAGATATCGTGCGGGTTGCTCGGGCCATCAGAGATGACTTCACCCTTCTCAACCGTTTCACCTTCGAAGACGGCGATTTGACGCCATTTCGGGATCAGCGCTTCGAACGGATCGCCAGATTCCGGAGTAATCGTCAGACGACGCTTACCCTTAGTCTCTTTACCGAAGCTGATAACACCGCTGATTTCGGCAAGGATCGCTGATTCTTTCGGCTTACGCGCTTCGAACAGGTCGGCAACGCGCGGCAGACCACCGGTGATATCCTTGTTACCCGATGCTTCAACCGGAATACGGGCAACAACCTCACCCACACCGATAGTTGAGCCGTCATCTACAGAGATGATCGAGTTGCCCGGCAACAGATATTGCACTGGCGTGTTCGAGCCGGAAACCGACACATACTCACCTGCGGCGTCCTGCAGCATGACCATCGGGCGCTTGTCACGACCAGCCATCGGGCGCGCAGCAGACTCGATAACCTCGATAGAGGAAAGGCCGGTCATCTCGTCGACGCTACGGTGCATGGTGACACCTTCGTCAAGATCGATGAACTGAGCCTTACCCTCTACCTCAGCAATGATCGGGTGGGTGTGCGGATCCCACTTGGCGACCATCGCACCGGCATCGACCACGTCGCCATCGCGTACGGACAGCTCAGCACCGTAGGGCAGCTTGTAGTACTCACGCTCACGACCATGGTCATCAGCGACAGCCAGGGCGCTGGAGCGCGACACGACTACCAGCTTGCCATCGGCACGCTCTACGTGCTTGATGTTGTGCAGACGAACCTTACCACCGTGCTTGACCTGTACACTATCCACGGCTGATGAACGCGATGCCGCGCCACCGATGTGGAAGGTACGCATGGTCAGCTGGGTACCCGGCTCACCAATGGACTGAGCGGCGATAACGCCGACAGACTCACCAATGTTGACCTGGTGACCGCGTGCAAGATCACGCCCGTAACAGCAAGAACACACGCCGTGCGGCGTATCACAGGTAATGGTCGAGCGTACGATAATCTCATCCACACCCATGGTGTCGAGCTCGGCACACCACTTCTCGTCAAGCAGCGTGTTACGCGGAATCAACACTTCCTCGGTGCCTGGATCAACAACGTCCTGGGCAACTACACGACCCAGTACGCGCTGGGACAGCGGTACAATGATGTCGCCACCCTCGATGATCGGATGCAGCGTCAGACCGTTCTCAGTGCCACAGTCGACCTCGGTGATGACCAGATCCTGTGCCACATCGACCAGGCGACGGGTCAGGTAACCGGAGTTGGCCGTTTTCAGGGCCGTATCCGCCAGACCCTTACGTGCACCGTGGGTCGAGATGAAGTACTGAAGTACGTTCAGACCTTCACGGAAGTTGGCTACGATCGGCGTTTCGATGATCGAGCCATCCGGCTTGGCCATCAGGCCACGCATACCGGCAAGCTGACGGATCTGGGCGGCAGAACCACGGGCACCGGAGTCAGCCATGATGAAAACGCTGTTGAACGAATCCTGCTCAACCTCGTTGCCATCGCGATCGATAACGGTCTCTTTCGAGATACCCGCCATCATCGCCTTGGCGACTTTATCGTTGGCCTTGGACCAGATATCGATAACCTTGTTGTACTTCTCGCCCGCTGTTACTAGGCCAGAGGAGAACTGGTCTTCGATCTCTTTGACTTCGGCTTCGGCCGCGTCAACGATCTCGGTCTTGGCATCCGGGATAACGAAATCGTTAACACCGATGGAAGCGCCCGACCAGGTCGCTAAGCGGAAACCTGTGTACATCAGCTGGTCAGCGAAGATAACCGTCGGCTTGAGGCCGGAGCGGCGATACACTTCGTTGATCAGGCCGGAAATCGCCTTCTTCTTCATCGGCTGATCGATCAGCGCAAACGGCACGCCTTCGGGCAGAATGCGGAACAGCAGCGCACGGCCAACCGTGGTTTCGTACAGACGGCGGTGGAATGACTTCTCGCCGGTCTCTTCTTCAATGTCGATCTCGTCCAGACGCACCTTGACGCGGGCGTGCAGCGATACTGACTGGGTACCGAAGGCGCGCTCTACCTCGTTGAGGTCGGAGAACACCATGCCTTCGCCCTTGGCGTTGATCTTTTCGCGGGTCATGTAGTAAAGACCCAGAACAACGTCTTGCGACGGTACGATGATCGGCTCACCGTTAGCGGGCGACAGCACGTTGTTGGTGGCCATCATCAACGCACGGGCTTCAAGCTGGGCTTCCAGTGTCAGCGGTACGTGTACCGCCATCTGGTCGCCGTCGAAGTCGGCGTTGTAGGCCGCGCACACCAACGGGTGCAGCTGAATCGCTTTACCTTCGATCAGCAGCGGTTCAAACGCCTGAATACCCAGACGGTGAAGTGTCGGTGCACGGTTAAGCAGTACCGGGTGTTCGCGGATAACATCGGCAAGGATGTCCCACACTTCGGGCAGCTCGCGCTCAACCATCTTCTTCGCGGCTTTAATCGTTGAGGCAAAGCCCAGCGACTGAAGCTTGGAGTAGATAAACGGCTTAAACAGCTCGAGCGCCATTTTCTTCGGCAGACCACACTGGTGCAGGCGCAGGGTCGGACCAACGGTAATAACCGAACGGCCCGAGTAATCGACACGCTTACCCAACAAGTTCTGACGGAAACGACCCTGCTTACCTTTGATCATGTCGGCGAGCGATTTCAGCGGGCGCTTGTTGGAGCCCGTGATCGCGCGGCCACGACGACCGTTATCCAGCAGTGCATCGACCGCTTCCTGAAGCATACGCTTCTCGTTGCGCACGATGATGTCCGGCGCGTTAAGGTCGAGAAGGCGCTTCAGGCGGTTGTTACGGTTGATCACACGACGGTAAAGGTCGTTAAGATCGGAGGTCGCGAAGCGGCCGCCGTCCAGCGGTACCAGCGGACGCAGATCCGGCGGCAGCACGGGCAGCACTTCCATGACCATCCACGCCGGCGCGTTACCGGAGTGGTAGAACGCTTCCAGAAGTTTCAGCCGCTTTGAAAGCTTCTTGATCTTGGTTTCAGAGTTGGTCTGCGGAATTTCTTCACGCAGCGTATTGATCTCTTCTTCCAGATCGATGTCTTTGAGCAGTTCCTGCACCGCTTCGGCGCCCATGCGGGCATCGAAGTCATCGCCGAATTCTTCAAGCGCTTCAAAGTACTGCTCATCGTTCAGAAGCTGACCACGCTCAAGCGTGGTCATGCCTGGATCGATAACAACGAAGGACTCGAAGTACAGCACGCGCTCGATATCACGCAGGGTCATATCAAGGAACATGCCGATACGCGACGGCAGCGACTTCAAAAACCAGATGTGCGCAACTGGAGAAGCCAGCTCAATATGGCCCATGCGCTCACGGCGCACGGCAGCCTTGGTAACTTCAACGCCACATTTTTCACAAATGATGCCGCGGTGCTTCATGCGCTTGTACTTACCGCACAAGCACTCATAGTCTTTTACCGGGCCAAAGATCTTGGCGCAGAACAGACCGTCCCGTTCCGGCTTGAAGGTACGGTAGTTGATGGTCTCAGGCTTTTTCACCTCGCCGAAAGACCAGGAGCGAATCATGTCCGGCGACGCCAGAGTAATCTTGATCGCGTCAAACTCTTCGGACTGAGATTGCGATTTGAGTACTTTCACCAAATCTTTCATATGACGGCTCCTAGCTCTCTAACTCGATATCGATGCCCAGCGAGCGGATTTCCTTCACGAGTACGTTGAAGGATTCCGGCATGCCCGCCTGCATGGTGTGGTCGCCATCCACGATGTTTTTGTACATCTTGGTGCGGCCTTCGACGTCATCCGATTTGACGGTGAGCATCTCCTGCAGGGTGTAGGCTGCGCCATAAGCTTCCAGCGCCCACACTTCCATCTCACCAAAGCGCTGACCACCGAACTGCGCCTTACCACCCAAGGGCTGCTGGGTAACCAGCGAGTAAGAACCGGTAGAACGCGCATGCATCTTGTCGTCTACCAAGTGGTTCAGTTTCAGCATGTACATGTAACCAACGGTTACCGGGCGGTCAAACGAATCACCCGTGCGGCCGTCGTACAGCGCCATCTGGCCTGACTCAGGAATGTCAGCAAGCTTCAGCAGGTGTTTGATTTCGTGCTCTTTGGCACCATCAAATACCGGCGTGGCCATGGGCACACCACCTTTGAGGTTCTTGGCCAGCGCAATGACTTCTTCATCACTGAGTGAATCCAGATCTTCAGCGCGAGCACCAGGTGTGTTGTACACCTGACCCAAGAAGTCGCGAATCTCGGCAACCTGCTGGCCGCGTGCGTCGCGCAGCATGGCGTCGATCTTGACGCCCAGACCACGTGCAGCCATACCCAGGTGGGTTTCCAGAATCTGACCCACGTTCATACGTGACGGTACACCCAGCGGGTTGAGCACGACGTCAACCGGCTCGCCCTTCTCGTCAAACGGCATGTCCTCGATCGGCATGATCGCGGAGATAACACCTTTGTTACCGTGACGACCGGCCATCTTGTCACCAGGCTGGATGCGACGCTTGACAGCCATGTAGACCTTGACGATTTTCAGCACGCCCGGTGCGAGATCGTCGCCCTGGGTCAGCTTGCGCTTCTTGTCTTCGAAACGCTCATCCATCTCTTTACGGCGGTTTTCCAGCTGCTCGTCAGCCTGAGCCAGAAGCTCGTTGTAGGACTCATCCTGCATGCGCAGTTTGAACCACTGCTGACGCGGCAGCTCGTCGAGGTACTCTTCATCGAGCACGTCGCCTTTCTTGAGCTTCGGACCACCATTGACCGCCTGGCCGTCCAGCGTACGCTTGAGACGCTCGAACGTGGCGTCTTCGGCAATACGGTAGGTTTCCTGTAGGTCCTTACGGACTTCATCAAGCTGCATTTGCTCAATGGCAAGCGCACGGGAGTCCTTCTCAACGCCGTCGCGGGTGAAGACCTGAACGTCGATAACCGTACCTTTCATGCCAGTAGGGGCACGCAGGGAGGTATCTTTGACATCAGACGCCTTCTCACCGAAGATCGCACGCAGCAGCTTCTCTTCCGGCGTCAGCTGGGTTTCACCCTTCGGCGTTACCTTACCGACCAGAATGTCACCCGGGCCAACTTCGGCACCGATATAGACAACACCCGCCTCATCCAGCTTGCCCAGTGCCGACTCACCCACGTTGGGAATATCGGACGTGATCTCTTCCGGGCCCAGCTTGGTGTCGCGAGACACACAGGTCAGTTCCTGAATGTGGATAGTGGTGAAACGGTCTTCTTGAACGACCCGCTCGGAAAGCAGGATGGAGTCCTCGAAGTTGTAACCGTTCCAGGGCATGAACGCGATACGCATGTTCTGACCCAGTGCCAGATCACCCATATCGACAGACGGGCCGTCGGCGAGAATATCGCCACGCGCTACGTTGTCACCCGGGCGCACGATGGGGCGCTGGTTCATGCAGGTGTTCTGGTTAGAACGCGTGTACTTGGTCAGGTTGTAGATATCAACGCCGGCTTCACCACCGATGATTTCATCTTCGTTAACCCGCACTACCACACGACGCGCATCTACCGAGTCGATCACACCGCCACGACGCGCTACGGCACATACGCCAGAGTCACGCGCAACAAAACGCTCCATACCGGTACCCACGAGCGGCTTGTCAGCACGCAGGGTGGGAACGGCCTGACGCTGCATGTTCGCACCCATCAGGGCGCGGTTAGCATCATCATGCTCCAGGAACGGGATCAGAGCAGCAGCTACCGATACGACCTGACGAGGAGAAACGTCCATCAGCGTCACTTGCTCAGGACGCATGAAGGTAGTCTCACCACGGTGACGTACCTGTACCAAGTCATCGCTCAGCTTGTTGGACTCGTCAACCGCCGCCGATGCCTGGGCGATAACGAAATCACCCTCTTCGATCGCTGACAGGTGAACGATATCGTCAGTCACCTGACCCGCATTAACCTTGCGGTACGGCGTCTCAAGGAAGCCGTAGCTGTTAGTGTGACTGTAGGTGGCCAACGAGTTGATCAGACCGATGTTCGGGCCTTCAGGCGTCTCGATGGGGCAAAGACGGCCGTAGTGCGTGGCGTGTACGTCACGTACTTCAAAGCCGGCACGCTCACGTGTCAGACCACCCGGGCCGAGTGCAGACACACGACGCTTGTGGGTAACTTCCGAAAGCGGGTTGTTCTGGTCCATGAACTGTGAAAGCTGGCTTGAACCGAAGAACTCTTTCACCGCCGCCGCAACCGGCTTGGCGTTGATCAGATCCTGCGGCATCAAACCTTCGCTTTCCGCCATGGAGAGACGTTCTTTCACCGCACGCTCAACGCGCACCAGACCTACACGGAACTGGTTTTCGGCCATCTCGCCAACACAGCGAATACGACGGTTGCCCAGGTGATCGATATCGTCAACGTCACCAAAGCCGTTACGGATATTGATCAGCTCGCGCAGCACATCAAGGATGTCCTTGCGATCGAGCACGCCAGAGCCGGTGTCGGAATCGCGACGCAGGCGGCGGTTGAACTTCATGCGACCCACGCCCGACAGGTCGTAGCGGTCTTCAGTGAAGAACAGGTTGTGGAACAGCGTTTCGGCTGCTTCCTTGGTGGGCGGCTCGCCAGGACGCATCATGCGGTAAATTTCAACCAGCGCTTCAAGCTGCGAACCTGTGGTATCGAGCTTCAAGGTGTCAGAAATAAACGAACCGCAATCCAGGTCGTTGGTGTAAAGCGTTTCGATCAGGGTAATACCACCCTGCGCCATACGCTCAAGCACTTCAGGCGTAATTTCGGTGTTGCACGGGCAGATCAGCTCACCAGTTTTGGTATCAATCTGATCTTTGGCCAGCGTCTTGCCGAACAGGTACTCCATCGGCACTTCCAGACGCTCAAGACCGGCTTTTTCAAGCTGGCGAATGTGCTTCTGGGTAATCCGACGCCCTTCTTCAACAATGATCTCGCCGTCGCCGCCTTTGATGTCAAAGGTAGCGGTCTCACCGCGCAGGCGTGATGGCACCAGTTCCACGAAGAAGCCGGACTTCTCGATGTGGAAAACGCTGGTGTCGAAGAATTCATTCAGAATTTCTTCAGCGCTCATGCCCAAGGCACGCATAAGTACCGAAGCCGGAAGTTTACGGCGACGGTCGATACGTACAAACACGTTGTCTTTGGGGTCGAACTCGAAGTCCAACCAGGAACCACGGTAAGGAATCACGCGGGCAGAGTAGAGCAACTTGCCTGATGAGTGGCTCTTACCTTTGTCGTGATCGAAGAACACACCGGGCGAGCGGTGGAGCTGGGAAACAATAACCCGCTCAGTACCGTTGATGACAAAGGTACCGTTCTCAGTCATCAGGGGGATTTCCCCCATGTAGACTTCTTGCTCTTTAATATCCTTGATTGCCTTGTTCGAGGAATCGCGATCGTAAATGATCAAGCGAACCTTGACGCGCAGCGGGGCGGAATAGGTCACGCCGCGCAGCTGACACTCCTTAACATCGAACGCCGGCGTACCAAAGCGATAGCTGACGTACTCAAGTGCTGCGTTACCGGAGAAGCTCTCAATCGGGAACACGGACTTGAACGCCGCATGCAGGCCAACTTCGTGACGCTCGTCAGGCGAACGATCTTGCTGGAGAAAGTCGTAATAGGAATCAAGCTGGATGGCCAGCAAGTAAGGCACATCCATCACTTGGGGCAGTTTGCCGAAATCCTTGCGGATGCGTTTTTTCTCAGTATATGAGTAAGCCATCTGTATTCCCCAGCTTGTTCACCATGGGTGACCGATGCGTGGTCATCGCTGCCCTGCGCGGGCGTGTCAGACGCAGACAGCAAGCTCCTAAATCGGTAGCTCGCCGTCGAAAATCTTGATCGATAACAGTGTTACAACAACGGTATTACTGTGTTCCTGTTGCAACCTTCAGGCTGCAACAGAAAAAGGCCGGCAGCGGGAAGACCCGCCGCCAGCCGTGGAAGCTTACGCAGCGCGTAAAGCCATCAGCACAAGAATTACTTGAGCTCGACGGTTGCGCCCGCTTCTTCCAGCTTCGCTTTTGCTGCTTCTGCGTCGTCTTTGGACATGGCTTCTTTGATAGTTGCCGGAGCGCCGTCAACAGCGCCTTTAGCTTCTTTCAGGCCAAGACCGGTGATTTCGCGAACGGCTTTGATGACGTTAACTTTCTTGTCACCAGCAGCAGTCAGAACCAGGTCAAATTCAGTCTGCTCTTCTGCAGCAGCTTCGCCGCCGCCAGCCGGGCCAGCCATAACAGCTGCAGCAGCTGATACGCCGAATTTCTCTTCCATTGCTTCGATCAGCTCAACAACTTCCATTACGGACATGTCGGCTACAGCATTGATGATATCGTCTTTAGACAGTGCCATTTTTCATTCCTAACTTTGCGGGAGTCTCGGTCGGCCGAGGACTCGGGATTCATTGCTCGGTTCAGGCAACGCAATCGACATAGCGTTCACGCCGCCTGCAAAAAGGTCTGCTTACGCAGCTTCTTCTTGCTTCTGATCGCGCAGAGCGGCCAGGGTACGAACCAGCTTGCCAGCGGAGGCTTCTTTCATTACCGACATCAACTTGGCAATTGCTTCGTTGTAAGTCGGTAGGGTTGCCAGACGGTCGATGTCAGCAGCCGGGATCAGTTCGCCTTCGTAGGCCAACGCCTTCACTTCGAAGTTCTGCTCGGTTTTAGCAAAATCTTTGAACAAGCGAGCGGCAGCGCCCGGATGATCAGTAGAGAAAGCCAACAGAGTCGGACCAACAAAGCTCTCGTTCAGACACTCCCACTGAGTGCCCTCGAGGGCGCGGCGAGCCAGCGTGTTGCGAACAACGCGCAGCTCTACACCATTCTCACGTGCCTGCTTACGCAGATCGGTCATTTTACCGACCGTTACACCGCGAGAATCGGCAACTACGACGGAGAGTGCGCCCTTGGCCGCTTCACTGACCTCGGCAACAATCGCTTTCTTGCCTTCAAGTGCTAGTGGCACAGTGATCACTCCTTCGTGCCGAAACCTTTTCAAGGCTTCGGAGGTTACCATCTCTTCCAGGCCTAATATAACGAGCACTGGAAGCCTTAGGGGATGGTGCTCACCAGAAAGCGAAGTCGCTAAAAAAGCTACAACCAACTGGCGGCCACACCATCTGCGCAGGCGCTTTAGGCAATTAAGCCGCGTTGAGATGAGAACACCCAGCGCGGCACCTGCGGTCTTTGACGGTGCTCCGGCAGGTTTACCTAACCAGAGGACCGCAAAGTTCTTGCTCGGTTCTTACTTAAAACCTGTCGACGACCTGCTTATACAAGCGCAGAGTGGTCGATAGTCAGACCTGGGCCCATGGTAGTGGACAGGGTGACTTTCTTAAAGTAAATACCTTTAGAGGAGCTCGGCTTGAGCCTCTTCAGGTCAGCAACCAGCGCTTCCAGGTTACCCTGAACGGATGCCGCATCAAACGTCACTTTACCCAGCGTAGTGTGGATAATGCCGTTTTTGTCAGTACGGAAACGTACCTGGCCGGCTTTGGCGTTCTTGACAGCAGTCGCCACGTCAGGCGTTACGGTGCCGACTTTCGGGTTCGGCATCAGGCCACGCGGACCCAGAATCTGGCCCAGCTGACCGACAACGCGCATGGCATCCGGAGAAGCGATAACGACGTCAAAGTCCATCACGCCCTTCTTCACCTGCTCAGCCAGCTCTTCCATACCCACGATGTCAGCGCCTGCTTCTTTAGCAGCATCGGCGTTAGCACCTTGAGTGAAGACCGCTACGCGTACGTCTTTACCGGTGCCGTTAGGCATTACGGTAGCGCCACGAACAACCTGGTCAGATTTACGCGGATCAACGCCAAGGTTGATCGCGACATCAACAGACTCGTTGAATTTGACGGTAGACAGCTCAGAGAGCAGTGCAACCGCTTCTTCCAGAGAGTAAGCCTTGTTGGCATCTACTTTCTCGCGAATTACCTTCGCGCGCTTAGACAGTTTAGCCATGATCAGAGACCCTCCACGTTAAGGCCCATGCTACGAGCGCTGCCTGCGATAGTACGTACGGCGGCATCGAGATCAGAAGCCGTCAGATCAGGCTCCTTGGTCTTGGCGATCTCTTCAAGCTGCTCGCGAGTCACGGTGCCGACTTTCTTCTTGTTCGGCTCACCAGAGCCCGACTTGATACCAGCGGCTTTCTTCAGCAGCACGGCAGCAGGCGGAGTCTTGGTAACGAACGTGAAGCTACGGTCGGAATAGACAGTGATCACGACAGGCGTCGGCAGGCCGGGCTCAATTTCTTGAGTCGCAGCGTTGAACGCCTTACAGAATTCCATGATGTTCACGCCGTGCTGACCCAACGCTGGGCCTACGGGCGGACTTGGATTGGCTTTACCTGCAGCTACCTGCAGTTTGATATAAGCCTGGACTTTCTTGGCCATGGTAGTTACTCCATTTGGGTAATAACGCCTTGCGGCTCCCCGGGACTAGCGAGACAGCCAACGGCTGCCTCTTACGAATTTATGACGTTTTCTTAACCCGCAGCTTACTCTTTCTCAACCTGAGAAAACTCTAGCTCAACAGGTGTTGCACGCCCAAAGATCAATACGCTGACCTGCAGGCGGCTCTTGTCGTAGTTGACTTCTTCAACTACGCCATTGAAGTCTGCAAATGGACCATCGATAACGCGCACCGACTGACCTGGCTCAAACATGGTCTTGGGCCGCGGCTTGTCGGTACCGTCCTTCACACGACGCAGAATCGCATCGGCTTCACGGGAAGTAATCGGCGCTGGCTTTTCTTTGGTACCGCCAATAAAGCCCATGACGCGCGGCGTCTCATTGACGAGATGCCATGTTTCGTCGGCCATCTCCATCTCGACCAGTACATAGCCGGGATAGAACTTGCGCTCACTCTTGCGGCGCTTGCCGTCACGCATTTCAACGACTTCTTCGGTCGGCACCAGAATTTCGCCAAAGCGATCTTCCATACCGTGCATTTTTACGCGCTCAATAAGTGAGCGCATAACATGCTTCTCAAAGCCGGAATAGGCGTGAACGACGTACCAACGTTTGGACATGAAAGCTCCTAACCAATGACGCCGGACATTGCCCAGCCAAGAAGAGTATCAATCAACCACAGCATCAAACCCACCACGAGAACAGCCACCAGGACAATCGCGGTGGTTTGAATCGTTTCGGGACGGGTCGGCCATACAACGCGCTGGATCTCTTTCTTGGCGCTAACGGCAAGTTCTCTCAAATCACGGCCTTTGGTTGTGGTGAGCGCAATTACACCTGCAAGCGCACACAGCACCACCACACCCAGCACGCGGTAGAGCAGACCAATATCGGTGAAATAGGTATTACCTACAATAGCGACGACAAGCAGCGCTATAACTGCCGCCCACTTGAGCCCGTCATGACGCGCTTGTTGCACCTCAGCGCCATGTTTTATAGAACTCGGCTTCATAAAAACGAGACTCCTCAGGGTACAGCGAGCGACAATGGAATTCTTTAAAGACATACCAACCTGGGGAAGGTTGGCAGGCCAGGAGGGAATCGAACCCCCAACCTGCGGTTTTGGAGACCGCTGCTCTGCCAATTGAGCTACTGGCCTGTATCATCGTTGCCGGACCACTTAGTCAAGCCCAAACAACAGCGGGCGCCATGATAGCGGAGAATTAACCGCTTGACAACCCTTTTCAGCATCAAACGCCCATACAAGGCAACGCTTAAATGCAAAGACAAAAAAAGCGAGCTTGGCTCGCTTTTTTCGCAATATGGAGCTCATGGACGGAATTGAACCGTCGACCTCACCCTTACCAAGGGTGTGCTCTACCCCTGAGCTACATGAGCAATGACACATCAACTGGAGCGGGCGGCGGGAATCGAACCCGCACCATCAGCTTGGAAGGCTGAGGTTCTACCATTGAACTACGCCCGCGTAACCGCTGCCAGGATTACAAGCCGCTGCACGCCGAACGATAGACAATGCCCACTACCGGCTTTCACCCTACAACACCGACAAACATCGCTGTTGCTTAAATCTGGTGGAGAGAGAAGGATTCGAACCTTCGAAGCTTTCGCGGCAGATTTACAGTCTGCTCCCTTTGGCCACTCGGGAATCTCTCCATCTTGGGCGGCACATTATGCCAGCCTCCAAAACGGTGTCAAGCTAGATATTTACTTAATTTATCATAGCTTGCGATACTTGCGTATCTGCTACCTGCCTTGGAACGCGCTGCATTCTGTCAAAGCAGCATAGAGAATGCAAGCCCTGCACGAATTTTTTCTAATGACACCGGCTCAGGGACACGCGGCGCGCCGGACATCTTGCCCGCCCGTTCAGCAAAAGTAAGCGGAAAACTGGCTTCTAACCCACCGTAGACCATATCCGGCCATACGGCGTGAGGCACTTGTACCCCGCGGGACACAACCCGGGCATCGCCACCGGTCAGCAGCATGGGCAGTGAGATGCCCTGCTGGTCACACACTTCGCTGTAGATGCGGTTGATTGCACTGACGGCTGCCATGTAAATACCGTGATTGACCGCATCCACCGTTCGCCGCCCAGGTTCCAGCAAGGCATCTGCCTCGCTTTCCGGGTCGATGGCCACGTTACGCGTACCCAGCTTTAAGCTCTCTTTCATCAGGCGAAGCCCAGGGATAATAAAGCCCCCTAAATGCACGCCGCCCGGCAGGACAAAATCTATGGTAATCGCACTGCCGCAGTCTACCGCGCAACATCCCCCGGCCAGCTGATACCCGGCAAGCGCCCCCATCCAGCGATCCACCCCCAGACGGCCAGGCTCCTCATAGCCGTTGACGACACCCAGGGCCTCAGGCTGTGAATGCGCGACAAATACGTGACGAACCTGACGACGCAGTAGCGTTACCGTTTCATCCAGTACCGCCGCCCGGGCAACGCTTGATATACGCACTGCTTCTACTACGTCCAGGTCCGGTATATCCGCACCCGGACGCCACTCCTCGCGGGTCCACACTGCTCCACGCGAGCGTATTTCACTACTTTCGGCATCCTTGAGTCGCCACTTCGACAAGGTGTTGCCGATATCCAGATCCAGAATCATAAGCGCCTGCGTACGCTGATCTCACCGCCTGCCAAGCGCCGCGAGTGACCGTTTTCAGTAACCCATAAGTTACCGCTCTCATCCACGTCGCCTGCGATCGCATCGCTGACGTGCTCTCCTTGAATAATACGTACGGGTAAACCCGCATACGCATGACGTGCATTCCACTCATCATGCCAGGCGCCAAACCCCACCTGTTCAAAGTCCGCCAGCATGGCCAAAAGCCCGGCGACCATGTCAGAAGCCAGCTGATTACGCGAAAGCCCGCCATGCACATCAAACAGCGCGGCTACCGGCTGGTCAATGGCGGCGCGCTGGGTATCGTTCAGCGACAGGTTCATACCCATACCTATAACGACCTCACAGGGGCCGGCGGCATCACCGGTCACTTCAATCAAGATGCCCGCCAGTTTACCCAGCTCATCATCGGTTTCCGCCAACAGAATATCATTGGGCCATTTAAGCTTGGGCGCGGCACCGTGCTGTTCGAGCACCTGGGATACCACCACGCCTACCGCCAGGCTCAACCCTTCAAGCGCGGCTACCCCCGCTTCAAAGCGCCAGCCCAATGACATCATCAGGCTTTGCCCCCAGGGCGTTGTCCATACCCGGCCACGCCGACCACGGCCAGCGGTTTGCAGCTCAACCAAGCAAACTTCACCGTGCCCGGCGCCCTGATTGAAACGCTGGCGCAGGTACTCGTTGCTTGAGGGCAGTTGGTCTTCAACAAATAACCGCGCCAGCAGATGGCGCGCCTGAGCCGGTAGGCGCTCTACGATTTTTGCGCCTTCCAGCGGCTCAAGGCGCAGAGACAGTCGGTAGCCCTTGCCTTTCACGGCCACCAGTTCCACTCCCAGCGCGTCCAATTTTTTTAGCTGTTTCCATACGGCAGCCCGTGAAACGCCTAACGCCTCACCTAATTGCTCACCAGAGTGAACCTCGCCATCGCTCAACAAACGCATCAGGTTACCGATGGTCATGTGCTTGCCCCAACTGGGAAAACGTCTATCTTAACGGATGCATGAGGGAGGCGAAAACTGCCGCGTTTGGGTTATTGACTTGATGCTTTATTTAAGACAGCGCTGGTAGTCGACCGCACCGACACCCTATAATGCCGCCCTATTTTCCCAGCAGGATCGCGTCGTGATCGAGAATCTTCGTAACATTGCCATCATCGCCCACGTTGACCACGGCAAAACTACCTTGGTAGACAAGCTGTTAAGTCAATCGGGCACACTAGACCGCAAGGCCGAAGGCCAAGAGCGGATTATGGACTCTAATGACCAGGAGAAAGAGCGCGGCATTACCATCCTGGCCAAAAATACAGCCATTCAGTGGCAAGATGGCAATGGTACGGGCTACCACATCAATATCGTTGACACCCCTGGGCACGCTGACTTCGGTGGTGAAGTAGAGCGCGTCATGTCCATGGTGGACTCGGTTCTGCTGCTGGTGGACGCGGTTGACGGCCCGATGCCGCAAACCCGTTTTGTTACCCAGAAAGCCTTCTCCCAGGGCCTCAAGCCTATCGTGGTTGTCAACAAGATTGACCGCCCCGGCGCGCGTCCTGATTGGGTTATCGATCAGATTTTCGATCTGTTCGACAACCTGGGCGCCACCGACGAGCAGCTTGATTTCCCGATCATCTACTGCTCGGCGCTGAACGGCATTGCCGGCATGGACCCGGAAGAGCTTGCCGACAACATGGACCCGATGTTCCAGGCCATCGTTGATATCGTTGAGCCGCCGAAAGTCGAAGTTGACGGCCCCTTCCAGATGCAAATTTCCGCACTGGACTACAACAGCTACGTAGGCGTTATCGGTCTTGGCCGCATCAAGCGCGGTAGCGTCAAGCCTGGCCAGCAGATCAGCGTTATCACTAAAGAAGGTGAGACGCGTAAGGGCAAGATCGGCCAGGTCATGACTCACATGGGTCTTGAGCGCGTACAGACCAACGAAGCCACTGCAGGCGACATCGTTTGCGTTACCGGCATCGATAAACTGGCGATCTCCGACACGCTGTGTGACGTCAACGCGGTCGAGGCGCTGCCGCCGCTGTCCGTTGACGAGCCGACCGTTTCGATGACGTTCCAGGTCAATGACTCACCGTTCGCCGGTAAAGACGGCAAGTACGTTACCAGCCGTAATATTAAAGACCGTCTGGAACAAGAGCTGATCCACAACGTTGCACTGCGCGTTGAAGAAGGTGAAACACCGGAGAAATTCAAGGTTTCCGGACGTGGTGAGCTTCACCTGTCGGTACTGATCGAAACCATGCGTCGTGAAGGCTTCGAGCTGGCCGTTGGCCGCCCGGAAGTTATCATCAAAGAAATCGACGGCGTGAAGCAGGAGCCCTACGAAGAGGTCATCATCGACTGTGAAGAGCAGCACCAAGGCTCTATCATGGAAGAACTTGGCTATCGTAAAGGTGAAATGACCAACATGAACCCGGATGGCAAGGGCCGTGTTCGTCTGGACTTCATTATTCCTGCGCGTGGTTTGATCGGCTTTCGTGGTCAGTTCCTGACTATGACATCAGGCACCGGTATCCTGACCAGCCGCTTTGACCACTACGGCCCGCTGAAGCCCGATGCATCTATCGAGCGTCGTAACGGCGTACTGGTTTCCATGGTTGGCGGTAAGGCCCTGGCCTATGCCCTGTACGCCCTGCAGGAGCGCGGCAAGCTGATCATCGATCACGCCACTGAAGTCTACGAAGGCATGCTGATCGGTATCAACAACCGTGCCAACGACATGGTGGTCAACCCGACCAAGGGTAAAAAACTGGATAACATGCGCTCAACGGGTAACGATGAAAACATCGTGTTGACGCCGCCGATCAAGTTCACTCTGGAACAGGCGATCGAATTCCTGGACTCCGATGAACTGGTGGAAGTGACCCCGAGCCACATCCGCCTGCGTAAGAAGCACCTGACCGAAAACGAGCGTAAGCGCGCTGGCAAGAAATAAGTCTCAGCCACTCGTCTGATCGCTTCTAGACGCCCCCTTGCAGCTCCGGCTGCAAGGGGGCGTTTTGCATTTATTAGCTTTTAAAGGAGATAAAATCGCCGCGTTAACGCAGCCTAAACGGTAGGGTGCTGGAAAGCAGAGGCTTTCTAACGCAAAGTAGGCCTGGTAGTTCGAGACAGACGTACTGCCCTTCCTCACCCAAGTGCCTGGATTACGCTTCCCAGTCACCCGTACATGGACACCGATCACATGAGCGGTCATAACGTCTGGACCCACAACGGCACGTTCCTGCTCGCCGCGGTTGGCTCTGCCGTCGGGCTTGGCAACCTATGGCGCTTCCCTTACCTGATCGGTGAGAACGGCGGCGGGGCGTTCATTCTGGTGTACGCACTGACCATCTTTGCCGTCGGCATACCCATTCTGATTGCCGAAACCATGCTGGGCCGTACCAGCCGTCGCAGCCCGATAATGGGCATGCGCCATCTGACCAAGACACACCGCACCTTCCGCGTCTGGGAGTCGATCGGCTGGCTGGGCGCTGCCGCCGCTTTTCTGATTCTGAGTTTCTACTCGGTGATTGCCGGCTGGGCAATTCACTACACCTGGCTGATGTTTACCGGCTCGCTGCTCGAGGCCGATGCGCAAGCCATCAGCGAGGGTTTTACCACTCTGCTCGCCTCCCCCGCCTTGATGACGCTCTATCACACCCTGTTTATCGGTTGCTCGGGCATCGTCGTGGGCATGGGCATTCACAAGGGCATCGAATCAGGGCTGCGCATCATGATGCCCGCCCTGTTTGCAATCCTGCTGGCGGTACTGGTGTATAGCGTGATCAATGGCGATATCGCGGCGGCGGCAAGCTTTCTGTTTACTTTCAACGTGGCGGATTTAAGCGTTGAAGGTTGGCTTCAGGCCATGGGGCAGTCGTTTTTCACCCTGAGCCTCGGCATGGGCGCGATCATGGCCTACGGCGCCTATATGACCAGCGAGACATCGCTGACCCGCACCGCCATTGCCATCGCCTTTATCGATACTGCCGTTGCCATGGTAGCGGGCCTAGCCATCTTTGCGCTGGTGTTTGGCGCAGGCCTGGATATCGCTCAAGGGCCAGGGCTGATGTTTGTCACGCTGCCGCTGGCCTTCGCCGAGATGCCCATGGGCGCCCTGATTGGCGGCGTCTTCTTCATTCTGGTACTGGGCGCGGCGCTCAGCTCGTCCATATCGCTGATCGAGCCGGTGGCCGCCTACCTGGTCGAACGCTTTGACATGACCCGCCCTCAGGCGGTCGCCGTCATGGTCATTGCGGCCTGGGCGATGGGTTTGCTCACGGTCATCAGCTTCAATATCTGGGCGGAAGGCTCGATCTTCCACATCCTGTTCGAGCGCAGTGCGTTTGAGCTTATTGAGCTTTTGACCAATGTCTTTATGCCCCTGGGTGGGCTTATGATTGCCCTCTTTGCAGGCTGGGCCTTGACCCAAACGGAAGTCAAAAAAGAGCTCGGCACCAGCGCCACGTGGTTTGTCACCTGGCGGTTTCTGGTGCGGTTCGTAAGCCCCGCAGCGGTTGCATTCGTGTTCCTGCGTACGCTTCCCTACGTGGAGGGCTACCTGGTACCGGCAGCAGGCGCGCTGCTTTTAGTCAGCCTTTTTGCGCTGAGCCAGCGATGGTTAGCCAAGCGTCGTCAACTCACACAATAATAGCCATAGTCAAGCCGCTCATGCGGCCCTAAGCACGGGGATGCGATGACACCTCTTATTGAAGTTCAGCACGTTAACAAGGCCTTCGGCGGTCTGCAGGTTATCAATGACTGCTCGATCAACGTCGAAAAAGGCTCCATTACCGGCATGATAGGCCCTAACGGTGCTGGCAAATCCACGCTGTTCAACCTGATTGCTGGCGCGCTCACGCCGGATAGCGGCCGCGTCATCCTGGATGGCAAGGATATTACCGCGTTGAGCGCCGACCAGCGGTTTCACAGGGGCCTGCTGCGCACGTTTCAGATCGCCCATGAATTCAGCCAGATGAGCGCGCTCGAGAACCTGATGATGGTGCCGCCACAGCAGGCTGGCGAGAGTTTGTTCAGTACCTGGTTTAAACCGGGCCAGGTGCGTGAGCAGGAGGCCGAGGTACGCAGGCGAGCGCTCGAGGTGATCGATTTCGTCGGGCTGCACCATGTGCGCAACGAGCTGGCCGGCAATCTTTCCGGCGGGCAGAAGAAGCTTCTGGAGCTTGGCCGCACCATGATGACCGATGCCAAGGTGGTGTTGCTCGATGAAATCGCCGCCGGCGTCAACCGTACGCTGCTGGGCGATCTGATCGGCAATATTGAACGCCTAAATCGTGAGATGGGCTACACCTTTCTGGTCATCGAACACGATATGGAGATGATCGCTCGACTTTGCGACCCGGTGATCGTGCTGGCCCAGGGCAGCGTAATGGTCGAGGGGCATATTCAGGATATCCAGAATAACCCGGACGTCATCGAAGCCTATTTCGGCACCGACGCCGCCTAAGCGGCGCCCTGTATAAAAACGACAATAAAGAACGACGGCAAAATGCCAAGACCAAAAACTACGACAACATGCCGCGTGAACGCGGCGCTGTGAGACACTTTTCTATGTCATTACCGATGTCATCAACGACGCCCTTGCTTGAGGCACGCGACGTGCACGGTGGCTATGGCGGCATGAACATCCTCAACGGGGTGAACATGACGTTAAATGCCAACGAAGTAGGGGTCATCGTCGGGCCTAACGGGGCCGGAAAGTCCACCATGCTGAAAGCTGTATTCGGGCTTTTAAACGTCACCCAGGGCGAAATTCTACTTAACGGCCAACCGATCCATAACCTGCCGCCCAACAAGCTGGTAGAGCGCGGCATGGGCTTTGTTCCCCAAGAGAAAAACGTTTTCCCGAGCCTGACGGTCAAGGAGAACCTGGAGATGGGCGCCTACCTCAAACCCCAGAACGTCAAGCGCATGCTGGAGCAGGTGTACGCCTTTTTCCCTCCGCTGGTCGAAAAACGTCACCAGCCTGCAGGCGAACTTTCCGGCGGCCAGCGCCAGATGGTCGCCATGGGCCGAGCGCTGATGGCCGAGCCAACTCTGCTGCTTCTAGATGAACCCACCGCCGGGCTTTCGCCACTCTACATGAATGAGATCTTTGACCGGGTCAGACAGATCAACGCCGCCGGCGTCGGGATTCTGATGGTCGAGCAGAACGCCAAGCAGGCGCTCGCCATTGCCGACAAGGGTTTTGTACTGGCGGCCGGACAGAACCGCTTTACGGATACCGGGGCGGCGCTTTTAGCTGATCCGGATGTCGCCAAAAGCTTTTTGGGCGGCTAGCCCGGGGGAGAAACGTGTGAACGAACTGGTCTTTTTTATCAACAACGTGATTATTGCCGGCAGTGTGACCGGCTCGATTTATGCCATTGGTGCCATCGGCGTGACGCTGATCTTCAGCATCATGCGCTTTGCCCACTTCGCCCACGCCGACATGATGACCTTCGGTGCCTTCATGGTGCTGTTGCTGACCACGCTGTTTCCCGCCGCCGGCACTAGCATCGGCGTACCCACGGCGCTGGTCATGTTACCGCTGGCCATGCTGCTGACTGCCGTACTTGCCGTGGGTATCGACAAGGCTTTCTACAAGCCGCTGCGCGCTCATGGGGTCAAACCCATCGTGCTGGTAATTGGTTCGCTGGGCGTGACGCTGATGCTGCAAGGGCTTATTCGCCTGTTTTCCGGCACCGGCGGGCAGAGTCTGTATGTGGATGACCGCAAGGAGATCTTCCGTCTGGCGCTGCCCTTTGAAGGCGCCCGTGCGCCGATCGTGATTACCGAGCCGCAGCTTTATCTATTTGTGATCACCCTGGTGGCCGTGGTGGCGCTGCATGTGTTTCTCAACCGCTCGCGACTGGGCAAGGCGATGCGCGCCATGTCGGATAATCCGGAGCTTGCTCAGGCCTCAGGGATCAATACCAACACCATTGTGGCGGTTACCTGGGTGATTGCCGGGGGCCTGGCTGCCATTGCCGGCACACTGCTTTCCTTGGATGTAACCTTCAAGCCCGATCTGAGCTTCTTCCTGCTGCTGCCGATTTTTGCCGCGGCGATTGTGGGTGGGGTCGGTCATCCTTATGGTGCTATCGCGGGGGGCTTTGTGGTGGGCTTTGCCGAGACCCTTGCGGTGTTTAACTGGAACGTACTGCTGCGCCCCTTCCGCGACAGCCTGCCCACCTGGCTGGAGTTGCCCTCCAACCTCGCCTTTGTGGGTACCGAGTACAAGATTGTGGTGCCATTTTTCATTCTGGTGGCCATTCTGGTGTGGCGTCCTACCGGCCTCTTTAAAGGCAAGGTGATCTAATGAGCAATTCAACCGAACCCCGCGACCCGACCTATACGCCGCGTGACGCCACGCCAGCAAGGCGCTTTCCCGTACGTGAAATCGTCCTCTTTGGCGCGCTTTTAGCCGCCGTTCTGGCGGTATACGCCTTGATGGGCGCAGCCTACAGCACCCGTATGCTGGTAGAAGCCGCCTGCTACGCCATTCTGGCATTAGGTTTGACGATCCAGTGGGGCTACGCCGGGCAGTTCAATGCCGGGGTGATGGGCTTTGTGGCCTTGGGCGGTTTTTGCGCCATGCTGTTCAGCGTGCCGGTGAACGATGCCTTTTGGGGTACGGAGCTTCCCGGTGAGCTGGGCCGCGTGCTGCTCTACGGCGTTGCCGCGACCTTCCTGGTGGTAGGCGCTAGCCGGCTTGACCGGCTGGGCGTCCCCGGCAAGCTGCGCACTCTGATTACCGTGTTACTGGCGCTCGTGCTGTATCTGGTGGTGATCAGTCAGCTGCGCGAGGTGACCAATCAGATTCAGTCCCAGGCGGGGTTTGTGGGCGGTTTTGGTTTACCCGCCTGGGTGGGCTGGATAGTGGGTGGGGCGCTGGCCGGCGGTGTAGGCTATCTTATCGGCCACGTCTGCCTGGGCCTACGCAGTGACTATTTGGCGATTGCCACGCTGGGTATTGCCGAGATCATCAAGGCATTCTTGAAAAACTCTGACTGGCTGACGCGAGGCACCGCCACCGTGTCACCGCTGCCCTGGCCCACGCCCGGTCCGGCGGAGCTTGGTTTTACCCTTTCGCGAGCGGTGTATCTGTCGATCACAGCGGTGGTGATTGCGGTGATCTTCTTTCTGCTTCATCGCGCCTATCACGCCCCTTGGGGGCGGATGATCCGGGCAATCCGCGACAATGAAGTGTCCGCGGCGGCCATGGGCAAGGATATCAACAAGCGGCGGCTGGAAATATTCGTGCTCGGCTGTATTCTGATGGGCCTGGGTGGCGGCATGTTGGGCACCTTCAACAGCCTGTTCGACCCGCAGGGTTATTTGCCGCTCAACCATACGTTTTTGGTGCTGGTCATGGTGATACTGGGTGGCCCTGGTAATAACCTGGGAACCATTTTCGGGGCCGTGGCGGTATATATCATCTGGATCATGTCGGAGCCTTTGGCGCTATTTTTAATGCAACTGGCCGTAAGCTTTGGTGAAGGGGCATTCGGCTGGGACGCGCCGAACAATATGGATAGCCGGGCACTTCAGGCCAGAGTGTTGGTCATCGGCATGCTGATCACGCTGGTGCTGCGCTTTGCACCCAAGGGATTATTGCCCGAAAAAATCACCCATCACGGTTAATACCCCGCGCACTAAAAAGCCCCGGTCAAGGACCGGGGCTTTCTGGTTTAAATAGCGTGTTTCCGCGTCAGGTGCTTCTTACAGATCCACTTGCCCTTTAGTGGTAAAGGTGCCGTTCTCGACCGCCATTTCCACGACCACGCCGGGCACATCGCCATTTTCATCAAAATCGTGAGAACCGGAGGCGCCTTCGTAGTTGATCTCGGTGCCGGCGGCAATCAGCTCGACCGCTTTCTCCCACTCGCCGGGCAGAATTACCTCACCCGGGGCGCTGGAGACACTGCGCAGGGCTTCGACCAGGCCTTCACGCTCGGCGCTGCCGTTCTGCTCGATGGCCAGCGCCAGCAGGAAGGCGGCGTCATACGCCTGGGCGGAAAAGACGGCGCTAGGGTCGAATCCGGCGGCTTCAGCAGCGTCGTTGAAGATGGGCGTGCCGGGAAGATCCGGGCTGCCCGGACGGGTAGCAATCATGCCATCGAGCACGTCAGCGCCGATCGCCTCAATCAGGCTGTCGCCCACCATGCCATCCGCCCCCACATACTGGGTGAACATGCCGCTTTCATAGGCCTGGCGCAGTACCGTCTGGCCGGAAGTGTCGGCATAGGCCAGCACAACCAGCGTTTCTACGCCGCTTGCCGAGAGCGACCCCAGCTCGGAACGGTAGTCGGCGCGGTTATCCTCATGAGCCAGGTTCTCGGCAATCTCGCCACCGCCAGCTTCAAAGGCCGCGCTGAAAGCGTCGGAAAGGCCGCGGCCGTAGTCGTTGTTGACGAAGGTGACAGCTACGGCGTCGATGCCTTTATCCAGCAACAGCTTAGCAAGGATCTCACCCTGGAAAGCGTCAGAGGGTACGGTGCGGAACACCAAGTCGTTATCGTCAAGCTCGGTCACCGCAGGCGCCGTGGAAGCGGGCGAGACCATGACCACGCCTCCCGGGATGGCCGCGTTATTGGCCGCGGCAATAGTAGCGCCGGTGCAAAGCGCCCCAACAATCGCGGTCACCTGTTCGGAGTTGACCATGCGGTCGGCGGCATTGGAGGCCGCCGAGGCGTCCGAGCAGGTAGTATCGCCAGACGGCATCACCAACGTCTGCCCGCCGAGTATTCCACCCTGCTCGTTGACTTGCGCAACGGCTAGTTTGGCGCCTTCGAAAATAGGCGGCGTAAGACTTTCAATTCCCCCGGTAAAACCGCCCAGGAAGCCAATCTTAACATCCTCTGCCTGTGCAATACCCGTCATGACAAGTGAAGAGGCCGCAACGGCGGTGGCTAATGCGCGTTTATTAATCATATTGTTCGTCGCTCCCAGTGAGGTAAACATTCCCACGCCGAGCGTGGAAACTTTCTCTAATCTGAAACCACGGCGCGAAAAACACAAGCAACGCTTTCTAACGTTTCTTTGATGTTGATGTTACAGCCAGCGCTCCAGTCGAAACGTATGACTAAGCCAGGCATTAAAGTGTCGCCAAGTACTCCCCGGCTCGTCACTCAGCACCTGAGGCTCCCCACGGTGCTCAAATTCCCAGTTCACATTAGCGGCCTCGTCCAACACCACGTGATAGCTGATGGCCGGGTCGCGCCCTACCTCCACCAGTTCATCAAAGGCTTTCATCAGCGTAGCGCTTTTAACCAACACCCCGACCTCGGTATTCCACAGCACCGAACGCGGATCAACGTTAAAAGAGCCTACGAACAGCTGGTCATCAAAGCTGATGGCCTTGATATGCAGCGCAGACGCCGAGGCGCCGGGCACGCGCATCTCCTTTTCAGCATCGACCTCGTCCGCCTCCTGCTCGGGGCGCAACTCATAAAGCGTGACACCATGCTCCAAAAGCGTTTGCCGCCAGGGGGCGTAAGCGCCGTGAACGACCGCGGCGTCAGTGGATTCCAGCGAATTGGTGATCACCTCTACCTCAACGCCCTGGTCCGCCAGGTAGGTCAGGCGCTTGACACCGTCTTCGGTAGGCACGAAGTAGGCGGAAATCAGCGTCAGCCGTTCACTGACCTGCGTATTGGCCGCCAGATCGCCCAGTAGCGTGGTCTGCCAGTCGGGTGTACCGCTCTGGGCAAGCTTGCCTGGGGCGTCCCATAACGCTTGTCCTTCGCCCCAGTGCAGCGTTTCCCAGGGCGGTGCCTCGCGCGACTGCTGGCGCAGCTCAGAAAAATAGGTGGAGTCGGCATTATCATTCAGCCACTCATTAAGCTTGTCCTGCAGCGCCTGCCAGGCGTTTGCCTTCACCTGGTGATAGCGCTCGATGGGCTGGGCCAGACCATGGTTCCAGTAAAGATCGAAGCTACCGGAGAGTTCCGGTACCACTTCGCCTACGGCGACCAAGTCCAGGTCGGCAAAGTTGCGTGCATCGTTGGCATCAAAATACTCGTCACCCAGATTGCGCCCACCCACAATCGCCACGCTGTTATCAGCGATCCAGAGCTTGTTATGCATGCGCCGGTGCTGCTGGGTGGGGTTGGTTATTGACGCCAGCACCCGCGTCACCAGATGCCCCCGGCCTACCGCCGCCGGATTGTAAACCCGCACATAAATACCCGGGTGACTTGCCAGAGCGGCCAGGCGCTCGCCCTGCCCGACGGCGCCGATATCATCCACCAGCAGCCGGACGCGCACACCTTCCTCGGCGGCCTTGAGCAGGCGTGACAGCACCAGATTGGTGGTCTGCCCTTCACCCAGCAGGTAGGTCTGGATATCCAGCTCGCGCTGAGCCTGCTGAATCAACCCAGCGCGCACGCCAAAGGCTTCCTTGCCGTTGGCCAGCATGCCAAAGCCATCCGGCTCGCTCTGGGCGGATAGCGCCTGTTCTACCTGCCCCCCCAGCCAGGTCTGCCGGGCCTCGTCCAGGGTAAGGACAGTGTGGTATTCACGCACCACCGTATGAGTGCAGCTGGCAAGCAATAGACACAACGCCAGCCAGCCAAGCCGGCGCGACCACCCATGGCCACTAGGCATGGTCGCTATCGCCAAGCCGTTCAGCGCGCTGCTTACGCTGTCGGTTACGGCGATACACGCGCACCAGCGCAAGCATCAATGCCGCGGCCAGCATCAGGCCAAGCGTCACCCCTTGCCAGGGTCTTGCGGCATCGCCCAGCAGGGTCTCCAGGGTGATGATGACGATCAGGCCCAACGCCTGGGAGCCAATGGCCAGCGCACGCAGGACATCAAAGGCGGGTTGAGGCATAGACAAACTCCGTAAAAGACAGCTCTCGTGATATGGTCTCTAGTGTACCTGCTTATTGGAAAGACCATGAATGCCATCGCCCTTGGGCCGCTGTTGATTTCACTACCCAGGCTATACGCCATTGGCTGCGCCCTGGTTGTTTTACTGGCCGCACGCTACCTGCTGCGCCTGCCCCCCGCTACGCTACAGCGCTGGTTTACCGGGCTGGTTATCGTCTGGCTGATAGGCGCGCGCATCGCGCATATTACGCTTAATTTGGAGAGCTATAGCGCCACGCCCTGGGACGCGCTCAAGCTCTGGCAACCGGGCTATCATGGTATCGGCGGGCTACTGGCGGGTCTGCTCTGGAGTGCCTTTGCACTGCGCAGACACCTAATCGCCCTGCTTGGCAGTACCGCGCTGCTGCTTGGCGCATCCGGCGTATGGCTTATCCTGATGACGGTGTCGCCACTGGGCGGCGCCTCTGACATCAGCCGGATACCAGAACTCAGCCTGGAAAATCTGGAGGGTGAAGAGGTCTATCTGCCCGCCCTTACCGAGGGCAGTGACCGGGTCGTCGTCAACCTATGGGCCACCTGGTGCCCGCCGTGTCGGCGGGAAATGCCACTACTCGAAGAGATGGCCGAGCATGAAGGGGTTACCGTTGCCGTGGTCAACCAAGGCGAGGATCTACTGCCCATTGTGCGTTATTTGGACGCAGAAGCGCTCAGCTTTACCTATGCCCTGCGCGACCCGAACCAGCAGCTGATGGCGCTATTTGAAGCGCCCGGCCTACCCACCACGGTACTTTTTGATGGCCAGGGCAACACTCTGGATATTCATGTGGGCGAACTTACCCGTGCCCACCTTGAACGCTGGCTGGAAGATTGACACCGATACTCCTTAATACCCCGCCGCCTTTGCGTTAGAATCCCCCGCCCTACTGCTGCCGATGGCGAGCCCTCGGCAGCGTATGACCCGTTTTTGTAGACTTCCCCGAGGCATCATGAGCGATTTTTCTCCCGGCCAGCGCTGGATTAGCGACGGTGAAGCCGAGCTTGGGCTTGGCACCGTGCTTAACTGCGACGCCCGTAGCGTTACCATCTTGTTCAGTGCCAGCCAGGAAACCCGGACGTATAACACCCGCCAGGCGCCCCTCACCCGCGTGATGTTCGGCAGCGGCGACCGGGTGCTGTCTGCCGATGGCTGGCAGATGATCGTTGATGACAGTAAAGAGTCCCACGGTTTGATTACCTACATCGGTGAGGACAACGAAGGTACCCTGCGAGAACTCCCCGAAGCCAAGCTCGCCGACACCATGCAGTTTGATCAGGCCCGTGACCGCCTGCTGACCGGCCAGGTTGACCGTAACGACTGGTTTGACCTGCGCTTTCGCACCCTGCACCACTTTCAGCGGATCGAACAGCATAATGCGCTGGGCTTTTCTGGGCCGCGCATCGACCTGATTCCTCACCAGCTGTATATCGCCGATGAAGTGGCCCACCGCCACGCGCCTCGGGTTCTGCTGGCCGACGAGGTTGGCCTAGGCAAGACCATCGAAGCGGGGCTGATTCTGCACCGTCTGTTGCTGGCCGGACGCGTCGAACGAGCGCTGATTCTGGTACCCGACAGCTTGACCCATCAGTGGCTGGTGGAACTGCTGCGCCGCTTCTCGCTTAGCGTCAGCCTGCTGGATGAGCACCAAAGCCAGGCCCACGGCAGCGCTAACCCGTTCGAGAGCGCCCAGCTGGTGCTGGCAAGCCAAGGCTGGCTGTTTGCCAACATTCACCGCCAGGATCAGGCGTTGGCCAGCCGCTTCGATCTATTGATTGTCGATGAAGCGCACCACCTGGATTGGAGCAGCGAGGGCAGCGGCCCCGGCTATCGGTGCGTTGAGCAGCTGGCCGCCGAGATTCCCGGCCTGCTGCTATTAACCGCGACGCCTGAGCAAATGGGGATTGAAAGCCACTTTGCCCGCCTGCGCCTGCTCGACGGCGAGCGCTATCATGACCTGGAGCGCTTCAAGGATGAGGAGCACCACTACACTGCCGTGGCTGGCGCCATTGACGCCCTGGATGAGCTGCCCGCCGTGCTGGATGCCCGTGCCCGTGTTGAGGCCGTCGCTGACGACCATGACAGTCAAGCACTGCTGGCCACGCTGTGTAACCCGGAAGCCAGTGCCGAGCAGCAGGATGCCGCGCGCATTCAGCTGCGCGATGCCCTGCTTGACCGCCACGGTACAGGCCGGGTGATGTTCCGCAACAGCCGCCGCCATGTTGGCGGTTTTCCCGAGCGGCGCTTGCACCTGGCGCCCCTTGAGCTGCCTTCGGCCTATCGCCGGGTGCTGCGCCGTCTAGAGCGCGATGATGACTATCTCGACGAGCTTCTGATCGAAACCGGCATGGATCATCCGGACGTTCTGATCTACCCCGATGCCATGTATCGGGAGCTCAGCAACGATCCGCTCAACGGCGAAGCCTGGTGGCATATCGACCCGCGGGTCAACTGGCTGCTGGATAAACTCAGCGACGACAGTGAAACGGGCTTTGCTAATGACAAGGTGCTGGTCATTGCTCACCATCGCGAAACCGCCGAAGGGCTTGCCGAGGGGCTGCGCGTACTGGGCGGCTACCAGGCGCCGGTCTTCCATGAAGGGTTGTCGCTGGTGGAGCGTGATCGCGCCGCCGCCGCCTTCGCCGATGAGGAGGAAGGCGTTCAGGTACTCGTCTGCTCAGAAATCGGCTCGGAGGGACGCAACTTCCAGTTCTGCCGCCATCTGGTCATGTTCGACATGCCCCAGCACCCGGATCAGTTGGAGCAGCGCATTGGCCGCCTGGACCGTATCGGCCAGAAGCACGCCATCGAACTTCACGCCCCGACCTTTACCGGCAGCCCCGGCGAGCGCCTGCTGCGCTGGTATCACGAAGGCATGGATGCGTTCAGCGCGCCTCACGGTATTGGCAGCGACCTGTTCGAAGCCTTTGGTGACGCCCTTGCAGATGCGCTTTTGGATGATGAAACGCTGGATGAAATCATCACTGAAACACGGGAAATGTTTACCGCCAAGCTTGCCGAGCACGATGCCGGACGCAACCGTCTGCTGGAGTTGAATGCCTGCCGCCCGGCCCGCGCCCAGGAAGTCATCGAGGCGGTGCGCGAGCTTGATGAAGATGCCGCGCTGCCGCGCTATGTCGAGCGCGCCCTGGACGTATTCGGCGTCGACAGTCAGGAGATCGGCAAGGGGCTTTTCCACCTCCAGCCCAGCCAGCACATGCTTGACGGCCTGCCAGGCCTAGTCAAGGGAGAAGAGGGCTTTACCGCCACTTACAGCCGCACTCAGGCGCTTGCCCGGGATGATATTCAACGACTTTCCTGGGAGCACCCGCTGCTGCGTGAAATGATGGGCCGCGTGATTGATGGCACCATGGGCAATACCGCGCTCGCCCTGCTACGCCATCCTGCCATTCCCAGTGGACGGCTTATGGCCGAGCTTGTCTTCCGCACCCACTGCCCAGCGCCACGCTCACTGCATCTCAACCGTTTCCTGCCACCCACCGCTGTGCGCGTGCTGCTGGATGAGTCAGGGGCCAACCTGACCAGCAAGATCTCATTCACCGGCCTGGGCAAAAACCTGCAGAAGGTCAACAAGTCGCTGGCGCGTGATCTGATCAAGAGCCGTCACGATCAGCTGCGTGAATTGCTCACCCAAGGGGAAGGCGAGGCGGAGCGCGAGTTGCCAAGCATCGTGGAAGCCGCCGAGACGCGCATGCGCAACCAGCTGGACACCGAGCTTGCCCGCCTGACGGCGCTTGCTGAACACAACCCGTCGGTGCGCGGTGAAGAGCTGGACGCACTCAAGCAGGAGCGCGTGGCGCTAAGCGAAGCGATTGAAAATACCCGCCTGCGCCTGGACTCCGTTCGGGTCATCATTACGGTTGACCCGAACGCCTGATGGATCAATCCTAGCGTTTTAAAATAGCGCCAAGCGCCTTGTCGAGTGTTGGGTACTGGAACTTAAAACCCGCCTCTTCAAGGCGCGCAGGCCGCATATCCGCACCGGTTAGCAGCAATCGGGACATCTCTCCCAGGCCTGCTTTTAAGACAAAGGCAGGTACCGGGAAGATGGCCGGGCGGTGGAGCTTGCGGGCCAAGGTTTTAACAAACTCGGCGTTAGTGACCGGATGCGGCGCGCTGCCATTAAATATCCCGCTTAGTTCATCATCTTCCAGCAGGAGGATAATCGCCGCTACCAGGTCGTCGCGGTGCACCCAGGGCATATACTGCTCACCACTGCCAAAACGTCCGCCCAACCCCAGCTTGAACGGTGGCAACATCTTCTCAAGCGTTCCGCCACCAGCGTCCAGCACCAGTCCTGTGCGTAGAATAGCTAAGCGTACACCAAGCGCCTTCACCGGCTCTGCGGCAGTTTCCCACCGGGCACATAGGCGATGGGCAAATTCATCGTGGGGAACCGTTTTCTCAGTGACCATGCGCTTGCCCTGGTCGCCGTAGTACCCCATGGCGGAGCCGCTAACCATTACTTTCGGCACGGGCTGGCCGCTGGTTATAAGCTGCTCGCATAGCGTTACAAGCTGGTGCGTAGTCTTAACGCGTGATTCAACCAGCCGATTTTTCTGCCCTTCGCTCCAGCGTTTTCCGGCAATGGATTCACCGGCGAGGTTAACGATGGCTTCTGGGGGCGAATCCACAAACCCAAGCGCACTATCTCGGATATCACACGCTTGGGGTAGTTTTTCACGCACACGATCCGGGTGACGGGACACCACCTGCACGCTATGCCCCTGAGCCAGCAGTTTTTCGCAAAGGCGTTGACCAACGAAACCGCTGCCTCCGGTTATTAATACACGCATGGTGCCCCTCCTGTTGATAACCTGCTGACTCTACCGCGAACAAGGCGCGTCAGGTCAGCATGCCAGCCGTCATATCAGTGGCTGCATGGGTTTACTGAATGCATTTTCACTAATGTAGTGTCACGTACACTACCTATACATCAAGCGCTTTACATGTTCACCCAAAGTAGCTTCAGTAGTATTTGTGTAGAAGTTGCTAGCGTTATAAACATAGATGAAAGGCACTTTCTAAACCAATCGTATTATTAACATCATAGACTTAAAAAAATGGTCATATTTTGGCAACAATGTGTTCAAAACCAAAGGTTGTACCTAATAGCGACAAGTTGTACAAATAGAGCTACGATAGTCAGCACTTCTATTCCTTTTATTCAAGCGACACACTATGGATTGTGAATCGACATTGCCGCCGCAAGTTAAGGTAACTCGCGGCACTTTGCGGCTTGAGGCAACCAAGAGGCAAAGGCACCCATGAGCACCAAGGCGACCCACCCACCCGATACGCCGCTCTATCCGATTCGGGAAGTATCCCGATTAACGGGTGTGAACTCGGTCACCCTGCGCGCTTGGGAGCGCCGCTACGGTTTGATTCGCCCCAAACGCACGCCCAAAGGTCATCGCCTGTATGCTCAAGACGATATCGCTCGCATTGAGCGCATCCTTCAGTGGCTTAACCGTGGCGTTCCCGTTAGCCAAGTAGTTGATCTGCTTGATCAGCCCGAAACGGTAGAAACCCCGGCGCCGGATGCGGGTGACTGGGTAAGCCAGCGCCAACAGTTACAGGCGACGATAGAAGCCCTTGATCTACCCAAGCTTGAGGCGCTCTATCATCAAGGCCTTGCGCTCTACCCGCTGAGTATTGCCGTTAATGAGCTGTGGCAGCCGGTTATTCTGGCACTTGAAACCAAGTGGACCATACAGCCCGATAATCTGGTACGTCGCACGCTGGAAGCCTTTTTGCGCAGTCAGGTCGGTACGCGCCTTCATTACGCCAATCAGTCAACGCGTGGACCGTTGATTCTACTCAACACCATGCCCGATGACCCGGGCCCTTTATGGATGTTGATGGCTGCACTAATGGCCAGTGAGCAGGGTTATCGTGTTCAGATGCTGGATCATCCGCTGCCGCTTGAAGACCTACCCCAGGCGGTGGCCCGCTTGCATTCATCAATGGTGCTGCTGACAAGTGGCCAGCGGGAAAGCGATCGCTTTATTCATACCGAGCTGCCCAACGCCGCCGAAGCACTCAACGTGCCGCTTGGCGTATGCGGCGCAGTTGCCCGGCTACGCGACAGTGAGCTGCGTAGTGGCCCGGTACATACCCTGGGAGACGATCTGCCCCAAGCCATCGCACGATTACGCCCGCTGCTGCGCGAATCAGGCGTACTATAAGAAGCTGCTGCTTGCCAAGGCCGCCGCAACAAACAGCTGCCTTGGGTTTTGATGAAGCCGGAGAGAACATGGATGTTCAGCTAGTTTGGTTGCGCAGCGACCTGCGTATTCACGACAACTCGGCTCTGGCCGCCGCAGCGGCAAAGGGCCCGGTGGTTGCGGTGTTTCTACGCAGTATTGCCCAGTGGCAATCCCACGGTCACGGGGCAAATAAAATCGTTTTTTGGGCACGCGGCGTAGCGGCTGTCAAAGGTGCGCTTAACGGACTCAACATTCCTCTTCTGCACCGCGATATTGAAAGCTATGCCGAAGCGCCCAAGGCGCTTTTAGAGATTGCCCGCGAGCACTCCATCAAGCGCCTGCACTTTAATTATCAATACCCGCTTAATGAACAACGCCGCGATAGAGCAGTGCTGGATGCCTTTAAGAACGAGGGTATTCCCGCCCATGGCTATCATGACGCCGTTGCTTTCGCTCCCGGCACACTGTTAACCGGCAAGGGCGGTTATTACGGTGTCTTTACGCCTTTCTCCAAGGCGTGGCATAAGCAGATTAGCGCCGAGCAGCTAACCCTGCGTGACACGCCTGAACCCCAAAAACGGCTATCGATCAAAAGCGATAAACTGCCTGATCTTCCCAAGCTTGACGACCAACCAGTGAGTAACAATGAGTGGCCTGCCGGTGAAGACACAGCTGGCGATCACCTGGCGCGTTTTTTGCGTTTTCGTGGACGCCACTATCGTCAACAACGCGATTTTCCAAACGTTCGCGGTACCAGCGAACTATCGCCGTACCTAGCGTTAGGCATGATCTCCCATCGCCAGTGTCTGCAAGCTGTCATGAGTGAAAATGGAGGCCATCTGGCCGACGGCGATGCGGGTCTTACCACCTGGGTGAACGAGCTTATCTGGCGAGAGTTTTATCAACACGTTGCGGTGGGGTTTTCTGAGGTATGCCGCTATCAGCCGTTTCAGGAACATACCAAGCACCTTGCCTGGCGTGATGACGCTGAAGGCTTCAGGGCCTGGTGCGAGGGGCGCACAGGCTATCCGCTGGTTGACGCGGCCATGCGCCAAATGGTGGCCACCGGCTGGATGCATAACCGGCTCAGAATGGTGACAGCAATGTTCTTGAGCAAACACCTGCTGATCGATTGGCGGCGGGGCGAGGCCTTCTTTATGCGCCATCTGGTAGACGGTGAGTTTTGTGCCAATAACGGTGGCTGGCAATGGGCAGCGTCCACCGGCACGGACTCCGCTCCCTATTTTCGCATCTTCAATCCAACCACCCAGTCAAAACGCTTCGATCCTGACGGCGAATTCATCGCCAAATGGCTGCCGGCGCTAAGCGAGCTGCCTGCCAAGGCGCGCCATGCGCCTCCGAGGGATATGCTGACCCAGTTGGATTACCCAGAACCGGTTGTGGACCACAAAGCCGCCCGCCAGCGCGCACTGGACGCGTTTAAAACGCTCACGAGGTAGTGCTTTAACAAGAAGGCATTTCCTGAAAACGCACCTACAGTGCGCCAGCGGCAATGGGTAGCGGCGCCCAGCGCTGCTCAAGCTCAGCGGCGGGTAGCGGACGAGCGAAATAGAAACCCTGCACGATGGTGCATCCCGCATCGACCAGAAACAGACACTGCTCCTGGGTTTCCACACCCTCGGCCACTACATCAAGCCCCATACCTTTGGCCATTTCCAGCACCGCTTTGACAATAGCGGCATCCGCCTGACTATCGGGCAGCTCGCGAATGAACGCGCGATCCAACTTGATTTTGTCTACCGGCAGCCGCTTGAGATAACCAAGTGACGAATAGCCGGTGCCGAAGTCATCAATGGCAATAGCGTACCCCTGCTCTCTGAGTGCCTTCAGGCGGGGGCCCATATCGCCGGCCCGCTCATCAATCAGCACCGATTCGGTGAGCTCCAGACCAATCTGGGAAGGTTTCAGCTGATAGCGCTTCAAGCACGTGTTCAATTGGGATTCCAGATCACCCTGAAAAAGCTGCAGAGCGGAAATATTGATCCAGAGGGTCAGCTTGGGCATGCCACTGTGTTGCCAGTGCGCCTGCTGCGCGCAGGCTTTTTCAATAACCCAACTGCCAAGCTCCGACATAAGACCGTGGCGCTCAGCCAGCGGAATGAAGTCCGCCGGGGAAATCATGCCATCCTGGGGATGTCGCCAGCGCAAGAGCGCCTCCATGCCCAAGAGCGCGCCGGTACCGGGATGATGCTGGGTCTGAAAGTGCAACTCAAGCTGATCACCGGATATCAGTGCAGCTCGCAGGTCACTGACCAGCGCCAGCTGGGGATTATCCTGCTTGTCCAAAGCCGGACGAAATCGCAGGCTATGGTTACGCCGCAGCCGTTTGGCACTGTACAGGGCGGACTCCAGGCGCTGGAAGAGAACACCTGAATCGCGGCCATCCTCCGGCGCTCGACAGCTACCAATGGTAAGCCCTAGGCGCAGAACCTGGTCGCTAATTTCAAACGGCCGACACATATGCTCGCGTAGGGTTGCAACCCAAGCTTCGTGGTCATCAAAAGTGGTGGTACGAACCACCATGAACTCATCGCCCCCAAGCCGCCCGACCACACTACCCGCCATATAGCTTGCAAGCCGTTGGGCAAAGCGGGCCAGCAGCCGGTCGCCTTGCTCTACCCCTAGGCTGTCATTGACGGACTTCAAACCATCAATATCGATCAAGGCAATATCCAAACTCTCGCCGGCGCGCAGATGGCGCAGACGTGAGGCCATTAAATCGTGTAAACGACGACGGTTGGGCAGGCCTGTCAGTGGGTCCTCATAACCGATACGACGCAGATCATGCTCCCGTGCCTTTTGCGCAGAAATATCGGTGAACAAGCTGATAAAATGACTGATACTGCCGCTTTTATCGTTAATCGCTCTCACTTTTAACCACTCGGGATATTCATCACCATGCTTGCGCCGGTTCCACATCTCGCCTTCCCAACGTCCTGTGGCCTTTAAAGTGCTCCAGAAGGTTTGAAAAAATGCTTTATCGTGGCGGGGAGCTGCCAGGGTTTCCAGCTTGCGGCTAACAATTTCATCGCTGCTGTAACCGGTAATTTCTGTGAAAGCCGGATTAACGACCAGGATTCGATTTTGCGCATCACTGACCACAACCGCATCGTTTGTCAGATTAATGGCATTTTGCATCAAGCGGCAGCGCAAGCGCTGCTGGCGCACTTGACGCCAGGCATCCCAGAGTCCGAGCATGACAAAACTGACCGCCACCATACGCAGCATCGCTTCGGGCAACCAAACGCACCCTGGCAGTGCTGCCAGCGCGCCCCAGGCCAAGGGACGATTAAGAGAAATAGGGAGCCACATGGCGATTCGCTACGTCCTATCCTGAAGAAACTGCTATAAAATAAACATAACCGTCAAGCAACAGACGCATCATGCCGTGTTACTAAAAGCTTGAATACCGCATATTACGTTAATAGGTCGTTTAAGTGGATAAATCACTACGACAGATACTATGAAAAAAGCTTATCGTAAATGACTTCGCTTAATAAAAAGCACTAGTTATTGATGATAAAGGGTGTCTTGCGTGCATTCAGCGGTTTCGGGAAGTAGACTAAGCTAGGCCTTGCGGGCCGTGCCTCGGCGCTAGACTCTCATGCTATACTCCGATGCCATGCCTCGGCTCTTAATGCCGCACACGGCCAACAACCATCTTGAAACTCGGAACGATTCAGTGACCAAGCAACATTCCTTTGATCGCGAAGAACTGCTGGCCTGCTCGCGCGGCGAGCTATTCGGCCCCGGAAACGCACAGCTTCCGGCTCCTAACATGCTGATGCTTGATCGTATTACGCACATTCATGAAGAAGGCGGTGAGCATAGCAAAGGCGAGCTGATTGCCGAGCTTGATATCTCTCCTGACCTGTGGTTTTTTGATTGCCACTTTCCGGGCGACCCGGTCATGCCTGGCTGCCTAGGTCTTGATGCCATGTGGCAGCTTGTAGGTTTCTATCTCGGCTGGCTTGGCCATCCTGGACGGGGTCGTGCGCTTGGCTGCGGTGAGGTCAAATTCAGCGGGCAAATTATGCCTGATGCAAAAAAAGTGACTTACCGTATTAATATCAAGCGTATTATTACCCGACGACTTATTTTGGGTATCGCCGACGGCACCCTAGCCGTCGACGGACGCGATATTTATCAGGCTAATGATTTACGCGTTGGCCTATTCACCTCCACTGCGAATTTCTAACAGGAGGCTCCCATGCGACGAGTGGTAGTCACCGGCCTTGGCATCGTGTCGTGTCTGGGCAACGACCAAGAGCAGGTTCTCGAAGCACTTAAAAGCGGGCGCAGCGGCATCCGTTTTAAGGAAGAGTACGCCGAGCGCGGCTTCCGTAGCCATGTAGCGGGCAGTATCGACATTGACCTGGACGCGCTGATTGATCGCAAGCTGCGCCGTTTTATGGGCGACGCGGCGGCTTATGCCTATGTTTCAATGGCCCAGGCCATCGAAGACTCGGGATTGTCGGCTGAACAGATTTCCAACGAGCGCACCGGGCTTATTGCAGGCTCTGGCGGCGCATCAAGCGCCAACCAGGTAGAAGCCGCCGACGCCATGCGTGAGAAAGGGTTACGCCGCGTCGGCCCTTACCGGGTTACCCGTACCATGGGTAGTACGGTGTCTGCTTGCCTCGCTACGCCCTTCAAGATAAAGGGCGTGAACTACTCGATTTCGTCTGCCTGTGCTACTTCAGCACACTGTATCGGCAGTGCGATGGAGCAGATTCAGCTTGGCAAACAGGACGTGGTCTTTGCCGGGGGCGGTGAAGAAGAGCACTGGACACTTTCTTGCCTGTTCGATGCTATGGGAGCGCTCTCTACTCAGTATAACGACGCGCCTGAGAAGGCCTCGCGCCCTTATGACCAGGCACGAGACGGCTTCGTCATTGCTGGCGGCGGCGGCATGCTGGTGCTTGAGGAGCTCGAACACGCCAAGGCACGCGGCGCCAAGATCTACGGCGAGCTTGTCGGTTATGGTGCCACGTCTGACGGCCATGACATGGTGGCACCTTCCGGTGAAGGCGCGGTACGCTGCATGCACCAGGCGATGGCGACCGTAAAGGGAGACATTGACTATATCAACACCCATGGCACGTCAACGCCGGTAGGCGATATGGCTGAGCTTAAAGCCATCCGTGAAGTGTTTGGCGACTCAACGCCCGCGATGAGTTCAACCAAATCCCTCACCGGCCACTCTTTGGGCGCTACGGGTGTTCAGGAAGCTATCTATTCACTGTTGATGATGCAACATAACTTTGTGGCCGCCTCTGCTAACGTCGAGCATCTCGACGAGCAGGCGGACGGGTTTGACATTGTGACCCAGCGGCGCGATGGCGTTACCCTTGAGCGTATGTTGTCCAATAGCTTTGGCTTCGGCGGTACCAATGCCTGTCTGGTCTTCCAGCGTTATACCGACTAAAACCCGGTTGATGGATTGATTAGTGCAATACAAAAACGGCGCCCTTGAAGGCGCCGTTTTTGTGGTTCTCGATTTAACTCTTCAGGGACTAGCGGACAAGAGGGCGCGGCACCTCGGAAATTTCCTGCAGCTGCCCTTCAATCCAGGCCTCCACCTCGGCCAGCACCTCATCAGGCGTACGTCCCTGAGTCTCGATAGGCTTCCCAATACGGACCCGTAAAACCCCAGGCCGCTTCACCCACTGACGCCCGGGCCAGCGTTCGCCAGCGTTATGGGCAACCGGCAGCACCGGCACGCCGGCCCGGCAGGCTACAACGCTGCCGCTCTTGTTGTAACGCTTGCGCACGCCGGGATCGACCCGCGTCCCTTCAGGAAAAATCAGCACCGAAAGCCCCGTTCCTAGCCGCGCGACCCCTTGCGTCAGCACCTGCTTCATGGCGCGGGCAGGCTTGGAGCGGTCCAGGCTGATAGGACGTAACAGGCGCAGCCCCCAACCAAAAATCGGAATGCGCAGCAACTCTTGCTTAAGCACAGTGCATACCGGCGGCTTCATCACCTGAAGAAAGACCGTTTCCCACTCGCACTGATGGTTTGCCTGAATAACACAAGGCCCTTCAGGAATACGCTCACGACCTTGAATATCGTAGCGAACCCCACAGGCAATCCGAAACCAGACCACTAAAAAGTGGTTATACAGATTCAGCAGCCGGTAACGGCCTGCCAGGGGTAAAAAAGGGGCGATAGGCAGAAAAAGCACGCCACTAATCAGCATGGCGAAGAAATACCCAGCATAAAATACCAGGCTACGAACCACATTGATCAAACGGACTCTCCTGTACTGGCATCCTGCTGGTCATCGCGCATAAGGCACCAGGCATCCAACATACGCCCTACTTCTAGCCGCCAGGGTTTCTGATGCACACCGAAGACATCCAGCACACGGCGGCAGTTTAAAACGCGCCGCAATTTTGCATCATGATGATGATTCAACGCGGTTACCTCGCCAAGTTCAACCTGTTCGCCACGGCCTTCGAGATGAGTCGCCAACTGAGTACGCACCATGGAAGTGAAGGTAAACGCGCTCACCGGCTCTGTACCAGCCAAGTGGTAGGCGCCCCAGGCATTGGCACCGCTCGCCTGTTGCTGAAGCATTCCGACCAGCGCCATGGCCACGGCATCCGTCGAGGTAGGGCAACAGACGACATCTTCAGCCGCGCGCACGCTTTGCCCCTCGATCAGACTATCGATAATCTCATTTAACCAGGCATGGCTGCCCTCAAGCGCAAACAGAGGGCCAAGGCGTACAATCAGATGACGATGGTACTCCGCCCGAATCCGGTCGCCGGTCGCGACTAACCGCCGTAAACACTCATCGCGTGGCGTTGGCACTACATGCTCGTCGATCGGCTCATCAAAGCCGTCTTCATAGAGCTGGTCTGAGACGCACCATACCAGTGGCACCTCTTGTGCAAGACAAGCATCCAAACAGCGCTCTACCGCATCCGCATGCTCACCTACCGACGCTGGCGTCATGTCGAGGGGTTGTGCCAGCGGCGGAATAATCACCGCGTCGGGCGCAATTGCTTGCAGCTGGGCCGCGGTGATCGTCACCCCCTGCTCAATCACCAGCTCCGTATCCGTGCGGCGGTTCACTTCCCGGGCCAGTGCCAAGCTTAAACAGTGCCCTGCATCCAGTATCAGCAGCTTCAAGACAGCCCCTTTTTATCAACCAAGATAGCCAACCAGCTCAGCGTGACGTGCCCGAGCGCGGTCAGAACGGAATTTCGTCGTCGAAGTCGTCAAAGTTGCCCGGATCCGGCGCGCCGTAGTTGTTGTTCTGCTGGCCCTGTTGAGGCGCTGCATTACCCTGGCGTGCAGGCTGGCCCTGCTGTGGTGCCGGCTGGGGACGCTGGGCCGGTTGACCACCTTGGTTTTGGCCGCCATAGTTCTGCCCACCAAAGTTATTGCCCTGTGGCGCGCCACCTTGCTGGGGATACCCGCCTTGAGGCGCAGCATCATTACCCTGATTGCTCGGAGCGTAGCTGCCCTGCGGCGCGTTACCGCCTTGGAAATCGCCGCTACGGCCGTCCAGCATTTGCATATCGTTGGCAACGATTTCGGTGCTATAACGATCCTGGCCGTTCTGGTCTTGCCACTTACGGGTTTGCAGGCGTCCCTCGATATACACCTTGGAGCCTTTCTTCAGGTACTGCTGGGCAATTTCAGCCGTTTTATTGAACAGTACGATTCGGTGCCACTCGGTGCGCTCCTGGCGCTGACCACTCTGGCGATCCATCCACGTATCGGACGTGGCCAGGTTCAGGTTAGCGACGGCCGTACCGCTTGGGGTAAAGCGCACTTCAGGGTCCTGTCCGAGGTTACCGATCAGAATCACTTTATTGATACCGCGAGCCATAAGGCGCTCCTTCATTTAACTGACGTATAGATAAACATCTGCAAGCAACTGCCACACATCGCCGATGCCGCTGTCTTGCAGGCGGCTGACAGGCAGCCGCCTTACGATTTCGGGGGAATCAACCGGGTCAGCGCGTCTCTATCAAGCTGCTGACGATTCACCTTTAAATAGACCAACTGCTCTTCGGGTACCACCATGACGTCCTCAACACCTACCACGTCGGCCAAGCGTTCGAGCAATAAATCCAGCGTATCCGGTGGCGTGTCATTAAGGGCCACGACTTCGCTGGAGAGCGGCGGCGGCGATGGCATCTTCCACATTGCAAGCCACCATAGCAGAGCAAGCACCGCACAACCGATAAAAACGGCGTTCAGCCCCCACACATTAGCCAAGAGGCCACCCAATGTGCCGCCTAAAAAAGCGCCTAGAAACTGGCTTGTGGAATACACCCCCATCGCAGTGCCTTTGGCGCCAGCAGGGGCGAGTTTGCTGAGCATTGACGGCAGCGTGGCCTCCAACAGATTGAAGCCGGTGAAGAAAACAAACAGCCCGATGAACAGCCAATGCCCATGAGAGAACGGCGATCCAAGCCCTCCTAGGCTCACCGCGATGGCGCCAATGGCCAGCAGGCAAACCACCTTGATCTGCTGTTTTTTCTCACCCACGATCATCAGCGGCACCATGGCCACAAACGAAAGCCCCATAATACACAGGTACGCCAACCCGTGATGCGCCAGCGGAATGCCGGCCTCCTGCAACCGAAAGGGCACCGCGACGAAAATGGCCATCAGCACCAGATGCAGTGTAAAAATTGATATATCCAGACGCCATAGATCGGGCCGTATAATCACGCTCTTAAACTGCTGGCGATCCAGCCCCACATCACGGTGGCGCAGCCGCCGGGGGGCGGGTGGTACCCAGCGCCACAGAACCACCAAACCTAAAAGAGTAAGCAGCGCAGTAAACCAGAACACGCCGGAAAGCCCCGCCCAGGAGGCAAGCCAGGGTCCCACGACCATGGCGATGGCAAACGAGACGCCAATCGATAAACCAATGGTGGCCATCGCCGCCGTGCGCACCTGTTCCCGCGTTTGGTCGGCAAGCAGCGCCATGATGGCCGCAGCTACCGCCCCGCTGCCCTGCAAGGCACGCCCGATAATAATCCCGCCGATGGAATCCGCCATGGCGGCTACAATACTTCCCAGGGCAAAAATGATCAGCCCAAATGCGATAACCCGTTTGCGCCCGATACGGTCTGACAGCAGGCCAAATGGAATCTGCAGCACGGCCTGGGTAAGCCCGTAGACACCTAGTGCAAAGCCCACCAGCAGCGGAGTCGCCCCCTCAAGCGCGTCGGCATACAGCGCCAGCACCGGCAACACCATGAAAAGTCCCAGCATACGAGACGCATAAAGCCCGGCCAAGCCGCTGATTGCACGACGCTCAGTGGCCAGTAGCAGTGCAGAAACCTTGCGCATAATGCCCTTGAGTATGGTGGATAGAGCCAAAGCCCTTGGATAACCCCCCATTCTAGCGGTTTGCATCCACGCTGGAAACGCTGTCCTGCGTTAAGCTATAACAAAGCGTTTTTGCCGGGAGGGGGTGGCAAACGTATAATTACTCTTTTGCCGCGCGAGTCGAGGTGTTGATGGACAGCATTCTGGTCAGGGGTGCACGCACCCACAACCTCAAGCAGATTGATGTAGAACTGCCCCGCGACAAGCTGATTGTGATTACCGGCCTATCGGGCTCAGGTAAATCGTCGCTGGCGTTTGACACACTTTATGCCGAAGGACAGCGTCGCTATGTAGAGTCGCTCTCTACCTATGCGCGTCAGTTCCTGTCGATGATGGAAAAGCCCGATGTGGATCACATCGAGGGGCTATCGCCTGCAATCTCCATTGAGCAGAAATCCACCTCCCACAACCCACGCTCGACCGTGGGCACCATTACCGAAATATACGACTACCTGCGCCTGCTGTTTGCCCGGGCCGGCACACCCCGCTGCCCGGAGCACGGCGAGGACCTGGAAGCCCAAACCATCTCTCAGATGGTCGATCAGGTAATGAACCTGGCCGAGGGCACCAGACTGATGCTTCTGGCCCCTGTGGTAAAAGGACGCAAGGGCGAGCACCTACAGCTGTTGGCTGAGCTACGCGCTCAAGGGTTCGTGCGTGCCCTCATTGATGGTCAGGTGCTGGAGCTTGATGATATTGCGCCGCTAGATAAGCGCAAGAAGCACGATATCAGCGTGGTGGTCGACCGCTTCAAGGTGCGCGACGACATCGCCCAGCGTTTGGCAGAGTCATTCGAGACCGCGCTCAATCTGGCCGACGGCACCGCCATGATCCACTTCATGGATGGCGAGCAGGAAGATATGGCCTTCTCGTCACGCTTCGCCTGCCCGGTCTGCGGCTACTCGTTGTCTGAACTTGAGCCGCGCATGTTTTCGTTCAATAACCCAGCGGGCGCTTGTCCAACCTGTGATGGCCTGGGCATTCAGCAGTATTTCGACCCCGAGAAGCTGATCAGCCATCCTGAGCTCTCGCTGGCGGAAGGCGTCATCAAGGGCTGGGATCGGCGCAATATTTACTATTTTACTCAGCTGCAGGCGCTTGCCAAGCACTACGGCTTTGAGCTCGAAACACCGTGGAAAGAGCTCCCCCGCCATGAGCAGGAGATCATTCTCAACGGTAGCGGCAGTGAAACAATTCCGTTTGCCTATGTTGGCGATCGGGGTCGTAAGGTCACCCGCGAGCACGTTTTTGAGGGCGTACTGCCTAATATGCAGCGCCGCTATCGGGAAACCGAGTCCAACATGGTGCGCGATGATCTGGCCAAGTATATCGCCATGCAGCCCTGCGCCACGTGTCACGGCACGCGCCTTCGCAAGGAGTCGCGCCATGTGTTTGTGGATGATCGCAACATTGCCGACGTGGTGCGCACCCCGATCGGCGAGGCGCAGCGCTACTTTGCAGCGCTCAAACTGCCGGGCCGTAAAGGTGAGATTGCCGACAAGATCGTCAACGAGATCCACGCCCGGCTCGAGTTTCTGGTCAATGTCGGGCTGGATTACCTGAACCTTGAACGCAGCGCCGATACGCTTTCAGGTGGTGAAGCCCAGCGGATTCGTCTGGCAAGCCAGATCGGCGCGGGTCTCGTCGGGGTCATGTACATTCTTGACGAGCCTTCAATCGGCCTGCATCAGCGCGATAATGACCGACTGTTGAAAACCTTGGAGCGCCTGCGCGATTTGGGCAATACGGTGATTGTGGTGGAGCATGACGAGGATGCCATTCGCGCGGCCGATCACGTGTTGGATATCGGCCCTGGCGCAGGCGTTCACGGCGGCGAAATTGTCGCGCAGGGAACGCCCCAAGAGGTCATGGATAACCCTAACTCGCTGACCGGCCAGTATCTGACCGGCACTCGTGAGATCAGCGTGCCGCCTTATCGGATTCCCGGTAACCCGGAAAAACAGCTGGTATTACGTGGCGCGACCGGCAACAACCTGCAGAACGTGACGCTCAGTCTGCCGCTGGGGCTTTTCATCGCGATTACCGGCGTATCAGGATCAGGCAAATCGACCCTGATCAATGGCACGCTGATGCCCATTGCCGCACGTGAGCTGAACCGGGCGACGACGCTGACGGCTGCGCCCTACAAGAAGATCGAAGGGCTCGACCTGCTCGATAAAGTGATTGATATCGACCAGAGCCCGATCGGCCGCACGCCCCGCTCCAACCCGGCCACCTATACCGGCATCTTCACGCCTATCCGTGAGCTGTTTGCCGGCACCCAGGAGGCGCGCTCGCGCGGTTACAAGCCGGGACGCTTCAGCTTCAACGTCAAGGGCGGGCGCTGCGAGGCGTGTCAGGGCGAGGGCATGATCAAGGTCGAGATGCACTTTCTGCCCGATATCTATGTGCCGTGTGATGTCTGCAAGGGCAAGCGCTATAACCGAGAGACGCTGGATATTCACTACAAGGGCAAAACGATCCACGAAGTGCTGGAGATGACGGTTGAGGACGCGCTTGAGTTCTTTAGCCCGGTACCGGCGATTGCACGACGCCTGCAAACGCTGATGGATGTAGGGCTTTCCTATATTCGCCTGGGCCAGAGTGCCACTACGCTTTCCGGTGGCGAAGCACAACGGGTCAAGCTTGCCCGCGAGCTTGCCAAGCGCGACACCGGCAAGACGCTATATATTCTTGATGAACCCACGACCGGGCTTCACTTTGAGGATATCCGACAGTTATTAACCGTACTGCATCGCTTGCGCGATCACGGCAATACCATCGTGGTGATCGAGCACAACCTGGATGTAATCAAGACCGCGGACTGGATTGTCGATCTAGGCCCGGAAGGGGGCTCCGGCGGTGGAAAAATTATCGCCGAAGGCACCCCCGAGAAGATCGCCAAACAGAGCGTTTCACATACAGGACGTTTTCTCTCCCCGCTGCTTGAACGCGGCAACCGCGCCGCTTCGTAACCTGCCATTTCAGGGTGGGCATTCGTCCACCCTGCTTTTGGTTTTATGCCATAATTCGTCTAGTTCAACTTCTGTATCAATGTAGCTAGGCCGCGCAGCATGCGATTAAATTGCTTATTGTCATTAGCCGAATAACTTGATATTTGTTAGGCAATACTCATGGAGTTCAAGATGTGAGCGAAGATCAAAGCTGCATCATTCATCACTTTAGCCATTACTGCTCGTTGACCAAGGAAGAAAAAGCGCTGTTAGTTTCATTGGAAGAGAATCCTACCGATATCAAGGCAGGCTCCCTACTATGGGAAGTAGGCGACCCTGCGAAAGAATTTTGTACGCTACATAGTGGCTGGGCCTACTCTTATCGCCACCTTGAGAGCGGAGACCGACAGATTCTGGAAATTTACTTACCTGGCGATATTATTGGGCTGCGCGAATTCGCCTTTTCCCAGCGATTAGAAAATGTATGCATGATCACGGATGGTGTTGTGTGTCATTTTCCGCATAAGCGCCTACTTGAGATATTTCGACAGTCAGTACCACTAACCTCCGTGGTGTTTGCTATTGCCAGCCGTCACCAAGCCTTAGTCACCGAACGGTTGGTGACACTTGCCCGGCGAAGCGCCCGGCAAAAAACGGCGCACTTTCTTTATGAGATGTACCTTAGGCTGCGCCAAACTAATGGCGATATCGATAGGCAGTTTCGACTCCCTCTTTCCCAGGAGCAGCTTGCCGATATTCTGGGTTTAAGTCCTGTACACGTTAGCCGCACGTTTAGCTTACTTAGCGAAGAAGGTCTCGTATTTCGTGACCGGCATAACGTCACCATACCCGATCTAAAAGCGCTGGCGGCGGCAGGCGAGTTCGATGACTGCTATCTTCACGATGACGTTAGACCACTCTTTGATCTCTCTGCCTAATTCTGCTGCGTGCGGCTAGCACGCAGCAATGGCTCTCGATAGGCTGTGCGCTTTTCTTATCTAACATTGACGACTAACCATGAAACTTTTTTTAACTGCCCTAGCTAGCGCCTTATTGCTTACCGCACCTTTAACACCGGCGGCGAGCTTTAATATGGAGGACGTGCAAACACATGGTCAGTGGCAATCAATGACGCTTGCGCTAGGTAATGAGCACCACTTTCGTGCCGTCGAGACCCAAAGCTACTCGGATGCCACCCTTAGTCTGAATGCTACACAAGGAGTGTGCGATCTGCCGTGGCTTGAAATGCGCGTTACGCTTGAACAACAGCAGGGTGAGAGCAAAACCGTTAACCTGGTACCCACTCGGCTGCGCATTGATGAACAGCCCGTGGTGGATACCATGGCCGAATTTATTACCGAGCGTGGCGATGACGGCTTTTACGTACACTTTTATCTTGCCGATATGCCAGCATTAATCCACCAGATGGGGCAAGGCGAGCAGCTATTCCTGGGCTTTGATCAAGGCGAACAGCCGCCCTGGTACATGACGTTCCAACTTGAGGGTGCCGGTCGCGCCATTGAGCGCATGCAGAGCCTGTGCGAGACGGCTTCGCGCTAAGCCCAAAGCTTCGGTGATCAGGTGCGCCGCTTAAGCGGTCGCGCTACCTACCACTTCAACACGGCTTCGACCGTTGCACTTGGTGCTGGCGGCCTGAATACACAGGATATCGGCGCCCAGTACCAGGCACCAAATGATTGCAGTAAAGGGTAATGCTTAGCTACAAACCCAGCCTTTAGTTATCGATTTACCCCTCAGGCTGTTGGCGTAGCAACAGCTCAACACGCCGATTAGCGGCCCGCCCTGCTGGCGTTGCGTTACTTTCCATGGGTTGGGTGTCGGCATAACCAACGGCCCGCATGCGAGAAATAGCCACTCCTTGACGCTCTAGATGACGCATTACCGCAATAGCGCGCCCGGCGGAAAGCTCCCAGTTGGAGGGAAACCGGGGCGTGGCAATCGGAATATTGTCAGTATGCCCTTCAACGGATATTTGCCCATCGAAGGTCGCCAGCGCGTCAATCAGGCTTTCTACGACATCTTGGCCCTGAGATGTCAGCACTGCCTCACCGCTGGAGAATAAAAGGCTATCGTCAATACGTAGTGTCACGCCTTCCTGGCCTTGAGATACGCTAACACCCGGTATATCCAGCGCCGCCATATGTGGCTGCAACCCGCTATGGCGCGGGTATATACCGGTGGCAAGCGTTGCCAGGGGCAGTAAATCATCCAGGCTGGCGGGCATGCCAGCACTCCCCTGTGCTTCGCTACCGCCCGGGGGCGCCAGGGCCAATAACAGTACAAACAGGGTAATTAGCAGCGTCAGAACATCCAGATAGCTAGTCAGCCAGCTTTCATCGCTCTCGCCCTGCCCAGATGGCAGTTCCAACGCATGACGCGTGTCACGGTCCAGCATCGCGTTAGCCTTTTACAGGGGCGCTAGCGGCGCCGGGTCGGGGCTTGACACTGGCATCCCGAATTTCATCGTTGTAGTTGGCAATAAACGAGTTCAGCGTCTCTTCAATAAACGATGGCAGGCGACGTTTGGTAATCAGCGAGATACCTTCCAGCACCATGTTCATGGTGATAAGGCGCTCTTCAGTACGTCGTTCAAGCTTCACGGCAATCGGCTTGAACACCAGATTGGCAAGCAAGATACCGTAAAATGTGGTGAGTAGTGCCACCGCCATACGCGGACCGATCACATCCAGGTCACCGGCATCCATCACTTCGAGCATATTGACCAGCCCCACCAGCGTGCCAATCATGCCAAATGCAGGCGCGTAGGTCGCCATGGTACGAAAAATCTGCGCTTCGGCGTGTTCACGGGCCTTTAAACGGGCAATCCGCCAGCGCAGCATATCGAAGATTTCATCTTCTTTGGTGTTGGCAATAACCAGTTGAATACCGGTACGCAAAAACGGGTTACGGGTGTGCTCAAGCTCTTTCTCCACTGCCCGGACATCGCCCTTAAACCATAGCCGAGACATGGCAACCAGCTCGTTGATATCATCACGTACATAGGTATTTTCGCGCCGGAAAACCAGGCCGACCAGACGCACAACGCGCAGCACTTCTTTAAGTGGGTAACTGATAAACGTGGCGGCCAGGGTCCCGGTCACGACAATGGCCAACCCGGGTAGATTGATAAAGCTTTCAGGGGACTCAGCAGTAAAGAACAGCACGCTTACCAGTAACAAAATACTGGCGAATATACCTATCAGCGTAGATGGGTTCATCAACGGCTCCTCGCCGGTTAAGGTAGATTAAAATAGCGACTCAGACCGCATCATTAAGGCGAGCGCGCAGACGGCTGATGGCCTGACTATGCAGTTGGGATACGCGAGATTCCGTTACCCCCAGCACAGCGCCGACTTCCTTCAGGTTCAGCTCTTCCTGGTAATAGAGCGCCATCAGAAGCTTTTCACGCTCGGGCAGGGCATCAATGGCCGCAATCAGGGTTTGCCGTTGCTGTTCGTCGAGCAACTGGTCAAACGGCAAGTTGCCGGCATCGAAGCTTACCGGTTCGCCGCCATCAGCCACCAGCTCCTCAAACGGGAGCAGTTGACCGCTATTGGTGTCGTTGAGCAGCTGTTGATACTCGCTAAGCGGCATCTCAAGCTCACGGGCAATTTCACCTTCTTCCGGCGGGCGACCGAGCTGTTGTTCCAGGCGCCTGACGGTATCGTCCACCGCCCGCGCTGCTCGCCTGACGCTGCGTGGCAACCAGTCCCGGGTACGCAGCTCATCGAGCATCGCACCACGAATGCGCTGGCTGGCAAACGTCGCAAAGCTTGCGCCTTGCGTTGCATCAAAGCGGCCTAGCGCCTCTAAAAGCCCCACCGTGCCTGCCTGAACAAGATCGTCAAGTTCAATGCTTGCTGGCAATCTGACCTGCAGCGTTAAGGCATGACGTCTCACTAGCGGCATGTACTGTGTTAGAAGCTCACGTTGTTGGATCCTGCCTTGTGCTGTGTACATCTTCTTGCCTCGCGGCTATGCAACTTTCACTGATAGTTCACAATGACTTGTAGTCCCTGTACGCGTACTGGGCGCTGACCGGGCCTTAAGTTGAAACGGAAATACAGCGGTTCATTCGCGTGCCTGCCTGCCAATTGGGTCACGGTACCGCGCATTCCGGACAGCGCAACGCACTGCTCAGGATGACAAAGCCAGGCGTTGACGGCACCGCCTGGCGGTGCGTCCAGGCGCCAGTGGATACGATCAATTACCCCCTCCTGGGCCAGCACACCGTTGGGCGGTGCGATTGGCTGGCTGCGGCTGTCCCGATCGCTCATGGCCACCATGACGCTCTGCACCTGGGCACTCCAGCTACCTGCAGCGTGTGCGGCACCGATAAGCCCCATGGCGAGCCAACAGCTGCCTATCACCTTTACATACCAGCTTAACATGCTTGATACATCCTCAAGGTTACGGGTCCTACCAAAGTTGTTCTCGCCAGCAGGCTTATAGCTGCCACGTTAACGCGCCAGCAACAACAGGTCAGTCGCCAGATAGTGGGCGGCCGCATCACGTAAATTATTCAATAACCCCTGGCGTGACAAATGAGGCTCATGCAGTGCCAGCAAACGCTGCGGCCCGCCATTTTCACGCGCCTCCCGCAATACGCGGTACATTTGCGAAAAAGCCTGTGCATCGCTGTTAATCCACAGCGCCCAGCGGGTATGTTGAGCGCTTAACCGGGCAAGATCAGGACCCGCCACGTTCACCAGGTGGATATCCCAATCATCGGGGCTGCCTGCCCAGGTTCGGCCAAGCTCGGACCACTGCACCAACCGGCTTTTTACCCGGCTAACCGCCTGCACGCCGTGCCCCGTGACGCCGATAATAAATAACGGTTTTTTTAGCGCTTGCCGGGCTGGCGCTGGCACCTGGGCCGCAGGCGTCCACTCAGGTTGAAGGGGCGCAGCGCTGGCTGGCTCGGCGTCCAATAGCCCGGAAGCGTCATCAGCGGTGTATGCGTGTTTCAACCGTTGGGCATCGGCCCACTGACGTAGCCCGGCGGCCTGATCCTGACTCATACGCCCACCTCTCGGCTGATGCTACCGAGCTGGCGAATCGCATCGCGAGCCATAAAAGCATAGACCAGCGCATCTAGCATGGCCGTATCACGGCGCTTGCGTCGCGTACCCAGAAGACTTAGCAGATCCGTGCGCAGGGCAAGGGCTGCCTCGTCATCGGCGATATCCAGGTGGCCCACGACAGCGGCAACGCCGCTGGCCATGAGTAGGCGCACCTCAGCGCTAAGATCGCCGCTATCACTCTCCTTGAGCTGCTGCCAGGCGCGCTTGGTTAACGCCGCAAGCCCTTCACTTTGCAACTGTGTTACCAGCAGTGGCAGTGCTTCGACCCCTTGTTGGGCAGGTGTAAGCCAGTAGCGCCGGGTGACCACCTTGGCGTTTTCAGGATCACGGACTTCACCGTACCAGGCGATCAGCTTATCGCCGGCGTCGCCATGCACCTCGGCATAGGCAGTCCATAACTGCATGGCCTGACCGCGAAAACGCACGTTAACGTGATGGTTAAGCGTGCTTTCATTAAACAGCCAGCGCAGCGTGGAACGCTCGCCGTGGAAGGATACCCGCTGCGTCGGTGCCACCAGACTGACCCAGGTCAACTGCTGGTCAGTTAGCCATTGCAGGGTGTCCAATGCAGGCAATACGGGAAGTAGATGCGTGCTGGCGCCGGTCTTTTCATGCTGCGCTTCCAGGCGGGCCTGCCAACCCGCAGGCTGACGATGCTGTAGACCGGGCAGCGCCAGCCAGGCGCCCTGCCCGTCGATGCCTATATCCGGCATGGCCCAATCACAGCCCCGCTCATTGCGCCGCGCCGCCCAGGCGATACTCTTGGCAGGTAAAGGCTTGGCCAATAGCTCACTCAGCTGAACATCCTGCAATCCGCCGGGCAGCGCGCCGATATCCCATGCCGCTTCAAGGGCAGCAAAGCCGGCAACCCGCCGGCGCAACCGTATGAGCAGCGATGATAGACGCCGCCCTTGGCCCAGCACGTCTCGTGACCAGCGTGGCATGCTGATCGGCGCGGCAAGCGTTGCGTGACCGGTTACCGACGCCTGGGTTTCCAGTGCCTGATTGATCAACATTTCAGGCACCGCGACACTCATGTCTTCCGGCACCTGCTGGCCATGAGAGCTGAACAGCACACGCATACCATGGCGGATAACGATATCCAGTACGGGGGCCAGGCGGCCTGCTTCGTCCTGTTTGGTGATGATGCAATCATTAAGCTCAGCGCCTGCGGCGCGTGCGGCCTGGCGATAGCGAAGCACTACTTCTTCGAGGGTTTCCGGTTGGCTGGCAGCGTTAAGCAACAGCACTAAGCGCACGGAGGAATGGCCACCCTGAAGGTGTGCAATCTGCTCAATCACACGCTGGTCGCGCTGGCTCATGCCTACCGTATCAATCATGACCCACTGCTTGCCCTGCAGACGGTTCAGCAAATCATCCACCGGCTGCTCGGCATCGAGTGCGTACATGGGCGTATCCAGCAGCCGGGCGTAGATTCTTAACTGCTCGTGGGCGCCGATACGAAAGCTATCAGTGGTGACCAGCGCCACAGGGCGTGTGCCGTGGCGCATGACAAAACGGGCTGCCAACTTGGCAGTGGTAGTAGTTTTGCCCACGCCGGTAGGGCCAACGAGGGCCACAATGCCGGTTTGATCGAAAAAGCTGGCTTCGTCATGCAGTACGCTGAGCCGCTCGGTGAGCTGTTGGCGCAGCCAGGCGAGCGGCAGATCGCTTTTTGCATCAAGTGCCTTGAGCGACTCAGGCAGCCCGGCGAGCACTTCATCGCCAAGCTCAGCGCTGAAGCCAACGCGGCTCAGCAGCTCGCGCAACTGCTCATAAATCCCGGCTGCTGACGGGGCTGGCCTTACGGAATGCGCGCTCTGCTGACGGGTCAACAGGGCCCGCATATCCTGCATTTCCCGCAGCAATCGCTCGCTCATGGCCTGCAGCGGGTCAGGCTCTCTAGCCGGCTCAGGCAAAGGAACAACGGGCGCCGAAGTGGCCTCAACAGACGTGAGCGCCTCATCGGCCATGGCCAGAATCTCAACGCCCTCGTCAATGCGCCGATTGGCTAGAATCAGGGCGTCATCTCCCAGGTTTTCGCGTACCTGGCGCATGACATCGCGACTGTTTGCTCCAACAAAACGCCTAACGCTCATGGCTTACCTTTTGTCTGTCAACATTGCCGGTGCGTTTATGTACAGCGATCATTAGCGCCCTCCCACCGACGTCGTTACGCGCAAGGTGCGGTCATCCGGAATCTCTGCTTGCGACATCACGACCATATGCCGTAACCGGCGGCGCAAAAAGCGCGACAATACACCCCGCAGGGAGTGTTGAACCACCAGTACCGGTGCTTCACCGCTACCCTCATGCTGCTCCAGCGCCTGGTGCGCCTGGGTCATCAGGGTGTCCGCCAAACCAGGCTCCATTGCCCCGTTACCGTTCATGGCCTGCATCAGAACCTGCTCAAGCTGTGCATCAAGGCCCATGACATTGAGGGTTTCCTGACCGGCAAACCACTGCTGGGTAATGGCGCGGCCAAGCCCGATACGCACCAGGGCGGTAAGCTCATTGGGATCTTTCTGCTGGCCAGCATATTCGGCCAGAGTATCCAGAATAGTGCGCATATCACGGATGGAGACATCTTCTTCCAGCAGGTTTTGCAGGATACGCTGGAGAATGGTCAAAGAAATCGCCTTGGGTACCACTTCTTCTACCAGGGATTTCTGATCTTCACCCAATTTATCGAGCAGCTTCTGAACCTCCTGGCGGCCGAGCATCTCCGGCGAATGACGGTGCAGCAAGTGGTTGAGGTGGGTAGCAATCACGGTGCTGGCATCGACCACGGTGTAACCATACACCTGGGCGTGCTCACGCTGATTGGTATCAATCCAGACGGCCGGCAGGCCAAAGGCAGGGTCCTGGGTGGCGGTGCCCTGCAGCTCGCCAGATACCTGGCCGGGGTCAATGGCCAGCCACTTGCCTGGAAGCGCTTCCGCTCGCCCGATTTCAGCACCTTTCATGGAGAGTACATAGGTGTTGGGCGGCAGCTCCAGATTATCGCGAATATGTACAACAGGCGGCAGAAAACCGACTTCCTGGGCAAACTTTTTGCGCACACTTTTGATCCGCCCCAGAAGCTCCCCCTTCTGGCGCGAATCCACCAGAGGAATCAAACGGTGGCCAACTTCCAGCCCAAGTGTATCCACCAGTTGAACGTCTTCCCAACTGGCCTCGGGGGTTTCCTGGGTCACCGATGGGGCGGCAGAGATTTCTTCCTGTACCTGGGTCTTCTGCTTGTGACGAATCAAGAACCAAGCCAGACCGCCTAAAAGCGCGGTGAAAATCAGGAATACCAGGTTAGGCATACCCGGCACCATACCTAACAGCCCCATGACCATGGCGGCCAAAATCAGTACCTGAGGGTTAACGAACAATTGGTTGAGCATCTGCTGACCAATATCCTCGCCCTGGTCGGTACTCACCCGAGATACCGTGACACCCGCTGCGGTCGAGATCACTAAAGCCGGAATTTGCGCTACCAGGCCATCGCCTATCGCCAGCAACATGTAGGTCTGGCCAGCAGCGCCAAAGCTCATATCGTGCTGCAGCATGCCAATCATCAAGCCACCGATGATATTGACCACCATAATCACCAAACCGGCAATGGCATCACCGCGTACAAACTTACTTGCACCGTCCATCGAACCAAAGAAATCAGCTTCCTGAGCGACTTCTGCGCGGCGCTTTTTGGCATCCTCTTCGCCAATTAAGCCAGCGTTCAGGTCGGCATCGATGGCCATCTGCTTACCGGGCATTGCATCCAGTGTAAAGCGCGCACCGACCTCGGCAATACGGCCAGCACCTTTGGTGATAACCATAAAGTTGATGATGACCAAAATCAGGAAGACCACCAGGCCAACAGCGAAATTACCACCGACCAGGAACGCCCCGAACGCCTCAATAACTTTACCGGCGGAAGCACCGCCTTGGTGGCCTTCCATTAACACCACACGGGTAGAGGCGACGTTAAGCGATAGGCGCAGCAGGGTAGTGAATAGCAACACTGCAGGGAAAGCCGCAAAGTCCAGCGGCTTCTGCGTAAACATGCTGACCATTAGCACCATAATGGCCAAGGCAATGTTAAAGGTGAAGAGTAAATCGAGCGCAAAAGGGGGCAAGGGCACAATCATCATGCCCAAAATCATCAGGATGAGCAGCGGCCCGACCAGCAGTTTCATGCGCACATCGCTCACCCAGTCACGCTGACCTATTAGCTGACTAAAACCTTTCATGGTTGTTGCGCCTCATTACCACCGGCGCCATGCCCGGGGGTTTCCAATTCCGGTGGAACCGGCAGATTATCGGGGGTTGGGGGCACCTCGCCTCCTTGTTGAGCAACGTGCTTCAAGCGGTAAGCCCAGGCCATGACCTCGGCCACGGCAGTATAAAGCTCAGCGGGCACCTCAGCCTCAAGATCCACGTGATGATACAGCGCTCGCGCCAGCGGCGCGGCTTCCAGACGAGGAATCCCTGCTTCCAACCCCAGCTCGCGTATTTTGGCAGCGACAGCATCGGCCCCCTTGGCGACCAGCCGCGGCGCACCCATGCTGCCCTCCTGATACATCAAAGCCACGGCGTAATGGGTGGGGTTGGTAATAATAACGTCCGCCTGAGGGACCTTGCTCATCATTCTGCCCCGTGCCATTGCCTGCTGCTGCTGACGAATTCGTCCTTTCACATGAGGATCGCCCTCTGACTCCTTATGCTCGCGCTTCACCTCTTCCTTGCTCATGCGGAGTTTTTTGGCGTTGCTCCATAGCTGAAAGGGGACATCCATCAGAATCACCACAATCAGCGAAAACACCATCAGTCCGGCGGCCTGTGCGGCCATGTTAAGCGCACTGGCCAAGGCTTGCTGAATGGGCTGGTCCATCAACGACAAAAACTTGCCAACGTTGAAGTACAAAAATGCCGACGCCACGCTGCCTATCAGGACCGATTTGGCAATCGCCTTGGCAAGCTCAATCAGCGCCTGGGATGAAAAAATACGCTTAACCCCCGCAACAGGGTTCAGCTTGGAAAGCTTGGGCTGCATGGATTTGGCTGACACAATCCAGCCGCCCAGCAACGCAGGTGAAACCAGGGCAACCACCGTAAGCAGTAAAAACAGCGGTGTCATAGCGATAAGCGTACGCTGTCCCAGATCCAGCGCATTGGTCAACATGGGTATCTCTTCCATGGCCTGGCGGCGCTCGAACAGAAACGCCTGCTCCATGACCATACCTAACTGGTCATAGAGCATCATGCCCATGCTCCACAACCCAATGACGCCACCCAGCAGAAGTAAAAACGTGGTCAGCTCGCGAGAACGCGGCACCTGCCCTTCCTCGCGGGCTTTGTCCCTACGCCTGGGCGTGGCCTCTTCAGTCTTTTCCTGGTCGCTATCGTTATCTGCCATGCTGCCACCCGGCCCGCTTTACGCGGCGCACCATAAATTCAGCCGCCCCAGGGGACGGCTGAACAAAGCGCTTATTTTGCCAGAGGCAGATAATTACAAAGTCTTAATAACGCCGCATTAAAAGCCTAATTCATCCAATAAGTCGTCTACCTGGTCCTGACCTGTGACGATATCGGGTGCATTATCCTTAATTTGCGGGCCGTTCAAGAGATCTTCATTACGCCGTGCGTTGTCGTTTTTCCACTGATCTTCCGCCTTGCGCTGCATGGTTTCCCGCACTTGAGCGCCCGGGACGTTGTCGATCAGCACTTGAACAAGCTGATGTTCGATCTCGCGGATCACATCCATCATCTTTTTGATCACCTGGCCAGTCAGGTCCTGAAAGTCCTGGGCCATCATGATCTCTAAAAGTTCCTTATTGGTCGCGGCGGTGATAGTCGGCACGTCGCTCAGGTAAGCACGCGTATCCTTAACCAGTACCTTAGCATCTTCTAGATCCTTGGGTGCTTCAAACCAGTCAGCCCACTGTTTATCAAGCCCTTCGGCACGCTCGGCCAACTGATCCTGAAGCGGCTGTGCCCGATCAATGGCATTCAGTGCCCGATCTGCCGCCTGCTCAGTCATGGTGGCTACATAGTGAAGCCGATCCCGGGCATCGGGAATAGCTTCCGCCGCTTTTTCGATCTCTTTGTCCAAACCCAACTCGCGCATATTGTCACGCAGCATGCGGGTAAGCTTACCGATGCGATGAATTAGATCTTCAGCGGCTTCTTCGGACATTTGGGCAGAGTCGGTCTGCTCATTCTGACTCATTACGGTGTCTCCTCGCTGACCGGGCCCTTGGGCCCAGCCGCTTTATTTACCCATTTTCTCGAAGATTTTATTCAGCTTCTCTTCCAGGGTAGCGGCAGTAAACGGCTTAACCACATAGCCGTTCGCGCCCGCCTGGGCGGCCGCAATAATGTTCTCTTTCTTGGCTTCGGCAGTCACCATTAGTACGGGCAAATGCTTCAGGGCGTCATCCTGGCGAATTTCCTTGAGCATTTCCAAACCGTCCAGATTGGGCATGTTCCAGTCGGAAACAACAAACTCAAAGTTGCCTGCCCGCAGCTTGTTCAGCGCATCCTGGCCGTCTTCCGCCTCATCGACATTGGTAAAACCCAACTCTTTCAACAGACTGCGTACAATCCGGCGCATGGTAGGAAAGTCATCGACTACCAGGAAACTCATATTCTTATCGGCCATTGGTCATCCTCTATTTAATGCACGTCACCAGGTGACGAGTTACTCAGTCAGGGTTAAAAGGCTTCCCACTCTTCGTGGTCGCTGTGGCTTGGCGCTGAACGTGTTGCCGGGGCAGCCGGTACGGTTTTCTTAACCGTTTTAGGCAATGACGCCGGCGCTTTCGTGGGTAAGGAAACGTGCTGAGAGCCTTGCGTGCCCAGTAGCTTGAACACGGCAACCGCTTCTTCCAGACGATTGGCCTGCTCTTCCAGCGAAGAGGCCGCGGCCGATGCTTCTTGTACCAGGGCAGCATTCTGCTGTGTTACTTGGTCCATCTGACCAATAGCGTGGCTCACCTGCTCGATACCATCGCTCTGCTCCTGGGAAGCTGCTGAAATCTCATCCATGATGTCGGTCACCCGGCGCACGGCTGTGACTACGTCCGCCATGGTGGTTCCCGCCTGCTCGACCAGGGTAGAGCCTTGCTTGATCTGGTTGACCGAGGCATCAATCAACGTTCTGATCTCTTTGGCAGCATCGGCACTGCGACTGGCCAGGTTACGCACTTCACCGGCGACCACGGCAAACCCACGCCCCTGCTCACCAGCACGCGCGGCCTCCACGGAGGCGTTCAAGGCAAGAATATTGGTTTGAAATGCAATGGAGTCGATCACGCTAGTGATATCGGCCACTTTTTGCGAGCTGCTCGATATGCCGTGCATCGTTTGAACCACCTGATCCACCACCTGACCGCCGTGCTCAGCCGTGGTTGAGGCGTCCGCCGCCAGCGTACTGGCCTGGCGGGCGTTATCGGCATTCTGTTTTACCGTGGCGGTCATCTCTTCCATGCTGGCCGCGGTCTCTTCAATAGAGGCTGCCTGTTGTTCGGTGCGCGACGAAAGGTCCGCGTTACCGCTGGCAATTTCCCGGGTGCCATAATGAATTTCCGAGCTGCCTTCACGCACCCGCGTCACTATAGTAGTCAAGTTTTGCTGCATGACGGCCATCGCGGTAAACAGGCGGCCAACTTCATTATTGCCCGCCTCCGGCAGCGGCTGGGTTAGATCGGCCTCGGCGATTTTATTCAAGCGCTTGACCGCATCATTGAGCGGTGCCGTCACCGTTTTTCGCAGGCCTATATAAATCAGCAGCGTAATAAGTAGCGCTACTCCCACCGCAATAGCGCCGATCAGTGTGAAGAGCCGGCCCTGTTCCTGCGCGTCAAGACGGATGGTATCGGTGCGCGCAAATGCATAATCAGTGAACGCGGTGGTGCTTTCAGCCAAGTTTGCAAGCGGCTCGACCAAAGCGTCGCGCAAATCGTTGTAGGTATTGATATCCATCTGTTCAAAACTTTCGTGCTGCTGCCTTACCAGCGCTACCACCTCACGAAAATTGACAATCAGCTCGGCGCCAAGGACCTCGCCTTGAGACGTGCGTGGCGTTGAAGCAAATTTTTCAAAACGCGTTTCGGCCCGCCCGATTCGGTTCTCCGCGATCGCTAACTGTTCGTTGGTCTGGCGCATCTGGCCGACCATCATATAATTCGATGCGACTTCCATGGCCAGCATGGCCTGATTAAGCAATGAGTCCGCTCGGTTAATCTCATTAAGCTGGTCGCCACTGATTCGGCTATAAATAGCCAGATTCTCTTGTGCGTTGCGATCCGATACAAAACCGATACCCGCTGTCACCACAATAAGCGTTGCAAAGCAGGCCAGCGCCGCTATGACAGTTGCATGAATACTCAGATTGCGCAGTAAACGCGTCATTAGATCATTCCCTCAGCCAAGCATTGTTATAGTAAAAAGGGTTATACCCGCTGGGCTCGCCCAGAGGCCGCCACCATGGCCATCAGACGTGCGGGAATATCATCAAGAGCCGCAACTTCCACTGCCCCGCCTACCGCAATTGCCTCACGCGGCATGCCGAAAACCACACAAGTGGCTTCATTCTGTGCAATGGTCGGCGCGCCAGCCTTGCGCATCTCCAGAAGTCCGACAGCGCCATCCTTACCCATGCCGGTCAAGATCACACCGATCGCATTACGCCCGGCATGTTCAGCGGCGGAACGAAACAACACATCGACGGACGGGCGGTGCCGGTTGACAGGCGGGCCACTATCCAGGCGGGCCACGTAGTTCGCCCCACTGCGCACCAGCTTAAGGTGCTGATCACCCGGGGCGATGTAGGCATGCCCGGGCAGTACGCGTTCGCCGTCGGTCGCTTCCTTTACCGTTATGCGACACAGCCGATCCAGCCGCTCAGCAAAGGAGCGGGTAAAGCCGCCCGGCATATGCTGGGTGATCAAAATAGCCGGCGCGTTGGCAGGCAAGGGTTCAAGCACGGCACGGATCGCTTCGGTACCGCCGGTGGATGCACCGATAATGATCAGCTTCTCGCTGGAAACCAGCGGGGCTTTTAACTGAGCCGGGGGAGGAGCATTTTTGTGCCGCGCCTGACGCGGACGAGAGCGCGCAGCCGCACGCAATTTTTCAGCAATTTCGTTGGCGTACTCCATCATCCCATGACGAATACCCAGGCTTGGTTTGGCGACAAAGTCGAGTGCCCCTAGTTCAAGCGCACGCAGGGTAATTTCCGAGCCGCTCTGGGTCAGCGATGACACCATCAACACCGGCATGGGACGTAAGCGCATCAAACGCTCAAGAAAGTCCAGGCCGTCCATACGCGGCATTTCAACATCCAGCGTCAGCACGTCGGGATTGTGTTGTTTAATCAAATCCCGGGCAACAAGAGGATCAGGCGCGACAGCAACCACTTCCATATCGGGCTGCGAGTTAATAATTTCGGTCAGCAGGTCACGAATAAGTGCCGAATCATCGACACACAACACTTTGATTTTGGCAGCGCTCAAAGCACGCCTCCTCTTGCAATTAACGCTTGATGTGCAGCTTCATGTGCGCGGGCTACCCCGTCTTGAGCGTATGAACAGCACGACAATGGCTTGAATTAGGCCCGGGTATATACCGTCTGCCCACGCAGCTTGAATGCATCACTGATGTACGAAAAGTTTTCCGAATGCCCTGCAAACAGCAACCCATCGGGCTTCATCAGCGGCGCAAATCGTTTAAGAATCTTTGCCTGCGTTTCCTTGTCGAAATAGATCATGATATTGCGACAAAAAATGGCATCAAACGGCCCTTTGACGGACCACTGGGGTGCCAGCAGGTTAAGCGACATAAACTCAACCAGTTCAGACACCTCAGGGCGTACCCGGGCAAGCCCTTGGTGCTGCCCGGTGCCTTTCTGGAAAAAGCGCTTAACACGCGCTTCATCAAGTTTGCGTACCTGCTCTTGCGGGTAAATGCCCGCACGCGCGCGGCTTAACGCATCCGTATCGATATCAGTGGCGATAATTCTGGCCTGTGCGGCTTTAGGGCCCAACGTTTCCAAAAGCGTCATGGCCAGCGAGTAAGGCTCTTCGCCGGTTGAGGCTGCCGAACACCAAATGGTTACCGGGCCTGGCTTTTGGCGGATATGCTCTGCCAAAAGGGGAAAGTGGTGTGCTTCCCGAAAAAACGCGGTCAGGTTAGTGGTCAGTGCATTAGTGAATGCCTCCCACTCCTTTGCCTCAGGCTGACGCTCCAGGCGTACAAGGTAATCGGTAAAGCGCGTCATGTTGTGGTGCCTTAGCCGCTTGGCCAGCCGGCTATACACCATTTCACGTTTATGCTCTGCCAATACGATGCCTGCACGCTGATAGATCAATTCACGAATACGTGCAAAATCAGCATCTGTGAGTACCAAATCCCGTTCTATCTGGTTGCCAGACGACCATTGGCTGGCATCGACACCCCGTTCGCGTTGCTCGGTCAAAATGCTTCCCATTCCTCTATTGGTGTCACTTGGCGTCTTTCAGATGGCACGGGTGTTGAGGTGCGCTCTGTAGAACCAGCGAGCTTGGGCGCTTGCTTAGCAGTTGATGTCGTTGCTAAAGCTAAGGGGCGCCCAGAGCTTTGGTGATTAAGTCTAAATGCCTCGACCGATAGCGCGAGCATGCTTGCCTGATGCTCCAAAGCGACGGCGGCGCGTGCTGTTTCCTGAACCCGAACGGCATTTTGCTGTGTTGCCTGATCCATATCTGCCACCGCCTGATTAACCTCAGCAATACCACTGCTTTGCTCTTCAGAGGCGGCCGAAATTTCATACATAATCTGCGTGACACCGCGCGCTGCTTCAGCCACATCGCTAATCGCAGCTTCGGCTTTTTCGACCAGCCCGGCGCCTACGGCGACTTCCTGATTTGACCCGTCAATCAGTCCGCGAATTTCCTGGGCGGCGCCTGCGCTACGGCCAGCCAGATTTCGCACTTCTTCTGCCACGACGGCAAACCCACGACCATGCTCGCCCGCGCGTGCGGCTTCGACCGAGGCATTCAACGCCAGGATATTGGTTTGAAACGCAATGGAGTCGATAACGTTGATAATATCGGCCATTTTTTGCGAACTTTGTGTTATGCGCTGCATGTTGTCGACTAGCTGCGTCATTAGCTCGCCCGTTTGCGAAACCCGTGTAGTGTTATTATCGGCAAGGCGGCGCGCTTCTTGAGCATTCTCGCTATTTTGACGCACCGTTGTGGTCATTTCTTCCATACTGGCGGCGGTCTGCTGCAGTGAAGCGGCCTGCTGATCGGTACGCGAGGAGAGTTCCTCATTGCCGCTGGCAATATCCTGAGCGGCGGGGGTAACAATATTGATGCCGCCTTTGACATCACCGATGATGCTGCTCAGGCTTTTACGCATGGCATTGAGCGCATCAATAAGCTGGCCCACTTCATCATGGCGACGCTTGGGAGTTACCGCCGCCAAGTTGCCTCCGGCAATTTGTAACGTAAACTGAGAGGCGCTTTTCAAGGGCCGCACAATGGCCTGCAGGGTAAACATGCCAATTAAAACCAGCAGCAATAAGCCAATACCCAGCACTACTGCCTGGAAGGTAATAATAGTGTTCTGCCCCTGATGAGCGTCGGCGGCCATTATTTCGGCGGCCTGCTGTTTTTGAGCAATTAGTTGATTCACGCTTTCCGATAATGCCCGCCCTTCATCTGACATGACGCTAATCACGGCGTCTAGGCCGATAAAGGCCTCATAGATCTCTTCAGCTTGCAAAATGCTGGCAGCCTGAATCATTCCATCATTTAAAAATGTCTGTAGCTGGTCATCAAACACATCGGCTAGCGGCGTGGCATTCACCGGGCGTGAGTAATAGGCCTGCCATACGCTTGCGACCTCTTCAACGCGCTGCTCGATCGTTTGGCCTATATCAAAGCGCTGATTGATCAGTTGCATCCGCTCAGGCTCAATGATTCCCTGGCGCGTATTGGCAATCGTCTGATCGATTTGCTGGAGTCTGATAACATCGCGCAGGCCATCGCTATTGAGCTGTTCCAGACGCTCGCTGGACGCCTTCAAACCATAAAGACCCAAACCGCCACTCATTAGCAGTAAGGCACCGGCGACGATAATCATGCCGGCCAGCTTGGCGCGCACGGTAGTAAACTGGATGTTTTTCAGACGTTGGCCAATGCCCCGCTGACGCAGACGCCCCTTATCCAGATAGAGGCGTTTATTGCGGCCTTCGCGTATTTCGGCATAGGCTTGTTCGGCGCGTTTGATAGACTCACGCGACGCTTGAACACGCACCGAGGCATAGCCCACTACTTCGTCATTTTCAATAATTGGCGTCACGCTAGCATCGACCCAGTAGTGGTCGCCGCTTTTGCAGCGATTCTTCACCAGCCCACGCCACGTATCGCCAGCCTGTACGGTTTGCCATAAGTTTTCAAAGGCCGCTGATGGCATATCGGGGTGGCGAATCAGGTTATGAGGAGCCCCAATCAATTCATCGTGCGTAAAGCCGCTTATTTCAATAAAAGCGGGATTCGTGTAGGTAATACGGCCTTTCAAATCCGTGCGAGAGACTAAAAAATCGTCTTCTTTTAACTCAACTTCGCGCTGAGAAATAGGCTGGTTATTGCGCATTTTTAATGCCTTATTGTTTATACGTTATGAGTGGCATCATTTAGCCGAAGACGATTTAAAAGGCTTCCCAGGCATCGCTATCGGACGCATTTGCGGTGGCGATAACGGGCGAAGGCCGGGAGGGTAAAGCAGGCCTTAATAGCGTGCTGGATGAACCGGCCGAGGAAGTCGCACCAGAAGGCGCCAGTTGAAAGCGTTCAACGGCGTTTCTCAGTCGGGCGGCTTCGCTTTCAAGTTCATTGGCGCTATGCGCGGCATGCTGAACAAGCTGAGCATTTTGCTGAACCACTTGGTCCATCTGTGCCACCGCTTGATTGACCTGGCCAATGCCGTTGCTTTGTTCCTCTGATGCTGCGGCAATTTCATCCATAATATCGCTGACCCGCTGGACAGCATCGACCAGCGCCTGCATGGTTTCACCCGCTTGATTAACGCGCTGGGTACCGGTACCCACTCGGCTAAGCGAAGTATCAATAAGCGTGCGGATCTCTTTGGCGGCGTTAGCGCTACGGCTAGCCAGGCTGCGCACTTCTTGCGCTACCACGGCAAAGCCCTTGCCATGTTCGCCTGCCCGAGCGGCTTCGACTGATGCATTAAGTGCCAAGATATTGGTCTGGAACGCGATATTATCGATTACGGTAATAATGTCGGCTACCTGATGGGAGCTGGCGCTGATGTCCTGCATCGTCTCAACGATTCCACCTACTTCCTCGCCACTTCGGCGTGCAGTCAGCGTAGCGTTTTGCGCCAGTTGACTGGCTTGGCGTGCGTTATCGGCGTTATGGCCAACCGTTGAGGCAAGCTGCTCCATGCTGGAGGCGGTCTCTTCAAGCGAAGAGGCCTGCTGTTCGGTACGCGAGGAGAGATCATTATTGCCGCTAGCAATTTGCTGGGAGCGCTCAAAGATTGAAGCGCCACTACTGCGCACCACACCGACCGTTTCCGATAACGATGCCTGCATGTGCGCCATGGCGATGTACAAGCGGCCAATTTCATTATTTCCCGGTGCGGTAATCCGCTGGCTTAAATCCCCCTGCGCCATCAGTTCAAAATAACCTACCAGGCGATCCAGCGGCCTTAGAACATTACGAGTAACACCCCAGATGACCGCTATTACGGTGATGGCCGTAATCAACACAATGGCGATCAGGGCCCAGCGAATACGTGCAGAGAACTCGGTAAAAACGGCCTGCTGTGCCTGTCCGTCACTAACCGCCTGCATGATGGTTGCCCCATGCTGCAGGGCATAAAAACCGATGCCACATGCCACGATCACCAGCAATGAGAAAGAGGCAAGTACAAGCCCCCAACTAAGTCGTACGGTCATATTGCCCATTAACTGCCGCATTAGCTGTGTCACCCTTGTGTCTCCTAACACAACATCACTCGCAGGCGTTTTCCCTAACGCATGGGTAAGTCTTTTGGTTAGACAGACACGTTCCCTGTGTCTTTTATGGAGAATTAACGGTTGCTGGTGCTATCTACCAAGGCCATTTCTTCGCTGGTCAGTAGCTTATCGATATCCACCAGTACCAGCATGCGATCATCCAGGCTGCCTAGCCCGCTCAGGAAATCGGAGGATAGGGTGACGCCAAATTCAGGAGCAGGCTTGATCTGATCTGGGGTAAGCGTCATGACATCAGAAACGCCGTCAACTACGATGCCCACGACACGATCAGCCACGTTAACCACGATAACGACGGTTTGGCCGCCATACTCGACGCTTTCCAGATGGAACTTGATGCGCAGGTCAACAATGGGAACGATCACGCCACGAAGATTAGTGACTCCCTTGATAAAGTCAGGCGCGTTGGCAATGCGCGTAACATTTTCGTAACCCCGGATCTCCTGCACCTTGAGGATATCGATGGCGTACTCTTCTTCACCTAACGAAAACACCAAAAATTCGCGACTTTCAGCTTCGGCGGCTAGTACCGCCCCATTAGTTGCCTGACTCATGACGGCTCAGCCTCCTTATAGAAAGAGTAATGTTGATTATTAATGATTTTGCCCGCTTCTTTCTTGACCCTGCTCAAGCGATGCAATCCTGTGATATCCAGAATTAATGCCACGCTGCCATCACCCAGAATGGTAGCCGCTGAAATTCCCGGCACCTTGCGATAGTTATCTTCAAGGTTTTTAACAACGACCTGCTGCTGGCCAATCAATTCATCAACCAGCATGGCGTAACGGCGCCCTTCGCCCTGAACGATGACGGCGATACTTCGCGTCGGGTCAGTAATCGCATTTTCTACATCCAGCACTTCATGAATTGCGATCACGGGCAGGTACTCGTCGCGCACCTTTAAGACAACATCATCTCCCGCCATGGCATACATGTCGTTTTTGGTCGGCTGCAAGGACTCAAGCACGGTAGACAACGGCAGAATAAAGGTTTCCCCACCGACCTTGATTGACATGCCATCCAGTATCGCAAGCGTCAGCGGCAGCACAATTCGGGTGTTGGTGCCTTCACCTAATTTGGACTGGATTTCAACGCGGCCGCCCATTCCCTGAATATTACGCTTGACCACATCCATGCCCACGCCTCGACCCGAGACGTCGGTCACGGCTTCGGCGGTCGAAAAGCCTGGCGCAAAAATCAGCTGATAGACTTCTTCGTCGGTCATGGTGTCAGAGACGTTAAGCCCATTTTCCCGCGCTTTGGCTAGCAGGCGCTCCCGATCCATACCGGCGCCGTCATCACGCACTTCGATCAGGATATTGCCGCCCTGATGACGGGCAGACAGGGTTAGTTTGCCGGTTCGCGGCTTGCCCAGCGCCTCACGCTTGTCCGGCATTTCTATACCGTGATCAAGGCTATTACGCACCAGGTGGGTTAACGGGTCAGTGATGCGCTCGACTAGGCTTTTATCCAGCTCGGTGGACTTGCCTTCGGTCACTAGCTCAATCTCTTTACCCAGTTTGCCTGCCGTATCACGTACCACGCGGGGGAAGCGGCTAAACACGAACTCCATGGGAATCATGCGGATAGACATGACCGCTTCCTGGAGATCCCGGGCATTACGCTGTAAAAGGCTCATGCCGTTTTGCAGCGAGCTGTTACCTACCGACTGATCTTCAAGATCGCTGACCGTCTGATCCAGCATTGACTGGGTGATGATAAGTTCACCCACCAGGTTAATGATCTGGTCAACCTTATCTACCGACACGCGAATGGACGAGGATTCGGCAGCGGCCTTCTTGGGTTTGGCAGCGGCTTCCTTGCGTTCACTCTCAACGGGCGGCTGAGGCTTCGCAGCGGGTTCAGCAGCAACCGGGGCTGCTGGCGGTGTCGATACAGTCGGTGCAGCACTCACCGGGACGGCTGTCTGGGCGCGATCAGTTACTTTAATTTCGATCTGTTCTGGTTCGATAATAAAGCACATGACGGCTTCAATATCATCGGCACTGCTATCGCCGTTTAAAATGACTTCATAGCGCTTGTCATCACCGGATTGCGTCTGAATCTCACCCAGCTGCTCAAGCTCTTCCACCAGCAGCGTGCGATCCTTTTCGCTCACGTTGAGCAGGGCCACCACCAACTGATGTTCACTAGCCGAAGAGGCTGAGGGCTCTTCTGTCTTGAAAAGGGGGGCAGGCGGTGCGGCCGGAGCCTCTAGCGTTTGGCCAATTTCTTCTAAGGCTATCTGCTGTAGGGTTTGGCAAATCCGCTCGTACGCCTCTTGATCCGGCGCTTCCTCGTTGCGATAGGCATCGAGTTGCTCGTGCATGATGTCTTTAGTCTCTAGAAAGGTATCAACGAGGTCGGCACGCAAGGTAAGCTCTCCCTTACGCGCATGATCCAGCAGGTTTTCGAAAATATGCGTGGTTTTCTGCAGCACGCTAAAACCAAAGGTTCCTGCTCCTCCCTTGATTGAATGCGCAGCGCGGAAAATAGCGTTTAGCTGCTCGCCATCTGGATTATCAATGTCGAGTTCCAGCAAATGCTGCTCCATATCAGCGAGCAGCTCTTCAGCCTCTTCAAAAAAAGTGTCAAAAAAGTCCGCTATATCCATGCCCCACTCCACTCTAACGTCATATTTTTGTCACCGGTCAACATCATTCCGACGTATCGTCCGGTGAAGTATCTTGTGGCACGTCTTCTACCAACTCGTTGGCAGAGGTAGGCGTCGGGATATCGGTTCCCATGGTGCCAGGATTACGAATCGCCTCTGCGATTTCGGGCAGCAAGACGATTAGCTCAATACGGCGATTGACCGGATCCGTCGGCCCGGTATCAGGTAACGGCACACGATCGGCAAAGCCTGACACACGCAGCAGTTGATCAGGGTCGAGACCACCAGCGACCAGTTCCCGACGCGATGCGTTGGCACGATCATTGGATAACTCCCAGTTGCTATAGCCACGATAACCGCCCGCATAAGGCACGCTGTCGGTATACCCCCCGATACTCAGGTCATTGGGCAGCTCATTTAACAAGGGGGCCATCGTGCGCAATAAATTTCGCATATACGGCGCGACTCTATTACTACCCAGCTCAAACATGGGCCGCTGCTCCGTATCCAGCAGCTGAATGCGCAAACCTTCCCGAGTTAGATCAAAGCGCATCTGGTCGCGCAGCTGACGAAGCTCTGGGTCTTGCTCAATCGCTCGTTCGATGCGTTCCTGAAGATCAGAAAAAAAGCGTCGTTCCTGCATGCTGGGCCGGGTGTGCTGCATGACATCAATCCGCGCTCTTTCGCCATCGCTATGAGTGGGGTCTGGGCCGCCGCCGGGGATAACGCGAGTACTGCCGGACTGGTCCCCCCCGGTAATCGCCGTCACCAGCGGGGTGCTGAAATACTCGGCCACGCCGCGCCGTGTTTCCTCACTGGAAACACTTAAAATCCACATGACGAGAAAGAGTGCCATCAGGGCAGTCATAAAGTCCGCAAGCGCAATTTTCCAGGCGCCCCCGTGGTGTGCATGCACCACTTTTTTACGCCGGATAACAATCGGGCGCTTATCGCTTCCCTTGCTCATGCACCACCGACCTTCTTGGCATCTTTCACATAATCTTCAAGTTCGGTAAAAGTGGGGCGCTCAGCGGTATATAGCGCTTTACGGCCGAACTCAACGGCCAGCTGTGGCGCGTAGCCGTGCAAACTCGCCAATAATGTTATCCGGATGCATTGCATCATTTTTTCTGCTTCCTGGGCTTGCCGACCTGCGAAGCTGGCGATAGGGCTAATAAAGCCATAACCCATTAAAATACCCAGGAAAGTTCCAACCAACGCGTGGGCAATCATTTCACCCATCTGATCGGGACTTGCATCAGCATAGGTCAGCGCCTTAATTACCCCCATAACTGCCGCCACAATGCCGAAGGCGGGCATGGCGTCGCCCACTTTTGCAATAGCGTCGATTGGGATGTGGGCTTCTTGTTCAAACACTTCGATTTCGTGCAGCATCAGCTCATCAATTTCCATAGGCTCCATGCCGCCACTCACCATCAGGCGCAGGTAATCCGTCAGGAAAGTCATGACATGAGGATCAGCTAATACAGTAGGATGCTCTTGAAAAAGAGGGCTTTCTTGAGGGTTATCGATATCTCGCTCTATACCCAGCATTCCTTCACGACGAATTTTCGACAATAGCTTGTACTGCATTGCCATCACTTCCATGTAGAATGCTTTGTTATATTTTTTTGCTCCCCTGAGCCTGGGCAATAGCTTAAATGTGGCTTTTATGGCTTTGATATTGTTAGCAGCAATAAATGCACCAACGCCAGCCCCGCCAATAATGAGTAGTTCAAGTGGTTGGTATAAAGGACCTAGGCTGCCGCCTGCCAGCACATAGCCACCAAATACACATAACAAAACGACTACATAGCCTAGAAGTATCAGCACAAGCAGAGTCCTTGCGGTGTTTCAATATTAAGTAGGGGAACTAAAATTTAGCCATCTGTTCTGATGGTCAGGTGTCGTTCCGGCTCAAGCACAAATTAGCCTCATCATACTAGTGATGATGTGCAGTTTAATTAAAAAGTACCGCCGCATTTTACCGCTATCTATGCGTTAAAGGCTTGCTTAGCAAATGCTTTATCAAGCATTGTTAGCGTTATTCTTTTCTTCCTGAGCACGCTGTGATTTACGCGTCTTGCCTGCTCGAGAAGGCGGTTGGCAAATACCGCAAACGTAGCCACGCGCAGGGCTGTGCGCATGTGCAACAAAATCCCCGTCACAGCGCGTACATTTATTCATTTGAAGCAGGTCACTTTCAAAAAAACGCACTAGCGTCCAGGCGCGCGTCAAGCCAAGCACTGGCTCTGCACCCTCTAGCATCATCTGCTCGTCATAAAGCCGATAGGCTTTTACAAAGGCTTCAATCCGCTCACAGCACGTATCCTTACGCAAACTGGCGTAGATATTGTAAAAAAGCGAGGAGTGGACATTGGGCAGCCAAGTAATGAACCAGTCTGCCGAAAAAGGCAGCATGCCCTTTGGCGGCGACACCCCACAGACTTCTTTATAGAGTTTAATCAGGCGCGTACGGCTTAACTCGGTTTCCGTTTCCAGCACCTGAAGACGTGCACCTAGCTCAATCAGCTCTATTGCCAGCTGTACTTGGTGCATTTCATCGACCAAGCTTTTCTGGCTCACCCCTCATCTCCCAGCGGTAATGATTCAAATGTGTCGCACGCTAACAGCAATGATGCATGCAGACCGGCTAACCCCTGATCCCGCGGATTCTGCGTTACCTGTCGCAGCCGTTGAGCACTGGTCTGACTGAACCGACATATCAGTTGGTTAGTGCGTGCCAACTTCGTTAGTTGGCGTGCACTAAGCGTTGATAACAAGTCAGCCATATCGCCATCTATTTTTAAACGAAACAATGCTGCTTCGCGGTCTTCACTTAACAGGCGCTGCGCGAGAAGCAAATAAGCTAAGTTTATTTCTTGAATTTCATCGAGAAAATTAGTGTGACTCATAGTGTTCCATCAAATGGCACAGGCGCAGTTTTGTAACCATTATACGGGCGCCCTGATGACTTTTTCCTTACCCAACATCATGGTTGCACACTATATCTGCATTGGCTACTTGGTTGGGTTTCGTAGTTCCAACCCTTCTCCCGATAACTCAAACACCCATACCAGTAGCTCAGCCACCACCTGATAAAGCTGGGGTGGTATTTCAGTGTCTAAATCTAACTGCATCAAAAGCGCGACGATTTCAGGCGCATCATGCACATAAATTCCCTGACGTTGAGCCTCGGCCATAATACGTTCAGCAAGCTCCCCGTAGCCTTTTGCCACCACGCGCGGCGCACGTTCATTTTCCTGATAGGCAAGTGCCACGGCTTGGCGGCGGCGCTCATCCGGCAAGGTCATTGTTACGCTCCTGCGGTATGTACCGCGCACGTACTTGGACCCTCTCCAAATCCAGAGCAGTCAAACGCTGCTCTAACGCGGGTATGCCTTTTTCAAGATATTGGTGGGTGGCGCTATCGGCCGCTGTTAAGTCAATACTTAACACCGCTCGATAAAACCACAAAGAGACGCTAAATGCTCCCACGTTAGGTACTTCCAGGCGCATTTCAGAACGCCATCCATCATCTGAATCACTGCTTTCTCGTTGATCCTCCTGAGTTTTATCACGAGCCGGCAACTGAATTACCAATGCCATAAAAATTCCAGCCCACACGTCACCTTCCCAACGAAGGGTAGGCGTCACTAGCATATCCAGCTGTTGGCGCACCAAGCCCTGCAAGCTTTCATGAACAATCTCGCGATGGCCGCGTATTTTCAAGTTATCGACTTCGTCCGTAAAGGCAAGGGCATCGCGAGATGCAAGGCCTGCACCGCCCTCAGGGACAGTCGAAACGTTGTTCATCTGAGCAGGCGCGGCACTAACCGCATTAGGCATGCCAGAAGAGGTTGTGACGGCCCCATTGTACATATATAGCAACGTACTACCCGGTAATATCAGCCTGCTTGAAGGTAACTCCGCAGTTGCGCCAACCAATGGCATTCCAGATGGCGATGACACGTTGGGTGGTAACAACATTGTGGGTGGTACTACAGACCGTGGTCCAGGTTGCATTTGCGGCTCACGTAGCAGCTGCTGGCGAGGCACATCGCCTTGAAACCAACGCTTTAAGTGCGCCTCATAAAATAGTCCACTATCGCGCACGCTCGCCTCCAGACGCTCGGCGACCACCCCTACTGCCGGCGGCTCTTGTGCGGTTAACAAGGGCGCGGCGGGGCGTATAACAGGCGCAGGTGCAGGGAAGCGCAATAAGACATCCGCGATAGTACGCGCCGCTGGACTAAAGTGGGTTTGCGTTGACCCAGGTGGTGCACCTGAAGACTCCCCCCTTGCCAGCAATCGCTCACCATTAGGCAATTCCGGCAGGCGTCTTAGATCATTTAACGTACCTGACACGGCACGGCCATCCAGGCTTGAATCCCCCGGCAGGGCACGCGGCCCCTCGCCAGGTGGAATAGCCTTGACCGGCTCACTTAACGCGCGCTGGAGCGACACCTCACCCTGCCGACCCAATACCTGGTGCATCAGTGTATCGATCAGGGGTGTAATTCCACTCACGCATCTACCCCATCATCGCTATGCATCTGGGCGCCCTGCTGAGGCGCATAGGCACGATGTAAATCACGCTGGCGCTGGGAGACGCCAATCAGCTTGCCCAATTCATCGCGTCTGGCAACCAAGCGGCGACGAATTTCCACGTCATATTCTAAAATATCTTCAAGTAGCCTCGCCTTACGCTGCCTGCCCGATTCGTCTAGTATCACTCCACTATCAAGTTCATGTAATCTTTCTACCAGCATGACGTAGTGTGTGCGCTGTTCGATCAGCTCTTCCCACTGCTCAGTACTGGCCAGTTTGTGCATTTGAGATACGTGAACCAGCAACCCTTCATACGCGTCTAAAAGCGCGTCTTGTGTGGCGTTGTGGGCATTTACGGAAGCTGCCATGGTCGCCTCATGCGCTTTGCTGCTGGCCGATTTCACGCCATGCGGAGGCGATATTTTCGAGCAACTGCTCTGCTTGATTTAAACTCTCTTCATCATTGCGAAGATTAGCGGTAAGTAATAAGCGTGCAATATAGTCATACAGCGATGCCAATCGTTCAGCGATATCGCCGCCCTTTTCTTGATCAAGTGCGGCCGCAAGTCCGTTATTGATAATATCCAGCGCCTTGGAAACTGCTTTGCCCTTCTCGCTCGTATTACCGGCCTGCATATGGATACGGGCGGCACGAATGGCCGTTTGCGCTCCCTCAAACAGCATTACAATAAGCTTGTGCGGATCAGCTGACATAACGCCGCTTTCTACGCCAACGCGTGCGTAAGCATTAGCACCGCGTCCGTAGGCAGCATTGCCGCGAGAGTATGTCATTAGCTAAAGCTCCTTATATATGGCGGCGGTTGACTAAACGCCAATCATCGCCACATGCTTTTCATCATCAATTACGGGCACATCATGCCCAGCTGTAAACTATATCGGCATTTTTGGGGCATACTTTAGCGCTTACCCCTACTTTTGCGTTGACTAACGGCCTAGCTCTCACCTTAAGCTGAAACGGCTATTTCCTGCGCCGGTTTTCCAAGCCTTTCCCGCACGTCGCCCCTTACCAGATTTCCAAGCGTATCACGCATGGGGGGCTCAACCTGCTGTGTTAGCCATACTTCGCTTGGCATACCAGCCTCATCCAAACGCGTTACCCACGCCAGTTGCTCACTGGTAAAGCGCACCAGAGAACCGACCGGCAGCCCTTTGAAATGCTCGATATAGCGCTTTACCCAGCGCACATCGAACTGATGAGGATGGTTTAAAAGATGACGATAGATCTGCTGAGTAGTTTTAGCCGGGCGATCAGGGCGGTCGCGTCGCATGGCTTCAACCACATCCACCACGGCACTGGCCTTGGCAAGCTCGTTGATATCTTCACCACTCAAGCCGCCTGGATAGCCACTACCATCCAGGCGCTCGTTAATCCCGCCAATGACCGCCTGGACAACGCTTACCGACAGCCACTGGCAATGCTGGAGACGATCGAGCAAAAGGGTCACATGTTCGATCATGGCCTGGCGGTGAGTCGCCTCAAAGCTCGGCGCTCTAAAAATGACCTGAGGCACCAGCGCCTTGCCCAAATCGTGGATCAAACCGCTGGCCACAATAGCTTTACGTATTTCGCGAGGCATATTAGCCCCCACCAGGTCCAGCAAATGCACCGCAACGGCAATATTATGACGCACCAGCATTGGTTCGAGAGACATGCAGCGAGAGGCGAACAATAATGCCTCACGATCCTCTTCATGAAGCGCCAACACGCGATCAGCGTTGCGTGATAACCGCCGGGCATCGATATCGCTACCCTGCTGCAAAAGCAGCAATTGGGCATCCAGATAAGCAGCCACCTTCACAAGCCGGCGCGCCATGGGGGTTGCATAGTGCTTTATATCCCGCCGCCCAACACGCTCCAGATTGCTCCGCTTATTGGATTGCTCAAATAGCGGTGAGGGCTGCCGTTCGTCCGTATTCTCCTGTTTGTAACGGGCCGTCTCACGCTCTATTTCACATACGAAGTACCACACTTGACGTTCTTGTTCGGCAGTCAATCTTGAAAACTCAAACCCAACGCGCAGCAAGTGCCTTTCCGGGTCAATTTTTTGATGGCGAACAATGCAATGACCCTCGAAATAGGTTCCGTCAGGAAAACTTAGTGCCAGCTTGTAAGGTCCATCCGTTTCCGCCAATACGCCGCTGGCGGTAAGGGGCAGCTCCAGTTGGCAGCCTTCCTGGGAAATATCCCGTAACTCACCTACGGCTGTATTACCTTGCACACCGAATAAGGTCGCAGTCACGGCCATCCCCAGGCGCAGCTCAGCTCGAAAGGATTCGCGGCGCTGCAAAACATCAACGGTCGCCGGGTAGTCGCTGCAGCATAAAAAACGCCCCCCAGAGCGGCGTGTTTCAGTGAGCGAAAGAAGAGGAGTGCGGACGATTTTATTTTGAGCCTGTGCATACAGATAAAATGCTTCGCCCTCCTGAAGGCGAGCTAACAGATAGTCGACCGATGACAGATCCATCACAAGTGCTTCACCCGCATGCTGTTCCATCAAGACGATCGGCTCAGCACTTGCACCAGGTGAGGCCATGCACAGCGATACGCCGCCGCTTTCAATCATGGCATTCAGTAGCGACTCAATTGCTGCCGGGTTGGCAATCGTCTTATATTCATCTTGCTGCGCTAGCATGTTCGTCTCGTTTTAGCGACCGCGTTAATCGGAAACTACCGTTCGAAATTGACTGCAAAGTGGCAAAGCATATCAGATGCTTTTTACATTAAACTCAGGTATTGCCCACGTCAGGCGATACTTATCTATCTCTTAAAAGGCCGAGCAACTCCATATTGATGCTCATACATACGGCCTGCTAATACGCCATCGCAATGCTGGCCATAAAGTTTATGTCGCATCAGCCGATGATATTGATGAAGCTCAATAACAGATGCCGGTATTTCGCTTCACTAAACTCAATCTTTATCAATGGGTAGTTAATATTTAGCGCTTAACTTCACAAGGAACGGTTGTCATGACATCACCGCTAACGGATACGATAACATCGCTACTAGCTGCTTCATCACCGCGCTTAACGCCGCAGCAGCGCTTGGATAGTACGTTAACCGAACTTTCTATTGCCGATAATACCTCTGCCCAAACGGCCGGCCATAAAGAGCCTATACACAAGGGTGAATTAGTTGAACCACTTCAGCGCATTAATACCGCCATGCGCCCCCTCGGGCTGGAGTTTGAGATGAGCGAACAATCATCGCGCATCATTACACGTGTTATTGATCGCGAATCGGGCGACGTTATTCGACAGATTCCTGCAGAGGAGGTCATATTGATCGCTGAGCGCCTGGAAGAAGTACAAGGCCGCCTTATTTCGCTAGAAGTATAAAAAGAAAGCTGAAAGAATGAGCGCATGAGCAGACTGCGCTCTTCCTGTCTTAGCTCTTAGCGTGACAAGCAAAAGACTTCAGCGATTACACCTGCATGTTCATCACATCGCGGTAAGCCGTTACCAAACGGTTGCGCACCTGAAGCCCCATCTGAAAGGCAACGCTCGCTTTTTGCATATCTACCATGACATCGTTCAGCTCAACGTTCGGCTCACCTGCCTGGAAAGCCATGGCCTTGGTATCAGCCGCTTTCTGAAGACGGTTGATGCGCTGAATAGATGCCTGCAGTTCACTGCCAAAACCGCCCTGCCCCACTGCTGTCGTGACATACCCACCTTTTAATGGCTGCGCTGCCGCCGCCTGTGTGGCCAGGCCCTGCATTTGCTGAAGCGCTGCCTGAATCGCCGGCGTACTCATACATATGCCTCATCGGCTTAAAATGAAAAGATGAGGAAGCCTAACACTACTCCTCCACCCCTCATACGAACAAATGAGTACCAAAAGCCAACCTTTTCGCTCATTTATGCTCGACATACGTCGGGATAATGGCGCCCATCACAATTCCGCCTCTTTTTGTTTGGCGGATAACCGCGATTGACGGATATAGCCTATGCCTTTTTTGGTGATGCGCCTGAGCCGACACCTGTTTTGCCTACCCCTCTGGAGGGACGCATGAGCGAAACTGGTGCATCAGCAGGCCGTCAAAACAGCACGACACAAAACGCCCCCCGCAGCAACTCGACAGGCAGCGACGCAAACAGCAAACCAGCGCTCGACCGCATGCTAGAACAGCTGCGCGGCAACCCGTTGGTAATGCTGCTTATTGCAGGCGCTGCTTCTATTGCTGTGGTTGCGGCACTTTTCATGTGGGCAAGTAGCCCTGACTATCGCGTCCTCTACAGCAACCTAAACGAAGCTGACGGGGGACGGATTATTGCCGAGCTTGATAGTCGCGGCGTGCCCTATCAGTTTAGTGAGGGTGGCCAGGCGCTGCTCGTGCCTAGCGACCAGATCCACACGCTAAGGTTACAGCTTGCCGAACAGGGCCTGCCCCGTGGCGGCAATCTCGGGCTTGAGTTAATGGATACCCAGGCCTTCGGGATCAGCCAATTTGCGGAACAGGTGAATTTTCAGCGAGGACTGGAAGGGGAACTTGCACGCTCCATTGAATCCCTTGGCCCCGTTGAGCGGGTTCGCGTTCATCTTTCACTGGCAAAGCCTTCGGTCTTTATTCGTGACCGCGAGCCAGCCAAGGCATCCGTAGTACTTACCCTACTCCCCGGCCGAGTGCTGGGCGATGGGCAAGTAAGTGCCATTGTTCATATGGTTTCCAGCAGTGTGCCGGAGCTTGCGGCAGAGAATGTCACGGTCGTCGATCAAAATGGACGGCTGCTGTCTGCCGATACGACAAAAGGCAATGACCTAGATGGCACTCAACTTGAGTATATCGCCGAGGTCGAACGCTCCTACCAGCGGCGTATTGAGCATATTCTTACCCCGCTATTGGGCAGTACCAACGTACGCGCTCAGGTCGCCGCACAGATTGATTTTTCTCGACGCGAACAAACTTCTGAGCGCTATGGCCCGAACCAGCCACCTAACGAAGCGGCCGTACGTAGCCGTCAGCTTAGCCTGTCGCTTGATGGTGAAGACCCTATGGCTAGCGGTATTCCCGGCGCCTTGAGCAATACGCCGCCCGGCACAGCGCTCTCGCCCATCAACCAGCCTGATGGCGAAGAGGGAGATGAGGAAGATACACCGCCCGACGCACTGCGGAGCCTGCGGCAGGAAGACGTGGTCAATTACGAAGTCGATCGCAGTGTTGAGCACGTTCAGCATCGGTTGGGGCAGGTACAAAGACTGTCAGCCGCGGTCGTGGTCAACTACCGTAATATCGTCAATGCGGATGGAGAGGTTGAGCGCGTTGCTTTAACAGACGTTGAAATTGAGCAAATTGAGCGTCTGGTTCAGCAGGCCATAGGTTTCTCCCAAATACGCGGTGACCAGATTGAAGTGGTGAACTCACCTTTCGCCGACACGCGCGAGGAGCTAGCTGAAACCGTCTGGTGGAAAGACTCGGACATCTTGGCCATTGCCAGCACTTTGGGCCGTTATCTAATGGTGGCGCTTGCCGCACTGCTGCTTTATCTGCTTATTTTGCGGCCTTTGATCAAACGTTACACCCAGACCCCGGTAGTCGCGCCAGCAGCAGAACCAGGGCGTACGCTCACTACTAGCGTGGGAGGCGGGGAAGATGACAGCGAAGACGAAATTGCCGATGAAGAAGATGATACCTACGGCAACAAGCCCAAGCGTCGACGTAAGACATCACTGTATGAGCATAACCTTAACGACCTACGCGAAATGGCTCAAGAAGACCCTCGCATGGTCGCCATGATCATTCGCAGCTGGATGAATGCTAATGAGTAGCGCAACGGCCGATATGACTGGGGCTCGTAAGAGCGCCATTCTGCTCCTAGCCCTGGACGAAGACAGCGCGGCTGAGGTCTTCAAGTACCTAAGTGCTAGTGAAGTACAAGAGATCAGTATGGAAATGGCGCGCCTGAACCAGGTGTCCCATGAAGATATGAAAGCGGTTTTAGAAGCGTTCCATCGCGAAACCGAAGAGTTTGTGGCGCTCAACCTTAATTCCAGTGAGCATATCCGCTCTGTACTTACCAAGGCCTTGGGCAGCGAGCGCGCCACAAGCCTGATTGAGGATATTCTCGAAACGACCGGCGGGAATTCAGGCATTGACACCCTTAATCTGATGGAAGCTACCATGGTAGCGGAGCTTATCAGAGATGAGCATCCACAGATTATCGCCACTATTCTGGTACACCTCGATCGCCATCAGGCAGCGAATATTCTTGAGTATTTTGGAGAGAAACTGCGTAACGATGTCGTGCTTCGCATCGCGACCTTTAGTGGCGTACAGCCAGCAGCACTTCAGGAGTTGACTGAAGTGCTGACCAGCATGCTGGATGGCCAGAACCTCAAGCGCAGCAAGATGGGCGGCGTAAGAACGGCAGCCGAGATACTCAACCTGATGAATTCATCTCAGGAAGAAACGGCGATCGAAACTGTCCGGGCACACAGCGAGGATCTTGCCCAAAAGATCATCGACGAAATGTTCCTTTTCGAGAATCTGCTCGACCTGGACAACCGTGCCATTCAAATGGTGCTTCAGGAAGTCGAAACCAACTCGCTGGTGGTGGCGCTCAAGGGTGCTCAAGACGCGCTGGTCGACAAATTCCTGCGCAATATGTCCCAGCGCGCCGCCGACCTGGTTCGCGAAGATATGGAAGCGCGCGGCCCCATACGCGTCTCGCAGGTGGAAACCGAACAGAAGGCTATCTTGCAGGTGGTTCGCCGCTTAGCAGACTCCGGTGAAATTGTCCTGGCTGGTGGAGATGACGAGTATGTCTAACTCGTCCCCCCCTGAGTTTGATCGCCATGGCAACTGGCGACGCTGGCAAATGGATGAACTTGGCTCATCAAGCGATATGGGCCATCAAGCGTCTAACGTTGGGCCTAGCGCGCATCAGCGCAAGGTGCTGGCCGCTCAAAAGGCAGCGGAGCAAGCGCACCAGCGTGAACAGCAAGAGCGCCAGGCACTTTATGAGCGCCTTCGCCAAGAGGCAGAAGAGGCAGGCTACCAGGCAGGCCTTGAAAAAGGTCATGCCGAGGGAATGGCAAAAGGGCTGGAAGAGGGTCGCGCCCAGGCTCGTGATGAGCTAAAGGAGCAGACTCGTCAAACGATAGCTCCGCTGCAGGCATTGGCCAAACAGTTTTCCGATGCCTTGGAACGCATTGATGAGGTAGTCGCTCATGATCTGGTCGAACTTGCTATGGCTACAGGCAAACAGCTTGCCGGTGAAGCCCTGCAGGAAACACCTGGGCAGGTTTTAAATATTGTTCGTGAGCTTTTACATACCGAGCCACCCCTGGTAGGTCAGCAGCGCTTATGGTTAAACCCCGATGACCATACCGTGGTGGAAGCTCACCTGGGCAACGAACTCAGTGCTGCAAACTGGAAGTTACAGCCTGATGATCAGCTGGCTCGGGGCGGCTGTCGGGTCACTAGCGCTCAAGGTGAATTGGATGCGACCTTTGAAAGCCGTTGGCAAGCGATACAGGCTCAGGCCCGTAAGCGTCATTCATCCAATGCCATGTCTTCATAGGCGGATCACCCATGCCTGATTCTACTTGTCCTCACCAGCATCGTTGGCATAAAGCGTTACGCCGCACCACGCAGCGGGTGAGCCATCTGCCGCGCCATCGCAGCAGTGGGCGAGTAACACGCGCGACCGGTATGGTGATTGAAGTGATCGGTCTACGTGTAGCCGTGGGCAGCGCCTGTCGTATAGAACTGCCAGGGCCAGATGGCCGCTTGGCTGATAGTGACAGGCATGCCGAAGCGGAAGTTGTGGGATTTGCTGGTGACAAACTTTTCCTTATGCCGTTGGAGGAAATTTCTGGCCTGATGCCCGGCGCCCGCGTTTCTCCAATTGGCGATGGCAGCGGTCATAGCGCCCGCCGTTTCCCTATTGGTGATGAGCTTTTGGGTCGCGTTCTAGACGGTAATGGCAAGCCGCTGGATGATCGTGAAAGCGTTGAAGACGTACCTCATGCCACGCTCAGCTCAGCGCCACTTAACCCGCTCTCGCGTGCGCCGATTGAAGATCAGATCGACGTGGGCATTCGCGCGATCAATGCGCTTTTAAGCGTTGGTCGAGGCCAGCGGATGGGGCTATTTGCAGGCTCGGGGGTGGGCAAGTCGGTACTGCTTGGCATGATGGCCCGCTACACCCAGGCCGATGTCATCGTGGTAGGCCTGATTGGTGAACGTGGCCGAGAGGTGCAGGATTTTATTGATCATATTCTAGGCCCTGAGGGCAGACGCCGCTCAGTGGTAGTGGCAGCCCCTGCCGATACATCTCCGCTGCAACGTCTTCAAGGAGCAGCCTATGCCACGCGCCTTGCCGAGGGGTTTCGTGATGCAGGCCGTAACGTTCTACTGATCATGGACTCACTTACGCGCTATGCCATGGCCCAGCGGGAGATCGCCCTAGCCATTGGTGAGCCCCCAGCGACCAAGGGGTATCCACCTTCGGTATTTGCCAAATTGCCCGGTCTGGTTGAGCGTGCCGGCAATGCCGAGCGCGGTGGTGGGTCCATTACCGCGTTTTATACCGTACTGACGGAAGGCGATGATCAGCAAGATCCTATTGCTGATTCAGCCCGGGCGATTTTAGATGGTCATATTGTGCTATCGCGCAACCTGGCCGAAGCCGGTCATTATCCAGCGATTGATATTGAAGCCTCTATCAGTCGTGCCATGACAGCGATTGCGACACCCGAACAGTTGCAAGAGGCGCGGCTTTTCAAACAGATGTTTTCTCGCTACCAGCGTAATCGCGATCTGATCAGCGTTGGGGCTTACAGCCCGGGACACGACCCCAGGCTTGATGAAGCGGTGAACCTTTTCCCCGCACTGGAGCGTTTTCTTCAACAGAACATTGATGAGCGATCAGCGCTTGAAGAGTCACACCAAGCACTGCACGCCGTGGTGGGAGGCCGAACATGAGTCATTCACAGCTTGAGATGCTAACAGGCATGGCTAAAGATGCCCGCGACCAGGCTGGCAAATTGCTCGCCCATGAGCGCCAGACCGAACAGCAAACGGCCGCCCAACTGCAATCGCTTAATCAGTACCGAGCGGAATATGCCGAGCGCTTGCAAAAGGCAATGCGTGAAGGCATAGATCCGGCCACCATGTACAATTACCAGCAATTTCTAGCGTCACTTGACGCGGCGTTAAGCCGTGCCCGCCAGGCCTTAATCGCTCAGCAGCAGCGGGTTCAACAAAGCCAACAGCATTGGCAGCAGGAGCAGCGCAAACTCTCCTCCTACGACACGTTGACCTCACGCAGGCTATCGGAAGAGCATCGCCGTCTCGAACGCTCTGAGCAAAAAACCAACGATGAGCTGGTAACGGGCCGCTTGGCTCGCCAACGCAATGAGACACCGCACTAGCGGCCCCGGAGAACACGACATGAATATACAGCTATTGCTTTCAGGGGCACAAAACCAAGGTTCGTCCTCGACAGCCAAGCAACCACTATCCAACACCCTGGACTCTTCCCAAGGTATTTTTCGTCAGGCGCTTTCTCAAGCAGCTAATGCGCCGTTACGCTCAACCGATGTACACACCTCCAATGCCGAGCCAGCCACGGCCTTGGCACAACAGCTGCAAGACCTTGGCGTTGAAATTGGCGAAGACGACCTTGCCTCACTGCTGGGCCAACTTTCACTGGCAGGTGATGAGGCGATGGATTCTCAGCTGGCGCTAGATACGCCAACTAATGAAGCATTAACGCCTCTTGAAGAAATTGCTGAACGCCTAAAGCTGGTGGCCGTGTTCTCCGAAATGCCAGCAGCACAGGATTCGCTCGTTGCAGTGCCGACACTTGAAAGCATTGCGCAGCAGTTAGCTATTAGCGAAGAAAAAGCAGCCGATCTTATTAGTGCTCTGGACCAGTTGATTGACCCTACAGAAAGTGAGTTCGCCTCAGTCAGCAGTGCATTAAGCACCCTGCTCGCCCCGTTACAGGGCGATAATAAACAGGTAGCTAATGCGCCGGCAGAATCGTTTCGCTATGCGTCTTCCTCACTGGCATCCACCGCACAATCGGTTCTTGGTAGGGTGAGCGACTGGGACACCACGCTTTCAAAGCCCTTGAATACATCGGCGCCGGTTAGCGGCCATCAACCGGCCCCGCTGTCCAATGCACAAGAAGCACTGGCAACGCAGGCTTTTCTCGCGCCGCTTGGCAACCGCGAGATTGCCCCTGCATTTGAGGACTTAGCGCCTTTGCGTCCCAACCAGCTGGCTGCCAGCTTTCAGCCATCGGCTCCAGCAAGCCAAGCCAGTACAATGCTGAGCCCTTTTATCAGCACTTCTGTTACTAGCCCCGCCTGGCCTTCGCAACTTGGCCAACAGCTGGTTCAGTTTACCCAGCGCGGCGGTGAACAGCAGGTACAGATGCAGCTGCACCCGGCAGAGCTTGGGCCGCTAGCCATTACGTTGAAAGTCACCGAGCAGGGTACACAAGCGCACTTTTTATCCGCGCATGCGCAGGTTCGTCAGATAGTCGAACAGGCTATTCCTCAGCTTCGCGAAACGCTTGCGGAACAGGGCATATCACTAGGCGAAACCTCGGTTGGCGAACAGCAGAACCCCCAGGAACAAGCCTTTGCCCAGCAGGGTAAAGGGAGCGGTTCAGCTGGCAAGGGTAGCGTTACTGGCAGTGATAGCGCCGTGGTCCTGCCAGTCAGTGAAAACACAGCATTGATGGCTGATGGCCGGGTCGATCTCTACGCCTGATCATCAGCACGATGAGTAAAAGCGCACAAGCGGCACTGGTGCAAAACAGCTAAACCAAAAGATAGGCTTGCCAAGCGAGCCTGTTCATTTCATCGCCCACAGCCACATTAGGCATAATGCTTGCCATGTAGCATGTGTAGTGATTATGGAAACGGAAAGTCAAATGGCTGAAAAGAAAAGCGGCGGGTCCAAAAAACTGCTCTGGATAATGATTGTTCTGGTGCTACTCTCCTCGGCAGGCGCAGCGGCAGCCATTTATATGGTGCTGGACCAGCGTGATACTCACGATGTTGAGGGCGAGCCCCAAAAGCCGTCGAAGCGTGAAACACCGGTCTTTACGCGTATTGATCCCTTTACAGTTAACCTCGCCGATGATCGATACGGCTCGCGCTTACTGTATACAGGCATTACGCTGCGCGTGGGTAATGAAGAGAGTAAGGCTATTATTGAAGAGCATATGCCTCAGGTACGTAGCCGATTGCTGATCTTGCTATCAGGCAAGCAGGCAAGCGAACTCACCTCCACTGAAGGCAAGGAGCAGTTGGCGCAGTCTATTATTAGTCGTCTTGGCGTCCCTTTAACGGAAAACCAGCCGCCGCTTGATTTGCGTGAAGTGCTGTTTACCGAATTTATTGTGCAATAACCCGGGAACTGGAGCCGTTCATGTCGCAGGACGATCTACTGTCCCAGGAAGAGATTGACGCCTTACTGAAAGGCGTCAGTGGTGATGATGAGCCATCGGCATCATCGTCACAGTCGAAAGAAGAGGCGCGAATTCGCCCTTATGATCCTTCGACACAACACCGGGTCATTCGTGAGCGCCTACATGCGCTCGATTTTATTAATGAACGTTTTGCCCGTTACTTCCGTAACGGTCTGTTCAATTTGCTTCGGCGTAGTGCCGACATCACGGTTGAGTCCGTACGCTACCAGAGCTTTAGCGAATTCTCACGTAATGTGCCGGTGCCGACCAACCTTAACCTGGTGTCGATGAAGCCCTTACGTGGCTCAGCGCTGGTAGTGTTCCCCCCTAACCTGGTGTTTATGGTGGTGGACAACCTGTTTGGCGGAGATGGGCGCTTTGTTACCAAGTCAGACGGCCGTGAGTTTACCAATACGGAGCAGCGTATTATTCACCGCCTGCTGAATCTGGCCATTGATGCCTATCAGGAAGCCTGGAAGGTCGTGTATCCGCTTGACGTTAACTTTATGCGTTCTGAGGTGCAGTCCAAGTTTGCCAATATTACCAACTCTCCTAACGAGATTGTGGTAAATACCAAGTTCAATATTGAGGTGGGCAACCTTTCAAGCAACTTCCAGATTTGCATGCCCTACGCCATGATTGAGCCGTTGCGCGACTTGCTTGCCAACCCCATCAATGACAGCAATCACGATCATGACGGCACCTGGTCACGGCGTATGGCCAGTGAGTTACGCCAATCAGAAGTTGAACTGGTAGCCGAGTTTGCTCAAATACCCAGCCGCATTGCTCACGTAATGGGGCTGAAGCAAGGCGACGTACTGCCACTGGACATTCCCAATACGATTACCGCTCGTGTTGACGGTGTCCCTGTGATGGAGTGCGAATATGGTAGTCAACGCCAACAGCGTGCGCTGCGCGTACTCCGTATGATCGACCATGCCGCCATGAATAACGTATCGTCAAAGGACTTTATTAAAGGTTCGACGCGACAGAAAGCCAAGGAACCCAAAGCATGACTGATCCTAATAAACCCGATCAAAATGTCTCCGACGACGATTGGGCGGACGCCATGTCTGAACAAGAAGAGACGTCAAATACCGCAGATATCGCCGATGAGGAAGATCCGTGGGCAGCCGCGATGGCAGAGCAGGAAGCCGCCGAGGAAGAGCAGGCTCCCAGCGACCCAGCTCCTGATACCTCAGCTGCCAAAGCTGCAAGCGATGAGATTTTCAGACCCCTGAGCCCAGCGGTTGGCAATGAGCAGTCCCGGGATCTTGAAATGATCATGGACATTCCGGTCAAACTGACTGTCGAGCTTGGCCGCACCAAGTTGACCATTAAACAGCTGCTTGAACTTGCTCAGGGCTCAGTTATTGAGCTGGAAGGGCTGGCAGGCGAACCCATGGACATTCTGATTAACGGTTACTTAATTGCCCAAGGCGAGGTGGTGGTCATCGAAGACAAGTATGGTATTCGTATTACGGAGATCATTACTCCTTCTGAGCGTATCCACAAGCTTAACCGATGAGTGTCGAAACAGCGCCGCTACAAAATGATGCATTAGATGCGCTGGGCAATGGTAGCGACGCGTTCGTGGGCCTGGCAATGTTGGGTAAGACGGCCGCCGCCCTGGCATTTGTTATTGCGCTTATTCTACTTTGCACGGCGTTATTAAAGCGTTGGCAGAACACGCGCATTCATCAGGGCGCCCATCTTCGTGTCATCACCAGCACCGCCGTGGGCAGCCGCGAGCGGGTTGTCGTGGTGGAAATAGAAGATACCTGGCTGGTGCTTGGCGTCAGCGGCGGGCGTATCACCAAGCTCCATGAGCGTCCGGCGCCAGATGAACGCCCAGTTGACGATGCTGCTCCTCCCCATCATACCGTACGCTTTGCACAACGGCTCTCCCAGGCGCTTGCCAAACATCGGCGTAATCGCGCTGACGACGACCCACATCAAACACCATGAGGCATAGGATGCGCTCTCCCTGGCCCTATTGGCAGCGTTGGCTGCTATTTGGTATTGCTATCGCGCTTTGTACGTTGGCAGGCTCAGCCAGCGCTCAGCAGTTGCCCGGCATTATTTCGCAACCGATGGAAGATGGCGGGCAACAATGGTCATTGTCCCTTCAGACGCTACTATTTTTAAGCTCGCTGGCGTTTCTGCCTGCCATGCTGCTAATGATGACCAGCTTCACGCGCATTATTATCGTGTTGAGCCTTTTACGCACAGCGATGGGTACTCAGTCCACACCTCCCAATCAGGTATTGCTGGGTATCGCACTGTTTTTAACCTTTTTTATTATGTCGCCGGTACTGGCTCAGGTGTACGACACTGCCTGGCAGCCATTATCCAATGAGACGATCAATTTTGAGGAGTTTTTGGTTCGCGCGCAGCTGCCGTTTCGTGAGTTTATGCTTGCCCAGACCCGGGAGCCCGACCTTGCGCTGTTCGTACGTCTGGCCGATGTAGGCCCTTTACAAGGCCCTGAGGAGCTGCCCATTCGAGTGCTTCTACCCGCCTTTGTAACCAGCGAGCTTAAAACGGCTTTTCAAATTGGCTTTACTGTTTTTATTCCTTTTTTGATTATTGATTTGGTCGTAGCGAGTACCCTGATGGCACTAGGCATGATGATGGTGCCGCCGGTAACCATTTCACTACCGTTTAAATTGATGCTTTTTATACTGGTCGACGGCTGGCAATTGATCATTGGCTCACTGGCCGAAAGCTTTTACGTGCTTTAAAGGAGCAATGAGATGACCCCAGAAATGGTAATGAGCATGGCGTATCAGGGCATGCGTGTAACGCTGTTTCTTGCAGGTCCTGTATTGCTGGCGGCACTCTTCACGGGTCTGATTATCAGCCTCTTTCAAGCGGCTACTCAGATCAATGAAATGACGCTGACGTTTATTCCTAAGATATTGGCGGTGTTTGCTGTTTTAGTGCTGGCAGGTCCCTGGTTGATTGGCCTGATCACTGATTTTACCTATCGACTGTTTACCAATATTCCCAACATGGTGATGTAGCCTTGTGGTAGAGGTCACCTTTGCCCAGCTGCAGGGCTGGTTAATCGCATTTCTATGGCCGTTTGCGCGTATTACCGCTTTTATGGCCGTGGCCCCCCTATGGGGGCATTCCAGCATCCCTAACCAGGCCAAAGTGGGTCTTGCGGCCCTGGTGGTCATTGTTGTTGCACCTATCCTGCCTGCCATGCCCAGTGTTGCGATCATGTCTTGGGCTGGTGTAGGTATCATGATAGAGCAGATCATTATCGGCCTGGCCATGGGACTGGTCATGCACATCATATTTGCCGTTGTTCAGGCAGCGGGCGAGTATATCGGTTTGCAAATGGGGCTGGGATTCGCCAGTTTTTTTGACGCTTCAAGCGGCACCAACATCATGGTGCTATCACGCATTCTCTACATGATTACGTTGCTGATGTTTCTAGCCTTTAATGGCCATTTGATGGTGCTTGAAACGCTGGTCATGAGCTTTGAAACACTGCCTATCGGTATGCAAGGTCTTAACCCGAATGGCTTTGAGCTGTTGGCCCGATATGCAGGCACTATTTTTGCTTCTGGAATGTTACTGGCACTGCCGCTAGTGGCGCCTTTACTGATTATCAATTTTTCTCTAGGTATTCTTAACCGCTCTGCCCCTCAGCTTACGGTATTTAATATCGGTTTTCCCACGTCGTTAATCGTGGGCCTAACGCTAATGATGGTGCTTATGACGGATATAGGTCGCTTTTTGCAGAGACTCTTTAGCCAGGGTCTTGGAATGATGCAAACGCTAATAGAAACCATGGCCCCTTTAAACTAAACCCCCTTGAAGTTGCTAGCCTCAAGAGGGATTAGTTGATAGTAGGAGCTTACGCCCTGATCTACATGTAATTGAACAGCGACATGCTTTTCATATCCACAAACGTTTTCTGAGAGGCCTGTAAGCCTACCTGCCGTAAGCTGTATTCGGAAATTGCTTCCGCGTAATCCAGATCCACCAGATCAGACAGCGTCTGCGTGTAGTTCATCATTCGGTTTACGCCCACGGCGTCGATAACATCCAATTCGTTAAGCCGAGCACCCGCAGACGCTCGAACAGATGAAATATTATCGAACGCATTGTCGAGCTCACGAATGGAGGAGTTAAGCGTGTTACGCCGCTGCGCTTTATCGACATCGTTCTCGGCTGGGTTTTCCAGTACACGAATGGCTGACTCAAGCGTTCTAAATAGGTCGGGGCCGCGCTGCTCACTATTCGCTTTGGCCACCAAAATCTGATCGCCGCTTTGCGCTTTCCCTTCAAGCGAAATATTCATTCCACCAAATGAGATCTGCTGTTTGCCCGAGCCATCCTGGGCATACGGCTGCTCAACCTGGCCCGGGATGCCGCCCCACGTGCCTGCTGCCTTGTCAAAGCGCTCTACGGTGTAAGTAGGCGCTTCTTCAGTTCCACCGAATGAAAGACGATAGTCACTCCCGTAACCCTCATCGTTAACATTGGTTATCTGGGGACCTATAAAAGTCACGCTGCCAGCATTAAAAGAATTGTCTTCCTTGATGGCGGTAGCAACATAGCCTGCTCCACTTGGAACGCTCTGGAAGATGGCCTTGCCATTGTCACCCACCGGTATACGGCGTGATGCATCAACCTGCTGCTCGCGATTAATATCGCCACCGATATAACTTATATTTCCTTCCGTTGTTCTGGTAAATGGAGGGGCATTATCTTTATAGCCTCCAAAGAGGTAGCTGCCATTACCATCGGCGGCATTCGCTTGACCAATCAAGGTCTCATAGACCCCTTTTAACTCACTAGCAATAGAAGCGCGGTTAGAGTCGGTTAAAGCATCGCTGGATGCCTGGATCAGAAGCGATTTTGCACTGCTGATAGCGTCAGTCATGCTATGGAGGACGCTTTCACTCTGTTGAATAGAGTTGCGCGCCGAAACACGTGCGTTCTTGTACTGCTCATTCATAGACATCGACTGATCGACTCCCACAGCCCGCGAAGCGGCCTGTGGGTTGTCGGACGGGTTAACCACTTTTCGCCCGCTGGCAAGCTGTTGATTAACCTTCAAGAAATCGCTCTGCTGGCGATTCATAGATGCCGTGCTCTGCTCGAACATGGTGACGCTGCTAATACGCATAATAGGAACTCCTAAAATTAGCTACGCAGGTTCAGGATGGTATCCATAATGGAGCCTGCAGTATCAATAACCCGCGCATTAGCCATATAGTACTGTTGGTAACGAATCAGGTTGGCGGCCTCTTCATCCAGATTGACCCCGGATTCTGACTGCTGAACAGCGCGCAATTGATCTGTCAGCCCCTGGCGGGCCTCTAGGTTTACCTGAGTAATATTAGCGCGGTTACCTACATCACTCACCAGGGCGCCATAAGCACCGCTTACCGATGCGCTACCACCCACAATATTTTTACTTTGAAGCTCTTGAAGCGCCAAGGCGTTTCGATTGTCGCCGGAAGAAGCTTCCGAGCCGGCGGCGATCTTGTCAAGATCCGTGATATTGACATCCATACCACTGCCGGCGCGTCGTACAGGCTGGACTTCAAACGTATCGCCATTAACAGGCATGCTTGCAAAAGAAATATTGATACCACCAAATGAAAGCGTATCGTTTTCCCATTCAAAATCGACGCTGGCACCGCTGTCGTTACGCTTCACGGTAAAAGCATCATCGCTATAGCTGACGGTATAATCGGTAGCACGCAGTTGATTTATATTAGCGGCATCGAATTCAATCGAAGCTATATCGGTACTATTACCCATGTGGCTGTACGCCTGGGGAGTACGCACGCGGAATAAGTCTTCGCCTTCGTTCCCGTTGAGATCAATACCCTGCTTGTGCTGTTCGTTGAAGGCCACCGACAGCGAAACGGCTAGCTGACCGATCTGGTTCTGAGTCTTGTCCAGCGTTTCAGAGCGGAAGGCCATTAGCCCGCCAAGCGCGCCGCCTTTAATGGCCGACTCATCTAGCTGAATAACATTGCCGCCGCCATCCCGATAGCCCACCACGGTGCGCTGAGGGTCATAGCCAGCCTGCATGGTAGTAAGCTTGAATGAGTTGGTACCAGTAACCAGCGGCTGACCGTTGGGAAGGCTGATATTGTAGGTCTTGCCATCCTGAACGTTCAGACGTAGATCCATACGCTCATTGAGATCAGATACCAGCTGGTCACGCTGGTTCAGCAGGCTGTTGGGCGCTTCACCCGAGCGTGCCCGGGCAAGGGATATCTCTTTATTCAGCCCGGCAATCTGCTCGACCGTATTATTAACCTGAGTAACTTCATCCTTGATCTGATTATTGATGTTGCTCTGCATATCCTGCAGGTAGCCATCAAAAGAACGGAACTGGGAACTCAAAGTATTGGCAGTTCCCAACACGCCCTGGCGAGCCGCCGGATCAGAAGGCGCACTTGCTACCGCATCTAGAGAAGAGAAAAAATTCTGCATCAGCGGTGATAGACCCGCTTCACGATCAGCCAACAGATTATCAATCTGTGAAATCTGATTGTTGTAGGTATTCAGCGCGCTCGATTGGGTTTTGGCATTGTTTAGCTGATTGGCCACATAGGTATTGAACTGTCGCTCGATACTGTCAACGCGAACGCCGCCGCCAACACGCCCCTCGCCCAGTTGGGCGAGTTCGCGGTTATAGCCGGGTGTAAACACATTACTAATATTGTTACTGGTGGTGTTGAGGGCGTTCTGGGCGGCATTAAGGCCGCTTAAACCAACAGAAAACATACTCATAATTTATATCCTCAGACCGATAGCTATTTTATCGGCAGCTTCCTGAAAAACTTGAGAACCCGTTAGCGCGAATCGGCCAGGAAGGTGCTCTCTGTGGTTAGCGGTCCCATCGTATTCATTACGGCGACAAGCTTTTGGGCGTAGCGAGGGTCTGTGGCGTAGCCGCCTCGCTGTAGCGCATGCGCTGCCTGCTCAGCATTGGCTGCTTGCACCACTTCGCTATAGCGCGGATTTTTACCTATCAGATTGGCGTAGTCGGTAAGCGCATGCTCAAACGAATCGTAAACCCGGAAGGTATCCACGACTTGGGTGCGCCGGCCGTTAATATACTCGTGCGTCACGATATCGGTGGTTTCACCACGCCAATGGCTCCCTGCCTTGATACCAAAGAGGTTGTGGCTATTGCCGCCCTGGCGGGTAGGTATCTCATGCCTCCCCCAACCCGTTTCCAAGGCTGCTTGGGCTAGAATAAGCTCTGCGGGAACACCACTGGCCCTGCTGGCTGCTTGGGCGGGCGTTGCGAGCTTGTCCATAAACCGCTGCACATGGTCAGAGGCATTCATCGGGGCCAATGCGCGGGCCATGGCTGGCTCGCTTGTTTCAGTGGCAGCAGTCTTTTGGCGTATGGCTTCGAGCTCGCTCAAGAACCGACCGTCCGCCTGAGCTCCTACGGTGCGCTCACTTTGAGGCTGCAATGCGCCATCCAGCACGCGTGGCGTCCCACGCGGAATGCCGGCAATTAGGGCTTGTAACTCTTGATCCGCATTGGAAGCCCCACTAATCGCGCCCTGACGCTGTAGCTGCTCCACCAGTACATCGGCTAACCCGATTCCTTTAGAGGCAATCACCTGGGACCACTGCTGATCCAGCATTTGCTGATAGGTATCGGTTGTCGTACTGCTCATCAGGCCAGAAGTGGGAATCGCATCCCGCATACTCTTCATCATCATCTGGACAAAGAGCGCTTCAAACTGTTGAGCGGCTGAATGCACACCGGCTTCAGGGTCCATTCGAGCGGTGTGCTGCAAACGCTGAAAGCCCTGCACGTCGAGTGCAAACTGGCTGGTCATGTCATTGGAAATACTCATCAGATGACCTCCAGCTCAGCGCGTAGCGAGCCGGACGCTTTTAGAGCTTCCAGAATCGACATCAGATCTTGGGGTGTGGCGCCCAGCGCATTCAACGCATTAACCACTTCATTAAGCTGCGCACCTTCTACAATCTGAAGATAGGCCTCCTGTTGCTCGATATTGATATCGGCATCCGGCACCACCACGGTTTGCCCCTGCCCCAAGGGTGCTGGCTGGCTTACACCAAAGCGCGTATCAATCATGATCGACAGGCTGCCATGGGCGACTGCAGCTTGGCGTAGCGTCACGGCGCTGTTCATGACGACGGAGCCCGTGCGTGAATTGAGCACCACGCGTGCGGGGGCCTCGGTGGGTGTCACCTGAACATTCTCGACCCGCGCCATAAAGTTGACGCGTGCGTTGGGATCAAGAGGGCCATCTAATGCAATAACACGCCCATCGCGGGCATAGGCAACCGACTGACCAAACTCATTGTTAATAGCGGCAACCATGCGCTGTACGGTACCGAAGTCAGCATCATTGAGCTGCAGTTCCAGCATGCCGCCATTGCCGCCCAGGTTCAGCGCTACTTCACGCTCGACCAGCGCCCCGCCGGGGATACGCCCTGAGGCCTGCTGGTTAATCTGTACGCTACTACCACCAGCTTGAGCGCCCGCACCGCCTACTAGCATATTGCCCTGGGCGATCGCATAGGTGTCGCCATCGGCGCCTTTCAAGGGCGTCATCAAGAGTGTACCGCCGCGTAAACTGCGCGCGTTGGCAATCGATGAGACGACAATATCCAAACGCTGGCCGGGGCGGGAAAAAGGCGGTAGATCAGCGGTTACCATGACGGCCGCTACGTTACGTAGCTGCATATTGGTACCCGGTGGAATGGTCACGCCCAGTTGCGACAGCATGTTCGTCAAACTCTGGCCGGTAAAGGGTGCCTGAGTCGTCTGGTCACCTGTGCTGTCCAGGCCCACTACCAGTCCGTAACCCACCAGCTGGTTATCCCGCACGCCTGCAAAGTTGGCCAACTCGCGAATCCGCTCGGCATGAACGGGCAAGGCGAGCAGGCACATTAATAGCACAGTACCTAGTTGAGTTAGCCGCACTTTAATTGATCGAAAACCGTTTTGCCGCATTGCCATCACTCTAGGTCACTGTGCTGTTTGGCCATTCTGGGTAACATTAGAAAGGCGAGACATTTAAGAAAAAGCGCTGTAGCCAACCCATATGCTGCGCTTCATTGATGTAACCATCCCCGACATACTCAATACGGGCATCTGCCACTTGAGTCGACGGCACCGTATTCTGTGTCGTTATCGTCCGGGGGTTCACCACACCTGAAAAACGAATAAACTCCGTTCCCTGGTTGATGGCTATCTGCTTTTCCCCTCTTACCCGCAAGTTGCCGTTATTCATGACCTCTAGAACCGAGACGGTAATCGTGCCGGTAAAGGAGTTATTCGCCTGTGCTCCCCCGCCACCGGCAAAATCGCTCGCACCGGAAACATCGAAGCCATACTCAGCCAGTGTATCGAGCACGTCGGGTAGCTGCGCAAGCTCAAGTGATGAGCTACCGGTACGGTTGGCATTAGAGCGCGCATTCTTACTCGCGCTCACCTGCTCATCCAGCACAATGGTCAAGATATCGCCCATCGCTCTGGGTCGACGGTCTTCAAACAGCGGCTGATAGCCACGCCGCGCCTGGTAGATCGAACCATTGGGAACGGGCGGCGGGCGGTCCACAATATCAATCTGCTCCTGCTCGCCCACGACGGAAGCACGGGGTATCTGCGCGCAGCCAGCGGCCAGCAGTATAAAAAACAGCACAGCAATAACGCCTAGCCGACGGCCAAGATAGTTCAATTCCCGCATGGCTCGATAGCCCTCAAAAGCGCTTAGAGCTGGCTCAGTCGCGCCAGCATTTCGTCACTGGTCGACACTGCCCGGCTATTAATTTCATAGGCCCGCTGTGTCTGGATCATGCTGACCATCTCTTCCACAACGTTCACGTTCGACGTTTCCACATAGCCCTGAAACAGGCGCCCAGCGCCATTGTTACCGGGTATGTTTTCATTTGGCGCACCTGAAGCACCCGTCTCCAGATAAAGGTTGCCACCGACGCTTTCCAAGCCAGCTGGATTGATGAACGAGGTCAGCGTAATTTGACCCACGTTATTGTCCAGCGCGATGCCTGGCTGGCGTACGCTCACTGTGCCATCTTCGGCGATCGTCACGGCCAGAGCATTCTCGGGTACGAAAATGGCTGGCTCCAGCGGGTAGCCGTTAGCGGTTACCATCTGGCCATTTTCATTGAGCTGAAAGCTACCATCCCGGGTATAGCCTGTAGTGCCATCTGGCAGCAGTACCTGAAAGAAGCCCTCACCGTTGATAGCCAGGTCGCGCGAGTTTTCCGTCTGCTCCAATCCACCCTGAGTATGCAGACGCTCTGTAGCAACGGCACGAACACCGGTACCTACCTGCATGCCGGAAGGCAGACGATCCTGGATATTGTTCTGGGCGCCGGGCTGGCGCATGTTCTGATACAGCAGATCTTCAAATACCGGGCGCGAGCGCTTAAATCCATTGGTGCTAACGTTGGCCAGATTGTTAGAGATAACGTCCAGCTTGGTCTGCTGAGCTTCCAGCCCCGTTTTGGCGGTCCACAAAGAAGTAATCATGAGAATTCGTGTTCCCTTGGGTAAGCGGCTAGGGTTTAGCCCTGAATAGAGAGAATACTGTTGGCTCGCTGAGCGTTTTCATCAGCGGTGCTGAGCATTTTCATTTGCATGTCGTAGCGTCGGGCAACATCAATCATGGAGACCATGGCATCCACGGCACTGACGTTGCTGCCTTCAAGCGCACCACTTACCAGGCGAGCGTTCTCGTCGCCCGGCAAAGCGCCAGGCTCACCTTCTTCATTAAGCGGGCCACGAAACAGGCCATCATCGCCGCGCGTTAGCGCGAGCTCATCAGGCGTTACCAGCTTGATACGGCCAACTTCAACCAGCGCTTCGGGGCCTTCACCTTCGGGAATGGCACTAATCGTGCCATCAGCGCCAATGGATACCTGAGCGCCCTGAGGCACCGCGATCGGGCCACCATCGCCCATGACAGGGCGTCCGACGTTAAGCAGCACGCCATCGCTGTCGAGCTGCAGATCACCGCGCTTGGTGTAGGTTTCGGAGCCATCGTCTGCCAATACCGCCATCCAGGCGTTGCCTTGCATCGCTACATCCAGCGCACGGCCGGTAAACTCGACCGGCCCCTGGGAAAAATCGCTGCCAGGCGTCGTGGTAACCACTGAAGTACGTGTTGCCAGCAATGCATCGCCCTGAACAGGCACCGAACGAGCGGCCTGCAGCTGGGCGCGAAAGCCGGTAGTGGTCACATTTGACAGGTTATTGGTCACCACTGACTGTTGGTCCATGGCGCTTTTAGCACCGCTCATGGCGGTATATAGCATTCGATCCACTCAGCTTACTCCTTACAAAAATGACCCACTATTAAAGGTTAATAATGGTTTGCAGGAGTTCATCCTGAGTGCTGATCGTTTGTGAGTTAGCTTGGTAAGAGCGCTGGGCAATAATCATACTGACCAGCTCTTGGGCTAAATCCACGTTGGAGGTTTCAGTGGCCCCCGCCTGAATTAGGCCAACCAGTCCGGTCCCCGGTGCGTTAACCAACTCTTGACCGGAGGATGCCGTAGCTGTCCAAAGATTATCACCTACTGGGTTCAATCCTTCTGGATTACGGAAACTCACCAAGGCAATTTGGCCTGCAGCGCGAGACTGCTCGTTGGAATAATTGCGCATGATGGTGCCATCGTCTTGGATGGTAACGCCTACCAATGAGCCAGATGTATAGCCGTTCTGTACAGTGTTATTAACCGTGGAAGCATTCGCAAACTGCGTTGAACCATCAAAACTTATTGCAATATCTAATGCTTCAAACGGGTTCCCGGCACCAAATTCCGAACCCGGACCAGTGAAAGCCGCATTGTTAATATTCGTAGTACCATTCAGTGTTCCGTTTTGATTAAAGGCTAAGTTGCCCAAACCGATATCATAAGTACCACCACCCGCAGGCCCACCTGCCATCCGTCCATTAACAGCCCACTGATTATCACCAGTTTTAGTGAAATACAGCGAAAGGTTACGCGCATTCCCTTGAGAGTCGAACACGGTAGCATTGGTAGAATAGTTATAAGTATTAGCGTTGTTTGCATCAAACGGTGTAGCTGCAAGATCGATAACAGGCTGTCCAGAGTCCAGGTTTAACGATATATCTAGTTCAGTGGTTGCATTAGCCTGAAGGTCGCCTGCGGGTACTTGCATGGGCTGTACATTCCCCCCCGCTTGTACGTTTCCATCTGCATCAGCCGGATAGCCCATGATCTGTGCGCCCTGGGCGTTAACCAGATTACCGGTTGACGTCATGGTGAGCTGTCCATTACGTGAGTAGCCCACTTCACCATTTGGCTGCTGAAAGCGGAAGAAACCTTCGCCCGCAATTGCAAGGTCCATGTTGCGCGATGAGGACTCGACGTTACCCTGACTGAAATCCTGCAATACGGCAGAAGTACGAACCCCTAGGCCGATACGCGATTGGGCATATACGTCGGCAAACTGCACACTGGAGCTTTTAAAACCAACCGTTTGCGAGTTGGCAATATTGTTACCGATAGCGCCTAATTTCTCACGCTGAGCGTTCAGACCACTGAGTGCTTGTGAAAAGCTCATGATGTTCCCCTGAAAAAGGTGTTATTTAGCGAATAATCAAAGAATTTGTTTAATTTGGTTGAGCGCTACCTGACCGTAGATAGCCCCCAGATCCAGACGAACATCATTGCCACCCGTTCCAGGCGATACTCCCTGCACTAACGCGTAGTTAAGCGCTCGGGACTCCATCAGTTCACCTTCAGCATTCGTGGCCTTAAAGTTAACGTTATAGGCACCTGCAGGTACTGCCGCACCATCGTTCGTCAATCCGCCCCAGCTAAAGGACTCAACGCCTGCAGCCACCGGGCCCAGATCCTTGGTATAAAGCACTTCACCCGCCTTGCTGGTAACCGTGACTTCAACTTTTTCAGCGGCTGAATCCAGCTCAATACCAAAAGGCGTTGCGTAAGAGCCGTTTTCCTCATTAACGCTTACCATCACGTTATTGCCAGGCACCAATACTGCTTTATCGATCAAACCAGCTGCCTGCAGAGCTTTCGCCGCATCCATCTGCTGGGTAATACCACTGAGTGTGGTATTGAGCTCTTCAATCCCGCTCACGGTATTGATTTGTGCCAGCTGAGAGGTCATTTCCGCATTTTCCATGGGATTGAGCGGATCCTGATTCTGTAGCTGGGTAATCAGCAAGGTCATAAAGCTGCCGCGCAACTCGTCTGACTGCCGCGCCGATAGGCCATTTGAACCACCGCTGTTGACACTATTCAGGACACTTGTATCGACGTTCATAATTACCCCTCACCCAGCGACAACGTCTGTATCATCATTTGCTTGGTAGTATTGAAAACCTCGACGTTCGCTTGATAGGAGCGAGACGCAGAAATCATATTCACCATTTCATGAACAGGCTCTACATTGGGCTTGGCCACATAGCCGTCTTCATCAGCGGCAGGGTGATTCGGCATATATTCAAGACGTAGCGGCGAGTCGTCTTCTACGATCTCCGAGACTCTCACGCCACCCACGCCATAGCGGGTGTTTTGTGCCTGCGATTCAAACATTACTTGTTTCGCGCGATAGGTTTCGCCATCGGGCCCGGCAATACTATCGGCGTTGGCCATATTGCTGGCGGTAACGTTCATACGCTGCGATTGGGCGCTCATGGCAGAACCGGCAACATCAAACGCTGAAAACATCGACATAATTTATCTCCTACGCAGTTAGCCAGTTTATTCAGGCTGCATTGCGTTTTTCAGACCCTGGATACGGCGATTCATGATCGTCAGCGCCGCTTGGTAACGAACGGCATTATCAGCAAACTGAGTGCGCTCACGATCCATATCGACAGTATTGCCATCCAGGCTCGGCTGATCAGGAATCCGGTATAGCAGATCCGTATTTCCAACGCCCCGCCAGGCTGGTCCTGCGCCTGCCATATGCTGTTCAGAAGTGCGCGATAGCGTTAAACCGCCATGGCTACCCTGCTGAGCACCACCACCTTCAACTGCTTTCTTCAGCTCACTGGCGAAGTCAATATCGCGTGCCTTGTAGTTGGGCGTATCAGCGTTGGCAATATTGGCAGCCAACACTTCATGGCGTGCTTGTCGCAAGCCGAGCGCCCGCTGATGGAAGTTAAAGGCAGACTCTAGTTGATCAATCATGCCGAACACTCACTCGCTGAGAGGCAAAAAAACAAAATGGAATTTATTGATGGTGGAGAATACGCGTCCGGCTGTCAGCCAAAGCATGGAACAGCTAGTATTTACACCAGTATTTCGCCTGTTTCCCTTAAGTCTTTTTCGCTACACTTATCAGCCTGATTTCGTTATTTCCCCTTTTGAGCCCTCCACCATGCCATATCCGCTGCACGTCGCACGCTACTGTCTGACAGTGCTCAAGCGTTACTTTCTACTAGGCGTTTGTTTGTTTTGTTCTCCTAATGCACAAGCCGACGACGCTCTGCTCCAGCAGGTACATCAGTTTTTATATCAGCAGACGCAGGCGCTGGGAGAAGAGGTAATCATTGACCTGCGTCCGCCCTCGCCACACCTGCCACCCTGTGTTCAACCAGAGCCTTTTTTGCCTAATGCGGGCCAGTCACCGCTTGGCCGCGTTTCAGTTGGCGTTCGCTGTGGCGAAACACACCAGCAGGTGCGCTATCTCCAGGCGCAGATCGATGTCATCGGCAGCTACTGGGTAGCTCAGCAAGATATTGAGCGGGGTACTCTCATTACGCCCGATATGCTAACGAAGCAAAGTGGCAGTTTAAGTGCGCTACCCTCACAGGCGTTAATTGATGAAGCGGACATAGTGGGCAAAGTCGCTCAACGCCCAATTCGTAGCGGAAGTACGTTTCAAACCCACTCGCTACAAGCCCCTGCGCTTGTGGAGCGTGGTCAACGTGTTACGGTAATTGCCCAGGGCAGCTCGTTTCGAGTATCTAGAGAAGGTGAAGCGCTCGAGAATGGGGGGCAGAACGATCGTATCCGTGTGCGCTTTGATACACGTGAAATTGTTACGGCGCGTGTTAGTGAGCAGGGTATTTTAGTGGTGGATTTTTAATTCTGGTCTAAAGTTTTAGCCACCCAGGCCGATAGTTGTAATACTGCGCCGAATACACAGACGTTGACCATGTGAGGCACCCAACGTGAAAATTGATAATGTAAATTCGCTGTTACGTGCGAGCCAAGCACATCAGCGCGATGAAACTCAAAAAGCGAGCGGTATTAAACCTGTGGAATCGGGCAGCTCCTCGCGCGAATCCACTCAACTTAGCCAGTCGCGCTTTGATGAAACGCACGATATTGATATGGCGAGAGTTCAGGAAATACGCGATGCTATCCGCGAAGGCCGTCTGGAAATGAGCGCTGAGCGTATCGCCGATGGTTTAATTGCCAGTCTCACAGAATCATAGGATAGATGGTTATGAGTCTTGCTCGCTTGCTTTCTGATCAACAGCAACGCCTTGAAGAACTCACGGCCTTGCTGTCGCGTGAGCAGACACTTTTAACGCAAGGCGACATCGACGGCGAAGCACTCGCCAGTTTAGCAGTCGATAAACAAATACTCCTCACCGAGGTTGAGCGTATCGAGACGCTGCGCCGCAATGTACAAAAGCGTCTTGGTTATGAAGAAAATGCCAGCGGTGCAAGATCTGCCGCGAGTGATGCCAAGTGCCTAGACGCATGGGAAACCCTGCTTGAAAAAAGCGAGCGGGCAGCCCGAATGAACGAACTAACCGGGCAAATGCTTTCCTTACGCATGAAACATAATCAGGAAATGCTCGACTATATACGTCAGATTGCTGAAAAGACGCTATATAAGCCCAATGGCCGAACCGGAGCACAGTCCGGAAGAATTAATGCCTCGGCCTAAATAAGCGCCCACGCTAGACAGATTTTCTCCCTACCGCTTCAATAAGAGCCCTCCCCTTTCACATTAGGCTCTTACATGCTGGACATACTTCCTGACCGCTATACGGCTCTGATTACCGGTGCGTCCAGCGGCATTGGCTATGCCCTGTTAAACCAGCTTTTATCCTCCTCGCGTGCTGGCCGAATTATTACGGTTACCCGCCAACCATTTGCCATTGACGATGAACGAGTCATTTCGCTCACTCTGGATGCCACCACCGACGAGGGACGGTCAGCGTTAAATCAGCAGCTCGCCGGCCAGCCAGTCCACTTATTCTTTAATGCGATTGGTTTACTTCATGATGATGCCCGTAAACTTCACCCGGAAAAGCGCTTAGATCAGCTGAATGCCGATAGCTTACAAGCCATCATGCATGTCAATGCTTTCACCCCAGCACTACTTATTGCCTCGCTCATGGACTCCTTTAAAGTACTCATTGCTGTGTGATTGCCAGCCTTTCTGCTCGGGTAGGCTCCATTGCCGACAATAATTTAGGGGGATGGTATAGCTACCGAGCAAGTAAAGCCGCGCACAATATGTTACTTAAAACAGCGGCCATCGAATTAAAAAGGCTCAACCCAACGTCGATCGTTTTATGCCTGCATCCAGGTACTACGGACACCCCACTTTCTAAGCCGTTCCAGGCACGAGTGCCCAGCGAGAAGCTCTTTACACCTGACTTTACTGCAGGGCAACTCTTGGCGGTCATAAATAAGCGCACGCCAGAAGATAGTGGTAGCTTCTGGGACTGGGCAGGAAAGCGTATCGAGTGGTGAAGTACACAGACTTTTCTTTCACACACAGCAAAAAGCCCCGAACACAGTGTGCTCGGGGCTTTTCTTAATAAGTGCCTGACGATGACCTACTCTCGCATGGGGAGACCCCACACTACCATCGGCGCTAAGCGGTTTCACTACTGAGTTCGGCAAGGGATCAGGTGGTTCACGCTCGCTATGGTCGTCAGGCGTAACT